>CAXBNJ010000003.1:0-422377 GCA_963977125.1 uncultured Micavibrio sp.
GGCGCGCTTTAATATTTCGCCACCATACAGATTAATCTGGTTATGCTTAGTCTATTTTAGCAGGAACGCCGCCGCCGCTTTGGAAGTCTTCAGCGAAAACAATATTAAAGCAGTAATCACTAAAGGTGATTTTGTCGCCAGAGCTCACATGTTCGATTTCTAAGCCATTAAACTTAAGGTCTTCAGGCTGAATGCCTTGACCAAAGACAAGGAAGTTTGAGAAATCATAATTCCATGGAATTGCAAAGGCTGGTAATTTGCTTTTTTCAATTTCCGCGCCAGTGCAATCAATTGTGATGTGATCCTGACCCCATGCTTGCGAGAAGATCATGATTTTACGGCCGGGGCCAAGCGTTAGAGAATCGTTACCTGTCCCGCCATCAACGATGACGTTGCCCATAGTGTGTCTTATCACGTCATCACCAGGGCCGCCAAGATAGATTTTGTCGCCAGAAAGGGGCTTTAATTTAGGGTCACATAGAAATTTATTAGCGAGCATGTCGCCCACCATAATGTCGTAATACTCATGCTTCGGGCAGCTTTGATCTACGCATTGGTAGCGCAGTCTTCCTGACTCATCGCGCTCAGCTGTGTAACGTTTGGTTATTTGATCTTGTGAGCTACCCTCGACGTCATCACACATAGCGCGACCTTGTGTAAGGCGCAAGTTCACCGCGTTGAAAGGGTCAAGTGAGAGGGGTTCGAAAACCAGTTCCTCTTGTTCGTAGCCTGATTGGTTCACGCTAACAAAATGTGTCGGTAGGCGATTTTTAGACATTAAACGCATGAGTAAAACCATGCTTTCGCGGGCTTGCTTTGGCAAGTCGCGTTGGTAGGTGTTATAGGTTTCAAAAGCAGCTGTGGCTATGGCGCGCGCGTTAGCTATTTCTGCGCTATCTTGTACGACGACGGCGTCACCAGGCTGTTCTGTGCGGGCTTTATTGGCTGCGACAAGGTCATCGATTTTTTGTTCCGGTAGCGCCTGTATTTCAGTACCGGTTGAGGGCTCATAACTTGTTATGTTTAAATAGAAATACCCTGCGCCAAGAACGACAGCGGCGATAAGAATTATAGATAATATGCGCATTTTTATAGCCTGTAATCGATGAAAAAGTCTTTAATTTGGTCTCAAAATACCCCTCAGAATTGACGGGATTTGATGTTAGTATAGCGCACAGATAAATAACTGTCACGCCTTTCATTTTTACAAATATTTACTTGGCGATTACAACTTTATTACGCCCTGTATCTTACGCTTGGTAAAGCGCCTTATCGGCGCGTTCTATCAGCTCTTCGACGGTTTCATCGCCCTTATATTGTGCGACGCCAACAGACATGGTAATGCGCCCCAGCGTTTCTCCCGTGCTGCGGTTTATAACTTCTTTATTTTCGACGGCTTTGCGCAGCGCGTTACCGACAACCTCTCCAGCTATTGTGTTGGATTCGGGCAGGATAATTGAAAATTCTTCACCACCATAACGCGCGGCAAAATCCTTACCTTTAATGCCATCAGTGAGGGTTTTGGCGACAAGGCGCAAAACCTGATCTCCTACTTGGTGGCCATAAGTATCATTAAAGTTTTTAAAGTGATCAATATCAATCATCATCAAGGTGAATATCTGATCTTCTTCATCGCATTTACGATGCACATAATCGATCATCGTATCGAAGCTTTTACGGTTAGAGAGCCCTGTAAGGCCGTCTGTCATCGCTTCTTTGCGGATGGATTCCAAGTCACGCTGCAGGTCTTGCATGTCAGTGCTTGATTGGTCAAGCTCTTGTTCAAGCTGCTGGTTTTGCTCGATCATGCGTTGCGTGTCGCGCGTTACATTGGCTAATATTTCTTTTAATTCTTCAACATCTTCTGTGCCTGTCAAAGACACGTTGGCACCATTTAAGCTCTCGCCATATTGCTGCGTTGTGACTTTTACATCACGCACCATGCCAGAGACTTGGCTTATCGTTTTGGTGATTTTATTGCCAGCTTCGCGGACAAGCTCATCATTGATGTTATCTTTTAAATGGGCTTTATGTGTTTCGTAACAAAAAATCTGTGATAAGTCTTCACCGGCTTTTATGCGCTCATCAATCGCATTGACGACTTCGGTGTTTTGGCGCGCATAATAAACGTACCATAACTCAAAATTTTCAGGGGACATTGGAATGCCGAGCTTTTTTAATCGCGCAAGCACTTTTAAAGCATAGCCATGAGCTATTTCTACATCGTCATTATATTCCATAATTTAAAAACCCACATACCTAATAATTATATTGGCGACACGAAGTCTGATAAATTATACACCGTATAGATCTAATAAAAAATGATAAATTGTTTTAATTTGGAGATTTCTAGCATCACTTCACCTTATCTCAGCAAAGAGACAAGGTGCACCTAACTTATAAGGTATCTAACTATCCTTAAGACATGCCCATTGATGGGCTGTTTGCGGCGACAGCATGCAAATTTTGCGGACGTAAGACATCATGTTGATGTATTTGGCGCTGCAAGGCTTGGTAATCAGGATTGTCTTCTAGATTCATAGCCATGGTGTAAATATCTTCAGGTGAGCTGCCGTCAGAAATCATACCATCGTACATCTTGTCATACTCAGCAGCGCTGGCAAAATAACCATCTGCATATTGTGGTTTATCTTCTTCATAAGTAGGCATCATAGAAGGCATCATTGCGCCATCTTGGAATGAGTTTTGTGCGACCGACTGCAAAGAGGTCTCGCTACCACCGCTTGATTTATACGATATGTCATCATTAGCAGAAGCCTTAGCATCTGCTTTGCTGCCTTTACCGATATCTTCAGGTGCGGTAAAGCTTGAATTTTTGTTCATGCTGGCTTGTAGTGTTTTGGCTGTATTCATGCCGGCCATAACAGCCACGCCTACACCCAAAGCAGGGTTGATCATGCCCGCGACAAAGACGGCGCCATAAGACAAGCCTTCTTGCATAACCATACCAGTAGCCGCGCGGCCTGTACCGATAGAGGCTTCTCCACCATTGGCTTGTGCGCGTTGTTTCATTTGGTCGGCTGCTTCATTCATGCGGGCCATATCTTGCTTGCTGCCCGAAGCAACAGATGCGGAACCTTTAAGTTCTTGCTGGACGTTAACACCCGCGCTTGACTTTGTCGTATCAAAAAATTGACCGGCTTGTGCCTTAAGGTTTGGCGCTGATGGGAAGTCACTATAACTCACGTCTATCTCCTAAAATTATCATCTTGATGGATCTGCGTAGTAAACGGCTAAATCAATATAATCAAGATATGTTGTTTTTATATCCTATGTGAAAAACATTAATAAAATATGAAAACCCCGTATATACATAAAAATTATATGCTAATTATGCATAATTTGCAAATGATATTAACGGTATAGAGGGGGCTATCGGCTTTAATTTGGCGTAAAAATACTGATTAATGCTGCTGATACGCTAAGGTTTAGAAGTTACGGCGATAGGATATCGCTTCGGCTATATGGTGCTTTAATAAACTATTTTCGCCATGGGCTTCTAAATCAGCAATGGTGCGAGCAACGCGTAACAGGCGATAATAAGCGCGCGCGGACATTTTTATTTTTTCCGCAAATTGGCTAAGTAAAGCCTGTGCGTCTGGGGCAAGACAGCAAAAACGCTCCATCTGTTTGGGTGTTAAGCGCGCATTGAGTGTTTTTTCTACTTCTCCACCTTGACCATTCGCGCGGCTATCTTGCAAGTGGCGGGCAGAGACAACCCGCGCTCTTATCTCGCTTGATGATTCAGACTGACGCGCCGAGGTAATATCTGCGAGCGATACAGCCGGCACATCAATTTGCAAATCAATCCGATCTAAAAACGGCCCTGATATTTTGCTTTGATAATCTTGCCCGCAGCGCGGCACGCGCGCACATTCACGCTCTGCATCGCCCATATAGCCACAGCGACATGGGTTCATAGCGGCGATTAACTGAAATTCCGCGGGGAAGGTAGCGTGCATATTGGCGCGGGCGACCAAGGTTTCGCCTGTTTCCAAGGGCTGACGCAAAGATTCTAAAGCCGCGCGTTGAAATTCTGGTAATTCATCGAGAAACAAAACCCCATGATGCGCGAGCGATATTTCTCCTGGCCGGACTTTATGACCGCCGCCTATTAACGCAGGCAGCGAGGCTGAATGATGCGGGTCACGATAAGGGCGGCGACGCATAATGCCACCCGCGGGCAAAGCCCCGACTAAAGAATGGATCATGGAAACTTCTAAAGATTCACGTGGTGATAAATCAGGCAATATGCCCGGCAAGGCAGAAGCCATCATTGATTTCCCTGATCCGGGCGGCCCAACCATCAAAATATTATGGCCGCCTGCCGCGGCAATCTCCAAAGCCCGTTTGGCGTTTTCTTGTCCTTTAATTTGTGCCATATCTGGAATTTGTGCGTGCTTATTACCGCTCTGTGCTTCGTCGGCTTCTTGCGCGGCTAATGCGGGATCGGCCTGATAATCAGCGATAAGCTGCGTGCCTTTGAAATGATTAATGAGTTGCAACAGACTGTCAGCGGTGATGATTTCAACATCCCCCGCCCATCGCGCTTCGGCAGCGCAGCCTTTAGGGCAAATCAGCCCTAGGTCTTGAGCATTAATATGCATAGCAGCGGGCAGAACGCCAGAGACCGCGCGCAAACGCCCATCAAGAGATAATTCGCCAAGCGCCGCATAGGTGAATAATTCTTCTTTGGGAATAATCTCCATCGCCGCGAGCAGGCCGAGGGCAATCGGTAAATCATAATGCGAGCCTTCTTTAGCGACATCGGCAGGCGCTAAATTCACGGTTAAGCGTTTGGCTGGTAATGATAAGCCAAGCGCATGTAGGGCTGCGCGCACACGCTCTTTGCTTTCCGCCACAGCTTTATCGGGTAGGCCAACAATCGTAAAGGCAGGCAATCCCGAGGCTATCTGTACTTGTACTTCAATATCAAGAACATCTAGGCCTTGAAAAGCAACGGTTTTGACTTCAGCAACCATTATTCAGCATTCTCTTGTAATTAGTGCATAATTTATACTTGTGATTGAGTGCAAAGACAATAAAAATATAAAAACAGCATAATAGCTCAGCGTCTACGGTTGATTATAAAGGATTTTTTGTTGGTTTGGGTTGCGTAAAGCGCGCTCTTGTATATTATTATTAAAAAATAAGCTATAAAACAGGGAATACATATAATGGGACACGCACAGGATTTTAACGATATAGATAAAGCGCTTGTTGATACTTACGAGCCTAAGCTCGCTGAGCAATTTAACGAACTTGCCTATCAAGCCAACCGTATGAAAAATGATAAAGGCCTTGAGACCGATACGGTTTTCTTAAATGAAGTGGACACTACGATAGAAAAAATAAAGAGCTTATCACAAGATTTTCTAAGCGCTGGGGGCACAGAAAGTGAATTTATGCTTATTGTTGAGAAAGTCACAAAAGACAGCTTCCCTAACTTCATGCCATAGATTTATACCCTTGTTTGGCTTTGCTATGGATATAAGTCTTTATAGACCTATATTGGTAAGCGCATATAATTAAGAAGCTTTAAAGCAAACACTCAACAAGGATGAACATGCATAAAATTACCTTCCTAAGCAGCGCGCAAGAAAAGCTCGCCGCGCGCCTTGATAAACCTGATGGAGCAATAAAAGCCTATGCTTTATTTGCTCATTGCTTTACGTGCTCTAAAGATGTCTTTGCTGCGGGGCGAATCGCAAAAACGCTTAAAGAGCATGGCATTGCGGTGCTGCGTTTTGATTTTACAGGGCTTGGTGCGAGTGAGGGGGATTTTTCAAACACCAATTTTACGTCGAATGTTGCGGATTTAATTTCGGCGGCTGACTATATGCGTGAGCATTTACAAGCCCCTGCTTTGTTAATTGGCCATTCGCTTGGTGGCTCAGCGGTGCTGGCGGCGGCACAATATATAAGTGAAGCCAAAGCCGTTGTCACAATCGGATCCCCCGCCGATGTCGGCCATGTCGCCCATAATTTTAAAAAAGATATAGAAACGATTATGCGCGAAGGCGAGGCGGATGTTTGTCTGGTCGGGCGGCCTTTCACAATCAAAAAACAATTTCTTGACGATATCGGGTCCATCAAATTAGAAAATGCCGTTAAAACCCTTAAAAAAGCTTTATTGGTTATGCATGCGCCGCTTGATAGAACGGTCGGCATTGAAAGCGCAGGGCAGTTATTCTCGTGGGCGCAGCATCCAAAAAGCTATGTGTCTTTAGATGATGCTGATCATTTATTAAGCCGTAAAGAAGACGCTGAATATGCGGGACGATTAATCGCGAGCTGGGCTGAGCGCTATATATAACGGCTTTTATACTCACTACTACACTTATATAAGTAAGGCGTTATAAAGTACTTATAATTTAGGCCACGGATATGGGCCGCCTGGCATGGCGCAATAGTCTCTGTATTGTGGGCGCTTATCGAAGTAACACAAAGCTATCAAATCATAGAGCTTGCCCGGTGGCGCTGTATGCACCAGCGTTGCCCGCGCAAATTCATCCGCATTTTTGGGCCAGTTATGGGTCTTTAAAATGGTTTGATGGTCTGGCCAGTTTAAATATTTTTGTAAAGCGGCTTGATTAAAGGCGCATAATGCCCCTGATGTTACGGGGCAGAGTTCCTCAGTTAGAATAAATGTCTGTAACCCCTTATTGATGAGTGTTTCGCGCAGCGCGCCAACGTCACCACCGCGCTGTTTAATCGTATCTAAGGGTAAATACCCCATAAGCTTTATATCGCCCACGGAAGTTAGATCAGCTAAAGACTCTGCTTGGTTATGCATATTGTTCCCCCCCCCCTTATATTTTTATATTATGTCATAGCGAAATCTTTGTTTTATGTCAATGATACGTTTTTTACATTATCTCGCCCTTGTTAATCTGTTGCTAACTTTTTTACGCTAAAACTGGTTCTAACGAAGAAAAACACTTTTGGGTTAGTGAAAAATAATTAGGGTTAGAAATAATGAGACAAATAAAATCAGTCGAACGGTTAACAGATCAACAAACAGCGCTGCTGATGGCGAAGCTTGTTGCCCCTGTCGCAGTATCAGAAATTTTGATGGAAGGACGCACGTTAGAAGAAGATGAAAGTCTTGCTCTGCACCAAATTTTGTCCGATATGGAACCCGACACGGCTTTTCTCGCTATGGCAGTCAGCATCGCTGAGCTTGGTTATTATCACGGTATTCGTAAAACACCTTTAATGGGGACGTTAACGCTACAAGCGCGCCAATATGTCGCAGAATATGCCCCGCTCTGGCTTAAAAATGCCGATAATATTGATGGCGAAGTTGATAATGACTTGGTTTATGACTTGCTGTCTACCTTACCTGAAGATTTAGAGGCCTTAAACGAGATGATCGTTATTGTGCAGTCTTCTTCTGCTATTGATGAAACCAGCAAGCAATTATTACGCGTTTTCCAAATTCAGTCTAATGCGCATCAGCTTATTTCAGAGGCTCTTCTTAGTGAGTTTGATAAAATGAAAAATGTTAGCGCCGCATTGCCAAGTTTTGATGAGATTGAAAGCATTTATAATGCAGAGGAAACCCTGACAAATAAATTTACGGGTAAGCTCACAGCTCAAAAGGCCGCGTCTAATACTCAGACAATCGGGCAAACGGATAATGTAATCGCATTTCCCGCTTTTCGCCCCTAACAGAATTACTTAAGCGTTGGATTTGTTCTCCTTAACGTTTATGTGCATACTCCCTGAAACTAAAAACCCCTTATGAAGCTTCGCTTCTAAGGGGTATTTTTTTGCTCAGTGTGAATTAAGTGCGAATTCTTTAGTCTATTTATTTAATGCGCTCCATCGCCCATGATTCAAGCACAACGCCATCAAGGCCTTTTTCAGGGCTGACGCGCGCGGCACGCATTTTGATGTTCATAACGATTGTACGAAGGCTCGCATCTTTAGGGGCGTTTCTTCTTGTGTCACGGAATGTAACACTGACGGGGAAGTCAAACGTCCATCGATATGAGCCTTGAAAATTAGCTTTATTCTGAACCAAAGGCATGTCTTCAAACATAGCAACACTGATCCAGCCATTTTGTTTCATGGCGCGTACAATGTCAGATTTGTTAATAGATTCAATGTATTGATGTAAAGCGGGGCGGTCAAATAAGACCTGATATTTGTTAATATGCCCTTGCGCTTCGCGGTAATCAAAGCTCAGTAAATTGGTGACAACCGCCATTGCCCATTCTGACATTTGCGCATCAGTACGATGCGCGCGCGCTAATATATTGCCGTCATTATTGCCTGTTAATTCCTTGTCATACAAAAACATCAGTGAATCTTTCTTGCTATTATTCAACTGGCCATCTGTATCAAAGGGCGCTCTTAATGTTTCATGCGGCTTTAAAACGCCGTCACCCTCTGTTTTTGAAAACAGCCCGCTGATTTTTTCTTTGAGAGATTCTGCGTTGACATTAGTCGCATGAGCGGTGCTTAGACCCAGTATACAGGCGGATAATAAGAGTGTTCTTTTTAAAGCTTTTTGCATGAATAATTCCAAATCTATGCTGTTTTTTTCATTTTATTTTTAGAGCATTTAATTTTACCAAGAAGCTTACCAAAGCGCATCACATTATCAATGCGCTTATCTAAATGATCCTGTGTCTTTTGTTGATCTGTGCTCTCATCTTGCAGCCATGTAAACGTTGTCGAGGCCAATATGCCAGAGAGTAATGCACGCTTAGTATAGCGGTTATGATCATGCGATACATCCCCCGCCCAAAGCCAAATACGATCAGCGCTATGCCAAAGGTTTTTGCCCGCTTTGGCGCTTCTATAGGGCACGGCCCAATAATTCATGGCGCTGCGCACCGCTTCTTTATGAGGTTCAAGCACCGCAAGGCGGGTTGTTACGCCGCGGCGAATGCGATCACGTATGCGCATGTCTTCTATATTGGTTTCTTCAAGGCGTATAAGCATTTGACGGTCTGTCCAATCGGAAAAATGCTGAATAACACTGGAAATACCATGAGGGAAAACCGCTTCATAGACTTCGCGCTCTAAACCTGCTTTTTCAAGGGCGCGGTAAATCGTTAGATCTTGCCAGCCATCAAATACGATTTCAGGCAAGGCGGCTTCTAAAATTTGATCTTTAATTTGACATGTTGCGTTCATATTTTTAACTCCTGTGAATAAGAATAGCATAGATAATCATCCAAACTCTATTCTTTTCCCGCTTTACACTTGACCTTTTCCGCGTACACTACATTTTATTATAGATCAACCTGCAACCAATGAGCATCGTGTTTATTATGAGCGAAACAAAAGAAGACCAATCCAACCTAGCCCAGCGTAGTATGCGCTATGGCCGTGTCTCTGCAACAATGGCCGGATTAGGGGCGCGCCTTGCCGCTGATAAATTTCTAGGTTTAAAAATTGATCAAGCGCAGCACGCGGATCAACTCACCGCCGCTTTGGGTAATTTAAAAGGCCCTTTGATGAAGGTCGGTCAAATTTTAGCGACCATCCCCGAAGCGCTGCCACCTGAATATGCCAAAGCTTTTCAAGGCCTGCAATCCGAAGCGCCCTCTATGGGCTGGCCGTTTGTAAAGCGCCGTATGCGCACCGAGCTTGGCCCTGAATGGCCGGCTAAATTTAAACATTTCGAACATGATGCCGCCGCCGCCGCTTCATTGGGGCAAGTGCATAAGGCTGAGCTACATGACGGTCAAATCGTCGCTTGTAAGCTGCAATATCCTGATATGCACTCCGCCATTGATGCCGATTTAAAGCAGCTCAAATTAATGTTTTCTATTTATGCACGTTACGATAAAACCATTTCAACCCAGCATATTCACAGTGAATTAGCGGCGCGATTATTTGAAGAGCTTGATTATGAGCTCGAAGCGCAGCACATGAAACTCTATGGCTATATGCTACGGGATGAGCCAAATGTTCATGTGCCAGAAGTTATTGAATCACACTCGACTAATCGGTTGTTAACCGCGACATGGCAAGACGGCCATAAAATTATGAATTATGTTGAGAGCGACCAAGAAACGCGTAATCAACTGGCGCTAAATATGTTTAAGGCGTGGTATGTGCCTTTATATCATTACGGCATTATTCACGGCGACCCTCATTTGGGGAATTACACCGTGCGTGACGATCTTTCTATCAATTTACTGGATTTTGGTTGCGTGCGGATTTTTCCGCCTAAATTTGTTCAAGGTGTAATCACTTTATATAAAGCCTTAATGACAAAAAATGATGATCTTGCGGTTGAAGCTTATGAAAGCTGGGGCTTTGAGGGGTTAAGCAAAGCCCATATTGAAACGCTTAATGTCTGGGCGGGCTTCCTTTATGGGCCGTTAATGGAAGATAAAATACGCCCCATTGGCGAAGTTAATAATGGCGTCTATGGCCGCGAAACCGCCGAAAAAGTCCATGAGCGCTTACGTGACCTTGGCGGCATTACTGTGCCGCGCGAATTTGTCTTTATGGATCGCGCTGCGCTGGGGCTAGGCTCAGTCTTTTTGCACTTAAAAGCGGAAGTGAATTGGTATCGCGTTTTTAATGAAATGATAGACGGCTTTGATATGGCGGTGTTACAGCAAAGCCAAGATGACGCGCTCGCTTTGTTTGACATTGATAATAAATATACAGCATCTTAAAAAAACCTTGGGGGGCCTTAAAACGCTTTAACGCGGCAGTAAGATCGTCATTTTACCGGCGGATTTCATTTGCCCTGCCAAGGCTTCGGCCTGCGCGCCATAACCCCAAAATACATCACCGCGTACAGGGCCGCGAATAGCGCCGCCCGTATCTTGTCCAATCATTAAACGGCGCAATGGCGCATTGTCTTCGGCAGGATGCGCCGCATCGAGCCAAATCGGTAGGCCATAAGGATAATATGTATGATCAATCGCCAAAGAGCGCTCAGGGGTCAGCACTATATTTTGCCCGCCAACTGCGCCTTCGCGATCTAATTCTCTGAAAAACACATAAGAGGGATTTTTGTTCAGAAGGTCTTCGGCCTTATCAGGGTTGTTTTTAAGCCATTCACGTATCGCCTGCATCGACATATCTTCGCGGCTAATCTGTTCATCTTGAATTAAAAACTTACCAATAGCGTGATAAGGGTGACCGTTTTGCCCTGCATAACCGACAAATCTATACGCGCTTTGTTCGGCGGTATCTGCTTGATCTGTATCTTTGCGCATCGTGACGCGGCCAGAGCCTTGGATATGTAAGAAAAACACATCGACTAAATCATCAGCCCAAAGTAAGACTTCAACATCGAGGCCTTTATCTTCAATAGTGGCGCGGTCGGCATAAGGGCGCAGGCGGCCATTTTTTACCATGCCGGCAATGCGGCGGCCTTTTAAGTCATCACGGAATTCGCCAAGGTCAACCATTACCAAATCATCTGGCTTGGCATAGAGCGGATATTTATAACGAGCATCAGGGCTGGCAGCGCCATTGAGTGAGGCCACATAATAGCCTGTAAACAAACCATCATCTTCGTCGTTAGCCCAGGCTTGATAAGGGGTGAAATGTGTTTCAAAAAACAGTCGCGCATCTTGATCATCTGAGATTATCGCTTGCGATAAATCAGCACAGATAGAACGCCATTGATCCCAAGTGCCAAAACGTGGATCATCACCATCAAAATCGCCTTGGCGTTTTGAGGCCGCAATCGGCGCGCATGAATTTTTAAAGGCGGCTAAAGCTTGCTGCTGATTATCATCGCGCCAGCCTGTAAGGCTTTCATAACTGGTTGGTTGTAAATTCAAAATGGCGCGCATGGCTTCATCCTCTTTTTTATCACAAGCAGAAACCATCAAAATAAGCCCAAGAAAAGCACAAAGCCCGAAGGTCTTAGACTGAGGTTTAAGGGGGAGAATCGTTGAGCGTAAAAGCGAAAGGGAGAGAAGCTGAGCCATTATCATTTTTCTTAACTATAAAATAGAATAAGCTGCGCGAACATCGTGAACCGCCCCCTTGTTTTCAAGCATAATCTTGCACAAGAATGGGCGGCACGTATGTTGATTGTCTATTCAGATGTATCAGGAATAGGCGTTTTATGATCTTCGACTTCATCATCGCGTGTTTCATAAACAAGCCATGTTGGCTCTTTTGATTTGATTTTGCGACCAAAGACCCAAACATCAACCATTTCAGTAATGCGTTCAGGGTCACCTGCAATGATTTTATCGTCTTTATCACTAATAACGCAGGTTTCATCGGCTGTGAAACGGATAGAGACATAAGCAAAGCCATCTTTTTCTGAGACGTCAATTAACTCAGCTTTACGCACGGCATGAATTTCTGTTGAGACGGTTTCGCCTTTTTTACTACGCTCATCAATAACTTGCGTAAATGATTTACATACGCTAGGCGCGAGCAGCATTTCTAATACGTCTTTTTCGCCTTTGGCAAACGCTTCAACGACCATAACAAAAGCATCTTTGGCGTTTTCAACCAATTTAACAGGGTCAAAATCACGCATAGAGCGTGTTAGAGCTTCAACTTGCGTGCTGACTTCATCTGATAAATCTAATTTCTTTAAAGCGGCGCTTTCAGCTTGCGCGAAAGGGAGGCCATCAATGCCGACAATATTTTCGACTTTGGCGCTAACATCTAAATAAGGGTTAGGGCGTTGTTGTTCATCGCTGTTGCGCGTACCCAAAACATTACGTAGCCAGATAACGAGTACAGCGGCAATCACTGCGTAAATAAGAATATCGGTTTGCACTTAATTTAATCCTTGTTTGATTTATAAATCACATAGAACTCCATTATAGTCGTTTCGGGACAAAAACCCAACATATGATTATGCACATTATAAAATATTCGATAAAAACACTCTCGATCATATAATGATATGCACGCATTGCACAAGATTATTACAGCCAATGCTTGAGTTTACAGGCTCTGCATGGTAATACCGTTAACAGTTAAATAACCTCCAAATTGATAGAGATTGAACATGAGCGATAAAGATATAACAACAGCCGTTGAAACGACCGCAACAGAGCCAACAGTGCCTGTAATGATCCACGCGCAATATATTAAGGATCTTTCTTTTGAAAACCCTTTAGCGCCTGAAAGCCTACGTGCTGGTAAATCACAGCCTGAAATGGACATAGATATCCAAATGGAATCTAACCCTGTGAAAGACGAAAAATTAAAGAATTTATACGAAGTGGTTTTGAAACTTTCTGCGACAGCGAAACGTGATGGCGAAGTGGCCTTTATCGCAGAAATCGCTTATGGCGTGACTGTATCACTCGGTGACCTGCCAGAAGATCAACATCACCCATTTTTGTTAATCGAAGTGCCACGCCAAGCTTTCCCATTTGCGCGTCAAATTTTGGGTAACATAACGCAGCAAGGTGGTTATGCCCCATTATTGCTGAACCCTGTTGATTTCCAAGCGATGTATATGCAGCGCTTTGCTAAAAAATCACAGGAAACAGCCGCTTAATACTTAATAGAAGTATTTAAGTGTTGTTTTGAAATTAATACGAAAAAGGGGGCTGATTGCGCCCTTTTTTATGCTCTATTCATGAAATAAACTACTTACCGATACAAAAATCGTGGAAAATCACATCAAGCAGGTCTTCAACATCGACGCGGCCTGTAATGCGTCCCAAAGCGCGCATCGCAAGGCGCATATCTTCAGCGGCAAGTTCGGGGAGATCAATCGCTAAGGCGCGCAATAATGATTCACGAACATCAAGCAGCGCTTCACGGTGGCGCGCGCGGGTAATTGTCGGGGATTCTCGGTCGCCAAATATCCCTGCAATACGTTCAGTCAAGCGCACCAAAAGGCGGTCTATGCCTTCTTCTTCTTTAACAGAAATACAAATCGGTTTTTTATCGGCAATATTGGGGATCGGGCCATCATATAAATCGATTTTATTAACAATGATCAGGGCGTTGTCATCATTGAGCTGCAATGTATTTAAATCTAAGTCAGGCATTTCTGTGCCGTTAAACATCAGCAGTTTTATATCCGCTTTATGGGCAAGTTCAATTGCGCGGCGTATGCCTTCGCTTTCAATCATATCATGACCGTTGCTGCCGCCTTGGGCATCAAGCTGTTCTGGCCTTAGTCCCGCTGTGTCGGCTAAAGTCACGGGGTAGCCGCCCAAATCCAAATGCGTCTCAATCACATCGCGCGTTGTACCCGCCATTTCCGAGACTATAGCGACGTCGCGCTTAGCCAGCGCGTTTAATAAGGAGGATTTTCCTGCATTAGGCGCACCAATAATCACAACCTGCACGCCTTCGCGCAAACGCTCACCGCGACGGTTATCATCTAAATGATCCGCGATTTCATCGCTCAGTGCGCCGAGCTTATCACGCATTTTTGAAAAGGCTGTGTCTTCAAGGTCTTCATCTTCGGAAAAATCAATATCAGCTTCCATATAAGCAAGCATGTTTTTCAAACGATCCGCCCAATCAATATATACGGCACTTAATTTGCCTTCTAATTGAATAAGCGCTTGGCGATGCTGCGCTTCGGTGTCGGCGTGGATTAAATCAGCAATGCCTTCGGCCTCAATTAAATCCATTTTATCATTTTGAAAAGCCCGGCGTGAGAACTCGCCCGCCTCAGCCATGCGATGGCCATATAGGGTCGATAAAGCCGCCAGCGCCATATTGCGTACGGCAAGCCCACCATGAATGTGATATTCCACCACATCTTCGCCAGTAAAGCTGTGTGGGCCATGAAAAGCGATAACCATCGCTTGGTCGATTACATATGAATCGCTTGGACGGAAAAGTTTACGCAAATAGGTGCGGCGCGGTTGATAAGCCTCCACGGGTTTTTGCGTAAGCGCAGCAAGGCCTGCAAGCGCCTGCGGCCCAGAAGCCCGAATAACGGCAACGCCGCTTGTGCCTGGCGCGGTTGATAATGCATAAATAGTGTGTTTCACGAATTATAACTTTCTTAGGCTCAACGCTACTGACGAGCCAGATTCAATATCAGCGAGAGAGTTTAGCAGATTGCGCTGTTTTCACAATCATTAGCGCATAGATAAATACCGTATTCAAATGCCAAAAAGAATAAAATAAATAAGTTGAATGACCCTTCCGCTTATTTATCTTTCTTATCCTTATCTTCATCGTCGGCGCTGTTTTTTGTCGCCGCGCCAGAAGCCGCCATCCCCATTTGCTGCCAGAACATTTTTTGCATATCGGTAAAACCTTGGTTCATGCCCTGACTCATATTTTGGCCCATACCTTGCCCCATGCCTTGCATAGTCGCAGGCATCCATGTACGGATAAGCTCTTCAACGCTAACCGCGCGGATATTTTCTTCGAGGCGTTCTTGCAATTCCTGCATAAGTTTTTCTTGCATCGGCGCCACATCGGGCAGCCCTAAAAACTTACGGGCTTCTTCAGGCGTGCATTCTATATCAAAATTTACTTTCATGGATTTTTCCTCGTTTTGTTGTTCTGCTGTATTAATATCATAAATACTGAGCATAATCTCCTTGAAAAGATATAGGGATGCCAAACTTAAGGCCTTTTATGTTATGATTTTTAATATAAAAAGAATAATGAGGAGCGTTCATGGCTTATTTGAAATCTTTTCGCCGAAAATTCCCCATATTGGTGATGTACGGCTTGTTGTTGACCTCGCTACCTGCTTATGCGGATCAAAGTAAAGGGCGCCTTATAAAAAAAGTCATGGAGAAAAGAGCGCAGAATAAAAATAGCGATTCTGGATCAACAAAAGGCCTTTATCAAAAAGGTGCAGGTCAAAGCCAGCAAGGCAGTATTAATCGACGCAGTTTTATTGTTTATACGCCCCCCGCCCCTTTTGTAGCAAAAAACAGGCCCTTACTTGTTGTTTTACATGGCGGTATGGGTAATGCGGAACAAATACAAAATTATATTGGCCTAGAGCCTTTGGCAGACAAGCATGGTTTCATTGTTGTTTATCTCAATGGCACAAAAGTCTCGCGCATCACCTCAGGGAAAAGAGGCGGCTGGAATGCGGGCGGTTGTTGTGGTCTTCCCGAAAAAAATAAGGTTGATGATATCGGCTATATAAACAAGCTGATTGATTATATGCATCGTCAATATGGCATTGACCCAAAGCACGTTTATGGCACAGGTCACTCTAATGGTGGAATGATGACGCAGCGTATTATGTGTGAAACACAGCTTTATAAAAGCGCTGTATCTTTATCAGGGACATTGCAGCTTGAACGTCAATCTTGCCCGCAGGCAAAAGGCCGGCACATCATGAATATTCATGGTGTAGAAGACTTTAACCTTCCTGTTCGGGGCGGCTACACGGTTAAAGGCATCAATAAAAAAACCAATTATAAATCACAAGAATATACGCAAGGCGTTTTTGAACGCTCAGGCGCAGTTTATGATGTGGTATTGCTTGAGGGTGCTGATCATAGCCCCGAGAGCCTTAATGCTGCTTTATGGGCTCAAGAGGGTATATCTCTGCCGCAAAAAATAGTCTCTTATTTGGAATTGGACTAAATACGCGCCTTGCCCCGTGATCCTGAATCATCTATTTTGCAGTTTGTTGGATATTTTAACTGAGGAAAAAACACATGAAAACGCGCGCTGCGATCGCTTATAAAGCTGGAAGCCCTTTGGTTATTGAAACCTTAGACTTAGAAGGACCAAAAGCCGGTGAAGTCCTTGTCGAAAACATGGCTACAGGCGTATGCCATACAGATGCGTTCACATTATCTGGTGATGACCCAGAAGGTGAATTTCCTGTTGTTTTGGGGCATGAAGGCGCGGGTATTGTTCGTGAAATTGGCGCTGGGGTAACGTCTGTTAAGGTGGGTGATCATGTGATTCCGCTTTATACGCCTGAATGCCGCGAATGTGATTATTGTTTACATCCGAAAACTAACTTATGCCAATCTATTCGCTCCACACAAGGGGCCGGGCTTATGCCAGATGGCACAAGCCGCTTTTCTTTAAACGGTAAGCCCATACTCCATTATATGGGAACATCGACATTTTCGAACTTTACTGTATTGCCTGCAATCGCTGTGGCGAAAATTCGCAAAGACGCGCCTTTTGAAAAAGTTTGCTATATTGGTTGCGGCGTCACAACAGGCATTGGCGCGGTTGTGTTTGATGCCAAAGTTGAACCGGGCTCTACCGTTGCGGTCTTTGGCCTTGGCGGTATTGGCCTCAATGTTATCCAAGGCGCGCGCATGGTCGGCGCGAGCCGTATTATCGGCATTGATATTAACCCGAGCAAAGTGGCGCTCGCTAAAAAATTCGGCATGACGGATTTTATCAATCCAAAAGAAACCCCGAATGTTGTTGAGGCGATTTGCGACCTGACCAGTGGCGGCGTTGATTATAGCTTTGAGTGTATCGGCAATGTTGACTTGATGCGCCAAGCATTGGAATGCTGCCATAAAGGCTGGGGCGAAAGTGTGATTATTGGCGTTGCGGGCGCGGGCAAAGAGATTGCCACGCGGCCATTTCAATTAGTAACGGGCCGCGTTTGGCGTGGTTCGGCCTTTGGCGGGGCGCGTGGACGTACAGATGTGCCGAAAATTGTTGATTGGTATATGGATGGTAAAATCAATATTGATGACTTAATCACTCATACAATGCCCTTGGATGAAATTAATACAGCCTTTGATTTAATGCATGAAGGCAAAAGCATTCGCAGTGTGGTGCTGTATTAATGAAAAAGATTGAAAGCCATAGATGTTTCGGCGGCGTTTTACACATATGCGAGCATGAAAGCGCCGCGTTAAAATCAACGATGCGTTTTTCTGTCTTTCTACCGCCACAGGCACAAAGGCAAATCGTCCCCTTTGTCACCTTTTTATCAGGGCTGACCTGTAGCCATGATAATTTCACCACCAAGGCCGGTGCTTATGGCGCGGCAGCTAAAGCGGGATTAGCGATTATTGCGCCAGACACATCACCGCGCGGCAATGATGTGCCCGATGATGCAGATTCCTATGATTTTGGTAAAGGCGCAGGGTTTTATATTAATGCGACATGCGCGCCGTGGGATAGCCATTATCAAATGGAAACATATATCAGCGAAGAGCTGAATAAACTGGTCTGCGCTGAGTTTCCATTAATGCATAATGCGCAAAGCGTGATGGGGCATTCTATGGGCGGGCATGGCGCGCTGAGCTTGTATTTCAAATATCCAGATCTTTATAAATCGGCCTCTGCCTTTTCGCCGATCGTTGCCCCAAGCTTAGTGCCGTGGGGGCAAAAAGCTTTTAGGGGGTATTTAGGTGATGACACTGAAATATGGGCAAAACATGATGCATGCGCTTTGGTGCAGGCAGCGCAGAGCCCGAAAAATAACGCTGAGATTTTGATTGATCAGGGGCTTGATGATCCTTTCTTGGAAGAACAGCTCAAACCACAGCTTTTTGAAACGGCATGTTTGAAGGTTCAGCAAAAGCTTAATCTGCGCCTGCATGCGGGCTATGATCATAGCTATTATTTTATTCAAAGCTTCATAAGCGATCACATAGATCACCATAGCCAAGTGTTAAAAACATGCTTGGAAGCGTAAAACTGCTGTTACCCGCCTTAATACCGTCTTGGCGCTTTTTTGAAACGGTGGAGGCCTCGCCGCGTATTGAATTTACTTTGCTGAAAGCGGAAGACGGTCGATCAGATGAATGGCAAGAATTTCGCCCAAGACCAGAATATCTATCATTAAGCGCCATGCTCAAACGCCTGTTTTGGAATCCTCTCTGGAATGAATCACTGTTTTTAGTGAGCTGCGCTGAGCGCTTAATGGATCACCCGACAGAGCATAGCCGCCAAGAAATACGCAGGCGCATCATAACCGACCTTAAAATGCGCAATGTTGATATCGCCGCGATGCCTTATTTTCAATTCAGATTAATATTTATTCGGCGTGAAGGTGAAGATTTAGAGAAATCCATAACTTACCTTTCGCCTGTTTATAAAATCTCAGAAGGCACCGAGCCGTGAATTTAGAACTCGCCATACGTTTAACCGAAATAATGCTCGGTCTCGCCTTGATACAGCAAAGCGTTGAGCATTTATCTGCGCCAAAAGATGAACAGGGCCTATTTCTACCGCGTATTGTGTTAAGCGCTTTATTGGTGGCGGGGCTTTGGGTACCGCTGGTCTGCCTTGGATTGGTGGCTCATGCGCTCTGTATTCTTAAACGCTTTCAAGGCCCTTATAATGGGGGCAGTGACCGTATGAGCTTATTGATCTTATGCTGTTTGTCTCTTGTCAATTTTATGCCGAATGTGCAATGGCAGGAATATGTTTTCGGCTATTTAGCGCTGCAATTAATATGGTCTTATTTCAGTGCGGGCTGGGTTAAGATTATGAATCCTGAATGGCGCACGGGTCGTGCTTTGCAAGATGTGTTTTGTTTTTCCGCTTATCCAGTAAGTGAAAGACTGCGGGGCTTGGCAGATAAGCCGCGTTTATTATGCGCCGCCTCATGGGCGGTGATGGGGTTTGAACTGGCTTTTCCTTTGAGCTTATTGACGCTACCCACGCTGATTATCGGACTTGTGAGTGCAGCGGTTTTCCACCTCGCTAATGCATTTTTGTTTGGGCTTAATCGGTTTTTCTGGATTTGGCTTGCCGCTTACCCGTCAATTTTATGGCTTCAGCAGCGCATTTTTATAATTGACGGGTTATAGCTGCGTGCCACGCATTAAAAGCTATTGGTTATTATATCAGCTCTGCTGTGCCACATATAAATAAGGGCGCAGAGCAAGAGCAGTAACACCCCCCATATCCCCAGACTGAGCTTTAAGGATTGCAGCGTTTTTTTGCGCTGATACCATGTGCGGGGGCTAATGCCTTTCAGGGTAAAGACGATTTTGGCGCTTAAATTGACGCAGATTATATTCACAGCCAGCAATAAGGCCGCGCCGTAACTCTCGCCCATTAATCCTGAGCCTAAAGAAATACCCAAGACGACAGCAGGCGGCATCATCGCCACGGCGACCATAACGCCAACCATTGCGCTTGAAACGCCGCTGGTTAATGACAAAACGCCCGCAACGCCAGCGGCTAAAGCCAAGGCAATCGCATCAAAACCAACATCGGTACGGCTTATAAACTCTGCGCTATCTATATAATAATCGGTTGGTATAACAAAGCCAATCAAGGCAGCAAGGCATAAGGTTAAGCCTACACCGAAGCCATTGGCTTTTAAAGACTTCACAATCATATCTTTATCACCAAGCGTCACGCCAAAGCTCAAAGCCAGATTGGGGCCAAGCAGCGGCGCTAAAACCATAGCGCCAATGACAATCGTCACATTATCAGTGATTACGCCTATGGCCGCAACCAGCGTAGAGAGCACAACAAGCGCTATAAAATCAGAATTTATGGTCGCGCTCGCAACGATTTTATCATAAAGCGCTTCGCGTGTGCTGCCGCCGCTGACTTTCTTACTGGCATTTTTATCTTTCTCGTTTTCTTCTTCGGCAGGCTCTTCTGGCCTTGGTATAACCGTTTCAACAGGCAAAATAACAATACGCCAGTCTTTATCGCCGTTAAATCCTTGTTGAATTTTATCTGTTAAGCCTTGGATTTTGTCAGAAGACATCAATATGTTGAAGTTTTTTTGGCCTTTTTCTCCGGACCCTGCGCTCCAAAAATCGATAGCATTAACATCTTCGGCGAGTTTTTTTATATACTCATTATGCTCAGAAGAGGCGATTATTTTAATGATGCGTAATGTCATGAGGGGCTCTTTATGGGTATATTTATTAGAACAGACTTGATGTATATTACGTGCAATGCACTATAAAAGCTATGCTAGAGAAGCATTTATTAAACAATAAATCGTTTAAAAGCAATCAAAGGCCGTGACTTTCTGTGCGGCTCATTATCGGCCTTAGTCATTGAATATAAATGTTGAAAGAATTTATTAAGAGTTATCTAATACAATTATTGATCGAGTTTAGTTGTTTGATTCGTATTTATTACATTTTGTAAGTTTTATTCAAAAAGGACACGCATACATGAAGTCATTACCTTCCGCTAAAAAAGCCCTAGTTTTAACGGCCCTGACATGCGCAAGTTTGTTCTGTGCACCGGCCCTAAAAGCTGAAACTGGCGTTACGCCGACAGAAGTTTTATTTGGTCAAACCGCAGCTTTTGAAGGCCCAGCATCAGCGCTTGGCCTTGGTATGAAAGAAGGACTGCTTGCCGCCTTTAAAGAAGTAAATGATGCAGGCGGCATTAATGGGCGCATGTTAAATATTAAACATTTAAATGACGGCTATGAGCCAGAAAAAGCCATTGCCAACACTAATGCGCTTATTAACGACGATAAAGTTTTTGCTCTTGTCGGCGCGGTGGGGACACCAACATCGAAAGTCATTCAACCCATAACCTCAGAAGCAAAAGTCCCGCTCGTTGGTCCTTTCACGGGTGCGGGCTTCTTACGCGCGCCTTATAAGCGTTATGTTGTTAATGTTCGCGGCACTTATGGCCAAGAAGCAGAAACATGGATCAAACATTTAACAGAAGATCTGGGCGCGAAACGCATCGCTATTTTATACCAAGATGATTCCTTTGGGCGCGCGGGACTATCGGGCGTTCAAGCGGCGCTTGATAAACGTGGTATGACCTTAGCGGGTGAAGGCACTTATGCTCGTAATACAACCGCTGTAAAAGGTGCTGTGCTCTCGATTAAGAAATCTAACCCAGATGCCATTGTAACGGTTGGCGCTTATAAGCCGATTGCTGAATTTATCCGCACGGCGCATAAAGTGGGTTTAAATGTTCCCATTTTGAACATCTCGTTCACAGGCAGTAAAGCTTTGGCTAAAGACCTTGGCGCAGAAGGTGAAAACGTCATCATTACGCAAGTTGTGCCTTTCCCTTTTGATACGTCATTACCTTTGGTCGCTTCGTACCAAAACGCACTAAAAGCTTATGATGCAAATTCAGAGCCTGGATTCGTTTCCCTTGAAGGCTATATGGTCGGGAAACTTACGGCTGAAGCGCTTAAAAACGTTACGGGCGATTTAACGCGGGAAAGCTTTCTTGATGCTTTTGCAAGCGTTGGCGCTTTTGACTTAGGCGGCGTGACGCTTACTTATGGGGCTGATGATAACCAAGGCATGGATGATGTGTTCTTAACATCAATCCAAGCGGATGGTAGCTTCAAAGCGTTAAAAGCTTTGGAGTAGACAGCATATAAGCTAATCTAATCTCAATAAATAGAGTTGTAAGGGTGTGTAAATGCAGACCCTTACAACGTTTATCTCATTTAAAATATATAAAGGCGCGGTATCGAAATGTCTCTGCATAAAAAATTTAGTCTTAATTTTGGCATTGGTCACAAAATATATTTTGTGTTGTTATCAATTGTGGCTATTGCCCTTATTATGGCCACATCGACGCTCACAATGATTTCGAATATATCGCAAAATACAAGTAGTTTGGTGGAGCGTAATGTACCCCAAATCTTGCAAGGTACAGAACTTAGTGTCGTTAGCGGCGAACTTGACGCGCAGATACGTTCATTAATTAAGGCGCAAACTGAGAGCTCTGTAAAAAAATTTCAAAAACAAGCCTCTATAACGTTAGAGAAGATTACAGAAATTGTTGATAATATGGGATTCGCCCCTAAGCAATACGACATTATTTCAAATGAAATAAAGACCATTGCGGGCATGATCCCGACGCTGTCGAAGAACACAACAAAACGTATAGGCACATTGAAAAAGATTGATAAAGAGCTGCGCACTATAAAAGAGCTGCATGCCAATATTATCAAAGAAGCAACGCCCCTATATGATGATTCGGAATTTAATTTAATAATGTCTTTGTCAGATTTAAAAGATGTTGTTGACCTTGAAACGGCCAATTTACCAGCATTAAGCGCTCAGCTTGAAAATGATATTGCGATCTTGTCAAATAGCTTAAAATATATAGCCGAAATCAATTTACTTTTTGGTTACTATAACGCCGCTGAGAAAATTACAGAGCTTACTAGTTTTGTGGTTTTAGAAGATGTCTATGCCGCGAGCGCCAATAAAATAGAGGGCTATATTAAAGATATAGACTCGCCCTCACTGGCCACGCAAACAAGCGATCTTTTAAATCATGGCCGCGGTAAAGAAAATCTCTTTATGTCTCGAAAAACCTATATCAACGACCTCAGTGCAGCGACAACGATGACGACGAAGCTCAACAGTATTGTTATGGAACTGCAAGATAACGTTGGCGCGGAGCTCTCGGCAATCCAAGAGGGCGCGGAATATAATGGACGTGATGCGATTAATTACGCGCAAAAAATTAAGAACGTTACTGTAATCATGACGATTGCTATGGTCGTTTTGGCATTGGCTTTAAGTCTCTTTTATGTGCGTCCCTTTATTGTCGGTCGAATTAGAGCTGTTTATGAATTTGCCAGTGAGATTGCCGCAGGCAATTTAGAGAGTGAAATCAAAAAAACAGGCCAAGATGAGTTAGCCAAAATGGCCGATGCGCTTATTTTGTTTAGAGATAATGCCGTTGCGCGCATTAGATTAGAAGAAGAACAAAAACAAGGCGAGGCCGCCCAAGCTGATCAGCGCAAACAGGCAACTTTGAAAATGGCTGATCAATTTGAAGCAACGGTCGGCGATATTGTTGAACATGTTGCGCACGCCGCCCAAGACATGCAAAATATGGTCGCACAACTCGCGGAGGTCATACAAGGTATGTCTGTTAAAAGTCATTCCGTCTCTAAAGCCGCCGGTGATGCTTCGGTGAATGTTGATAGCGTTGCCAGCGCGACAGAAGAAATGAGCGTCTCTATTCAGCAAATCTCTAACGATATTCTGGATACAGCCAAGGCTGCACAATCTTCGGCGGCCACAGCGCAATCTTCACAAGAAAAACTTGATCAGTTGCAAAGCGCCGTTCAAGAAATCGATACGTTTATTCAATCGATTAACGAAGTGGCCGAACAAACAAACTTATTGGCCTTAAACGCGACAATTGAAGCCGCGCGCGCGGGGGATGCAGGTAAGGGCTTTGCGGTCGTTGCGGGCGAAGTAAAATCACTCGCCTCACAAACGCATGATATGACGGATGAGATTGCCGCTAAAGTTAGTCATATAAAAAATAGTGCCGCTGAGGCGATTACAGCCATGAAGAATATTCACGCACAAATTATCTCTGTTGATGATAAAACAAACAGAGTTGCTAGCGCCGTGGAAGAGCAAAATATTGCGACGGTTGAGATTTCTAAAAATACGCAACAGGCTGCGACAGGCACAGGCATCGTATCGGAGAATATTCAAGAAATTCAACAATCGGCAAGTGACACCACGCATGCTACAGAACAATTAAGCCAAGCGGCTAATGATTTGTCAGGTCAGTCACAAAACCTCAAGACAGCATTAGCGACCTTCTTAGCGGAAATAAGACAAGGCTAAATTCATTGGGCTGTATTTAGTTCTTTAGACGATAACCGGTTTTGAAAATCCAAGCGATTACGCCTAAACATAAGGTCAGAAAAACCACGATCATCGAGATACTGGTTATCAGGCTCACGTCAGAGCTCTCAAAGAAGCTCCAGCGGAAACCGCTGATTAAATAGACAACGGGATTGAGCAAAGACACTTTTTGCCAAAACTCAGGCAACATATTTATTGAATAAAAGCTGCCCCCTAAAAAAGTGAGTGGCGTTATGATCAGTAAAGGGATGAGCTGTAATTTTTCAAAGCCATCTGCCCATATCCCAATAATAAAGCCCAGTAAACTAAAGGTGACGCAAGTCATCACTAAAAAGAACATCATCCAAAATGGGTGTGCAATGTCGAGGTTGACAAAGAATCCCGCTGTCAGCAGCACAATAACGCCAATGGCGAATGATTTACTCGCCGCCGCGCCGACATAACCAATGGCGATTTCAGCAAAGGATAAGGGCGCAGATAATATTTCATAGATTGTGCCGGAAAAGCGCGGGAAATAAATGCCGAAAGACGCATTTGCGATGCTTTGACCCAATATGGTCAGCATGATTAAGCCCGGTACAATAAAGGATCCGTAGTCAACGCCATCAATATCCGCCATGCGTGAACCGATAGCTGAGCCAAAGACGATAAAATAGAGAATAGTTGAAATAACAGGCGAGGCAATGCTTTGGCCAATCGTGCGAAAACTGCGCGCCATTTCAAATTTATATATAGCCCATATGCCGCGATAATTCATGATTCACCTATTAATTTAACAAATATTTCTTCCAACGAGCTTTGACGCGTATCAACATCTGTGCATCTTATTGATTCAGCCTTTAGCCCTTCCATTAAGTCGACAACACCGTTTTTTGCACGGGTTGGGTCATAAGTTAAAACAAGCTCTGCCCCATTATTGGCGAGCTGCAAGTCAAACGCCGATAGCGCCTCAGGTATGGCAGCAAGGGGGCTATCTAAATACACAACCAGTTCTTTCTTACCCAAGGTCTTCATCAGGATATTTTTATCTTCGGTAACAATGAGTTTGCCCTTGTTAATCACCCCAATACGATCAGCCATTTCTTCGGCTTCTTCTATATAATGGGTGGTGAGAATGACGGTGACGCCCGTATCTCTTAATTGGCGAACTTGTTCCCACATAGATTTTCGCAATTCAACATCAACCCCTGCGCTGGGTTCATCTAAAAACAAAACTCTGGGCTCGTGTGATAAGGCCTTGGCAATTAATACGCGGCGTTTCATACCGCCGGACAAAGCCCGTATTTGTGAATCTTTTTTGTCCCATAAGGATAAATCTTTTAATAGCTTTTCAATATAAGCAGGATTAGGGGATTTGCCAAAAAGGCCGCGGCTGAAACTCACTGTATTCCAAACGGTTTCAAACGCATCTGTGGTCAGCTCTTGCGGGACAAGGCCAATATAAGCGCGGGCTTGGCGGTAATTACGAACTGTATCATGGCCAAAAATTTCAACGCTGCCTAAATTGGTTTTAACAATGCCGCATATCGCACTAATTAATGTGGTTTTCCCTGCGCCATTGGGGCCCAATAAGGCGAATATCTCACCGGCTTTTACATCTAGATTGATCTTATCTAAGGCTTTAAAGCCGTTCGCATATGTTTTTTCTAAGTCTCGTATAGAAATAGCCACCGTCATAATATGAATCCACATGGTCTTGAGTTAAAGGCGGGGAATATTATTCCCAATGAAAATTAAGTAACAGATGTTGCGTAAAAATCATAGCGCTTGTTTATTTATCGTTTATCATAAATAGGGTGCGATGTCCGCGTGACAAGAGGCGCGAAACACTATTTAATAAACGCATTATATTTAATACTTATAACATGCCCATGAATAAGGGCTTACTTTAATGGATGTACTTAATGCCTAAATTATACCAAACCAACACTCTAACCGTTATTGAAATTAGCCCTGACATTGTCTGTGTTGATGGCGGGCAATATGGACCGCTGCCTTTATGGCGCGCGCCAGAAAATGTGGGGCTCGGTGATAAAGTTGAAGCGTTTGTGTATAGTGATGTTTCTGACAAAATTGTCGCCACCATGGCAAAATCCTATGTGCAGGCGGGGGAATGTTCGTTTTTGCAAGTCGTTTCAACGGGCAGCGGCGGCACATTTTTAGATTGCGGCTTGCCTAAAGATTTGCTTTTACCTCTATCAGAACAAGTGGGCAATTTGCGTGAAGGGGAATTCTACCCTGTCTATGTCTATCAAGATGAAGAAGGTCGCCCGATTGCCAGTATGAAACTACATCGCCATTTAAATGAATTGCAGGGTGATCTTGTTAAAGGGCAGCAAGTTGATTTGATGATTGTCAGTGAAACAGATTTAGGTTTTAAAGCGGTCATCAATAATAAACATCTGGGTTTGGTCTTTCATAGCGAGCTTTCCCAACCTTTGGAACTTGGCGAGAAACGTAAAGGCTGGATTAAAGAGTTCCGCCAAGATGGCAAGGTTAATTTGAATATTAACGCGCTGGATGATGACAGCCGCGACGAGCTTGAATTGCGTATTCTTAGACGCTTAGAGCGCGCCGAAGGTAAGCTGTTTATCTCAGATAAAAGCACGCCAGAGGCTATTTATGATGTGTTTTCCGTGAGTAAGGGGAACTTCAAACGTGCATTGGGCAATCTTTATCGTCAGCGCCTGATTCACATCACAGCTGAATATATTGAATTGGCTGATTTGGATGCGCCTGCGGAAGTTGAAACGGAATAGGGGCATCTCAGCCATCATAACGACGTTATTGCGTTATGGCTGTTCTATTGGCTTCGCTCTTAATCCGCCATACCGACGCGGATTTTATTTCTGCCGATGCGGGTGTTATGCAGCTCTTTAATCGCGTTGATCGCTTCATGATCAAGCGCCATATCAACAAAGCCGAAACCTTTTGATTTACCTGTTTTCTCATCCATGACCAAATCACAAGATTTGATATTGCCTTGAAGTTTGAATAATTTAGCAAGTTCGTCTTCGCTATAATCGCGCGGTAAATTAAGAATAATCAGTTTCATGTCGGCTCCTGTAAACAAAATATATGCCCCTTCATTAGCATAGTCACCGCCAAGTGAACAGCATAATAGTGCATGAAGCATAATGCAGGGCGTTGCAGTTTTGCTCTATATTCGCTTTAATGAAGCGGTAGGTGTACATCAAGCGTAGCCAATATGTGATAATAGCTAAACATAATCAGCGCCATTAAGGCTATCATCGAAATTAGGCGATGTTTAAAGCCATGTTTATGGTGAAGGCTGCGCTCATTATGCGCCATTACATCCATCATTTCATCGCCAAAACGTATCGATAAAAATGTCCCTAAACCACATAAGGCGATAATGATCCAGTAAGGCCAAGGCGTGGTCAGTATCTTATGAAATAAAGACGTTAAAAATGTCGTTTCATAAGCGGCAGGATTAAATTTTAAGGTGGCGATATTAATGATGAATGCCAAAGCCCAAACGCCCATTTCTGTAAACAGCATACGTATGCCAGTTATAATTCTTATCGGAAAATCCAGTAAGAAGCCAGCATCGGCAATCGGCGTGCACAGGACAAAGAAGCTCCACGTTAGCGCGGCAACGATGCCGCCTGTAGCCAAATCATATTCCCAGCTTAAATAGCCGAAATAACCAATAAATACGCTGAGTAATAAAAGGAACTTTATGAGCTCTTCGCGTTTTGTCTGATGTTTAAGGAGTGTTTTCACTGTTTTCTTCTTCTTCTCGTTCTGGGTTTTTTTGTCGAGTGAGCCAAATGGCGGCAATAAAAAAGCCTTTAGCGCGCGGTAATATTGTAAATACACAGAATAAGGCAAGCGAGAGCAAAATAAACACTTCCCAAAACTCAGAAATTTCTTCGTGACGGACAAAGAAGAATATCCATGGTGCGACGATATGGCCTGTAATTAAAATGGTTAACCATGGCGGCGCGTCATCAGCGCGGATTGTTGAGAAGTCTTCATGGCAGATCGCGCAATGATCATTTTGTTTTATATAGGATTGGAATAATTGACCTTGTCCGCATTTGGGGCAGCGCTCTTTAATTCCACGCCATAGGGTGGTTTTATTTGTCATTAAACTTATTCTTTACGATCAAGTGAGTCGCGGTTTTTCTTCTGTAATAATAGGACAGTTTTTTACATTAAAATAGTCCCTGCTTATATTTACATCAGAGCATCTAGAATATGGCCAATTTTTCCCGTATGCTGTTCAAAGTAAAAACGATAATTTATGCCATGAGCTAAATTACAACAGGGAAAAGGAGTGGTAAATATGAAAGATCTATTTGCACAAGAATACAAAAACACAGGCAAGCCCAATGACTATATTGATTGCTATTATTCACGCTCATTAAGCGACACAACATCATATCCACAGCTCGATTCAGAGATCTCGACGGCGGTTTGCGTGATCGGCGGGGGCCTTGCAGGCATATCAACCGCATTGGGGCTCGCGCAGCGTGGCATTAAACCCGTTCTTGTTGAATCTAATCGTGTGGGCTGGGGCGCATCAGGGCGTAATGGCGGTTTTCTGGCTATTGGCTATTCGCAATGTCCGCTAAAATTAGTAAAAAGCGTTGGCGTCGAGCATGCAAAAGACCTATTTGGTCTTACTCAATCCGCATATCAACTTATTCAATCGCGCCTGAAAGGCGTTGAAAAAGAAATCACCCCGGCCCCGCACGGTATTACTGTGATGTCATGGTTTGATGATCAAACGGGCGTACATTCTTATGTTGATAAGATGAATGATATTTTTGATGCAGGTTATGAATTTCTGCCCCGTGAAAAAGTTCGCGAAATGTATAATACGCCACGTTATTATGATGGCTATTTAAAGCCAGGTCTGCAAATTAACTCCTTAAAATATGCACGCCACACAGCCAATATGGCGTGTGAATTAGGCGCGCAAATATTTGAAAAATCAGGCGTTGAGCAGGTTTCTAAAGACAGTAATGGCAAATGGCGCGTAAAAACAGCGACAGGCACGGTTATCGCCGATCAGATTGTGTATAGCTGTAGTGCGTATATTAAAGGTCTGCACCCTAAACTCGCACGGGCGACCTTGCCAGTGGCCACCTATGTGCTGCTCACCGAGCCTTTGGGCGATCGTATGCAAGAAGCCATTCGCGTGCCTTATGCGGCATCTGATGACCGTACGTCATCTAATTATTATCGCCCGCTTGCTGATGGACGCCTATTATGGGGTGGGCGTGTATCTATGTTCCATCCATCGCAAGAAAAATTAAAACACATCATGATGAAAGACCTTCTGCATGTCTACCCGCAGTTAAAGGGCATTAAAGCAGAAGTCGCATGGGGTGGTCATATGGGCTACGCCAAACATAAAATGCCGCAAATTGGTCAGCTTGAACCCGGCGTTTGGCATTGTCAGGGCTTTGGTGGGCACGGTATGTGTTCAACAACTGTTGGTGGCGAGGCCGTGGCCGCAGCGATTGCGGGCAGCGATGAGCGCTATAAATTATTCGCGCCTTTTGGTTTGGATTATGCGGGTAAACCGTTTGGCCCGATTATCGCACAATCGGCCTATTGGGGCTTCCAAGCGCAAGATAAAATACGCGAATGGCGTCTTAATCGCGGTTAAGTAACCCGTCATAAAACGCATATAAAAAAAGGCCGCTTGAGATATGAATCTTAAGCGGTCTTTTATTTTGTGTCTGTTCTAGAGTGGCCTCTAAGCTGCGGTGGGCAGTACTGAAACCATTTTCTTTTGCTGTTCATCCCAAAGCTTTAATTGCACGCAGTTTAAGCTGTCACGCAAAGTAAGTTTGTTGATTTCCTTTAGCTCAGGGCGGGCATCCATGCATTCTTGCAGTTTGTAATTAGGGATTTGGCTGCATAAATGGTGAATATGATGCAGGCCAATATTCCCCGTGAACCATTGCATGATTTTTGGGAGCTCGTAATAAGAGCTGCCCATTAATGCGGCCTCGCGGCGGTCCCATTTTTCACTGCGCTCCCATAATGTGTCTTCAAATTGGTGCTGTATGAAAAACAACCAGCCGCCAATCCATGTTGTTAAAATTACAGTTGGCAGGTAAATCGCTAATAGCGGCACAATACCAATCGCCATAGCGATCGCGCCATAGAAAACAACCAATGCCAAATTAGTGAGCATAATGCTTTTCCACACGGATTTGGCTGATAGGGTTTTGTAGTTTTCATGGAATTTTGTCGGCTGGCTAAACGGAATGCGCTGTGCAATCAAAATGTAAAACGGCGTGCCTACGCATAATAAGAATAAAGGGTTGCGATATAAACGGTAAGCCATTTGGCGCTTTTTTGATAAAGCTTGGTATTCGCGCACGGTCAAAGTATCAATGCCACCAATACCACGGTGATCAAGATTGCCTGAAGCGGCGTGATGTGTGTTATGGGCGCGGCGCCAAAAATCATAAGGTGTAATGGTTAAAAGGCTTAAGCAGCGCCCCGTCCATGTATTGGCCTTTTTTGATTTAAAAAATGAGCCGTGACCGCAATCATGCTGAAAAATAAAGACACGGGTTAAAAGTCCCGCTGTAGGTAATATCAATAGCGCCGTTATCCAATATGATATTTGGATGCTATAGAGCATTAAGGCACATGAAAGAATCAAAAGACCGAGAGTAGAGACCAGTTGAAAGATGCTGCGTTTCGTATCCGCATCTTTAAAGTCATTACAATGCGCGGCAATGTCTTTTACGGATGTTGATGGGTCATTATCATTCATTTCGATATCAACGGCATAAGCGGCATTGGAAGCAAGCGATGGCATATATAAACTCTCTGTCGTTTTGTCATTCATTCACAATGGTAGCGCCTTCGCGCATAGTTGCAATAATAACTGCGTTAGTTATTAACAAGGAATTACAGGAAATGAGCGTCTATGTATATAAATAATTCCTAAATAAGCACATCTTGTTCATAAGTAAGCCATATTATAAGCGATAATAATGCGTTAATTTAACACTGTAAAAGACGCGAAAGCATAGTCTAGATTGATAAAAGGACGTAAAAATCCGCTTTGAATTGCGTCTTTGAAGCTGAATAGCCAATATTTTGAAGAATATGGCTATAAAAAAGCTCATTTTCTGTTTATATTGCCAATATAATACGCGCAAGCTTCTTTACTCAACAAGCCCAGTTAAAAGGATTTATATTTTGACTTATAATAAACTTATAGAAGGTTTTCGTCTGTTTAAGCAGGATTATTTTGATTCTGGCAAAAGTGAGTTTTATCAAGATTTAGTGAAACATGGACAAAAGCCCGACACTTTAGTGATTGCCTGTTCTGATTCGCGCATTGATCCGGCCATTTTGACGAATGGTGACCCAGGTGAGTTTTTTGCTATTCGCAACGTCGCGGCGCTTGTGCCGCCCTATAATTGCGGTGAAAGCCTGCAGGGGACAAGTTCGGCGATCGAATATGCTGTGCGATTTTTAAATGTGAAGCATATTATTGTCTTTGGTCATGCCAAATGTGGCGGCGTTGATGCGCTGGCCTCGGGCAATTATCATGCGCCCGATCAAAAGAAGTTTGAGTTTATGGAGCGTTGGCTCAATATAGGCCTTAATGCCAAACAGCAGGTTTTCAAAGCATTAGAGGTCGCGCCGATGGATCAAAGAATCCGCGCCCTTGAACAAGCCACCATTGTTAATTCTATGACTAATTTATTATCTTTTCCATGGATTAATGAGCGCTGCGCCCGCCAAGATATTGAAATTCATGGCTGGTATTTTGATATGGAGGAAGGGGCATTGCTCGAATATGATCAAAATCAGCACTGTTTTTCAAATATAGATGATGGCGCGAGCAAAGCGCGCATTTTAGAAGACAAGCCTTCTTTAAGTGCCTTTATAGAGAATTACGCACATAAATGCAGCTAGATAAAGCGCGGTTTTACGCTTAACTCATGCAGGAAAATTACGCACGAGATTTACGCTATAGGTATGGTGAGCGTAAAGCGTGAGCCATAGCCTGTATTCAGATAGACTATTTCACCACCTAAAACACCTGCGCTTTTCTTAATCATATAGAGACCTAGACCACTGCCGTAACCCACTTGCGGGTGGAACCTTTTGAACATAGAGAATAAATCAGCTTGTTTATCTTCGGGTATACCCAGACCATTATCCTCAACACTAAGCACAAATGAGCCTTCGCTTTCATGGGTTGAGATTTGAATATAGCTGTCCTCTTTTTCTGGGTCTCTATATTTTATGGCGTTTGAGATGAGGTTTAGCGCGATGGTCACTAAGCGGCTTTTTTTGGCGGATAATGTCTTGTTGAACTGTAAATCTTGGCGAATGCTAATATCATGGAAACCATCCATATGCGCTAAGTTTTCAAGGATTTCTTTAAGCTCAACATTGAAATCAATATCGTCAATTTCTTCATTGGCGCTCTTTATTTTTGTTAAATTGAGAATGTCTTCAACAAGGGTTTTTAAGGTGGTCAGCGATTTGTTCGCATGCGCAATGCTCATAAGGGCTTTTTTGTCATCCTTAGCCTCAATCGCCTTTTCGGCTATAGATAAAACCCCCAGAGACGACATTAAAGGCGAGCGTAAATCATGGGATGTTCTGTAAGCAAATTCTTCTAATTCGCTATTGGCTTGTTCTAAGCTATCCGATTTGACTTTATATTCTTGTGTGAGGGTGTTTGCAAAATGGACAGCTTTGCGGTTGGCACGCGCGAGCAGCATAAACAGAAGAAATAACATGCTGTCGATGAATAAGCCGCCAAATAATATTATTTGTGGCTGCGCTGTGCTGGTTTGCGCTCTGAATGATTGTGTGCTGCGTATATCAAAATGCCATGTGCGCCCATACATATTAATTTCGGATATTTGCTTAAACATAGGGTTGGCGTCAAAATCTTCCGACTGCTCATTATGCTCATTATAAAGGCTTTCATCGCCATCTAAAATCTCAATGCCTATGGAGCGGTTTTCCGCAGCCAGCGTGCCGTCCATTAGTTTTTTAAAGATGAACGGTGCGTAAATAATGCCTTTGAAGCTCTCTACACGCTCAGTGAGTGACCCTTGATTGTTACCGTTGTAAAAAGGAGCGTAAAAAAGAAAGCCAGGGGTTTGTTCCTCATCTTGGACAAGTATGATAGGCCCTGTTATTTGTGCGAGCCCTGTAGCGCAGGCTTTTTTAGCGGCTGCATAGCGATTGGCTTCATGCGCCATATCAAGCCCAACGGCTTTGGCGTTGCTCGCAAGGGGCTCGATATAGGTGATCGGGAAATATTCATTTTGGTTATGGGCTGGATGGATCTGATAATCAGGCCGATCGAGTCTTTCCTTGCTCAGATAGGCCTCGAGCTGTGCGGGTAAGACATGGTGAATAACGCCTATACCGTTTATTCCAGGATATTTTTTATCTATTTTCAGGGCGTTAGCATAGCGCGACCATTGCGCTTGGTTCATGTCATTATTATGAGATTCCATAGCCGCAACGCCGCCCCATAAAGCATCTTCATATTTTAACATGCGCTCTGAAATAAGGGCGATGGCTTGGTTTGACTGGCGGTTGAAATGATTTTCTGTTTTTTGCTGGCTTTGCTTATTGGCGTAGCTCCATACGCCCAGAGTAACGACGACGGAGCCCAAAATAATAGCCCAGTGAAACCAATGAAGCTTTCCTGATTCCTCAAGCTGTTTTTGTTCCTGTATTAGGTCGTTAATACGGGAGGATGATTCAAACATAAAATTGCCTTTAAAAAATATCTATTTTGGCCCGAGCCTCATAACGAGCTCATAATAAGAGCGTCATAACAAGCATAGTTTATTAGTATACGCGAGTAATGGTATTTAGAAAAACTCTATTTAGATATAAAGGGGCAATCCGTAAGCTGTAATTCATGCAAGGCTTTCGTTTAAACTTAGCACATATATTATTTACAGCGCTGGGCGCATGAGTATGCCTGCGTATTTATGTGCTGTTTCAGGAGTGGTCTCGATGCTTAAAACATCGCCCATAAATTTGCCCCAAGCACGTTGCAGGTCAGAGGCCGTCTCACTCTTTGCGAGTGTTTTAGCATGTGCGGACTTCGAATCTTTAATATATGCGCAGGCACTTTTCAAAGTGGCGGGTTGAGACTTGGCGCGTGGACCAGCTAATTGATCGACCGTATCGCGTGAGAGTAAACCAAGCGCCATAGCGTTGCCCAATGATACATCATATCCAGTGGCGTTAGACTCTTGGCCTTTTGGTTTAAAGAACGGGTCAGGTTTTGCGCCCGTTTTGAAAATCATGTTTTCAGCAATTTTATCACCCGTGCTCAAATTTGAAGCATTGGGGTAATCATGCGTATCAGCGCGTGCAAAATCTGTTTTTGAGTTGAGATTAAAAACGGCTTTCTTAGTAAGGGTTTTTTCGACATATTTATCGAAATGGCGGCCGTTCATTTCCCCTACAATATTGGCGACTTCATCCGATGCCGCGCGCGTCCCTAAGCTGTCTTTATTGTTGCGGACATAGCAGCCATCAGGTTCGATGAAAAATTGTTTTGTGCTGCGGCCATTTGCCGTGCTCAGCCCCATATCACGACTATCTGCGAAAGTAACAGCGCGGCAGCCTGCTATTGGTTGATCTGAGGGTGTCATGGTTAGGGTTTCAAAACCGGTAATGCGGCCAGTGCTGTCTGTGCAGCTTTCTGTAACAACCCCAAAGCGTTTGTTGCGGTTTGAGCCATGCTGAATAATCATGCCCGCGCAAATTTGATTTACGTTGAGTACTTTGCTTGCTTGATCTGACATAAAACCCCTCCAGTGAAATAAAGTTATCAATAATGGTTAAATCATGATCGTATATTACATAAACAAGCCTCGCTTTGCAAGTTTTTAATGGTTTTATTGGGTGAGACTATAGGGCGCACAAGGCATAGTTGTGCGTGCCCCCTTTAAACTTACCTCAAAATTTGTTATCATCTATTCAAATAGTATAAAAAAAGTAAGGGGAACGTATCATGTCTACAAGCAACGCCTCACTAAAGACTGCCAGTGCAGATGGGAAACTTCTTGAGAATTGGCGCTATGCTAGCTCACCTATAGAATTGAAACCTCAAAATCAAAACCAGAGCGCCGCGCAAAATATTAAACACCAAGAATTACTCCGCTCTTATAAAGCAGATCTCTTAAAAACCGTTGATTTACGCGTGGATATTGGCGTGCTTGCCAATGATAATGGGCATAAGGCACCTGATTGGGGGTTGTTTAATACGGCGCATATTCATCCCTCATTGAACAAAGTACAAAAAATAGCCACGATGTTGGGCTTGGCTCTAGGGCTTGTCTATGCCGCTTTGGTTGTCGCAGCTGCGCCTGCGGTTAGTGTGCCGTTTATGATCTATAGTTATTTGACTTACGGTTTAGTGGGCACAATTATAGGCTATTTTTCCTTATGGCTTATGGGCGCGGCTGTTATCGTAAGCCCGATCTTACTGATTGCCGCCTTGATTCTGTAACGAGTAGGCGGCTTCAAGTCGAATTCTCTCATATGTTGAACTAAAGAACCAAAGCGCTGGGCGTTTGTCTGACTGTATCTTCATTGAGGAATGTTTCTGTGAAGGCCGCGCCAATAAGGTTGTTATGTTCGCGTACAAGATTGCCGCGTTGTTGTAGGCGCCCGCCATAAGTGATCATCTCCCATATCGCTTTATTCTGGCTGCGCATGCTATTAGCCGTTGACATGAAATCAATAATAATAGGTTGGCGCTTACCGTGGTAATCGATGACCGGGCCAATGCGCTCACAAACGATACCTAGGCGCTCTAATGATCGAATTAATCGGGTTTCTAAAACGGCACAGGCGCTGTCCAGTTTACGGTTAAGGGACATTTCATAACAAGATCGTAATAAGCCAATCGGCCCAAGTTTGATAAGTTTAGAGGCCAAAACATCGCAGATTTTATCGCGCGCTGTTTTTTCTTCTTCCTCATTTTTTTTGCTGGCAAAGCTGCTTTTGCCTCTAAAGTCTTTCAAAATACAAAGCCTTGAAATCTCGCACATGCGTTTGACGTTGTCTGGGTTAGCCAGTTGGCTGCATTGAAAAGCTTCTTGCAGGGGAAAGCTTAAGCCAAGATCACGCATATTTGGTGGGATGATGCGCACGGTGCCAACGGTTCTTTGGCTTGGCTTATGTATCAATAAGGCATGCTGCGCTTGTTGATCAAAGGCATCTTGCTCCATTTTGTCACTAAATTTCTGCGCTTCCTCGAAGCCATATTCAGCGCAATATACTTCATAGCGCACTTGAAACGCTTGTTCGCGATCCTCATCTGTGGTAGCAAAGCGCGTTTCAAAAAGCTTCTCATACATAAAAGCATAACTCTTAAACTGCATATATCGTTTTAAGCTTTGGGCGCTTGGTTGCGTGCCTTCGGTTGCGTTTGTCATGTTTACTTTATTCCTGCGTAGATGTTTTCTTGTGCGCTTCGCTGCTTGCGCTGGGTTTATGCTGCTCTATGGGCAATCATGTCATTGTGATCTCTGACGATGTCGAGGCGATTTTGAAGCGCGCCGTTATAACTGATCATCTCCCAAAGGGATTTCTGACGCGCGCGTATATTACACAAGCTTCCATGCAGGTCAATAATAACGGGCTGTCGTTTACCGTGATAATCGATGACGGGACCGATACGATCACATAATATGCCCAGACGTTCTAATGAGCGAATCAAGCGTGTCTCCATAATCGCACAAGCGCGATCAAGTTTACGGTCCGCGGACATTTCAAAGGCAGATCGAATAAGGCCAATCGGGCCAAATTTAATAAGCTTAGAGGCAAATTTACCGTAAATAGCATCTAAGGGGTTATAACTGGTCTTACCATCTAAATTAGCTTTGCCGCGAAAGTCCTTTAATACGCATAATCTTGAGATTTCTCCCATGCGCTGCAAGCTAAATTCGTTAGAAAGTTGAGAACAATTAAACGCTTCTTGTAGAGGAAAGCTCCCCATTAATTCGCGCGCATTTGGTGGTATAACGCGCGCCGTTCCAACCGCTTCGCCGCTAGGCTTATGAATCAGTAAAACTTGTTGTGCAATATCATCAAAGCTGTCTTTTTCTAGCTCTCGTTCAAATTGTTTTGCATCTTCGAACCCGTATTCGGCACAGTAAATATCATAGCGTATGCGAAAAGCTTTTTCCCTGTCGCGCTCTCTGTGGACTATTTTTGTTTCAAAAAGTTGCTCATAGATATAGGCGTAGCTTTTAAATGCTAAATATTTTCTAAGGCTCTCATTATGTATTGAATTGAACGGAGATTCTTGCTCCATAGTACCCACCCTTATTTTGTTTGTAGATTAAAGTCGTTTGGTCTTCTGTTTTCCATCGATGTCGAATCTATGTCGAAAATTCTTTTTCGGCCTGTTTCTTGCTTCGCATTCTATATAGGCGATCATGCAATTCGCCGTTCTTTGTAACCATTTCCCAAACAGCCTTTTGGTGAACCTTAAGGTTGTTCATCGTTGTTAAAAAATCAATGATAATTGGCTGACGGTTACCTTGGTAGTCAATGATAGGGCCAATGCGCTCGCAGATGATGCCGAGTTGTTCTAGTGAGTTAATAAGGCGCGTTTCTAAAATCGCGCAGCCATGCGTTAACCCTCGCTGGCTCGCCATATCAAAGCTCGATTGAATAAGGCCGATTGGCGCAAAAGGAATAATGCGGCGTGCAACACGGCGGCACGATCGATCAACGAAGGTTTCTTGTTCTTGGTCGTGAACACCACCAAGGGGAGACCCTTCATCACCGCTACGCACGCGGAATTTCTTCAGCATACAGAGCCGGGATATTTCACACATATTTTCTAATAAATCTTCGTCACGAAGACGGCCACTTTTAAAGATGTCTTGTAGGGGGAAACTTTGAGATAAATCGCTGAAATTTGGTGGAACGATGCGCACAGAGCCAATGGCCTCGCCGCTACGTTTGTGAATAAGTAAGCTATGCTCGGCGCGTTCATCATAAGCATCGCGCTCTAGACGGTCAGCATGTTTTGCAGCTTCTTCATAGCCAAATTCATCACAATAAACTTCATGGCGAATGCGAAATGATTTTTCTTTTAAAGAATCACTTTGTGCTGCAACGGTTTCGAATAATTGATCATATAACCAGGAAAAACTCTTGAACTGAATATAGTTAGTTAATAATGCGCCATTAGCTACACTGTCTTTAGAACGATTCATCTCATATACACCCTTAAACTTGGTTCTCACACTCTCACGGTTCTAGTATAAGCAGAGTTTTATTAACTAATGCTGAAATAAAGATACAATTGGATGTAATAATCAGATTGAGCGCTCTAGCCTAATGCGAAATTATTGCGTATATTAGTAGTATAAACGCCGAGTGACCCTATAAATAATTCCGAAGAAAATGATAAAAACATGAGCGACAGAGACCAGCTTTTAGAAGACTTATTAGCTTTAAACAAAGATCTACAAGTCGATATAGTCGAAAAGGCTTATAACTTCGCTAAGGAAAAGCATGAGGGGCAAAATCGTGCTTCAGGCGAGCCTTATTATACGCATCCTGTCGAAGTCGCGATGATTTTAGCTGAAATGCATATGGATACAGCCTCGGTCGTTACGGCGATTTTACATGATACGGTTGAAGATACCCCCGTCACGGATGAAGATTTAAAGCGCGAATTTGGCGATGAGGTGGCCAATCTTGTTAAAGGCGTAACGAAGTTAACGCGTATTGAAGGCCAGACGGTAGAAGGTAAGCAGGCCGAAAACTTTCGTAAGCTTGTACTGGCTATGTCAGAAGATATTCGCGTTTTGCTGGTTAAGCTGGCGGATCGTACGCATAATATGCGCACTTTGCATCATATTACAAAGCCAGAAAAGCGTATACGCATTGCACGCGAAACCTTGGATATTTTCGCGCCATTGGCTGAACGTATCGGCATTCATAAAATTAAAGAAGAACTTGAAGACCTTGCCTTTGAACATATGCAACCCGAGGCGCGCGATACAATATTAAATCGTTTGGCGTATTTACGCGAAGAGGGCTCAGACGTTCCCGCGGATGTTATTTCTGAACTTGAAAAACTTATGAAGGAATCGGGCGTTGCCTGTCATATTACGGGGCGCGAGAAAACCCGTTATTCAATTTGGCGTAAAATGCAGCGCAAGAATATTCTCTTTGAACAGCTCTCTGACATTATGGCTTTCCGCATTGTTGTCGATTCGATTGAGTCCTGTTATTGGGTGCTGGGTATTATTCATGCGAAATACCCAACGGTCCCCGGAAAATTCAAAGATTATATCTCAACCCCAAAGCCTAATGGGTACCGTTCGCTCCATACAACAGTGATTGGCCCTGGTGGGCAGCGCATTGAAATTCAAATCCGCACGCAAGAAATGCATGAAGAGGCTGATCTGGGCCTTGCAGCGCATTGGGCGTATAAACGCAATAACGGCTCCGATAAAGCGGCCGGTGAAGCGAAACATTATCGCTGGCTGCGTGAGCTTGTCGAGATCATGGAAAATGAGAGCGGCACGGCAGAAGAAAAACTTGAAAACACTAAGCTTGAATTATTCCAAGACCATGTTTTTGCCTTTACCCCGCGTGGTGATTTGATTGAATTACCTGCGGGCGCAACGACAATTGACTTTGCTTATGCGGTGCATTCAGGGGTCGGTAATAAATGTGTCGGCGCAAAAATTAATGGCCGCATCGCGCCGCTTAACACCAAGCTTCAAAATGGTGATCAGGTCGATATTATCACCGCCAAAACCCAAAACCCATCGCCGACTTGGGAACGTTTTGTGGTGACGGGCAAGGCGCGCTCGCATATTAGGCGCTTTATTCGTCAGCAACAGCGCGATGAATATATGATTCTGGGGCGGGCTATGCTGCAGAAAATATTTAAGTCGGAAGGTTATGACTTTACTGAAAAAGCCGTAAATGGCGTAACGGATAAATTTAAAGAAAACCATGTAGAGGATGTTTATGCGGGGATTGGCTCTGGTAACATTGTTGCGCGCGATGTCTTTAAAGCTATTTTCCCAAGCCATAATACAGAGCCTGTACGTCCAAACTTAGATGAACTTGGTGAATATACATCAAAGAAAAAGCCGCAAAGTTCCGCGCCAATGCCGATTGTCGGCCTTATACCGGGCATGGCGATGCATTTTGCGCGCTGTTGTCACCCTTTGCCGGGCGATCGTATCGTCGGCATTGTAACAACAGGTAAGGGCGTGACCATTCACACGATTGATTGTGACACGCTAGAGAACTTTGCTGATACGCCAGAGCGTTGGCTTGATGTTTCATGGGGCGAAGGCCCTGAGGCCCCCGAAGCGCGCATTGGTCGCCTCTCGGTCACGATTATGAACCAACCCGGTACATTGGGTACGATCTCTACGGTGATTGGTAAAAGTGGCGGTAATATTACGAATCTGAAAATCACATCAAGGTCGCTCGATTTTTGGGATATGTTGATTGATGTTTTTGTTAGTGACACTAAACATCTTAATAATGTAATTGCGGCGCTCAGGGCGACGCCGCAAATTATCAGCGTTGAGCGCGCGCGTGGACGATAAAGAGCTTAACACCAAAGCACCGCTGCGCAGGCGGGATTGCGTCAGCAGCGCCATGGTGTCTGTGTAGAGAAAAACGCAAGGAGGCAGAGCCTCTGATGAGTTCGTCTATGACCCTCAAGATACATTATAATGCATATTTATAAGAAAAGGCGCCAGACTAGAAATCTAGTGCAGCGCCTTTTTTAACATTGAGTATATTGGATGTTTTGGCTGTTAATCAAAACGATCAAGATTCATGACTTTTGTCCATGCTTTTACAAAGTCATGAACAAATTTTTCTTTTGAGTCGTCAAAAGCATAAACTTCGGCAATAGCCCGTAATTCTGAGTTTGAACCAAAAATAAGGTCAACAGGCGTTGCTGTCCATTTTAGTGCCCCCGTTTTACGGTCATGGCCTTCGTAGATACTTTCTGTATCAGGCGATTTTTTCCATTGTGTTGACATATCCAGCAAATTAACAAAGAAATCATTACTTAATCTCTCTGGATGCTGAGTGAAGACGCCATGCTTAACCCCGCCAGTATTCGCACCCAAGACCCGTAATCCACCAATTAGAACGGTCATCTCTGGTACGGATAGGCTGAGCAGATCAGCTTTATCAATAAGCATATCCGCGGGTGACTTATAACTATCTTCTTGGTAATAGTTTCTGAAGCCATCGGCTGTTGGTTCGAGATAGCCAAATGATGTCACATCAGTTTTTTCTTGGCTGGCATCAGCACGCCCTGCTGTGAACGGGACTTGCACATCCTTGTAGCCTGCATCTTTGGCTGCTTTCTCAATAGCCGCATTACCAGCGAGGACAATAATATCTGCAAGGGAGACTTTCTTTCCGCCTTTAAGCTTGCTGTTAAAGTCTTTCTGAACAGCTTCGAGTGTGCCGAGGACTTTGGCTAATTCAGCAGGATTGTTTACGCGCCAGTTCTTTTGTGGCTCAAGGCGTATACGTGCGCCATTGGCACCACCACGCATATCACTGTCACGGAAGGTTGATGCGGAAGCCCAAGCGACGTTAACAAGCTCATGAATCGTTAAGCCTGACTTTAGAATCTCGCCTTTAAGCTTTTCTATATCCTTATCATCGATCAATTTATAATCAATTTTAGGGATAGGGTCCTGCCAAAGCAATTCTATATCTGGGACGTCCGATCCAATATAGCGTGCACGCGGCCCCATATCACGGTGAGTCAATTTGAACCATGCACGGGCAAAAGCGAGCTCAAACTCTTCGGGAGTCTCATGAAAACGTTTGGCGATTTTAGCAAAAGCAGGGTCTTCTTTCAGGGCAAGATCCGTTGTGAACATGATTGGCGCGTGATATTTACCCTCAATATGGGCGTCGGGCACGAGTTCTCTGGCCGATTCGTCTGTCGGTACCCATTGTGTCGCACCAGCAGGGCTCTTCTCTTCTTTCCATTCAAAGTTAAATAGATTATCGAGATACATATGAGTCCACTGTGTCGGTGCTGATGTCCACGCGCCTTCTAAGCCACTGGTCATCGTATCTTCAGAATGGCCCTTACCACATTTATTCTTCCAACCAAACCCTTGTTCTTCAAGGCCTGCGGCTGCGGGTTCTGGACCAAGGCAATCCTCTGCTTTATGTGCACCATGCGCTTTGCCAAAGGTGTGGCCGCCAGCAATAAGCGCGACAATTTCTTCATCATCCATTGCCATGCGTCCAAAAGATTCTCGTATGTCTTGGGCTGCAGAAAGAGGATCATGATTACCATTTGGACCTTCTGGATTTACGTAGATCAAACCCATTTGAACCGCGGCTAAGGGCTTTTCAAGCTTGCCATCTTTACCACGGCGCTGGCCTGCTAACATAGTTGCTTCAGGCCCCCAGTAAACTAAATCAGGCTCCCAGTCATCTTCGCGGCCGCCAGCAAAACCAAGGGTTTTAAAGCCCATACTATCCATGGCAACCGTGCCTGTTAGAACCATGAGATCTGCCCATGATATGCTGCTTCCGTATTTTTGTTTAATCGGCCAAAGTAGACGGCGCGCTTTGTCGAGGCTTGCATTATCAGGCCAGCTATTAAGGGGATTAAAGCGTTGCTGACCGCCACCGGCGCCACCGCGACCATCATGAGTGCGATATGTTCCTGCGCTATGCCACGCCATGCGAATAAAGAAGGGGCCGTAATTACCGTAATCTGACGGCCACCAATCCTGTGATGTTGTTAGTAATGTATCAATATCTTTTTTGACTGCATTAAGATCAAGGCTTTTGAATGCCTCAGAATAGTTGAATTTTTCACCATAAGGGTTAGATTTAATATCATGAGCACGCAGTTGATTTAGGTCTAGCTGCTCTGGCCACCAGAACTGATTTGATTTTACTTCGCCTTTATTCATAGGAACCTCTGCTAAAATTGTTTGGGGTGATGTAAAGGCCAGCAAGCCAGCCATTGCGGTTGTCATTAATAGTTTCCGTGTGCTCATGCTTTATATCTTTCTTGGTTTATAGGTCTTTAATATAAATAATACTAAGATTGTACATCCTAAAAATCCAATTGATTGTTCGAATATGCAGTATAGGTAAAACCGATATAGCTAACATCCGCCTCACGGCTTTTCGGTTTTTACGGCTAAGAGTCCAGCCAAAAAAAGAAAAAGAGTGTAGCATAAAACACAGCAAGTTATCTGCTGCAATGGGGGTCGGTTAATTAAGTATATAAGGCTTTATAGGGGAATATAGCGAGAAGAAGATTCACTTTAAAGTCGCCTCTTTATCTGCTTTTATGGGGAGCGTAAAATATGTATCATGATAGTGCTATTTAAAAGAGGGAAGTTTGATGGTTAATATTTTAAAACGTTGCTTATGCCTATTCTCAGTTCTTATCTGTGTGATGCCTGCCCCCTCTCATGCTATGAGTATTGAGGATGCCTATAAAGCTATTCCCAAAGAACAAACCCCGTATGATGCGAATAATTCGCCCTTGAATGCCCCAGATGCAGAGTATCTCTCCGCCTTTTTTATAACACTTGATTATGCCGTCGCGCTGCGCGTTGAGCTTTTAACCGCTATGCTTAATGATCAGTTCTACGATATGGACTATTTTCAGCAGGCTTATTTAGGTATAATACAAGACTTGCAGTCCATGCCCACGCCCCATAAGCATTATGAGACTCAGCGTCTGGTTCTTGAAGCTCTGAGAGAGCAATGGGCGTTTTTTGAAGAGTGGCATTATGCTGATTATCAAATGAAATCTATCTATCGCTCTTATAATAGCCAGCCCAAAGTGAAAAGTTCATCACGTAAGCTGATTATGGCCTATAATTTATTCCTTCAGGCGTATCCAAATGAATCACCATGGAATAAGAAAGCCTTTTATAACCATCTTTGCGCATTGGATTTTATTTAAGGTGTCTTTTGTGCGTGTGGCTTGTTACTGAGGGTTATTTACCTGCGCAAATAACTTTAAAGCCGTTTTTCTGTGCAATAATTTCATGTTTATGAAAGAGCTGTTCTAGGCTGCGCTCATAAGGCAGGTGATTATTGGCAACAAGATAAAGCTGCCCATAGCGTTTTAAGGCGTGATGAGCGCTTTCAATAAATTTAATACCAATTGCGCTATTGGCGCCTTTACCGCTATGAAAAGGCGGGTTCATAATCACGAAATCTAAATTCTTCGGTAATTTATCTGGTGCAGTAAGGTCGTCCCATATGGGGTGCATTATAGCTTCGTGACCCACGAGATTTGCTTGGCTCAACTCAACGGCCCTGCGGTCTGCATCGATAATGCAAAGCTTTTTGACTTTTGAATTTCTCTGAGTGATTTGACGCGATAAAAACCCATAACCGCAGCCAAAATCAGCCCCTAGTCCATGCAGGTCATCGGGGATATGTTCTGCGAGCAGGGCAGAGCCTATATCAATTTTATCCCAACCATAGAGGCCAATTTGTGATGTATATTGGCCATCAAGAATATCTTGCGGCGCAGCGGTCGCTAAAATGGCGCTTATCGCGGCGTGGTCAAAATCATGAATGCGCGCGCAAACGATTTTGCATTTTTGTTTGGAGTGAACCGTGTCGATTGTTACGCCAAATCCTTCTAATGTTTTTTTAAGCCGGTTACCACCAGCATCATTGGCGGCGACGATAATCAGCTCTCCGCCTTTTTTTAAGGATTCGAGCGCGCTGGCGATAAGAATCGCCGTTTCATCTTTTTGTTTGGCGGGTAAGATTAGCGCAAGGTCAAGCGCCTCTGCGCAGACCATTTCCTGCATTAGAGGTAAAGTAAAGTCCTGTGAGAGGGTTTTTGCCCATGGGTAAAACGGGCACCACAGGCGCAAATTTTCACTATGTAAGCCATTATTACTCAGATAGGGGATGATTTCAGCACAAGGCTGCATAGCCCAAACGCCAATAAGGGCATCGCCCTCAGGCGCGTTTAAGCTGCCACTGTCAAATAATTTGGTTAAGGCGGTGGCTGCATCACTCATATATTATGCTACTTCGTTCATTTGATTAACTTTAAAACCCAAAGCGCGCAATTTGACTAATATGTCTTGGACATGGGCTCTATCCCGCGCTTCAATCACCATATCAAGCTCGGCTCTTTTCAGCGGAACGGCCTGCATGAGGCGTTGATGGATGACTTCTATAACATTGGCGCCTTCTTGACCAATTAAATTCGCTATATCAGCCAATTGACCCGGCGTGTCATTAATTTCAAAGCGCAGGCGCGTGATCCGCCCTTCACGCAGCATGCCGCGTAAAATAAGCGTCGAGAGTATGCGCGAGTCAATATTCCCGCCGCATAAGACCAAACCAATTTTCTGGCCTTGGAATTCTTCTTTATTTTTAAGTATGGCGGCAAGGCCAGCGCCTGCTGCGCCCTCAGCCACAAGTTTTTCTGAGCTCAGCAGATTAAAGATGGCGTCTTCAATCTCTTCTTCACTGGCGGTTATGATCCGCTGTACAAGGCCGCGCATGATTTTGAGCGTACGGGCGGCAGGGGTCTTCACGGCAATGCCCTCAGCCAATGTCGGCCCGCCAATAACATTTGCGTCCTCGCCCTTATAGTGACGGGCCACAGCATCATAAAGATCCGCCTGTGCGCCAATAACTTCTATGGCGGGGTTCATATGTTTCACGGCAGTCGCCACGCCCGATATTAAGCCGCCACCACCAATTGGAACAATGATTTTATCAAGGTCAGGCTGATCTTCAAGCATTTCAATGCCGAGCGTGCCTTGTCCGGCGACCACATAAGGGTCATCAAAAGGGTGAACAAAGGCATAGCCGTGTTTATTGGCAAGCTCATGGGTGAAGGCTTGCGTTTCATCATAATTATCGCCGGCCAATATCACGGTCGCGCCAAATTCTTCGGTTTTCTGGACTTTGTTAAACGCTGTGCCTTTGGGCATAACAATCGTTGCGGGGATTTTTAGGCGCTGTGCATGAAAGGCAAGGCCCTGTGCGTGATTGCCCGCTGAACTGGCTGTGACGCCGCGTGATTTGGCGTCTTCACTTAAATTAAGTAAGCAATTTAAAGCGCCGCGCGCTTTGAATGAGGCGGTATGTTGTAAGTTTTCGAGCTTTAAATAAATCTCAACACCGCTGCGCAAAGACAATCGAGTCGCTTTTACCGTCGGTGTTCTGATGATCTGCCCGCTTATCGCTTGCTGCGCTTTTTGAATATCTGCATAGGTAACGTTCACGATTATACACCCCTTAAGCCCAATGATTGCGGGCTGTGAAAATAAACTGTGTAAATCTATCAAGTTTAGGCATGGCCTAGCAAGGTATTTTATGATAGCATAATTTTAGTAGTCATCTTAACAAGGAGATTTCCTCACCTTGATATTTCACGCACTATTACATTATAAAAATGATTCAGGGTTCAGCACCGCAACATTGGCTGAGCTGTTTGTTTCGCCCCCGAATATGATGAGGTTACCCTCTTCTAATTCAAGACGTTCTTTTGCATCGCAGATTTTTACAACTGGCTTCTCAGGTTTACACCGAGCCAGTTTTTTTGTGTTCAAAATCCGCCCCCTTCACCTCCGCACCCCTCACTCTTAAAGGTCTATCAAAACTCTTTTTACCTCACGTCTCTATGCCTATTTCCTTTCATCCTCTAACACACCAACAGGAGCATGCTCATGGCTAAAAAAACTCGTAAAAAAGTCAGATCCCACGATAAGAACACAAATGTTGTAAAGGCATTTGATGGCACTGAATGGCATCCTTTAGCGACAGATATAGATAATCATCGCGATAAAAGCTTTATTCGCAAAGTTAAGCCACGCTCAGAAAATCAAAAGGAATTAATGGATGCGATTAAAGAGCATAGCTTAACATTCGCTGTTGGCCCCGCGGGGACTGGTAAAACATATTTAGCGATCGCCGCTGCCGTTGAAGCCCTAGAAGCTGGTGAAGTAGAGCGCATTATTTTATCACGCCCAGCCATGGAAGCGGGTGAAAGCCTTGGTTACCTGCCTGGTGACATGCATGAGAAAATGGCGCCGTATTTACGCCCGCTTTATGATGCACTTGGTGACCGTCTTGGTGGTAAACGCGTTAAACAGTTAATGGATGATGGTACAATTGAAATTGCCCCAGTTGGCTTTATGCGCGGTCGGACATTAAACAATGCCTTTATCGTGATCGATGAAGCGCAAAACTGTACTTATGTTCAGCTAAAAATGCTGCTATCGCGCCTTGGCTGGAATGCGACCATGGTTGTCACCGGCGATCCGCGCCAAAGTGATTTACTAGATGGAATGTCGGGTTTGGCTGATATTTCAGCGCAGTTAATGCCGGTGAGCAGCATTGGCAACGTGCATTTGCAATCAGTCGATATTGTTCGCCACCCTTTGGTCGCTGAAATGCTTGATATTCTGGATTAAATAGACGTTTCCTCTGGGGGCTTCATGCCTGATGCCCCTTTCTACAACTCCCTGTAAACTTGATAGCCGGCCTTCGGGTCGGCTCTTTTTTGTTTAAATTTAGGAGGAGGGGCGCTTACCTTGAGATTTTTTGTAGACCTTCACCAGCGCGCTCAATGTCTCGGCCAACACCTTGCAGTGTATTTGAACATGCGCTGAGTGTGATGACCGTTAAAATAAGGGTGAAAATAGTCAATAACGGTTTCATGATTAAGGCCTTACATATGGGGCTGCGTTTTATTCTTAACGCAATCTTGTACATCGCGGTCAACTGCTTGTATAGTTTTTTTGATTCCTTTTTTTCCCATTAACATCAATGTACCAAAAACCAGTGTTAATCCTAAACTGACAGCAGGCATTTCTTGTTTTGATGTTTCCCAATCAGGTGCCGTCCAAGCATTATGGGCGCTATTTAGCGTGGTTACAGCGGAGGCTGCCGTACCGATGAAGATGTATGCTCGAGCTTCTCCACTGTCTTCAATGGTTTTATGGTGGTTTATTAAAACATTTTTCTGAGTATCATATGTATCGGCAATATTCTCCGCGGTGCTTGCCCCCAGTTGATTAAACTTAGCGACAGCCGCTTCATATTTTGTATCCGTACTCATTTGATTCATCCTTAATTTTTTTAACTGAGATTGTTTATTGCCATAACATTGCTGTGAAGTCAATAAAAAAGCCCACAAATCTATGGGCTTTTTCGTCAGCATCATTATGGTCTTACATGTTAAGTTGTGCTTTATTACTCAAGCTTTCTTGTACTTTTTGGTCGACCGTATTCACTATGTTTTTTGAATTTTTACCATAGAAGATTACCACAGCTCCGAATAACGCGGTTAACGCGACGCTAGTAGCTGGCATTTCTTGTTTTGATATTTCTGCGTCAGGCTCTTGCCAAGCATTAACAAGTGAGTTCGTAGCAAATGCTGCGGAACCGGCAGTGCCGGTTAAGCCCACAACTTGCAGGGTTTTCGAACCTATAGCGACCTGAGCCAGCCTCCTTAGGGTGTTTTTGTCGCTGTCATATGCATAGGCAATATTCTCTTTTGTACTTTTCCCTAAGGAATCAAAAAATCCGATTGCGCCATTATAACTTATCGCGAGTGATTCTTTTTCTTCTGTATTGGTGTCCATTTGTTTGATCCTTTATGTTTCAATGTTCTAGGCGTTTATTTACCATAACTTTGTGCGCGAGTCAACAAAAAAGCCCTCGATTTAAAAAAGAGGGCTTTTTCGTTTTTATTAGAATTAGGGGCTTGAAGATTGGTTTTAAGCGACGTCACCAAAGACTTCATCAGCAAAAACATCTTCCCATGCGCCTTTAGTCGAGGCTTTTGAGTATTCTGTTGAGCGGTTTTCGAAGAAGTTTGTATGCTCCGCGCCATTAAGGATTTCGTCCATCCATGGCAGTGGGTTTTTCTCAACGCCGTAAATTGGCTCGAGGTTTAATTGTTGCATACGACGATCACCAATCCAGCGTATATATTGTTTCACATCTTGTGGGTTAAGGCCTTCAATTTCGCCCATTTCGAAGCAAAGATCGATAAACGCATCTTCATGATCAACGGTTCTGATGCATGATTCTTTGATTTCTGCGCGCAGCTCATCATCCCAGATATCTGGGTTTTCATTGATGAATTCATTGAATAGGCGGATCATGGATAGGCAGTGTAGTGTTTCATCACGTACTGACCATGTAATAATTTGCCCCATACCCTTCATTTTATTGAAGCGTGGGAAGTTCATGAGAATCGCGAAAGAAGCGAAAAGCGCAAGGCCTTCTGTGAACGCACCAAATGTTGCCATTGTTTTAGCAATATCGCGGCGTGAGTTCATCGATACTTCTTGTAGATCGTCAAATTTATCTTTCATTTCCTTATATTGTAGGAAAGCTTGGTACTCAAGCTCTGGCATGCCAAGCGTATCAAGCAAATGCGAGTAAGCGGCAATATGTACGGTTTCAATATTAGAAAATGCTGACAGCATCATTTGTACTTCAACAGGACCAAATACGCGCGAGTAATGGCGCATATAGCAGTTATTAACTTCAACATCAGCTTGGGTGAAGAAACGGAAGATTTGCGTCAGTAGATTAATTTCTGAAGGGGTAAGTTTATTTTTCCAGTCATTAATATCAGCGGCCATTGGGACTTCTTCTGGCAACCAGTGAACACGCTGCTGTGTGTGCCACGCTTCATAGCACCATGGGTACAAAAACGGCTTATAAACATGGCGTTCTTGCAAAAGCGGGCTGGGGTTTTTTGTTACATCATCGCTAAGGGCATCAATTTTACTGATTAAAGCGAGCGATTTTTTATTGGCAGCTGTGTCATGATCAGACATAAGGGGCAGACTCCTTGAAAACAATTTTTAAGTGATTACCAATCAATATAGGTTCGTCGCGTTAGAATCCGAGTCTTTTTCGACTCTTCTCCACATCTATTCCGCGCATATTGATTGGCCGTAAACCAGTCGATGAGAAATCATCAGATATCAATATATAGTATGTTACGCCGCAGGTAAATACCATATATAGATGTTTTTTATGTTTTACACGTGAGTATCTGGCACCGTTAAAAGCAAGTTATTGACATAACAACCCCTGGGTAGTATAAACAGTTTTGATATTATCTATTTTACTTTGACTTGAGATTTGATGTTTTAAGGAGCGGAGCATGAAAAAAGATATTAATCGCTATGATATAAACGGCACAACAGCCACTTTGCGCTATGCGCATGGCGGGGACTTCTTCTATGGTGATTTTGTTAAAGCAGCTGAGAGCTCTGGCGTTGATTTAACCAAAAAATCTATTGCGGGCAAGAAGCTAGCTTTCTTTTTTAATTATCAAGCGGACACAGCGCTCCCCATCGATTCGACTGTTTTGCATGCGGCTGTGAGCTCTTGCGCGATAAAGACGCTGCGTTATGCTTTGGCTAAAGATGTGATTGATGTAAATGCCCTTGATGGAAACGGTCGCACCGCACTTGATAAGGCATTTCAGAAGCAAAGAGAGAATATGACGAGGATCTTCAACTCTATAGGATCAAGAGTAAAAATGACCCCTGGAAAGGTTTCCAGCAATATCAGGAGGGCGCGGAAGAACACTAAAATTCTTAATATTGTTGATGCGCTCACGCACGCTGGCGGCACTTTAAATATGATGCAAGATTTACCAATGTTAAATCTTGACGATACACCGAAGCCTATTCAGCATAAAAAAATCAAAGCGATTCTTTATGCTGATACGCCGCGCCAACGTTTGTTGACTATCATGTAATCAAAATCGCTAAACATTTATAATTTTGCTATACTCTGCTCTCCAACGAGTCTTTAGAGGTTGAATTATGAGCTTAGTATTATCTGTACAATCATCCGTCGCTTATGGTTATGTCGGCAATCGCGCCGCTATGATACCGCTTAATGCCTTAGGGCATGAGGTTGTCGCCCTAAATACAGTGAGTTTTTCAAACCATAAGGGCTATGGTGACTGGACAGGCGAAGTGTTTAGCACGGCGCAATTATCTGATTTGATTAAAGGTATAAAGGCGCGTGGTTTATTTCCCAAAATAGATGCTGTGCTTACAGGCTATATTGGCGATGAAGAGCTCGGCGCATTGGTCTTAGAGACATTAGGTGATATTCGCGCCGCTAATCCAGAATGTTTATATTGCTGCGACCCTGTTATGGGTGATGTGGGGAGTGGATTTTTTGTTAATCCGCGCGTGAGAGACTATTTCAAAGAGGGCTCTATTGATAAGGCCGATATCATTGTGCCCAATCAATTTGAAGCGTCTTTTTTATCAGACATTGATATCCGCACTATGGCTGATGCACTGCGCGCTTTTGATGTTTTGCATGCAAGAGGCATTAAAAGGATCGTTATGACGTCTTTCCAGCCTGATGATTTAGAGCCAGATAAAATATCGATGCTGCTGTCTGACCGTTCCACAGCGGGAGATCAAGACAGTAAAGGTGCGCTCCAAGTAACAACGAGTCAAAAGAATAGGGGCGTGTTCCAGGTAACAACGCCGCGCTTTGCTATGGATCCGATGCCCAATGGTGCGGGAGATGTCACGGCGGCGACTATTCTCGCGCATCTGTTAAAAGGCGCCGATTTACGCGGCGCGGTCGAGCTCACCGCTGCTGCATTACATGATATTTTTGATCAAACACAGCAAGATCAGCGCCGCGAACTGAACCTTATACGCGCCCAAAGTGCCTTTGAGCATCCTTCACAAAGCTTTGAAGCTTTGCGGGTTCTATAAGATTCTTTGACTTTTGAAGTTTATGGACGCGCTATATTCTGCACGACTTGTAAATAGGCACTGCGCCCCGTATTGCGATATTCTTCACGGGCGCTATAGGCCAGTTTAATCGCATGGTCGTTGCTTGACCTTTGTATGACTTTTAAATCAGCCGCTATATCAGCTTCACTTAACGCGGCTTTGGGGTCTATATAGGTTAATTCAGGACAGCCGACAGAAATATACGCCACTAATAGAGCGCGGCTCATATGAATAAGGGCGTCATCTGGTTTGCTTGCATGATTAAACATGCAGCGAAAAGCATGGGTTGCGGTTACGCCGTGTAAGCTGGTGAAGCCTTTTTCACTTTCAAAGAAATTAAGAGCAATATCTTGTAGAGCGGTAAGGTCTGTGGCTGCATTCAAAGGTTGTTGTATGAGCGTATCAAATGCAGGGGCTTGAATAACAGCCTGCATTTTTGTGAAAATATTGGGGCTGCCGGCTTTAAGGTCAGGCCAAGCGCTTTGACCTTGCAGCTGTCGCGCCGCTTCGAACGATTCGGTGAGGGACAGGCCTGTCTTTGTTGTGTGTATTTTATGCGCGGTTAAAGGTAAATGGCAATCAGCCCATAAGGCGAGGCCGTTAATAAGTTCACTGTCATTATCTGAGATTAAACCATAAGCGGCACGAAGAAGGCCATGAAATGTACTGGCGCTTATGCCTTCCATCAACACATCAAGGTGGTTTTCCAGTAAAGAATCGCGCCCGTCTGTGTCGAGTTTATTTTGAAAATAGGCTTGATAGGCAGCATAGTTATTATGCGTGCCAAGGGCGCTCGTCCAATTTTTCTCATTGATGATAATTGTCGCAGCATTGTTACTGGCGGTTGTTTGCGGGGCTTTTAAGCCGCGCGCTTTAATGTGGCTGCTAGCAAATTCAGCAACGCGTTTGTGGCGGGCGCCAATTTCATGCAATGCATACAGGGCCATTGGCAGGTGATTGGCCAATTGCGGCCCATATTCTGGGCTGAGGTCCTTATGGCTATTGATAAGGTCTATGGTTTTTTCTTTTGCTTTTTTCCTGCTCATGGTTTTTTATAGCACAGGCCTTGTGTTATGCAAACAGCAAATAACGTTTTGTTAAGGGCTGCCATAGTATTCTATAAGCTGAATTATACGTTTATTTGATATAAAGTATGAAGTTAGTTGAGGCAAAGGCTTATCTTCGGTATAGTTATTTAAGCGCTTATCATCATCGCAACATTTGGCCGCATAATCTGGAAGCATAAAATATGAGCAATATTCAAGACGTACAAGAACAGGTGAATTGGCATTGGCGCAATACCACGCGCCCTTTGCGGTTCTTTAGTATGGATTCGCGCGCTGCGCTGCCTTATTTGATTTTGCTACCCTATGCGCGGCCTGTAACGCTTGTTTTTTGTGTGCTTTCGACCATTACATTCATTCTTCTCGAAAAACACGGCTTAACTTTCCCTTCCGCTATTCGCGCATTAAGGGCGTCTTTAGTTGGCGAAAAACGTTTTGCGCTTAATCGTGTTCGCCGTCGTCGATTTAGAGATTACGGCTGATTACCGCTTAAGTAAGAGAAGCGTTATTATTAGGTGCTTCGTCTGAACCTAGTATAAACCCACTTCCTTTCCATCCAATACTTTGATGTACTGTAATGTGATAATGTCAGCTTTAATGAGTTGGGGCTCTTATTTGGCGACTTGTGGAGATGTTTTTCGTTTGGAAAAATAGCGTAAGCAGGCACTTTGGAGCTCTTTAGCAAGGGCTTTTCCCGCTTCCCCACCAGTGCCGTTCATTTTCTTTTGCACAATCAGCGTTAAGGTTTGGTGATGTGCTTTGACAATTTCAACGGCATCTTTATCTAAATGGGTGATTTTTTCTAAAAAAGTCACCATGATATTGGCCATGATCGACACTAAATCATATTTAAACATTTTTGCATTCGCTTTTAAGTCAAAAATTGGCTTAAAAAGAAGCGCTTTATGGGCTTCTAAGTCGCTGTCACTGCTGTTTGTTGCGTTGTCTATGGCGTGCTCAAGGCTATTAAGAAACTCCAGGGCGACGGGTTCAAAGTCGGATGTGCTTGTTTCGAGTGCCTTTTTACAAGCCAGAGCTTGATCTTCTCTTATTTGGCCGCGCCCGACTTTTGCCTGCAATAGCTTGCTAGCGACAATTGTTTTCGCTTTGACTTTTTCTGTATCGGCTTGCATTTACATCTTCTTGGTTCTTAAGGAGGCGCGCCCATTTTAAATTTAAGCGCTTTACCTGCGTCTATAATAACATACTATAAAAAGCTTTAGGGAGTGTTAATCAACGCTCCATGTCTCAAAGATTTCATCGTCTTCACGTCGTTTAGGGCCGCAATAAGCATCATCAGCTTTGCGGCGCCGATCTGGCCCAAAATAGCCATTATAATCTATAAAGTTTCTTGGGTTATTTATGACATGGGTAAGGCGCCGCGTTAAATCTACGGCGGAGAAAGGTTTGACCAAAAACTCAGTGACGCCGCAATCGCGTGCTTCTACGACGCGTGGGCGGGCGCTGTAACCCGTCACAAGGATAATGGGCACCATGCGGTTGGGCGATTGTTCGCTTGTGCGGATCTTGTGGGTCAGTTCAATGCCATTCATCGGCTCCATAAGCCAATCAATGAGTAAAATATCGGGCTGATGTAGGCAGAAGGATTGAAAACCCTCTTCGCCGTTACAGGCTTGGTAAACCTTGCCAACATTCAATGCCTCCAATACGGAGGATATAAGGTCGCGCATTGATTTCGTGTCATCAACGACCAGGACGCTTAGTTTTTCGAATTTTAAACTCATATTATGTATCGAACTATTGTAAAAAGAATGTCTCAGAAATGCTTAAATTCTTATATATACCCGCTATAATGGTCGGGTTTATGGGGGTGGTGAGGATAATAAAATAACAAAACGGGGCTTTAAAAATAAATATATTATGTAGTAATGACACGCAGTAAATTATTCTGCGAAGGCTAAGCTTAACAAATCCTTTGGTGTAGGTAAACAAGATGAATAATTATAATTTGGTTTGCGCATATATAAAATCGCTGATAGTCAGTAACTCTTTCGACGATGCCGATCGGGCAAATGCCCGTTAGGGGCGACAATCCAATTATAGCTAAAGATGGGCTATAGCGAAGATAGATAAGCTGGCTCACGCACAGGTGGTTTAGATTCGTTAAAAAGTTTTACGAATCTTAAATATGTGTGCAAAAAGAATTTCACTTAAAAACAAATACTTAGAATATTGACATAACTTTTTAGTTGACTCTTTAGGCTAGATGTATTAAAAAATTGTTAACTTTCTAATAAAAGGCGAGATTTGAGCCCCCGTAAGATGGTATTGTTCGACGCATTAATAAATGTAGTTTTACGATATTTAATTTCGGAACATAATATTCAAGGGTTCTCAATAAAGCGATACTAATTAAAGTATATGCGGATCTCGTAAAATAGTTAGAATGCGGAAATTTTGTGTGTGGATGTCATAATAGGAGAAACTAAATGACTAATAATTCAATCAATGTAGATTTTGCTCAAACTGAAGTTCAAGAAATTAGACTTGGAGAAACGGGCGCGGTAGAAATCATTTTAAACAACGGAACAGTTGTTGGCTTTACCGACATTGGTCAGGGCGCTGGAGCGTCTGAGGGTTATATCTTTTTCTCTGATGGCAAAGCGCTTGAAATTCAAGCTTTGGTTGACGGCTTAGAAAATAGCGAAAAATGGGATAGCCTTAATAGTTACCTCGTTCAAGCCGCTGTGATGCCAGAAAATGGCGCAATCAACAGCCATGAAGTTTCTGATCAAAACATTCTCCGTTTTGACTTTGATATTGCGGACGCACAGATTACACAAAATGAAGACACACTAACTATTGATATGGGCGATGCAGGTTCCGTCATTATTACAGGCGCCGCTGGCCTTGAAGCTATCCAATTGGCTGACGGTAATATTGTTGACCTTAATATGATCCTTGAAATGGGTGCTGTTGAGAACGAAGTCTACGCACAACAAGAATACACAGCGCAAGAAGTTGCCGCTGTTGAGCCTGCTGCTGGTGATACAGCTGCCGAGCTTGCTTCTATTGAACCGGCCGCTGGTGATACCGGCGCAGCTGCAGGCGCGGGTGGCCGTGGCGGTTTTGGCTTCGGCTCAACGTTCACAGCAGATTCAGTTGCACCACTAAGCGAAATTGGTCCGATTGCACCAACGGCGCTTCAATATGGTATTACACAACAACAAGACCAAGTTCTTCCAGAAGAAGACGTACCAGCAGAACGTTTGGTTACGCCACCTGAACTTGATGATGGCGAAGATATCGCACTTGAAATTCCAGCCTCAGCAACAACATTAACGGGCGTCGTTCCGGTTGACTTTGGTACAGACGGTTTTGGTAGCATTACTCCAGGCGCTGCGGGCTTTGACTCAGCTGGTTCTTTGGCTGGTGGTAACTTAACATCACTTGGCGAGCCAGTTATCGTTACACAAACAGCAACAGGCTATACCGGCGAAACAGCTGGTGGACGCGCTGTGTTTGAATTTACATTTAATGCCGTTGGCGGTTACGACTTTATTATCTTTGATGGTTTAGATCACGCTGATCCTTTAGATCCAACAGATGTTATTGCTCTTGAGTTTGGCTTTATAGCGACTGACGGCGCAGGCGATACAGCAAATGGCTCATTCACAGTCAATGTTGTTGATAGCGTTCCTGTTGCTCATGATGATTCAGTATCTATGACACCAATGACATCGACAGTTGCTGGCGGTAACGTTATTACTGGCCTGAACACGGGCGGTAAAGATGATCAAAGTGATGATACTTTTGGTGAAGTTACAAATGTTGATGGTTCTGCCATCGTCGGTAACACAACACTTACAGGTACATTCGGTACATTGGTTATTAACGAAACGGGCGGCTTCTCTTATTCTCTCTTCGCGAATTGGGATGTGCTTGCTGGCGTTGATTACAGCGTACCAAATACATATAACTTTGACACATTCACATATACATTCACTGACGCTGATGGCGATAGCGATACAGCGACACTTGATTTTGATGGTTATGTCGCAGCGCTTCCTCCTCCAAGCGCAACGGCTGACTCGGTAATCGTTGATGAAGCGACGTTGATTGACGGCATTGCTGGCAACTCAGATCAAACAGGTGCTATTTATGTGACAGGCGCTAATGGCGGCATTGCATCAATTGAAGCGGTTGACGGTTCATTTGGTTATGCTGGTTCAACAGCCGCGCCTTTAACATCGAATGGCGATGCTGTTACAGTGATCGTTGATCCTGCAAATGCTCAAAAATTCCTTGGTAGCGCAAATGGTAAGCCAGTCTTTGAATTGACCATTATTAATGGCGCTCCAAACTACACTTATGAATTTGAACTTATCGGCACTTTGGATCACGCAGATCCTGCTAACCCTTCTGATGTTATCGATCTAGCATTTGATGTTTTGGTTACGGATAACTTTGGCCTAACAACAACAGCAACCGTTGAAGCATCAGTTATTGATGATGCGGTTATTGCTAATGATGACAAAGGCAGCCTTTCAGGCACGCAAAACAGCATTTCTGGCGACGTTACAGTAAATGACGACTTCAGCGCTGATGCTGACAACCTTGTTACGGATTATACAGTAAGCGGTACTTACGGTACATTCACTGTTGCGGCAGATGGCGCATACACATATACGCTACACGCTAACTGGGTTGATATTTACAACACAAATAACGCTACTGGTATTGATTACGGTTCAACCAAGACATATACGCTTGAAGACTTTAATTACACGCTAAATGATGGCGATGCAGATAGTAATGATGCAAAAATCACTTTTGAGAAAACTTTTAACGAGTTGCCTGACCCAACAGCGACACCAACAGCTGTTACGGTTACAGAAGATGCACCGCTTGATGCAGGGAACACAATCTCTGATGATAACGCAATCATTGTGAATAGCCCGAATGGCGAAATTGTTTCTGTTGTGTACGCAGGCACATTCACAACAAACGCACCAGCGCTGCTTTCAAACGGCTCGCCAGTGAAAGTTAACGCAACAACAAACGGTATTGTTGGTCGGGATGCTTCTGGCACAACAGTCTTTGATGTTGTTATTACAAAAGTTGGCGGCTCATTTGAGTATACATACACACAATACAGCCCATTAGATCACCAAGAAGGCGGCGTATCTGATGATACAATGCGTATTGACTTTGATATCACAGCAACGGACGAGTTTGGCTTAACTGTTGATAGTGTGATTTCTGCGAATGTTGTTGATGACAACCCCGTCGCAATCGTTGATGCTGATGAATTATCAGCCACTGAGAGCTCTGCAATCGGCAATGTTCGTGATAATGATGAGCTAAGTGTTGATACAGACAACCTTGTCATCGCACGGATTGAAAATGGTGATTACGGTACATTTACAGTCGGTCAAGATGGCGTTTACACATATAATCTTTATGCAAACTGGGTTGATATTTATAATGCAGACCCAACTAAGGCAGATATTGACTTCACAAAAACAGCCTCTTACGAGTTAGACAGCTTTGATTACACATTGGTTGATGGCGATGGCGATACATCGACAACGAATATTGATTTCTCTAAAGTTGTTGGCGCATTAGTCGCACCAGAAGCTGATGCTGAAGCAACAGAAGTAACAGAAACGCGTGATGCTGATCCATCAGTGACGGGTGACATTACTGTATCAGGCGCAAATGGCGCGATCGTTTCAATTACTCCGGTCGCTGGTAGCTTCTCATTTGGTGGCTCTTCTACAGCGCCAGGGCTAAGCTTTGAAAATACGCCAGTAGTAACAAGCGTTGTTGGTAACAGCTTTGTTGGTATGGCCGGTGCAGTTAAAGTCTTTGAATTAACCATTGACGCAGCAAGCTCTGAGTACACATTCACATTATTCGAAACATTGGATCACGCTGATACAAAATCAGCTGATGAAATCGAATTATCATTTGATGTAAGTGTGACGGACAGCTTTGGCCTTACAGCTGAGGCGACTATCGACGTAACAGTTATCGATGATCTTCCATATGCTAAGAATGACTTTGATACGCTTTCAAATAGCGAAACAACAGCCACAGGCAATGTTATCGATAATGATACATTAAGTGCAGATAACACAAACCATGTTACAGCCGAGGTTGTTGCTGGTGATTATGGTGAGCTGACTATCGCGGCGAATGGTGAGTATAGCTACACACTTTACTCAAACTGGTTGAGCCTTACAGGTATTACTAATTTCGCAATCAGCCATGAGATTACTGACAGCTTTGATTACACATTATTTGATGGCGATCTTGACCCTTCATCTGCGATCTTGGAAATCACAAAAACAATTGATGCATTAACTCCGCCTTCAGCAGATGCTAATGATGTCATTGTTAAAGAAGACCTTCCAATGGGGCCTTCGGCTTCAGGCCTAATCAACGTAACAGGCGCTAATGGCGGCGTTACTTCGATTGACCCTGTTGACGGCAGCTTCTCTTATGGCGGTTCAACGGCCCTTCCACTTAAGCATAACGGCGTAGACATCACAGTGAGTGTTGTTGGCAGTAGCTTTATCGGTATGGCTGGCGCAGTTAAAGTTTTTGAACTAAGCATTAACACAACAAGCAAAAGCTATGATTTCACATTATTTGAAACGTTGGATCACGCTGATGAAGATGATCCTGTAGATGAAATTGATTTGTCTTTTGATGTTATTGTTACTGATGGCTTTGGTCTTACTGCAGAAGCGGAAATTAACGTAACCGTTATTGATGATAACCCAATTGCTAATGATGACAGCATTGAAGTAAAAGGCTTCACTGATGTTGTTACTGGTAACGTTGTTGCCAATGACGAGCAAAGCGCCGATCTTGATAACCACGTAACTTCAGTTAAATTTGGCGGCAATGATTATGACGTCCCTGCGGTTGGCGATTTGGTTGTTGAAGGTCAATATGGTGAGTTGACTATCGATGCTGACGGTAACTACAGCTACGATTTGAATGACGATATTGCTTCAACTGAAACGACATATAGCTTCACAAAAAGCGCACCTCCGGGCAGCGATGCTGGTGGCGATATAAAAAACATTTCTACAAGCTATAATGACGCAACAGATGAATTCTCATTCTCTCTCGTTGTTTCTGATCCAGCTGGTCGTAGCAATGATGGCTTCACACTTGCTGTAAATAATGGTCCTAATCCAAAAGGCCATGGCGGCGAAATGGCGCTATTCTACTTTGATACTTCAGGCGCTACACCAGTGATTAGTGTTTATGCTTATAACGGCGCAAACACACAAACAAGTTGGATGGATGGCTCTGCTGCTGCGGGTACGCAAGCACCAGATCAAATCACAACATCACTTGGTACAAACAGCCCGTTCTCATCAATTACAGTGAGCACAGATGCTAACGGTAATAATGTTTACAGCTTCACAATGGATGCAACTTCACTTGTTGATCACGTACCAACTTATGGTGTTGCTTCTGATTGGTCTGGCGTAAGCTTCTCTGAAGAGATTGGTATTTGGTTACACCCTGTAGCTGACGTTACATCAAGCTATGATGCGGATGGTTACTTAACACAGTGGAACTCTGGCGCAAGCGGTTATTACGACAGCAGCAATGAACCTACTGAGTTTGATACAACACATGTTGATTGTGTTGGCGATGTATTCGAATACACATTAACGGATAGCGATGGCGATAGCGATACAGCTGAGCTAGCTCTTAAAGCGTGCCTTTCTAAATTCATCGTTGGTGATAATGTTGATGATGTTGTCGGTGAAACAACGCCACATGTTGTTGGCGGCGAAGAAGGCGCAATATTAGGCGGCATGGGTGCAGATATCCTTGTTGGCGATATTGGCGGCACAATAGATGTTCCACCAGAAGCGCAAGATTATAACTTCGTATTCGTTCTTGATACATCAGGCTCAATGGGCGCTAAAGTTGGCGACACACGTCTTGAGAAATTAATCTCTGCTGTTGATAGCTTGGTTAATGACTTTGTATCTTACGATAATGGTGCAATTCGCATTTACCTCGTGCCATTTGGTACAGATTCACGCACACCAATCGCTTTTGATATTACAGACCAAGCAAGCGCTGACGCTGTAATCGCATGGTTGAACGGCCCAATGGAAATTGGCGGTACAACAAACTATGAAGCGGGTTTACAATCAGCTATTGAATGGTTGCAATCACCAACTGGTGCACTTGGCGGCGATGCTGAAACATACACATATTTCATCTCAGACGGTGAACCTAACCACCACATTGAAAGTGATGGCAGCGTAAGCTCTGGTTTTGATACTGAAGAAGCTGTAAACCAATATCGCGGCATTACAGATGGCTCAGATGAGACAGCGATACTTAAATCATTAAGCACTGAAGTTATCGGTGTGGGTATTCAGCTGACATCAACTGGACTTGAGCGTATTGATTACATCGACTCAGATGGTGACTCAATTAACATTACTGATCCAGATCAACTTACAGCGACACTTAAAGACAGTAACCCTGTTACTGGTTTGATCTCTGTTGGTGATGATCTTCTTGAAGGCGGTGCAGGCGATGACTTAATCTTCGGCGACACACTAAATTCAGATCAACTTGCTGCGGATCAAGGCATTGCTGCTGATCAAGGCGCTGGTTGGACTGTATTTGAACGTCTTGAAAACGGTGAAGGTACAACAGCTGATTGGGGTCGTGACGATACACTGGCTTATATCATTGATAACGCTGCTGAGCTTGGTCAAGAAACAATACTTGGCGCTGGCGTAATACGTAGCGGTGGCGACGATATTATCTCTGGCGGCGCAGGTAACGATGTTATCTTCGGTCAAGAAGGTAATGACATTATCTCTGGCGGCACAGGCGACGACGTTCTGTACGGCGGTAGCGGTAGCGATACATTCATGTTCGAAGCTGCTGATAATGGCCGTGATACAATTATGGACTTTGATATTGCTAATGATCACCTTGATCTATCAAGCCTCGTATCAATTACTGACCCAGTAACACAATCTATCGAAGACTTTGTTTTCGCTACAGATAACGGTTCAGGCGGCACAGTAGTTTCAATTGATACAGCGGGTAGCGGCGACATTAATAACGCAGTAGCGGTCGCCGACTTAGAAGGCGTAAGCGCTGATCTAAACGACTTGATCGCAACATTGTTAGTCGCTTAATCTAAGCTTCTAAAATAACGAATAAAAAAACAGCCAGATGTAAAAATCATCTGGCTGTTTTTTTTAGTGAGTTTCTTTTGACATAACACCTTTTTCGTGGTAGTTTCGTCGTTATTATTTCCCATGATGATTGCAAAAATGCAGGTAGAAATGACTGACGTAAATGAAAATACAGTGCCCGATATTATCGAGCTAGGCGGCTTACAACAGAATTTTTATGATCGGCTTTCTGAGGCTTATCAGGTAAACCATGCGGATGCCGTGGCAGAGGAGGCGCATCAGCTCGCGCCGTTATTTAATTGTTTATCGGCTTATATACGTGATTATGAGGTTGGCGCATCTAAGCTTCCGCAATATCTTAATAATGACATCATTAATTGGTTTAAGGCTGATAAGCATAAAGCGGTGTCCGCTCAAACGCTTTCGACTTTATTTACCAAAATTGCTAATGATAATGGATCGCTTATCCGTTCCAATTTTATCTTCACAGATTCGGCGAGTTTTAAGGACTTTGCTAAAAATGACTGCGTTACTTATTATAGTGGTGAGGGGCATACATGTTTCCCGAGTGCTTTAAATTTAGGCCAAAAACAGAATATGGGCTTCGCCCAAATATTACGTATCGGTAGTGACACGCGCATCACGCAGCCTGTTATTGGTCTGGATGGCACGCGTATTTCGAATTGTCAGGATGAAGCGCAGAAAAATATCTATACGCAGCTCGAGGCGATTTACCGTTTAACCAATCATGACTGGCTACACCATATGACGCTGCCCGTTGTTGGGAACGCAACGATTGCTAAGGCTAATAATAATACAAAAATAAAAGAGACTTTAATACGCTGGAATCTGGCCATGGCTACGCCGCATGAGTCTTATAAAAATGGTTGCTATGAAGCATGGGCGGTTATGAGCCATGCGCATTTGCTCGGGCGTGAAGAAGGTGGACCTATACGTCGCGCTTTGGAAGAAAAAATAACGCTGTTATGTGCAGGGCTAGAAAGCCGCGCGGCGTCAATTTCGCCTTTTGGGGCGAGGAATGATAATCAACGCAGCGTAGCCTATACCGAGCTCGCCTATTTCGCGCAATTGGCTGCAACGGCATTATCTTATGTGCAGCGCCCCGATACAGCGCTGTTTAAGCCGTTATTAGAGACTGTAGAGCGCATTTTCCCTTTGAATGATCCCGATGCGCTCAGCGCGCTTTGTGACGTTTGGCGCTATGAAGAAAACGCATCCGTTAATCTGATCGATCAATGCACAAATCACCTGATTAAAGCCAACAGCGCAGCTTATTTATTAGGGGGTGAGCATGATAATGTTGAATTTGCAGAAAAAAGCCAAGGCTATACCGTCGCGGCCTGCGCTCTGATGCTGCATAATTACGGCCTCACCTAAGATAAAGCGCGGCGTAAAGAAGAATTGACCTTTGTACAGAAGATGCTTAATAAGGTGGTTGATATATAAATAGTCACACTATAACCAGATATGATAATATAGATTTATGAGTACTCGATCCCACATAAAAGCTGTTAAACGCGGCCTATCCGTCCAGCATTTATCAAAAAGTTATAAAAAGCGCCCTGTTTTACGGGATGTAAGCCTATATATTCAACCTGGTGAAGCGGTTGCGTTATTGGGGCCTAATGGCGCGGGTAAAACGACATGTTTTTATATCATTACGGGCTTAATCAACCCCGATAGCGGGCAAGTTAGTCTTGATGGTGTTGATATCACCCATATACCAATGTATCGCCGTGCGCGTTTGGGGGTGGGTTATTTGCCGCAAGAATCCTCTATTTTCCGTGGCTTGAATGTCGAAGATAATATTCGCGCCGTATTGCAAACGCAAAACGACTTAAAGCCAGAACAGCAAGAAATTTTCTTAGAAGAGCTTTTGGCTGAATTCTCGATTGAGCATTTACGTCGTACGCCCGCCATTTCTTTATCAGGTGGTGAGCGTCGCCGCGCTGAAATCGCGCGCGCTTTGGCTTCGCGCCCACAATTTATTTTGCTCGATGAGCCTTTAGCCGGTATTGACCCGATCGCGGTTAGTGATATCCGTGCTTTAATCGCTCAACTTAAAACGCGTGGTATTGGCGTTTTAATTACAGATCACAATGTGCGTGATTGCTTGGGTATTGTTGACCGCGCTTATATTCTGCATGACGGTAAAGTCCTGATGGAAGGCACGCCTGAGGATATCGTTAACCATGATGCTGTTCGTAAAGTCTATCTTGGTGATGGATTCTCGCTGTAATTTAGTGAAAATCGTGGTACTATCTGCGCATGAATAAACTATCTCAAAGTATTAATCTAAAACAAGGGCAGTCGCTGGTTATGAACCAGCAAATGCAGCAAGCTATTAAGTTGCTGCAATTGTCGAATCTTGAGCTCAGCGAATATTTAGAGGAGGTGCTTGAAACCAATCCTCTGCTTGAAAAAGTCGATGCCACAGGCACGCATGAAAGCATTAGCGATACGAGCAATGCTGACACAGATAGTATGGATTCTAATTTTGAGCAGGATGATTGGAGCGCTGATAATGGCGATAACCATGATAATCACGCACAAGACTCAAGCGACTCACCAGAGGCTTCTTCAGCCTCCGATACCAATAACGAGGGTTCTGAAGCTTCACAAGATTTTGATTCAGGCTCTGATATGGGCGGCAGTAATACTGGTGGCTCTCATAATTTTGATGACGCAGATTATTCATTTGAAAACCGCATGAGCAAAGAGCCTTCATTGCGCGAGCATCTGATGAATCAGCTGCATATACTGACAGAAGACCCGCGTGACCGCTTGATTGGTGCTTTGCTGATCGATCAGCTTGACGAAGCGGGCTATTTACGCGCTGATCCGGCGGATTTAGCTGCGCGGCTTGAGTGTTCGGAAGAGCGCGTGGTGAAGTTATTGGCTAAAATGCGCCATTTTGACCCTGTCGGCGCGTTTGCACGCGATTTGGCGGATTGTTTGGCTATGCAGTTAGAGGATCATGGGCAGTTAGACGCCCCGATGATTCGTTTGCTCGATAACCTTGATTTATTGGCGGCGCATGACTTTGATAAATTAATGAAGGCTTGTGACGTCAATCGTACTTATTTAGATGATATGATCGGCGAAATCCGACGCATGCAGCCTAAACCAGCAAGTGAATTTGACCACTTTGTTGCGCAGACCGTTGTGCCTGAAGTTATCATGAAGGCGCGTGCAAAAAATTTAGGTGGTGGTTGGCGCGTTGAGCTGAATAATGCCACTTTGCCTAAAGTTCTTGTTAATCAGGAATATTATACTGAGGTCTGCAGCAAAGCGAAACGTAAGACCGATAAAGAATTTTTGTCGACACAAATGCAATCAGCGAACTGGTTGGTGCGCGCGCTTGATCAACGCGCTCAGACGATATTAAAAGTCGCCAGTGAGATAATAGAACAGCAAAGCGCTTTCTTCCTTTATGGCATTGAATTTTTACAGCCGATGAATTTAAAGGATATTGCCGAAGAAATTGAAATGCATGAAAGTACCGTTAGCCGCGTCACTACAAACAAGTATATTGGCACACCGCGCGGTATTTTTGAGCTGAAATTTTTCTTTTCAACAGCTCTTATTGGCGCGGATGGTCTTGTTCATTCGGCCGAATCTGTTAAATCAAAAGTCAAAACAATGATTGATAATGAAGATCCGAGCGCTGTTTTATCCGATGATAAAATTGTTGAGATGCTGCGCGAAGATAGTATTGATATAGCCCGGCGTACTGTGGCTAAATACCGCGAATCTATGAATATACCCTCATCGGTTCAGCGCAGGCGCATGAAACGCTAGCTATGTTTGGCAATAAAAATCTGTATAAATTTTTCTGATTTTAATGAATTTATTGCAATAGGCTTCACAACATAGATAATCTAAGCTAGTATTCAGAAAGCATTTCGCTGTTAACAGTCTACAGATATTGTCATCATGATTAAAAAACATTTCCATCTCTCCACTCTTCTCATTGCTCTCGCCTTAACTGGCTGTGAGACACCCTCTATCATTCGTAATGATGCGCCGCAAGTTGTCGCCTCTCCAGATAGTGTGTCTTTAATGTTGGCTAACGCAGCTGATAAGGCGAGTACAGCCTTAGAAACTTTAGCCGCTATAGAGCAATTTAATTCACCAAGCGTTGCCACAGCGCCCCCGGTTAACGTACCAACGGAGCTTAATCGCGCCGTTACGATCGACTGGTTAGGTCCTGTTGAGCAAATCAGCAAAACATTAGCCGATCAATCAGGCTATCGCTTTGTTGTCCTTGGTGACGTACCGCCAGTGCCCGTCGTGGTTGATATAAGTGTCGAAAACAGACCGATTATCGAAGTTATGCGCAATATTGGGCTGCAACTTGGTCGTCGTGCTGATTTAAGGTTAGACTCACAGCGCCGTGTTGTTGAACTATTCTATGCACCAGTTTCTGGTCTTTAATAGTATATGATATGGTTGCGGTCTTGTGATTAATCACGAGCCAATTGTATAAAATGGAACGTTAAGAATGAAAAAATCAGGGAAGAGTTCAGCTTTGATACATAAAAAACTTATATTAGGTGCGGCGCTTGCTGCGATTTTAATCGCGGGCTCTTTTAGCACAGCGCGTGCTGCTGATAAACCTGCTGACTTAACGTTAGAACCGCCGCGCGAAATGAAGTCGTTGCAAAAAATCTCTCCTTCAGATGAGGGACGATTAATCGCAGAGGGCACTATGCCTCTTGATATTCGCCGTGATGCGCTTATTGAAGCGGCCTTATCCTTCGGTGCTCGTGGCGGCCTTGCTATGCGCACTTACGAGATTAATATTGATCTGCAAAAACAGACGGCTTACATGGACAAAGTTTATAACTTTAGAAGCCTGCTCATCGCCGCGCCTTCTGGCATGTTGATCGAGCCTCCTGTTATATCAACTGCGATTGATGCGATGTTGATTGATGGTGATGGCCAGTCAGCTGCGGTTTCAGATCGTATTTACAACATTAATAAAAACGCGCGCATTGTTTCGACATCGCGTGATTGGCGTGAATACCTTAAGCGTGATTGGGGTACCGTCAAAAATCCACCAGATATTCTTATGCCTGAAAATGATGAAGAGCGTAAAATCTGGAAAGAAAAAGTCGCTCAGGGCTGGAAAAGTGGCTATGAGCAAGCTGATGAAACTTTCGCGGCGGACCTAGCGCGTTTGACATCAGATTTCGGTGGCATGGTGCGTTACCGTAAGCTTTTAGCACAAGGCATGGTCTCTCCGCCTTATGCTAACCAAGTTGATCGCGGCGTTACTGGCGGCGGCTCTGAGATGCGTGTCGGCGATCGTGCCATTCAGTTAACTGGAAAACCACAACTTATAAGCGGACATAGTTCATGGAAGCCCGCAAACCGGTAAGTCTCCTTAAGGGTGAGGATAATATAGCTGAAACCTGGCCGGATGAACCCGATCGGTTTCGTGCAGAGCACGTGGATGAATATCTGCAGTGGTGTGTGAAAAAAGGCGCTTCGGATATAACGATCCAAACGGATCGCCCGGGCTATAATGATATTTCAGGTACGCTTTATCCCGCTACATATCGCCCTATTGATGCGGGGGATATGACCGTCTTTCTTGGTAAGATCTATGGCCCTGATGCAGCTGCGCGTCTGGCCACGGGCGATGACCTTGATGTTTCCTATGAAATCAGGCCGGATCGCTATTCGCGTATTCGTTTTCGTGTGAATATTACCGCCGTGCTCTCACGTGGGCGTGATGCTGTTCAAATTACCATGCGTTCATTGCCGAGCGAGCCGCCGACAATGACTGTGCTGAATATCGAACAAGAGATTATCGATAACTGGGCACCGCGCCAAGGCATGGTCGTGATTACAGGGCCAACAGGATCTGGTAAATCAACATTGCTCTCAGCGGGCAACCGTATGTTGCTCGAGCGCGTGCATGGCTGCGGTAAGATGCTGACTTATGAATCGCCGATTGAATATACTTATGACACGATTAATTCACCGCGTTCTCTTGTATCGCAAACTGAAATTCCACGCCACTTACCAAATTTTGCGGCGGGCGTTCGTAACGCATTGCGCCGTAAACCTGAAATTATATTGGTTGGTGAGGCGCGTGATAAAGAAACAATCTCTGCGGCGATTGAAGCCGCGCAAACAGGTCACGCTGTTTATACAACAACACATACAACAGGCGTTGCGTCGACTGTACGTCGTATGATTACGACCTTTGATACGACAGAGCGTAACGAGCGTGCCTTTGCCCTAATGGAAACGTTACGGATGATTGTAACGCAAGTGCTTGTCCCTAAAATTGGCGGTGGCCGTATGGGGCTGCGCGAATGGATGATTTTCCCTGCGGATGTTCGTGAGAAACTTTTGGACATGGAATTTGATGATTGGACGAATGAAATTTCACGTATGATCCCAGCCTATGGCCAAAGCATGAATAAATCAGCAACGGATGCTTTTGAATCTGGCTTGATCGAAAAACGCCATTATCTGGCTTTGACCGCAGGCGAAGGCGGCCATTAATTTTTCTTTGTTGGGCGTGGCGAAAAAGATTTAATTATCGTTACTTTTTTGCTGGTAAAGCGATATGCCGGCGGCGATTTGTAAGGCATCAACAGCGGCGATTTGCTCATTATACAAAGCCTCACCAATTAACGCGCCCGCTATGCCGTTTTCACTGACCGCAGCGATAGAGAGTAAATCTTCTATGTAATTCACTTTGCCGGCATAAAATACGGGGCAGTCAATTTTTGATGATAATTCCACGCAGCCGCTCATATCTAGGCCTGGTTTGGCAATGCTGCCTTCATTCTGGCTTTGTGAATCACTATATAAAACGGCATATAAGCCACATTTGCTCATATTCTCAGCGATCTTACTTAAATCAAAGCTTTTGATTTTGCCAGCTTTCGATACAGCGACGCTGTCACCATCTGTGTGGAGGTGCAGGGCAATTTGATCAGGAAAGAAATCGCAAGCTTCACGCATGAACTTATGATCGCCTAGCGCCGTATTATTGAGGATAATGCGGCTAACACCTTCGCCAACGAGCTTATCAATAGTGGCTATATCTTTAATCGCGCCTTCAAAGGCAACCGGCACATCAACGCCATCAATGATTTCGCATATGGAATCAAGGCTCACATGGTCGATCTCGTTATCAAGGCATTGAACGTAAATCCATGAAAACCCCATTTTAACAAAGCGCGCGGCAATTTCCGCAGGCGAGCATTGTGCCTCAGCGATAAGCGGGCTGTTCATTTGATATAAAGATTGACCGTCTTTAATAACGATTTTTGGAAATATAAGCATGATAATCTACAAAAATTTCAGAGTTTCGTTATACGCCTTAATCGGCTTGCTGACGCAATGGGCGTTGTAACATGTGGTTTACCGCGTCTCTAATCGGCATATTTTCGTTTAGGCATTTGTAAACAGCTTCAGCGATAGGCATTTCAACCGCGTGGTTTTTGGCCATGACCATAAGTGCTTTCGATGTGTGCACGCCTTCCGTGACCGCATTACGCTCGCCCATGATTTCCTCTAAGCTGCGCCCTTTACCCAAATCAGAACCAAGTGAGAAATTACGGGATTGCATCGACGAACAAGTGAGAACTAAATCACCAAATCCACACATGCCCATTAATGTCTCTTTCTTTGCGCCCATAGCTGACGCAAGGCGGCCTATTTCAGCTATACCACGTGTCATTAACGCCGCGCGGGCATTCTCGCCAAGGCCCAGGCCGTGTACAGCGCCACAGGCGATAGCGACAACATTTTTAATTGCGCCGCCAAGCTGTGCGCCGATAATGTCTTTTGAATGGTAAAGTCTTAAGTTACGGCTGCTTAATGCCTCCATTATTAACGCGGCTTGCTCTGCATCTTTATAAGCCAGAGTCATTGCGCTTGGTAAGCCTTGAGCCATTTCCGTCGCGAATGTTGGGCCAGTTAAAATGCCGATCGGGGCTTGTGGTACTTCTTGCTCTGCAATTTGTGACATGAGCAGGCCTGTTTCCATTTCAATGCCTTTGGCACAGATAAGAAGTGGCTGGTCTTTACGCAAAGATGATTTGATTGATTTTAACGTCGAGCGTAAATGCTGTGCAGGGACAACAAGCAAGAGTATGTCGCAATCCGTTACTTCAGAGAGTGATTCTGTAATTTTAATAGAAGGATCAATTTTTATATCAGGCAAGAATTGATTGTTTTCATGATGGGCCTGCATATAAGAGACCAAATCCGTCTCGCGCGCCCATAATGTAACATCACGATCCGCCGCGCTTATAACTTGCGCTAAGGCTGTGCCCCATGCGCCAGCCCCAATAATACCAACTTTATTCATTGAATTTTCCATTATTACCACTCTATTATTCTTATCAATTTTTGTCTTTATAACGTTTTTTAGGCTTTAACGCCAGCGCCAATACGTTTTTCCGCATTCGGGTCGAGCGGCCAGCGTGGGCGCGCTGCGAAATCAAGGCTATCCACCATGCCGCGGCGTAGGCGCTCTATGCCCGCCCAAGCGATCATTGCGCCATTATCTGAACATAATTTAACGGGCGGCGCAATCAAAGCCATATTGTGACTAGCGGCTAATTCTTGCATAGCTTCTCGGATAAAGCGGTTCGCAGCCACCCCGCCGGCAAGCACTATGGCTGGTGGTGGTGCTTGCGTTTCTAACTGCGTGGCATATTCCGCTTTAAAATAAGTCATGGCGCGGCTGAGTTTGTTATTCAGCACGCCGATAATGGCTTGGTGAAAAGCGTAAGCGAGCTCTTCAGCTTGCGCGATGCTGATTTCATCAGTTTTTATTTTATCAATATGAGTGCGCATCGCCGTCTTCAGGCCAGAAAAGGAGAAATCCATATTATCGTGGCGGGTTAAAGGATGCGGTAAATTGTATTTTTTGACGATATCTTGCGGGTCAATATTGTTAGCCGCACAGCGAGAGATATAATCTTCTGCCAGTTTTTGCATATAAGGGCCGCCCGGATAAGGCAGACCCATCATTTTGGCGGTTTTGTCAAACGCTTCACCCAGTGCATCATCAAGCGTTGTGCCTATACGTTTATAGCTGCTGATATCTTCGGCGATTAATAGCTGAGAGTGACCACCAGAGACGAGCAAGCATAAATAAGGCAGCGCCACTTCATTCGTTAGTCGTGCGGTTAATAAATGCGCTTCGAGGTGGTTGACGGCAATAAACGGTAAATCATGAGCCGCTGCAATCGCTTTGCCCGCCATCATGCCAACCATAACGCCGCCAATTAATCCAGGGCCACACGTTGCGGCAATGGCCGATAAATTAGAAAATGTTAAACCGGTTTGTTGCATGGCGGCTTTGATAAGGCGATCAACATGATCAAGATGCGCACGCGCCGCGATTTCGGGGACAACGCCGCCAAATTCAAGATGCTCTTCAAATTGTGAAGAGATCAAATTGGCCATGATGGTGCCGTCATCGCGAATAATCGCAACGCCTGTGTCATCACAGCTACTTTCAATGCCTAATACATACTTGCTCATTGGTATAAATGCTCATATAGTCCCTAACGAAGTTTCTTTTAGGCAATTTACGCCTAATATACAAATAAATTCGGTTAAGACGTAGGTGTCGGTACATATGGTACATCAAATAATTCGCATCGGAACACGTGGTTCTAAATTGGCTATGTTCCAATCCACTATGGTGAAAGAGATACTCGAAAGCCGTAATCAAAATTTACGTGTCGAGCTGGTGGAAATCAAGACATCAGGCGATTGGACGCCTGCTATGGGCGAAACCAAATTATCGGCGCGTGATGGCGGTAAGGGGCTTTTTTGTAAGGAAATTGAACAAGCCCTTTTTGATGGCCGCATTGATATTGGCGTGCACAGCTTAAAAGATATGCCTGCTTTCTTGCCTGAAGGCTTGTCGATGGATCATTACTTACCGCGCGAAGATGCGCGTGATGTTTTTGTCTCGGCGCGTTATGCGTCCATTGACGATTTACCACAAGGCGCTGTTGTCGGTACCTCTAGTGTGCGTCGCCAATCTTTTTTATTGCATAAGCGCCCCGATCTTAAGGTCGTGCCTTTTCGCGGTAATGTACCCACAAGGCTTGAAAAAATTGCGAATAACCAAGTTGATGGGACTTTTCTTGCTTATGCAGGACTTAAGCGCCTTGGTTTACATCAGGAAAGCTTTCAAGTTTTGGGCTTTGATGACATGCTATCAGCGTGCGGACAGGGCATTGTAGCGGTTGAGAGCCGTGCGGGTGATGCCGAGGTTATACGCGCGCTCGATAGCTTGCAATGTGCGCCTACATCGATTGTCGCGGCAGCGGAGCGCAGTTTGCTTGCGACTTTAGACGGCTCTTGCCGTACCCCAATTGGTGGTTACGCAGAAATTAATGGCACAATGCTGAGCTTAAAAGCACAAATAGGCGCAGAAGATGGCAGCCAAATATGGGCAGAGCAAGGGACAACAACGGATATTAGCGTGCGTGGCGCTGCGGCTTTAGGGCAAAGCCTTGGTTTAAAATTAAAAAGTCAGATACCCTCGGACTTACTTTTGGAAGAATATGAATGTGGTTGAAGAACATAAAGACGTAGAAGAAAAAAAATGTAAGATCGTTATTACTCGTCATCAAGAGGGGGCCGCTGACCTCAGCGCCGCCATTCATGAGGCGAACCCTAATATTGAGCTAATTTATGCGCCAGTTCTAGAAATAGACAATCAATCTGATGGCGGATACGCCCCCATACCAGAAGATTGCGCGCTTATAACAACATCAAGACAATCTAAGCAAGCGCTTAAGCGTCTTATGGGGACGGGCATACATACGCAATACACTATTGGTATGCGCAGAGGTATCACGGATGTGCATAGCCTGATCGCTTATATAGAGCGCGTACATGATAAAGACGTACCGCTTGTCTATGTCCGTGGCCGTAATGTTTCCCATGATTTGACGGAAGAGTTAACAGCTAAAGGCTATACAATAGAAGAGCGCATTGTTTATGAGGCACAAGCTGCAAAAACTTTACCAAAAGACTTCATTGCCGCTTTGCGCGCCAAAGAGATTAATGCCGTGACTTTTTTCTCCGCGCGCTCGGCGGATATCTTTGAAAATCTGATTATAGAAGCCAATCTGACCACAGAATTTAGATCCATAAAGGCTTTATGTTTAAGTATGCAAGTGGTAAACTCACTTACTGGCCTGCCTTGGCTAGAGAAGATTCCCACTGAGCGTAAAAAAACTGCGTATATGGTCTCCTTAATCGAAAAAATATATCCAGATTGAAAGAAGATAAAACATGAGTGATAATGCAACGCAAACTTTGCCCAATTCACTAAAGATTATCGAGTGTTTTGGCGGTATTCGCCCGATGGCAACCAAGCTAGAAATCCCTGTTACGACGGTGCAAGGCTGGAAAAAACGCGCAGCGATTCCTATTGCGCGCAAGGCTTTAATTACCAAAGCGGCGAAGGCCCATAAAATTGATTTGGCAGCGCTTCTTTCGGGTGAAACGCCCCAAAACCCTACAGAGATCCCTGAAACGCCTGCTACGCCTGAAGTACCTGCGCGTCCAGATCGACCTGAAGTACCGAATACGCCCGATGCACCGGAAATTCCAAGTAATCCAGAAGTGCCGAATATACCTGAAGTGCCAGAAACCCCTATTACGGCGCAAGAAGCAAAACCATCAAAACCCGCCGCCCCCGCGCCGCAAGTGAGCCGCCCAACAAGACCTGCCGCTCCATCTTTAGACGCATCTCAAGCGGCGGCTTTGCAAGCACGCAGCACACAGAGCTTGATTAACGGCGTTGTTGGCGGCGTTAGCTTGGCTGCTCTTATTGGCGTTATTGGCCTATTGGTTCTAACGGGGCCAGAAGTTAAAGAATCCAAACAGCAGACAAAAAGAATTGCTGAGCTAGAAGCACAATTAGAAAAAGTCAGTAATAAGCAGGGCTTTTTAGAAAAAATCGTGCCGAAGGATTTGGACAAACGATTTGGCGAGTTGAGAGATCAAACCGCACAAGTTAAGCAAAATGTTAGTGATTTAGCGCAACAAGCCTCCGTTATTTCGCAAACCGTTATGGGCCCTAATGGTGGGTCAATCGCGCAGCGCATACAATCGCTTGAAGGTGAAATTAGCCGCTTTGCCGCTTTAAGTGGCTCAACGGACTTGGCTGGCTTTGTCGGTAAATTATCAGCCATGCAAGATAGCCTAGAGGGGCAAGAACAACTGCAATCCGCGATGAGTGAGCTATGGGGAACCGTTAACGGCATGAAAGCTTCGAGTGGTCATGAAAGCACCGAGGGCGCCGTGGCCGTCGATGATATTTTGGCACAATCCCGCACAGAAGATTCTGCGCTAACAGAAACATTTGGCGCCTTAGAAAATAAAGACCTGAAAGCGGCAGCGATGTTAATGGGCCTCGCCCAATTACGCAGCGCCCTAGGTCGCGATAATAAATCATTTGATAAAGACCTTGCTCTGCTGCAAAAATTTGTTGGTGGTGAAGATGAAGTTCTCAACAAAGCGATTATTGATTTAGCGCCAAAAGCGAAACACGGCGTTTTAACTGCAGGGGGCTTATCGCGTGAATTACGTGCACTGGGTGGTGACATTGTTGCTTCGTCCTTGCAAGGCGAAGATGTTTCATGGAAAGAAAAAGCCACAGCGCGTTTTAACAATGTTTTAAAAGTTGAAAAAAACGGCGAACTGATTACAGGCACAAAAACACAAGAGCGCGTTGAAGCCGCGCAATATTATTTAGACCAAGGCGATGTTGAAAGCGCTTTGGTTGTTTTAAATGATTTACAGGGCCCTGCGCGCCTTACGGCAGACGGCTTAATTGAACAATTAAAAACAACAGCCTTGGCGGATCAAGTTGAAGGCATGATGACGGGTAAAGTCATGCAAAACGTAATGAGATTTGATCTATCCGCATTACAAGAAAATTTTTCAATGGATAGCCTAACCAGCGGTAATTTAGAAGGGCTTATTGGTCCTAATGGCTTGAATAAGCAATCGGTTAAAGGTCTGGTTGATACTTTTGAAAATATGATGCCGAAAAGAAACTTGGTTGAAGATCCTGAATCTGGTTATAAATTTATGGATGGCGGCATGTCTATGCCGACAATGCCTGATATATCAATAGATACAGGCCGCGTTCAATAATCTGAGATAAGACTATAAAGGTAAATAATATGTGGCATACATTCTGGTATATGGCGAAATTATCCATTGTAACAATGGGCGCGTTATGGCTTTTGACCCTAGAAGGTGACATTGTCTTTACGTGGGATGTTTACACGGTCACAGCGCAAACAGGCTTTGTTTTATTACTTATTGCTGTCTTTGTTGTCTTGGTCACATGGCTGACTCGCAGCGCATTATTTGTTGAAAGCCTTCCAAAGTTATGGCGCTATTATCGTGGAGAAAAACGCCGTGAGCAAAGCCATGTCGCAGTTTTACGCAGTCTGACAGCTTTATCCGCGGGGGATGCCAAAATCGCCGCCTATCAAGCTTACCGCGCACAAAAATTAGCGCCCGCCGAAGACGGTCTTGCTTTATTGCTTGGCGCACATGCTGCACGATTAAATGGCCAAGGCGAAGAAGCCGAAGAGCGCTTTAATGATTTGATCAAAAATAAAGAAACATCATTATTGGGCTATCAGGGCTTAATCAAAACGGCTTGCGAACAAGGTGAAGAGCAAAAAGCCTTAACTCTGGCCTATCAAGCTTATGATAAGAACCATAAAAACAAAGATTTTTTACCGAAAATTTATGAGATGGAAACAAGCTCACGCGCATGGATGAAAGCGTTAAATACGCTGCGCAAAATGGAAAAAACTGGCGCGATGCCGAAAGAGAAAATCAAGCTCGACCGCGCCGCTATATTAACGCAAATGGGTTTAGAGCATAAGCGCGATGGCCAAAAGGCACAGGCGGCCGAACACTTTAGAAGCGCCCTCAAATTATCAGCAGGTTTCATGCCCGCTGCTTTAGAATTATCAGCGCTTTATGTCGCAGAAAAACAGAATAAGAGAGCGCAAAAAGCCATTGAAAGCCAATGGCGCATTGCACCACACTCTGCTTTGGTTAAGTTATGGATGGCTCTATTGCCTGAGCGCAAACTTAAAAAGCCAAATGCGCGTTTTGAGTGGGTTAAACGTTTGGCGAGCGTAAATCCTGCTCATATAGAATCATCAATTGCTGTGGCTAAAATAGCGATGGAAGATGGTCTGTGGGGCGTGGCGCGTGAAGGCTTATTAAAAGCAGAATCGCTAGAATCACGCGCGGCTATTTATCGCATGTTAGAAGAAATCACGCTTTGCGCAGATCATGATGAAGAACAAGCTCGCCAATGGGCTGATAAAGCGATTGAAGCGTCATCTGACCCTGTATGGATGTGTCAAAACTCTGGACGTATCTATCCGTCATGGCAGCTTGTCGCCGCAACGCCGCAGGACTTTAATACCATTACATGGCGTGCTCCACGCCGTTTGCAAATTAGCGGCATTTCAAGCCCTTACGGCGCAGATAATCCAGTAGCTTTAGTTAACTTTATGAATCGTTAGACTCGCGCTGTTTGAAGCTATTCTAGCATAATTAATAAAGTGTGATTGCTTGCGGTTGCAGCTTATGAAGCCGCTTAGCATTGTTACGCGGGGGCTTCATAAGATTTTACATGACTCTTCTTATGGCGTTTTTTAACCGCTGGCGCCTAATATTAGAGGAGGCGCTCTGCTACCGGTATGGCACATGCAGAGCGCGGATTGGTCTGGCTTATTCTTCTTCAGATTTAATAAGCGCTGTACGTGCTTTCTTACCTGCATCGCTAAGCAAGGCTTGTGTGCCTTTATCCAGTGTCGATACAGTACTGGCGGCGCTTTCACTTGTAAGCGCTGCGCTCGGCGTTTCTTGCTGTATGGCTGTCTGCTGTGCAGGAGCGGCTGTTGTCGCGGGTGCTGCTTGTTGTACAGGTGCTGCAGGCGCTTCTGCGGCTGGTGGACTGCTAAAGAAGCCCATAGGATCACTCTTATCAGCCGCAGCTTCATTCTCTGTTTGTACAGGTGTTGCCGTTGGCGCTTGAGGCGTTTCTGCCACTGGAGGAACGGCTTGTTGTGGCTGTTGTGCTTCTGGCGGCGGAGCCGTTTGTTGTGCTGTTTTTGGTACCTGTCGCTGTCTGGTCGCGGTTAATGGTTTCTGGCCGTTTTCAGCGCTAGGGGCGGCTGCCGGGGCTGCGCCTGCTGGCTTAGTTGCACTAATGCCTTTAGGTGCTGTTTTGGCTTCAGGTTTAGGGATTTCATTCTGTATGCCGTAAATATCGACAATACCGTAAATACCGTTCATTAGGGGCGACTCTTTATGCTTTTCGCCTTTTTCAAAGCCAGCAACGAGCGCCTCTATTTCTGGTTCGGTCTCTATGGCAACGTCAGCTTTCTCTGCTGTCCAGTTTTTCTTAACCATCAAGTCGCGAAGTTTACGGATGCTTTTGGCGTTACGCAAAAGGTTTTCATTCGGTGGTGGCAGGGCCATATAACGCGTAACGCGCATTGCTTTGGCGTGGCCAGGGTTTGAATAGAACATTTGCGCTTCGAATAGGCTACCGCCAAAAGTAAGAACGGCTTGGCCTTCTTTAAAGCCACGTAATTCATCATAAGATGCATTATCACGAATTTGAACATTTGCCTGTAGGCCATCAGTATAGTTGTGCCCCATAGAGCCCGCTTCAGTTTGGAAGCCCGCGACCTCAGTCACGATAGAAGCACCCACACTTTTTTCAAAGAATTCTTTCGTTTGCGTTGGATCTTCGAGTTTACCAAAAATCTTAATGTTACAGTTCGCAGTAATTGAGCGCGCTTCTTCTTTAACGCGTTTTTCCATAGCCGGTAAATCCTGCGCGGCATAAATCAAGCTAAAGCCAAGGGAACGCGCTTGCGCGGCCATAACAGCCATACCTTCGGCGGTATAATAACCAACCTCATCAAAGACCACCATAAACGGCGTGCTCGAGCGTGTGGGTTTGTTATCAATAACGGCGGCCCGTTCGCCCTCAATTGTTGAACCAAGGGTCGAACCCATCATACCTTTCAAGGTCGAGGCAACAATTTTACCAAGGTTCGCGGTTTCATCGCCTGATTTTTCAAGAGCAGGAATGAGCACGATCAAAACGCGACGGTTCAAAACAACATCGACCATGTCAACGTCAGCGGCTTGTGAATCAAAGATGTAGCCATAGTCATCACCCAAAGATTGCAGCGAACGTGTGAACTGCATCGATAGATAACCATGTTGTTGGTGCACGGTTGTCGTATCAATAGGCGGAGAATCTGGGCTAGCAGGTTTTTCTTTACCATTATCATCAAAAGCTTCATGAACAAAGCCCGGTAATGTATCCAAATAACCATCAATACCTTTGCGAATTTCTTCCGGTATGACGTCATCACGGGCAAGGGCAATTACATTGTTTAGGTTCAAATATTCACGAATGGTTGTTACGCTCATTGGAATATCTTGATAATCACGTTTCCATGTCAGCGCCGGCATGATTGAGCCAACGAGTGATACCGCACGCTCTTTCCACATCGCATTATCGCCACCAGATTCAGGCATCAAACTTACGAGCATGTTGGTTAGATAAGATGCCGAGCCACTAGAAAACGGGTTCATTGTATTGGATGGCGCGCGTTTGTCGGAGTTACCGGTCATATAGTTCAAAATCAGCAAGTCATCATCACGGCCAAAACGGCGCATTAATGAGGATAGGGATGACCATAAATCAGTATCCGCTTTACCATCGACATACACAAAGCCCGATGCCCAGCACAACGCATTGGTGACAAGAGATTTAAGCCCCTCAGTCTTACCTGCGCCTGTTGTACCAAGGTAAAGAACATGGGTACGGGCATCAGAATCACTGAACCATATTTCTTCATTGGTATCAGCGGCATTTCCCATGTAAAGAATGCCTTCAGCTTGGCCGCTTTTGCCGGGGCCCATATTATTTTTATCTTTGTGTTTTGTCCCCATAGGCAGCTTAAAGGCAATGGTGCGATCGGCCTTAACAATCATGGTGAAGTAAACAACGGAGAATATGAAAATCCAATCAATATGCAGCTGGAAATCATTTTTCAGCATGGCTATAGCCGCACAAGAAATGAATACCGCGCCAGAATTGGCCGGTTTCTTCATCCAATCCCACATCCGCAGTGTCCATGGGCGCGTGTCCCTTAGGATTGTCTCGTGCGAGTAGGAATATTTCCTGGTGTCTAATACCATTTGTCTGTACCAACCAAATTTAGCTTTTAGTGTAAGCTATAAATGTTAAATAATGCTGTTAAGGAAGCAAAACTATTATGTTTTGTTTATAAAGTTACTGTCTTTTTAAAAAATCATCAGCGGATTGTGGAACGCCATCTTGCGTAGCACTTATGCCGCTTACGTCATTGCCTGCATTGTTTATTGCTGTTTTAAACGGCTGACCAGTTATGGTCGCGATGAAGCTGAAAACTAATAAGGCGGTGATGACCAAGAAAATTGTAGTGGCGCTGCCTATAAAAACTGTTTTGAAAAATGACATTTTCTTATCAATGGGCTTTTTAATTCTATCTTCTTTTTTCTCGGCTTTTCTCATTGCCGTCGTGACGGCATTTAAGCCTTTTAAAGCGTCATTGCGGCTTTTGAAACGTGCAATTTCATTTGTGTCGCCTTTGGGTGTTTTTAAGGTGAGCACAAAATCGCCAAGCTTATCTTCACGGATCTCAAAAGCGGACATTTTAGCTTTCGCCAATTCCATACGCCAAACAACGGGGTTTAATGCGTTTGGCAGAGAGAGGACGAGGGAGTTATCAATAATACTGGCTGAAGGTGTTTTACTCATGAATAATGTTCCTATTTTTTATCTTTATCTTTATCTTTAACTTTTAACTTTTTTAATACTGCGGCGTTTCGAGCCACTATAGTCCAGATTTGGTACAGGGCGCGCACGGTCGGATTTCATATAATCGTTGAGCATTTCAACGGCTTCCTCGACTTTTGGTCGCGGAATAGGGCGGCCAACACGTTTTTCAATTTTATAATGGGACATACAGCCCAAAGCTTCCATATGAAAAGATTGTCGACCCAGATTGTTTAGTGGGTACCATAAAGTACGATCAAAACCGCGCAGCCAAACAAATTGTGATGATGACAAAACGCCGCCTTCTTCGCGTGCGGTTTGTAAGGCGCGAGTTAATGCAGTACTGGTGAAAGCGTGCTGATTGCATTTACCCAATGCTTTGCCGCATGTATCGCGGTCGCGCAATATAGAGCGCGCTTGCTTCAGCAGTTTTTTATTAATCACTAAGCCTTTTTTATGTGACCAACATTGTGAGATTTCACCAAGTAAGTTATCTGATTCATCACGTTTGCGTGCTGCTTTTAAACAAAAAGCGGCCAAGAGTAACTGTTCATGGGGTTTAAGTTTTAAGTGTCCCCGCCATGGCCTGCCCAATTGAGCGACAAAAGATTTATAACATTCCCCTTGGTTTAAGTCTCCGTCTTCACCATGCAAGCTGTGATAGGCAACAAATTCTTCAGGGCCGAGCGCCTCAGCAAAAGAGGGGAGCTCTGCTGGAACGGGCGCGCCAGGCGGGCGTGCCGGCTGCGTACCTGGGTCAAAATCAATGAAAGGTGCGATATACGGGAAGTTCTTCGATTGTTTCTTAATCAAGGTCGTTAAAGTAAATTTGGTTCTGAACTGTGTATATGGGCCGTAAAATAATGACCAGACGCCCATCATGACAATGATAGCGGCCAAGGCATATTTGATAGGCACAAGCGCCGCATGCGCTGCAAGGTTCATGAAGTCATCGCTAAGCATGGTTTTATCGATAGATTTAAGCTCAGTTAAGATAGTGCCAATGGGCCATTCGCGATCTTGCCACATTATTGTATAGTCGTGACCATGCAATAAAACCCCAATATAGATTTCACCGACACGCCAATAGCGTATGACATTTTTAATATCATATTCAAAAAACATATAGAGTAGATACCCTATACCGCCAAGGAATCCGGCTAATAAAACCAATCCCACAGAGCGTTCGTAACTACCGCTTTCACCTTGTGCCACTTGTAAACCTACTCTGACTGTATCTTTAAACGAATAAACTCATAAAGATTATAAAACAAAACACGCGCCAATAGAAGGCGCGTGTTTTAAAAATAGGCTAAAATGTAAAAAAATTAAAGCTTTTAATATTTGATTGCACAGCCATAAGGTTTTGTTTGGCTGGTTTCGACGGTTTTACCCGCACGTAAATCTGTTATGGCCGCGACGACAAAGTTTTTCGCATCGTCAATACCGTCTTGACGCCATGTGGTGTGATCATCAATTGCGCCAGCATAAGCTAAAACACCATCGGCATTAATAACGAACATATGGGGCGTGGTTTGTGCGTCGTAAAGGCGGCCAATGTCGCCGCTAGGGTCAAGAATCTTGTGGTTCAGTGTCGCATTGACAGATTTTGTGATGGCGTTAGCCTCATCAGTATTGACCGCACCTTGCTTTTTGGGCGCTGAAGATACGATTGATACCCAGACGACATCTTCACCTGCTACGCTCGCTTGAACTTTCTGCATATTGCCACTTTCATATTGTTTGGCAACGAAAGGACATTTATGGTTTGTCCATTCAAGCACGACGATTTTTCCTTTGAGCTGATCTAAAGACAGCGCCGCGCCGTATGTATCAACGGTTTCAAAGTTAGGAGCCACCTCGCCAATCGTTGCTGTGGCATGTGCGTTTGTGCTGTTCATCGAGCCAAGTGCTGTTAAGCAAAGCGCCAAAGTAAAAATTTGTTTGATCATAAGTGTCTCCGTTAAGTGCTGTGGTTAAAATAAGTCTTCTAAATGTCCAAATGTTAAAAGCTGTGGCAGTACTACAGGTTCTGGGCGCTTGCCCGTTTGTGGGGCGGCAGGCGCATAGAAAATATAAAGCGGTACGCCGTTGCGATTAAAGCTTTTCAAGTACTGAGTTATGTCGGCATTTCTTTTTGTCCAGTCGCCTTTGAATATTTTTGTATTATGCGCGGCAAATAAGGCATGGACTTTATCTGTCGATAAGACGCGGCGTTCATTCACCTTACAGGTAATGCACCAATCTGCGGTTAAATAGACAAAGATGGGCTGATCAGGCACTTCAAGCAAAGTCTTATTCAAATCAGCCTGCGTGAATGTGTAATGCATATTAGTATCAATCGCGCCCGCCTCGCTTTCAGTCGGCGCTAATGGCTGCGCTTCTGGCATTGGGGATGAGCCCAGATTAAGGGGAATTAACACCAAAAGCACGAGACTGATTATCAGCAGTAATGTCTTTAATAAGCGCGTTGCAAGGGCTTTGGGCTTGCGCTCAAATAACCACACAGCAAAAGACAGCAGAAGTACGGCGCTAAGCATCGGGGTGAGGAGTAGATAGTCATCTTGCTTGACCAAAGTCAGACCAAGCCATAAAGCTGTGGCAAACATAGGAAAGGCTAAAAACTGACGGAAGCCCTCCATCCATGCGCCTGGGCGTGGTAAGATTTTGCGCAAAGGCGGGAACATAGTGAGCAACATATAAGGGAAGGCTAGCCCTGCGCCAAGCACGGCAAAAATACTTAAGGATTGCACAGGCGGCTGCGTTGCTGCAAAGCCAAGGGCGCCCGCCATAAACGGCGCGGTGCAGGGGGCCGCAACAAGCGTTGCTAATAAGCCCGTGAAGAATGACCCCGTCAGTCCGCCAGCGCTAGATTGCTTCTGCCCTAACCCTGTAATACTACGCGGCAGCAAATGATCAATACGTAATGTACCGATTAACGACAAACCAATCGCAAAAATTAATAAGGTCAGCACATAAAGCACAGTGGTGTTTTGGAGTTGAAAGCCCCAGCCAATTTGTGCGCCCGTGCTCTGCAGCGCGATCATCAATGCGGCGATAGCCACAAAACTGAGAATAACGCCGCTACTATAAGCAATGCCGCCCAGTATAGCGATTTTGCTTTCTTTTTGTGAGGCGTTGATTAAAGACAGCGCCTTTAAGGATAAGATAGGGAAAACACAAGGCATTAAATTGAGAATAATGCCACCAATAAAGGCGAATAATAGAGCTTTACCTAACGTGATATTCAAGGCCGTTTTTTGGGCCGTTTTTTGGGCCGTTTTTTGCGAAGGCTCAGGCGCGGCGCTGGCCAGTTCACTCATTTGTGCTGTCGGAAGTTGTTTTAAGAATTCAGCGGCAGATCCTGCAGCCTGTTTGTTGATTAAGCCAGCTATCTCATAATTAGAATTGCCTTGATCGCTCAGCACAATAATAGAGCCAGAGGCTTCCGTTAAGCTGTCAAACAGCTTCTGGCCGCGCGGATAGCGCAAGCTTATGGTCTGTGCATCACTATTAACGCTTACAGCAGGGAAGCTTGAGGGCTTCACCCAGCCCCAGCTATGAGGTGCGAAAAACATGGCGTCGGCGTTCTCATTTACATGATTAGATAATTTAGTAAACAGCGTAAGTTCAGGTTTTATTACAACTTCAAAAGAAAAGTCCTGCGCGATAAAAGAGGCCTCTCCCGTGAATGTTTTTGGTAGAAGTGCTTCAAATTTTTCAATACGCGCATCGGTAATAAAAGCATCCTTTTTTACGGCGTTTTGTGACGGCAAGGTAATGGAATAAGATCCAAATTCAGGAATGCAAATATCTTTACAAATTAGCCACTCAAGCTCGAGGTCTACTTTAAGAGAGTTCTCGTTATAGTTTTGTGGAATATTAATGTCTGCGAAAATAAGCGCTTCATCATGGAAGCCATAATTAATGAGGCCGTTAAGCGCAATTAACTCAGGGGCAGGCCAGGCCATTTCTGGGGTGTCAAAGCCTTGTGGTAAGCTCCATGCAAAAGTAGGCGGCAAACCCGTTTCGCCGCCATAACGCCAATAAATATGCCATTCAGGCTCCATTTCAAAAGCCACAGCCAAACGATATGTTTGTCCCGCTGTGAAATGCGGCGCGGATTCAATCAGACTAACGGTTGCATGATTTGCATTTTGAGGTTCTTCCGCTTGCGCCTTTAAAGGCAGCAATGCAGCCCCCATAAGCAAGAGTAAAACAAGTAAAACTGGCGCGGTAAATTTATATTTTTGCATAACGGTATTTCAAATAAGGGTTATATCGTATATTTTATATTCGTATAGAATATAGGGAAGGTTACATTAGGTTGATAATACGATCTATATGTAAAAATTCATAGTTTGTAATATAATTTATGGGGCTATTTATGGTTAAGGCACAGGCGATACGCGATAATATTGATCCAATTTGGTCACCTTCAAACGCAGCAATACAAAATGCACAAATGCAGAAGTTCAAGTCCCACTTAGAGAAAAAATATAGTGTGACGCTGGCTGATTATCAAGAGCTGCATCGCTGGTCAATTGAGAATGCAGAAGATTTTTGGTCTGATTTTTGGGATTTTGCAGGCATTATTGGCGAAAAAGGCGCGCGTATTATCACGGATAAAACGCAGATCGAAACCACACAATTCTTCCCAGACGCGCAAATTAACTATGCAGAAAACATGCTTAAGCGCCGAGATGACGCGCCAGCACTGATTTTCAGAACAGAAATAGGCGAAGATCGTATTGAGCGTTTTTCTGATGTCTATAGCGCGGTCTCACGCTTGCAGCAGGCTATGATTGCAGCGGGCATTGTTAAAGGTGATCGCATCGCCGCTTATTTGCCCAATATGCCTGAGAGCATTTATATCGCTTTGGCTGCCGCATCACTTGGGGCGATTTTTTCCTCAGCCTCGCCTGATTTCGGCATAACGGGCGTTGTCGATCGTTTCGGACAAACTGAACCTAAATTACTATTTACGGTCGATCATTACTATTATGGCGGTAAAACGCTTGATCAACGTGCAAAGTTAGCGGAAATAATTCCGGCTTTACCATCGCTTCAAAAAACGATTATCATAAATTACGTTCAAGACGATCAAGACATAAGTGACTTACCTAATGCGCAGCGCTGGGATGATTTTTTGAATGCGTATAGCGCGCAAGAGATCGCTTATACACGGGTTGATTTTAACCACCCGCTTTACATTATGTTTTCTTCTGGCACGACCGGTGCGCCCAAATGTATTGTCCATGGTCATGGCGGCACATTATTACAACATGTCAAAGAGCTGAGCCTACACTGTGATATTAAAAAAGATGACCGTATTTTCTATTTCACCACATGTGGTTGGATGATGTGGAATTGGCTGGTCTCAGGCCTTGCTGTGGAGGCGACATTGCTGCTTTATGATGGCTCGCCATTTCATCAAGACGGGCGTATATTATGGGACTTTACAAGCAAGCATCACGCGAATTTATTCGGCACTTCAGCCAAATATATTGAAGCGCTTAAAACCTATAAAATTTACCCCAAAGATTTATATGATTTATCTGCTCTGCGGATGATTACCTCCACAGGATCACCGCTTGTGCATGAAGGCTTTGATTTTGTTTATGAGCATATTAAAAGCGATGTGCATCTGGCCTCCATTTATGGCGGTACGGATGTTGTTTCGGCGTGTTTTGGTTTAGGCAATCCGCTCTCCCCTGTTTATCGCGGGGAGTTGCAAGGCTCTGGCTTGGGGGTTAATGTTCAGATTTTCAATGAAGAAGGTGAAATTATGGCAGAGGGCGCGGGGGCAGGTGAGCTGGTATGCTTAAATGCGCATCCATCCATGCCCGTTGGCTTTTGGAATGACCCCGATGGCCAAAAATATCACAATGCTTATTTCGCTGAATATGAGAATATTTGGCACCATGGTGACTGGGTGGAAAAGACGCTTAATCATGGGCTGATTGTGCATGGTCGCTCTGATGCGACGCTTAACCCTGGGGGCGTACGTATCGGCACAGCGGAAATTTACCGTCAAGTTGAAAAAATAGAAGCGGTTCAAGAAAGCATTTGCATCGGCCAAGACTGGCAAGGTGATGCGCGGGTGATTTTATTTGTGATTTTGAAGCAAGGTTATCAGCTTGATGAGGCTTTGAAAAAAGCGATTAAAACGCAAATCCGCCAAGGCGCATCGCCGCGCCACGTTCCTGCTAAAATTATCGCCGTGAGTGATATACCGCGTACGCGTAGCGGTAAAATAACGGAAATAGCCGTGCGTGATGTCGTGCATGGCCGTAAAGTGAAAAACAGCGAAGCGCTCGCTAACCCAGAGGCCTTAGATTTATATAAAGATCTAAAAGAGCTGCAAGAAGACTAGCGCAAGCTTGCGTATTATTTATTGCACGATAAATTGTCAATCATTTCAGACTGTCTGCTATGACCAATAAAAGACGTTGTTTTACCCATGACGGGTGGGTAATTAGGATTGTCCCCTTTATACTCATATTCATAGAAAGTGGCTTTACCAATCCACTCAGGGTGTTTGTCTAATATGCCCGACAACGTGTTCTGATAATGCTTTGCTTCGCTTAGATGTTCGCATTGGCATTCTATACTGTCTTTACCTGTTTCTGTGCAGGCCATGATTGTTTTAACCATATTATCTGTCGCCGCGCCAAGCGTTTCAATATCTTTGATATCGTCTTGTTTCGTTAGCGTGATGGGGTCAATTTGAATGAGGTTTTGAGCTTTAGCAACGGGCGTAGTACCAAGAACAATAATAACTGACATTATAGACGCGATTAAAAACTTCATATTCATTCTTCCTCTAAACTAAACATTCGGCGAGTAAGCTTCATTATATAAGCTTCATTATATAAGCTTCATTATAAATGATAAATCTTTACGTGTCACTAATATGTAAGCCCCTCGTAAAGGGGTGCGTTTATGCTTTATGCATCAAGTCAGGCAGCTCTTTACGGATTGAGCGCGACCTAGAGGTCTTTGTTGACTTGGAATAACCGACTCGCCCCATAAAGACGATTTGTTCGAGCGGTTTATCAGCGTTTTTTGTGAATTTTTTATATAAGGTTTTGGCCTTTTTCTGGCAGGCTTCATCAACGGTAAATGGTTGCTGGTTTAGGCCGTAATAACAAAAACTTAAAGTCGCGACGCTTGGCTGCATAGCGATATTATGTTTGGTTGCTGTCAACCAAAAACGCTGCAAAGCGCTGCCTGCATTGATGAAGTCTAATATCTCATAATGATCTTTTTTCTGCGTAAAGCTCAGCATGAAATGACGATCGCAAAATAGCCCAGGCATAAGGTCCAATTCTATTTTAGGGATAAATGTGCCGCAGAAATAGCGATTCATAAAGTTTAGGCGTGAGCGTCTTGCCATAGCCCATTTCATAGCGATAAGAGATAGGCGGCTTAAACCCGTCGAAGCCATAGGGATGCCGTAAGGGCTGAACTTATTATTCCAATCCAATACATCTCTGTGGCAGGTGTAAGTCTCTGGAATTTTTAAGCGAATATCTGTGCTTGTCATGTTGATAGAAGCTACAGTTAGTTTCTTACGAAAAGAGGCATACCATTGAACCTCTATATCGCGCCCCATACAATCTTCAAGGTCCTCAAGCACATAATCGGGCAGTGTCTTGGTCTGAAAGGGGGTTCTATCTACCGAGCGTGCTTGTATATAATAAAATAGCGGATCTTCTTTCACCTCTGTATCAAGGGGTAAGGAGAGGTCTATTTTTATCAGCTCCTGTTGAATATCAAGTGGCTTTATGTGGCAGGCGCGCCCATGATTAGCTGCGGTTAGTCGTATATTCTCAATTAAAGCCCCGCATGATAGCAAGCTTGGCTGGCCTTGATTATACTCATAGACATTTTCTGTGTTTATTTTTAAATAAATGCGCAAAGTGTCGCTATCCAAAATTTCAAATGACCAAGGTTGAGCGTTGTCACCGCTTGGTGCCCAGCGAGCGATATTTAAAATGGCGAGAATATCTTCGGCGTATTTATCTTTGGACATAGCCTAGCGTCTTTTCATTAAATAGGAATTGAGTTTCTTTTATTATCCCTATTTTTATGAAAGATTCAAGTTTCAAGTGAATATTTTGCCATTATCCCATAGGCATGAAAATTGTTTGCGCTGGAAATCAGCGAGTGCTTTATTTTTTATGACCCATATTTCTTGTATGTCGAACAGCATCACCGCGTAATAACACTCGAAGATGATAATTGGTGTTGTGTCACTAAAATAATGCGGGGGCAGGCCACGATAGTTACGCGCATCCGCCGTCATACAAGATTGCTCCATTCCCTCGGGGACAATAAACCGTTCGGTAACGCCGAGTTTCTTGATTTTCTTTGTATACTCAAGAACGTCATCGCGCGCAGCGCCGGTTAACAGGCTTTGATTAATACCGTTTAACAAGACTTCTTTTGTGGCTGTGCTGTCTAAGATATTATACAAAAAATTCATAAAATCAGCTTGGTAAGTCTCGCCCTTAAAAATATCCATATGATGTTTCTTATGGCGAACGCCGTCTTCAATAAATTCAACGCCATTATCTTCAAGGGTCTTTTTGATTATGCTGAGTGTATCGATGTTGGGGCGCGTGCGTCCCGTTTCAATATTGGTCAAAGTGCGCTGCGTTAGCGCAGCCTTATCAGCTAAAACGCTTTGTGACCAGTCAAGCAGGCCTCTTGCGGCTTTAATTTGGGACATTGAAATCATTTTTTTAATTTGCCTTATCGCGCCATCATAGTCTATAAAAAACTATTAACCATAAAAACAAAATGAAGTAAGGCTGCATTTATGTCTGCATATAACCCTCAGCGGGATAGAGTACAGGCAATACAGAAAAGAAAATCTTTTCGCGATCTTAAATCTATTATTGATTCAGGGGCGCTTAATTTTCGCTATATTCTGGCATCGCACGGAACGGGCTCTACTTCCGTAGCGCTTAAGCTTGGCCAAGAGGGCGATTTTGATGTCGTGATAAACGAGCCTGATTGCGCGCATTTTGTGAATGATGATCTTGGTTGTCGTTATAAAATTGAAAATGTTTATGATTATTTGCTAGACGCATATAAAGAAGCCCAAGCGCAGCGCCCAGATAAAAAGGGGGCTATTCGTATGTTGGTAAAGTTCATGCCTTCGTCTTGGCCTTATTATTTCGAATATGACAGCTTGCTTGAGCTCAATGACCAGCCTTTGTTTTTGACCCGCTACCCCTCATTTTCATTGGAATCCCGCTTACGCCAAATTTGTCGATTATTATCCGATGAATATGATGAAGATTTTGGTTATAGCCCTAAAGTTAAAAAGCTCTTTAATGCCTGCGTTGCAGGGCGCGATTTTGCTAAATGCCCCGCTGATATTCTCAATACGCATCGGTCTTTTTATGAGAAAACACCACAAATGAAGGCTGTCGCGAATAAAGTAAATGCGCTTTGGGCTAATGAAGCGAAAGGGCTTGGTGAAGCACATCTTCCTGAAGACACGCTATTTAATTATTTCTCACATTTTACGGCAAATTATACTATTCGCGCGCGCTGGTCAGACATACAAAAGCGCCCCTTTAATGAGGTGCTTGATTTTGAATCTTTTCAATATGATCCGCAGTTTTACGCACAAAAAATAGTCAAATCTTTATGGGGCTTGGATCCGCTTAAAGTGAAAGGAAATGATGCCTCCTTTAAGAATGCCTATGATCATTTTTACCCTAAAGATAAAGGTAAGATATTTACGGATATTACTTTTGGAAATTCCCTAAAATTGGATGGTGAAATTTTGCCACCGACAAGATTGCCTTTGCCTATGACGCATTTCCCCACACAGTTACACGCGCCATTACAGGGGTTGATAGACTTGTATATTGATCAAATGAAAACATCTGATTTACACTTTCCTGTGATTTCTTCTGCTGAGAAACGTGACATGCAGGAAAAGGGGATTTCATTAAACCCTGTATTCATGTTTAACGCCTATAAGATTAGCGCCGCACAGGAAGTGGCTCTGGGGCCAGTTCGTCCTGATTATAGTGTTTGGCCAGAGCAATTTAGAGCGCATTTTACGCCATGCTATAAAGCTTCACTCATGGCCAAAAAAGATATTCCGCGGGATATGTTTCCGCAATAAAGCTTCGTTTAGAGCGCATTTTTTAATTCAGTGCCGTGAGTTTATTAAATTAATTCTGGCGCATGGTTGCGGATTTGATTACAACGCATAAGATAGGTTTAAAGATAAATTTAAAGCTAGATTGTTTAAAGGGTTCAGATGTCTCGTCCAATATTAATCACCGGCGCCGCAGGGTTTATCGGCTTTCACACAGCTTTGAAGCTGTTAAATGATGGGTATAGCGTTGTCGGGGTCGATAATTTAAATGATTATTATGATGTCGGTTTAAAAACAGGCCGTCTGGCGCTGTTAGAGCAGCATGAGGGCTTTCATTTTTGTAAGGTCGATATTGCTGACCGCGTCGCGATGGAGGCTCTCTGGGCGGATCAGGGTCCTTTTGTACAGGTAATTCACTTAGCCGCACAAGCGGGCGTGCGTTATTCCCTAGAAAATCCTTATGAGTATGTGACCAGTAATATGATGGGGCATTTAACCGTCATGGAAATGTGCCGCCATACAGATGGTTTTGAACATTTGGTTTATGCAAGCTCTTCATCTGTTTATGGCGGTAATAGCAAATTACCTTATGCGGTTGAAGACCGCGTTGATAAACCCGTTTCCCTCTATGCCGCGACGAAAAAAAGCGATGAGCTGATGAGCTATAGCTATAGCCATCTTTATGGCCTTGCGCAAACTGGCTTACGGTTTTTCACTGTTTATGGCCCTTGGGGACGCCCTGATATGGCCTATTATATTTTCACCAAAGCGATACTCGCAGGGGAAAAACTGCCCGTATTTAATAATGGTGATATGAAACGCGATTTTACTTATATTGACGATATTGTCACTGGCATTATCAGCGTTCTTAAAACCCCGTCGTCACGCAGCGAGGGCGAGGTGCCGCATCGGGTCTTAAATATTGGCAATAACAAAAGTGAAGCTTTGCTCGATTTCATTGGCGTTCTTGAGCAATCCCTAGGCCAAAAAGCCCAAATAGATTTCCGCCCAATGCAGCAAGGGGATGTTAAAGAAACATTCGCTGATATTGACGAGACCACGCGTTTGACCGGCTATCAGCCGACCACATCAATAGAACAAGGCCTGCCCAAATTTATTGAATGGTATAAATCTTATTATAACGTCTAACGCGATTAAGCGTAAGCGCGTAGGCTGGTCGCGATTGAATGCGTGTTCTTGCGTAAACATGCGTTGCGGTTTTCTGTATCAGTGAAGGCGCTATAGATATTCTGAATGGATGTTCTGCGCGTATCCCAAGAAATATCTTTTTGTTGAGAAAACAGAATATCACCCTCTATTTCGCGCATCATATCTTTGTAGCTCACATTTTCCGGTGCGCTTACCAAGCCTTCAGAGAAGGTTGATTTGTGGCGATCATATTCAAGACGTATTATGCTGTTGTTAAATTGGTCAATATAATGCTGTGGCAGGCGTTGTTCTTCATTCTTGCATTGCTCTGGGCAATATTGCGCAAAGACAAGAATCTGACCATTTGGCTTCTCATGCATAAAGCGTACAATACCTGTTTGAAAAACGCGCATTTCTGTTCTTAAGTCAGAAATTGAAGCCTCTGAAGAAAAGCCTCTTTGTCCCATAAACATTAAATGCCCCGCCAGACCAACGGCTTGTAAATTATCTTGAATTTGTTCACGGTCTTTTACAAGGCTGAATTGTTCAAGGGATAGCAATTCAAAATCCTTAGCGTTAAAACGCTCAAGGTCTATATGTGGGCAAAGCTTTGCGATGTTTTCTGGCGTTTGTATTTTAAAGTGATCGGATACATCTGCGTCAAATCCATAAGCATCAATATCAAGTTTTAACTTCGCTTCTTTTGATTTGCCGCGTGCATGCATATATTCCTCTAGCCCCATTTCAACGGGTAAGTGAATGGCGGTGTGTGCGGCCGCTGCCGTGAAACCTGTTGCAAGGCCCGCTGTGACGCCTAAAGTTAAGCCGTATTCTACGCCGAGTATCGCACCAACAATCGTTGTGCTGCCGACAATTTTGGGCGCTTTTTCATATGTGCCGTTAACTAAATTCGCCAAAAGCTTCTTGGCAAAAACAAATTTGCTGGTGTTCATGAAGATATTTTTTTCTTCCCAAAGGTCAGCCGATAACTTGCGCCAGTGATCACTAACGGCAAGCCGTGCTTGTGCTAAGGATTTCGCGCGGGCAATTGTGGTTGATGCTTTAGCAAAATGCCCTTTAAGGCTTTTATCGTTTAAATCAAAAGGCACAAAGCTGCCATCTTGGCGGCGCGTTGATAAGCGCAAGACCACATTATAACCACCATTTTTTCTTGGTAATATTTCATAGGCATGGCGGCCATTTGTATATAAATTATCCGCATTATAAAGCGTGAAGTGTTTGCGACTTCTTAAGCCCAGTGTTCGGCGGGACTTATCAAGATCTTCGCGTAATTCACGTTTTATTGTATGGGCGTTGGCGCGCTGAAGCAGCGGCGTATCTTCATTACCTTTGGCGCGGCGTGCGCCAAAAATATAGCAATTTTGTAACTCTTCATCCGTTGCATGTATTTTTCCATTACTTTGCGTATCGCCGCGAAAATTATTCGCCGTTTTGGAAAAAAGAACCCCGATTGTATTGGTCGGTTTGTGATAAAAGGGCTGTGCAAAGCCTTGCGGCGATACGATCAGGCCTGATTTATCAGGGACGGGGTGGTGGGTGAAGGAAAACCGACTGGTGATATCCGTGATATCATCGTGGTATGTTTTTAAGGGATGGTGCTTTTTATCAGTCATTAGCAAAACCTCATGTTGCAATGCATATAATGTACGCCCCCTTTTTCTGGAATGCAAGCTTTATGTTAACTGATTTGTTTTAATAAACCTTATTGTGTGTTTACAGGGAAATGCTGTGCGCAGCGCCTTTATAAACTGACTTTAGAACGTAAAGTGTTTTTATTTATGGCCTGTAGCGCCTGCACAGGCTTGTCTGTGCTTATGGCGGCTGTTAGTTTCTTGAATTACAAACCTCTTAAAATATTTGCTGATTATCTGTTGTTTGCTGATTTTAAATTTAATTTATATCAAGGAATGGATCTGCGTATGGAAGCGACTTTTTTAATAAAATCATTACCTTTTTTTCAAAGCTTATCCCCATTACAAGGACAAAAACTGATCAGGCATTCAAGAATAAAAACCTATGAGCGTCGTTCAATTTTATTTATGCAGGGCGATGTGGCGGATCGGTATTTTATTGTGATCAATGGCTGGGTTAAGATTTACCAAATAACCAGCCTTGGTAATGAAGCGGTGCTTTCATTGACTACGCGCGGTGAGAGTTTTGGGGAATCGGTATTAGGCGATGAAGAGTATCAAGCCGTTTATTCAAACACTGCCGAGGCTATGGACGGCGTAACCATTCTTGAGTTACCCGCAAAAATTTTAAAAGAGATCACCATAAATAACCCTGATTTGGCTATTTATATGATGCATATTATGACGCAACGCTTGAAAAAACTGCAGCTTGAGAATGAACATCTTATGGTGATGAGCACAATGCAGCGCGTTGCATGTTTCGTTCTAAAAATCTACTTAATGCGTAATCACGCCATTAGCGAGGTTAATAAGAGTGACGGCAAAGCCCACCTTCAAGAGGCGTTAGCCTTCCCTTATGATAAAAATTTGGCCGCTGCGCGTTTGGGTATGCAACCAGAAACCTTTTCCCGCGCATTAAAAGAGCTACAAAGCCGAGGGGTTATGGTCGTGCGCGACACAATTTATATTGAAAGCGCAGAGAAACTCAAAGCCCTATGTTGCGTAAATTGTTCAGCCCAGCCAGAGTCCTGTATGGGGCCTGACATGCTGATGTGCCCAAGCAGAATAAATATGGACAACGTCGAACACATTTAAGGGGGGGGGCGTGAAAAATAAGCCAGAACAGGTTAATACTGCTCTGGCTTATTTTTTAACTTAGGTTTTTTCACTTATATTTTACCTTTAGTCTTAAGCGGCTTTTTTGATTTCTAACTTTTTGGGTTTCTTAAGTGCTTCGGCTTTTTTGGGAATAGAAATGCTTAAAACGCCATTTTTGAAACTGGCATCAGCCTTATCAAAATTGGCGCTCGCTGGTAGAGCAATGCTGCGGCGGAATGACCCGCGGGATATTTCTTTTCGTAGGAAATATGCATCACTTTCTTCGGTTTCTTCCATATGGTTGCCTCTAATCGTTAGGTAGCCATCTGTGCAAGCCACCTCAACATCTTCAGGGTCAATACCAGCAAGAGCGGCATTTATTTTAAAGTCACTATCATTTTCAATCAAGTCAATGGCCGGTAATTGCTCGAACGGGTTGGCTGTTAATAGGCTTGGTTCTTCGCCAAAAAAGTCCTGAAAGAGACGATTCATGTCATCTTGCAATGAAAATAAAGATCGTCCAAATGTGTTGCGTTGGCTTACAGGCACATTACGTGGTTGGTTCCAGTTTATAATTTCTCTTAACGTCATTGTGTTTCTCCTTATGATTAAGTTGTATTGAGAGAATAAGACCATATGCCAATTGGTGTGCCCTTGATTAAAATCAAAGAGAAAAAACAGGCTTGCACCCTAAATATAGAGACACTGAAAAGAGATAATATAATGATAACAGAAGGAGAAACGAGATGACAATTTTCAAACAGAGCTGCCGTGGAGTTGAGCACGATAATGTCGGCGTAAAGAAGATAAAGACTAATAAATTTATGTGGTCTGCTTATGCTGCTCCACAGTGCGAAGAAAAAGCTTCAGCCGTTAAATTACTCAGCAAAGAACGTCTTTGTTGTGATCAGGCGACGGATTAAGTGATTAAGGCGCTTGTGCAAAATACTGATGTATTTGCAGAGTATTTTTGGCGGTGTGGTCGGGGGTGTGGTGGGAGATTATATGAATGTTCCGGATTAAATGGTGCACCCGGCAGGAATCGAACCTGCGACACCTGGCTCCGGAAACCAGTGCTCTATCCACTGAGCTACGGGTGCAAAATCATTGAGGCAAAATCATAGTGTAAGTCAGTGATACGTTAAACCACGTAATGCGCGGCGCTTCAAGTGATTTTATTTCTTTCAATCTGATGGTTTGGGAAAACTGCCCCAATAACCCGCCGCCAAATCTGCGTTAGAGGCATTCGTTAAATCTTATTTGCTTTTTGCATGGCTTAGCCCTATGTATTTATCTGTATTCTATTCAAATAAGTTTTAACAAGGTGGGTTGAAAATGGCGAAAAATGTTGCGGTTATTTTATCGGGTTGTGGTGTGTTTGACGGCACGGAGATTCATGAAGCGGTGTGCAGTTTTTTGGCTTTAGACAAGGCGGGCGCTCGCTATAGCTGCTTTGCCCCAGATATAAACCAACACCATGTTATAAATCATATAAACGGCGAAGAAATGCCCGAACAACGTAACGTATTGATTGAATCGGCACGCATTGCCCGCGGCGCGATTAACGCTCTGAGCGAGTTTGATGCTGATGATTTTGATGCGGTGCTTTTACCTGGTGGTTTTGGCGCGGCAAAAAACCTTTCAAGCTTTGCTTTTGATGGGGCGGAGGGCACAGTTAATCCAGAGTTGGCTGTGGCTTTACAAGCCATGAAAAGCGCCGGTAAACCCATTGGCGCTTTGTGTATATCCCCGACGATTTTAGCGAAGCTATTTGGCGATGCTGGCGTTGAAGTCACCATTGGTGATGATGAGCCCACTATCGAAGAAATTGAAGCATGCGGCGCAAACCATAAAATCACCACCCATGAACAAGTCGTTATTGATAGCACGAATAAAATAGTATCAAGCCCCTGTTATATGCTAGAAGCATCTATTAAACAAATTGCTGCAGGCGCAGAAAACACAGTAAATGCTTTGCTGGATTTATGCGCCTAAGGTCAATATGTGCTGCACAATAAGCGCAGCATAAATTAGATAAAATTTTAGGCTTTTTAACCGAATTTTACCTATTTTATGGTTTAATAAATCTACGATTATATTAATGGGAGGTATCTAAAATGGACCAAGCCAAATTAAAACCAACGCCGCTAGAAGTGCTCACTGAGCTTGTGGAAGAGCGCCTTGATATCTCTGACCTTAATGATTTATGTGATGCAACGGATTCTGCCATAGAAGCCGGCGGTGGTTTCGGGTGGATTGAATTACCCGCCCGCGATATGCTTGAAAGATACTGGCAAGGCGTAACGGCTATGCCTGCGCGTAAGCTGATTATTGGTCGCCTTGATGGCACAATTTGCGGCACGGCGCAAATCACTATGCCACCGTTGAATAACCAAGCACAGGCACATAGTGCGCATCTCCACTCGATATTCGTCGCGCCTTGGGCACGTAAATATGGTCTTGCACGGATGATTATCGAACGTGCTGAACAAGTGGCGCGAGACTCTGGTTTTTCTGTTCTGAATATGGACATTCGCGAAACGCAGCAAGCGGCGATTTCCTTATATGAAAGTATGGGCTACGTCCATGTCGGATCGCATCCATTTTATGCGAAAATTAATGATGAATATGTCCCGGGGCGCTATTACTATAAAGTTATCGCACCATCAGATAAGACCGTAGAGTGATTAATAAATGGCTTGTTTCGGCGCAAGGTCGGGGCAAATTTTATAACGCGCCACTGCGCTAATTTGCTTGAGCGGTATTTCAGATTCACAGCCCGTACAGCTATCCCATATTCTTAATATTTCTCGCGCTTTATTAACGCTGAGATCAATACTGCTGTGTTCATTAAATGGCTCGGCGATAGATTTACACGCTGTTATTTGATCGGCGCTCAATGCGTCAAACGGAATGGGAAGAATATAAGAGCGGCGATCATATGATGAACATGAAATTTTAAATTGTGGTTTAAGCTCATAATTGGGAATGGATAGCCCTTCGCTATTCTGGCCTATTTCAGCAATGGGCTGATCGCCATAGCTTGTTTGCCCTGTGATAAAGAACATTTTATACTCTTCGTGCAGATAAATAGCTTTTCTTCTTTGCTCAATATAGCCATCTTCTCTCATCATCGCCTTAACCCTCTTTAATATGCATGCCGCTATTTTAAAAACTAAGGCAATCTATAGGGTTCTTGCGGTTATGTCAATTAAAAGACAGTTTTACGCATTAATTTCAAACAAGCCATCTATTTCAACGGCGGCGCCAAAAGGCAGAGCGACAACGCTGACGGCAAAACGCGTATGTCTGCCCGCATCGCCCAATATATCGGCGATTAAATCCGAAGCGCCATTAATAACGGCGGGTTGTTGGTGGAATCTATTGGTTGAGTTAACAAAGCCGCCAAGCTTGATGCAGCGTTTAACCTTGCTCCAATCGCCATTAACGGCGCTGTCAACTTGACCGAGTATATTCAGGGCGCAATCGCGCGCGGCGGCTTGGCCTTGTTCGATATTATAAGTGTCACCAAGTCGACCAATATGATTTTCTTGTCCATTTAAAAAGGGCAGCTGCCCTGAAATATAAAGCTGATTGCCACTAAGCACATAAGGCACATAATTAGCTGCTGGGGCTGCGGCTTTGGGGAGGGACAAGCCCTTATCTTTAAGGCGCTTATAAATTTCTTGTGTTGAAATCATGGTTTATTGCTTTCTATTGGCTTGGCTCTATTGCAATCTTGGCGCGGAAAAGATAAATTATCAAGGTTATTCCTGCAAGGTCGGTTAAATCTGCGATCTTGCCTAATTTGTGGCTAAGGGGCTAAAATGGGCTTATTGAAATTTCTATCCAGCGTATTAGGTGTTCACTCACCAGTGCATATTCACTGGGTAAAGTTAACATCTGGTTCAAAATTTGTAGGGCTTGATGGCAGCGGTAATAAATATTATCGGGCCAAAGCGCGTAAAGGCTACAACCATGAGCGCCGCTGGGTCATGTATAATGGCGTGGCCGAAGCAACAAAAATTCCACCAGAATGGCATGGTTGGCTGCATCACCAAAGTGATGTGTTTCCATGTCTTGATGATGAAAATGCTTCTTATCGTCGTCCGTGGCAAAAAGCACATGCGGAAAATAAAACCGGTACCGAGGCGACTTACATGCCACCAGGCCACCAATTAAAAGGCGGTCAGCGCGATAAAGCCAGTGGCGATTATGAAGCATGGACACCGCCGCAATAAATGCGTAAAAGATATGCTAGAGTAGCGAAACTTATAAAGACTTAATAAACGGGTATATAAACGATGAAACATAATGCAATTGAAACTATAACGGGCGGCGCAGTTATTGCGATAGCCGCATTATTTTTAAGTTTTTCAGCACAAAAAGCTGATATTAAAAGCGCCAATGGTTATATGCTTTCAGCCGCCTTCACAGATGTTGGCGGGCTATCTATTGGTGACAATGTCCAAATAAGTGGCGTTAAAGTCGGCACGATCCAAGGTATAGAATTGGATACGCAGCGCTTTTTGGCTTTGGTTCATATGAATGTTGATTCTGGCATTAAGCTTTCTGAGGACACTTCTGCGGTTATTACGTCAGCCAGTTTGATGGGCGGTCGCTATCTTGCGTTGCAACCAGGCGGCATGGATGATTATTTGGAAGAAGGCGACGTTATTGAAACAACTCAAGCGGCGCAAAACCTAGAGCAACTGCTTGGTAAGTTCATATTTAACATGCAAAAAGATGAAAAGTAAAATGACCCGCAGTCTTTTGTTTTTCGCGGCTTGTTTATCTGTTTTTGCGCTAAGCGCAGGGCAAGGTAACGCGCAGGATATTGAAATTAACCCTTTATTTGCGCCAGAAATATCAGAGCCCTCTGATGATCAAGCACCCACGCGTATGATCATCAACAACGAAACAGAAAACTACACCAATACAATAATTACTAGCCATGAATCGGCTCAAATTGAAGAATCTATGGAATCTTACCCCGCTGTGCGCTTGCGTGCTTTGGATAAGATTACCGCGCGCACGGTCAGCTTTGAAGTTGAGGTCGGTAAAACGGTTAAATTCGGGGATATATATATTCGCCCACAAACCTGCAAAGAACCGCCGCCAATTGAAGAACCTGAATCGTCGGCGTTCTTGCAAATTTGGGAACAGCCAGAAAACGCTGAAGCTAAATGGATTTTTAGTGGTTGGATGTTTGCTTCCTCACCCGCTTTATCGGCAATGGACCACCCTGTATATGATGTGTGGGTTCTTGACTGCATAGAAAAGCTCAGCGAAGAGAGCGCCGTGCCAGATAAAAAGCAGGCTAAGCCAGAATCCGATTCAGATGAAGACTTTGAAGTCGATAGCGACGAAGATTCAGATTAAACACTATTTTTAGTGTATATATTAAGCCAATTTATATTTTTGGGTTAGGCCCTGTAGGTTTTACGGGCTTATGGCTCTTTGCGGTTATCTTTTGCTCAGGCTGTGTTTCAGGCAGGGTTAATGTTGTTTCTTGCTCTGCTGTAAAATAGAGGCGCAAATCTGTATGGCTGTGGGGATCAAAGCTCAGCGGGAATGATTTGTTGTTTATCCATGGGAATATAGCATGAAAGGTACGCGGCGCTTTTAGGCGATTAACGCGGCCATCTTGTGCTTGGCAGAGCATTAACGTTTCGCCTTTTTTGATATGCTCTAATTCTAAGGGCCAGAATTTATAATAGGCCTCATGCGCTTTTCCTATTTTATCACGACTTTTCATCGCTTCACTTTGCGATAAGATTTCTATCTTATTATGTGCATTAACCAAAATGACTTCATGGCTAATCTCTAGCAGTGATAAGCTTTGACGTTCAGCGGCATCCATGGCGCGCACGGGGTAGAGTATATCGCCCGATTTGAGCGCCGCGAACCCATCAAATTCTTTCAGTGAAATGCAAACTGGATCTGCCTTATAGACTGTAAATTCATGTTTATGCGCCTTGCTATTATAAGCTGTCTTTAAGAAATCAGCCGCGACCATTTTTGTGGTTTGCAGCAGGCCTGCTGTAAATATTTGCGCGGTATTAATTAAAGACGGTGCTTGCGGCGTTTTGACATCTTCATGGTTACCAAGCTCGACCGTAACGATTAACGCTTGCGCATTGATGTTTTGTGCAATTAAATCGCTCATTGTTGTATGGTCAGCCCCGCCAAGGCCATGACCGCTCCAGTTAATAATATTCATCATATAGCTTGGTGTATGGATAAAAGGCCTACCAAGCGTGCCTTGCTTGAGCGCGGTTAAACAGCGCGGCGGGATGCTTAAATTGGTGATGCCATTGGGCGAGCGCGATGTGTGTGGATGGATAATAAAGCCAATATCAGTGCTTTGGCTGCTTGGGCTTAAAATATTGTTGTGATCAGGCAATAAGCCTTGCTCAACAGCGCGGGCTGTCCAGACAATTTCTTGGCTACGGTCGATATTTGGACTTTGACCGCGCGGCAAAAACATCGCATTGCGCAGGGGTCTGTTCATATCGTCCTTAATGCTCAGGATTTGCCCTGAGGGCAAGGTCACTTGGTGCGTGCCGAGTTGATCGCCATATGTGGCGCGCCAGCCTGCACGCTCGCTGAAATCCTGCATGGAGTCATAACTGTTTAGAAAACCATTTATGGCCTTAACATTACCAAGCTGTAAAACGACGTTACCTTCAAGCTTGTTCTGTTTTTGCGCTTTGAGAATTTCTAAGGCACATATTGCGCCCGCATAAATTTCATTACCATGAACGCCGATGGTCACAATGGATGTCTTTCCCAGTCCGCTTGAGTTGCCACGAATAAAATGCGTCGCGCTGAGGGTCGAAGCGGGCAATGTTTCGCCTTGTTTATGTAGGCGCGCATTTAAATGAGGGGGAATGGCTATAGAATGCTGTTCAATATAGCGGATAAGGGGCTTGATATCTTCAATCGTAATGGAAGAAGGATCCGCGATATAGGTGTCGATAAGTGTGTTCAGATTTGTAATGAAGGGCAAATATCCTTGTCCGTGCTCGAAAAATTAACATGTGAATTTATTTTTCGATACTGCTCGGTTTTTGCCGCTATGTCAATTACACAGCCAGAGTATTTAAATTTAAATAGCCTGAATCTATGGCTGCTTTAGTCGGAACACATCAACTTTATTGCCTGAATTATAGTGGCCGTTTATGATTATCGCATCTTTATAGATGAGTAGGTCGGAGCTATCCGTGCCGGCATAATTATAGAGAACGTTATTATCTTTTTCTTGAATTTTTGCCGCGGAAGCATTGAGCACCCATTCATAGGTTAAGCCATCACGCTGTATTTCTGCGCGATGTCCTTCTTTTTGTGCTAGGTCATCAATGGCTTGTTCTAAATGGTGGTTAAAATCAGCTTTAAGCGTTTTATTTCCAAACCACTTGTCTACAGAAATAAGATCTTTTAACTCTCGTTTATATTCCGCCTTATTAAAGTATTTTAAAAAAGCTTCATTTTGAAGAATTTTGGGCGATTGCAAGGCGACACTTTCTAGGAATCCTCTGTTGAATCGTAAAGATTCGGGCAGGTATCTTATTATATTGTGATCTCTCTCTATGTCTTCAATTAAGGCAAATCGTGCAATGTTTTCATTTTGTTTCATGGATTCAGGCATTACTTGGTAGACATCTGTATCCTTTTCTAGAGCCTTTAAAGCAAATGTTTCATTTGACTGCATAAAATCTGGTAGTTTTTGGTACTTGAAAATATCGTAGTACATTGCGTGAATATATTTATAAGAAATTTCATCGCTTAATAAAAACGTTTTGAATGCTTCTAATTCTTTTGAGGGGATAGCTTGAAATAAAGAGGCACCCATAATGTCATCGACGTTTCCACTTAATGCTTGTTTGATTATTTCATGATCATGTTTTAAGTATGTTGGTAGTTGATTGTATATGTTCGGTACTTCTTCAAGGGCGATCTTCATAAAGCCTTTATCTTCACGCATGCTTTTGGGGATGTCGTCGTAAGTGTAACGCTCTATGGCGAGGCCATGTAGGAGTTTTTTTCTGTATTCAGTCGATTTATAGACTTCCCCGATTACAGACTGCTTATGCTGTGGGATGTACTTGGTTATATTATTGTTGGTGATGTATTGACCGTCTTCTAGTGCCGCGATCATGGCCGCTTTGATGATAGGGTCTTTATTGCGCATATCTTCTGCAAGGTCTTGATAAGGGACCCCGCAGCCAAGCGCTCTGGTAACGAAAGCTTCAGATTCTTGAAAAACCAGAGGCAGTTGAGAGAATAGAGCTGGTTGGCGGTAAAGGAAGTCCCAGACTCCTGTTACGCGCCGATTTCCCAGTGTTTCATCAAGGATAATGCCTATTGTCTCTTTGGGCAGAACAGAGAAGATTTCTAAGCACTGCTCGGGGCGTTTAGCGATGAGCGCATATATAAAAGATGATGATGAATAAAGTGGTTTTGGAATGTCGCTAATCTGAATTGTTTTTTCTTCGTAGCTATGCAGTAATTGTTCTTGTATGTCTTTATCTTCCAAAACATCTATAGGAAGGGTGCTGGAAAATCTTGGATCTTGTTGCAAGCGAAATAAATGTAAATCCACACGACGCTGTATATCTTCAGGTAGGCATTCTAAAGACTCTAAATTCGCCTTTACAATTTGTTTTAGGAATTGGTCATTTCTTAAAAATAACTCATGAATTTTTTCTACAGCTTGCGGGTTGTCTTTTACGCGATCGAGCATTTTTTGCTTATGCGGCGGTATGATGATCTTTGGCTTTTGATCAGCATCTTTGCCCGTCCATGGTTTATATAGACTGGCCCCGTTTATGAATTTTTTCTCGTAACGTGATATCATTACGCCGTTTTCGTTCTCATATTCAGTATATTTATGGACGATATAACTTTTTGGTTTTTCTGTTAGGAATTTGCACTCATTCCAAAATTGCTGCATATAAAGCGGATCTTGAGTTGATCCGTTCGCTGTGCTGCGCTGGGCTAACCAAAACTTAGTTCGTAAGGGTTGATGTAGCAAAAAAACATCTTTCCAATCACTCATATCATGGACGAGTTCAGATATGCCGTTTATTGCGTCTTCCATAACGCCAGAACGCCGCGTGTTGTTTTGAGAGGACTGGGCATTAGAGCGAATATTTTTTAAGGCATCGCCTTCTTCGCTTGATATATTAGTGCCATTAAATCGATTGTCGGGATCTAAAAGAATAGATAAGGCTTTTTCTTGGCCATCTTTATATATACGTACAATGCCTGTATTTCCTTGATTTATATCATGACTGCGTTGACCTGATTGTCTCAAGCTCGCCTCTAGCCTTGATATTGATTCTGCTGCATATTGTTGGTTTTCAAACTTCGTTGAGAGCTCAATTCCTGGGTAAATCGCCACTGAAATGTTATTTTCAGTGTCGTCTAACCAGCCAAGCGGTTGAATAATAGCAGGGTGAATAAGGTCGGTGACGTCTGTTGGGCCAATACGCACAACAACGCCGTGGCTATCGAGGAAAAGTAAATCGTGGTGGGTGCCTCTGAACACTTGCTTTTGGCGAGGCTGCGGTAGTCCCATTTGTTTCAGCATTTTTTTTACTGAGCTGGCAAAAGGTTCATCATTCATGTAATCGGCTTCGCGAAAACCAGTGCGGATTTCTAAACCCTCTTTATGATCTGTGTGGCACCAACCATATTCAATATCATGAATATTTTTTTTGGTTTTCTCTTTAAGCTCACTCAATCTTCATCCCCCAACCTTATTAATGTAAAATAGCGCAATAAGATTAAAATTAGGTAAAGTGAAAAAGTAGAGCTTTTCTTCGTGTTTTCTATTAAAGGTATTCTTCTTACGCGTGATCAACAATCAGACTGCCGTCGCTAATCATGTCTTGTAAAGTTGTATCGCCGGTACCGCCGGTGATTTGTACGACAGCCATAAACGCTGTGCCGTTATGGACTTCAAGTAATGTGTCACCTGCGTCATTATTGCTTAACTGTACGAAGTCCTCAATCGCAGCGCTAAGGGGGTCATAGCCTTCTAATATGGCGGAGATATCAATTATGTCTACATCACCGAAACGGTTATAATCGCCAATCACATCTAGCGCATTATCCAGTACATCAAAGGCAAAAATATCACGGCCACTGCCGCCATAAGCTATATCCGCGCCTTCGCCCATAACCAGTACATCATCGCCGCCTTCGCCATACAGCTGATCGTCGCCCGCGCCGCCGACTAATGTGTCATTGCCCTGTTCGCTGGTATCGATGGTCTGACCGGCTATTTCTAAATCAAACACCACATCATTATAATCGGCATCGCCAAGGTTTTTAAGGTCTTCAAAACCAATCCGTAAGATGGAGGAATCCTCTTCATTTAATACACCAGAGATAACATGATCGGCTTCGTCTTTATTAAGCGCCGTATCACCGCCGCGATCTGTTGTGTGGTAAACTTCGCCTTTCAGGTTTACCGCCGTGGCTGTGCCATCATCATAGATGAGAGATATATCATCGCCATCATCAAAAATGCTCGCGGCGCGCTCATTCTCACCCCCATAATCATAGATGAATTGCAAATGATCTCCTTGCATATCAAGTCCGTTATAGCTTTGATTGCGCGTATAGCCATTGGCGATGATGAAAAAGCCAAAATCACTATCTGGCGCGCCGGGTAAGTTGACGGTGTAGCCTGTGCCAGCTTGGTAAGCTTTGACATTAGCAAAGCCGATTTCAACGCCTTCAATTGTGCCATCAACATGATTGATACGATAAAACCCTAATGTGTTGCGATAGCCTGCCCCTGATTCTTGGAAGGTAAAGGTCGCCGTTGTGCTATATTCAACAGATAAATCCCCCGCGCTTATCCCAAGCGCAGGATCACCCGGAGAGAGTAGGTTTTTTATGTTTTGACGCTCGTGTAATTCAGGGAAAACTATGGCATCGTTAAACAGATGTTCTAAAACCTCAATGCCGCCCTCATTATGCCCGCCATATAATATGTCATGGCCAGCACCGCCATAGAGCATGTCGTTTCCTTCGCCACCATAAAGCAGGTCATCACCTGTGCCAGAGCGCAAGAAGTCATCACCGTCATCGCCATAAATCTCAATGTTTTCATCGTAAATATTGCTATTGGCGAGGTCAATAACATCATCCCCTGCGCCAGCATCTATGCGCTCTATACCACTCAAGCGATCACCGGCCGAGTTGCTATGGCGAGGCGTGTTGAAATCTGTAATTAATAAGGCATCGCTGCCTTCAGTTAATATCAGTACATCGTAACCATCATCACCGCGAAAGCTATCATAGCTTTGGTTGAGGCCTGTTAGGCTGTAAAGCCCGTCTACATGCCCCAGATCGGCCGCTAATGCGTCCTGCGCTGACCAGAGGCCATCGGCCGTGTATTTGAGTTGGTCGTCACCACGCCCGCCCTCAAGAAGGTCAGAGCCTATGCCGCCATTAAGGTAATCATCATCATTAAGGCCCTTAAGGTGATCATTACCTGCGCCTGTTACTATATGGTCATTACCATCATGGCCAGAGACCACATCATCGCCTTGATTGGTCCATAAAATATCACCGCCGCCGCCGCCATCAATGCGTATATCACTCAGCGTGTTAATATAACTGGCAAGGTTAACGATATCACCGCCATCGCCAGCAATAATAAATTCTATGCTTTGAATTGATCGGGCACGGTCAATTGTTTCAACATCGCCGCCACGTGAAGAGCCATCAAGAAATAAGGCGTCCCCTGCATTGCCGAGCATCAAATAATCAAACCCACCAAGCCCATCATAGCTTTGTGAGTTGACCAAAAACTCCGCGTCAATTTCAAGAGATTCCCCACTATAGGGGTTAACCATAGTGAAGGTTAAATTTTGAAGACTGCCTATAAATCGAATGAAATCAGCATTTTCTGTGCCGTTTACATCTGCCATATCATACTACCCTTGTACCCAATGGCTATGCGCTTACTTTTTTGTGATTAATCGCGACGTCATTATGTGCGTCGTGCTAAAATCAGTAAAACATCATAGCTTTAAACAGGGGGTGAGGTTTAGCCAATGCTTTGGCACGATAAATGCGCCAACATTGAAAGGACTATATAGCTTTATAGCTTTGGTTCTTTGTACTTAATTATTGTTGGTTCTCACACCCTCATTAAATCATAGCAAATTAGACTTTACATAATATTAAAGTTGAGGTGTATTTTAGCTAAATTTTCTTAAAAACACCGGCAATGGAGCTTGGCTCGAAATGTGCCGCGATATAATTTTGAATTGCTTTGCGTCGGCCTGCTGTATCTATAACCAAGCTATTATGCGCTATTTCAAAAGGGTAGCGGTTGATAACTAAACCGCCTTTGCTTTTTAAGGCGATCCGAAATTCTTCCAATAGAGACAGCGGATCGTTGGTTTCTTGCAAGCTGTTATTGGCAAAGATCATCTCAAAGTGATTCGTCTTAAGCTCAGGAATCGGGCAATGCTCTTCTATGGGCAATAATTCCGTGCTCAGTTTTCGTAAGCGAAAACGTTTCTTTAAGGCCTCAACCATTGGGCCGCTTACTTGCGCGGTGGTGATCGTATAGCCATGCAAAGCGGCATATAAACCAACATCCGCATTGGCGCTCGCATAATCAAGCGCGTGCCCAGAAGGAATAATTTTTGAAATCAGATCGAATAATTGGATCTCCCGATAAGCGGGACAAGCCATGCCGTGAAAGAACTGAAAAGCGGCTTCTTGGCGCAGAAGCTGTATTAAATTTTCTGCCGTGGGACTTGATTCGCGTATCATGCGGGCATGTAAGTGATTATAACCAAAATCAATGACTTTGTTCTTGGGCATAATATGGTCAAATTCAGCCAGACGCGCTTTAAAGAAATGACCGCATTTCTCATAGCCTTTTTCTATTAATAAATAGCGACGGAATAAGCCTATACATGGCACTTCATCAAGCGCGCCGTCAGATAAATACTGCACCAGATCAATAAAGTCAAAATCAAAGCCTGTATTTTGGGCGCTAGTCGCCGACATGATGGCGTGGCCTGTATCCTTATTGGCAAAATCAGCCGCGAGTGCGGCAAGGCTACAATAGTCTTGTTTGCTAAGGGCGACGTTTATATCGTGAATCATCTAAACCACACAGACTATTTTATTTGTTACTAACCCACTCATTATACCTTAGAAAAGCTTAATAAATCAAATCTAGCGGCATTGTACCGCCTTGTAGAAAAAAGATTTTTTAAAAAAATGCATTTTCATGCAAAAAATTTTTGACATTTGAGAAGAAGTAGCTAATATGCAGCTCATCAGATTGTGATCTCGCCAGTTTAAACGGTGTGATTATAATAGATATCTAGGTAAGCCGCAGTAGCTCAGTTGGTAGAGCAGTTGATTTGTAATCATCAGGTCCCGGGTTCGACTCCTGGTTGCGGCACCACTTTTCCTCCTAAAATTTAAAGTCTTGTCCGTTTTGTCTAAATTTATATTTAGGCTTTTTGTCGTGGTCTAGAATCAGCTTACGGACGCGTGTTATCGCGACCGTAAGCATATTTAAATAGAGTGTTTTGAGTTACTCAGCTGTGACAATTAAGCCGTTCTAGTCTTTATTGTCGGTTCTGATTGTCTCAAGGAAGCTATCGACAGATGCTTTAAGGTTTTCTGAAAGCTGCGAGACTTCATTTGCTGCCACAAGAACGGTATCGGCTGATGAGCCCGTTTCTTCTGCGCCTTTCTGTACATCAATAATGATCTGTGAAACATCTTGCGCACCTTGGGAGGCCTCAGAAATACTTCTGGTTATCTCCTCCGTTGTGGCATTTTGTTCTTCTACAGCGGCAGAAACACCTGTTACTGACTGATCAATCTCGGATATATTCTGAATGATGCGCCCCATTGCTGTGACGGAATCGGTTGTTGCCCCTTTTATTTCTGTAATTCGCACATTAATTTCGTCAGTTTTCTTTGCTGTTTCCGTAGCGAGTTTCTTCACTTCATCAGCAACAACAGCAAAACCTTTTCCGGCTTCACCAGCCCGCGCAGCTTCGATTGTTGCGTTAAGCGCAAGCAAGTTGGTTTGTTCTGCAATGTCTTGAATGGCTTCAACGACTTCACCAATGTTTTCGACGAGCTGATTTAGGTTGCCAACTGTGTCATTGGCGGTTTGTGCATCTCTTGCTGTGTCATTTGACCTTGTTTTAGCCAGTGTGACCTGTAGAGCAATCTCAGCGGCTGTGGCGGACATTTCTTCCATGGCCGATGCAACCGTATTGACATTGACACTGGATTCCTCTGAAGAGGCAGCGACCGTAGCGCTAGAGCTACTTGTATCATCGGCGACACGTTTCATACTTTCTGCTGTAGATTGTAGCTCTGTCGCGGCCGAAGCTAAAGAACCGATAGCGCCACCGACCTGTAAATCAAAGCTATTGGCAAGCTCTTGCATCGCTTGACGTTTGTCATGCTCGGCTGCAATTTCTTGTTCTTTTTGTTGATGTCTTAAGTTGTTGGCTTCGATGGCGTTGGCTTTGAACACAGTTAAAGCGGCCATCATGTCAGCAATTTCATCTTGGCTTTTATGGATGGGTTGATCTATATCTAGATTGCCATTAGATAACTCTTCGGCGTAATGTCTTGTTGCCAGAAGCGGTTTAATGATACCGCGCACAATTAATGTTGCGACGACAAGAAATATGGCTGTCGAGATTAAGCTGGTAAGGAAGAGTATGTTTAGTAACATCTTTTCTAAATGCTCGGCATCTTTAGCTGATTCTACGGTGAACTGGTCAAGCTCATGCTGGAGTGCCACGAGCTCATGATTGAGTTTTTCTTCAATGACTTCAGTTTTTTCGGCCAAAGCTCTCGCGTCTTGAACTCTTCCTTGTTCGAACAGTTTAAAAATACTTTCTGCTTGATGATCAAATTCTTTATGTTCTTTTTCTATTTTTTTCAAAATAGAAAAAACATGTTGGAACTCTGCAATTACCTTTGGGGAATCGCCGTTTTTCGTTTCGTGCTCAATTAAAGAGGCGATCATCTCTTCAGCAGAGATAATTTCTGCGTCAACTTGGTGGGTCAAGGTTATGAAAGCTGCAGTGTCTGCTTTGTAATGTTTAGCGGCGCTAGCATTTCCTCTCATTAACTCAGCAAAGCGCGTCGCGCGTTCAAATAGAATGGCCTGTTCTAGCTGATGGATTGTTATGGTCGTGACCACCGTGGTTAAGGGGATGTTTTCTTCTGCTATTTGCTTAAGCTTCTTGCCGATTGTATTTATAGAGTAAAGTGACCCTGCTGCGATTAATAGAGCCAGAACAGCGCCAAAAGCCGCTAAAATATAAATTTTATGTTTGATTGTAAGTTTACGCAGCATTGAGTTTTTCCTATTGTTTTTTTTTTTTTTGATATTGTTGGTGTAGGTGGTTTTTGCTTATGTCTTCGTTCTCATATGAAGAGTAGTCAGGCTGTTTTTTGTGAGGCGGCACTATATGTCGTAGGCTGTATATTTATATATTATAGCATATGTGCACTTCTCCTCACAGAGGTACTAAGGGCAGGGAGGCTAACCTTAAGGGCGGATTTCAAAGCCGTTATGCTCTCTGGGTGTCGTTATTCATCTATGGTTTTTATGTTAGGGGTTTTTATGTTAGGGGAGCTTATGCGAGTCTATCGTCGTTCGGTACGACGGGAGATCTTCGTGACATACGTTATATGCCTATGGCAACGCAGTTCTTAAGCTTCCCAAGGCAGGGACTGGCAGGTCTTCGTTAAATGATCAACAAATAAGCGCAGCCGCGTCGATATATAGCGGTTAGGGAGGAAGACGGCTTGAATGTCGCGGTTGGGCCATGTCTCGTAACCTTGCAGAAGAGGGATTAAATCCCCTTTCTCCAGATGTTCTGCGACATAAAATACGGGCAATATTGCAATGCCAATCCCTGCTAAGCCCGCTGCACAGAGCATATCGCCTGAATTACTTTTAAACGAGCCTTTTAAACTCACATGACCTTCTTTGCCATTCGGGTCTTTATAGCGCCATTCATGAGGGCCTGTATGATGCGTGTAGGCTTGAACATTATGCGCGGCCAGCTCGCGCGGGTGTGTGGGCGCGCCATGTTTTTGTATATAGCTTGGACTAGCGCAGAGGATTATCGGGCAAGAGGCTAATCGCCGCGCAATTAAGGTGGAGTTTTTTAGGTTGGCTATCCTGACCGATAAATCATAGCCATCGCCGATTATATCAACAATGCGATCATCAAAACTTACATCAAGTTCGACTTCTGGGTATTGCAGGGCAAAGCTAGTAATGGCCGCCCCTAAATATTGAAGCCCAAAACTAAGGGGCAGGCTGATTTTTAAGGAGCCGCTCGGACAGGCTTTGCGTTCTTGTATATGTTCTTGCGCTTCTTGTATGTCGTCCAAAGCGCGCCCGGCGCGGTCAAAGAAAATCGCGCCTTCTTCAGTGACGGATACTTTGCGGGTTGTACGGTTTAATAACTTGACTTGTAATTCATGTTCCAAATTTTGAATTTGCTTAGAAACGGCAGAGCTTGTGATGCCAAGATCACGCGCCGCGCCGGCAAAGCTTGCATTTTTAACGACGGCAATAAAAATGCCGATGCGTGATATTTGATCCATAATATTGTCAACCTAATGGAATTAATTAAATTCAATATAAGCATATTATCAAATTTTATGCGCCGTGTATACTGGAGGCTATAGAGTTAACGGTTGGCAGAAAGGCCAGTAAACATGATTAAATCTTATCCTTATAAAGACCTTGGACATCATGATTTTGGTTGGCTTGATGCGCGCCATCACTTTAGTTTTGGTGAATATAGAAACCCAAAGCGTTTAGGCTTTGGTGCATTGCGCGTCATTAACGACGATATAATTAATGCGGGTGGCGGCTTTGATACGCACCCGCATAAGGATATGGAGATTATTACTTATGTACGGGAAGGTGCAATAACCCACCGCGACTCACAAGGTAATGTTGGCCGCACTGAGGCGGGCAATGTTCAAGTGATGAGTGCGGGCACAGGCATTTACCATTCTGAATTTAACTTGGAAAATAAGGATACGACCTTATTTCAAATCTGGATTAACCCACGCCAGAAAAACGTTAAGCCGCAATGGGACAGTATGGATTTCCCGCGCGATTATGCGAAAGATAAACTGACTTTATTGGTTTCTGGCTTTGAAGAAGATCGTATGCAGGGCGCATTGTATATTCACCAAGATGCGCGCATATATGGTGGGCGTTTGAAGGCAGGGCAGGTGATCACTCACCCGATTAATGTACAAGCCTATATATTGGTCTCTGCAGGCGAAATAGAAATTGATGGGCAGGTTTTTAACACAGGTGATGGCCTTGAGGTCACTAAGATACAGGCTTTGAAAATTAAGGCGATTAAGAACGCGGAAGTCGTTGTGATTGATGTGCCAAAAACATATAATTAATGAAATTTAGGAGAGTATAAATGCCAAAACTACTATTTCTTGCGGGCAGTGCGCGCGCTGAATCTATCAATAAAAAACTGGCTAAATTTGCAGCGAAACAAGCTGAAAATTTAGGCGCTGAAGTGACGTTTATCGATTTAAAAGATTTTGTAATGCCGATTTATGATGGCGACCTTGAAGCAGCGGAAAGTTTGCCTGAGGCGGCGAGAGCATTAAAGAAACTCTTTGTTGAACATGACGGATTTTTCATAGCTTCACCTGAATATAACAGCTCTTTTTCGCCGCTTTTGAAGAATGCTTTGGATTGGATTTCGCGCCCACATGAAGAAGGTGAAGCGGGCCTTATTGCCTTTAAGGGAAAAGTTGCGGCTTTGGCGGCAAGCTCCCCCGGTGCTCTGGGCGGTTTGCGCGGTTTAGTGCCGCTGCGTATGATGCTGGGGAATATTGGCGTGACGGTCATTCCTAATCAAGCAGCGATTTCTTTTGGTTTTAAAGCTTTTGATGAAGATGGCGCGCTGAGTGATGCGGCTCAAATTCAAATGCTTGAAGCGTCCCTTATGCAATTTATACAAACGGCAAAGGCTTTAGCGTAAAAGGGGCTTTTCTTTTTCGCGTAACACTTTAAATCACTATCGAAATAAACATAAACTGGAGACAGAATAATGAAGATTAATGTATTTATAATGACTTTTGCTGTGATCTTGAGCAGCTGCAGCCTAACGCAGGCACAAACCGCTTATAATGTTATGCCCGCAGGGCTTTATCAGGCTGAGCAAAGTCACACAAGCCTAACATGGAAAGTGTCCCATATGGGGCTATCTAATTATACGGCGCGTTTTAGTGACGTTAAAGCTGACCTGAATTTTGATCCTAAGAACTTAGAAAACAGCACATTAAGCGCCGTGGTAAACCCAGCTTCAGTTAAAACAGATTATCCTTATCTTGAAAAAGAAGATTTTGATAAAAAATTGGCCGAAGATAGCGGCTGGTTTAATGCGGTGAAATTTCCTGAAATCACTTATGTTTCAACGTCAATTGAAAAAACCAGTGAAACAACAGGCATAATGCATGGTGATTTGACCTTTTTGGGTGTGACCAAAGCTCTACCGCTTGCTGTTACGTTTAACGGCGCGATGGCGCAGCATCCCTTTAGCCAAAAGCCAATGCTTGGTTTTTCTGCAAGCGGCGTTGTGAAGCGCTCTGAATGGGGCATGGATACGTATATACCAACGATCGGCGATGATGTAAGCTTGTCGATAGAAGTTGAATTTATGAAAGCTGAATAATGTCTGAAAACACAGAAATAAAACGATATAATAGCGTAGCCATTACCCTGCATTGGGTGATGGCTATCGGCTTCTTTATGATGCTCGGCAGTGGCTTGACGATGAGCTATGTCGAGGGGCTTGAACAAGCGCTTAAATTTAACCTTTATCAATGGCATAAATCAGGCGGCGTTATTTTGTTGATCGCGGCTTTATTGCGCATTATTTGGCGCTTTATTGGGCAGGCGCCGAAACTGCCAGAGACTTTCCCACGTTATGAACGTATCGCGTCGAAATTAGGGCATTTTGGCCTATATGCCATGATGATTATCATGCCTGTATCGGGGTGGTTTATTGTGTCATCGAGCTCTTATGGCTTGCCCACAATAGTGTTTAATTTGTTTGAATGGCCGCATATTCCGAACCTACAGGGCAATAAGCCCATACATGAGGGCGCGGAATGGGTGCATTTCATCGGTATGATTGCGTTTTTAATATTGATTGCCGCACATATTGGCGCTGTGATTAAGCATTTTGTCTTTGATAAAGAAAACATCTTAACCCGTATGTGGTGGGTGAAAGAAAAGGATATCGCGAATGAAAAATAAGCTATTTTTACGCGCCTGTGCGGTTGGTCTATTTAGCCTATCAATGCTGTTCGGCTTGGGGCAACATATTGCCCATGCTGAGCAAGGCCAGCACGCCCAGCAAACGCATCAGATTGATTATGCGCAAAGCCATGTTTATTTTTCAGCTGCCCATGCAGGGAATGCTTTCCGTGGTGAATTTCAAGAATGGCAAGGCGAGGTTCACTTTGATCCCACAGATTTAGAGCAGAGCCTGATAACAGCCGAGTTCACACTGAGTGAAGCCAAGACGGGTAATAAAATGTTTGATGGCACGCTGCCGAGCGCTGACTGGTTTGATGTTGAAAATCATCCAAAGGCGCATTTTGAAACAACCGAGATTTTGGATAATGCAGACGGCACTTATCAGGCCGAAGCCGCCCTCACTTTGCGTGATGTGACCTTGCCAATCAGCTTTAGCTTTACCGTGAGTGATTTAGCTATCGAGCCTGTTACGGTCAAAGCAGCCTTTGAAATTGATCGCTTGGCATATGGTATTGGCCAAGGCTCAGATGGCAAAGCTGAATGGGTAAGTCAGATGATTGGTATTGACTTAGAGCTGATTGCCCATCAACAGTAATCTAATTTTAGCCTAAGCCTTTATTTTAAAGCGTTAAGCGGTAAATCATTTCATTATCCATGCGCCCGTCAGGCCAGGCAATCTCTTGCGTTTTGATGTGGGCAAAGCCTGCTTTGCTGATCATGGCTTGTGATGCGGCGTTATTTTGACGATGCGAGACATAAACCGCATCATAGAGTCCAGATGCGCGCGCCCAGTCTATGCGTATTTGCAAAAGCTGCCCACCAAGTCCCTGGCCGCGATAGGCGGATTTTATATAGCCGCCCCCTAATCGCGCGGCGCGCGGCGTATCTTTTTCTGGGTGCAGGCCGCCCATGCCTATAATATCCGTGCCATCATAAACGCCAAATATAGCTTTTTCAGCGTTTTCAAAGCTGCGCTGCCAGTGTAAGTCAGGTTTTTTTACGTCCACAGCGTAAGATGATAAGAAACCAAGCGGGTCGCTTTTGAGGGCATCGAGCCGTATAATTTTCAAGTCAGGCCAATTTTCTAAAGTTAAGCGCTTTATTTCTATCGTCTTATTGCTCATTGTTGTTAGCCTCATCTGGCCAAGAGACGTCTAAATCTGCCAAACCTGTTATATCTGTACGGAAATAAATATGATCATGTACGACATCGCCAGCAGGTAAGCGCGTAGAGTTCGGCATGAATCCACTTGAGGTGAAACCTAAACGCTGAATGACACTACGGCTTTTATTGTTACCCTCAGAATGTCCAATCAATACGGTACGTGCGTTTAAAGCTTGAAATGCGTAGCGCGTTAAAGCATTGGCGATTTCTGTGGCGTAACCCTGACCTTGCTCGTCTTGGCGCACCCAGTACCCAATTTCGAAATTACCAAGGCTCCAATCTATTCGATGAAGGCCTGTAGAGCCAATTAAGCGCCCTGTGTCACGATCAAAGGCCAAGAAGCCCAGATTGTCACGGCGTAGAAACAAAGCGGCTTCCTCGCGCACCCAGCCCTCATAAAAATCCTCTGTTGCGGCATCTTGATCTGCGGCCCATGGCATCCACTGATTTAAACTGTCCCAAGTTTCCTGAACGGCGCAAGTGAGCTCAGCCCCATCACCGCTTTGCGGTGGGCGCAAAATAAGGCGCGGGGTTGTTATCGGGATTGGTGCGCTGCGTAAGATATTGGCTTGTTCTGGTTTGGTCTCTGTCATGATTTTATCGTTTTATTTGTTTTATTAACCATAAGGGTACGCATAGATAAAATAAAAATCCAGTATTAAGTTCCGTACGCATAAAGACCTTGAGCGCACAAAGTTAAATTGATACTGTCTGTTTGATCTCAATTAAGGGGAAATTGGACTCGTTATGGATATTCTTTATGGTATTAACGGTACGGGTGATGGCCATACTTCACGTGGGCGCGCATTAGCGCCGCGTCTAACGGCAAAAGACGACCTATCCCTTTCGTATTTATTTTCTGGGCGGGCCGCTAAGTATTATAAAAACATGGATGCTTTTCCTGATTTCACGACGCGTGATGGCCTTGTTATTAAGCAAAGCCAAGGCGGCATTGATTTCTTCGATAGCGCTAAAGAAATGATCTGTGGTCAACATAGTTTAAAGAAGCTCTTTAAAGATGCGGCTAATTTACCTGTTCATGATTACGATTTGATCATTACTGATTTTGAGCCCGTGACTTCTCTTGCGGCGCGGTGGCGTAAAGCCCCTCATCTTGGTATAGCTCATCAATATGCGTTCCATCACTCATTGCCTGCGGGAATAAACCCATGGCAACTGGCCATGGTAACGCAAGCGTATTCCCCCGTTAAAAATAGTTTTGGTTTGCACTGGAATGATTTTGGTCAAAATATTTTACCGCCTATTTTTGATGCGCCAATCGCTGATGCGCCTGAAAAAGGTATGATACTCGTGTATCTTGGCCATGAAGATTTGAATGATGTTGTCTCGCTTTTATCACCATTGGCACATGGCTATGAATTTCACATTTATCACCAAGATATTCAGAGTTTTGATGCTACGAGCCATAAGGGGCTTGTTTTAAAACCTAAATCGCCCGTGACTTTTAAGCAAGATATGGCGCGCTGTGAAGGGTTGATAACCAATGCAGGTTTTGTCGCCCCTTCTGAGATGATCCATTTGGGACGTAAGCTTCTGGTTAAGCCGCTAGAGGGGCAGATAGAGCAAGTGTCTAATATGCGCGCTTTAGAATATTTAGGCTATGGGCGCGGCATGGCGCGCCTTGACGGCGGTATTATTGCTGATTGGCTGCAAGAAAAAAAGGCGGCAAAAGTTTGTTTTCCGAATGTCGCCGCTGCCCTCGCTGATTGGATAGCACAAGGCGATTGGGATAACCAAGGCGCACTTAAGCATGAACTGTGGCAGCAAACAGAAATCCATCACCGCTTAAAGTAACGATCTCAAAAAAAAGCCAAAGAAAAAGACGCTAAAATTCAGCGTCTTTTATATTTTGTCTAGGTTTTAAGAAGGCGGCTTATTCGCCAGCTTGCTTTTCAGCGAGTTTTTTCTCAAGCCATTGAATAGTGTAATCACCACTAATAAATTCTGGTTGGCTAAGAATCCACTCATGCAGCGGCAAAGTGGTCTTAACGCCATCAATTACAGTCTCCATAATGGCGCGACGTGCACGATTAATGCATTCTTCGCGGTTGCGACCATGAATGATGAGCTTCCCAACCATTGAATCGTAATATGGCGGAATTTTATAGCCATTATAAACGGCACTATCAAAACGTACGCCAAGGCCGCCTGGGCAATGGAATTGTGTGATTGTACCAGGGCTTGGCATAAATGTATCAGGGTCTTCCGCATTGATACGACATTCAATGGCGTGACCACGGAAACGAATGCGGTCTTTATTGATTGAAAGTGGCTCACCTGCGGCGACGCGGATTTGTTCTTGAATAAGATCAACACCAGTAATCATTTCCGTTACAGGGTGTTCAACTTGAATACGTGTATTCATCTCCATAAAGAAGAATTCGCCGTCTTCATAAAGAAATTCAATCGTCCCTGCACCGCGATAGCCCATTTTACGAATGGTGTCAGCAGATAATTGACCGATTGCTTGGCGCTGTTCTTCAGTAAGAATAGGCGAAGGGGCTTCTTCAAGGACTTTTTGATGGCGGCGTTGTAGGGAGCAATCGCGCTCACCTAAATGTATGGCATTGCCATGTTCGTCACCAAAGACTTGAATTTCAATATGGCGTGGACGGCCTAGATATTTTTCAACATAAACCGTGTCATCTCCAAAATTGGCTGCGGCTTCTGAGCGCGCTGTTGAATATTGCTCAGCGAAATCTTCTTCACGTTCAACAACTTTCATGCCACGACCGCCGCCGCCTGAGGCCGCTTTGATGATGACAGGATAGCCCGCTTTTTTCGCAAATTCTATGCCTTGCTCAGCGCTTTCCAATGCGCCCTCACAGCCCGGTACGACCGGCAAGCCAAGGGCTTGAACCGTTTGTTTGGCTGTAACTTTATCGCCCATAAGGTCGATATGCTCAGCTTTAGGGCCAATAAAGACAAAACCGTGTTCTTCTACCATACGCGCGAACTCAGCGCTTTCTGATAAAAAGCCATATCCAGGGTGGATCGCATCAGCGCCCGTAACGGTGGCCGCTGTTAAGATTGCCGCAATATTTAAATAGCTGTCTTTGCTGGCTGGAGGGCCAATACAAACTGATTCATCGGCCAAGCGAACGGACATTGAATTCGCATCAGCCGTTGAGTGTACGGCGACAGATTGAATACCCATTTCGCGACAAGCACGAATGATACGCAGCGCGATTTCACCACGATTAGCGATTAATATTTTTTTGAACATGCTGTAACACTTATGTTTTATTTATTAAAATTATTACGGCTGAAAATAGCGACTATTCAATAACAACCAGAACTTCACCAAATTCAACAGGGTGCTCATTATTAATGAGGATCTGTGTGATCGTGCCTGATTTTGGTGCTTTAATCGGGTTCATAACCTTCATCGCTTCGATAATCAGTAATGTATCGCCTTCATTGACTGAAGAGCCTTTACTAATAAAGTTCGGCGCGCTTGGCTCTGGTGACATATAGGCTGTACCAACCATCGGTGAACAAACAGCGCCCGGATGTGTAGACACATCAGCAGAAGGCAGCTCTTTTGAAGCGATTTGTGGTGTTGTTGGGTCAGAGTACATTTGTGCAGGCGCAGCCATTTGTGGCTGGCTAGCATATACGTTGCCACCTTTATTGATGCGAATCATTTGATCCCCATCAACGACTTCGATCTCAGTAAGACCCGTGTCGTCAAGAATTTCAGCGAGTTGTTTAATTGCGTCTGTATTAATTTTCATCAAACATTATCCTGTTTGTAGTTTAGAAACCATCGCATCTGATTATAGAATATTAAAGCAGATGTCAAATAATCTCGTTTATTTTTTACCAACCATAGCTTAATGGTAGGCCCTGAATCTTAGTTTTGTGTAGATAACCACTCAAGCGCCATAACGTAACCTTTTGCGCCTTTGCCCGCTATGCGGTGGTCTGCGCAAGGCTCAATGTAAGAGAAATGGCGGAAGGCTTCGCGATTTTTCGGCTCAGAGATATGCACTTCAACAATCTTACCATCAAACAGCTCTAAGGCGTCATGCAAAGCGACGGAGCTATGTGTATAAGCGCCGCCATTAATGATGAGTGCGTCAAACGTACCGCGCGCTTGCTGAATCCATGTGACAAGCTCACCTTCATAGTTTGATTGTCTAAAATCAATGCTGCTCTCGGCTTTATCTTGCACGGCGTTGCGGCAGAGCGTTTCAATATCAGCAAGAGTCTCGTGGCCATATATGGCTGGATCGCGAAGTCCGAGCATATTTAAATTAGGGCCGTTGAGAATAAGGATCTTCATCATTTGTGCCTGTTTATATTGTCTTTTATAGCGTCTTTATTTCAATACATATATCAGCGCTTAGAATAGAGGGATAATCATCCGAGGTCAAAAAGTCTTTGGGTTGAGGGGTGCTTATGCAGGGTCTTTGTGGTTTACAGCTCACGCGTTAGGGCTTTAAAGGCACTGCGTGCGGGGCGGTCAAGCAGCAAGGTCGCGCTTTTATCTTGATCTGTGGTGATTTCAAAACTGGCGACCGATGTGCCTTTTGGGGCGATATAGGTGACACCATCAATATCGAGGCGTTGATCACGTTTGACATTTTCCGGATTCATTTCAATCAAAAGCTTGGCCTCTTCTGGATAAACAAAAGATTTAAAGTTTAGCGGTGAGCAAACGGCGCTGCCCGTAAGAATGAAAGCTGCGAGTGATAAATCTAATGCGCTGCCGCCTTCGGCATAGGCTTTGGCCGTAGAGCCAAAAGGCGTTGCAAAAGTCAGGCCATTCCCCATGATTCTCTGGTCGTTACCTTCAACATCTAAATCCTTGAGGTGAACAAGGGAGGCTTGACCATTATTGCTCATTACTGCGGCATCGGTAAAAGCATATTTAATCGCGCGGGTCTTATCTTTATGAAGGATATCAATGCGTAAGGGCTTTAATAAATAACGATGCGCGTTGTTAATCATTGTTTCTAAGTCATTGGCTTCAGGGTTTACGCGATTCATCCAAAACCCAACACTATTACTATCGTCGCGACATTGACCGATCACAGCTTTGTGAAAGGCATCACGCAATGCATAAAGCAGTGATCCGTCGCCACCAATAGCGCAAATGGTTGGGGCTTGCTTTTGTGTTGACTGTCCGTATTTAGAAATCATTTTTTCTTGTAATTCAACCGACTTAGCATCGCTTGGATTAGCTATGAAATGAAATTGTGCTGTTGAGTTTTTATTGCTCATAAATACGCCTAATGCTTGATTTTTTTAATATATAGCGAGCATAAATAACATTGGCGCGTATAATATGTCAATAAAAATATCGGAAATGGGGTGGGGGAATGATTAGGATTTATCTTCGTCTATCATGTAGCGAAGATTATCCGTTACGCGGTTTTTGTCCGCAGCGTCAATTTGGCGGCGTGCTTGCTCTAGGGGCGAATTCTCTTTGCCTTCAAGCTGGGCGCGAATCTCATCTAACGTGTCTTCGCCGATGACGTCGCGCGCTTTACGAGAATTAGCTAAAGCTTGTGCGCGTAACTTTGCGCTGTTTTTCTGCGCGGCCGCCTCAGCTTTTTTCTTTTGCTTGTCTTTATTACCAAATGAAAACATAGCCCAATCTTTGCTTTAGCCTTTTACGCCACAAGCATTATTGATCGCTTCATAGGCCTTAGAAGAGCCTTTTAGCGAGAATGTATCTGTCGTTTTTGTGCCACGCTTAGAGTAGCCAATAACGGTCATTTTGCTGCCGCGTTTTATTGCGTCGATAATTTTTTGGTCTTCTTTAGGGCCAGATGTCCACGCATTTTCAGCATCTGTAAATAATGTGAAATTCCATTTGCCATCGATGCTGATTTTTACTTCTGAATCGACTTTATAGGGGTAGCCAGCCGCATAAGAAAATTCATTTTTAGTGCCATCCGCTTTACGGTGTGTGATAAACGCAAATATATCGCCGCGCACCGTATAGTTGCCTTTGTCGGCGGCAGGTTTACTTGCCATGAAGCATACGCTCTGACCGTCTTCTTTATAGCTATGGGCTGACCAATCGCCATATTGACCGATTAGGTCCGTATCTGCGGCTAAAGCCGGCATAGAAAAGCCAGTAAAAAGGAATAGAGAGGCGAGTAGAGCAATTTTTTTCATGATAAATTCGTTCTTATGAGGTGATGAATTGGGACAGATACAGAAGGTCTGGCAGAAAGCCAATAGGGCATAGCGAGATGCCTATATAATAATATAACAACAATATCGGACATAATAAAGTAAAAACTGATCCGTTTTGCTTCTGCGTGCGTATTAAGCATAAGTTTGAGTAATATCTTGAATACTAAGAAAGGCTTTGCCTGCGTGTTTGTTTCATATCATAATAGCGTCATGGATAATGATGGTCTACATAGCGTGATGTCTAAAACGCAACCCGATAAGCAAAAGCTGCGTGCGGGGGCAAGCGCGGCGCCGAAAAGCTTTGATGCTTTATTGCTTGCTGTTGGGCAGAATAAAGACAGGGCGGCGTTTATGGCCCTATTCGATTATTTTGCGCCGCGTATTAAGTCTTATTTACTGAAGGGTGGTTTGAGCCTTGATGAAGCTGATGAGTTGGCGCAAGAAACCATGCTTATGGTCTGGCAAAAATCTGAACTGTACAAGCCGGATCGTGCCGCGGCGAGTACATGGATATTTACCATTGCGCGTAATAAGCGTACAGATTATTTTAGAAAAAATAGCCGCCTTTTAGTGCAACCACCCGAAAAATTCAATGCAATAGAAAGCGAAGACGCGTCCGTTTTTGACCAATTCTATGCGCAGGAACTAAGCCAAGAAATTGATTCGGCTTTAGAAGATCTGTCACCAGATCAAATCAGTATTATCAAAAAAGCCTATTATGAAGATAAGCCTCATGCTCAAATTGCAGACGAGACGGGTTTGCCTTTAGGGACGGTTAAATCAAGGATTCGCTTGGCCATGCAAAAGTTAAGAAAAACCCTAAATGCTTCTGAGAGTAACACTATGCAACGTCGTAAGGAGCATCGCTAATGGTTGAAACTGTGTTGGGAAATAAGAGCCAAGAATTATTGCTTGAATATGCTGCGGGCGTTTTGGATGATGCGCGCCGCTTTATGATTGACGCACATTTGCGCATGAATGAGCGCTGCCGCGAAGATGTTGAGCTTTGTGAAGAGATTGGCGGCTATCTGCTGTCTAAAGATTGTGAATATGCACAAATGAAGGAGACGTCACGCGATCGTATGATGGCGCTTCTCGATGAATGTCTTGATGATCGAGAATTAGATGGCTCAGCTCATGATAATCAGTGTATGCAAACTGTCGCTCTGTTGAAATCAATGGGAATCTCAGGCGAGCTGATTGAGCATTTAGAGCGCTCATGCCGCGTGGGCTGTGTGCCATCAAATTGGTCGCGCCTTCTCAATCAAAAAATAAGATATTTGAATATTGATGCTGCTTGCGAAAAATCTACGATTCGCCTTGTGCGTATTGCAGCCGGTACGCATGTGCCTACACATAGCCATAATGGCGATGAGTTCACATTAATTCTAGCGGGGCAAATGAGTGATGAGTTTGGGCACTATAATGCGGGGGATTTAGTTATTCGCCGCCATGGTGAAATTCATACGCCGCAAATCGGGGCGGCCGAAGACTGTGTGTGCTTGGCGCTGACATATCACCCTGTCGTGATGAAAAAGCCCGTTATGCGCGCATTAAATATATTTTATCGCTTTTAAGGCTGTTGGTTGGCTTATGAATTAATAGGCAAAGCCTGTTGCGCCATGAGGTATTATGGTTGCGCATCATAGTTACGCATTAGACTCATGCAAAAAGGCCAGATAAAATCTGGCCTTTTTTAATTCGGTTTATTGGGCTGATAGGCCCATTAACAAATTGGCGCTTCAACGCTAATTGGAAGATCGGCTGCGATAGGGTCATCATCCAACATTTGGATCATGCCTGTTGGCTCAACAGCGAAATTCGCAATAAACAAAGCGTTTGAATAAAAAACAACGGCATCACAGAGGAAGTCGCCTTTTTCATTTTTGCCTTCATATGTCGCAGGGCGCACAGTGCCTTCGATAACGGAGCGTGTATTATCATCCATTTCTTTAGGGATGTAATCACCGCCAGCTTCTTCAGCAATTAAGAATGGGCCTTCTTCGCCACGAACAAAAAAGCAGAAGAATTTTAAGTAATCAATGACATTTTCTTCAGTAACGCTAATCGGCGCTTTTGTATTCACATCGTGAATTGGCGCGGACAGACCGTTTAGACGATAAAGCGCGCCTTGATCTGTTAGGTAATAAGCAACTAAATCGCCAGGGGTCCATGCAGGATCTTGAATGCGAACTAAAGCAACGCGGTCATAAAAGGGAAGGGAGCGCCAATGCACTTTTGTTGTGCCTTCGCTAGTTTTGAATTTGCCGTCAATGGGATCAACTTGGCTTAGAAATCCTTTAAGCTGTTCGCCCGTAACTGCATTCCAGCCGTCTATTTCAGGATTATCTTTAAATGCGTACATGTTTATACTTACCTTATGTAATATTTATCGAGAACTCTTTGCGCTGACTAGATTACTCTAAAGGAAAACGAGCTGCAAGCTTTTCATGATTATCTCATTAAAATAATATGTTAAGCTCTAATTCAGCGCATGAAGCATGCCCTTAAGAGAGTTGCATAAAATACTTTAATGAAGTGTTAAAGCAACGGCTTTAGTTGACGCGCTCAGGGGCTGGTGCTATAAGAAAGTCAGATAAAAACAGCTTAGAAAGCCGCTAAATCACAGCGCAGAATCAAGAAAGCGCTAAATTTGTGTTTTTTTGCTTGAATAATGCGCAGGATTAGACTAGCTTGCGGTCTTAAATTTAAAAAGGTAAGAGAAATGAAACGTACATTCCAACCAAGTAACCTCGTTCGCGCACGTCGCCATGGTTTCCGTTCACGTATGGCTACAAAAAATGGCCGTCTAGTATTGGCACGCCGTAGAGCTAAAGGCCGTAAAGACTTAAGCGCATAATCGCTTAGCTTTTGGCTATGCTTTTACGAAATCTCGTTTAAATTAAGCGAAAGATTTAAAATGTCCAATTGGCAAAAAAATACAGCCAAGCTAGGGCGCTTAAAGAAACGACAAGAATTTAAAGACACCCAGCTTCGTGGTAAAAGCTGGGTGTCTTCTTGCGTGATCGTGCAGTTTTATCCCAAGCTTGATGCGCAGCTGGGCTGTCGCGTTGGCTATACCGTCAGCAAAAAAGTCAGTAAATTGGCTGTTGAGCGCAATCGTATCAAACGCCGCTTACGGGCCGCTGTTGATGATATTTTTCCTGAATCAGCTAAAGATAATACTGATTATGTGCTTATTGGCCGTGATAAAGCGCTGCTGGCTGATTATGATGCGATTAAAAAAGATCTGAAATGGTGCTTAAAGCGCCTGCATCATAATGAAGCGCTAGAAAAGAAAACAGTGGCAACGCGCTGTGAAAAGGGCGCATAAGTGATGGCTGTGCTTTATTGGTTTCGCCGAATACTGTGCCGTTTTATTGATGTATATCAATATATTTTGTCGCCGATTATCGGTCGTCAATGTCGATTTCACCCCACATGTTCGGAATATATGCGCGGTGCGATTATGAAGCACGGTATTTTAAAGGGCGTTTTCCTAGGCTCGCGGCGAATAAGTTGCTGTCAGCCTTATTATAAAGGTACTTATCAAGATTTAGTGCCAGAAACGTTTGAATGGAAACAATTATTTCGCTATAAACAAGCCAAGACGACGAACAAGCAGATGAACGACCCGACGACAGCTCGTGCAGAAGAGCTTGAAGAAAAGTAGAAGTTAAGAAGATGTGCGCCGATAAGCACGTCAAAGACCAAGAAATCTTAAGTTGAAGAGTAAAAGGATATTCTAATGAACGGACATGGCCCGAATCAGCAAAACCCAGAAGAGATGCGCAACCTGATAATATTTGTCGTGTTATCTCTCGCTATGTGGCTTTGTTACGATCATTTTGTTTTAAAACCTAAAGCAGAAGCCATACGTGCGGTGCAAGTCCAGCAAGCTAAAATGAACGTCGCGCAAGGCTTTGGCGGCACGACTAATTTTGTCCCGAAAAAACAAGTAGAGCGCGGCGAAATCATCGCTAGCGAACAAGTGGCTCGAATCACAATCGAAAATGGCGAGCTTTCAGGTTCACTTTCGACTAAAGGCAACCGTATTGATGATCTGTTATTGAAAAACTATTTCAAAACGCTTGATAATGTTGAAAATGTTGAACTTTTCTCTCCGGCTAACAGCTTTTACCCGCATTACGGCGAATTTGGCTGGATAGCGGTTGATTCGGATATTGTCGCACCAACCAAAAATACGCAATGGCAGGTTCTTGGATCAAATACAGTTTTGAGCCCTGATAGCCCCGTGTCTTTGCAGTGGAAAAATGGTCAAGGGGTGACCTTTATTAAAGAATATAGCATTGATGATAAATTCCTTATCTCTGTGGAGCAGCGCATTGAAAATAATACGGGTAAAGAACTCCAATTCTATCCATATTCATTGATTAGCCGTCATGGTCAGCCTGACCACTTAAATGAACCTAAGGGTAATATTTATGAGGGCCCTATTGGTTATATTAACAATGACCTTAAAGAAGAGAGCTATAAAAAGCTGGCTAAAAAAGGCGGACAAGCGTTCTCTGCCTCGCAAGGCTGGATTGGTATTGCACAGAAATATTGGTTGGTGGCTATGTTGCCTGACCCAGAGAGTTTGCAAGAGTTCCGTTTCACATCAAAAGGCGGTGCGCTTGATTTAAACAAGGCTGTTACGCAAGTTGACGTGCGCGGCGATGCAATAACTGTGTCGAGCGGTCAAAATGCGAGCCATAAAATGAACATGTTTGTTGGCGCTAAAGTCTTAAAAGACCTTGAAGCGTATTCAGATGATCTTGGCGTTAAGCATTTCGACCTCGCAGTTGATTTTGGTATGCTCTACTTCATTACTAAGCCACTTTATTGGTTGATGAACTTATTCCATGGCTGGGTTGGTAATATGGGCGTTGCGATTATTATGATCACAATTGTTGTGCGTGTATTGGTTTTCCCTTTGGCGAACGCCTCTTACCGCTCTTTCGCAGGGCTCAGAAAAATCGCGCCTAAAATGGCCGAGATTCGTGAGAAACACGGTGAAGATAAAGCGCAGCTCCAAAAAGAACTGGTTAAGCTTTATGAGAAAGAGCGCGTGAATCCAATGGCAGGTTGTTTGCCGATTTTGATTCAAATGCCGATTTTCTTGGCTATTTTCCGCGTGATTAGCATGGCGATTGAAACGCGCCACGCCCCATTTGTTGGGTGGATTGAAGATCTGTCCGTACGTGACCCGACCTCAATCATTAATCTATTTGGTATTTTGCCTTATGACGTGCCTGGATTTATTCCAAACATGTTGAATGTTGGCTTATGGTCAATGGCGATGCTGGGCTTTATGGTGTTGCAGCAGCGTCTTTCACCGCCGCCACAAGACCCAACGCAAAAAATGATGTTCACATTTATGCCCATCGTCTTCACGTTGATTTTGGCGGGTTTCCCATCTGGTTTGGTTATTTACTTCACCTTCTCAAACGGTTTGGGTGTATTACAGCAATATGTGATTATGCGTATGATGGGTGTCGAAGTGCATTTATTTAAGCGTACAAAAGCTGAAATAGACATGGAAGAAGCTATCGAAACAGGGCCTAAAATTCATCCGGAATTAAAAGTTATCGAACATGACATTGAAGAAGCGCTCTTCGGTGAATCGGATGATAGCGATGATGATAATGGTACGGCTGATAGCGAAGCGGTCAAAAAACCTGCTAAAAAAGCAGCAAAAAAGACCACAAGCAAATCAACGAAAAAGCCTACGAAAAAAAGCCCTAAAGGCGATAAGCCGAAGAAAAAGGATTAATCCCGCTTATGGATGATACAGAAGAAGACTACACAGCAGAGCAAATTGAAAGCGGTCGCTTATTATTTGCCGGTAGCTGTGACTTTATAGCGGGCGTTCCTGATCTGAGCATTATGATCCCTGAGGGGCATACAGAGATCGCCTTTGCTGGGCGCTCTAATGTGGGTAAATCCTCATTGATTAATGCACTGACAGGTCGTAAGGCTTTAGCGCGGACATCGCATACACCAGGACGCACGCAGCAGCTTAATTTCTTTGAGATTAACAAGCGTTTTAACTTGGTTGATATGCCGGGCTATGGTTACGCCAAAGTCTCCAAAACACAGAAAGCAGAGTGGAAAGTTCTGATTCGGGCTTACCTTCGTGGTCGCGCAAGCTTGCGTGCGTGTTTCGTTTTGATTGATTCGCGCCACGGCATTAAAGACGTTGATAATGATGTTATGGAGCTTCTTGATGAAGCGGCTGTCATGTATCGCGTTGTCCTGACCAAAACAGATAAAGCCAAAAAATCTGAATTACCGGGCGTAATTGAAAAAACCGAAGCGGCGTTGCGTAAGCGCTCAGCGGCTTATCCAACAGTGTTCCTAACCAGCGCTCATGAAAAAGATAATATTGATGAGCTGCGCGTTATTGTTGATCAATTGACGTTGTAATCTGCATGGGCGGTCGTGCTTTTATAGGCGCGGCTCTACTCAGGGCGTTAATAAAGCAGACGGCCTATAGATTTTATTCTCTGATTTGTTACACTATGGGCTGCTGAAGACGAGGCGCCTTATGGGAGAGGTTGTATCTATGAATAATGTAGATTTTAACGATAGCTATAATGAACATATAAAAAACCAGAGATTAGCGCTAAATGGCGGCTTTGCGGCAATTTTTGCAGCAGGGTCTATGGTTATTATTAAGGCTGTTGCTTATTTTATGAGCGGCTCGAATAGTATCCTAGCCTCGTTAATTGATTCTGTTACAGATACCGCTATCTCAGTCCTGACGGTTTTTTCCATACGTTATTCCATGAAACCGGCCGATGAAGATCATCGCCATGGCCACGGTAAAATTGAGGGCGTTTCTGCCTTATTTCAGGGCGCGATGCTAGCGGGCGGAGCGCTATTTTTGTGCCTAGAGGCCGTAAAGAATATCGTCAAACCTGAAGAAATAAGCCATCATGGCGTATCCGCGATTATGATCGCAATTTGTATTGCTCTGACCTTTGCCTTGGTTGGCTATCAAAATTACGTTGTTAAAAAATCCAAATCTTTAGCTATCGAAGCCGATAAAGCCCATTACAAAGGTGATTTGTATATGAATGCTGGCGTGCTGGGCATTGTGCTGATTGATTTCTTTGGCGGACCTCATTGGCTTGACCCTGTATTTGCACTGGTCGTTGCCGCTATATTGACACATTCATCCATTGATGTTGCCAAAAAGGCGATGGATATGTTGATGGATAGAGAACTGCCTGAGGATGAGCGTGCAGAAATCATGGCTATTATACAGGCCCATAGTGAGGTTTTAGATACACATGATTTGCGTACGAATAAATCAGGCATGAATATCTTTATATCCTTTGATATTGAACTTGAGCCTTTATTATCTCTCAAGCAAGCCCATGATATTGCGCGCAGTGTTGAGCTTGAATTATTGGATCGTTTTATTAATGCGGAAATCATGATCCATATGGATCCCGCAGGATCAGAGGCCGATACGCGTCATAAAGTTGCGGGCGTCCATCATTAATATGAACCTTGTAAGAATGAGTTGGAATAATGAGCGTAGTTGAGACAGTTAAAACTCTTATTGTCTGTGATATTGGCGGCAGTAATGCGCGCTTTGGCTTGCGCAGTACGGATAAAAACACACAAGAAGCAAAAATAACGAATATTATAAAATATTACCGTGATGATTTTTCTTCGTTTAATGAAGTTCTTGAGCGCTATCATTACGATGTATCTAAAAAGTTTGATGTCAAAGATTGGCCAATTTCAGTGGCGATTGCGGGCAGTCGAATTAATTCAGAATCATGGGGGTTTGCACAAGATCAATGGGCCTTTGCTCGTGATAAGCGTATAGTCTCAGTGATCTCTGATTTAAATGGCTTTGCTTTGGGTACAGCCACGCAAGCCACGCATATAACTTTGCGCGACACGAAGCCGAAAAGAGATAAAGGCTTTCAAGAAACTATTATTGCTGTGGGTACAGGACTTGGACTGTCTTATTTGCGCGATGGCCTCGCACAGGAGACCCATGGCGGTCATATGCGCGCCTTTGGTGTTACGACTGAGCAAAACACTATCATCGGCATCATTGAGCGTTTATCAGACCGTAGCCACATGAGTGTCTATGAAGATTTAGCGAGTGGATCAGGCCTCGTGCGTCTATATCAGGCTGTATGTCTTTATAATGGCCATCCCGTTTTATTCGTTACGCCCGAAGATATTATCGAGAAAGCAGAGCCGCGCATTTTAGAACAAAGCTTGAGGCTGTTTCATGAGTTTTTAGGTTTGTTTGCGCATATGGCTTTGGTGTATGGCCATGGGTTTAAAGGGCTTTATTTGGGCGGCGGTGTTTTGGATGTTTTGGTGGCGCATGGATTGTTTGATCAAGATGTCTTTACACGGTTCTTAAATCAAGAAGCGCAAGAAAGCGTAGCGTATAATTTAGAAAACTGCCCCATTTACCTGATAACCGAACCGTATATAGCCCTTTATGGCGCGGCGGCGGCGGGCGATAAAGCCTTGGCTTTGATTGATGCCAAGCGCGCAAAGACTGAGAAGAGTGAGAAAACGCTATGAGCGCCGCTTATCTGACCATTGATGATAGCCCCAGCATTCATACTCTGTCTTTATGTGATTTTTTAAGCAAACAGCATGCGCCTGCGTTGTTTTATTGCCGTGGTGATAATATTGAAGCGCATCCAGATGTTCTGCCAGAAGTCATTCAGCGCGGTTTCGTGATCGGTAATCATGGCTATGCCCATAAACGGGCTATTCATATGTCCTTTGAAGAGATCACAGCCGATATTCTTAAATGTGAGGCGTTGATTGATGATGCCTATGCGCGCGCGGGTATAGAGCGCCCAGGCAAGTATTTTCGTTTTCCGTATCTTGATCGCGGTTGTGGTGGCTGGATTGTTGATTTTCAGGATATGGATGAAGAAACGCGAGACATCGTGCAAAACTTATTCGCCGAAGGCCTTTATTTGGACGGCGCTGTGCCAACAAAAGAGTTGCGCGCAAAAAAAGAACAGTTACAAAAATGGCTCAAGGATCAAGGGTTCTCAGTGCCGTTTTCAGATGTGAATTTTCCATGGTATCAGCATCCACAAATGCGTGATGCGCGTGATGCTCTTTATACATTTTCGACGGCGGATTGGATGATGACCGCGCGTCATCAAGCGCTGGATCATCCCTTCAAGACGATGGATGACCTCAAACGTAAAATTGATAATGACCCTTATTTATGGGATGAGCGCAGCCATAATATTGTATTAATACATGACCAAGTCGAATTAAAAGATGTATTTATGCCCCTTGTCCGCTATATGACAAGGCAAGGTATAAAGTTTTTACCAATAGCCTGAAATTTATGAACCGTAAAATATTAAGGAGCCGATGAAGATGGATAAGATGCTTGTATATGTGATTGCAGATTATGGTGATTTACACGATTTAGCCTTCGCAGAAGTGACCCAGAAATTATATTCAGAGATGAAAGGTGTACCGGCGAATATCGCGACATTCTCAGTGCCGGCTTTTGATACATATGCGACAGGTTTTGCATTGGCACAGACGGCGCTAAATTCTGAATTAGGCCCCAATCACAAATTCTTCGTAAATACAGCACCACGCAAAGACGATCTTATGCCACGCGTATCAAACTCAGGTGAAGGCTTTGTCTATGTACGCTTAACCAATGGCGTTGAAATCTGCGCTGTGAATAGTGGGTATTCTTTGGCCTTTGTTAAAGAGTCAGCCGAAGAAATTCGCAAAATCAACTGTTCTGTCGATGGCTCTCAATTCCGCTCCCGTGATGTATTCCCTGCGGCTTTCGGCAAAATCGTTAATGGCGATTATTCCGAGCTTGGTGAAGACGTTATGGATCATGTACCTGACGCACCAACGGATACGCTATGTTACACCGATGGCTATGGCAATATGAAATGTGCTTTGGATATTGATGATATTATGACGCGTAAAGGCCAAGATATTATTGTTGAAGCTAATGGCCAGCAGCAAATTGTTCGTGTCGCAGATGGTATATTTGGCGTTGAAGATGGACAGTTTTGCTTGTCTGTGGGCTCATCGGGCTGGACATCTGCGAGCGGCGAGACAGTAAAATTTGCTGAGATCGTTAAGCGTGGTGGCAGCGCGGCATCTGTATTTGACCTACCAAATGGCGGTGCGCCGATCACATGGCGCGCTATTCATTAATGCTAATATTATAAATATAGAGTATACTGCATAGAGCACACCACTAAAAGGACGCGCTCTATGCAATTAAACAATAAAACTATATTCATCACAGGTGCAAGCCGAGGTATTGGACGCGCCATTGCACTGAAATGTGCCAAAGCAGGCGCTAATATTGTGATCGCGGCGAAAAGCGCCGAGCCGCACCCCACACTTAAAGGCACAATTCATAGTGTCGCCGAGGAAGTCGAAGCACTGGGCGGTAAGGCGCTAGCCTTAATGCTGGATGTCCGCGACGAGGGCGCGATAAACGATGCGGTGGCAATTGCGGCAAAACATTTTGGCGGCATAGATGCGCTGATTAATAACGCCAGCGCCATTAAACTCAAGCCAACAGAGAACATAGAAGCTAAAGATTTTGACTTAATGCAAAGCGTCAATACACGCGGCGTTTTTTTTGTGGCTAAAGCCTGTATGCCTTATTTAGCAAAAGCTCCAAACGCCCATATAATTACGTTGTCACCGCCTTTGAACTTAAGCCCAAAATGGCTTGGTGCAAGCCCCGCTTATATGCTGTCCAAATATGGCATGACGCTGCTGACATTGGGTTTTGCTGAGGAATATAAAGGCGATGCCATTCACTGTAATACATTATGGCCGCAGACTTTAATTGCCACGGATGCCATTAAAGTCAATTTCCCTGCTGTCTATGACTTTTCCATGAAGCCCGCCATCATGGCTGATGCTGTCTTTGAACTGCTCACCCAGAAAAACCCACCTACAGGGCAGAGCTTGATTGATCAAAATATTTTGAAAGACGCCGGGCAAACAGATTTTACCGGATATCGTGTTGATCCGGATATTGAGCCGCAAATTGATATGTTCTTAGATTAAGCTGGATTAAGCTGGTTTCTTATAAAGAAGGCTCGTCCAGTCGCCAATTTCTAAGCGTTCAAGCAGCTCGAGGCCTAGCGCATCATGTACGGCAATAACGCTATCGGCTTGTGCATGTAACATGCCAGATAATATAAGATAGCCACCGGGCGCAAGGCAGGGGATCATGTCTGGTGCCATCGCTTTTAGGGGCAGTGCCAATATATTCGCAATCACCAAATCAAAGGGCTTATTTTGCGCGACTTTTGTTTGGACTTCGCCAGCTTTATAGCCGTCACCGACGGCGGCGGTAATATAATCCGTGACATGGTTAAGAGCTGCATGTTGGAGGGTTAGAATTTTTGCATCATCTTCAATATCGACGGCTAATGTCGGCACGGGCCATAATTTAACGGCCGCAACCGCCAATATACCAGAGCCACAGCCCATATCTAATATATGTGAGGGGGTGAAACCCTCTTTATGAATGTGCTGCATCAGTAACAAGCAGCCATGTGTTGTGCCATGTTCGCCTGAGCCAAAAGCAATGGACGCATCGATTTTTAGCGGTATAAGCCCTGCGGGGATTTCACCTTCATAATCGGCGCCATGAATAAAAAATTGATCTGCGCGAAAGGACTCGAAAGGCTGGTAGTTCGCCTCGAGCCAGTTTGTATCAGCGCTAAGCGGCGTGATTGTGAGGGCGCAAGCCTGTATAGTCGGGATATTCATCAAAGCCAAGGCGCTGTTTAACCCATCTAATATGGATTGGGCGCTCGGCGTACCTTCAATAACCCAAAATAACAGCCACGGACCGCTAAATGCATCCGTTTTGCGTTTGGCTGAGAAGGATAAGGTTTCAAAGGGGAGTATTTGCACAAAAGCTGCAAGCGATTCCTCGCTCACAGCTTCTGGTAAATTAATTTCTATCGTGCTGTTCACGAAAGATTATTCGTCAGATTTTGTTGATTTTGGAACGGTTACATCGCCATTATCAAGCGCCGTTGCTTCATCAATATCATCGTCATCATCAAGGTCTTCTTCAAGATCATCAAGGCTAACAATGACTTCATCTTCGTCTTCATCCGCGTCATCTTTTTTCTCAGCGACGTCGACGGCTTTTTTATCTTCTTCTTTTTTATCAGCATCAAGCGATTCGATCACTTTTGGCTTAACTTGGCCAACATATTCTGTGTCACATGATGGGCACGTTACAGGTGTTTTACCCATATCATAGTAGCGTGTGCCACAGTTCGTGCAAATTCTTTTAATACCGTTTGAGTCAGCGATTGCTAAAGCCACGTTAATGCTCCTTGATTTATCTCTTGGATTTATCTCTTATTTACTATGCCTTCAATGCCTAATTTTTGCCAATAGGTCAATTTAAAAATGCAAAAATAGGGTGTTTTTTTTGTTTTTTCATTAAAGCATAGACCTTAACTTGTTAAAAATATAAACTACATTAATTTTATTAACGAATATTTAGTGTTATAAATATCTAATAGAGGCCCTAAGCTGTTTTATCCGCTGTCTTTTTCAAGGAGATCCCCGACATGCAAAAATCCGTAGTAATCTGTGGTTATAAACGTTCCCCGCATCACTTTGCCAATAAAGGTGATCTCGCGCGAGTTCGCCCTGATGATATGGCCGCTGAGGTTGTTAAAGCCTTGGTCGCAGAAACGGGCGTCAATACAGATGATGTACAAGACTTACTTATGGGCTGCGCCTTTCCTGAAGCGGAACAAGGCTTTAACATTGCGCGCATTGTCGTTAATCTTGCTGGACTACCTGTCGGTGTGGCAGGTACAACCGTTAACCGCTTTTGTGGCTCATCAATGACCACCATCCAAATGGCGGCGGGTTACATACAAATGGGCGCAGGCGATGTATATATTGCCGCAGGCGTTGAAAGCATGACCCGCATTCCAATGGGCGGCTTTAACCCGATGCCAAATCCAGCTTTGGTTGAAACATACCCGCAAGCCTATATGAATATGGGGATTACAGCAGAAAACCTCGCGACGAAATATAAAATTGACCGTAAAACGCAAGAAGAATTTGCAGCAGGCTCGCACACAAAAGCAGCGGCGGCAGCAGCAAGCGGTAAGTTTGATGATGAAATAGTTCCGATTGGTGACGTTAAAACCGATGGCACAATTCGCCCCGGTACTACGCAAGAAACACTCTCGGGCCTAAAACTAGCCTTTGATAAAGATGGTACAGTCACCGCAGGTACAGCTTCACCACTCACTGATGGCGCCTCAGCAGTTCTTGTGTGTTCTGAAGAATATGCTGATAAACATGGCCTGACAAAACTCGCACGGATTAAATCTGTTGGCGTAGCGGGCTGTGCGGCTGAAATTATGGGCATTGGCCCAGTACCCGCAACCAACAAAGCCTTAGAAACCGCAGGCCTAACAATCGCTGATATGGATATCATCGAATTGAATGAAGCCTTCGCGGCGCAGTCACTCTCTGTTCTTGAAGAACTTGGCGCCGATGTCAGCAAGGTTAATCTTGATGGCGGCGCGATTGCACTGGGTCATCCACTTGGCGCATCAGGCGCACGGATTACCGGTAAATTAGCGTCCCTGCTTAAGCGTGAGGGTAAAAAATATGGCCTCGCCACTATGTGTATTGGCGGTGGTCAAGGCACGGCGATTATTCTTGAAGCCATATAATTAACCCGCATATAAGGAGCCGCCACTATGGAGATTAAAAAAGTAGCCGTCATTGGTGCAGGTGTTATGGGCAGCGGTATTGCCGCGCAAATTACAAATGCAGGTATTCCCGTCGTTTTATTGGATATTGTGCCTAAAGACGCAGAAGATAGATCGGTTATCGCAAAAAGCGCAATCGCCAAAATGCTAAAAACTGACCCTGCGCCATTTATGCATAAGCGCAATGCCAAACTGATCACGCCCGGTAATCTGGAAGATGATCTTGAATTGCTTGCTGATTGCGATTGGATTGTTGAAGTCGTGTTAGAGGATATAAAAATCAAACACGCCACTTATGAGAAGCTCGAAAAGCATCGTAAAAAAGGCTCGATCATTACATCGAACACCTCAACGATTCCTTTAGCGCAGCTCTCTGAAGGGCAAAGCGAGAACTTCAAAAAAGACTTTATGATTACCCATTTTTTCAACCCACCGCGTTATATGCGCCTGCTTGAAATCATCACGGGCGATTTAACCCGCCAAGATGCCGTTGATACGATTAAAGATTTCTGTGATGTGCAGCTTGGTAAAGGCGTTGTTTTTTGTAAAGACACACCCGGATTTATCGTTAATCGCTTGCTTGTCTTTTGGATGCAAGCCGCCGTCAACCAAGCCATCGAAGATGATGTCTCGATTGAAGTGGCCGATGCGGTAATGGGTAAGCCCATTGGCGTGCCGAAAACCGCTGTATTTGGCCTGATTGATTTGGTTGGCGTTGATTTGATGCCTTATCTTTCATCATCAATGCTTGGCAGCTTGCCTAAAGATGATGAATACAGAAATATTTATCAAGATCACGGCTTTATCAGCCAAATGATCGCTGCGGGCTATAATGGCCGCAAAGGTAAGGGCGGTTTTTATCGTTTGAACCCAGATGCACCGAAAGGTACGCGTGAAAAACAAAGCCTCAAGCTTACAGCCGATAATTTTGATGAATCGCAATATAGCCTATCGACAAAACCACGTTTAGATTCGGTTAAGGCGGGGCGTGCGGGCCTCAAGGCTGTCGTCACCACCGATGATGAAGGTGGTCGTTACGCATGGAAGGTCTTATCTAAGACGCTTGCCTATGCAGCCTCTCTCGTCCCGCAAATCGCGGATACCATCTATGATATTGATGAGGCGATGAAACTTGGTACCAATTGGAAAAAAGGCCCATTCGAGATGATCGATGAGCTTGGCCCTAAATGGTTTGCTGAGAAACTCAAAGAAGAAGGCATTGCTGTGCCTGAATTGCTTGCCAAAGTCGGCGAGGGTACATTCTACAAAGTTGATAATGGCAAGCCATATTACTTTGGTACAGATGGTCAGTATCACGAGATGAAACGCCCAGACGGCGTGATGTTATTGCGTGACATTAAATTAGGCTCAGAGCCTATTCACAAATCCGCATCGGCGGCGCTTTGGGATATTGGCGATGGCGTGATATGTATCGAGTTCACAGGTAAAATGAACGCGATGGATGAACATGTGTTTTCTGTCTATGGCAAAGCCATTAAGCTTATTGGCGACGGCACGGGCGAATATAAAGCTTTGGTTGTTTATAATGAAGGCACGCATTTCTCTGCGGGGGCTAATCTTGGTTTAGCACTTTTTGCGATGAATATTGCGATGTGGCCACAAATTGAAGAGCTTGTTTTGGGCGGTCAGCGCACTTATATGGCGCTTAAATATGCACCATTCCCTGTTGTCGCTGCGCCTTCGGGCATGGCGCTGGGCGGCGGCTGTGAAATCTTATTGCATGTTGATCATGTACAGGCGCATGCTGAGACCTATACCGGCCTTGTTGAAGTCGGTGTTGGCCTTGTCCCTGGGTGGGGCGGCTGTAAGGAAATGATTTTGCGCGCGCAAGAAAAAGAACGCAAAGCTTATGCTAAAGTCAGCGCAGAAGTGAATGACGGCAAGCCAATTTGGTTCTCGCCTGATGTCACGCCTATGGGCGCAGCACGTGAGGCTTTTGGTGTGATTGGTACTGCTCAAGTGGCTAAATCAGCACAAGAAGCTAAGTCTATAGGTTATTTCCGTGAGACTGACGGTGTCACCATGAATCGCGATCGTCTGCTTTATGACGCTAAGAAAAAAGCCTTAGAACTGGCCAAAGATTACACGCCACCAGAAAAAGTGAAGGAAATTCGCTTGGCTGGTAAAGGCGGTAAAGCGGCGCTTGATCTCGCCGTGGCGGATTACGAGAAAAATGGTATGGCAACGCCTTATGATGTTGTTGTATCAGGTCATTTGTCGACAATCTTGACGGGCGGCGATAAAGGCGATTGGACCAATCCAATTTCAGAAGATGATATGCTCAAATTAGAGTTTAATGAATTCATGAAATTGGTACGCAAACAAGGGACGATTGCGCGCGTTGAACATATGCTCGAGAAGGGCAAGCCTTTGCGTAACTAAAAAGGCCCTCTATTGACACAACAGCTCACGCCGTTATAATAAGTATTAATTATTAGTAATAATAAAGGAGAATAAAAATGACAAACATTTTTCAAAATGTAGCAAAACAGGGTGCCGATGGACTTGGCATCATCACAATGGATGAGAAATCATCTTCTCCAGTGCAAAGACCTCAGCTCAGATAATTTTCTATATCATGAAATATAGAGTATTAGAAAGCCTGCGTTTACGTAGGCTTTTTTATTGCGAAAGATAGAGTTTTGTGAGTATAAAGCCCGATGAATAAAGTGCATATCATAGCAGGCCCAACGGCGAGCGGTAAATCTGGGCGGGCGCTTGAGCTAGCTGAGAAGTGTGATGGCGTCGTTATAAATGCTGATTCTTTACAAATCTATCAAGACTTACCAATGCTATCGGCTTGTCCAAGCGCCGAAGAGCGCGCACGCGCACCACACAAGCTTTATGCTTTTTTACAAGCCGAAGAAACCTGTAGCGCGCAAATCTGGCGTGAGGCGGCAGAAATAGAAATCCGCGCAGCTCTTGCCGCGGGCAAAACCCCGATTATTTGCGGCGGTACAGGATTTTATATTCTCGCTTTAACGCGCGGCTTGTCCCCCATTGCTGACGTGCCAGAGGCGGTGCGTGAGAGGTTCATTGAAATCGCCAAAGAAGAGGGCTCGCAAGCCCTACACGCGATTTTATCGGAATATGACCCTGTGGCAGCAAGGCGCTTGCACCCCCATGACACGCAGCGCCTCATTCGTGCCTGCGAGGTATTCGAAGCGACAGGACAGACGATTACCCATTGGCAAAGCCTGCCCAGAGAAGGCGCGATTAAGGGCATTGATTTTAATGTTGAGATCATCATGCCAGAGCGCTCAGTGTTGCATGAGCGCTGTAATTTACGTTTTGAACAAATGATCGAAAATGGCGTAATGGATGAAGTCGCCGCTTTAGATCAGCGTATTAAATTGGGCGAGATACCACCAGATTGCGCCGTTACGCGCACTTTAGGCTTCGCCCCTTTACAGCGTCACCTTCATAATGAGTTATCATTAGAAGAAGCCGTAGCTCTCGCGCAAATCGACACGCGCCAATATGCGAAACGTCAGAGCACGTTTTTTAATAATCAGAAATTTTCGGATTGATCGGCGGGTCATGAGCGCAGCTCAATTGCGCTAAATTAAGGGCATGTTAAAGTTATTCCAATAAGATCTACACGATAAGCTGATTTTATTTCTAATTTAAGATAGGGCTAAAAGCATTAGTGAGAATGCAAAAAAAGAAGATTTAGAGGACTTTGTTGTCACCCCTGATGGTGAAGGCACGGTTGTTGGTGTGTGTTTTAAAGCGCAGCAAGAGGCGTCGACACAACCAGCTGGAGAATATTCCCCACAGGCGCCGTGTGATAAGCTCCGTCGTGAGTTGACGCACCAAGATAAAGTTTATAGTTATATTCAAACATCAGGTCAGCTTTTTGGCGCGCTTGGCCTTGTGGCCTCTGGTTTGTTAGAGGGCAATATACCCCGCGCCGCCTTGGGCGGTATTAATTCACTGCGCAGTAGCTTTAAATTGGCCGCCGATCTAAGGGCGAAAAGCCACTCAAAATCTCATCGTAATGATGTGGCTGAAGGGGGCTTTGCTACATCGGCAAACTCTGTTGGCTTTTTGAATGTAAGAAGCCCAGAAGAGCTCATCGCGGTTACTTTGGGGGTCACCGCTTGGGCGACGAAAACAATGACGGCGTTTATTCATAAGCGCGGCGCAGATAAAAGCCTGCAAGAGCACGCTGAGATAGACAGTAATAATAAATTCTTTGCTGAGCGTAAAGTAACGCCGCGCGAAAACGGCTCAGCGGTTAAAGTTGTGGGTTTTGTTTATAAAAATATAGGCTGGCTTAAAGATAAAGCTATGGAAGGCACTCTGGCGATTATGTCGCACGCCCCGCCACTTATGATGGGCGCACGGGCGGTAAGCTATTTGCTTGATGGCGTAAATAACAATGACATGGCAATGGCCGGCGGCGGGGCAGCGTTTATTGTTGGCTCTGTGTTGATGGCCGTGAAGGATCATAGCTCTTATATGAATGCTAAAATTAGGCGCGCGGAAAAAAGATCTTTAAAAGAAAAAATGGCGAGTGATTTTGACAATGCAGAACGCGGTGAAGGCTTGAGCGCGGTTGTTGAGATTTCTGCTGACGGTAAAAAATCAGTGGGGTGGGGCGAGAGCCAGTTATCAGCGGTCACTATAAATGGCGTAAGCGTTGAGCGCGGAGACGAACAAAACGCGGAAGAGAATAAAGGTAAAGGCAGTTCAGCTTCGGGCCCTGTCTAGAGATAAGTATTAATTCATAAGAGCATAAATATAAGGTGATATAAATAATGAATGATGATCAAACCAGCGAAATGGATGAAATGGACGAGAGCTTAGATATTATGACTCTGGTCAGCGGTCAAGTTGATGGGGAAGATTTTTGGGCTTATCTCGCTGTGCGCCCCAGCAAGTATACGGCCTTTCTTGAGGTTCAAAAAGCCGGCGAGCCTTATACGCTGACTGAGTATGGTAATGTGGTTAAATATGGTCTTGGCACAACGGAGCCACCACAAACAGCGGTACAAGAAATGATCGATAGCTATGGTATTGATCCACAATTTCAAGAAAAACTTAAAACAGATTTGGAACATCAAATATCTGCATTGAAGCTCGGTCGGTAAAGGCCTGTAACCGAATATATCTTGTGAAATCCAAATAAATATTTTCTTTTCATTCTATTTATGTAACCATTTTTGCACATGGCGCGAATTGATCAGCAGCATTCAGTGTTTGCTGAATCTTATTTATAAAACTTAAAACACAAACTAAACATTTTAAACCTTTAAGGAGAATATTCATGTCTATTGCTCAAAAAACGCTCAACACACTTATCGCTGGCGCATTTGCAGCCACAATTACAATGGCCGCTGTGCAAAGCGCTGAAGCTGCCGCGCCAAAAGATAAAGAAAAATGCTACGGCGTTGTTAAAGCGGGCATGAATGATTGTGGTTCACTTGATGGCGCGCATTCTTGCGCAAAACAAGCCAAAGTCGATGGCTCAGCACAGGAATGGGTTTTAGTCCCTAAAGGCGCATGCCATAAATTAGTTGGCGGTATGCTCGCTGACGAAGCTAAAGCACATGCTAAATAATAAAGATCATAGAACATCTATGGGCTCGCCCACGGATGAGATCCAAAACGTCATGGGGGTCGGTTTACGCCACCCCCATTATCGTGAGATATCAGATAACCCACCCACGCAAATATCATGGTTGGAAGTTCACCCTGAAAATTATTTCGGCGGCGGTATTAACGTTAAGTTTTTGGAAAAAATCCGCGAAGATTTCCCGATAAGCTTTCACGGTGTTGGCTTATCATTAGGATCAGCGCAAAGCGTTGATGCGCATCATTTGGCACAGCTCAAAGCCCTTATGGATCACATTCAACCATTTCAATTTTCTGACCATGCGTCATGGAGCATGAGCGGCAATGCGCATCTCAATGACTTGATGCCCTTGGCCTATACGCATGAAAACTTACACAATATCTGCCGTAATATAGATCATGTTCAGGACGTTTTAGGGCAGGCCATTCTCATTGAAAACCCCTCGACTTATATGAGCTTCCAAAGCGATGAAATGCCCGAATGGGATTTTCTCAACGCGGCCGTTAAGCGCAGTGGTTGCCATTTACTCTTGGATATTAATAATATTCAAGTGCAAGCTCATAATCATGGATTTAAGCCGCAAGACTATATTGATAACATTGATTTTAAAGCCGTAAGTGAAATTCATTTAGCGGGCTATACAGAGAAAAATATTGAAGGCCATACGGTTTATTTGGATACGCATGGTGAATGCGTCCACGATAAGGTTTGGTCTTTATTTGATTACACAATGCAAAAGCAATCACCCGTAAAGACCTTGATTGAGTGGGATAATCAAATTCCAGATTTGGATTTTTTATTAAATGAAGCCGCTAAAGCGCAAGCCATTATCATCAAAAACAATCAAGGAAAGGCGCGCAGCACATGCTAGAAAAAAACGCCTTTAACCGACAGGTTTTGCATGAGAATTTAGCGCAAAGTATTTTGCAGCCTGATCAAGCTTACCCAATGGCTCTTGATGAAGAAATTGTGAGCGGTGATATATCGCTGCAAGGACGCTTAGATATTTATCGCAATAATGTGATTGGTGGTTTGATTGATGTCGTCATGGCGCGCTATCCGATTGTAGAAATACTCGTCGGCGATGAATTTGCGCGCGCTATGGCACGCGCTTACATTATATCCTCTCCGCCAGTATCAGGTAATTTGAATGAATATGGCGTTGATTACCCCGCGTTTATAGCGGCGTTTCCAGCAGCAAATTCATTGCCTTATTTGGCGGATATCGCGCAGCTCGAAGCCTTGGAACACCAAGCCTATTATGCGCCTGAAGCGCGGCTCATCACCTTAGAGAATGCGCAGGAATTTTTACCAAGAATTTTAGCCAATACCGCAAGCCTTGCATTGCACCCCTCTGTGGGGGTACTGAAAAGTGAGTACGCGCTTATTGATTTAAAGGCTTTTTCCCTCAATGCGCAGAATTCTGATGGGGTTTTTGATATTACGGCGGCAGGGCAGTCTGTGCTTGTTTGGCGTTTCGGCTTTAGCGTAGAGGTGCATGCGCTATCTCTTGGTGAATATAGCTTCTTGAATATGTTGCATGCAGGGCAAGGCTTAAGCGCAGCTTTGGAAGCCGCTTTAAACAGTGATGGCAATTTTGATTTTGAGGTCTTTTGGACAAGCATGGTTCAACGGGAAATATTTACACTAAACGAGAAGTGAGAAACCAATATTATGAGAGCTAGATTACAATCATTTGATAATGCCATGAATCCAATACGTGAAATCATGCAAGAGCGCATCTCGCCTATTTTATTGCTCGTCATTCGCCTGTATATGGCCAAAATATTTTTCTTATCAGCTTGGGGTAAGGCTCAAGATGCGCTCAATGGTAGCTTTGATAATGTGGTTTATTTATATGCTGAGATTCATCCTGTTCCGTTTGTGCCGCCTTTTTTATCAGCCATAGCAGGCACAGGCGGAGAGCTTATCTTCGGTGCCTTGCTCGCCTTAGGCTTGTTTGGTCGCTTGGGCGCTTTAGCCTTGTTCTTTATGACGATTGTCATTCAATTCATCGTGCCTGCCGCTTATGAGATAGCTAATCCAGAGCATTATGTCTGGATGATGCTGCTTTCCGTATCGATCGTTTTTGGCGCGGGTAAACTCTCTGGTGATCATTTTTTACTAAAATATATACGCCGCACATAAATCAGGTTATGATTGGCGGGAATAAAATATATTTAAACTTTGGAAATAATACGCCATGATTAATAAACTCCCGCTTTTCTTTGCCGTCTTTGTTGTCGCGGCTCTTGACCAGATCTCTAAATGGTGGGTATTGGAAAATATTTTCCTACCTAAAGCATACCCGCATAAGCCATCTCGTGATTTTTTTACGTGGATGAGTGAAGTCAAAGAAGCCTATTTGCCACCGGTCTCTGTTGAGATGGTGGATACGATGCTTAATTTCTCTATGGTTTGGAATCGCGGCATTAGCTTTGGTTTTCTTCAGCAAACAGGTGATGGCGTTATGATCTTGATTGGCGTTACGGCGGCAATTACGCAGGGCTTGATGGTTTGGTTGATTAAGGCGGAAGATGCCAATACACGCACCAGCCTAGTGTTGATTATTGCGGGCGCTATCGGCAATATTATTGACCGTATTCGTTTTGAAGCGGTTATTGATTTTGTGGATATTTATTTCGGCGAGTGGCATTACCCTGCCTTTAACTTGGCAGATAGTTGTATTGTTATTGGCGTCTTACTGCTTGTGATTAATAGTTTGGTATCCGGTAAAGCAGAAAAAACGATTACATATAAAAAGAAATAATCTTTTAACACGCACAGATAACTTAATTAATAGGGCTTATTTGCAATGAAATCCTCCCATATGGCGCGTTATATGCGCGGCTTTACACTTATTACAGCATTATTCTTTGTGACGGGCTGTGATACATTGCGTGAACAATTAGGGTCGCCTGAAGCGCCTGATGAATTTTCAGTTATCCGCCGCGCCCCGTTAGAGCGCCCAACTGACGTGTTTGAAAATGCCAATGAGTTGCCTGTTCCGGTTATCGGCATGGCTCGCCCGCAGGAAGTTGCCCCCGTTAAAACCGCAGAACAAGCATTATTGGGCAAGCCAACCGCAGAGCAAACAGCCGTGCTTAATGCGCAAGAAGTCAATGGTCAGAGCGTAGAGTCAGCCAGTGTCGCTGCGTTGTTAGAAAAATCAGGTGCTAATCAAGCTGACCCAACGATACGTGATACGATTGAAGCTGAGCATTATCGACTTTTAAAAAAAGAACAGCCCACATTTAATCGCTTATTGGGTAAAGTCTCTAAAAAAGAACCAAGCGCTAAAATAGTTGACGCGCAAGGTGAGTTTGAGCGCCTAAAAAAGAACAGCGCTGATGGCAAAGCAGTGACTGATGGCGATACACCGACTTTTGATACTCAAAAGTAATAAGCGGGTTCGCTTTACCTTACCTTAATTTATCCCTGAAAAAGCTTAAATAGGCTGTTTGACTCTATTTGTGAGTTTTACAGTGCATAAATGCAAATCCACTTGCACGGCGGGTCTAAATTAGATACACTATACATATCTAAGGCCGTTTCAGGCACTATATCATATATAAAATACTGTTATTCACATGGTTTGTACCCAGCTCAAAATTTTGACTTTTATGGTCATCGCTTTATGCTTTTCGCTTAGCGCCTCTATGGCGCAGGCGCAAACGAGCCGTATTTATTTTGCAGGTTATATGGGGCTTAATTCTATGCCCGATAATGACTTTAGTGATAATGGATCAGGGGAAAGCGGCAGCTATAAAACCAATAATGCCCTAAGCTTTGCGGGGGCAATTGGTGTACGTTTAGACCGTAGAACGCGCATTGAAGCTGAGTTAAATTATAGTAAGAATGACCTGTCACATTTCGCAGGAAAAGCGCAGACATACAGAAGTGGCGGCGAAATATCGAATATTGCCGCATTGTTAAATGGGTATTATGATTTTGAGCAAGTGAAATGGAAAGCTAAGCCATTTTTAACGGCGGGCCTCGGCGTTATGCGCTTTAACACAAGAATAAAATCATCTTCCGCGCTAAGTAATGCCGAAGAAACAAGTTATGCGCTTGGCTGGCAAGTTGGTGGTGGTTTGAAATATAGAGTAAACCCAGGTATGGCCATTACTGGCGCTTATAGATTGCTCGGCTCGAATGATTTTGGCGTTGGCGCATATGATATTAATTACAAGGCCCATGAGTTTCGCATCGGCCTTGAATATGATCTACATCAAAAAAAGAAATAATGCTTAAGGAAGCTATCGCTTAAAGGGTGTAGTCTTTAAAGCCTTCAGGAAGCTCAGCGATCTCAATAGGAGCCGCTTCTATATTGGCTTCTTCGGCATCAAAGCCATCAACACATTGTGCAAAGACAACATTAAGATCAAGGTTTTGATCGATCATGTCTTGTGCAACCATATCATGGTAACCCGGTGGAATAATTATTAGATCATTTTCATCATTGTGACGGCTCATAGATAATCCCCATTCATTTTTTATTATTATTCAAAAAACTTTAATCAGCTTGACATAAGTTGTCAATCTTTATTGTTTGCTCGAGAGCTCACCTCAGACATAGCGAAGCCACTCCCCGTTCTTTACCTTTACTTTTACATAACTTAAGTGTATTGTCTCCTATTCTAATAAACGAAAAGTGTAATTATGTTGGATATCTATAGTTTTACATATGCTCGACCCTATTCTGGCTCTAAGGCAGCTTCAGACAGTCTGCAGGGCGCAATGCATGATTTATTCCGCGGATCAAGCCGACCTTCAAGTAAAGAAGAGCGGCTTGATGATTTGCGCACTAATTTTTTCTTTTACGGGCGTGAGATAATTATGTCTGCGTGCAAGCGCGTGGATGAAGCTCATCATGCGAAGAAACCTTATAGCCATTTTTCAGATCATTTTGACGTTAGTCAATATACTGATGATGCCCAGAGATTCCTCGATACGCTACAATATGACGTCAAAGACGCTTATGTGTTTTTTATCGATTTAGCCATAAAATCTGAAGTCGATCATATTGATATTAGGAAAGATGAGCGCGTTTTATCGGCTTGTGCAGCCCATATGAAAGCGATTTGGAGTGCGCATGATTTAACTGATCCACGCTTAAGCGGCGGAGAATCTCTCTATCGTGCAAATCAGCCCGCTATTGTGAATGAACAAACTATTCAAAGTGACATATCTGTCATGCACGCGGCACAAGCTGCGTTAGATCATATAAGCCATGACACAGCCCCATGCAGTACATCCGAGGATATGAAGCTGATTGTGGAGTATAAATCCAGCTTACAAAAGATCATCACTCACAAAAAAGACCTGCAGAGTAAGGCTCGTGAGTATGAGGTGATGGCCGAGCTTAAGTCTAAAGTTGGGGCAACTTTTCTATATTCTCGCGTGACTTCACGCATGGGAGAACATGGCACGCAAGAATTTCGTGAGAGGCTATCTAAAGCGCTTTATAGTGTTGTGACTGAGAAATCAGCGCGTGAATTAAAGGGTGAAATATTGAGCATGGTTAAAGCTCAGCTCGGCTTGTCACGCCTGAAATTTAACGGTGATGCAGAAATTAAAATCTATGAATCTATTAGCGAACATGCGCTGCGTATTGCGAATGATTATATACAAATAAGCACAGGTGATTGGGCAAGTGAACGCTCTGGGCAATTGGGTAACTATATAGATTCTCTTGAAGATACGATCAGAAATTCATTAGAGGCGCATAAAGATTTATTAACGCGCGGCGCAAATGAAGCCCTTATTTTACAGCATGATCTGGCGGCAGAACAACTGCGTCATACGCAAACGCTCTATATGCGTAATGAGCTGTGTGAACATGAACAAGAAGCACTCGCTGTATTCGTAAAGGATTTGCATTTGCCTACATGGAAAGCAAACCAAAATCCTGTTACGCATATTAAAGCAGATGCAAAGTTGGTTGGTTTGTCTCGGGCTTTTGCTGAGGCGAAAGCGGAAGCTGTGCCAGGCCTTACGCCCTTATCCCTTAGCGATCAATCACGCGCATTAATGCGTGAGCACTTTATTGCCGTTAAAGAAAACGCGCAAAATCCAAACCAATTAGATGTGGTGGATCGCAAGAAGAAAATCACGGCTTATCTGATTAAGTAAGCGCTTTAAAGAATAAAAATCTGATAGAGGAAACTAATTTATCGGGCTCTTGAGCTTAGGTGGTTGCGTGTTTTTTGGCTGCACAGCGATGCTTTGCTCAAGGTGATTAGCCACCGCTTCAAGCTGCGTTATGACGCTAGGCTCAATTTTTTGCGCAGTTTCTTGCTTGTTCAGCAGGTAAGATGCCGCCATAAAGGCAAATAAGGCACCGTGAGAAGCATAAGCATCTTCAATAAGGCTGGGCGTTATTTTATGTTCGACAACGCCGCTAGCATCATCCCCTGCCGAAAAAGCATAAGGGAATACAGGCTGCGCGCCTTTGATTTCATCCCACTGTTCATCACTGATTAAAAACCAATTTAAACGCGTTTCTATCCATGCATTATTGGTGTTGCGATTATCATTGAGAATGGGGCCCGCATAACATTCATGCCCCTTGGCCACAAGCGCATGTAAGCGCTTTAGAAAATCTGGGTCTAAATCTTCGACTTGCTGCATTTTAAGGCCGGTTTCGACTTGTGCGGCAATTTCTTCTTTTTGATCCGGCGTGAGGGCTAGGCCGTTACGGCCCTGCATACGCAGATCATATTCAGCCTGTATGGCGGGGTGTAACTGCGCGCTATACGGGGCTTGTAAGGGGATTGATCCGCTAATCATTTCTTCAAATAATTCTTCGACTTGCGTGTCTATCACCGCGTCTTGGTCAAAAATATATGCACCGCTAGGCGCGCGTCTATATTTGGCAAAACCGCCAGAAAAAGCAGGGGCATCATTATCGTATTTGCGCAATATGCCTAAAGCATATAGGCCAAGGACGCCATTTTCATCCGTTTTAAGACGTAATATACCATTATCAACGGCATGATTAGGGCCAAATTGCCCTAAAACGCCGCGACCATTAAGGCCGGTATTCATATAAGGGTTAATCGGTCGGCCCGCTGTATCAAAAGCATATTTTAGGCCTGTATTAGTGGCGCGGCGACCTGCATGCCAAGATTCCCCTTTATCTAAGGGTTTAAGAGCATCATCGGCCCAAGGCGCACCCATGATTTTATCATCTGTATAATTTTGTGGGGCATCAGCATGGCGCGTGACATGCTTGATTTTAGCGTTTACGCCCAAATAAGCGGCTTTGTTTAAATCAAATTGCTGTGCGCCCGCAATTAAACGTCCCGCCAGAGTTTTGATTGGGCTCTGCAGGGCTTTGTTTAGTGTTTTTTCTAACGATTTTAAGGCAAGATTATAGCTCATGGCTTAAGTCATAAATGATATTTATACTGAAATCAAGATGTTTTCATAATGATTTATGTGCTTCTGCGCCCTTAACTTCCAAAGGCGGGTCAATAGGCATATAAAAACGGAAGATAGATCCATTCCCCGTATTCTCATATTCCATTTCACCGCCGAGCAAGTCAGCGCTTTTTTTAATCATATATAGCCCTAGGCCCGAGCCAAAGGAAACCCTTGGGTGGAAGCGGCTAAACATCATAAATATTTTATGCTCTTGGTCTAAGGGGATGCCAAGGCCGTTATCTATAACTTCAAGAATAAACAGGCCATCCAATTCATAAGTAACAATGCGCAAAAAGGGCTCATCGCTTAGTGGATTTTGATATTTGAAAGCGTTTGAAATTAGGTTTTCAATGATTAAGTTTAAGCGATCTCGCTGCGTGCGAAGTTTCTTAGTAAAACGCAAATCACGTATAACGCGCACTTTATCAAAATTATCCATATAGGATAATTTGTCCATAGCTTCAATGATCAGTTCAGTCGGGGAGACCTCCGTTAAAGATTCTTCATATGTCTTTGCCTTGGTCAGTACCAAGATATCTTGGATGAGATTGGTGAGTTGTGAGAGAGAAAATTTGGTGGTCTCAATGCCTTGTAGTGCTTTTTCTGTTTCACCAGATTTTATAAATTTAGCAATGAGGTCTAAGACACCAATGGCTGATGCTAAGGGGCCGCGTAAATCATGCGAGGTACGATAAGCAAATTGTTCAAGCTCTGTATTGGCGCCATCAAGCGATGTTTGGGTTTCTTCCAGGCGCTGTTTGTCGAGTAAGGCTTGTTTGATGCCTTTATAGCTCGGCCAAAAAATAAACAGCGCTTCAAGCAGCAAAATAAACAAAGCACCGATATAAAATAGAAGCTCCATTTTTTGCATTTTCTGCAATTGCTCAATATCGTATTCTTCCATCCGACTGACGACGCGATCAAGCGCTTCTAGCAAAGGCCCATGACTCATCAAGCTCATGCGCTGCAGTGTGTTTACTTTATCTTTATAGGCGCCATCAGCACTGATCTTCCGTGCGGCTTCTATGAATTCTTTTATTTGCTGATCTAGTAAATAAGGTTCTTCGAAATATATATCATAGGCGACACTCCCCGCCTGCCCGCTAGGCTCAATATCAGGGTCACCCGATATGAGCGCAGAATGTGAGCGCTCAAAAAGGTTTATGACTTCTAAATATTGCGCGCGCGCATTGGGGGCGCTTGACCACTGGGGGGCAAGAGACGCGGTATCGTGATATGCTTTATCAGCATGATAAAAAGATTCAAGAGCCAATAAGGTAATATTTTGTGAGAGCATACGTTGGCGCCCAGAGACATTGATTATTTTAGCGTTCAGCGCACCAGATTTCTGGCTAAGGCTCGACATAGCAAAAACAATGGATACAAATAGGGCGATTAAGCTAAGAGCGGCAATATAACGAAGGCCGATACTTTTATAGTTTATCATCTTATTCCAAGCCTATCCTTAAGTCGCAGTTATCAGGTAATTAGCATACTCAATTTATAGTATAAAACAAATTACTTAAATTATTTTATAAATTAATAGAACTAAAAAAAATGCCTATATACCATAACACAAGCAAAAGTTATGGTATATGTTTGTGGCCTGGATTATTTGCTTTACTGCTCTTGACTCTGTTTTTTTAATATGTATAACAAAAAGCAATCAACTAAGAAAAAATATTAATTTAAGGGAGAACTATAAGATGAGTAAAGACCTATTTAATTCACTTGGCGGCCAAGGTAAAGATTCAGCCAAGCAAGTACAAGCGCTACTAAAATCAGGTATATCTGTACCGCAGTTGGTGACAATGTTTGCGCCAATGATTACCCCCGTCATGGATGATTTGCTTAGTCCTGCGAATAGAACAAGCATAGAAAACGCGGCGAAAGACGCTCATGCACAACTTGCTGGTTTTGGTATGCCGCAAGCGTTCATGGCAACGATGCTGGCCTCACAAATTGGTCGTCCTGAAATTGAAAAAGGTATTCAAGCCTTTATAGATTCTAGAAGTGATGCCGATACGATCAAAGCGGGTATAGCAATGTCTAAAGATATGACATCTTTACTGTCTGCTGATGACAGCGTGAAATTAGCACAAGCTATGCGTCAAACTCTACCAACTGGTTTAAAAGCTTTTTTTGATGTTGCCAGCGCCAAGGGTAATAAAACAGTGCCTATGGTCGCGAAAGAAAGCTACGACTTAGCGCTTAATAAATCAGAAGCCGCTTGGACTGCTGCATCTTTATATGCTGCACAAAATTTTCCAGCTAGCGCCGCTGCTGACGCGATAGAATCTGTGTTAGCAAATCTTACACCGACGGCTTTGATCCAAGTTGTAAAAGATATTGAATCTAATGTAACACCACAAGATTTGTCTGATTTAGCGATTAACGGTCTTGAGTTTGCACGCGATGTTTGCACCGCGGCTGAAAACGGTAATATGTTTGATCTTGCAGATAAAACTAACGCTAATAACTTTGCAAAAAGTGTCAAGCATGTGGCAACCGTTGTTGAAAACGCTTTGGTCGCCTCTGGTTTAGTGCCAAGTAATGTCGGTCAATTGGCCAAAGAACTGGGCCAAAACCGCACCGCTACTCTTGCTGTATTAAACGCGGCGCCATAAATTTCGGTTTACCGATAAGCTAAGGTTTAACGTACATAAGAATATCAAAGCGCCCTTATTTTATAGGGGCGCTTTATTTTTTAGGCGTTTGTTTTTAAAAAAATCAGAAATCAATGTGCCGCATTGCTCGGCGCATATACCGGCTATGATGAGCGGCTTGTGGTGGATTTGGGCTTTGTTATAAAGGTCAGGGCCGTCTTCGACGCTGATCCCGCCGCTTTTTGGGTCAGCTGCGCCATAGATGATTTGATCGATCCGCGCAAAAGACAGGGCAGCGGCGCACATCGGGCAGGGCTCTAACGTCACATAAAGATCATGACCGGGGATGCGCTGCGAGCTAAGTTTTTCACAAGCCTCACGAATAATATTCATTTCGGCGTGCGCGGTTGGGTCATGGGCGCAGCGCGTTATATTATGGCCGCGCGCGATGATTTCACCGCTGGCTTTATTCACTAAAACAGCGCCAATCGGTACTTCATCTTTCGCGCCTGCTTTTTTTGCCTCTTCCAAAGCGGCGTGCATATATGCTACATGTTTGTCATCCATGAAAAAGGTTGTACCCAATATGAACGAAAAAAGCAAAACAGAACGTATAAATAAATTCATTGCAAATGCGGGGATTTGTTCACGCCGCGAAGCCGAGCGCCTTATTAGCGCGGGCCGCGTTAAAGTGAATGGTCAGGTTTTGGAAGAGCTTGGCTATCAAGTCAGTGCGAGTGATAAGATTGAAGTTGATGGCGCAGTCATCAAAGCACCAAAAGGTTTGCGCTTTTTTGTCCATCATAAACCTTCAGGCCTTGTGACGACGAATAAAGACGAACTTGGCCGTGATACTGTATTTGACCACTTACCGAGCGATTTACCGCGGCTTGTGACGGTAGGGCGGCTTGATTTAAATACAGAGGGCTTATTGCTGTTAACGACAAGCGGCGAACTTGCCCGCGCCCTTGAGCTGCCATCTAAAGGCTGGGTGCGCGAATATCGCGCGCGCGTTCATGGCCGCGTCACAGATGAGAAATTAGACCGTTTGAAACGCGGCGTGAGTTTTGAAGGTATGCATTACGACACTATGGATACGGTTGTTGATCAAGTTATGGGCGGCAATAGCTGGCTGACGATTAAAATCACAGAAGGTAAAAACCGCGAAATTCGCAATGCGATGAGCGTTGTTGATTTGGAAGTGAGTCGCCTTATCCGTACGGCTTATGGCCCATTCCAATTAGGTCAGCTAAACCGCGGGGCGATACAGGAAATTAAGGGCGAAGCTCTGCGTGCGATGTTACCAAAAGAATTTTCAGACCAAATACTTTAAGAGCGAAACCAGGCGGAGCAAGATGACTATGCGTATAACAGGCGGCGAATATGGCGGGCGTAATTTAACATCACCAACGGGCAGCGATATTCGCCCGACATCAGATCGTTTGCGCCTCGCTATTTTTAATATGCTCGATGCACGCCTGACCATGAAAGGCGCGGTGAGCGCGGATATGTTTTGTGGCACGGGCGCATTGGGCATAGAGACTTTATCGCGCGGCGCAGATCTTTGTTATTTTTGGGATCAAGATCGCCGCTCTGTCGCATTAAGCCAGCAAAATATCACAGCTCTAAAAGTCGCGACAGATCGCTATCATATACAATGTGGCAGTGCCTTGATGATTGGTCAGCGCCCAGACTCTAAGCAAAAAATAGACGTGGTTTTTATTGACCCCCCTTACCGTAAAGATTTAATAAGCCCTTGCGTTGAGGCCTTAATTAACGGTGATTGGCTCAGCGAAGATGCCTGGCTCGTGATTGAGAGCGAACGCGGCGGTCAAGTTGACCTTGCCAGTAATGACAAAATTGAAGAAAAACGCCTTAAGACGAATAAAGGCACAGATCTAGGTCTCTATCAATTTGCTGCGCGCTAAGCGCTCTTAAACTTACGGCGTATATTTGGTGGTGGGTGTTAATATATTTGCTTTTTTGTGCGGTTTTGCGTATAAAAAACCATAATTTAAAGGGATAAATCTATGGGCGCTGTCGTGGAAAATATTGAAAATATGCAGGATAATCTGGACTATCAAAACGGTCTGCAGGTTCTCAAAGAAGAAATAGCAGGCCTAGAGGCGCTCGCGAGCAGTTTAGATGGTCAATTTATCGAGGCGGTTGCCGCGATAGATGCTATGCGCAATAATCGCGTTGGGCGGTTAATTATTGCGGGCATTGGTAAAAGTGGTCATGTTTGCCGCAAAATCGCAGCGACTATGGCCTCTACGGGTACCCCGTCTTATTACGTGCATCCGGGCGAAGCCTCACATGGTGACCTTGGTATGGTCACGGAAAATGATGTTGTGTTGATGCTTTCAAATTCGGGTGAAAACCCTGAATTATCTGATCTTATCCATTATACGCGCCGCTTTGGCATTACTTTAATCGCTATGACCGCCAATGCAGAAAGCACATTAGGGCGCTATGGGGATATTAAACTTATATATCCGAAGCTTAAAGAAGCATGCCCAAATAATATGGCACCGACAACATCAACGACGATGATGATGGCCTTTGGCGACGCGCTTGCTGTAGCATTGTTAAAGCGCAGCGGCCTGACAAAAGAACAGTTCAAAGTCTTTCACCCAGGCGGCAAGCTTGGTAAACAGCTTTTGAAAGTATCTGACTTGATGAATACGGGGGATGAGCTGCCTGTTTTGGATATCGATGCCACTATGGATAAAGCCTTATTAGTGATGACGGAAAAAAACCTAGGCTCTGTCTTGTGCGTTGATGGCGATAATAAGCTACTGGGTATTTTGACAGATGGTGATTTGAAACGCCATATGGGCCCTGATTTATTAGCTAAAAAGCTTGGTGATCTTATTTCAACGACACCGAAAAGCATTGGCGCAGACGCTTTGGCCGCCGAAGCTATGGATATTATGCTGAACAAGCAAGCCAGTATTATTACTTCGTTGGTTGTTCTTGATGATAACGGACATTTAAAAGGCCTTATACGCTTGCAAGAATGTTTACGCGCAGGGCTTGCATAAATCACCCATGACCTCAGATGATCAAGACGACCTATTCTCAGCGCACGATACAAACAAGTCCCCTGATAGCGATAAAGCTAAAACAGAGCCTGTTGTGCTGGGGGATGAACGCCACGAAGTTACGCCTGATGATATGGTCGAAATAAGCAGTAAAACGGATCGGCCTTCGGATATTATTGAGGCTGATCCTGAACTTGTTATCAGCGAAGAAAGCACCAAAGAATTACTCTCTGGTCAATATATGCGTCGGCGCGGAGCTGTGCGTATGGGGCAGCGTCGCAATAAATCCTATACAAAATATGTGCGCCGTATGCGCGTGCTTTTGCCCTTATTGGCGATGGCCGTGATTGTGGTTCTTTTTGTTTGGTCAGGCGATAATGACAATCTTATTAAAACGCCGCCCAATAAAGAAGATGTGATTAAGCAAAGCTCCATTGGCCGCAATGAATTACTCGCGCCGCGCTTTGATACCTATGATAAAGATGGTCGCCCTTATGCGATCACGGCTGAGCGGGCTTATCAAACCATGGATAGTACAGATATCATTTATCTAGAAAAGCCTGTGGCTGATTCGACAATGGGTGATGGCGCATGGGTGGCGCTTGAAAGCGTTGCGGGCACTTATAACCAAGTGGAACAAACACTGTTCTTGGAAGGCAATGTGAAGTTATTCCATGATGCGGGCTATAGCTTATTGACGGATAAGTTGGATATTGATTTAGACAAGAATAAAGCAGTGAGCAACACGGCCGTTGCTGGGCAAGGGCCGATTGGACAATTAGAGGCATCAGGCATGGTCGCCGATGGTTTGAGCAATGTTCTCGTGTTTACAGGCCCTGCGAAAATAACAATATATGACACCGTTAAGATGTTTGAGTAAATGGGGATTTATGGAGCGTAAAATGAAAATTATAACAGGGTCAATTTTAACTATATTAGTGCTGGTTTCGTGGCCTTTAGCATCTGCAAACGTATTGGCTGCGCCCGCGTCAAGTGCATCAAAAGAGCCGCTGGAAATTAGCGCTGAGGGGTCTTTAGAGTGGCACCGTAATATTAATAAATATATTGCACAAGGTGATGCTCTGGCCAAGCAAGGTGATACCGTTATTAAAGCGAAAACGCTTGAGGCTTTTTATCGCGAGCCTAAAAAAGGCGGCATGGAAATTTGGAAAATCATTGCCAATGGTCAGGTCGAAATCACAGCGCCGAATGGCAAAGTATACGGCGATCATGCCGTGTATAATCTTGATGAGTCTTATGCGGTTATGACGGGCAAATCTTTGCGCATGGATTCAGATGGCCAAAGTTTAACCGCGCAAGACCGCTTTGAATATTATATTACTGAGAATAAATTAATAGCGATTGGTGATACAAAAATCACGCGCCCAACAGAAACGCTCCAAAGCGATACAATGATTGCTTGGTTTAAAGAGGGCGAAAGCTCACGCGAGCTATGGCGCGCCGAAGCGCAAGGCCATGTTGTGATCACGACCGAGGATGAAAGTATATCAGGCCAAAAAGGCGAATATCGCAAGGAAGATAATAAAGCAGAAATTAGCGGTGGCGTGGTGATTCGTCGTGGCCCGAATATATTAGAAGGCACCCGCGCGGAGCTTGATTTACTGACGAATATTAGCCGTATATTTGGCGGCAAAGATGCTGCTAGTACTGGTGATAGCGCCGCGCCATCTGATACACGCGCCCGCGGTACTTTCTACCCCGGCAGTGAAAAAAAGCCCAAGCAATAAGCTTAGGCTTTTCTGTTTTTACTATATGAAGGCTAAAGATCAGCCCTACATAATGGTTAGGCGAACATCAACATTGCCGCGTGTTGCGTTTGAATATGGGCAAACTTCATGCGCTTTGGCCACGAGGTTTTTCGCAACATCTTTTTTCAGGCCAGGTAAGTTGATAAATAATTCAACATCAATAGCAAATCCGCCTTCTGTAGGGCCGATGCCGACTTCACCTGTTACATAGAGGTCCTCTGGCAGAGTAATATCGTCTTGACCCGCAACAAAGCCAAGCGCACCGATAAAGCACGCCGCGTAACCTGCTGCGAAAAGCTGTTCAGGGTTTGTGCCTGCGCCGCCATCACCACCAAGCTCTTTTGGCTTTGAAAGCTGAATATCAAGGCGTCCATCGACTGATAATGCTGTGCCATCACGGCCGCCGGTGGCTGTAGCTTTGGTCGTGTATGCAATAGGGTTAGGTTTCTTCATAATATATGTATCCTCGTTGATGATGTATTTAATAATAAATAGAGACTTAAAGCTATTTACGCTTAAGGCAAGCGCTGAATTTTTTTCTAGAATTTATCATGACAAGGAAAAGTAAAAAAATCAACGATAACAACGCGAGAAGCGCCATTTTTATGAAAATAACTTGTGTTGTTATGGTTTATACTCTATAAAAGACAGCTTACAAAAATAATAGCTTAAAAATAAGAGTATAGCAGCGGGGAAGTTCTGTCTTATGATAGAAAAAGAAGTTCAAAAAGAGATCTCAAAGAAGAAAAAAAAGTGGAGCTTGAAGAAGAAGTTTGCCATTTTTGCAGCCCCCCTTGTCGTCGCAAGCGCCGTTGGTGTTGGTCTGTTACACCAAGAACATGAAAGCTCTGCCTTGCAGTCTGATTTTTTTGGCGCTCTGGCTGACCAATCCCATCATATTATAACCACGGATCTAAATGCCGTCGATATCACTGCGCCGCTAGGTCCTTATGATCAGCGTTTAGGCTATACGGCCTTTCCTGAAATCTCTGCAACGCTTGAAGATCGGGGCTATGTCCTGACCAGCAAAGCGACGGGTCAAACCGCATCATGGCATCAGTTTGACTTTCTGCCCGCGATTAACTTATTCCCTATTTATGATGAAAAAAACCAAGCGGGTTTATCCATCATCGATAGCGAGAATATAAACATCCATAAAGCCGCTTACCCTGCGCATGTCTATCCATCCTTTGACGATATTCCTGAATTGGTGGTAAAGAGCTTGCTGTATGTTGAGAATAGAGAGCAGCTAGAAGACACGCAAGACAGCCGTAATTATGCGATTGAGTGGGATCGTAAAATCAATGCGGTTTTGCAACAAGTCTATAAGAAAATTGGCCTTGGTGGTGACGGATCAGGCGGATCAACCTTGGCTGAACAGCTTGAAAAATTACGCCATTCAGATGGTGGGCGCACGAATGGCATGGTTGATAAAGCTACGCAAGTTTTTACCGCATCAGCGCGCGCATATGCGCAAGATCGCAATAGTACGTTAGAAAGTCGTAAGACAGCCGTAGCAGGCTATATTAATGCTGTACCGCTTTCTGGTTATGCAGGTTTTGGTGAAGTGATCGGCATGGCGGATGGCCTTGCTGTCTGGTTTGATACAAATGTTGATGATTTTAATACAATCATGCACATGCCAGAAGCTGACTTAAGCGACGCAGAGTGGGGTTTAAAAGCGCAATATTACCGCCAAACTTTAGCGCTGATTATGGCCGTTCAGCGCCCAACAGTTTATTTACGTAAAGATAAAACAATATTAGATGGCCGCATAGATCGGTATTTACCAAGCTTTGAAAGAGCGGGCATTATTTCTACTGAGCTGAAAGAGCGTGCCCTTACTATGCGTTTGGATTGGGCTGAGAAAATCAACCCTGATCTACTGGCCAAAGAACCCGAAAAATCAATTAACCTTGTGCGCTCTAACTTGCTTGAAGAGCTGCGTTTGAAAAGCGTCCATGACTTTGATCGCATGGATATTGATGCAGAAAGCACAATTGATTATCGCGCAACGCAGCGCGTCAATGCCGTGTTGCATGACTTAGCCGACCCATTGACCGTACATGGGGAATCTGTTGTTGGTACGCGCATGGTTAAGCCTGAAAGCGCAGACGAAATTCAATATACGTTTACTCTGTATGAGAGCGTCGGCGATATGAACTATCTACGTGTTCAAACTGATAATCGCGATGATGAATTTAATTTGAACGAAGATTCGATGTTAGAACTCGGATCTACGGCAAAATTCCGTACAATCATTACCTATCTTGAAAACACGCTTGAGGTTTTCCGCAAATATAAAAATACGTTGAGTGAAGACCTGCCGCAGCTTAGCGAGCGCCAAATGGATGAAGATGGTATCACCACTTGGGTGTTTGATTATTTGCAAGGTGATGATCTTGATATTGAACGCAATGAAACGCTGATGCTTAATGCCGCGATGGACCGTGTTTATTCCGCGCGTAATAATGCCTCTTTCTACACAGGCGGCGGTCGACATCGTTTTGATAACTTCATGAGCCGCGATAACTGGCGTGAGGTTAGCGTCCGCGAAGCATTGGAAGATTCGATCAATCTGCCTTTTATACGCATGATGGAAGATATTGTTCATTATACAATTTATAACAAGCTCGAAGGCGTTGACCTTGCTGTTTATGATGATTTTGAGCACCCTGATAGAGAGAAATATCTGGATCGCTTTATTCTGCATGATGCCGTCGGGCATTTCACTAAAATATATAAACGCTATAAGAACTTAGATAGTGAACAAGTGCGTGATCGTATATTTGCACAGTTACGCGAAGAAACACCACCGGCTCATTTAGCTGCGACCCATCGCTATATTTACCCTGATGCGTCTTTAGAGGAATTTTCAGTATTCTTAGCGGAACATACTGGAGAGAAATATCAATCACAATTGGGTGAAGTGGCCTATGAATCACTGCATCGACGCTATGCTAAGGCTGAGTATGATATTAATGACCGCGCTTATATTACAGGCATCCATCCCATTGAATTATGGATGGCGGCACGTTTAATTGAAAACCCTGCCGCAACATGGACGGCGCTGCGCCGTGGCGCTGTGAACTTGGCACCAGAGATATATACATGGCTTAAAAAATCAAATAATGAACGCTTAAAAACGCGCCATGTTTATACAATGCTCGAACAAGATGCTTTTGTTGAGCTTCAGAAAAACTGGAAAGCTAAGGGGTTCCCTTTCCAACGTTTAATCCCTTCTTTTGCGACGGCCATTGGCGTGTCAGGCGATACGCCAAGCGCTTTAGCCAGCTTAATGGGCGTTGTTGTTAATGCAGGTAAGCGCTTGCCTAATGCAGAATTTACGCGCGTTTCTTTAGGTAAAGACACACCTTATGAACGCAATTACACATTCGCGCCAGAGAGAACAGAAACGGTTCTTGACCCACAAATTGCAGCGATTGTGAAAGAAAACCTCGAAAACGTTGTGCAAAATGGCACAGGTCGCCGCGCCAAAAAAGCCATCACATTTTCAAATGGTTTGAGCTGGCCAGTAGGCGGCAAAACGGGAACGGGCGATAACCGCATTGAATATATGGATGAGCATGGCCGCGTAACAATATCTACGGCGCGTAATCGTACCGCGACATTCGTCTTTACCTTTGGTGATAAGTATTACGGTTCAATCGTCGCTTATGCGCCAGGCGAGGAATCTGAAAAGGAAGACTTTACAAGCTCCCTACCTGTTCAGGCTTTTAAACAAATTATGGGTGAGATTACGCCAATATTGGAACAGCATAACAGCGCATTGATCGATAGCCAGTTACAAGCGCAACGCGCCGCTGAAGCGGCAGCCAAGGCTGAAGCCGAAAAGCTTAAGGCTGAAGAAAAGCGATTGCGCGAAGAGCAAGACGCCATCGAGCTGCGCACACAACAGCGTTTTATGCCTTTAATGTAAGGCCTTTAATGTAAGGTTTACAGTATAAAGTGGTTTAACTCGTGTGATCAGCGCTGCCGGCTTTATAGCCCAGCTTCACGGTTTTGTGTTTGGGAATGATCGCTAGGCAACAAATCAAAATTAGAGCGCTTATTTGTCGTTGAGGCTTGCTTATCATCTGATAGCTTAATTTTTAATGCTGCGATTTCTTTATTAAGGGCTTTTATGTCCTTGCTCTGTACGCGCAATTTGTGACGTTGCGGTGCGCTATTTGTCCAGTTAATCAAAGCGCCCCATATGAAGCCTATAAATACAAAGACAATGACGGGCACGAAAAGTGGCACGCTTATATTACGCAATATCGGTTCAAGATTTAATGTGATTTCCTCAGAGTGCAAGGCAGAAAATCCGACAACAAGAATGATAAAGGGGGCCGTTAAAAGCCAGCGTAATAAAGATGACATGTGGATCGTCTTTTCATTTTGTAGTTTATAAAAAAAAGAGAGGGCTGAGCGGGTTTATTCCCCGTTTAAGCGGTCTTTCAGTGCTTTGCCTGTTTTGAAAAATGGCATGTTTTTCGGCGCTACGTCAACAGCTTCACCTGTACGTGGATTGCGGCCAGTACGCGCTTCGCGGCTTTTTACTGAAAACGCACCAAAGCCACGCAATTCAACGCGGTCACCACGGCATAAAGCATCCGTAACTTCATCGAAAAATGTTTCGACAATTTTTTCAATATCGCGCAAATAAAGCTGCGGATTTTTATCGGCTAATTTTTGAATAAGTTCTGATTTTGTCATGTTTATTTTCTGCCTTATCTTTGTATATTCTAAGATTCGCTCAGCATATTTGGTCATTGTTCAGTAAAACGCTATCTATATAGCATGCCTTATTATTGGTCTGTACGTCAAGCATTTGATGTAGAATGCCTTTTTTCTTATATGGGAATCTTCTTCGCCTTGGCTATGATGACAAGCGTTTTAGTTGAAAATGCTGTGCGCTTTAAAGAATACCTTAAACAATGCGATGAACAAGTGACTAAATAAGGTATAAAAGCCATTGAAACACAAGGCGTATATGTTCAGAATAAACGTAAGTGATAAATGAGTGTGTAATTTTAAGAAGGTGTGAGCGATGGTAAAAGTATTAATTAGCGATAAAATGAATCCCCTAGCGGCAGAAATATTCAAACAAAAAGGCGTTGAAGTTGATGTAAAAACGGGATTATCTCCCGAAGAGCTCAAAGCGATTATTGGTGAATATGATGGGCTAGCTATGCGCTCCTCGACGACCATTACGGCGGATATATTAAGCGCGGCGCATAAATTAAAAGTCATTGGCCGCGCGGGTATTGGCGTTGATAATATTGATGTCGCAGCGGCCACAGCCAAAGGCGTTGTTGTGATGAACACGCCTTTTGGCAATTCTATCACTACGGCAGAACATGCCATTGCTATGATGTTTGCTCTGGCGCGCCAAATTCCACAGGCCAATGCCAGTACCCATGCCAGTAAATGGGAGAAGTCAAAATTTATGGGGGTTGAGCTCACGGCGAAAGCCCTTGGCGTTATTGGCTGCGGTAATATTGGCGCTATCGCGGCGGCGCGTGGTCTTGGCCTCAAAATGAAGGTTATCGCTTTTGACCCATTCTTAACAGCAGAGCGCGCTAAAGAGCTCGGCGTTGAGAAGGTCGAACTGGATGATTTATATAAACGCGCTGATTTTATTACCATTCACGTACCCAAAAATGAACATACGCTGCATATGCTTAATGGCGAAGCTTTTGCCAAGATGAAAGACGGCGTGCGGATTATTAATTGCGCGCGTGGGGGCATTATTGTTGAGGCTGACCTAAAGGTCGCACTTGAAAGCGGCAAGGTCGCAGGCGTTGCGCTCGATGTTTTTGAATCTGAACCCGCTAAAGATAATGCTCTGTTCGGCATGGATAATGTGATTTGTACGCCGCATCTGGGCGCGGCGACATCAGAAGCGCAAGTTAATGTCGCCGTACAGGTCGCCGAACAGCTGGGCGACTTTCTGACTAATGGGGCGGTCACTAATGCCTTAAATATGGCGCCGATTTCGGCGGAAGATGCGCCAAAATTAAACCCGTATTTGGCGCTCGCTTCACAGCTTGGCGCTTTTGCGGGGCAAATATCTGAACATGCGATCACAAAAATTGAAATTGAGTTTCAAGGCTTGATCACTGGGCTGAATACGCGACCAATCAGCGATACTTTGCTCGCGGCGCTTTTACAAACCTTCCGCGACCAGATTAACATGGTTAATGTTCGTAATATTCTCAAAGAAATGAAGATCTCGCTGACTGAAAGCGCGAGTGATGATTGTGATGAATTTTTAACAGCCATTGAACTCACTATTCACACCGAAACCAATAAACGCAGCATAACAGGCACATTATTTGCGGGTAAAGAGCCGCGCATTGTTAATATTGAAGGCGTACCGATTGAAGCAGCGATATCAAAACATATGTTGTTTATTCGCAATGACGATAAGCCGGGTTTGATTGGTGGCGTTGGCACTGTCTTAGCTGATGCGGGAATTAATATCGCTGATTTCCGCCTTGGCCGTAAAGCCGAAGGTCATCAAGCTTTGGCGCTTATTGCCATTGATGAAGCGTTGAATGAAACGCAGCAAAAGCAGATTAATGCCTTGCCACAAGTGCGTCTTGCGAAAAGCTTGTCTTTCGTTTAATTTGGCTTATATCCCTAGCGTTATTCAGCCACGTCATTACATTATATTATATATGATTTATGATGGGCGTTAATTAACAATGCGATTTTTAAGGAGCTTTTATGTCAGACCATTCACCATTCGATTCAAGCAAGTGGCATGCCACGACGATTATCTCTGTACGTAAGGGCGATGATGTCGTTGTTGCGGGCGATGGACAGGTATCCTTTGGACAGACCATCTTAAAATCCAATGCGCGTAAAGTGCGCCGCCTTGGCCGTGATAATAATATTATTACAGGTTTTGCCGGTGCGACGGCTGATGCCTTTACTTTGTTTGAGCGTTTAGAAGCGAAGTTAGAAGCGCATCCAGGGCAGCTAACCCGTGCCTGCGTCGAACTGGCTAAGGATTGGCGCACAGATAAATATCTGCGCCGCTTAGAAGCGATGATGGCCGTATGTGATAAGGATGTTTCACTTATTCTAACGGGGAATGGCGATGTTGTTGAACCTGAGGATGGTATTATTGCCATTGGATCAGGCGGTAATTACGCGCTGGCTGCAGCGCGCGCCCTAATTGACCGCGAGGATATGAGCGCGGAAGATGTCGCACGCCGCGCGATGCAAATCGCCGGAGATATTTGCGTCTATACCAATAGCAATATCGTGGTTGAAAAGCTTTAAGCCCAACGGCAAAGCAAGCGAGAAGAACACAATAGATAAATAGAAAGAACAATCTGATGAGCACAGTTAAGGATTTAATGGAAATACCGTCTTACGCCCCGCGTGAAACCGTAGCAGAGCTTGACCGTTTTATTATTGCGCAGGATGATGCTAAGCGTGCTATTGCCGTGGCTCTGCGTAATCGCTGGCGCCGTCAACAGCTTGATGCTGAGATGCAAGAAGAAGTTTATCCGAAAAATATTCTGATGATTGGACCAACAGGCGTTGGTAAAACCGAGATTGCCCGCCGCCTTGCCAAATTAGCGCATGCGCCTTTTATCAAAGTCGAAGCGACTAAATTCACAGAAGTGGGCTATGTCGGTAAAGATGTTGAATCAATCGTGCGCGATTTGGTTGAAGTCGCCATTCACATGACGCGTGAGAAAATGCGCGAAACGGTGACTACTAAAGCCGCTGAAAACGCTGAAAATCGCGTGCTTGATGCGCTTGTCGGGCAATCCGCCAGTGAAGCAACACGTGAGAGCTTCCGTGAGCGTCTGCGTGCGGGGGACTTGCAGGACCGTGAAATAGAAATTGAAGTCGCCGACGTGGCCAGTAATGCCTTGCCGTCTTTTGAGGTGCCGGGTATGCCGGGCGCATCTATGAGTATGCTGAATATGAATGATGTTTTTGGCAAAGCTTTTGGTCAACAAACGAAGAAGAAAAAAACGCGCGTTGATGAAAGCTATGATCTGTTAATCGCTGAGGAATCCGATAAATTGCTCGATGAAGAAACGGTCACCGCGACCGCGCTTGACCTTGTTCAACAAAATGGCATCGTCTTTATTGATGAAATAGATAAGATCGCGCATAAGAATGAAGCACGCGGCGGTGATGTTAGCCGCGAAGGCGTGCAGCGCGATTTGCTACCTCTTATTGAGGGCACATCAGTGGCGACTAAACACGGCACGATCCGCACAGATCATATTTTATTTGTCGCCTCAGGTGCCTTTCACGCGGCTAAACCATCTGATCTATTGGCTGAATTACAAGGGCGTTTGCCTATTCGCGTTGAGCTTCAAGCGTTGACCGAACATGACTTTAAACGAATTTTGACAGAAACAGATGCGTGCTTAATTAAGCAATATAAAGCCTTGATTGCGACAGAGAACGTCACATTGAACTTCGATGATGCTGCGATAGATGAAATTGCCCGCATATCGTTTGAGCTCAATGAAACGATTGAAAATATCGGCGCGCGGCGTTTGCTAACAGTGATGGAAAAACTGTTAGAGGAAATCAGCTTTAGCGCATCTGAACGCGGCGGCGAGACCATAGACATTACGGTTGGCTTTGTACGTGAGAATGTTTCGGCATTGGCTGAAGATACAGATCTGAGCAAGTTTATTCTTTAAGGCGTTTGGCCTTTTATCGCTCGTTATATAGGTCTTTGATTGTACCGCTCTTTGCGTCAACTTCTGGCACCGTATTGACTTTATCTCTGTGATAAAGTCCTTCGACTTCATTTTGTACAGAATGGCCATACCAAGGGGCTTTATATTCCCAAATAGGCTGCCCCTTACGGTCAAGATAAGCCATATAAGCGACATCGCCAGCGATAAGCTTATAGTCCTTTTCATCTTCCAAAGCGAGTGATTCTTGGGACGCAAAATTCGCTTTAATATGTAAGGCAAAAGCTATAGTGGGGTTTTCATCGTAGCTTAGTAAGAAACGTTGTAGGGCTTCTTTACTAAGTTCTATTTGGTTCAAAGTTTGAATATTCTTCGCGGTGAGCATGAAGTTTAAATCTTGGTAATGGTAACGATGGAAGTATTCTTTGTTGATGTCGGTAAGGTTGAAGAGTGCCTCGCCATAGCTTCCTTCACTTGCCGTAAAGCCTGTTATATCATGAATTATAATATAATCTTCACGGGGTTCAATGCGGGCAAGCAGGTCTTGCAAACGATTGATTTCTATCTTTGCCCCTTTATAATGGCTGCCATCTCTGCCGTTATTAAATGCGAGTTTTGCAAAGTCGAGCTCAGAACGTGTTAAACTAAAATAAGTAAAGGCGACATGCTCATTGCTCGACGAGCTTTTATGAGCCAATGTAGATTCACTGGCTTTATTCGCATTGCTTTGCGGTGCGGATTCAGCATAACTCGTATCTACGTATAAAAAAGCACTAGATACGCTAAGGGCGGCAAATAATAATAAAAAACGATATATCATCAAACTACTCGTGTGTCATAGAAGGTTTTGTGCATTTATATCAGCATAAAGAGGCATAAAGAACAGGATACCATGAAAAAAGATATAGATGAAAATAATAAAAATAACAAATCGGGTAAGGGCGAGGATGAACGGCTTTGGCAGTTTGTCACGCAAGATGTTACCCCGTTGGCGAAAAAAGAGATGCAAGAGCAGCGCTCAGATGTTGAGTTAGATGATGATTTCGCGGCCATGCTCCGTGGAGATGCGCCTAAATCGGATAGTGCCTCCCAAAGATTAGCTGTCAACCATGAGCATGTAATCGCCGGCACGCAAAAATATGAACAGCCAGAAAAGACGGATCATAACTTGCATGATAAAGCGGGGATTGACCGCAAGGCTTTTGAAAAATTTAGAAAAGGTCAAATGCCCATCGAAGCGACACTCGACCTTCATGGTTTATACCAACAACAAGCCTATGAAAAAGTGACGGCCTTTATTACGCAATCTAGTGCGCGCAATATGCGCTGCATTATGATCATTACAGGCAAAGGCCAAAAGAAATCAGATGGGTATAATCGCGAAGACGGTATTTTAAAAAAATCATTGCCTGATTGGCTAGAGCAGCCCAGTTTAAAAAGTAAGATCCTCAAGATTCAACAAGCGCAGCGCTTTCATGGCGGTAGTGGCGCTTGTTATATTTTGCTGAAACGCTAACGCTGTGATGTGTGTTATTGGTTCTTTGAATAAGCGTTATGTGCGGAATCTCTATTGAATTGATCGACCATTAAATCGGGAATATCTTGGCCGCTTTCTTGTTCAGAGATTATATTGGCAATGCTCGCCGTTGTACCAAGAGCGCCGCCAAATAAAGCGCCGCCGATAACGCGCCCTGCAGGGTTTATTTCATCGCCTGTAACGTTTCTATAAACTGTGCCGACTACAGGAATGTGATGCAATGGGTTGATCATATCAACCATATCGCCTAGCCCATAGGCTTTGTCTTCAGGGACTGATTTGAGCATATAGCCTTGAAATGATTGAACATAGGGGGAATCTGCGCGGCCATTGACTTGTTCATTGGCGTTTAGGGCTGACTCACTTAAACGAAAAACGCTTTCCTCGCGCGCTGAACGTGCGGAGCGCCATTCCGGAGTTGATCCTGAGGTACGCTCATTTTGCTCACGCATAAATAAAGCTTTATCGTTACGTTGCGCTGTTGTGCGCGGCGCATGTTGACCTGGTGTTGTGTTATTTATATCCATCATGTCTCTTCACTATCCTTAGCTCGTGCTCTGTTTATACTTACAAGAAGCGTGCCAATTTACGGCGGGGGCTATGAAAGAGCCGATAAAATAAGACATATCAGTAAATTAGCTTTAAAATACCCCTCTTAAATGCTACCTTTGTAAGGTAAAAATAACCTAGCGGCGGCCTATTATAAGCGCCTTCTAGGTAATTTTAACCCATAGCGAATGTGTACTATTGACCATGCATAAATCGATAAAACTATATTGCGATGATCTGATTTTTAAGGCCGTCTTGGACGATGCGCTGCGTGATGTCGCCGCTGCGTTAGAGATTGAGTTAACGTTGGGTGAGAGTGCAAACGCTGATGTGGTTATTTGCGCAGAGCCATATAACACGCAGGCGGTGGCGGATCTGCGTGGACAGGCTCCGAATATTTTAACATATTTTATTCATCTTGGCCGCACTGCGCCTGATCATGGGGATAAGTTTGACTATAAATTCTTGATGCCATTGCGTATGGGCAGCTTAATGGATTGTGTGGCGTCTATATTGCGCGGTAAAGTGAGCGGCCAGATTAAGCGCCGTTTGCACATAAAAAACTGGGAAATCCAGTTTCCTGAGAATGTGATTAAGTCAACGGCACAGGCCACCGCGCCTGATGCATTAGAAATAACCGATACAGAATGCCAGATTTTGCGCGCTCTATATTTGGTTGATGGGGCGGGCATTGATAAAAAGACATTATTAGACGAAGTTTGGGGCTACCATCAAGATGTTGAAACGCATACTCTTGAAACGCATATATATCGCTTGCGCAAAAAATTAGAAATCGACCCCGCCGCCCCAGAAGTGCTCATCACCACAGAACAAGGCTATGTGTTGCTGCGATAATGAGTGGCGCAGCTATATAGGGGCTGCCTATTGTGGTTTAATCGTTTTTCTTATTTTTAGCGGCTTTTCAGGGCGGGGGCTGACCATATCAATTGTCCATGTGCCTTCTTGTTTGAGCATTGTCACATCAACAATCGTGGCGATAATCGCATCTGGGTTACTGGCGCATTTATCTTCAAATCTATAGCTTAATATAACCGTATAAGAATTTGGTGTTGTGCTGTTTAGAAACTGGCGATTGCTTACGCAGCTTTCTGCGTATTGGGCGCGTTCTAACAGCATAAGCTCAACCTCCTGACGGCTTTTATTCTTTTTGCTTTGGATCCGCTTTATATACTGATCGCGCGCGTTTAATGTGTCTGTTGAGAGGAAGTGATTTAAGCGGCTCATCTCTGCAGCATTGGGTATTGCGGCGACATATTCACTATATCTATTTGCGGCTGATTGTGCGGCATCTGCATGCGCTGTACCGATACAGGCGAATAGAGCAAAGAGCGATAAAATTAATTTTCTAAGCATAATCTGGGAACCTTATCTTATACAGCGCTGTCCTGTGGGGCTGGCTGCTTGAGTCATGGATGAGGGCTTATACGCGGGATTTATAATCGCGCGGCAGCGCTATGGTGAGTGATGTACCTTTACCGAGCTGCGAGTCAACGCGCACTTCGCCGCCATGTAATTCAACAATGTTTTTGACAAGCGTAAGGCCAAGCCCGGCGCCGCGTGTGTCATTATTACTGACCATGAGGTCATCACTGGCATTGCCGCGTTCAAAAGGACGGAAAATACGGTCTATTTCCTCGTCATCAATGCCGCCACCTGTATCGTTGACATACAGCAATACTAAATCTTTTTCACGCTTAGCGCCAAGAGTGATTTCGCCGCCCTGAGGGGTGTGTTCCAAAGCATTGCGAATTAAGTTAAGCAAGACTTGCTTGATCCGTCCCGCATCAATATTCGCAGCGCCAATATTCGCAGGGCAACTCAATTTATAGTGAACGCCTTCTTTACGCGCCCATTCTGTTGTGAGGTCGAACAGATTCTCAAGCAGCGGTTTGACTTTTTCCTCAGCAGAGCTCAATTCAAGATAGCCCGCCTCGATGGTTGAGAGATCAAGAATGTCATCAATCAGGGTTTTTAGGCGTTGGCCTGATTCTTCCATGTCGCCAGTATATTCTTTTTGCTTTTCATTGAGTGGCCCAAAATATTCGTTTTTCAGAATTTCATTAAAACCAATCAGGGCATTAAGCGGCGTACGGAGCTGATAGGAGACATTGGCCAAGAAGTCTACTTTGAGCTGCTCAGCGGTTTGCAGCGCGGCATTCTTTTCTTTCAACGCTTTCTCCGCGCGGGCGCGATCGGTGACGTCTGTGAAGGTGACAAGCGATCCGCCATCAGGTAGCGGGGTTGCCGCGCAGGCCAGTGTCGTATTATTGCTGCGATAGATTTCTTGTGAGAGTTCTTCGCGGTTAAGCGCTAAAGCCAGCATAAAGTCTTTCATGCTCTCCCACTCATTGGGGGCAAAAAACTCTTCGACCATTTCGACGATTTTTGAGGCGTGGGGCTCACCTTCGATATTTTCAGGGTTAATCCCCCATTTGCTGGTAAAGGCGGTGTTACAGAGCTTCAGGCGCCCGTCACCACCAAAAACAACCACGCCCTCGGCCAAATTATCCAAAGTTTCTTTTTGTACGGCGATTAACGTATTATAAGAGGATTCAAGCTCTAAGCGCGAGGTGACATCTTCATATGTGACCATTAAGCCGCCATGCGGGCGCGGAATAACCAGCATACGCAAGGCTGAGCCATCGGGTAAATAAATCATGTCATCAAGCGGCTCAATCAGCCCTGTAAACATATCAATCCACTCTTGCTTATACAGGGGGAAGTCGCTTTGCTCAGGTAGGCGGCGCTGCTCGCGCAATTTTTCTAAGATATCACTGAGGCGCGGTTTTGAATCAAGCCATTGTTCCTCTAATCCCCAAAGCTGCGCATAGGCCGTATTATAAAACTCTAGCTTCGTTTCAGGATCAAAGATCGATACCGCTGTCGTTAAGTGATGGAATAAGTCTTTATAGGCGGTAATGATTTGTTCGTGTTTTTGTTCAGATTCTTCTTGGTCTGTAACATCTATGGCTATGCCGATACTATGGTCTACGGCCAATAAGGGCGCGGTGCGGATGAGTAATTTACGGCGTTCACCTTGGATAATACTATAATGTTTTTTCTCTTGTATTTGGCCGTCTTGCAAGGCTTTTTTCGACATCGCAATGAGCACAGGGTCTTGCGCGCGATTTTTCAATGGCAGCTCAATCTGATTGATAAGAATATCCGCTTGCGTTTTACCTGTGATTTGTTCGTAAGCGGCATTAATCCAAACAATCTTGCCCTTTATATCGTGGAACCAGATTGGGAAAGGTTGGCTTTCAAGGCCGAGGGTTAAGCGTTTCAAGCTTTGGCGGGCATCGTCAGATTGTTCTTGTAGTTTTGCGTAATCAGCTTCTTGTTCGCTAATATCTTCAAACCATAAAATATAATAATGCAGCCTATCTTCAAGGTCAGAGCCTTTGCGCCCATTAATGCGGATGATTTTTTGATCTTTATGACTGGTGACTTTTAAGGTGAAGCTGCGGCCATGTTCTTCAAGGCGATCATAATAGCTCTCTAATGCCGCAGAATCTGAGCCTCTCAGCGCATTTTGTACATCATGTATGGTGCGAATTTGTGATATGCCAAGCAAGTCTTCGCAAGCAGGGTGGTAAGCAATGGTTTCTTGGTTAACGCCAAAGCCGCAATAGGCGCCAGGGAAAGCATTTAAAAAAGCTTCTAGTCGAGCGCGCTCAGCCTTGATCGCTGCCTTACCAGTCAGGTGATCCCATAAGGAATAAGACGCTTTTTTGCGTGTTTGTGATTTAGGGCTTGCTTGATTCATTCTGTGCTCAGTTTACCGTGCTGCCTGCTTTGCATCAAGCGTTAATCTTCTTCCAGCGTGGGCCCTCTGCCGTGTCTTCAATTTCAATGCCCATTTCGGTTAGTTGTACACGAATCTCATCAGCGCGCGCCCAGTTCTTGGATTCTTTCGCTTGCGTGCGTTCAAGCAATAAAGCATCAATTTGCGCTGCGTCATCGCCGCCACGACCAAACCAAGCTTGCGGGTCCTGTTGTAAAATGCCCAATAACGCACCTGTTGCTTTGAGGTCAGCGCCGCGCTGGGCGAGTGAACGTGTTTTATCTTTGGCTAAAGCATGGAGCTTGCTAAAGGCGAGGGGGGTATTTAAATCATCGCATAGTGAGGTTAGAACGTCATCATAAACCTCGCCCTCAAGATCCGCGCCACTTTGTTCAATCAAGCTATAAAACCCATCTAGTGTTTTCTTGCTTTGCATTAATTTGTCTTCAGACCAATCAAGCGGTTGGCGGTAATGAGCAGACAGCAAAGTAAAGCGTAAAACTTCGCCGTCATACTGTTCGAGCAAGTCATGCACGAGGGTAAAATTACCCAAGGATTTTGACATTTTCTCGCCCTCAACCGTAACAAAGCCGTTATGGACCCAATATTTAGCAAAGCCATCAAGGTTATCTTTGTTATGTGCGCAGCAGCTCTGCGCAATTTCGTTTTCGTGGTGTGGGAATTTTAAATCCGCGCCGCCGCCGTGAATATCAAACGGCAGGCCAAGATGCACTTCACTCATGGCGCTACATTCAATATGCCAGCCTGGGCGACCATAACCCCATGGGCTATCCCAACCGGGCTCGTCATCTGCGGATGGTTTCCACAAGACAAAGTCAGCAGGGTCTTTTTTATAACTGGCGATCTCTACCCGCGCTCCTGCAATTTGATCATCGCGGCTACGCCCAGACAGGCCGCCATAATTAGCAAAAGACGGAACGTGAAACAGCACATGACCGTCAGCGGCGTAAGCGTGACCATTGTCGATCATCGCTTCGCAAAGGGCGATCATGTCGCCGATATGGTCAGTGGCGTGGGGTTGAATATCAGGGGCGTTTACATTAAGCGCCGCCATATCTTGATTATAGATTTTGGTGTAATGAGTGGTGATGTCTTCAATGGCGCGTCCTGTGTCTTTTGACGCTTTGATAATTTTATCATCAACATCCGTGATGTTGGACACATAAGTGACTTTTGGATAGCTGCGCTTTAGCAAGCGCGTCAATAAATCAAACACAACGGCCATGCGGGCATTTCCAATATGCGCAAAATTATAAACCGTAGGGCCGCATGCATAGAGGCGTATGTGCTCCGCATCAATAGGTTCAAATTTTTCTCTTTTGCGAGAAAGGGAATTGTGGAGGAATATATCAGTCATTGTGTCTTTAGCTTTATGAGGGTTTAGCGGGCATTATTTAGGTTGTCAGCCATATTTTATGAATAATTTTGTTTAAAAATCAATCCTTTTAGCTTATCGGCGGAATGGAAAAGACTTAAATCCGTGCATGGACCATAGAATTTTCAGTTATATGCAGACAATAAAAGTGGATTTTTGCCATGAGTTTTCTATATAGTGTGCTGAGTATTAAAACCTTATCACAATGAAGAAGACGATTATCATGACAGCTCAGCCCGCCATCGCTAAGAAATCAGGCCCTCTTACTGGGCGCGCGGTTGTGCCGGGTGATAAATCTATATCGCATCGCGCTGTGATGTTTGGTGGGCTGGCCGAAGGGGAGACAATCATCTCTGGTCTTTTAGAAGGCGAAGACGTGCTATCTACGGCGGCGGCTATGCGGGCGCTGGGCGCTGAGATTAACCATGATGATGACGGGCTATGGCGCTGTTATGGCGTTGGCGCTAAGGGCCTAAGCGAAGCTGAAGGCTTGCTTGATATGGGCAATAGCGGCACATCAATACGCCTACTTATGGGCGTGGTTTCTGGCTACCCACTCAATACATTTTTTGTCGGTGATCAATCTTTGAGCAAACGCCCAATGGGACGCGTGACTTCACCGCTAAGTGAAATGGGCGCTGAATTTATTACGCGTGATAAAGGTCGTCCACCGCTTGCCGTCAAGGGATCCGCGAGCTTGCGCGCCATTGACTATGTTTTGCCGGTGGCTTCAGCGCAGGTGAAATCAGCAATTTTATTGGCAGGTTTAAACGCAAGCGGCACGACTAAAGTCACCGAGCCCGCGCCATGCCGCGATCATACAGAAAATATGCTGCGCCATTTTGGCGTTGATGTGGCGGTGAGCACCGATGATCAAGGGCGCGGCGTTATTGAGATAGAGGGCGGTCAGCATTTGCTCGGCTGCGCGGTTGATGTACCGGCTGATCCAAGCTCTGCTGCTTTTCCTGTCGTCGCAGCGCTTTTATGCGAAGGCTCTGACATTGATATTATGGGGGTTTGTTACAATAAAACCCGCAATGGTATTTATATCACCTTGCTTGAAATGGGCGCGGATATAGAGATTTTACGCAGATATGACCAAGGTGGAGAGAGCGTTGTTGATATGCGCGTGCGCGGCGGCAAGCCTTTAAAGGGCGTTGATGTGCCCGCTAATCGCGTCCCATCAATGATTGATGAATTCCCGATTTTGGCTGTTGCGGCGTCTTGCGCGGAGGGCACAACAACGATGAGCGGCCTTGAAGAATTACGCGTTAAAGAAAGTGACCGCCTTGCGATCATGGCCAAAGGTTTGGCGGCTGCAGGGGTTAAGTTAGAAGAGGGCGAAGATAATTTAATCATTCACGGTAATGGCCAGCCCCCAATGGGCGGCGTCCAAGTTGAAACCATGCATGACCACCGCATCGCGATGAGTTTTTTAATTTTGGGTTTTGTTAGTGAAAAGCCAATGAGCATTGATGATGCAAGACCGATCAAAACAAGTTTCCCTAATTTTGTTTCCCTTATGCGGGGCATTGGTGCTAGGATAGATGCGGATAGTGGACAGCCCGGAGACGCTGCCACACTCACTTTAGAAGAGGATTTATAATCATGGATGGTCAGAAAAAACCTTATTTTCGCTCCACAGATTATATCGGTTCACCACGTTACAGGAAAGTTTCAATGGCTAGTTTGGTAATCGCAATTGATGGCCCAGCCGCGAGCGGCAAAGGCACTTTGGCCCGTAGAATAGCAGAGCGTTTAAACTTCGCTTATTTAGACACAGGATCAATTTATCGCTGTGCAGCGCTTTATTTATTGCGCGAGCTAAAAGCCTCGGCTGATGATGGCGCAGCGGCGATTAAAGCGGCTGAATATGTACGTGATAATCTTGATAATTTTATGCTCTCAAATCCTGATATTCGCGCTGAAGACGTTGCACAAGCGACATCAAAAATTGCCGCGAACCAAGATGTGCGTGATATTTTACTCGATGCGCAGCGTAAATATGCTGATAACCCGCCAGAAAATGAAGGCATGCCCGTTGGCGGCGCGATATTAGATGGTCGTGATATCGGCACCGTCGTTTGCCCTAAAGCTGATGTGAAGCTTTATATTACCGCGAGCAATGAAGTGCGCGCTAAGCGCCGCTTTGATGAGCTTACCGCGCGCGGCGAAAATGTCGATTATGACGCTGTACTCTCTGAGATGATCGAGCGGGATAAACGCGATAGCGAACGCGCCGTTGCGCCGTTAAAACCAGCCGATGATGCGTTTATTATTGATACATCTGGCCAAGACCGCAAAGAAGTACTAAGCCGCGCCTTAGATATTATCCGTGGTCACTTAGCTGAACAAGTGGCGAAAAATGCCCCTTAAGCTTTCTCTCAATCAAATTTTAATCACGCAGTAATTCATTGATAGATGTTTTGCTGCGTGTTTTTTCATCAACGCGTTTGACAATCACGGCGCAATACAGGCTTGGGCCAGGGCTGCCATCAGGCAAGGCTTTGCCCGGTAATGTACCCGGTACAACAACCGAATAAGCAGGGACGCGACCCATGTGTATTTCACCTGTTGCACGGTCAATGATTTTAGTCGAAGCGCCCAGATACACCCCCATAGATAAAACAGCGCCTTCTTCAACAATTACGCCTTCGGCAACTTCTGAGCGCGCGCCAATAAAGCAATTATCTTCAATGATCACAGGGCCAGCTTGTAGGGGCTCTAACACGCCGCCAATACCTGCGCCGCCGGATATATGGACGTTCTTACCAATTTGTGCGCAGCTGCCCACAGTTGCCCATGTGTCAATCATAGCGCCGCTATCAACATAGGCGCCCAGATTAACAAAAGACGGCATCATAACAACGCCAGGGGCGATATAGGCGGAATGGCGAACAATACAATTCGGTACAGCGCGAAAGCCCGCAGCTGCGAATTCAGCATTGCCCCAATTTTCAAATTTAGACGGTACCTTGTCCCACCATGCACAGTTCTCACCGGGGCCGCCTTTAATGCGCTCCATCGGGTTTAGGCGGAAAGACAGCAAGACGGCTTTTTTAAGCCACTGATTAACCTGCCAAACGCCCATGCTTTGTTTTTCAGCAATGCGCAATTTACCTGTATCAAGAAGGCCCAGAGCTTGGCTAACCGCAAGGCGCACATCGCCATGTGTCTCTGTGTTAATGGTGTCGCGCGCGTCAAATGCAGCATTAATGGTGGTTTCAAGCTTGGCTATATCGGTCATGATTATATGTTTCTGTCTTTTGTGTTTGTTATTTTAAGTTAATGATCTTGGCGCTCTGTGCGATAAATCTGGGTGATGATCTCAAAAATAAACGCCGATGTCCATCCAAATAAGAAAAACCCACCAGCCGCCTCCACGCCAGAGAGTATGCGCCATTGTTCTGTTAAGACTACATCGCCCATGCCTAATGTCGTGAAAGATGATAATGAGAAATACAAAGCTGGCTCCATAGCGTCAAAAGCGCCAATAAAGCGATAAAGCAGCGCCCAAAGCCAGACATCAAGTGTAATAAGGATAAAAGCCGCGAGTGTCGCCCAAATAATAACGGCATTCTTCCATAAACCTCTAAATATAACCATAAAGCGCGAAGATACTGTATTTAGGCGGCGGATCATGAAATCAAAACCAATGGCATGGATGCTCACCGTAAGGGCGATCATAAGGGCGCCAATGGCTAATTGTAATAAGAGCATTTTAAGGCTATCTTTCCTAACAGAGTAAGAATGCTCAGAATGCAAAAATAACTGACGTAGCACAAGTCTAATAAGGACAATGATGAATAAAATCTGTAAAATTGAGTGGAATGGCTTGAATAACGGCGCATGGGATCAGCGTTTTAATACAATTCGGCGCTCAACCATTTTGCAATGCTATGAATATGCGCAAGCATTATGCCCGATCAATCAACACAGCGCCCGCTGGGGGCTGATTAAAATTGATGGACGCGAGGCCGGTCTGGTGCAGCTCATGGAAGTGAGTCTGCTCAAACAGCTTTTTCATGTGGTGATGCTAGACCGTGGGCCATTATGGTTTGATGGCTTTGGCGACAAAAGTGATTTAGATGCTTTTTTCAGCGAATATAATCGTATTTTTAAGCCGCGCTTTGGCCGCCGCCGCCGCATTATGCCTGAGAGCTCTGTGGCGGTTAGCCTTGATATTTTGCCCGCTAAACGAAAGTTACCCTATCCTGCTTATCAAACGATATGGGTTGATTTAACGCCAGACGAGGCGGCTTTACGCGCTAAACTTAACGGTAAATGGCGCAGTAGTCTGAGTAAAGCCGAGAAAAGTGGCGTTAAGTTGCATCTCGATAAAATCGGACTAACTTTATCGTGGCTGCTAGATAATTATGCGCGAGACAAAGCCGAGCGCAAGTTTCAAGGACCAAAACCGCGTACCATTATTGCGCTATGCGATACATTCGCGCCTAGAGGCAATAGGTTGTTGATGCAGGCGCGCCTTGACGGACATGCGATTGCAGGCATATTAATTTTTATTCACGGGAAAGCGGCGACCTACCAAATTGGCTGGACGGACCCTGATAGGGGGCGTAAATACAACGCGCATAACTTCTTACTCTGGCAGGCTATGCTGCATTTAAAATCGTTGGGTATTGAAGACTTAGACCTTGGCGGCGTTAATGGTGAGAGCGCCAAAGGGGTTAAGAAATTCAAGATGGGTATGGGCGGAGAATTGGTCGAATTATGCGGTCAATTTAAATAAATTGCCGCAAAGGCGCTAAAATAAGGTAAACTGGATGAGCGTGAATGGTGACGCGCCGTTAAGGCTTTGTGAAGAGTTTATCGCTATTATCAGCCCAAATTAAGCCTTTTTCTAAGCTTTCTTATAAGGATATAAGTTATGAGAATACTCTCTAAAGCCGCGTATATTACAATCTCCCTTGTTCTTATGGGGGGGCTTTTTACGGCTTTTTCCAAGCCTGCGCAGGCCGTGCAAACGCAGCATTTAAGCTATTCTGTTTATTCTGGCGGGTTAAATGTGGTGGCCGCGAATATGGATCTCCAAGTTGAAAATAACAAATATTTAGCGTCTGTCAGTGCTAAAACGCATGGGTTTTTGGGTAAATTAGCACCTTGGAGCGGGACGTTTGAATCAAATGGCCGCGTTAAAAATGGTCAGTTTTTTCCGAACCTCCACCATTCTGTCGCCATCTGGCGCGGTGAAGATGACGAGAAAAAATATGATTATGACGGCAAAGGTAATCTAACAAATTATCTGGAAATAGAAGCGGGTAAAACTAAGCCCAAAAAAGATTTAGAAACAGCTTTAATCCAAGACACAACAGATATCCTAAGTGCGACCTTAAAGGTCATGCATAGTATGGGTAATGGTGAAGCGTGTGATAGCAGCGAAGATATATTTGATGGTAAGCGCCGCTTCGCTTTAACCTTTAACCCCGTGTCAGAAACAGTTCTGAAAAGTTCGCGTTATAATATATTTGATGGTGTGGCTAAAAAATGCGAAGTAATGATAGAGCCTAAAGGCGGCAAATGGCACGCTAAGCCACGGGGCTGGCTATCTATTCAAGAACAAGGCTTAAAGCATGGGGCTCGGCCGACTATATGGCTTGGGAAGCTCGATTCTTCTGATTTATTTGTGCCTGTTAAAGTTCAAATAAAAACCAGCTATGGCACATTGCTTATGCATTTAACGGAAAGCCGTGTAAGCGGCATTAAATAACAGATTATAAATCATTCTGCTTTATAGGAGATATAAGATGTACCTTAATTTTTCGCGCCTACGCCGTTTATGCATGCTCTGTATAGTCTCATTTATTTCCATGGTTCCACTCGCGCAAGCCGATGTCGCACTTGACCTCTATCATGACTGGGCGACGATTAAATATGGTGAGCAGACGGATGATGAGAAGAAGGCGGCATTAAGCGCCCTAGAGCTGAAATTAGAAGCGTTAATTAAAGAAAACGCGCGCAATGCTGAGGCTAAAACCATATTAGGTACGGTTAAATCGACCCACGCCGGTTTGATTGGTGGTTTTTCAGCGCTCCCCCATGTAAAAGATGCAAAAAAATTACTCGAATCCGCTATAAAGATTGACGACAAGGCCATGGACGGACAAGCCCATGCAATATTAGGCGCGCTTTATCTTGCTGTACCCAGTTGGCCCGTTGGCTTTGGGGATGATGATAAGTCGATGATGCATATTAAAAGAGCCCTTAATATAGAGCCCAACAGCATTGATGCGCATTGCTTCCTAGGCGATTATTGGCTTGAACATAATAAGTTTGAGCGCGCTAAAGAGGCTTATGATAAAGCTTTGATGATTGCGCCACGCAGTTCAAACCCCGCCTATAAAGCAGCCGATATTGGCCGTCAAAGTGAAGTTAAAAGCAAACAGCTCGTGCTCGCACAGAAAATAGCTGATAAAGAAGCTCGGGCCGCCCAAAAAAGAAAAGCTTTAAACGATTAACATGGATGGCAAGCCATGGCAGAGCCTTTTTGTGTCGATGTGAGTGAAGATGCTTAAAGCCGCCTAATTGGGCGGCTTTTTTAATGCCCGAAATGGCGCATTAATTATTACTCGCATAAATGCTTAAATTCGCTATAATCTATAGTCTAATTAACGACCCTCTCTATGCAGGTAAGCGGTCGTTACATCGAATTAAAGTTAAAAACCAAAGGGACTTACCATGAAAATTTATTATGATCGCGATTGTAACCTTGATGTTCTAAAAGAACTAAATGTTGTTGTTATTGGTTATGGCTCGCAAGGCCATGCGCATGCAGCCAATCTGCGTGATAGCGGCGTTGAGAATATTCGGGTAAGTCTGCGTGAGGGCTCGCTGAGCAAAGCGAAAGCAGAAGAAGCTGGCTTTACAGTGATGACTCCCAAAGAAGCGGCGAAGTGGGGCGATTTATTAATGATCGCTGTGCCTGATGAATTGCAACAAGATTTGTATAATGATGATTTGAAAGATAATCTAAAACAGGGCGCAACGCTTGCTTTTGCGCATGGCCTAAATATTCACTTTGATCTCATCGAAGCGCGCCCAGATCTTGATGTGATTATGATCGCACCAAAAGGCCCAGGTCATACAGTGCGCGGCGAATATCAAAAAGGTGGCGGCGTGCCGTGCTTGATTGCTGTGGAGCAAGATGCTTCTGGTCACGCGCGTGATAAAGCGATGGCTTATGCGAGCGGCGTTGGTGGTGGTCGCTCAGGCATTATTGAAACAACATTTAAAGATGAGTGTGAAACCGATCTCTTTGGTGAGCAAGCCGTTCTTTGTGGCGGCCTGTGTGCATTGGTCAAAGCGGGCTATGAAACGCTAACTGAAGCGGGCTACGCCGAAGAAATGGCCTATTTCGAATGCTTACATGAATTAAAACTGATTGTTGACCTGCTCTATGAAGGTGGCATGGCCAATATGCGTTATTCAATCTCGAACACAGCAGAGTTTGGTGATTATGATGCAGGCCCACGCATTATCACAGCCGAGACAAAAGCCGAAATGAAGCGCGTATTGGAAGATATTCAGCAAGGTCGTTTCACAAAGAAGTGGATGGATGAATGCAAAGGCGGGCAGAATATATTCAAGAAAACCCGTGCAAGTGAAGCCGAGCATCCGATTGAATCTGTAGGCAAGGAACTACGCGAGATGATGCCATGGATTACAGCGGGTAAACTGGTTGATAAAAAAGTTAATTAATGCGCAGCGCATAGGCTCGCATGTCCTTTGTGACACAGCGCGTAAGCCTATGCGCATAATTTCTGGAGTAATCTAAATTAAGAAACACGCTTATCTGGGCATCGCGCTTTTTATCGCTTTTACGATAAGCGTCACGATGATGAATGCGGGAGCGAAAGCCCTGCAAAATGCCGATATGCATCCGATTGAAGTCGCCTTTATGCGTAACCTGATCGCCGCGATGGGGGTTAGCGCAATTATCTTTATTAAAGGTAATCACACCCTATTTAAAACCGATTACTTAAGAGGGCAGCTTACGCGCTCCGCCTTTGGTAATGTCTCCTTAATTGTTGCTTTTTGGACGGTGTCCTTGTTACCGCTGGGGGACGCAGCAGCCCTGTGGTTCAGTGTGCCGCTTATAGTTTTGGTTATGTCGGCTTTATTTTTAAAGGAAAAAGTCGGGCCTTGGCGTTGGGGCGCTGTCCTTGTGGGCTTTATCGCGGTATGTCTTATTGCGCAGCCTGCACTGCAAATGAATAATGGCTTGGGCATTGCGGTTGGGACGCTCTCTGCATTTCTAATCGCTACGGTTAGTATCAATTTAAGGCATTTGGGGAAACGCAATGAGCACCCTTTGACGACAACGTTTTACTTTCTAAGCTCGGGCACTTTATTCTGTGGGGCTTTGCTGCCTTTTATCTGGACAGGTGCGCTGCTTAATGAGGCGTTATTCTGGATTGTTGGGATGACGGCTTGCGTTGGTTTGCTCTCTCAACTTTTAAAAACGCAGGCTTTCCGCTTGGCAGAAGCGTCGCTTCTTAGCCCCTTCACTTATTTAAGTGTTTTATGGGCCGGTATTTTAGGCTGGCTGTTTTGGGATGAAATTCCAGATTTATCTATGGCTGTAGGCTGTATATTACTGATCTTAAGTAATGCCGTCGTGATGTGGCGGGAGCGCAAATAACTTTATAATTTATAGTGTAATGGCGTGCCTACTTGCGAAATAAGCCAGTTCTGTTATTCTGCCCTTAACAGGGAGATATAATAAATGAGCAAACTCATAGATATCAACATTGATCATGTTAAAAAAATAGATCCAGAAGCCGCCGCTATATTGGGCAGTGCTGTCAAAACCGTCAAAGCAATATTAAAGCGCCGTGCGGCGTTAGATCGGCAAGGGCAAAGTGATGAAACTTTATTCGTCATGGCCGGTGAACATCACAATTTACCAGCCCATAAATTACACCATATGCTTGTTTTGCAGGGCTTATATGAGGCCAATGAATCTATAGTGAGCGCATTAGAGCATCCAACGAATATGGTGACGGATGAGTTCTTAAAGTCCTTCCTATCGGGGATTTCGCAAATTGAGCCAAAAGATATAGGGTCTTCAATGGATCTTTATAAAGCTAATCCTAGTATATTAGGGCTATGTGAGATTTATGCCAGTATTGTGAGCGGCAATAAAGATTCATATTATGCATCAAATATATTGCATACGCATATGTTTCGCTTACATGCATCTTCAAATGGTCAATTTATCGGTATTCATAGTGATACAGCACGATTAAGCCAAAAATTCTTGGATGTGTCAGACCCACAAACAGCGCAGTCAATGCGCAAGGCCTTAAAAAAAGTCGAGCATAATATGTCTTTGAAGTCCCAAGAAGGGCTTTATGTGCGTAACATTCATATGGCGCAAAAACTCTCGGATGTTGCCAGTCAATATAAGACACGCATTGCTATGCAATTATGTGGGCAAACACATGTTAATGGTGGTGGGCTAGATAGTCATCAAGCCGAAGGCTTATGCGCTATATTTAAACGTTCAGCTAAACCCGTAATCGGCGTGTTTTTAAACCCTGTCTTTGATTACAGCGAAGGGCTAGATGAGGATGAGCTGATCATTTCCCACGCGCCGCCAGAACATTCTGCGCGTTATAATGTTGAGACAAATGAATCTACCCGCCCTCGAATAGAGCGGTTCTTTTCCTTCTTAGATTTTCATAAGCATTTTGATACGCAAGAAGCAGAGGCCGAGTTCGTTAATACGAAACTTGATAATATGGGGCTATCTGATTTAAAGATAAAGTAAGACGCGCTGCGGATCAGCCTTATATTTGTTGACATAATACATGGGTGGTGGTAAGGTGTTTTCCTTGAAATAAGCAAGGGAAATGCTGATGGCTTTATCTAAAATCAATCTTAAGGCGCTACATAAAAAAGACCCCAAAGCGGCGGATGTGCTAGAGACGGCTATTGGCGCAGCTGAGTATATAGAAGAGCGCTTGGTTCAGATGACCGCGCAAGGTCGTGGCGGCGAGACCTTGTTCGTTGCTGTCGGTGAGAGCCACTCAGATGTAAATCACCTTTTATTCGAAGCGCTTTTGATTGAAAAATTACTTGAAGATAAGCATTCTTTGGTTGTCGGGTTAGAATTGTCTTATGACCTGACTGACTATTTAAGCTGGAATAGAGGGGTGACGGAATATGCGCCGGAAAAAATGCGCCTCAAAGTAAATGGCAAGCAAAACAAATGCGCGCATTTGGAGCTCATCCAAAAACATTATGCTGCTTTTTCGGAAAATGCACCTTATGCCTCGAAAACGCTGTATAAAAATTTAGCGAATAACCTTAGCAGCTCAAAGCCTTTGCTTGCTGTTGTGTTTAATGACGCGGCCTGTGATGACGATGATAAGGTCATTCTTTCTAATATTAAAGACCGTCCCATTTTTCAGGGGCTACAGAAGCGCTTTAATAAAAGTATGGCTGATGTGGACGCCTATGGCATGTATATTCGCAATCATTACATGACACAAAGTCTTATCCAGCAAGCTGATAAGCATAAGCCACGTATCGCCTTGCAGTTAGCGGGGCGGGCTCATTTATCAGGACTTCATGGCGAGCTGAGCGCCGAGGATAGCCTGATGGGCTGTTTTGAGCGCGCAGGCAAAAACTATATGCATATTCATTGCGGAGATGCTGAAGAAATCCAAGACAATCATGCAGACGTGGAATTTGTTTATCAGCCACTTAGCGATGAAACGGCAGAATATGGCGCTAATGGCAATAATATTAAAAGCACAGACGGGCCTTTGGAATTAAACAGCCATAAGAAAGAATCCGCTTATGTTGATGCGCGCCTGAAGAATATGGGGCTTAATTATTTAACGTTAAAAGGTTAATGGGGCTATGGATGATACGCCTAAAGAGGGATTTGAAGATGTGCGTTTAAGTGCGGATAATGCCTTTGCGCAAATTTCTGCAAAACGTGAGGCTTTAGATAAGGCAGGGCGTGCAAATGAAACTTTGTTTGTCCTGCTTGGTGAGGAACATACAACCTTGTCTCATAAACTTCATCATTTGGCTTTGCTTGAACGGATTAGGCAGAATTTCCAAGATGTTGTACTGAGTTTTGAAGTGCCACATGATTATGCCTATCAGGATAATACATATTATAAAACGCGCCATAAGCATAAATATTCACAAAGTGAGCATGGTGAGACGAATTTAAAAGCTACGATAGAGAAGTTTACATCTCTTTATGCCTGTTATGCGAATGATGTGATCAATAAATATAGTTTGTTATTGGCACAGTCAGGTGCTGTTAAGTGTGCCTATACCGATGCTTCATGGCGGTTTAAAGATCATCAGTTAATTATGTCGGACCTGTCTACTTTATTTAGTGTACAGGCCTGCGGCTATAAAGCTGAAACAATGCAAGCGGACTCGCCGGAGGCTCTTTATGTCCGCAATCATCATATGCAGAAATCTTTGACAAGGTTGGCACGCGATAATAAGGCGCGTATTGCTATACAGATCTGTGGGATTGCTCATGTTAACGGCTGGGAGAGGCAATATAGCAAGAGAAAAAGCCTTGCAGCTTTATTCCGAGCTCAAGCTCAACCTTTTTTAGCGTCTTTCTATGAAGGCAGTGTATATAACTCAGATAAAGGGATGAGGGCAAGCGAGGTCCTGCGTTTGCACGATTTGCAAGGGCCTGTGGCTATTTATGATGCGGATTATCCTGATGTTGCTGAAAATTACGGTTCTGACTTCGCAGATTTAGCTGAAGAAAAAGCGTGTTTTGATAGGGGGTTAAAGGCCCTCGGCCTCGCTCACTTAGCGCAAGATAAGCTAGGTTTTTAAGTTACGCTTTAATCCGCCAAGTTCCAGAGAGTAAAAAACCCGCCTCACATATATGAAGCGGGTTTTTGTCTGATTTATAATCAGGGCGCCTATTTAACTTTAGGCTGCTCAGTGAACTGGTGGAATGGTGGTGGTGAAGAAATTGTCCATTCCAATGTCATGATATTCGGTTGAACATCCCAGTAGTTATTGCCAACTTTACGACCAAAGAACAAGGTGTAGAAGACAATAAAGACGAAGAATAATGTCGCAGCGCCAGTCATGTAAGCACCATAAGATGAGATGGCATTCCACAGTTCAAATTCATTTGGATAATCAGGGTAGCGACGTGGCATACCGTTTAGACCCAAAAAGTGCTGAGGGAAGAAGACAAGGTTCACGCCAACAAAGGTAATCCAAAAGTGGACTTTACCCATCCATTCAGGATATTGACGGCCTGACATTTTGCCAATCCAGTAGTAAAAACCAGCGAATAGAGCAAAAACAGCGCCGAGTGATAAGACGTAATGGAAATGCGCAACAACGTAATATGTGTCGTGTAACGCTGTATCCATACCAGCATTGGCCAATACGACGCCTGTAACGCCCCCTACAGTGAACAAAAAGATAAAGCCAATCGCGAATAGCATCGGTGTTGTAAAACGTATAGAGCCGCCCCACATGGTCGCTATCCATGAAAAGATCTTAATGCCCGTTGGTACCGCGATGATTAGGGTCGCCGCTGTGAAATAAGCACGCGTATCAACGCTCATACCGACTGTATACATATGGTGCGCCCACACGATAAAGCCAACAAAGCCGATTGAAACCATGGCATATGCCATGCCCAAATAACCAAAGATAGGCTTTTTCGAAAAGGTTGAAATAATATGCGAGACAATACCAAAGGCTGGCAAAATCATAATATACACTTCAGGGTGACCAAAGAACCAGAATAAGTGCTGGTACAAAATTGGGTCGCCGCCGCCAGCAGGATCAAAGAAGGTCGTGCCAAAGTTACGGTCAGTAAGCAACATTGTAATCGCGCCACCTAGAACAGGAAGGGATAATACAAGCAAGAAGCTGGTAATTAACATACCCCAAACAAATAGCGGCATTTTATGAAGTGTCATGCCCGGTGCGCGCATATTAATGATCGTCGTAATGAAGTTCGCCGCGCCAAGAATAGAGCTCGCCCCCGCAAGGTGAAGCGCGAAAATCGCCATATCCACAGAAGCGCCCGGATGACCCAAAGTGCTCGATAATGGTGGATAAACCGTCCAGCCGGTACCTGCGCCAGAGCCGATAAAGGCGGAGAGGATAAGCAGTATAAAGGCAGGAATGATCAACCAAAACGAAATATTGTTAAGGCGCGGAAAGGCCATATCTGGCGCACCAATCATAAGCGGCACGAACCAGTTACCAAAGCCACCAATGAGGCCCGGCATAACAACAAAGAAAACCATGATTAAGCCATGCGCGGTAATCCAGACATTCCACATTTGCCCATCAGCCACCAATTGCAGCTCAGGCATTTGTAGCTCATAACGCATCAGCATTGAAAATGCGCCGCCGATCAGGCCTGCGAGAATTGAGAATATGATATATAGCGTACCAATATCTTTATGGTTGGTAGAGCAGAACCAACGTTTAAAAAATCCTGGTTTATGATCATGATCGCTCATTAGTGACTTCCTTTTAAACTATAGACTAAATTTTTATTGTTATTGTTATCTGAGTATTCCGTCGGCGGATTTAAAGATCTTTTTTCTGTTCTTCAACCCACAAAGCAAAAGCTTCTTTGCTTACAACGCGAACTTCCATGGGCATAAAGGCGTGATCTTTACCGCAAAGCTCAGAGCATTGACCGAAATAAGTGCCTTCTTTTTCAACGCGCGCCCATGTTTGGTTCATGCGGCCTGGTACAGCATCTTTTTTAATGCCAAAAGCAGGAATGGCAAAGCTGTGTAGAACATCAGCTGCAGTGATATCGAATTGAATATTTGTATCAACGGGCAGTACCATAGGGTTATCAACGGAAAGCAAACGTTTTTGACCTTTGCTTGTGTCAATTTCATCACTTGGTATCATGCGTGTATCAAAGCTAATACCGCCATTGTCAGGATATTCAACCGTCCAGTACCATTGGAGGCCTGTGACCTTGACGGTCAGATCAGGGTTGGCGACACGGTCTGAGAAATATAACAGGCGAAATGATGGTATGGCTATAACGAGTAAAATAAGAACAGGAACCAAGGTCCAGATAACTTCTAAAGGTACGTTATGGGTTGTTTGTGATGGTTTTGGGTTTGTTTTTTCATTAAAGCGTAAAGCAACAAAAACCAATAAAAGAAAAACAAAAACTGTTATGCCTGAAATAATCCAAAGCAACATGTTATGAAATGTTTGCATTTCGCGTGCTACAGGCGTGACGGGGTCTTGAAATCCAAACTCATAAGGCAGGCCTTCTAAACCACCTAGGGCAAAGCTTACTTGTGGTAAGGCAACAAGGCTAAACAGCATAGCACCTATCAAAACAACAACTTTATTCAGCATAATATATGTGTCTCTTCTTAGTTATTTATTTAAAACAATGATTTCGTTTTGCTTTATATGGCTTTGAAAAACAAAGTTTTCAGCCCCTATATATATAATTTACTTATTTAAATCAAGCAAGACTCGTAATAAAGAAATTGGGACTATGTCCACTTGGCGGGGGTTTTTAATGGGGCTATTTTTTAATGACAGAAGAGCATGTCAAATGCGCTAACCCATATAGGGCCGCAGTCTCAGCGCGCATTATTCGCGAACCCAAGCCAACCGCTGTGACTTGTTTTAATGTCGAAAGCCATGTGATTTCATCAGCGGTAAAGCCGCCTTCAGGGCCGATTAATAAGGCACATTTACTGGTGTCTGTAACCTCAACAATATGCGGCGTGTCGTCTAAACGCTCAATTGCGGCGTAAATTAAGGGGTGTTGCGGCGCTGCTTTTTCCAATGTGGTTAAGGGTAGAAGATTAGGGATATCAAGGCGCTCGCATTGTTCGGCCGCTTCAATTATTTGTGCCTCTATACGCTCAGCATTTATTTTGCGCATTTCGGTATTCTGGGTGAGGACGGGCTGTAGGGATGTGACGCCCAGCTCTACGGCTTTCTCAATCAAAAAATCAAGGCGTTGCTTTTTGATAGGGGCAAAGATCAAGGTGATGTTTTGGTCTGGTTGAGCGCTGTCTTCTCTCTGTGGCTTAAGCTGCTTTTGCGCGAGAACTTGGCCATTTTTTTTATTTAAGCGCTCTATTTGGCAAAGCCATTCGCCATCATGGCCATTAAAAACGCGTATCATGTCACCAGCATTTTTGCGCATCACATTATGGAAGTAATGCGCTTGCGCTGTGCTTAGCGCAGCGCTAACATCTTGCGCTAACGGAGCATCAATATATATTCGGATGAGTTTTTTATAAACATTTATATCGGTCATGGCGCATATACGTTATATAAGTGAGAAGAATTTAATGAATAAGCTTGTCATTCATTGTCGTTGAAAATGACTATACCATAAGAAATAAGTAGAGAGAAATGCAGAATAAATCAGAGTTAAGTAATCTTGATTATACCGATATTCAGTTTAAGGGCGCATTATTGCGCCACGCCCCTCTTTGGGCGAGGCCTTATATAATTCTTATGCGTATGGATCGCCCTGTCGGCACTTTATTGCTGCTTTGGCCGTGTATATGGTCGATTTTTATGGCCTCTGGCGGCACAATGAATTTAAGTCTACATAGCGTTTATGTCTTGGCGCTCTTTTCACTCGGTGCATTTTTAATGCGCAGCGCAGGATGCGTTATTAATGATATTTGGGATCGTAATCTTGATAAAAAAGTCGCGCGCACAGCCTTGCGCCCTCTGGCGAGCGGTGCATTAAAGCTACGCCATGCGGCATTGACTTTATTGGCCTTGCTTGCCGCTTCTTTTCTTATTCTTATACAGCTGCATATTATTGCGGTTTTGCTTGGGGTTTTGGCGCTTTGTTTGGTTGTTGTTTACCCTGCAAGTAAACGTTTTACCTACTGGCCGCAAGTGGTTTTGGGATTAACCTTTAACTTTGGGGCATTAATGGGCTGGGCCGCTATAGATGGTCATGTGTCTTTGGCGGCGCTGTGTCTTTATATAAGCGGCATATTATGGACTTTGGCTTATGATACGATCTACGCTTATCAAGATAAGGAAGATGATGCCTTTATCGGGATCAAATCAACCGCCTTATTATTTGGTGATGCGGGTGGGCGCTGGGTCCGTATATTCTATGGGGCGAGTATGGCCGTATTTATCCTTGCGGGCATATTGGGGCAGGCGCCTGCGCTTTTCTACCTCGTTACCTTATTATCCTATGGCTATATTCTTGTGACACTTAAAGGGTGGAACATGGCCGATCCAGATAATTGTTTGGCTCTTTTTAAAAGGAATATGAATCTTGGTTTCTTGTTAGCGCTGGCCTGTGCGATATCGTAAAGCAAATAAACTTGACAAAAGCCAAATTTATGGTAAATATAAGCCCAGCTTTAACGTGGTGCAGGTAAAACTGTAGGTTTATAAAGCCGAATAAAAATGACGATTAAGAAGACAGGCAGTCCAATGATTAATGATAATAACACTAAAGCGATGAGAGAAAATGCCGTTTCCACATTAAACGCATTACAGCGTTTAGTTGTGATTGTCGGTCAGATTGACCATGCTTTTTCACAGGACTTAATTGGCCGCAAAGATTTTGATCGCTTGGTCTATGTACGCAATTCCCTTTGCGCCTGCGCCAATATTTGGAATGAAAACCTGTCAGGCAATATGAATAAATTATATGGTGGTGCGCGCCCTGATATGGTCGCTCTCTCTGCTGATCAAGCCGTTTTTTATGGTGAGCGCATGCCCAAATCAATATCTTTCGCAGCGCAAGAGCTTGCGGATTTAAACGTTCCAAACACGATGCATTTTAAAGTTATATCCAAAGATATAAATGCCGTTCTGTCTATCTATGCACAAAGCAGCGCGGATATAGCACAATATTTAAAAATGCATCAAGAGAATATTGACGATATCCCGATGATGGAGATGATGGAAGTCTCAGGTAAGGTCCTCTCATCAGCAGCCTCCGTCGATGGCGCGTCTATCGAGCTTAAACTAAACGCGGATCAAGATTCAGGCGCCGTGAATCGTTTTCGCGCTTAAGCGTTATTTTGCGTTTACGTCACGATTAACCGTTCTTTTCTATTTTTACCCTTTCTTTTATAGAATCTTGCGCTATCATCTTTTTGTAACGATTTTCTTCTTTTGTGCGAATCTTATAGATGTGATCACTGGTTCGCTGTGATTACGGGGCTGACAGGCGTAATTTTTAAAGAACAGGATATTCCATGTTTCAAAACACATTCAAAATTCTAAGTTTACCGCTGGCTTTGCTAGCTTTTTCAACAATGCAGCCTGCTAAAGCGGCTGACGATGTTGCTGCATCATTATCAAAAGATCAGGCCTCGGCTGTAAATGATATGATTCACCAATTCATTATGAAGAACCCTGAAGTATTGCTGGAATCTGTTGAGTTGTATCAAAAACGTTTAGAAAGTGAAAAGGTTGCTGTCGCAGCACAAGCCTCGGGTGATGTTGTTGCTGAAATAAAATCAGGAGCCCTTGATGTTCCTTTTGCCGGTGACCTTGATTCCGATACAATGATTGTTGAATTCCTAGATTTTAATTGCGGGTTTTGTCGTCGTGGCTTTGACGCTATTCAAAGTTTAATTGCAGACGAGGACCACCCTGTAAAAGTCGCTTTTATTGACCTTCCTGTATTGGGGCAAAGCTCACGCGAAGCCGCCAAGTTTGCATTAGCCGCTAAAATGCAAGGTAAGTATTTTGAATTTCATATGGCTTTATTCGGTAATGCAGGGCCAAAATCAGAAAGTTCATTTATAAAAATAGCTAAAGAGCTAGAGCTTGATATTGATAAATTAAAAGCTGATGCGAATGGCGAAGCGGTCGAGGCGATACTTGAGCGTAACCGAGAAATTGCTAATCGTTTAAACATATCAGGCACGCCAGCATTTATCATAGGCACAGAATTTGTACCGGGTTACATCCCGTATGAAACTATGAAATCGATGCTTGAAACACAAAAATAAACAATAAGGTTACTTAATATAATGCGTTATTTTCTGGGTGGTGTTTGTATAATTGTGGTTCTTGCTCTCGCAGCTTTTGGTTATTCGGCGCTGTTCGCGCCAAAGGCACCACCCGCCTTTACGCCGATTGAGGTTGGTTTAGATGGTTTCGCAAAGAAAACGCTGAAGATCGGAGAAATTGATGCCATTTACGACACCGAAACGGCGTTAACGATTAATGGTGATGAAAATTCCGCGTTAAAAGTTGTTGTGTTTTACGATTATAATTGCCCCTATTGCATGATTGAAGAGGCGGCGTTGGATGAAGCATTAAGTGGTCGTGAGGATGTGCGGGTTATTTTGCGCCCTGTGCCTTTTTTGGGAGACGATTCATTTGAACTGGCTAAGCTCGCTATGGCCGCAGCGCGGCTTGGTATTTTTCCAGAGTTTCATGATGTGATTTTTAATGCGCTGGGTAAAATGAATCTTGACCGCGCGTTAACTTTATTGGAAGAAGCCAATATACCGACTGGCGAATTGGCGCAATTATCAACGGATAGCCTTGTGCGTTCGGCTGTTGAAGAAAATCACAGGCTCGCTATCGAAATTGGCGCGCATTATGTGCCGGCTTTTGTTATCGGCAAGCGTTTATATATGCCGCTTGACCGCGACACGAGCCCAGATGAATTTCAAGATATGTTTGATCAAGAAATCTTAAACGAGAGATAATCGATTAAGTGGGCTGCCGGGCTTTGATATGGTCGAATAAGACTGCTAAAGCATCCCCCGTAATGAAATTAATCTGTAAACTCCATTGACCTAATTCGTTTTGCGGTATAAAAACGGAACCCTTGTAAAAAATAAAGCAGGCTTAAATCTGCAAGATAGGGGGGCGCGTTTAAGGGAGTAAGGGCTATTTCAGAACATTTAGAACATAAGAATATATTTAATCATATAGGGCGTTACTTACTGATTGAAAAAACAGTATTAGCACCAGCAAACGCTGCCGTGGTGTTTGGCAATGCGGCCATTTGTGGGGCGCTCGCGAATGAAGTGGCGCATTATTACCATCAAGGATATTTTCCTTCTATTGTTGTTACAGGCGGCGTTTTATGTGACCAAAGCACCCCAGAAGAACAAGAGTTTTTATCTGAAGCGGAAAGCATCGAGCGGCGATTACTGGCACGCGGCGTACCGCAGAGCTGTATATTTAAAGAGCAGCGCTCGACCAATAGCCAGCAAAATGTGCTAAACTGCAAAGCTCTATTTAATGAAACGGTATCCTTAAAGGGGGCTCAATCCATAATTTCCTTTGGTAATATCAAAGCTTCTCGGCGTTTTTTGATGACCTTAAAAGCCAACTGGCCTGAAATTTTTGCCATGCAAGTTGGGGTTAATGCTTTTAATCATCCTGCGCCCTTATGGCATGAAAATGAATATTTTCGAGCCTCTGTTCTGGGGCAATATGAACGCCTTGAAGGCTATATTAAAAATGGTTGGATCAAGGAAGTTGATATTGACGAAATTAATAAGAAAGCTGAATTATTACAGCAAAAATTTTAACACATAATTTTAAAGGCGCTTTAGGGGGCTGACTACATATATATGTCATAGCATTATTAGCGCTAATTAAATTGACATAACGCTGATTTTTTGATAGCGTCCTGCAATATGATTTTTTAGGATTTTATTTGGTGAATACTGAACATTACAACAATATGGCCAAGGCGGCAACGTCTGACAGCGCCCCGCATAGCGGTGATGCTGAACGTTGCCCTGAACGCTGCTCTGAGCGCGCCATAGATGGCGATGCGGCGTTGATGCAAAATAGCGCCGCTAATGCAGGTCAATATATTCTGAATATGCGTAAAGATATGGACAATAGCGGGCGCCGCGGCGAACCGCTGATCATCCTTGTCGGCGAAGACCATGAAAGCACGCAGCATTATTTACATCATATGCTGCTGTTAGAGGCGTTAAAGCCGCTCGCAGGTAATTTAATGATTGCCTATGAACAGCCCCATGATTTATTGGCTCGGTTTTATGCGGTGAATAACGCGCTTACTATGACGTCAACTATAGCGAACAGCTTGGAAGAGCTTGATAGTAAAACGGCTCTGAGCTTGAAGTTGCGCTTTTACGGCGCGGATAACCCTTATGCTTATTTTGCGCATAAAACTTTGGCGCATTATATTCTTGAGCGCTTTAATGAAGGGGATGATTTATCCTTTGTTGGTACGGATATAGCCTATGATAGTGATGAGATTATTGATTATAATAATCAGGATGCGGTTGACTCGATCGCGGCTTGCGGGGCAAATTCGCAAGATTTGATTTCTATTCATGACCCTGTCGGTATGAAAATTCGTAACCATCATATGGCGCGAACCTTAAGAAATCAGGCGCTAGCCCAGAATGCGTCGATTGTTGTACAGTTTTGCGGTAAGGCGCATTTAAATGGTAATGCAAGCCATCACGACCCCAAATACAGCCTCTCGCAATATATTAAAAAATCCGGCGGCCAGATTTGCGTATTACCTTTAAATACGGAAGGTTTTGTTATGCCGCATAACGACTTACAATCCCATGAAGTCGTCCCCTGCCACACGCCAAATGGCCCTGTGGCTGAATATGATCCACGTTTTAAGCTGACCAGCAAGGTTGATGAACGCCCAGTACAAGACAACAAGCTGCTGTCAAAAAAACAGGAAGCGTTTTACATTGCTGAAAAATTAGAAATGTTTAACCTTTCGGAATATGCGCTAGATCTTGGTCAGTATGAAGCTCTTAAACGTAAATATCGCCGTGATGTTGAACAATGCTTCGCTCATATGCTCTCTTCTAGCCCTCCGAAAACACAGTGTGTCCAAGGGTTTAAATTGGGTTAGTGAGTCACAATAATTCTTAAGCGGAAGCCGTGCCCGTTTTTTGACTTTTTACATTGCCAATAAAGGCGTCTTCAAAGGCATATTTAAGCTCTTGCCTGCTTTGGGCGTGTACAGCCCAACTCATCATCATATAGGCCATGAATATATCAAACGCGAAAGCTTTGCGCTCTTTAGTGTTCTTGGCCTTGACCGTATCCATATCTTTTCTATGGGTGTAGGCTTTTTCCTCAAGCATGCGGCGTTTAATCTTACGCTCTTCCATTTCTTCAAGCAGCAAGCGGTGGCGCTTCATTTGCACCATGGCTTGTATTTGTTCATCTTGGCGTAGCTCAATTAAACGTGTGCTAAAGGCGCTATGTGCGCTTTCAACGCGGTCACTGGCAACCACAGCCATTGGATCATAAGAAGAGTTCTTAACGGCAAGGTTATCTAAAATGCCACAAGCATCCAAATATTCTTTATGAAGATCACTCAGCACGGGATCGACCGCCATGAATAATGTTAATTCTTGGGATAGGCGATCTAGGCGTCCTGGCAGTTCGTGCTCAGGGTTACTATTCTTTGATTTATCTTTAGCGCGTGATTTGTCGGATGATTTTTTTGCGTCAACATCTAGCAAAGCCGGCTTCGTTAAAAAAGCCTCCATAGCGGCGGCTAATGATAGATTATTCATTTTGTTTCTCCACACACTGGATTAGTTACTCACGATGTTATTTATAGCGGGAAAGTCTTTATATTTTCTTAATATGGATAATTTTTTGGGGATGACAGGGCGAAATCTAGACTGTATAAGGGGTTGGTTCATCTGATTTAATATAGATAAGGGTTTATCATGTCTTTGTTATTACCACGCGTAATTGGTCATCGCGGCGCAAAAGAATACGCGCCAGAAAATACTTTAGAATCTATTCACACGGCTGCCGATCTCGGCGTTGAGTGGGTGGAGCTTGATGTCAAGTTGACCAAAGACCAAGTCCCAATAATCTTTCACGATGACACATTAGACCGCACGACTAATGGCTCTGGCCCTGTAGCGGAAATGCTTTATGACGATATTTGCCAGCTTGAAGCAGGCAGCTGGTTCGGTGATAGCTTTGCGGGCATTAAGATTCCGAGCTTAGAAGAAGCGCTTGATGTTATCTACGCACGTAATTTGGGCTTTAATATGGAGATTAAACCATGCCCGGGCCGTGAGAAAGAAACTGCGGAAGTCGCATTGGATTACCTTGCCTCAAGCTGGGATGATCATAACCGCTTATTGATTTCTAGTTTTTCGCATGTGTCTTTAGAAGTCGCGATTGAAATGGCGGAAGATTGGTCACGTGGCTTATTGCTCGAAAAAGAAATGCCTGAAAACTTACAAGAGCTTGTTGAGTTTATGGCGCCGCAGACCATTAATTTTGATGCGGACACGGAAGCGTCGATTGTTGAAGACCTGCTCGATTTCGAATTACCGCTTTTATGCTACACCGTAAATGACCCTATGATTGCACGCCGTATGGTTAATATGGGCGTTGATTGTTTCTTCAGTGATTGCCCTGACGTCATCAAAGAAAACTTACCTGAGCGCCATTAAAATAGCGCCCGCTTCCCTGCTGCACGAATGGCGCGGCAGGGGAGCTTTTGTTGCTTGTGGCTAAAATGTGGTCTTAAATAGGACGGCCAATATTCATTAAGAAGGCAGGCTGACCATTACCGCTAATGTGCTTACCTAAGCCGCGTGTTTTGCCAAGCTTAAGGCCAGCATCAGCAAAAGCATTCTTTAAATAAGTGTTTGGTGTGTAAAGATTTTGCATGGCGCCATGTTCTTCAAGGCCTGTCACCATAAAGTCGTAATCTTGCCCTGCCTTAAGGTCGTCTGTATTGGTTAGGCATTGATATGTCGTGAAAGCGCCGCCCGCTGGGTTTGGGCGTATTAATACAAGGGAGCCGTCGTCTTTTAAAAGATCGCGAGCAAAGTTAAGCAGTTTGCCAATATTTTGTTGGTCTTGCCCCGTGGCTACGCAGCCTAATATCATATTCATGACAACCGCGTCTTGCTGGCCATAGAGCTCTGGTGCGATGTCTGTAATCACTTCAACATTATTCACAGCGCTTTGTGCTATATTATGGCGGGCCGCTTGTTCGAATGTGCCGCTTAAAGTGATATGTTTAATGGTGGCTTTGGGGTTATCTTGTGCAACTCTTAACGATAGACGTGCCTCATCAGCGATTAGATCGGCGACATTTGATATTTTTTTTCTTTTAAGCCATCTGGCTATAGCGCCATGGGTTATGTCGTCTTCAATAATTTTTCCGCCAGATGGTGCTTCACCAATAGCGGGTTCCCACTGAACTAATGGTGCGCTGTCATAGTCTATAATATCTTTAAAGGTCGCCATATTTTTTCTCCGATTTACTTTTTTTATATGTAAATTTATAGAGGGAAAGAATTAAGCTGTCAAGTTGTATAGAATCTTTGGTATGGCAACCATAGAGGCGGTGTTTTAAATGCGTGTATAGACAACAAAACTATAGGCAGGCAGATCCGCGCCTTGTCTTGGATAATCTTCGCGGCTGGTTTCTTGCCAGATTTTTTTGTCGATGGGGGGGAAGTGGCTGTCACCCTCATAATCCTGATGGATTTCAGTAATATATAGGCGATCACATAAATTTATGGTCTCCGCATAAATTTGCGCGCCGCCTAGGATGAAATATTCGTCTTCTGCGGCCTGAGCGCCCGCTTTGAGCGCTGTACTTATATCGGTTAAGACTTCTGCGCCTTTGCCATCATAACCCGCTTGGCGCGTGATAATGATATTATGGCGACCGGGTAGTGGTTTTCCGATACGATCCACAATGGACTCAAATGTCTTGCGCCCCATCACTACAGGTTTTCCGCTGGTTGTGCGTTTGAAGTATTTGAGGTCTTCAGGAATGTACCAAATTAAATCATTATCTTTGCCGATAACGTTATTCGATGAGACGGCCGCGATTAAAGAACATATGCTCATGATTACACCGCAAATGGATATTTGATAGCTTCATGGCACTGATAGCCTATCAGTTCAAAATCACTGGTGCTGACCCATGTTTCAATATCTTTTAGCGTTTTTATTTCTGGGTTAATGCGCAATTGCGGTGAAGGGAAAGGTTCACGTTTTAACTGTATATCGCGCATGTTTTCGAGCTGGTTTTCGTAGATATGAGCATTGGCGATTTTGTGATAAGCCATGCCTGCTTTATGGCCTGTGATCTGCGCGACTAAAGCGAGCAAGACAAAGACTTGAATTTGGTTAAAGTTTAGGCCAAGGGGCACGTCACAGCTGCGTTGATAGCTTGTGAGGTATAATGTGTCACCCAGTAAAGAAAACGTGTGTGTGTGCATGCATGGGCGCAAGCAACCCATTTCAAATTCACCCGGATTGTAAAAGGTCATGATCTCGCCACGGTCATCAATGCCTTGTGATAAGTTATTAATGATCTTTTGTAATTGATCGAGCGGCGTGCCGTCAGGGCGTTGCCATGCGCGGCCTTGTACGCCATAAACCCGGCCCATATCATCTTCGCCCTTACGATGCGGATTATTGAGCCATGCTTGATTTTGGTTGGCGTTCGCATCCCATGTTTTGCAGCCAATCGCGCGAAACTCAGCCGCGTTATCATAGCCGCGCAAATAGCCCAGCAATTCAGCAATAGCCGCTTTGTAATAGCTTTTGCGTGTCGTGATGAGCGGAAAGATATTATTGGCAACATCATATTCAAGGTCAGCATTTATAACGGTCAGGCATTTAATGCCGGTGCGTTTATTTTCAACCCATTGGCCTTTATCGACAATACGTTGGCATAAATCTAAATATTGTTTCATCGCTTGGGCGCTTTCTGAATAGAGAAAAATTATATAGATTGAGTTTAAGGGGTTAGGCTCGTATGGTCTATAGTGTTGAGGTAACGCACTCACAAGAATTTAGCACAATTTTATCTGAGGGATGGCATCGCTTATGCGCACAGGAAAACCAATTTTTGCAACGATATTCACGGTTTTAGGCATTTTGGTCTTGCTGAAGCTGGGCTATTGGCAGGTGGAGCGCTTAGCGTGGAAGAATGATCTTTTGCGCTCTATTGACCAAGAATACACCAAGGACCTGATGCAGCATCCTATATCTGTAGACAAATTGCGCGAATATGCGGCGCTTCCTGCGACAGCGGCGAAAATTTATCGCGGTCAAATTAGTGGCAAGCTCATGACGGATAAAACGCCTCAATTCTTAATTACGGGCCCTCATGAAGGCCTTTCCGCTTATGCGGTATTCTTGCCTTTGGAAATATCTGACGACCTTATTGTGCCTGTCGATATTGGCTGGGTTGCTTATAATACGAAAGATGAAGTGCGTGAGAAAATAGCCGCATTAACGCCACAGGCGCTGACGCTGAATGTGATGTTACGCGCTTTGCCGAAAAAAAATGCAGAGCTGCCTGAGCAATATTTGGCTGAGTGGGGCTATGACGTCGGTAAAATGCAGAGTGCCGTTTCTAAAGTCTCACCAGTTTTTAATGAGACAGCGCCGCCGCGCGCGTATCGCGCTTTGATAAAAGCAGACGCCCACCCGTTTTTAGAAGGAGTGACAAATGGCCTGAGTGTTAAGCCTACGCTGCGTAATAAGCATAAATATTACGCAACATTCTGGCTGACCATGGCGTTTGTGCTGGCTGTGTTTTATATAATGCGCTTTGCATCGGAATGGCGCCCCAAGAATAGCTAACACGATAAGTTGCTATAATTGAAATAATAATTCGTTTAGCTTGACGGTTTCGTAATTATCGTATAATTTGTACTCTGAGTTATAAACAGCAGTATAAAGTTTCGGTGTGCAGTCATGGCGTTAAATTCTTCACAAAAAGCCTATTCCCTCGCGATAGATTTTCATGCGCAAGATACGCAGGTTTTTATTGCGGATCGACTAACCTCTGATGGTTTAGCGAAGGCGATTAATACTCAGGATGAGAAAGCGTTCCATGTCTCGAGTGTCAAAGAGACCTCTGTGCCACAGGCCGTAATTAATAAATTCTCATATAATAGCCCTCAGGCTGCTTATTACATGGCGCGCGATGCGTTTAACAGCGCTGTTCTTGCCCCGAGCAAAAGGCATAAAATTGCTTTGGCGGTAACGGGCGGTGAAGCGGGGGCGGATAAGACCATATATATGGCTCTGGCAGTGGCATCGAGTAATAAAACTTCTACGCCTGATATCTACGTCTATAGTTATACAGCCGCTTCGATGGACGCTGAGAATGCTGCTGATATTGTTGATACTATAGGCGATGGAGTTAAGGCAGGGGTTGATATATTATTCAGTGTTGCCTCATGCTATAAAATTCCACAATCCAATGTTAATGCAGTGACGCGTTCATCCCACGCGCAGCCTATGCCAGAGGCAAAGATTAGCGTGTAATGAAGCATTTAGGGTCATAATAAAAATGCCGTCTTATGTCTAAGACGGCATTTTAGCTCCCGAAACTCTTATATTCGATGCTGTTTACACAGCTTTTAATTGTGGCCAGTTTTGCAATGCTTTGCTGTTCAGTACAATACCGCCTTTATCAACAATCTGAGCGATTTTAGCGAGGCGGCCTTCAGGCGTGATAGAGCGCGTCGCATCTTCAACAACAATCACGTTGAATTTCTGCGTTAGCCCATCAAGCGCCGTATCGCCAGCGCAATAATCCAAAGCGAGGCCTGTGATAATAATGCTGTCAACGCCATCATCTTCTAGTTCCTCAGCAAGTCCATTACCATTAGCGAAAACAGGCGTGGTTTTCTTGTCATTTTCTAAAAATGCAGAATATGAATCGATATTCACATTGGTGCCTTTTAGGATGATCTTATCGCTCGGCATGACAATTAAGTCTTTGTGGAATGCTTCACCTGCGGTGTTTTCGCCGCAATGCTCAGGCCACATCATTTGCTTGCCATAGGCCACGGCCTTCTCTGTATATTCAGCTGCGCCATGTGTGGATGCAAAAGAGATATGTCCTTTAGGGTGAGAATCTTGGCTGATATAGACTTTTTTGAAATGCTCACGCAGGCTATTGATAAGCGGCATGATCTGGTCACCGCCTTCAACGGCCAGAGCGCCCCCGGGGCAAAAATCATTTTGTGGATCGACGATTATTAAGGCGACATTATCCGCCGCGGTCCAAATTTTACTCATCTTATTCTCCAATCTTAATTATGCTGTTCTTATAGGATTTTCAGTTCAGATGCCTTGCGCGATTCTTTATATCGCTCACCAAGATACTCTCTGCCGACTTTAATTTTATAATCGCCGTCATATTCAAAAATATCAGCCGTTGCATATGTAGCATCAAAGTCCTTGGGAATATAAGACCCTGTACCAACACCGGTTAGGGGGGCTTTGGCAAGATTCATTATGCGGCATTTTTTAGGGCCAAATCCAGAAGAGCCTATGCAGCCAACATTAGGGAAGCCCGCCTTGGCTAGTTCGTTTTTAAAGTGCCAAATATTGGCAACGCTAACGCCCGGGCCAATAAGTATTTTTTCTTCTGACTCATCCCAGTTTTGCGATAGGATACCCGGCGCATTTTGATTGAGGACATCTATAGATTTTTGATGATCTAATCCTTCTAGGTAGCGACCGCCATGTGTATCTAATCTAAAGCCAAGTGTGCCATCGGCGGCTTCTTTAGGGAAGTGTTGGGCCACCTCAATAGCATCGCTAATTTCCTTGCCATTAAAATCAACAAGTACTGTAAAAGGTTTATCAGGGCATTGTTTTCTAAATGCTTGAGCCGCGGGTAATGTCGCGCCATAATAACCGATTAACGCATGAGGCATTGTGCCTGTGCCAAGGCTTTTGCCAAAGAAATGCGACGTCGCATTGCTTGCCCCATTTATAAAGCCTTGGGCTTTTTTATTTTTAATAGCCGCTTCACTACCAACACTGGCAGCATAATCCATCATTTCTTGCATTTCCATGCCAACACAATGGCGTGCACCCATCGCGATAAATGGAGTGTCGGGAAGCTCTATGCAGCTATTATAGGCATTAAGCGCCGCGACGGCGACCGCGCCGACTTTTTGTAAAAACAGTGTTTCACATTCGGCCATTTTGCTCAGTGGCGCAGAAATATAGAATTGCGGCTCTCCTGATGGAACAAAATCGCCCGGCTCAAATTTAGATTCGAGCTTCACGTTAAAGCCACCTTCTTTGGCTACTTCTTTTAGCCATTCAGCAGCCATTTTGGGCGCAAACATTGATGGCGAACGTATAAATACTGCGTAAGTCACCATGGATTCACCATCGCTCTCAACGCATTTCGCTGTATTTGTGAAATAGCTATCTGTCCAGCGCGTTATTGCGGCGCGTGATGTTGCTTGGGTGTTATATAATGTTGTCATGTCACTCATAGTGTTCTCCTGATTTAAAATAATCTCAAAGCTTCAAATTCAATTTCTGTACGGCGTCTACATAGTGCTGACCGCTATCTATTATTGCAAAGCGCGCGGCTATATCGGGGCATTTGGCCGCGAGTGCAGCGTCATTGGCGCAGGCTTTAATTAAGTCATCACGTTTATCAGCAACGCTTGGGATGCTGTCTATAATGGCAAGGCGATCAATAGCCGCCGCGCCGTTAAGGGCAGGGCTTAAGCTTAGCAGGCGCTCAGCGGCATTGCCGACCAATACGCCGTGGCTTAAATAACAGGTGACGCTTTTTGCGCCTTTTTGTTTAAGGGTGGTTGCGGCATTGACTAAAGTCCCGCCGCTATCGGTCAAATCATCAATGATCACGCAGTCTTGCCCTTTGACATCGCCGCTGAATTTCTTAATTGCTGTGGCGTTTACATCGCCATCTTGATGGGTTTTCCAGATTTTGAATTTCTTGCTCAGGCCAAGGGCGCGGCGCAGCTCATTGGCGCGGCGCTGGCCAGCATCGGTTGGCTTATCTGCGCCATCTGGCGCGCCAATAACAGGATCGCCTGTCTGGTTGTTTTTAACATCTTCAGCAAAAAGCCCTGCATTTTGTAGCAAAACAACGTTATTAACGCCAAAAGCATCCATGTAAAACTGTTCTGAAGCTTTTGAATGCATTTCAGAGCTTATTATGTGGGTTGCGCCGGCATTTTTAAGCATTTCAGCGTAATATTTTGACCCGATAGAGCATAATCGACCATCAAAGCTGCGATCTTGACGGTTGTAAGGCATGAAAGGCACAGCGGCGATAATGTTTTTGGCACCAAGATCATGGGCATTTTTTACAGCAAAGATGAGCTGCATGGCGCTCACATCAATTGGGCCGGTCATCGATTGAAGAATAGTAATATTCTGACCTTGCAGGGCAAGGCTGTTCGGCGCGGCGCTATCTTCAATGATTTCTGCGAAAGATTCAGAACTTGGAAAGGTTGAGAGACTGGCATTAAGCAGTTCAAATGCACCATTTGCCGACGCAGCATTAAATGCATTGCGTAGGCCTATAGAGAGCGCGCTTCCTAAAATTACTTTCATTTCAAACCTATTTGTCTATGATTATATGGCTTTTTATAGAAAATAAACGCCGCTATGTCAAACAAAAAACTAGACATAATCTAATGTTTTCTTTAGATGTGTTTTAGTTATAATTTCACTTTCAGCGATTAAGGGCAGTCATGTCGAAACATAAGCCAGCTAAAAAACGCGTTGTTTTGTTCGGGGGGTCGTTTAACCCTCCGCATCAAGGCCATTACCACATTGCCGCGAAAGCCCATCAGGCGATGAGCTGCGATGAAGTTTGGATGTTGGTTGCGCCGCGTAATCCTGAAAAAAGCGCTGATAGCTATGCTGATTTAGCGCATAGAAAAGTCATGTCAGAATTAATGACAAAAAATGACCCGTGGCTAAAAGTTAGCGATATTGAGCAAGGCTATATTGAGCCCGGTAAGGACTATATAGAGACCGCCAATACGTTAAAGAAATTACAGCGCGATTTCCCTGATCATGAATTTATATGGATGATGGGCTCTGATAATGTTGTGACATTTCACACATGGACGGACTGGCAATCCATCGTTGATAATCACTTGATTATGGTGATGAACCGCACGCAATCCAAGCAAGAGCTTGATGCTGTTAAAAATGCTTATGCAGTGAAAAACTCGCCGGTTGATCTGGCTGTGCATGATACAAATAGCCAATTCACAAAAGATCGTGGCTTTTATTTGGTGGATTCACCTGTCTATGACATGTCATCTACGGCTATTCGTAAGAATCTAAACCAAGCTAAGCCGTGTTTAACCGGTCTGTTTAACGACGTTGCTGATTATATTGAAAAAGAATCTTTATATAATTACGGCCAAGAACCTACTAAGCCAAGCGTGAATACGCCAAAAGCCCCCAAGCAACAAAAACCACAACGTTAAAACGCGCGAGGGGCTTTAACGTTTGAACTGGCTTTAATTAATCTTCCATGATGGAGTTAAGCTTAAGCGCTAGCCCCATATTGCCACGAATTTTAATTTTACCCATCATAAAGGCTATGTTCGGATCTTGTTCACCATCGAGGATTTTTTCAAAGACGTTTAATGAGCAGGAAAACGTCGTATCCGCTTCTTCATCATCATGCGATATGGTCGCAGGGTTTTGTGTCGCATTTACAAATATGATGCCATCATCCCCAAAATCGAATTTGATCGTGGCGTTTAAGCCATGTGCCATAGCTATTTTTTTGCTCATTCTTTCGGTAACGGATTCTAATGACATGTAGGCCTCTTTCATGAAAACGCTTATATCTAGCGCGAAGTTATTTACTTTCAATAGTGTAACATGGCTGTCCCTGCCTTTTCTACTAGTTTTAAACAGCGAGTTGCAAATAATTCTCATTTACATCTTGACGGCACGCGATGCTTTAGATAAGAATCGTTCTCATTCGCAGTTGGGCGGTTGGTTAATTTGAATTAAGAAATGGGTGAGGGCTTATGTTGCAAATTTTATTTAAAAAGCTGGCGGCTTATTCGATTGAATCTGAAGGTGTTAATCCCAATGCATATTCTGAGGATAAGACCAAAGAAAAAGAGGCCTTGGAGCATAAAGCGCTGAAAGATAAGGCGCTCAAAGCCGCTATGTGCCGCCAAATCACGCCATTTGGCACGCTATATTGGTAAATTTAAAGAGCTATGAACCGCATAAAGGGGGCGTAAATATGCAGAATAATACAGGTAAACTAACGGCGATAGAGACGAAAAAAGATGCGGTGCAGAATTTTATTCGCCGTAGTCTGGGGGCGAATTTACAGCCGTGGCATATTGATGATAAAGCCTCTGACGCGCAGCCTGTGTATATTGTAACGGGTGCATCGTTCACCACATATGATAAAAAACTTCATGGCGAATTTACAACACATAGCTATAGCGACTATGCGCCTTGTGGCTCTAAATATTTATTGAATAATACAGCGTCGATTGCAGAACAATTATTGGCGCAAGGGCACCGTATTGTCTTGCATGTTAAAGATAAAACGCTCGCGCAGCATATTTTTAGCGATGTTGGCGGCGATCAAATTCATTTAATCGATGGCGATTTGGGCGACGCTCAAGTGGTTGAGGATATATACGCAGGCTTAGCACGTTTTGAGCAGACAGCCCCTATTTCAAATATCGGCTTGGCTTTATATCAATCTTTTGCGCAGCAAGGCGGCATGCCATTTCACCCTATGCATGAAGAGCATATAGAGACGATTGAAGCCGCAGCCAGTAAGCGCCTACGCTTTGTCTACAATATGGCAGCGATGTCTTATGATATGTTACTAAATCGTCAAGTTGATGATTTACGGATTGTCTCGCTCTCCGCACTGGCTTCTAACCGCGCGACATATGGTTTAATTGCGGACGCTGCTGATAAATTTATGAATGAGCTCGCATGGCGCACCTTTTATTTGGAAGGGCGCGCTTTGACGGGCAAGAATATAAGCTATTTCCAAGTGAACCCCGGTATCACCACGGCCTGTGAAGTCTATAAACTGCCTGAAATTCGTGATTTGGTGATTGATGAAGCCGCAGCCGATGGCTTCCCTTTCTCAGCGGATATTACATCAGGTGAAAGTCAGCTGCCACAGATAAGCGCTGACCAAGTCGCTTGGGTATCACAGCGCCTATTAACCGCGCAAATTGGCGACGACCTCAATAAGAACTTACCGCCTTATATTAAACGCCTGCTAAATGGCGGGCGTAGCTATGCTGATTTAAAAGCGCAGTTTGAAGCGGCCGTGCAGTGCGATGATGAAAGCTTATCCATTAATCTGAATAATGAGCTGCCTGAATATATATTCTCCCCCGCCAGTAGTTATGGCGCATTGCCCAAAACCATTGAAAAGAATATGTATCGGCGCATTACTTTAACGCCGCCCGGTCAATTGTTTTAAGGGTCAGTTATTCTAAAGACCAATTATTTTAAAGAATTTTAGCAAAGGACAACACCTTAAATGAGTACAGCTGTAAAAGTAAAAACATGGGACGACCTTGTCGGCGAAGAATATATGCAAGAAGGGCATGGCCCATCATGGCGCGCAATGATTAGTCAAATGGATGAAGCGGATTTAAGCGCCGCCAAAGTGTTAGATTTTGGCTGTAATCGCGGCGGTTTCCTGCGTATGCTTTATGACGCAAAACCTTATAAGCAAGGTTTCGGCATTGATATAGCTACAGATAGCGTTGCGGTGGCTAATCAGCTGAAATCAAAACGCCCTATTCACTATGCGCATAATGATGAGCTTTCTGCACAAAAAGGCAGCTTTGATTATGCGTTCTCGCATGAAGTCGTTTATTTGCTGCCTGATATGGATGCCCATGCACGCGAAATATACGATGCATTAAAGCCAGGGGGCGTGTATTATTTGGTGATTGGTGAATATGCAGAAAACCCACTCTGGCCGCGCTGGTATAGTGTCGTACAAGAATTCTCGCCCGTACCGCCACAAAATTACAGCCTGAATGATATTGCGAGCAGCTTTGATAAAGCAGGATTTTCTGTCGCGATAAACCGTTTAAATTGTCAGGGCTTTTTCAATTATACAGCGGGCGGTGACCGCTATATTAAAAACCCATTAGAGCTGGTGAAGTTTATGACCGAATATATGATGATGTTTAAGCTGGTCAAAAAATAAACCGCTTAAACCAGCATATTATCAATCAAACGCGCAGGGCCAAGCTTGGCGGCGACAAAAACATGGCAGGGCGTGGCGGGGTCAAAAACGGTGACTTCGCTAAGGCTCTGTGCCGTGCGGCATTCTAAATAATCAATATGGGCGAAGCCTGCATTAAGTATCGCCTCAGATGCGCTCTGCGTGGCTTGCTGTATTGGCGTGCCGGTGCGTATAGCGCGGGCATAGGCGGCTAAAGTAACATTTAAGGTTGCCGCTATAATTAATTCCTCAGCGTTTAAATAGCTATTGCGAGAGGATAATGCAAGCCCTGTTTCAAGGTTACGCGCGGTCTTTACGCCGGTTATTGCGCAATCAATATTAAGGTCTGTATTAACGCGACGAATAACTTGCAATTGTTGCCAGTCTTTTTCACCGAAATAGGCATGATCAGCGCGGCTTTGTAATAATAATTTACTGACAACGGTGGCGACGCCATCAAAATGCCCAATGCGTTTAGCGCCGCATAAACAATTGGTTAAATCCCCGACGGAAACAGTGGTTGTAAAGCCCTCTGGATACATTTCACCAACGCTGGGTGTATAGAGAACATCAACCTCATAAGGCTCAAGCAGCGCTGCGTCAGTGGCTATAACGCGCGGATATGAATCGAAATCTTCATTCGGGCCAAATTGTGTCGGGTTAACAAAAATACTCACCGCCACGCGATCTGATTGTGCCTTGGCAGCTCTCACCAATGACATATGACCTTCATGCAAAGCGCCCATTGTCGGCACAAGGCCGAATGTTTCGCCTTTGGCGGCACACTCCGCTTGAAAGGCACGTAATTCGGCTATTGTAGTGATTATTTGCATGGCGTCGTCTCATTTTACTTGTTGTGTTGGGGCCGCTTACAGGGGCTTTAAAGCGCTGCTTTGCCCTTCCAATCTTCTAAATCAAGATCTGGTTTTTCAGCGCGATATTTTTTATAAAGCGCAATACCTATTTTGTCTTCTAAAATATCAACGCTCACGCCTTTGGCCTCGATCAGCGCTTCATTGCCTGCCGCATTACTAACGTCACCAACAACCACTCGTGAAAATTGACGCATATAAATCAGCGCCGCACAAACATCACAGGGGCTTAAGGTGGTAAATATCGTTGTCTGGCTAAAATCAATGCGCCCCGCATCGCGAATAGCCGATGTCTCGCCGTGATTATAAGGATGGTCTTCTTGCACCAATGTATTGTGCCCCTTGCCGATAATCGCGCGGCTTTGATTGTCAATAATCACCCCACCAATCGGACAGCCGCCCTCATCATAACTTTTCTGCGCCAACAACACCGCAATGCGCATAAAATCTTCATCATGCAATTTCAGCCAAAATCCAGCATCGACAAATGTCGTAAGGCTGGATGTCGGTATATGTGCGATGAGCTGTAGGGTTTCAAGGTTAGCTTCAGTTTGTGCATTAAAAAATTTGGTCATGATATGATTACGGCTCCCTTATAGTGTAATTCTGCGCTTCACATTTGTAAGCGCTATATTCTTTCATATCATCCGTGCGATAAAGTTTGAAGAGGAATAATGGGAATCTATATCTATGATTGCTCTCATGCTGCATAGAATATGAGCAAAGCAGCAAGGCAAAAATGGCAACGGCTTTCGTTTAAGCCTCTGTGTGCTCCTCTTCCCTTTGCCCAAGAATTTTCTCGAGTTCTTTGACGAATAGTCTGCCATTAACAATATTGGGGAATGCAATTGTGCCTGCGCCAGTCCCCCTGACGACGACGGTTGAATAGCCGCAGATTTGCCCGATAAGAGGCTGTATCAAATAAGCCGATTCAATTTTACTGAGGTTAATTTGTTCCCATCGCCGAGCGAGAAAACCCGTGCGGCCTAGAACCTTCGCGTCAGTGAGGACTAAATGCGTCGTGAAGTACATCACTGTCGACGTATATGCAGGGAAAAGTGTCATTAAAAGGATAAGCCCACCAATGGCGGGATGAAAGAAAATCCCTGCTATAATCCCGATTAATGCGTAAAAAACAGGGCCAGAAAAAACGATCCAGTGCACATGGTTATTACAGAGTACTTTTTCATTTTCATTTAGAATGGATTGTCTTTTTTTATTCATCTTTAAAATTCCTTTTGGCTAACCAACACATGGCTCCTGATTTCGTTCCAAATAAAAAGACGCCTTTATGGGGAAAGGCGTCTTTTTGGAAGAGTTTTGTGTGTGGGGGATTGGGCTTGCATGTGAGTGCGTGTGTGAGCTTAGCCCGTAATTGAATCTTCCCATTCTCTGATTTGTTTATCAGCTTCGTCTTGTGTAAGGCCATAGCTTTCTTGAATTTTGCCGCTTAAGATTTTACGGTTGCCTTTAACAACAGACAGGGTATCGTCAGTTAGCTTGCCCCATTTTTTTTGAGCTTTGCCTTTGATCTGATCCCATTGGCCTTCTATAATATTTGAGTTCATAGCACTATCCTTTCTTTGTTGTCTATGTCTTGCCAACGCAGAGACCGTAAAAAGGTTCCTTCTTGTGTTGCTTTCAAGATGAAGGGATCGCGAATGATGTGGCTACTCCACCGTCACCGACTTCGCCAAATTGCGTGGTTGGTCGACATCTGTGCCTTTTAGCACGGCAACATGGTAAGAGAGCAACTGCATAGGAATTGAATAGAGTATGGGGGAGATGAACGGGTGGACATCGCCGAGTTGGACGCGCCACTGGCTTTGATCTTCTAAGCTCGCGCAGCCTGCCGCGTCTGAGAAGAGCAGCACTTTACCGCCGCGCGCGGTGGTTTCACGAACATTTGACGCGGTTTTTTCAAATAAAGCATCCGTCGGCGCAATCACGCAAATCGGCATGTTTTCATCAATCAAGGCAATCGGGCCGTGTTTCATTTCGCCAGCCGCGTAACCTTCGGCGTGAATATAAGAAATTTCCTTCATTTTTAGCGCGCCTTCAAGCGCTAATGGATAAAGCAGACCGCGGCCTATATACAGCATGTCTTTGGCTTCAACCAGATCTTTAGCAATGGTTTTAATCGCTTCATCATGGTTAAGGATCGCCGCGGCTTCGGTAGGGATATTGCGTAAAGCTTGGGTGATTTCTTGTTCTTTGGCCGCATCAATTTTGCCGCGCTTAACGCCAAGCGCTAAAGCAAGGCAGGCAAGCGTGGTGAGCTGTGTGGTAAAGGCTTTGGTCGACGCCACGCCAATTTCTGGCCCTGCTAATGTGTGCAGAACATAATCGCTTTCACGCTCAATTGTGCTTTCAATTGTATTAACAATCGACAAGATCTTTTGGCCTTCGCGTTTGCAATAACGCAGGGCTTCGAGTGTGTCTAGGGTCTCACCAGATTGTGAGACGAATATAGCCGCGCCGTCTTCAGGCATAGGGGCTTCGCGATAACGGAACTCTGAGGCAACATCAATTTCGCATGGCATACGGGCAAATTGTTCAAACCAATATTTAGCGACCATGCAGGCATAATAAGCCGTGCCACAAGCAACCAAAGTGAGGCGCTCGCATTTATATAATGCATCAATAATGTCATCAGGCAGGGTGATATGCCCAGTAGAGGGGTGAACAAAGCTGTTTAGCGTATCGCCCATTACGGCAGGTTGCTCATAGATTTCTTTCAGCATGAAGTGGCGATATTCGCCTTTACCTGTTGTCGCGCCTGATTGCGCGGTGATGCGGATTTCACGCTCAACAATTTCATTGTCATTATTATAGATGGTTAGGCCATCATGGCGAACGACCGTGCGGTCACCATCTTCTAAAAAGCTGATGCGTTTGGTCAACGGTGCCAAAGCGTATGAATCAGAAGCGAGGAACATTTCACCTTCGCCATAACCAATCGCCAGCGGCGTACCGTGACGCGCGCCGATTAAGAGCTCTTCTTCACCGGAGAATATAATGGCCAAAGCATACGCGCCCTCAAGGCGATCAAGCGCTTTAAACGCAGCGTCTTTCGGGGCGAGGCCTTGTTTTAAATAACTGGTAATCAGATGCACGATAACTTCTGTATCGGTTTCACTTTCAAACTGTACTTGGCTTTTTTGTAGCTCTTCTTGCAGCTCGCGGTAATTCTCAATAATACCGTTATGAACAACAGCGACGCTATCGGTCGCATGTGGGTGGGCATTGCCTTCATTCGGTATGCCGTGGGTCGCCCAGCGTGTATGGCCAATGCCAATTGTGCCGTTAAGGCTTTCGCCTTTTAGCTTTTCTTCAAGATTAACCAACTTACCTTTGGCACGGCAGCGTTCTATTTTGCCGTTTTCAATCGTCGCAATACCGGCGCTGTCATAACCGCGATATTCAAGGCGTTTAAGCCCTTCAACTAATCTTGGGGCTGCACTGCCTTTGGCAATAATACCGATAATTCCACACATACTACTTTATCCTATTTTCTTCTTTTGATTTTTCATGTCTTTAAAGCGCGTAACCCAGCCTTGCTTAATCACGGCTTCAGGGCGCGCCATATAAAGCGCGTCATTGGGCACAGCTTTCGTTACAATGCTGCCGCCCGCAATAAGGGCATTTTCGCCAATAGTGGCGGGGGCGATGAGTGTTGAGTTTGAACCAATAAAGGCACCATCCCCGATGGTGGTTTTATGCTTGTCATAGCCATCATAATTACAAAATATCGTGCCTGCGCCAATATTGACGTTCTGGCCGATATCACCATCGCCAATATAGCTGAGATGGCTGATTTTACTGCCTGCGCCAAGCTTGGTGTTTTTAACCTCAACGAAATTACCGACTTTTGCTTTCTCGCCAATATCAGCGCCAGGGCGGAGCCTCGCAAAGGGGCCAATATCAGCGCCGTCTTGTATCGTGCAGTCTTCTAAATGCGAAAAGGCTTTGATGCGCACATTATCGGCGATCTTCACTTTTGGGCCGAAATAAACATGTGGTTCAATCACCACGTCACGGCCAATCTCGCTATCCCATGAGAAGTAAACACTTTCTGGGTCAAGCAAGGTTGCGCCATTATCCATGGCTTTGTGGCGTAAGGCGTTTTGCACAACCGCTTCCATCGCGGCGAGCTGGGCGCGCGAATTAATGCCCGCCACTTCATCTTCATCATAGCTAATGCAGATCTCAGTTTTATAGCCTTCTGCCGCTGCAATAGCCGGCAAATCCGTGAAGTAAAATTCATTTTGGCTGTTCTTATCGCTAAGCTGGTCAAGCCATGCAGCAAGCTTAATGCCCGCGACGCAAAACGCGCCTGTATTAACGACGGTTAGTTTTTCTTCTTCAGCGCTGCAGTCTTTTTGTTCAACAATGCGTACAAGCTTGCCTTTTTTGTCTGGGACAAGGCGGCCATAGCCATAAGGCTCATCAAGCTCAACGCCGAGAACCGATAGGCCTGCATTATCAAGATGGCGCGCATCAATCAAATCTTGCAATGTGTCATGCGCTAATAAAGGTGTATCACCCAGCAGCACAAGAACGTCACCTTTATGGCCGTCTAAAGCGGGGAGGGCGGCTTTAACCGCATCACCTGTACCGAGCGCTTGTTTTTGGATTACGCTGTGGTGAGGGGCGATTACAGCGCGAACATCATCCATATCAGGGGCGGTGACGATGATTATTTTCTCAGGCGAGAGTAATTCGACCGATTCAAGCAACCACGAAATAAGCGGCCGTCCAGCCAATTCATGCAAAACTTTGGGCTTATCTGACTTCATCCGAGAGCCTTTGCCCGCAGCTAAGATCACAACAGCGAGGCTATCATCTTGTTTTTTTGTGTTTTTCATCTGTGAATCACTCATCTGGCTTAGATACTCTTTTGTAATGTTTTGTAATTTTATAGGGCGGTAAGGACATTATATTCATCTATATACAATTTACGTGATGCAATGCCAAGCACAACTCACTAAATGTAACGCAGCGTAACATTTACACAGGGTCGTATTCGATGCGTATTCTAATAAACATAAGGCTTTCCTTGAGTTTATCTTGACTTTTATATAAGGTTATGTAAATATGCATAGTGAATTTAATGCGTATGTATAAATATAGGAAAAATAATAATGCGGGAATTGGTGATTTTAAACCGAAATAATCTAAACCTAAAAAATGCTATGGCCAGCAGCGCCCTTGGCAGTGAGATGACCCGTTATAAAATTGAATCCAAAACATTCGGTCCTTTCGGCCCTGTCGCCTCGTTTGAAATAATGGTGTTAGACCAGAATAAAGAAGACGTATTGATGGACCTTAAAACATGGCGCTCATCATTGCTGTATAAAGCTTTTCAGCGTTTCACAGATTTTGATTTTGAACACCCTGAGCGCGCTTTAGATGTGGCCTTTGCTTTAAAAGCCTTACTGAAACACCCTTTTGCAGATTTTAAAACGGTGGCTTTTCAAAAATTAATGTGCGGCAGTGCTTGTAAGCGTGATGAAGATGCAGGGCAAATTATTTTGAATATCTCTGGGTTAAAAGCCTTAGTCAGCGCGGTGCGCCCCGCTGTAGAATATGCGTATTATAGCGAAGATAAAGAGCTGCAAGAATTCTGGAACGACATATTTGTTCAAACTGGCGCACGTTATAGCGATGGTATGATTAGTGGTACATTTGGTATGGGGCCAAGCTTTGTCGAGCCTTCTATGACTCAACTATTACAAATCATGCCAAAAATTGAGAGTGTTTTTTACCGCAGTGAAGGACAGTGCTGATATGAGTTATCCTGGGTTTTGTGCGAAATATGGTTCCGAAACAATGCTCTCTTGTGCGGTGGTTTTCGGGGTCGCAACGAGCGTGGGGGTTGATGTTGTACAAGCCTATTCTGCGGCACAGTATAATTTGGGCCAAGCGGCGGGGTGGGGTTTATGAGCGGCGTCTTTGGCATGGTGGGGGCGGTTATGGCACATGACGCAACGGATACATACTGCGCCAAGCATAAAACCGGCCTGACGCGTGGTGGTAAAATGGTGAAAAAAGCGCAAGCCGCATCTTATGCAGCTGTGTTAGCGACATCAATTAGTGTCGGGCATTCAGATTTTTTTGATATAAAAGACATTACCCCTCAAGATAAAAGTGAGGCTATAAGCCATGATAATGACCGTCAGCCGCAATCCATTAAACAGCGCGCTAATCAGCACGGTCTTGCTCTAGCAGGCTAAGGGCGAGCGCTCTTTAAAACTTGCCAAGATTATCACTGAGCGCGTATAAGCATAGCAGATGAATATTTGATATGAGCGAGTACTATGTCCGACACATTATCCAAAAAATTAAGAATTGCCTTTATGGGGACGCCAGATTTTGCGGCGATAGCGCTGCAGGCGTTGATCGATAGCGATCATGATGTTGTTGCTGTGTATTCTCAGCCGCCGCGCCCCAAAGGCCGTGGCCAAAAAGTGCAAAAATCACCCGTACATATTTTAGCCGAAGAGCATGGCATTGCTGTTTATACGCCGCAATCGTTTAAAAAAGAGCCCGATGCGGTCACGACATTTGAAAATTTAGATCTGGATATTGCGGTTGTCGCGGCTTATGGCCTGTTATTGCCACAATCTATTCTTGATGCGCCTAAATATGGTTGCTTGAATATTCACGGCTCTATTTTGCCGCGTTGGCGTGGCGCAGCGCCGATACAGCGCGCAATACTCGCGGGGGATACACAAAGCGGTATTACTATTATGCAGATGGATATTGGCCTTGATACGGGCGCGATGATATCCAAAGAAACTACGCCCATTACAATGCTGACAACCGCGCAAAGCCTGCATGATTCATTGGCAGAGATTGGATCGCGTTTAGTGGTTGAGGCGCTGGGCGTTCTCAAGCAAACGGGTGTTTTAAACGCAGAGAGCCAAAATGATGATGAAGCGAATTACGCGCATCGTTTAAGCCGCGAAGATGGACGTATTGATTGGACGCAGCCAGCGGCGTCTATTGAACGCCAAATGCGCTCTTTAACCCCATGGCCGGGTGTTTGGTGCCTTGATGCATCAGGCAAGCGTATGAAAATTCATGACTTGTCTTTGGTTGATGGCGCGAGTGTAGAGCAGGATATCGCGGCACAGCCTTGCGGTACATTGCTTGATAAACGCGGTTTGATTGCCTGCGGTGAGAATACCGCGCTTAAAATAATGCGCCTACAACCAGAAAACGCTAAAGCCATGGATGTTTCCTCGGCTATAAATGGCGGTTACATCGCGATTGGTGATGTTTTTCAGTGAAAATTTAGCAGATAAACGTTTTATCTGGCAGCTTTACAGTGCTTTCTTTACCGTCTTTTGGTGTCTCAGTAATGCGGCCATCTTGATATACCGTAACAACGCTGCCATCGGGGCGTTCAAGAGCATAGTGGCCAAAATCCTCTTTTAACGTACCTTTTTTCCCCGAGAGCGTTTTATCTTCTGGTTTGTCGCTTGTACCAGAATAGCTGTCACCACCGCCTCCAGAATACCACTCATCAGATTGCAGGCGCGTTTCAATAAAGTCTAGATGGTTTAAAATATGCATCGTTTCGCTTTCTTTATAAATCTATGCGCCTTATGGCATTTTAACAATTCGTACGTCCTTAGAACGTTGCGCGCCTGTTTTGGGATCAGTATAGCTGATCGTCGCTATGCGCCCTATTTCAGGGCATTCTGTTTTGGCGCTTAATGTCTCATCAAACGTTTTCGTTAAATCGCCCGTTTGATCAGTGCTATTGTTTTTTGTCGTGATTGAAACCGCAGGCATAAGATCAGTACGACCAAATGACTTTTGACGCATCTCAATAAAGCTCTGAAAATCTAGAATATTCATGGTGTGTCCTTTATTTGATATAATGGCTGTTTATTGTGTTGTTGGCGCGTGCTTTCACGTTTTTACCATCAGCTTCGCTAATATTGATTTCACCGTTCTCTAGTATTTCGATTGTTATTCCGTCTGGTGTACGGATCGAATGGGTGTTAAACCCTGTATGCAAAATGGTTTCGTTTCCAGAGCCGCGCAATGCAGTGCTCGGTATTAGCTGTGTTATCCGCTCGCCGCTGCTTTTGTGCTCGACTCGCCCGTCGCTATGGGTGATTACGGTTTCTCCGTTCATTAGCCGTGTTGCAAATTTGCCAAAGTCATCTGTTAATAGAATGCCGACTTGGTTCTCTTGTGGTAGGGTGTAAAAACCTTCGTTTTTACTGGTTGAGCGATTTTCAAATGAAGCTGATCCACCACCGTCATCAGAAGTTTTGTTCTGGTGATGCGCGTCTACAAAATATTGATAATCAAGAATATTCATGACGTGTCCTTACTTGATATAATGGCTGTTTATTGTATGGGTGGCGCGTGCTTTCACACTTCCGCCGTCAGCTTCGCTAATATTGATTTCACCGTTTTCTAATATTTCGATCTCTACGCCGCTCGGGGTGGTTATAACATGCCGATTAAAACCCGTGCTTAATGCGGTTTGATTGCCTGTCGCTTTCGCTTTTTCTATGCATTTTGTTGCGATACATGAATATCCGCCGCCATCAATAAATATTTGATGCTGCTGTCGTGCTTCAATATGTCGGGTATGGTCTAAAATATTCACTTTTAAATCCGCCTGTATGTTTAATACTGACTTTGTAACAGGGCGGCGCGATTATGTCAACTGCAAATATGAAAACTAAAAAGCCCCTATGTTGTGAACATAGAGGCTGATTTTTTGTGCTTATTATAAGGCTCTGGTTAAGCGGACAAAGCGCTAGTCATTAAATTTTCTTGTTTCTCTGCGCGCGTTAGATGCATCAGCGACGCGGATTTGGTTATTAATCATCGCGTATTGTTGCTTGTAGCCCGCTATAGCTGTTTTTAGGGCGGCCAGCTTGTCACCAGTGAGTTTTTCACCTGTTGGAAGTTTCACCGAGCGTGGATTGATCTGTGCGCCATTGGCTAAGACTTCATAATGTAAATGCGCGCCAGTTGAGCGCCCTGTGGTTCCTACGCGGCCGATAACATCACCTTGGCGAACGCGGTCACCTTTTTTGAGGCCTTTTTCAAAGCGGCTCATATGGGCGTAAGCTGTTTTTAGCTTCGAATTGTGACGAATCCGCACATAGTTACCATAGCCACCATTGCGGCCAATATAGTCAATAACGCCATCGCCTGCAGCATAGATTTTTGTACCCGTAGGGGCGGCAAAATCAACACCTTTATGCATTTTATTATAGCCTAAAATCGGGTGGTGACGCATACCATAGCCAGAAGAAAGGCGGCCGCCATTAATCGGTGTGCGCATTAGGGCTTTGCGAATGCTGTGACCGTCTTCTTGGAAGTAATCAGCGTGACCGTCTTTGAATTCCATACGGTAAATAGGCTGATTGCGGTCAGAGAGCTTTAAATTCGCGAATAAAATTTGCTTCTGGCCCGTTTCTTCGCCAGTCTCTTTTATGATCGCTTTGCGATAAAGAAGTTCAAGGCCATCGCCTTTGCGTAAGTCACGCTGGAAGTCAACGCTCCATGAATAAATACGCATGGCTTCGGCGACAACGCTATAAGGGACGCCAGCTTTTTCAGCGGAACCAAATAAGGAGAGCTCAACTTCAAAACTCCCAGTTTCTTCAACGTAAATAATTTCTTTTACATGGCGCTTTGATGTGAATTTACCATCCTCACTCAAGCTAACGCGGGCTGACTTTATTTCATCATAAGGGACGTCAAGCATAGCAATTGTTTTGTAACGTTCGTTATCCACGATACGGTCTTCGCCATATAAAATTTCTATTTGTAAACCTGGCTTCATTTTGCGTGGGTCGTAATCTTTGGAGAGGGCTTCAACGGCTCTATAAGCTTCGCTTGCCCCAACGCCTTTTTTACGTAGTAAGCCTGTTAATGTGTCACCAGATTTTAAAGTGATAAAAACAGGTTTGGAGGCTTCTTCAGCCCGTTTTTCTTCATCTTCTTTACGCTGTTTATTGTCACGGGCCTGTTTTTTCAAAGCGTTTAGCGCATCATTGGCGTTTTTACCCAATGCGGCGACCTTATTAACGAGGTCATCTTGCAAGGCGCCCTGTATGCTTGGTTGTAGATTGTCGAGATCTTGAGACTCTGTGCTTTGATTATGCGGGGGATTATGCAGGGCAGCGTGTTGTTCAAAATCATCACCGCTATGTGGTTCCAAATTGGCATATTCATGCGAGCGCAGATTAATGTTTTCCGGTGAGTCTTTAGCCATGAGGTCTTTGCCACTAAGCAAGGACACGCTGCTCATTATCAATAAGGTTGATAATAAAGAGACATAACGCAAGCGAGGTATATTGTTTTTCGTAACAAAATAACGGGTGCGGAAAGGCAATGGCTTGCCGATGGTGATTGTTCGTTTTAATTTACTCTGCATGCTCAGCTTTTTTTATTATTGAACTACTCATATACTATATTACTATAACATAAGTTTTGGATAGGTTAAATTCATAGCGCATTTTATCTAAATAGATTGTAGATAATAATGCCTGCGCGGGGCTCTGTTTAGCTTAATCATTACTAATTTGTAACGCATGATAAGTCTAGCAACCTCTAGTTAAGTAGGGGCGAGCCTCGTTAAATACGTGCGTAGCTACTCATGTTAAATGTTATGGCCACTGCTTTAGCACGGCTTAGAAAGCGGTGCAAATAAAAAGCAGAAAAACATCTTCTACGCTTTGTATTCTTTGCACCGCATAGGGTTTCCAATTATAAAAGAGGCTGTTAACGCAGGCGTCTTAGCCTAAGGTTTCATTCACTTTTTGGCTTTTTATCGCCCTTGGTGGTGTCGGGCGCTTTTGGCTTTGTGGTTCCTTTGCCCTTGCTTGGTGTGTCGCTCACTTTGGTTTTGCGGGGCTTTTTCTTTGTGCCTTCCGCTTTCGTGATGCGGCGTTGCTTGGGGTATTCAAAGAAAAGCTCATCCTCAACAAGATCAATAATAACGTCGCCGCCATTGATCAATTTGCCAAAGAGTAGCTCTTCTGCAAGCTCTTTCTTTACATCGTCTTGTATGACGCGCGCCAATGGGCGGGCGCCCATGGCTGGATCATAGCCTTTTTTCGCTAAGTGATCGCGTGCGGCGGCGCTGAGCGTAATAACGACATTGCGGTCAGAGAGCTGCGCTTCAAGCTGCATGATGAACTTGTCGACAATTTGACCGACAGTGTCTTGAGAAAGCGCTTTAAACGGCACAATAGCATCAAGGCGGTTGCGGAATTCAGGGGAGAAGGTGCGTTTTATATCTTCTGAATCGTCGCGGTCTGCAATGCTCGTTGTAAAGCCAATCGGCGATTTTGAAAGTTCTTGCGCGCCAGCATTCGTGGTCATGATTAAGATCACATTGCGGAAATCAATGGTTTTACCGCTATTATCGGTAAGCTTGCCGTAATCCATAACTTGCAGCAGTAAATTGTAAATGTCAGGATGGGCTTTTTCAATTTCATCCAGCAGCAACACGCAATGTGGGGTTTGGTCGATTTTATCTGTAAGTAGGCCGCCTTGTTCAAAGCCAACATAGCCCGGTGGAGAGCCGATTAAGCGTGATACGGCATGGCGCTCCATATATTCAGACATATCAAAGCGAATAAATTCAATGCCTAATGTATGGGCAAGCTGTTTACACACTTCTGTTTTACCAACGCCTGTAGGGCCAGAGAATAAGTAAGAACCAATGGGTTTTTCAGGTTCACGTAGGCCTGCACGCGCCATTTTGATTGAATCGCATAGGCGTGAAATCGCGGCGTCTTGGTCAAACACCAATGTTTTAAGGTCGCGCTCAAGGCGAGAGAGAACATCTTTATCGTTTTTCGAGACGTTTTTGGGCGGGATCCGAGCAATGCTCGCGACCACGTTTTCAATGTCTTCGAGGTCGATAATCTTCTTACGGTGTTCTTTTGCGACAAGATTTTGTGCCGCGCCCGCTTCGTCAATGACGTCAATCGCTTTATCAGGCAGCTTACGCTCACCTATATAGCGGTTAGAGAGTTCAACTGCAGCTTTGATCGCTTCATCGGTATATTCAACATTGTGATGTTCTTCGTAATATTTACGCAGGCCTTTAAGGATATCTATGGCTTCATCAACGGTTGGCTCGCTCACGTCAATCTTTTGGAAACGGCGTACTAAGGCGCGATCCTTTTCAAAATAGCTGCGATATTCTTTATAGGTGGTCGAGCCTATGCAGCGCAATTCACCATTAGATAAAGCCGGTTTTAAAAGGTTCGATGCGTCCATAGCGCCGCCCGATGTCGCGCCCGCGCCGATAATTGTATGGATCTCATCAATAAAGAGTATTGCGCCGTCAAGTTTTTCAATTTCCGTTAATACGGCCTTGATGCGTTCCTCAAAATCACCGCGATAGCGTGTGCCAGCGAGCAGGGCGCCCATATCAAGGGAGTAAATAATGTTGTCTTGCAAGACTTCAGGCACATCTTTATCGACAATGCGTTTGGCGAGGCCTTCGGCGATAGCGGTTTTACCAACGCCCGGATCACCGACATAAAGCGGGTTGTTTTTAGAGCGGCGGCATAAAATTTGAACCGTACGCTCAACTTCTTTTTTACGGCCGATTAATATATCAATTTTGCCGTCTCTGGCGCGTTGATTTAAATCACGGCAATAGGCGCTCAGCGCATCTTTTCCTGTTTTTATGGTCTCATCAGCGCCTTCGTCTTCGTCATCCGTACCGCTAATGGTTTTTGCAATATCGCTCTGGCCGGGGACTTTGGCGATGCCGTGTGAGATGTAATTGACAGCATCAAAACGCGTCATGTCTTGTTCTTGTAGGAAATAAACGGCGTGACTCTCGCGCTCTGAGAATAAGGCCACGAGTACGTTCGCGCCGGTTACTTCGTCACGTCCGGAGGATTGCACATGGATGGCAGCGCGTTGTAATACGCGCTGAAACCCTGTTGTTGGTTTTGATTCTTCGACCTCAAGGTTAACAAGCTCTGTGAATTCATTGTCAATATATGTCTCTAATTGGTCACGCAAGTCAGGTAGGGAAATGCCACAAGAGCGTAAGACGGCCATGGCGTCTTGGTCTTCAGTTAGCGCATAGAGCAAATGTTCCAGCGTCGCATATTCATGATTGCGGTCATTCGCGACGCTAAGGGCGCGATGCAATGTTTTTTCAAGGTTTTGTGAGAGCATATGATGTCTTTCTTAAAATCTCTTATGAATAGAGTTGAATACGATGGAATTCAGGACGGGCGGAAAACTCAGCCTCTATTTAGTTTACTCTTTTTCGAGAGTGCATTGCAAAGGCTGTTCGTTGGCCCGCGCATAATCCATGACTTGCGCAACTTTTGTTTCTGCAACCTCATGGGTAAATACGCCGCAAAGGCCAACGCCGCGGCGGTGAACGTGCAACATCACATCCGTAGCTTCTTGGCGGTTTTTATTAAAGAACTTTTCAAGTATATGGACGACAAATTCCATGGGTGTGTAGTCGTCATTGAGCAACAAAACCTTATACATAGAGGGCTTCTTGGTTTTTGGGCGCGGTTTGAGCAGTAAGCCTGTTTGGTTGTGATCATCTTCCTCACCATGTGAGTCTGAATTAGGGCCATTATCATCGGCATTGTTATTCGCTGTGGCGCTTGATAACATTTAAGTTCATCCGTTTTTTAGTTTGAGCGTTATTCTATATATTAGTAATACTATTATAACGCGTAGAAACGTCAAGGGCAGCGTTTTTTTGAACTTGTGTAAAGATATCCAAAGCCAAGAAATGCGGCGCTTTTAAATTAAATTAAACCTATGCGTAAAAGAAAGGTTGTCAGGTTTTCAAAAAAAATGCATTATTATCTTGAGTTTATGAACAAACTTGTTTATCGAATGAGCATCTGTTAGATGTTTAATCGGATCAATTAGGAGAATTTTTACATGAATACTTTTCGCACAATTGCGTTATTAGGCTTAGGCGTTTCTGCATTGAGCTTAGTTGGTATCGGGGCGTCTAACGCACAAGAGCTAAAAGAAATCAGAACATTGCAAGACGCAGTGTCGATTGGTGTTTTAACGAACCCACGTACGGCCGTTGTTCAAAACAGCCGCCGCGCAACGGACAAAGAATTAGATCAAGCCAAAGCATTATATCTACCATCGATTGATTTTAACGGTGATACAGGCGTTGAATATAGCGATGACCCAGGTACTCGTGGTGGCACTGATGATGATGACGAAGAAACAATGTGGCGCTATGACGCTGGCGTAACTTTGACGCAAATGTTGTTTGATGGTTATGAAACAAAATACGAAGTCGAGCGTCAGAAAAAACGTATCGAATCCGCAACAAGCCGTGTTGATGAAACATTAGAATTGGTAAGCTTGAGCATTGTTGAAAACTTCCTTGAAGTAAAACGCCAACGCGAACTGCGCAATATTCAAAAAGAGAATGTTGCCAAACACGTTGAAATTTTAGCAATGATTGATGATGGTGCAAATGCTGGCCGTAGTACGCGCGCCGATGTTGAACAGGCCCGTGCACGTTTAGCGAATGCTAAAGCACAGCTTGCAAATAACACCGAATCATTACGCGTTGCAGAAGCAGCCTTTAAACGTGAAGTTGGTTACATGCCGGGCGTTCTTGATATGCCACATGTTCCTGCAACAGTTTTGGCCTCTTCGCTACAAGAAGAAATCAATAAGTCACTGGCTTACAGCCCGACACTTGACGTTCTTGAAGCTGATGTTGAGGTTTCTCACGCTGAGCGTCTAGGCACAATGTCTACATTCTATCCGCAAGTTGATTTTCAAATGAACACGCGTACAGGTAATGACCTTGGTGGTATTGACGGCGAAGACACCAGCGCTTCTGCTTTGGTTGTTATGAACTGGAACCTTTATCGTGGTGGTGCAGATGTTGCCCGCACGAAAGAGCTGACTTACAGAGAAGCTGAAGCCAAAGAAGTTCGTGCACAAACAGCACGTACAATTGAAGATGAAGTACGCAAAACATGGGCCGCACGTGATGCCGCTAATGAACGCGCACGTCAATTCCGTCTTCAAGCGGCTGCAAACCAAGAAGTTGTTAGCGCGTATTTAGATCAATTCAATCTAAATCGCCGTACATTGCTTGATGTTTTGGATGCACAGAACGAACTTATTGTTTCACGCTCAAACACAATTAATAACGAATATCTTGAGATGTTCGCTATATATCGTTTGATCGCTGTTCGTGGCGACTTGATGTCAACAATTGGCGCAGTCTCGCCAGCAGAAGCTGAGCTTTAATCAAGCGAAGCCTGACATATCTAAATTTAGAAATGGGCTATTTTACAGTAAACGTAAATAAGCCCATTTTGTTTTTATCGGTCTCTTTTCACGCGGCATAGGCCATTCGGCTTCGCCCTAGAGTAAATGCCTTTTTAAGGAGGGTTTTCAAGGATGTCTTCTGAAGACGAACCAAAAGCTGAAGAAAAAACTTCAAATAAAGATAAGCGCTCAGGCAACGAAAAATTTGACGCTGCGGCAAAGAAAAAAGCATCTGATGGTGCAAAAGATCAAGCAGATACCCCCGCGAGTGAAGAGAGCAAAGATCATATCCGCAGCGAAGGTATGGCTGATTACCCACTGCAAGCTGACCGTATGGCGCAGCGTTTCCCCCGTTTAGAATGTTTAAAAATAATGGCGGCACATTATGGGCGCCGTACTTCACTTAATGCCCTAACCGCAGGTTTGCCTATTTCTAAAGAAGGCGTTTCGCCAGTCTTATTTGCCCGCGCAGCTGAGCGCGCCGGTATGCATTCCCGTTTGGTTGAACGCTCTTTAGAGGCACTCGCCTCTTTACCTGTTTTTCCTTGTATCGCTCTGTTGCATGGCAATCAGGCGTGCATTATTTGGGATGTGACGAGTGGCAGTGACGGGCAGTTTGAATGCCTCGTTGAGTTTCCTGAAGTCCCTGACGCTAAAGAAATAATCTCCTTAGAGAAGCTAAAAGAATCCTATAATGGCTATGCGTTTTTCTTGCGCCCTGAAGCGCAAATTGATGACCGCGCAGGCCCCGCGACTATTGATAATACGCGTGATTGGTTTTGGGCAACGTTAAAAGCTAACCGTAAAATTTATGCGGAAAGCGGCGTGGCGGCGATCCTTATTAACTTATTTGCCTTGGCCAACTCACTCTTTATTATGAATGTTTATGACCGCGTTGTGCCGAATAAGGCATTTGAAACGCTTTGGGTCTTGGCCTTTGGTGTATTAATTGTTTTCATCTTTGATTTTATATTAAAGAATTTACGCGCGCATTTTCTTGATTATGCGGGGCGTAAAGCTGATGTAAAAATTTCATCAATGTTGTTTGAGCAAATTTTGGGTATGCAGCTCGCTTCGCGGCCGGCCTCGGCGGGCGTCTTGGCCAGTAATATGCGCGAGTTTGAAACGATCCGTGACTTCTTCACTTCGGCGACTTTAGCCACTTTGATTGATTTACCTTTCGCTTTATTATTCGTTTTGATTATCTTTATAATTGGCGGCCCAATAGCGCTTGTGCCTCTAGCGGCGATGCCGTTGGTCCTTATTGGTGGTTGGTTGTTGCAAAGGCCATTGGAAAAAATCATCCGTGAATCTATGCATGAAAATGCCTTGAAAAATGCGTTGTTATTCGAAACAATTACAGGGCTTGAAACCATTAAAACTCAAGCCGCAGAAGGTCACACACAGCGCCGCTGGGAAGAGCTGACTGAGAAGTCATCACGCACGTCAATCCGCTCGCGCCGTATTGCTGTTTTTGCACAAAACTATTCCCTATTTATTCAACAGATCGCCTCTATTGCTGTCGTCATTGCCGGTGTGTATTTGATCAGTAATGGCTCGTTGACTATGGGGGGCTTAATCGCTTGCGTTATTATGTCGGGGCGCGCTATGGCGCCACTGGCTCAAGTATCCGCTTTGCTGACTCGCTTCAATCAAAGTAAGCAAGCTTTGATACAATTGGATGACTTGATGCAAAAACCCGTTGAGCGCCCCGCCGGTAAGCATTTTATTACAATGCCCAATATGGGCGGCCTTGTAACATATTCTGATGTTGTGTTTTCATATCCGGGGCAAACAAAACCTGCGCTTTCTGGTATTAATTTCTCAATACCTCAAGGGGAGCGCGTTGGCGTTATTGGCGCGGTTGGTTCTGGTAAAACAACACTAGAGCGCTTGCTCTTGAATCTCTATCAACCTGAAAGTGGTTCAGTGCAAATTGATGGCACGGATGTGCGCCAGATTGATCCGGGTGATTTACGCCGCAATGTTGGTTCTGTTCAACAAAGCCCGCAACTCTTCTTTGGTTCGGTGCGTGAGAATATTACCATGGGGCACGAAACTGCGCCTGAAAAAGCTGTATTACGTGCCGCCGAACTGTCTGGCGTCATGGAGTTTTTGCGTGATTCAGAAGCAGGCCTAGACACGCAAGTGGGGGAGCGCGGCGAAGCGCTCTCAGGCGGTCAACGCCAAGCCATCGCAATTGCGCGCGCGCTTCTGTATGATCCACCAATACTTATTCTTGATGAGCCGACAGCATCGATGGACCCCGCTTCTGAAAACCGTCTGCGTCAACGCCTTGAGACCATTACCAAAGGCCGTACGACAATATTGATTACGCATAAAGGTGGTATGCTGAGTTTGGTTGATAGCTTGATTTTGATGGATCGCGGCAAGCTTATGGCTTATGGCCCGAAGGATGAAGTCATCGCGAAATTACAAGCGCGCCAATATGGCACGCAAGCGGAGAATACAGATGTCTAACAAAACCGACACACCGAAAAGACCAAATAAACCTAATCAGGCGAATAAAGCCGGCAAATCAGCCAAGGCTAAAAATACGCCACCAAAAGACAAGCAGGTCATTGGTAAGATATCGCCAAAAGACAGTGCTGATTTAAAGGTTAATGATAAGGGGGATTGGGATAAGATTCGTAGTAATTGGGCGAAAGATCAGATGGATTTAGCGCGTTCAAAAGCAGAGAATTTCTTTGCTTCTGATGATGAGCTTCCATTATCACGCCATTTGCTACTCGTCGCTATTGTTGCTTTTTTTATCTGCTTTATCGCTTGGGCGAATTTCGCCGAGCTTGATGAAGTTACGCGCGGTGACGGTAAGGTTATTCCTTCAAGCGAAATCCAAATTGTTCAGAATCTCGAAGGCGGGATTGTTGAAGAATTTTTGGTGCAAGAAGGGGATATTGTTAAAGCGGGGCAAGTGCTGCTTCGTTTGCGTGACCTATCTGCTGCATCTGATTATAGCGCTAATCGTACACGTTATTATGGCTTGCTTGCGACGACAGCAAGGCTGGAAGCGGAAGCGGCCAATAGTGATGAATTAGTGTTTGATCCTGAGGTCATAAAAAATTCCCCTGAAAGCGTAAAAGAGGAAACTGAAAGCTTTCTTGCCAGCCGTCGCCAACAAAAACAGCAAATCAGTGTTTTGCAGCAACAATTAGCCCAGCGTAATCAAGAAGTGTTAGAGCTATCGACACGTAAAAACGATTTATCACGCGTATTGGCCTTGTCCCGCGAAGAGAAATCAATGATTGCGCCGTTGGTTGAACGTGGATCAGCACCACGTATAGAGCTTGTTCAATTGGAGCGTGGCATTCAAGAAAAAGTCACTGAATTAAATGCTGTTATGCAGTCTATGCCACGCGCTGATTTGGCGATAAAAGAAGTTGAAGCACGCATAAGAGAGATTGTTGAAACAACCCGCTCAACGGCACAGAACAAGCTTTCTGAAGCGACTATTGAGATGAATACAATCAAGCAAACTCTAGCGGCTTTGGAAGATCGTAAAGTCCGCACAGAAGTAAAATCGCCTGTTAATGGCGAAGTGAAAGACTTGAAAATAAATACAGTCGGCGGCGTCGTGCAGCCCGGCAGTGACATTATCGAGATTGTTCCGCATGATGATCAGCTGTTAATTGAAGCGCGGATTCGCCCTGGCGATATTGCATTCTTGCACCCAAGTCAGCACGCTGTCGTTAAGGTGACGGCTTATGATTATGCGATTTACGGTGGGTTGGATGCCGAAGTTATTAATATCTCTGCAGATACAATTATGGACGAGCAGGGCGAGAGTTTCTATCGCGTGCGCATCCGTACATTTGAAACGGAATTGGTTCGCAAGGGGGAAATACTACCGATTATTCCCGGAATGGTCACCAGCGTTGATATCCTGACAGGCAAGAAAAGCGTTATGGACTATATTCTGAAGCCGTTTATTAAGACACTTAATAATTCAATGCGAGAACGCTAAGAAAGAGTGATCTGAGCTCTTAAATGTTTACCCAAAGAAGCGCTTCTTCTCTCTGTCCGATTGCGAATTATTTATGAGTATTATGCGATTTCACTTCGCTATGGTGTTTACATGTACAAGACGCGCCGCTGAAAACAAGGGCGCGCCTTTATGATGTAACGTTTCAAATCAATCTACCCAGTATAGCTTTATGAGCTTATGCAAGTTCCATACGAACCAGACGTAAATTGGGATGGCTGCCTCCCGGATGCAGGTCCATATTATAATGCTCACCGAGATTAGTTGCGGCCTTGATCGCAGGCCCACCCCACGCTGTGGTATGGGAGCTGGATGTATAATATTTTTTGTTAAATGGTTTATCTCGTGACACAAGACTATCCTTCAATTCATATTTAACCGAGTTCCCAAATATAAGCTTTAACTGTTGCAAAGTGGGAACGTGCCACTTGCCGACTTCATCTAAGTTATCTTGTTGGATTGCTTGAATTAAGTTTTTTTCATAAGTTAAGTGAGACTCACCAAAATCTGCACCATCATGGCCGTGCCAGTTTTGAAGAGTCGGCAAATATTTTGCTGCTGCATTAAAGTTCATGCCTACGCGCCCCATATATAAATTACTTAATTTTGGTGGTGTATTCATGTCCTCAGGAGCGGCATAAACATGAAACTCTCGTCCAGTAGAAACGGTGTTGTCGTCATAAATTTGAGGCACTATAGACCCTAAATATAAACCTTTTCCACGCACGGGGGCGCCAAGAGTACGTTGACTTTCCTTGGTCGCTTCGTCAATAAGCATCATTTCATATAATCGTTTTATTTGTGAGCGTGGTACAAGTTCATCACCATTTGGGCCGAATATTGTACCCTTAACCGAAGTGATGTGTACATGACCCGCAGCATGAACAAAATGAGCGTTACTTTCTGCATCATAAGACACAGAGACATCCTGTGAAGGCATTAGATTTCTCCCGATCTATAAATCAAAAACATAATCTATGTAAACTACAAGCAGGAAAACGATATGTCAATAGTTTTATGGAAACAAATATTCCGAATTGTGTCGGAAGGCATGTCGGGGGTAACGCCGATTTTAGATAGGGCCTTGCGCCACAATCAGTCAGGCTCGGTATGAAAAAGCATATCAAAGCTGTTGCAACAAGTATAATGCTCGAGAAAACAGATGGTTCAAGCCGTTTATTAAAACCCTTAATAACTGAATGCGTGAACGCGAGAGTTAAGGTTTTGTTGAGCCCTTATTTAAGTATTTACCCATAACAGCGCTTCTTCGACATCGTCCTGTGCAAATGATTTAAGCGTATTGGCTGATTTAACATCCTCAGGCAAAGGGAAGCTAATACCTTCTGCGGGTGGGTTAACCAGTGCTAATCTCTTTATATGATGGCGATATGGGCTCGTTTCAAGAATATCCATAGCGAAATCATTGGCTTGCCAGCCTTTGTAATCTTCAAAATAGGCCAAGATTCGTATTTCTTTATACTTCTCGTAATTCTGTTTTAAGCGGGGCAATAAATTTTGCGCAAAGCTCTCGTGGTTAATTAATCCAGTCATTTTTACGCAGATAACGCCATAGCGGTCTTTAGGAAAGAAGCCATTATGCTCAAACGTATAGGAATCGTTTAAACTCTCCATCCTCATATACTCCTTATATTTATGATTACCTTATAATATTAAAGGGCTGAGGTTAACGTGAGATTAAGATTATATGGATATAGTTTAAGGTATATTTATCTAATATTTTATTAGATTACAACGCTTTATAATATAGGCTATGGCATAGGGTTGGGTTTTGACGCTGTATTAAAGCTCTGAATTATGCCGTATATAAAACCGCATAAATATGCATAAAACAGTTGATTTTTCGGGGCTTAACGGCTTTTATGGATAGGTATAAATTTGTAAAAATCAACTTGATTAGAAATGAAGCAAAAATGGCCTCGCAAGCAGAATTAAAAGACATGATCTCAATCACCCTTCCTGATGGCGCGCAGCGCGAATTACCAACGGGCAGCACGGGGCTTGATTTGGCTTTGAGTATTTCAAAATCTCTGGCTAAAGTTTCTGTCGCAATTAAGCGCGATGATGAAATTCTTGATCTTTCAACCGTTCTTAATGATGGTGATCTGATTTCAATCGTTAAGCGCGATGACGAAGAGGGCTTAGAATTAATTCGTCATGACGCCGCGCATATTATGGCGCAAGCCGTTCAAGAATTATTCCCTGGTACGCAAGTCACCATTGGCCCCTCTATCGATAACGGCTTTTATTACGATTTCGCTCGAGATGAAGGTTTTTCGTCGGATGATTTCGAAGCCATTGAAAAACGTATGCGTCAGATCGTTGAAGCTGGCGCGCCATTTATACGTGAAGAATTACCGCGTGATGAAGCGATTAAGCATTTCCGCGATATTGGTGAATCGTACAAAGCAGAGCTTATTGAAGACCTGCCTGAGAGCGAAACAATATCTATCTACACACAAGGCGAGTGGAAAGATTTATGCCGCGGCCCGCATATGCCAACAACAAAACATGTTGGTACAGCGTTTAAATTGATGAAGGTCGCAGGCGCATATTGGCGCGGCGATAGTAATAATGCGATGCTTACACGTATATACGGTACAGCATGGCGCAATGATAAAGAACTCAAGCATTACTTAATGCAGCTTGAAGAAGCCGAAAAGCGCGATCACCGTAAATTAGGTCGCGAGCTTGATTTGTTTCACTTACAAGACGAAGCACAAGGTTCTGTGTTCTGGCATCCAAAAGGCTACGTTATTTGGCAGCAGCTTGAACAATATATGCGCCGCCGTTTAGAGGGCGCAGACTATCAGGAAGTTAAAACTCCGCAGCTTATGAATAGTAAGTTTTGGGAACAATCTGGCCACTGGCAGAAATATCGCGAAGATATGTTTGTTGTGCCTGATGTTGTACCAAGCGGCGAAGAAGACGGCCCTGTATTCAAAGAAGAGCCAAAAGAATTTATGGCACTTAAGCCGATGAACTGCCCTGCCCATGTGCAAATATTCAAACAAGGCATAAAATCATATCGTGATTTACCAATCCGTATGGCTGAATTTGGCTGTTGTCACCGTAACGAAGCGCATGGCGCTTTGCATGGTTTGATGCGCGTGCGTCAATTCACTCAAGATGATGCGCATATTTTCTGCCGTGAAGATCAAATCTTGGAGGAAAGCATTCGTTTTTGTGAGCTAACCCGCGCGATATACAAAGATCTGGGCTTTGATGATTATACAGTCACCCTTGAAACACGCCCTGAACAGCGCATCGGTACAGATGAAATGTGGGATCGGGCTGAACAAGGCCTTATGGACGCCCTTGAAAAACTCGATATGCCTTATAAGCTTTGCGAAGGTGATGGCGTATTTTATGGTCCAAAAATTGGCTTTATTGTTCGTGATGCGATTGGCCGTGATTGGGGCTGTGCGACATTGCAGCTTGATTTCAACTTACCTGAACGCTTGGATGCGACGTTTGTTGGTGAAGACGGCTCGCGCCACCGCCCTGTTATGTTACACCGCGCTGTTCTCGGCTCACTAGAGCGCTTTATTGGTATTTTGATTGAAAACTATGCCGGTAAATTACCGCTATGGTTAGCGCCGCAGCAATGCGCCGTTGCAACTATTACCAGCAGCGCCGATGAGTATGCGACAAAAATTTATGATGAGCTAAAAGCCGCAGGGCTTCGCGTTGATCTGGACTTACGCAATGAGAAAATCAATTATAAAGTGCGTGACCATATGACACAAAAAACATCACATCTATTTGTTGTTGGTGCGCGCGAAGCTGAGGAAGGCACCGTGGCTATTCGTCGTTTAGGCAGTAAAGAACAAGACGTTATGCCCTATGAGGATGCTGTTAAAATGATTATTGAGGCGTGTAAGCCACCATATTAATGCCCGATCTGATTTGTGGTAAACGCGAAATGTGATAGAAACTGCGCAATAGCCATTGATTTAGATTGATTTTTTCGAATTTTCGCGTAGATTGTACAAATAATTTATAAACAATATTTAGGAGACCTACCATTAGAGGACCAGTAAAACCGCAGCGCCCAGCAGATAGCGGACCACGATCCAACGCAGCGATAACCGTTGATACCGTACGTTTAATTGATGCAGAAGGCGAAATGCTTGGCGTTACGCCAATAAAAGAAGCGCTCGCGCTCGCGGATGAAGCAGGTCTAGACCTTGTTGAGGTCTCCCCTAATGCCGATCCTCCTGTCTGCAAAATACTTGATTGCAGTAAATATAAATATGAACTGCAAAAAAAGGCTAACGAAGCCCGCAAGAAGCAAAAAACAGTTGAGCTCAAAGAAGTTAAGATTCGCCCGACAACTGAAGAACATGATTACCAAGTGAAATTGCGCAATGCTCGCCGTTTTTTAAGTGTTGGTAATAAAGTTAAAGTATCGATGCGTTTTCGTGGCCGTGAAATGGCGCACCAAGATATTGGCATGGAAGTGATGAGACGCTTGCTCTCTGATGTTGAGGACCTGGGTAAGGCTGATATGGGCCCACGCGTTGAAGGTCGTCAAATGATCATGGTTCTAAGCTCGGATGTGCCGCAGTAATATTATCTAAAACGAAGCAGGTTAGACCCCTATGGACAGCAATAGTTCAGATGATTTAAAAGGCCAGCAACACAAGCTTTTAGCACGTATCCTCTTTTTTATGGGCGTACAATTTTTAGGCGCAGGCTTCTTAGCGATGCTTGCTCCTGATTTTATCGCTGAAATGCTGTCAATGGATTCGCAAACCGTGCGAATGATCGGCGGCGCTTTAATCGTTACGGGCTTTATGGATTTCGTTATTGGCCAGTATTTTAAACGTAAATCTGAATAGATCTCTTTGATTAGATATGTCTGTACAGGATTCTTAATGGGACAGATATCGTGCTTTTCGATTTATTTATAGCCACCTTTATTTCTCTCTTCGTTATTGTTGATCCGATTGGCTCGGCCAGCGTATTTGCCGCTGTTACCAAAAACATTTCAAGAAAAGATTCCGCTGTTATCGCCCTAAAAGGCGTTTTAATCGCGACCTCTATTTTGGTGATCTTTGCTTTTTTTGGAGAGTATTTACTTCACCATTTAGGGATATCTTTGGCGGCTTTCCGTGTGGCAGGCGGTGCGCTGCTTTTTGTTACGGCTTTTCAATTAATAATGGGCAGTAAAGGCCCAGATAGTTTTGCCGCAGAAACCGTTTCTAATAAAAACTCTTTGAGCTCTTTGGCGGTTTACCCGATCGCCATTCCGATGCTCGCAGGCCCAGGCTGTATGACGGCGGTGATACTCCACGCAACGGATGCTTCAAATATGACGGCGATCAGCATTGTTGCCTGCGCTGTTATCGGTGTGCAGGCCATAGCATTGCTCACTATGCTGTTCTCAACGCGCCTTGTCAGTTTGATAGGGCATACAGGCAGTTCTATTGCTGCGCGTATTGTCGGAGTATTGCTTGCGGCTTTATCCGTGCAATTTATAGCTGACGGTATACGGAGTTTAGTCGGGGCGTAATCAAGGTGTAATCAAGGTGTAATTTATGCGCATGATTAGCTTTATAAAACGTGCTGGTTTTTTTCTAGCTTTTGAACGCGCTTAATCATCATATTACGTTTTAACGCAGAAAGATAATCGCTGAATAGGGCGCCATCTAAGTGATCCATCTCATGCTGTACGCAGTGGTTAAGCAATAGATTTTCATCAGCGTTGGTCAGCATTTCTTGTGCCGCGCCATTCTCATCTAAATATGAAATACGTACAGATGCAGGGCGCTCTATATCCGCAAATTGTTGTGGCAGAGATAGGCAGCCTTCTTGGTAGAGGCTGCGCTCTTCAGAAGCCCAGATGATTTCAGGGTTAACCATACATATTGGCGTACCCGGGCCATCAGCATTTTGCGTTACATCCATAACCAATATGCGGTTCAATATACCCACTTGATTGGCTGCAAGGCCAACGCCGCTATTGGCGTACATAGTGGCGATCATTCTTGTTATCTGATCTTTGATCTCTTGATCAACAGCCTCAACCGCTAGGGCGGTTTGCTTTAAAACGGGATTAGGGACTTTGATGACTTCGTATATATCGTTCATAATAACTATCTGCTATCTGGCTTATCTAGGTGTGTAGTATTGTGTGTTGTATTTTTATATCTCTTTATAAGATGATAGATAGGGCGCTGTAAACTTATTTCCACCCGCCCAGTTGACATAAAGCACATAAATATGTTTAATATTCATAGTTTAGTAAAGAATTTAGCGCATTATAAATTTTTAATAGTGCATTCTTATAAGAAAGGGCCAGAAAATGAGCCAAGATAATACGCAAGAAAAATTAGTCAAAGAGCTCTTTGAAAATGGCGCAGATACGCCCTCAGCTGACTTGATACGTCTTTTTGATATTGCTGTTGGTGAAAACAAACTGGATAAGCTAACTGTAGCCAAAGAAGTCGGCGCCGTTAATGCTCGTGGCCTTGAGGATGTTTTTAATAAATTCACAGCGCTGAAGTTTCAACATGAATGCCCAGCAACCACTAAAGAGACCCTTGCGCCAGAGCTGGATCAGCCAGTTAAAAACGCACTTGCCGCACGATTACAGGCGATTTATAAGCCGTAAGTTTGCGCTTAAGCTTAAGTGGCGGTATCGCTATTGCTATTGCCGTTATTGGTTTCAACATCAATTAATCGCGGTGTGGCTTCTATTTGGGAGGGGGCTGTAAGTTCAGCGCCGCCTGTGCCAATCTTTAAATCATTAAATTTGCGCGCGCCGGGTAAGACGGAGGATTGGAACGATCCCACCGCTTTATTATAGCCATCAAGCGCCGAGCTTAAGCCCTTGCGCACTTTCTCCATATGACCAGAAAAAGTACTGAGGCGTTTATATAAATCAGTGCCTAGTGCCGCAATGGTTTTGGCCTCCTCTGCAACAATTTGTTGCTGCCAGCCATACATTACAACGCGCAATAAGCCCATCATAGTCGTTGGTGAGGCTAATATGACATTCGCCTTAGCGGCATCTTCAATAAGATTTTTATCACCTGAAATCGCCATAGAAAATAAGCTTTCTGTCGGTAAGAACATCACGACAAATTCAGGGCTGTCAAATTGCTGCCAATAGCTTTTTGAAGAAATGGTTTTTAGGTGCTCACGCAATTTAACTGTGAAATCACGCATGGCGTTTTCTTGTTCTAAGGCGCTGCTATCTTCTTCTGATGCTTTCCAATAAGGCTCAATCGGTGTTTTTACATCAATAACAATATCCATACCGCCGGGCATATGAACGACAAAATCAGGCTTTAAGCCGCGATTATTTTCGTCACTGACATAAACTTGCTGGCGGAAATGCGTGCCTTCAATTAGGCCAATCGCTTCAAAGGCGCGCTGTAATTGGAGCTCACCCCATTTACCGCGGTCATTACTATTGCTCAAGACTTTGACCAAATTGCCCGTTTCTTGGCGCAAGCGCTGCTGTTCTAAAGCGAAGCTTTTTAACTGGCCTTCTAAAGTGTTGCCCGTTTTGCCTAAATGATCGACGCGTTGTTCCATGTCTTTAAGGCTTTTGCTGATGGGGTCAACCATATCTGCAATGGCTTTTTGGCGCTTTTCAAAATCATTATTATTATTGTTCTGCGTTTTCTCGATATTCTCACGCGCTAATTGCAGGAAGGATTCATTGTTCTTGCGTAATGCTTCACTGGCAAGGGCATCAAAGTTTTGTTGCATGGCCTCAGGCGTTTGCTCAAGCTGTGCATTGCGCTTTTCGAGCGCCATGATACGTAAAGCCAATGGTACAGCTGCTATGAGCGCCCCTAAGCCGAAACCGGCGATTATATATATAAAATTATCCATGAAATTATATAACCATAGAAAGCGCCTTCATCATAGGGCGCGCGGCTTGTTCTCCACCAGAATTAGCTCTCTAGAGCCGTTTTAAGTGTTGGGGTAATCAATGCGCATAAGATATAAGCCTTGCGGCGCGGCCGTCGGGCCTGCGGCTTTGCGCTCGCGTGCGGCCAGAGCTTTGCTCATATCTTCCACAGCCCATTTCCCTTTGCCAACAAGCACTAAGGAGCCGACAATATTGCGTACCATATGATGCAAAAAGGCTTGGCCTTCAACATTGATTGTAATTTCTTTTCCGCCAAAAGCATCGTAATCCGTACAGACCACATCAAGACGATCAATACTGCGTATAGGCGATTTAGCCTGACAATCACCCGCACGGAAGGAGCTGAAATCATGTTCGCCGAGTAATAATTGCGCGGCTTTATGCATGGCTTCATGGTCAAGCTTTTGATGAAGGTGCCAAGCGAGGCCTTTATCGATTGTTAGCTGTGCTGTGCGCGTAATAATACGATAGACATAGAGCTTATTTTTCGCTTCAAATCGTGCATGAAAATCATCTTCGACGATTTCTGCCTGAACGATAGATATTGGGTATGGATGTAAATGCGCATTAATCGCTTTGGTGAGTTCATGACCGTTCATTACCTTGTGGTAATCAAGGTCAAAATGGGCAACTTGCGCGCGCGCATGAACGCCCGCATCGGTACGGCCAGCACCTTGAATTACAACAGGTTGCTGACAAAATTTAAACAGAGCATCTTGAATGGCGCTTTGAATGCTCAGCTTATCGGGCTGGCGCTGCCATCCACAAAAAGGCGCACCATTATATTCGATTGTGATTTTCCAACGCTGCATCATGGCTGTATTACCGCTTGAGAAGGTTATTTATAGGGGCTATCTTATCGCGCGTTTTAAGCGGATTGTAAAGTGCAGAAACACAAGCGTGGATCGACAGTCGCCGTATCATTGCGGGCAATATCGCCGCTTGGGAATAGAGGGGAATAGCTTAAGCCGCGATAGAGAAGTCTTGCTCCGCGCCCAGTAATAAAGCTTGTAACTCATCAAGGCTGCGCGCTTCGCAAAGCTGCTTGGCGAGCATTGGCGCACGTAACATGCGCGAGACTTTAGCTAATCGCGTTAAGTGAAGCGGGCCATCACTTTTTGGTGAGAGAGTAACCCAAATCACTTGGACGTCTTTACCGTCAGCGCTATCAAAAGAAACGGGCCTGTCGAGATGGGCAATAATATTTAGGGGCTGCTTCAAGTTTTGCAGGCGTATATGCGGCAGGGCAATGCCTTGGCCAATGCCTGATCCTGTTTGCTTTTCTTGATCAAGTAACTTGTCAAACAAATCAACATTGTTTAAATCGCGATTGTGATTGCATATAAATTGCGCAATATCGCGCATGCATTCGCGTTTGTTATTTGATTTTAAGCCGTAAAGCGCATAATCAAGCGCAATATCTTTACTCAGTTGCATCACGGTATACCTTATAATTTATATGGTTTCGGATATAGTCAACTTCTACTTAGCTCATTAGGTAACATAGGGCGAAATAGAAATACAGCAAAAAATTTTGACTTTACCGCTCTTATCTTTTTATTAAGGTGGAATGCTCTAAGCTGAGTTTTTAATAAGTTCAAGGGCGGAGCTTATTTTGAAATTATCGTATAAAGTCATAATGCGCTCTATATGTTTATTGCGCCCTATGTTATTTTGGAGCTGTTAAGGAAGTGAGATTATGAAACTTATACGCTATCTATTTATTATTATGTGCTTTTTACCGCTCTCAGAACAGGTGCGGGCTCAAGATTCAACGCCTTTTTCAATGTCTTTCCCACTGAATTGTGAGCTGCGAAAGAACTGCTGGACGCTCTATTATGTCGATGTCAATCGTGAGGAAGATGTCGTTGAAGATTATTCCTGTGGAAAACGTAGCTATGATCAACATAAGGGCACAGATTTCGCGATAAGAGATTATCACGCGATGGCTGAAGGCATCGACGTATTGGCGGTTAGCGATGGCATCGCTGTTCGCTTGCGCGATGGCGTTAAAGATAATTTCAAAACGGAAGAAGAATTTGAAGCGATACGCAAGGCTGGCATGGAATGCGGTAATGGCGTTTTTATCGATCATGGCAATGGGTTTTCAACGCAATATTGTCATTTAAAAGAAGATTCGATCACCGTTAAAAAAGGTGAAGCGGTTAAGCGTGGCCAGAAAATCGGCCAAGTGGGTATTTCAGGTCTAGCCGAACATCCGCATTTGCACCTATCTGTTTATAAGGATAAAGCGCTTATTGATCCGTTTATGGGGCTAGATGTAGAGCAAGATTGCGCGCGCGATTATGCGGGATCGAAAGTCTATTGGGATGAAACAATGCCTGCGCGCGACGATCAGCCAGAATTTTACGATAGTGGTTTTACGGCGGCTATGCCTGATTTTGATAAAATCGTCACAGGACAGCGCGGCGAAGCTTTAGTGCGAGGCAGCAAAGCAATTATTTTCTGGGTGTCGATGTTTGATATACGTCAGGGCGACTATATTACCATGAATATTCTTGACGAAGCGGGAACGCAATATACGACCCGTACAATTTCGCAAGAAAGCGATAAGATCCGTCAACATTACGCCCTTGGGCGAAAAACGGTGCAAGGTATGCCTGCGGGCACATATACAGGTCAGATTGCCCTAACGCGGGTTATGGATGATGGCAATACACAAACCTATCGTCACAGCCAAGTAATTACTTTACAATAGGGTGCTAATTTAACGTCGCGCCTTATAAGGACAGAGATATCAAATGGACTATGCAGCATTACTACATGATTGGGCCGACCTTGTTTGGATCCCTATAGCGGCGGTCGCTGTACATAAAGGTCAGCGTATTAAGGCGGTCGCTTTTGTGTTGCTGTGTATGCTGACTATGCGCATCGGGGTGGAATTAGTCCGTGGATCAGGCTTTGATACGGGGTTTTTTAATCTTTTAACGTCGGATATTTTTAACCGCGCGCAGATAGTTTATTCCATTTTCATCATAATTTTCTTGATTTTGTCGCATTATTCGCCGAATACAAAGGGGGCTGTCTATATGGCGGCAAGTATTAGTATCTATTTTATGGCTTTTGTGTCCTCTATGGTGGTTATGGTACTCTGAAGAGTGCGGAATAGAATTTAAAGCAGAATTAAAGCCAAATAAAGAAAGCATATCCGATGACTAAGAAGCGTGACTTCTCCAATAAGCGAAACAAAAAGCGTACCACGCGTAACGCAACGGAACATGTGAAAAATTCAAATGGCCGCACCATTTCATCAACGCGCTGGCTTACCCGTCAGCTCAATGATCAATATGTGCATGAAGCGCAGCGCTTAGGGTATCGTGGTCGAGCCGCTTTCAAGATCAAAGATATTGATGATCGCTTCAAAATATTCAAACCCAATTCTACCGTTGTCGATTTGGGCGCAGCGCCCGGTGGTTGGTGTCAGGTGGCGCTTGAAAGAAACGTTAAAAAAGTCATCGCGCTTGATTTGCTGCCCGTTGATGGCTTGCCCGGCCTTGTCACCATCGAGATGGATTTCATGGCGGATGATGCGCCAGACATATTGCTAAAAGAACTTGATGGCAAAAAAGCCAATGTTGTAATGAGCGATATGGCGCATAACACGATCGGCCATAAAGCCACGGATCATATAAAAATTATTGCTTTGGTTGAAGCCGCTTATTACTTTGCGCGTGAAATACTCGAAGATAATGGCACATTTATTGCCAAGGTTTTCCAAGGGGGCGCTGTGCATGATTTAATAAAATTGGCAAAAACAGAATTCAAAACCGTACGCCATTTCAAGCCACCTTCAAGCCGTAAAGAATCATCTGAGACCTATTTCATAGCTACGGGATTTAAAGGTAAGGCTGATTAGCTTATTACGCCCACGGGTTATCAGCCTTAGCTTCTAATACAGGAATAGCCGCGCCGCTAACGACGGATATCGCTTCTATGCGTTTGGCGATTGGCGGATGCGTGGCAAACATACCCATAAAGCCTGATGTGTTTTCAATGCACATGAGCTCGACATCTTCGGGCAGGTCTTTGATTGTGTCATGGCCAGATATACGCATTAAAGCGCGCATCATCGCTTCGGGGTTTTTGGTCAGTTCAATAGCGCCCGCATCGGCGAGATATTCGCGCTTACGTGATAGGGCAAAGCGGATCAGCATGGCAAAAGCATAGCCTATAATCAAAATCGCAAAGGCCAAGATCATCAAAGCAGCGCCATTTTTGTTGTCGCTATTGCTTGATCTGCGACGCGGGCCATAGATCATCGAGCGAAAAGCCATTTCAGCGAAAAAGCTAATCATCCCAACAAAGACAATACTGATAATTAATAAACGGACATCTTTATTGATGATATGGGTCAGCTCATGCGCAAGAACGCCTTCAAGTTCATCTTTTTCTAACGTGTTGAGCAGGCCGCGCGTCACCGTAATGGAGTAAGTCTTTTGATTGATGCCGCTGGCAAAGGCATTTAGCGCATCATTCTCGATAATTTGAAAATAAGGCATAGGCAAGCCGCGCGAGATACAGAGGTTTTCAAGCATGTTGTATAAAGCAGGCTCTTCACTTGCTGTGACCTCATGGGCATGGGTCATTTTTCGAATAAGCTTGGTATGGCTGAAATAGGCAATAGTAAACCATAGAGCCGCGGCAATAAACGCCCAATGCCCGTGACGCAGCGCGACAGACCAGCCTTGTTCAACCGCGCGGCCAAAAGGCACGGGCTGCGGCGTAACAAGGCCAAAGCCATACATGCCAATACAAAACGCCAAAATCATTGAGAACAGCAATAAGGGAAAACCAGCAATCAAGATCGCTGATCTGAAATTATTACTATAAATATGACTGGTTAAGCCAACAGCTTTAAACGCCATGCGTAGTCATCCTTCGGCGATAGCGCAATTTTAAGAAAAAGATACTTCTGGTGGCTTTGCCGCAGCCAGTTTTTCAGCTTCATCCATTTCAAAAAACTCTTCGTCATGGAAGTTAAACATTTTGGCAAAAAGCGAAGCGGGGAACATTTGAATCGAAATGTTATATTCTTTCGTCGCATTGTTAAAGAAGCGGCGCGCTGCGGCAATTTTTTGTTCTAAATTGCTCAGCTCATCTTGCAATTTAGCAAAGTTTTGATCGGCTTTCAAATCAGGGTAATTTTCTGCGACGGCCATGAGGTTCATCATCGCGGCGCCTAATACGCCCTCAGCTTTTGCTACATCACCAACGCTGCCGCCGCCAGACATGGCATGTGAGCGCGCTTCGGTGACTTGCGTCAGGATTTTTTCTTCGTGCGTGGCATAAGCTTTAACCGTATTGACGAGGTTAGGTATTAAATTATGGCGCTCTTTGAGCTGCACATCAATATCAGAAAAAGCATTATCGCGTGTTTGTTTCATGCGAATGATTTTGTTGTAAAGCGAGACAATATAAAGCGCCGTAACAACAAGAATAACTGGAAGAACCCAAGACCCCATAGCGTAAAACTCCTAAATGAGAAAAGTAATGAACAAATTTAACAGTTAAGAGTATACAGAACTTACAAGGGCGTTGATAGAGAAAAAGCCCCAACCGTATAGAGGCGGTTGGGGCTTGTTGTAACTTATTTTAAGGCGCGGCCTTTACGCGCTTGTAATAGCTTTATGGCCTTCAATTAAATTGTCAACGACAGCAGGATCAGCAAGGGTCGATGTGTCGCCCAATGTGTCATATTCATCCGCGGCAATTTTGCGCAATATGCGGCGCATGATTTTACCTGAGCGTGTTTTGGGTAGGCCGCTTGTGAAATGGATAAGATCTGGCGATGCGATTGGGCCAATAATGGAACGCACTATTTTGACGATTTCCTTTTTTAGCGCGTCACTGGCTTCTTCGCCTGAACGTAAGATCACATAAGCGTAAATGCCCTGACCCTTAATATGATGGGGGAAGCCCACGACGGCAGCTTCAGCGACGATCTCATGCTCCGCAATGGCGCTTTCAATCTCAGCTGTGCCGAAGCGGTGACCAGAGACATTAATAACGTCATCAATGCGTCCTGTAATCCAATAATAACCATCTTTGTCACGGCGGGCGCCGTCACCTGTGAAATATTTACCTTTATATTGCGTGAAATATGTTTGCTTAAAGCGTTCATGGTCGCCAAAGACACTGCGCATTTGACCCGGCCAGCTATCGATCATGCATAATGCGCCTTCACATTCGCCCTCCAAAACAGCGCCGGTCTCCGCGTTGACGATTTGTGGCTGAACGCCAAAAAATGGGAAAGTGGCACTGCCCGGTTTGGTCGGCGTTGCGCCCGGAAGCGGGGTGAGTAAATGGCCACCTGTTTCTGTCTGCCACCATGTATCAACAATCGGGCAGCGTTTTTCGCCGACGACCTCATGATACCACATCCATGCTTCAAAATTGATAGGCTCACCAACTGTGCCTAATACGCGTAAGGATGAACGATCCGTTTTCGTGACAAACGCATCACCTGCGGCGAGTAAAGCGCGCAGAGCTGTCGGCGCAGTATAGAAGCTATTGACTTTGTGCTTCTCGATCACCTGCCAAAAGCGTGACATATCAGGATAACTCGGCACACCTTCAAACACTAAAGTTTTAGCGCCATTAGCCAGCGGCCCATAGACAATATAAGAATGCCCTGTGACCCAGCCAACATCGGCTGTGCACCAATAAACATCATCTTTTTTATAATCAAACACTAATTCATGGGTAAGGCTCGTAAACACCATATAGCCCGCTGTTGTATGTAATACGCCTTTAGGCTTACCCGTTGACCCTGATGTGTAGAGAATAAATAGTGGGTCTTCGGCGTTCATTTCTTCGCACGGGCATTCAACGTCTTGGCTGTCGACAACGTCATGCCACCATAAATCGCGGCCCTCTTGCATGGCAACTTCGCCTGAAGTGCGTTTTAAGACGATCACGCTTTTGACATCAGGGCAGCCTTCAAGGGCTTTATCGGCATTGGCTTTTAGTGGCACAGTTTTGCCGCCGCGTAGGCCTGCATTGGCCGTAATTAAGAACGTTGATTTGCAGTTGATAATCCGGTCGCGCAAGGCTTCAGGGGAAAACCCACCAAAGACGACGCTATGTACAGCGCCAATGCGAGCGCAAGCGAGCATCGCATAAATGGCTTCGCAAATCATCGGCATATAAATAGTCACGCGATCGCCTTTTTTAACGCCGCGTTCTTTCATAGCATTGGCCAGCTGACAGACTTTGTCTTTTAATGTGCCGTAAGTGACAGGATAGCTGTCATTAGGGTCATCACCTTCAAAGATCAGCGCCGTATCATTGGCTTTTTCTGGCAGGTGGCGGTCAATGCAGTTGTAAGAGGCGTTAAGTGTGCCGTCTTCATACCATTTAATATCAACGTCACCGTCAAAAGAGGTGTTTTTTATTTTTGTTGGCTTCTTAAACCAATCAAGACGCGTCCCCATATCGCCCCAAAAGCCTTCCGGATCATCAATAGAGCGCTTATACAGTGCTTCATATTCTGCCATTGAGGATACATGCGCATCTTTGGCAAAAGCAGCGCTTGGTGCGTAGCTTTTCTGATCGTGGGTATGTTCTTTCGGTGCTTTTGAGGGGGCCATCTTATAAATCCTTTATGTAGAAATAAAAATCAGCAACTATTTTCTTTAATCATCATATTAATATTTATTGCGATGCATCTAGTATTAGCATGGTTTTTTATCCATCAAAAGCCTGTGAATGTTGTGCGCTGCACAAGAGCTCTCTGTTCAGGGCATCTCAAAGCGTCTCAGGGCATCAAGACATGAGTTTGCTATCAAGATCTAATAAGCATGATCATAAAAAAACCCGCTCATAATCATGGCGGGGTTTTTGTTGTTTATTTGTATCGATTATCAGTGCAATTAATCTATACGATCATGCATCACGCCAGGCGTGATAATCGGATGGGCACCTTCATCGGCGATTTCTTTCGCGGAAGGTAGGGCAACGGGAAGATCAGATGCTGTGCGCAACCAAGCAATAATAGCGGCACGATCTTTTGGTTTCTTAAAGCCAATAAAGTTCATTTTTGTGCCTGGCGCATATTTTTTTGGTTTCCAAAGGAATTTATTAAGCTCTGCATAAGTCCAGACGTCTCCGCCTTGACTGTTCAATGTACCTGAATAGCTAAAGTTGGCATGAGCTTGTTTTGTTGCCCCGACCATACCGTATAAGTTTGGACCAGTACCGTTCTTGCCGCCTTTATCAAAGCTGTGACAAGCAGCGCATGCTTTTGAAAGCTTTTTGCCGCGTTCAATATCTGCATCGGCCAACATGGCAAGTATGGGATCTGCGACCGCAGCCTTCTTCACTGTGCCTGCAGGCGTCGCTTCGCCAGCATCAACCTTAACCGCATCTTCTTTTAGGTTCTTTGGGTGAACCAGTGTATCAGCGATAAAACCTGAGAACATAGCAATAATGCCCGCAACTAAGATCGCGGCAAAAATCTTGTTAAATTCCATATTATTCATGACGTGGTGCCTATTACTATACGCGTTAAAAATTACTAGAAGTGAGTTTAGACAATTGCACATTATTTGTTAAGTCATTAATATCATTACAATGAAATTATTTGTGATGAGTTTAAAATTATGACGAAAAAAATTGCCTTTCAAGGGGCTAAAGGCGCCTATTCAGACCTTGCCTGCCGTAGTGCATATCCTGAATGGGAAAGCTTACCGAGTACGTCTTTTGCTGACGCCTTTGTCAAAACGCGCACAGGCGAAGCTGATTTGGCGATGATTCCGATTGATAATACGCTGGCTGGACGAGTGGCTGATGTCCATCGTTTGCTCCCTAAAGGCGGTTTATCGATAATTGGTGAGCATTTTCAGGCCATCCATCATGCTCTTGTCGGCGTTAAAGGGGCTAAAATAGAGGACGCAAAGCACGTCCATAGCCATGTGCACGCTTTGCCGCAATGCCAAAAGCTCATTAATCAATACGGCCTAGAATCGCATGTTCATGCGGATACGGCGAGCGCGGCGCGCGATGTTGCACAATGGGGAAATAAAGAACACGTGGCTATTTCTTCGGTATTGGCAGCCAATCTTTATGGACTTGATATATTAAAAGAGAATATTGAGGATGAAGCTCATAACACGACACGCTTCCTTGTTTTGGCGCGGGAGCCACAAGATTTCCCTTTTGATTCGAGCCAAAAAGTCATTACCAGCTTTATTTTTAATGTCGGAAATATACCCAGTGCCTTATATAAAGCGCTTGGTGGTTTTGCGACCAATAATATACAAATGGCAAAATTGGAAAGCTATATTGACGCACAGTTTAAAGCCGCGCATTTTTATGTTGAGGTTGAAGCGCATCCTGCCGAGCAACGTTTTGCCTATGCCATGGCTGAATTAGAGTTTTTTGCGAAAAGCGTTCAAATACTCGGTAGCTATAAAGCGGATCAATTTAGAGCAGGCTAAAGCACCAAACGGGGGCTGAGTTCTAAAATAGCAAAACTGTTTAAACTTGACTTTTTGCCTGTATTCGGGATTATGGCAGCTTAATTTAACAAAACGCAGTGAGTAATATGAACTGGCTAAGTAACTTTATTCGACCTAAAATACGCTCTTTAGTTGGCGCGCAAACAGATGTCCCTGAGAATCTGTGGCATAAATGCCCTGCTTGCGACAATATGATTTTTCATCGCGAACTGACTGAAAACATTCATGTTTGTCACCATTGTAACTTCCATATGGCGATCTCTGTTGATGAGCGCCTCACGGTTTTATTTGATGACGGCGAATATAAGCGCCACGCAAATAAATCAGTTCCTTCTGATCCTTTAAAATTCAAAGATCGCAAAAAATATGCGGATCGTTTGAAAGAATCACGCTTAAAAACCCATGAAGATGACGCGATTGTTATTGCAACGGGTAAAATCGGCGGCAGCCCTGTGGTTAGCGCCGTGTTTAACTTTAAATTTATGGGCGGCTCAATGGGCGCAGCCGTTGGCGAAGGTATTGTTGTCGCCGCTGAGCTTGCTGTGAAAACCAAATCAGCTTTAATTATTATTCCAGCCTCTGGCGGCGCACGTATGCAAGAAGGAGCTATATCCCTAATGCAAATGCCGCGGACGATTATCGCTGTGAACCGCGTTAAACGCGCGCGCCTTCCTTATATCGTTCTGTTGACAAACCCAACAACAGGTGGCGTTAGCGCCTCTTTTGCGATGGTCGGTGATGTGCATATAGCCGAGCCAGGCGCGACAATTGGTTTTGCTGGTAAACGCGTGATCCAAGAAACTATCCGTGAAGAACTGCCGGATGATTTCCAAACGGCGGAGTATTTATTAGAGCATGGCATGGTTGATATGGTTGTCTCTCGTAAGGATCTCAATGAAACAATCGGCCGCATACTTGGTTTCTTAATGGCACCAAAAATTGCTGCGCCTAAAGGCAAAGGCAAGAAGACAAAGAAGTCTGAATCTAAAGCCAGTGCAAAAACGGATTCTAAAGCGAATGCCAAAGCCAGCGCTAAGGCGGTTGTGAGTATTGATACTGTGTCAAAAAAATCTAAAGAAATGCAGCTTGATGCTGTAAATTCTGAAGATAAAGCCGCTATTACTGGCGAAGTGATACAGAAAAAAGCGTCGTAAATAAACGCGTTTTCAAGGCACGGGCTGTAAGGGGTTTATATGGGCCAAGCGCTTAACTTTTTAGCGAAAGATACAGAAGACGCAGCGCGCCTTACCCGTTTGGATGACGTTCTCGCACGCTATCATCATTATTATAAGAATGAAATTGAGCCCGGCACGACGCGAATCGCTCATGTCTTGGATCTGCTTGGCAAGCCGCAGAACAAAATAGCCCCAGCTATACACATCGCCGGTACAAATGGTAAAGGCTCGAGCCTTGCTTTTTTACAAGCCGTGCTTGAAGGCGAAGGCTTACGCATTCATAAAATGTCCTCCCCGCATCTGATTTCTCTACATGAACGTTTCTACGTGGCGGGTAAGTTTATTGAAACGCAGGATTTGTTAGATTTACTCGAAGGGCTTGAGCCGCTTTACGAGGACAATGAAATTTCTTTCTTTGAGGCTATCACAGCCGCGACCTTTAAAGTCTTTTCTGAGAATGAGGCTGATTTTAGCTTGATTGAAACGGGTATGGGCGGTCGTTTCGATGCGTCTAATGTGCTCGAATCACCCGCTTTAACCATGATATCGACTATATCGCGCGATCACGAAGCGTTTTTAGGCAGCGATATTGCGCAAATAGCCAGAGAAAAAGCAGGTATTATGAAGGCTGGTGTGCCTTGCATTATAGGGCCGCAAATATTTCCCGAAGTTTATGATGTCTTCCGCCAAGAAGCTGAAGAAAAAGGCGCGCCGCTTTATTGCGCGGGACAAGATTGGTTTATTGATAACGATCAAAATGGCACGGCGTGCTTAATGCTTGAAGCCAAATATGGCTGGCCGATTGAGGAAAGCGTTTATGTTTTGCCCGAATTGCCTCTATTAGGGCAGCATCAATACGGCAATGCAGCGATGGCGTTAATCGCGGCGAAGATAATCCTTGCACAGAAACGCCAGGAACCCGTGAGTGTGGCTAGTCTATTGGGGCATCTGAGTGCTACAAAATGGCCCGCGCGCATGCAAAATCTTGAAGATCATAGCTACCACTCTCTTGTGCCATCACAGGCTGATCTGTGGTTGGATGGCGCGCATAATGATAGCGCCGCTATTGCGCTAGCCGCACAAATACGCAGCTGGAAAAAAGTAGAAGATTGCGTTGTTTATTTGGTTGTTGGCATGATTAATACGAAAACGCCAGAATCGTTCTTTGCGCCATTACGCGCGGTTATAAACGGTATTGCTACTGTACCTGTACCAACGTCATGGCATAGTTACGCGCCGCAAGATTTGCTTGTGCAAGCTTGCCCAGAAGCGGATAAGGCTTGCCAGAGGCTTGGTGCATATGAGAGTGTAGAACAGGCGCTTGAATTTATTGCATGTCAGCATAAAGCGCAGGGTGAACAAGACGCTAAGAAAAAAATCCATATTATAATATGCGGATCTTTATATTTAGCGGGGTCAGTTTTAGGGGCAGACGAGAATGCAAAAAATCACTTTAATTGATGATGATGAAAACATTTTAGCCAGTGTATCTATGGCCTTAGAAGCCGAAGATTTCGATGTCACAACCCATGCCGATAGCGAAAAAGGGCTTGCCCATGTTCTCGAAGACACACCAGATTTAGTTGTCTTAGATGTGAAAATGCCGCGCCTTGATGGTTTGGGTGTGCTGGAAGGCATACGAAAAGAATCGGCTGTGCCTGTGATTTTCTTAACATCGAAAGATGATGAGGTCGATGAAGTTCTAGGCCTGCGCCTTGGCGCTGATGATTATATTACCAAGCCTTTTTCACAGCGTTTATTGATAGAACGCATCAGAACTATTTTACGCAGAGAAGCGGCGCGCGCTCAAATTTCAGATCAAAATCTAGACGAGAAAAGCGTAGATTCGAAAAAAGAGGCTTTGTTTATGGATAAAGCGCGTCATTTATGCGAATGGAAAGGCATCGCCGTTAACTTGACCGTGACAGAGTTCATGCTGATTGAGGCCCTTATTTCACGCCCAGGGCAAGTTCTTTCCAGAGATCAGTTGATTGATAGCGCATATGGTGCGAATATCTATGTAGATGATCGAACAATAGATGCTCATATACGCCGTGTCAGAAAAAAATTCAAAATCGCAGACTCAGAATTCGACCAAATCGAAACCCTCTACGGGATCGGCTATCGTTTCAAGGATATTAAGCCACACGCATAATGCCCTAGAACCAACGGATGAATTTTCAGGCGAGAAGTACAATAAGCTCAACCGTCGTTGGAGTAGCGCTGGGCGGAGCCGTACCAGTATTACGCAGCGCCTTCTTATATTAAATATTCTAGCAATGGTCGTGATTATCTTTTCGGCTTTTAGCGCGCTTGATTATACAGATGAGCTTATCGCCGGCGAACTTGAAAAAATCACCAGTGAAGCACAAATCTTATCCAACAGCTATTTGGCCTTATATGAGCTTTCAGATGATTTGAAAAATGCGGCTTTATTGCTTGATAACCATATGCAAGCCACAAATGCGGCCATATTCCTTTTTGATATTGATGGCACAGCAATCGACAAACCTGATTTATCAAAAGCGCGCTTAAATAAAGCGGCGGAACCTGTATCCGCGCAGACACGCTTAATCAATAAGCTTTTCACAAAATCTAATACTATACCGATCTTTAACATACCGCCCGAAATTAACAGCATAAATGACTTGCCGTTTAATTTTAATCTGCAGAGTCAAATGCCTGACCTTCGTCTGTTTCGTTCATCGAAAAAGAAAATGGAGGTCGCGGTTTTCCGCCCCTTAATCACTTCGGCGGGCGCCTATATCGGCAATATGGTCATACTTTATGACGAGATTAGCGCTGAAAAAATGTTGATGACGTTGCGCGCCAATATGATTAATACGATCTTGGTCTCTTTATTATTTATCACATTGCTTTCACTGTTTTTGGCGGCTTATATCGGTCACCCTTTACGTCGCCTTGCGATGGCGGCGGAGGCAATTAGGCAAGGTGAGGGCACTTACCAAGATATTCCTGATTTTTCAAATCGCGGCGATGAAATTAGTGTGCTGTCTGAGACCTTGCAAGCGATGACCTCTGAGCTTGTTCAGCGCCTTGATAGCATTGATTCTTTTGCTGCCGATGTCGCCCATGAGCTTAAAAATCCGCTAACGTCTTTGCGCAGCGCGATTGAAACATCGGCGATCGTTAAGGATAAGAAAAAGCAGGAAAAATTATTATCGATCATGCTGCATGACTTGGATCGTATGGATCGCCTAATTACAGATATCTCCAAAGCCTCGCGCCTTGATACGGAACTGGCGCGTGAACGCCTTGAGCCCATTGATATAACGCAAGTATTGCGTGATGCAGTTGATTATATTGAACAGTTTTTGGAACGCAATAGCGACAAAAAATACGCCAATATTGTCTTAACGAAGCCAAGCCAAGCCCCGGATACAGGAACGAGCGATCAGCTCAGCGCTGTGCTGGTCAAAGGCAGTACGATTCGTTTGCTACAAGTCTTTGAAAACATCCTGAGTAATGCTTTATCCTTCGCCCCAGCAAACAGCGCCATAGAAATTGGCGTAAATATATGGGCAAGCCCACATTGCGTTGAAATCACCTTCCGCGATCATGGCCAAGGCATTAGCGGCGCTAATCTAGAGCGCATTTTTGAACGCTTTTATACTGAGCGGCGCGAACAAACGACTTTTGGTATGCACTCAGGGCTTGGCCTGTCGATTTGTCGTCAAATTATTCATGCGCATGGCGGTAAAATCAAAGCGGATAATCACCCCGCTGGTGGCGCGCAATTTACTGTGATCTTGCCTGTTTATGAGGAGAGCTAACAATGAATGGTGACAATAGAAGCGGCGCAGATAAAACCAAAATCCTGTTTGTTACAGGGTTTTCAGGGGCAGGGCGCTCAACGGGTTTAAAAATACTCGAAGATTTAGGCTATGAAGTTTTTGATAATATTCCGCTGCATATTGTCGGCTCGCTTATTGATGCTGAAGAACCGCCGGCACATATAGCCGTAGGCATTGATACGCGCACACGTTATTTTTCAGCCGAGAAATTACTCGCGGAGCTTGAACGCCTTAATGGTGATGCACGTTATGAAGCGCAGCTTGTCTTTATGCTTTGTGATGATGTTAAATTACAGCAGCGTTATTCAGAAACGCGCCGCCCGCATCCCATGGCTAATGATCGCAGCGTCAGCGACGGCATTAGAATGGAGGCTGAAATTTTAGAGCCTTTATTGGGGCATGCAGATTATAGCATTGATACCACAACCTTATCGGTTCACGATTTACGGGATGATTTTCTGCATAAATTCGCGATTAACGAGGCGAGCCAGATGCAAATTACGATTAAATCATTTGGCTTTAAACAAGGCGCGCCGCGTGATGTTGATATGGTTTTCGATGTACGATTTTTACGCAACCCGCATTGGGATGCAGCTTTAAGAAATCTAACAGGGCAAGATGAAGCCGTCGGTGCTTATGTCGCCGCAGATGAGGATTTCGCAGCCTTTTGGGCGAATATAACATCCATGATGGCGCTTTTATTACCGCGCTATCAAAAAGAAGGCAAAAGCTATCTGACTATTGGTTTTGGCTGTATGGGCGGCAAGCACCGCTCGGTTTATTGTACGGAAAAACTCGCCACGCAGCTCAAAAAGCAAGGCTATAACGTCAATATGCAGCATCGTGATATGCCCCGATAACAATTAATCTTTATGCTCAATTTCCATTAAATCTGCGCGATCCGTCCAAAGTAAAGCTGTGCGGATTTTATGTGCAGGGTAAATTTTAGCAATGACTTCGGCGTAAAGCTTAAGCTGTTTACGGTAAATCGGTGGAATGTCTTTAGCGTGTTGTGGTGAAGGGCGGTTGGTTTTGAAATCAACGATGAGTATTTCATCATCGGTCACCACCATGCGGTCAATCTGAGCGCTAATAACTTGATGATCATTAAGCTTGCCCGTGATCGGTACTTCAGCCATAGAGCCTTCACCAAAAACTGCTGCAAATTCTGGGTGGCTTAATACGCGCAGAGTCTCATGGATGATTTCAGCTCTAATCTTCTCTGATAATTGTTTGCCGCTATCTTCGACAAAACGCTGCGCGGCTTTCGCCCAATACTCAGCGGGAAGAGACGGCAAAATTTCTAATAATTTATGCGTAATATTACCGCGTAAGAAACGGTAACTATTATCCGCATCACGCGGTGAATTAACCGCTGGTTCGTCCTCATCAGGGCGAGAGGGCGATAAAGGTCGCGTTGGCGTTGGTTCTTGCGCAGGCGGCTTAAACATCCATTCGGGGGCGCTCGCGTTAAGCGGCTTTGCGTCTGAAGGCAAGGCTTGCACCGTCGGCGCTTTTAACGGGGCGGTTTGTGGCTCATTAATGATGCGGCGACCATCAGAGTCTTCAAGCGCGGTTAAATGGGTGAAGCCATCTTCTATTAAGTGATACCAGCTATTGCGATGGCTCTTTGGTGCTTTGCCACTGGCGCAAATATACAGCTCATCTTCGGCGCGGGTCATCGCCACGTAAAGTAGGCGGTTATATTCGGCTTGCTGCTTTTCTTTAATCTGGGTATTGGCCATTTTAAAGCGCTCTGGCTGATCGGCGCTGCGCGGTGAGTAAAGGGGGAATGCGTACCCCGTTTGATTCGGCCAAAGTAAGTTATTATCTTCCCGTACACCATCGCGCCCTTGCAATGTATCAGGCAAGAAGACAATCGGTGCCTGTAGGCCCTTGGAGCCGTGCACGGTCATAATACGTATCTCGCCTCCAGCTTCTTCCATCTGGCGCTTCACGGTGGCGTCTCGCGTGCTAAACCAGTTAAGGAAGCCTTGCACGCTTGGTAAATTATCTTGTTCGTAGTGAATACTTAAATTGAGAAACTCGCTTAATGCTTCGTCAATGTCGCCGCCTAGGCGGTTAATCAGCGCGCCATAACCTGTATCACCTTGCGGGCAAGCTGTATTCAGCGCCATATTGAAAAATTCATAGGGGCGTTCTTTATGCGCAATGCGCCTGAGTCGTTTAATCCATTCAGCGGTCTCAACGTATGATTTATGTTGTTTAAGTGTTTGCCAGAGCGAGCCTTTGCGACCATGACAAAGATCAAAGAGCTGATCTTCACTCATGCCAATAAAGGGCGATTTTAAAATGCAAGCGAGGCTTAAATCATCCTCGGGCAAAAGGCTGATTTGTGCCAAAGCCAGCAAGTCCATAATCGCAATATTCTTACTCAAGACAATGCGATCAACCCCCGCCACGGCAAGGCCATATTTTTTAAAAGCACGTAACAGCTCACCAACAATTTTGGAACGGCTTTTGACCAGCACCATAATGTCGCCTTCATGGATTGGGCGGCCTTTTGATGGTAATAATCGCCCTTCACGCAACCATTCGCGCGTTTTTCGTGCTATTTGGTCGGCTAATTGCGTTTCAGGCAGGTTTTGACGCTTTATTTCGAGCGGTAATTGCCATCCTTGCGGTTTTTCTTTGGTTTTGTCAGCTTCTGGCTCGATAATCGGCCAAATTTCGGCGTGCCCGGCATGGCCTTCACGATAGCTATGGTGTTTAAGCGCGTCGATATTATAAGATGGGCCAAGTGTTTGGCGCAAAGCGGGGCTTTCAAAGGTCGCATCAACAAGGTCAAGAATGGTTTTTGTTGAACGGAAAGATACCGTCATATCAACATCAGACCAGAGCTTCTCGGCTTGATCGATTTGCGCGCGGAAGTGATGGCGCATATTTTGGTAGGCATCTGGGTCAGCGCGCTGAAAAGAATAAATAGATTGTTTTTCATCGCCCACGGTAAAAATCGTCCGATTAATTTCATCGCGCGCGGAAAATCCTGCAAAAAATTCGGTGCAGAGTGTGTCGATGATTTCCCATTGTTCGGGATTGGTATCTTGCGCTTCATCAATCAATAAATGATCAAGCCCGCCATCCAGTTTAAACAACACCCAACGCGCCGTGTCTTCGCCTTTAAGCAAGGCATGGGTTTTGAAAATCAGATCTTCATAATCCAGAACACCCAGTAATTCTTTTTCGCGCTTATAATCTTCCAAGACATATTGGCCAAGGAAGATCAGGTCAGCGGTTAATGCGGCGCTATTGTGATTTTTTAGCTGCTGATCTATCGCGGTGATGGCTTCTAGAAAATCTTCAATATTTTGCTCTACGCTCGGGTTTTCTTTAACAAAGCCCTTCGTTAGGCTGTAAGGCGTGCCTTTGCTTGCGGTTAAAAAAACTTGCGGCAGATCAGAAAAGGATTCGAGCTGCGCAGCGGCATCTTTTTCAAGCCAAGCTTGCAGGCTTGCCCCGCGCTCTTGTTCTTTTTTGCCGCCTGTATTTTGCATGATACGGGCATGTTCCCACAAAGCGGGCATATCTAAGGGGGCTAAAATATCCGCCGCTTCAATGGTTTTTGGGCATTGTAAATCATCACAAAGCGCTGTGAAGAATTCTTCTTTTTCATCAAATTTCTCAAGGACGCGGCGTAATTGCATGCGCTCTGAGAGCACATTCATAATCACTTCTGTGACTTGGTCCTCGTTTTTTTCAGCGGCGAGGCGTCCCATTAGGGCGCTGATCTCAGGATTGGTGTTTAAACGCTCAGGCGCTAAGACGCGGCGACGGGCATTAGTCACAAGTTTAAGCGCTTCGGCTTCATCAATAACAGAGAAGTTTGGCGGGATATTGGCTTCTAAAGGGAAGCGCCCCAATACAGATTGGCAAAAAGCATGAATAGTCATGATTTTCAAACCGCCAGGTGCATCAATCACATCAGAAAATAAACGGCGCGCGGTGGTGATTTGACGCTCCGAGGGCGGCTGCGCGAGTAATTTTTCTAATTCGGTATAGAGCTCATCATCAGGCAAAACAGCCCACTGTGCCAAAATTTTATTAACGCGCGTCGCCATTTCACTCGCCGCGGCTTTGGTGAAGGTGATACATAAAATGCGCGTCGCAAGGCTCGATTGGCGGTTGCCGTCAGCATCAGGCAGTAATAAGCGCAAAACACGATCGGTCAGGACTTTCGTTTTACCAGTCCCCGCAGAAGCATTCACCCAAACAGAGGCTTCAGGGTTTGAGGCTTCTTGCTGTGAGACATTAGGATCGGGCAGATTAGCCAGAGCCGTATGGCCTATAGGGGCAATATTATTCTGCGCTGACATTTTTATCCCCGATCACTGTGTCTAGAGTTTCATTATCTTGAAGGCCTTCGGGTTTCTGTTCATTCATTTCCCATTCAGCAACGCGCGCGAGATGGGCGTAATCTTGCCACGCTTCTGGCGGCGCGGCGCTTAAATCAGGCAAGCTGTAATAAGGCGTATCAGCACTTTCAAAGGCTTTGATAAGGCGGCTGAGGCCGTCGGCCGCTTCATCGACAAGCTCTGCAATGTTTTTGCTAAATGATTTAACTTCGGCAGGCGGCTGGCCGCCTGTTATCCGCCAAAATTGCAAATCACCCGTCTGGGATTTATCGCCAAAACCTGCATGGTCAAGGATGATCGCTTCAAGCGGCATTTGCGGCTCATAGCCTGCGCGAATATCTTTTTGTTCAGGCAAGCTTCCGGTTTTGTAATCAATAATAACTTGCGAGCCATCGGGTCGCGCATCGATGCGATCAGCCGTGCCGCTTAAAGAAAACCCTTCCCATTCAATGTGACCTGTTTCTTCCATTTTCCATGGCATTGCGCCTGATTTGCGCCATGAGTTTTCATGGTCAATAAACCAATCAAGGCCACGTTCTAATCTAGGCCACCAAAAGCTCGGAATATTTTTGGCCTCAGGCCATTCTTCTTTTAAATCCTGTGCGATTGTTAAAATTAAATCTTTCGCATCGGGCGGCATAAGTACAGGGTGGGCTTTAACGAAGCGCTCAAGCACTTTGTGTAAAAAATTGCCTTGGTCGAGGTTTGATGCGTCTTTTTCAATAGGGTCTAATTTGCTTAATCTCAGTATTTTACGCGCATAAATGCTATACGGGTCACGCATCCATTTGCCGATACTGGTGACAGCAAGACCATTAGGGCGCACGGCAACAGGGGGGCGTGGTTCTGGGCGCGTATAAGGGGCGGTGCTTTTTTGCAGTTGCGTGCCTTTTTCACCTTTTTCACAAAGGGCTTCATGCCATGCGTTAATTTCAGGGAAGTTCAAATCATCCATCACATGACCTGTCGCTTGCAGCACAGCATTTAACCGTAAAAGCCAACGCGAGCTCACGGTCGGCGCGCCATCTTTGCGCTCAGCACGGCTGAAATAGAGTTTCGGGGCAGCGAAGCATTGCACAAAGTCATGCGCCGCTTGTCCGATGGATTGTTCCAAAGCAGGCAAGCCAAATTCAGCGCGCATTGGCCGCGACATCCATGGATCATGCCCGGGATCAGCAGGCCATGTGCCTTCATTGAGGCCAGCGAGGATCATGACATCAGCCCCGATCATCCGCGCTTCTAACTGCCCTAATATTTGCAAGCGAGGATGCGTACCATAAAGCGGCCGCACAGAAATAGAGCGCATCAACTGCACCAAAATCGCCATATACGACTCGCCGCTGACTTTGGGAAGGTTATAAACTTGGCGTTTTAACTCGGCTAAAAAGGCGGCGATTTCTTCACCATCTTCACCGCTCCATAGACGCGCCGCGCCCGATTTTTCAGGCTGAGCGGCAAGCGCTTCGGCGATTTCAATATGGGCGTCTAACCACACAGAAAAATCATGTTTTCCTGTTTCAACGAGTTCGTAAAAAGGCACAGTGAGGCTTTGTAAATGGTCAAGAAACGCAGAGCATTCTTGCGCGCGGCTTGGCGTGATGCGCTCGTCTTTGAGGCGTGCATGTATACGCTCTCGCAAGCCATCAAATCCTGTTAATGGCGCAGCGCCACGCAAGACATATTGGTCAAAGGCGCTGGCTATTGGCGCAATATCTTTATCATCCATTCCGCAAGCGGCAAGCTGATGATGCATGAAGTTCAAAAAGGGTAATGGGCGGCATTGCTCGATTAAAAAAGCGGCGCTGGTTTGTAGCCAGCCCCCAATGCGCGTGTAATGCATTGGCGTGCCCGCACTATCATCAAGCTGAATATCCCAGCGGCGCATCGCAGCGCCAATACGGCGGGCAAGGCTACGGTCAGGCGTGACGACGATCGCGGTTTTGCTCGGGTCTTCAAGCGTTTCGCGCAGTAACAGGCTGATTTTCTCAGCTTCTTCTTGCTCGGTCTTGGCCGTGATCATTTTTATATCATGCAGCGCATTTTCCGCGCGTTTTTGTACGTCTTGATCCATGCGCGCCCATAAATGGCAGCTTTGCGCAGGGCGCATCATTTCACTGGCGAGTAATAGGCGGTCTTGTATGTAATCCGCAGGGCGCGGCTGTCCTTCGCAATGTGGCCATAAATGGACATCTTCACGCTCGGCGCCCATAAAGCCAAGCAAGCGATGAAAGCCTGATTGGGGGTGCGAGTTATCAAGATTATCCCAGCTTAAGATATCAATATATGGGTCTAAGCCAGGCAAAATAACTTGCCCATATTCCATGCAAGACACCATTTTAAGCAAAGATGCGGTGCTTGGCATTGACCCTGTTATGCCCGCTGCAATAATTGGGTGGCTTGGTGGTGCGGCGCGCCATAAATCAAGCAGCAAAGCAATAAGCTGATTGCGTCTGTCGGCAGGATCAACGCAGCCTTCTTCTTCGAGTATAGCCGGCCAATGCAGGCGGATGATTTCAAGAAAGTTCAGCGTGATTTGCCAGTGAGTCGCAAACTCATCGGAGACGAGATGCGTTAATTGTTCAAATGATAAATTCTCGTTATGGACATTATCAATTAAGCGCGCCAAAGAATCAGCAAGCGCAATGGCTTGTTCTGGGCGTGTATGTTGATCGGGGATTTTCTGGATTAATTGCGCGAGCAATAAACGGCGGCGCAAGGGCGATATAGCGGGCTTAATCGCCGTGATCTCATCTGTTTTGCCCAAAGTCAACGCCGTGAGTTTTAATTCGTCTTCATCTAAATCACCAATCGGCACAAGCTGCGGCAAAATAAACGGCTGACCATCTGTGACTCGTAAAAAAGCATTACGAAGGTTACGGCAGGCACGGCGGGTTGGGAGTAATATGCGTAAATGGCGCAGCTCAATAGCTTTGTCAGCATAGTCTTCTAATATGCCGCGCGCCAAAGTATCCAAAAACGGATAATAAGCAGGGATGGTATAAATGGTCTGGCTATGTACGTCGTTTATATCTTGATTATGCGCCATTAATGGCCTCCCGATAGAGGGCATCAACGCGGGCGAGGTCGTCAGCGGTGCTTATATGATGCCACTGCCCATCATAGGCGCCGGCATAAAGGCGGCCGTTTGCCTCGGCCTTATCCATAAGTTCAAGAAAAGAAAAAGCCCCCTCTGGGCAGCCCTCAAAAATACGCGGGTGACATATGCGAAGCCCCGTAAACATATGGCTGCCTGTTTTGTCTAGGCGGCGTTTGGCGCGGCCATTATCACTGATGGTATAATCACCATTAATTTCTTTGGCTTCAAAATTATTGCAGTCAATACACAGCAATAAAACATCCATTTTCTCTGCATCCCAAAGCGATGCAAGTTGGGTCAATGCACCATTGTGACTCGGCTTTGCGTCCTGCCATAAGGCGTCGCCATTAATGATATAAAAGGGCTCATCGTTGAAATGATGAAGCGCCTTTTTAATGCCGCCGCCCGTTTCAAGGCGCGTATCTTCTGGCGATATAATAATATTGGGCTGGGTGCGTGCGCTTAAATGCGCCTCAATAACTTCGGCTTTATAGCAAGTGTTAACGACAATGTCTTGGACGCCGACTTGCTGCAGGGCTTCGATTGTATAATCAATAATCGGCAGGCCTGCGATTTTCACCATTGGCTTGGGCATTGTATCTGTATGCGGACGCAGACGCGTCCCTTCACCAGCGGCAAGTATAAATCCACGTTTAATCATAGTTAAATTGATAAAGCACGGGGGCTAAGCGGTCAATCGGATATAGTGAATATCCGCGTGTTTTCCGCATCGGATTCCGTATCAGATTTCGAGCCCTGTATGAGCTTCGGCGCGGAGATTGTAATGGTTTGTGCGTTTTTTGGCGTATAGGGGCCAAGGCGGTCAGGCCATTCCACTAATGTTATATGCTGTGCGGCGGCATCCTCCCAATCGAGCTCCCAAATTTCTTCCGGGTCATTTAGGCGATAGAGGTCAAAATGCCAAACTTCGCCTTTAGCTGTGTCATAGCTTTGCAGCAATGTGAATGTCGGGCTGGGCACTTCCATCTGGTCATCCCCCGCTAAATGGCGAATGAAAGCGCGTGCAAAGCTGCTTTTGCCCATGCCAAGCGTGCCTTCAAGCAGAATAACGCGCGGGCCGTCAGTGGCATCAGCCAAAGTGCGCGCTAAATCTTCTGTTTGCTTTAGGCTATGGACAATTATCTCTTTCATACTCTATATTCTCTATAGTTTAATTGGGTTGTTAGGACGTAAAATACCATGACCACAGAAAAAGTCATTAAAGATGTTGCAATTATTGGCGCGGGCCCTGTTGGCCTATTCGCCATCTTTGAGTGTGGAATGCTCGGGTTTTCGGCGCATGTTATTGATTCCCTTCCTGAAATTGGCGGGCAATGCACGGCGCTTTACCCCGAAAAGCCGATTTATGATATACCGGGCTTTCCTTCTGTACAGGCGGAAGACTTGATCCATAACTTAGAAGCGCAGGCCGCGCCCTTTGACCCATGCTATCATTTAGGCCAGCAAGTGCAAAATGTAACGCGCGATAGTGAGGGCATCTGGTCGATTGAAACATCAAAAGATATATGCCTTTATGCCCGCAGCATTATCATCGCAGCGGGGGCAGGCGCGTTTGGCCCAAATAGGCCGCCGCTTACGGGCATAGAAGACTATGAAGAGCATTCCGTGTTTTATGCTGTGCGTGATAAAGAAAAATTCCGTGATAAACATGTAGTTATTGCGGGCGGTGGGGATAGTGCGATTGACTGGACTTTGTCTTTGCAGGGCATCGCAGCGCAGGTCACTTTGGTGCATCGCCGCGATAAATTCCGCGCCGCGCCTGAAATGGTCGCAAAGGTCAAAGAATTAGCCAGCCAAGGCGAAATTACACTCGCCACGCCTTATCAGCTTAAAGGTCTAAACGGTGATCATGGGCGATTGGACGGCGTAATTATTGCGGACCTTGATAATAATAGCCAAGAAATTAAAGCTGATTTCTTGCTGCCTTTTTATGGTCTCGCCGCTGATCTTGGCCCTTTAGCCGGTTGGGGGATTAACATTGAACACCATCACATAGCGGTTAACCCACGGAATTGTACGACCAATATTGATGGCATTTATGCGATTGGTGATGTCGCCACTTACCCCGATAAACTCAAATTGATTTTAACGGGCTTCGCAGAAGCCGCGCAGGCAGCGCATGGCGTTTACAAACAGTTAAAACCAGATGTGCCACTGCATGTTGAGTATTCAACAAGCAAGGGGATCCCGGGCAGTAAAGCGGCTTAAAGCGTCAGACGATAGGTGGCGCATGGCATGGCGGTTTTTGTACCGTCAGGCAGGGTTGTTGTGCCAGAGTTTTCTATGCTTGTGATTTCATATGGCTGACCATCACTGAACATTTGAACCGCTTTTTCTAAATCTTGCTGAGTAATAGGATCTAAACGCGCATAAGCTTCTGCGGCATGGTTTTCTAAGAAATCGGCTTGTTCAATTGTCTGTGGAATCAGAAGATTCGAAGCGCAGGCGATTTTTTCATTGTTATTGTCGTGGCCATTATTGCTTAAGCTGTGAATCACAGCGGACGATGCGGCGGCAGCGCCGACAAAGGCTACGGCTAAATATGTGTTACGTGTATTCATCTTAAGCTCTCCCGTTAAGTCAACTTCAAGCATGTTAGCGGCGCACTATGTTTATGTCAATAAATATTTGACGTAACCGCACGGGTAGGTTAAGACTATAAGCTATGAATTTAAAAAGAGCATTTGATATTGTTGTAGGGTCAGCCTTGGTTGCTGTGTCGCTCCCATTATTGGCAGGGGCTTGCTGTGCCTCAGCTATATCCTTGCGCGGCTCACCACTTTATAAGCAAAAACGTGTAGGCCTAAATGGACAGGTTTTTACACTCTATAAAATCAAATCAATGCGGGATGGCTTTGACGGAGCAGGCAATGCGCTGCCAGATAGCGAGCGCATAACTAAAATTGGTAAGATTCTTCGCGCGAGTAAGCTTGATGAGCTGCCGCAATGTTTTAATGTAGTCGCCGGATCAATGAGCATCGTTGGACCGCGCCCGCTACAGGAGTGCTGGACGATTGCACACGACCCTAAAAGACAGTCCGTTAAACCTGGCCTAACAGGCCCGACCCAAGTTACGGGGCGAACAGCGACTCGCGACGAAGATATTCTTGCAAAAGACCATGAATATGTTGATAGCCATGATTTTCTTACTGATATGGCATATATAGTAAAAACACCAATAAGCATTGTTAAAAATGCACAGCTTCCCTCTATTGGTAATCAGATGACGCGCCGATAATCCGCTATTAATCTGTTAACCCGCCGCCGCAATAATATCCAAAAATGTATCCCCATAACGATCAAGCTTTGATGTGCCAACGCCGGGGATTAATGTTAAATCCGCAGGGGTTTGTGGGCGATTTTTAGCCATATGGATCAGTGTTTTATCGTGGAAAATAACATAAGGCGGGATGTTTTGTTCCTTGGCGAGTATTGCGCGTTTTTCACGCAAAGCTTGGAAAATTTCTTTGTCTTGGTCGGAGGTCAGTAAACGCTCCACCATGCTTGATGATTCTTCTCGTTTCGCGGCTTTGCTGCCAGCGGGCGTTTTATCAACGCGCAGCGCAATTTCTTGTTTTTGTTTGATGAAAGCGGCGCCTTCGGTTGTGATTTTCAGCGCGTTATACGCTTCCATATCAACAGTAAGCAGGCCAAGGGCGTGAAGCTGACGGAAGATAGATTGCCATTCTTTCATGCTATGTTCAGCGCCTTTGCCCCAAATATTTAAATGTTCATGGCCAAAGCGTTTTGTTTGTTCGGTTTCTTTGCCGAGCAGGACATTAATCGTATAGGCCACGCCAAAACGCTGACCTGTACGGTATACGGCAGAGAGCGCCTTCTGCGCGGCGATTGTGCCATCAAAGCTCTCTGGCGGCGTTTCGCATATGTCGCAATTGCCGCAAGGTTCTAAATCATCACCAAAATAATTAAGCAGCACTTGGCGGCGGCACCGCAATGCTTCGCAATAACCAAGCAGGGCGGAGAGTTTTTGTTTCTCAACCATTTTTTGTTCTTGTGTGGAATTTGAACTTTCAATCATCGAGCTACGCAGGGCAACATCTTGCATGCCGTAAGTCATCCATGCTTGGGCAGGTAGGCCATCACGACCCGCGCGGCCTGTTTCTTGATAATAGGATTCAATGTTAGAGGGTAAATCTAAATGCGCAACGAAGCGGACATCGGGCTTATTAATGCCCATACCAAAAGCAACGGTAGCGACGATAATAATTTGTTCGTCTTTTAAGAATTTTTCTTGTGTGGATGTCCGCGCTTGATCACTCATACCCGCATGATAGGGCAAAGCATGGTAGCCTTGCGCTTTGAGCCACTCTGCTGTGCTATCGACTTTCTTGCGCGAGAGGCAATAAACAATACCGCTGTCACGCGCATGATCACGGGCGATAAAATTCTCAAGGTCTTTTTTGGGATTGTTTTTCGGTGAGACTAAATATTTAATATTCGGGCGGTCAAAACCGCTGATAAACGCATCATCTTGCGTGATGTTTAAAACTTTAAGAATATCTTTGCGCGTACGCTCATCGGCTGTCGCGGTCAAAGCAAGGCGTGGAATATGCGAAAAATAATCCGCTAAGACATTAAGGCGTGCATATTCAGGGCGGAAATCATGGCCCCATTGCGACACACAATGCGCTTCATCAATCGCAAATAAGCTAATCGTACATTCTGATAAAATATCAATAAAGCCTTCAGAAAACAGGCGCTCTGGTGAGATATACAGCATATCAAGGCTTTGATCACGCAGAGCCGCTATAATCGCGTAGCGTTCCTCTGCTGGAGTCATTGAATTGAGAGTGGCCGCTTTGACATTTAATTCTTTGAGCTGCAAGACTTGGTCTTGCATTAAGGCGATAAGCGGCGAGATTATAATAGCGCAGCCAGGGCGAAGTATTGCGGGGATTTGGTAGCAAAGCGATTTACCACCGCCTGTGGGCATCAGCACAAAGCCGCTTTTGCCATCCATCACATGATCGATAATCTCACGTTGGTGACCACGAAAACTGTCATAGCCGAAGACTTCACTTAGAAGCTGCGCAGCGTGTGTTGTGTTTGTATCTTGAACCATGAGAATAGTCTTAGGGGAAAAGCCGCGTAATAGCTATGGCTTTGGCTCAGGGCTTAGCGCTTTTCTGTGGCTAAATATGCATCTAGCCAGATTTTTTGGTAATCCTTTGGGAAGGGGCGCTCAAGACCGCTCCATAATTCGAGTTTTTCTTTATAGGCGCTTTGCGGCATTTCATAGGCACCAAAGCTTTTTAAATGATCGGTGATAAATTGTGCATCAAGCAGTTTATAATCAAAATGTTTTAACAGTGCGCAAAGATGGACAAGGGCGACTTTGCTCATGTCGGTTCTGGTTGTGAACATGCTCTCCCCACAGAAAATAGCGCCAAGCGCAAGGCCATATAAGCCAGCAACAAGGTCGCCTTTATACCATACCTCAATGCTATGGGCGTGGCCTTTGCGGTGCAGTGTTTCAAAGCCTTTATGTATCGGCAGGTTAATCCAAGTGTTTTCACGGCCTAAGGCGGGCATGGCGCAAGCCTCGACCACTTCAGAAAATGCGCTATCAATGCTTATTCTATAATCATGCTTATGTATGCGTTTTTTTAAGCTTCGTGATATATGCAGTCCATCAATAGGTATAATGCCGCGCATTTTAGGCTCAATCACCATGACCTGCGGATCATCAGCACTATCCGCCATAGGGAAAACCCCTTGGCGGTAGAGCATCATTAATACATGTGAGAAGTCTTCAGTCATCAAGTAAATCCATTAAATTAAACGCACAGAAAATCAGATTAATATTATTGTAGCATAGTCTATAATAATATTTGAAATAGAAGCGGTCTAGCTTAATATCTTACATTAGATTTTACAGCCTATGTTCTGTGCCAAAGGGTAGAGCAATCTATTTACGCCTATTTCATGCAATGCAGATATGTGCGCTGCAAAAGCATTATGTGGAGTCGTTTTTTTATTATGAGGCCAACGCATTAATTAGCGCGATGGGGCACTCTTATTGAAACGATTTGCGCGGATTTCATGCTTTCTTGATCAGAGGGGCCGGCGCTTTGAGTGTCGCTATCCACTTCTATTGTAACGGCCTCTCGGCCTTTAGGCACATCTTTGACGGCCATTTTTATGCGTTGGCCCGGAATAAGTACTTCAACGCCATGTTTTTCTAGGCAGGTTTTGTGAACGAAAACATCCTTTTGGCCGTCATCAGGGATAACAAAGCCGAAACCCTTATCAGGTTTGTACCATTTAACGACCCCGGACATACCATTAAACCCAGATTTGCGAACGAGCTCTTCTGAATTCTCACCAGGCATTAAACCTAAATCGGATACACTTTTTACAGCGCGAACCATAGCGCCTTTTGAGCCGTAGCCAATATCACACACCAATACAGCGCCTTCACCAATGGTTTGAATATCTGCTTTTTGCAATGTGGTTATATGTAAGAATGCGTCGACATCGCGGTTTGATGGAACAACGAAACCAAATCCTTTAGGTTGATTAAACCATTTAAGCTTTACTTCAACATCTGTCTCCAGATATTCATCAGCATCAATCATTGGTATATCGACGATAGTTTGTGTGCTTTTAGTTGTAATAGTCATTATGCCTCCCCCCGTATATTAGAGTCACAAAAATTAATAAAAAAATTCGTAATATGGTCGTAATATGGTCTAATTTAAAATAAATAATAATACGCATTAGTCAGGTTGAATTAAATACTCAACAAGTAGATTTTAAGCATAATTGCAACTTAGAGTCTAGGGGGATTATGCATGGTATCGTTTAATAAATCTACCTATTTAGTGTAGTCTATTGTTTTTAGGGCGATAATTTATGAAAAGTGTGGAATGCTTTTTTTTAAATAATGTAACATTTAGGCAATAAATAATGTAAAATATAGTATAGTATGCTAACTCTCAACTTAACTAACCCTTAAGTTGTGGTTTATTTTTATGAGCGGAGCCTATGGTTTAGCGCGCATTGGAGAAAAAGATGAGTGACGAAGAGAAAAAAGCGCCCGATGTTGCAAAAGCCAATAAGGATCATGCGTGGATTCGAAAATATCCCGATCATTTGAAATGGGAAGACCGCATAGAAATAACACCTTTATTCGAAATGATGGACAAAACGCGCCAGAAATATGGTGACCGCCCTGCCTTTGATTTCTTGGGTAAGAAATATAACTGGTCTGAAATCGCCGAGCTCGCTGACAAATTAGCGCGCGGCTTACAAAATCTTGGTATCGGGAAAAATAGTAAGGTTGGCCTATTTTTGCCTAACTGCCCGATGTTTATCGTGTCTTTTTATGCGATCACGAAAATTGGCGCGACGGTTGTTCATTATAATCCGCTATATTCAGAAAAAGAACTTAAGCATCAAATTGAAGATAGCCATACCGATCTGATGATTACGGCTGATTTAAAAATGCTGCATGATAAAATGCTTGAGATGCTGTCTTCAACGCGCCTCAATCAGCTTATTGTTTGTCCATTTACGGATATGCTGCCATTTCCTAAAAAGACTTTATTTAAGGTGCTTAAAGGGCAAGAGCTTGCGAAAATCCCTGATGATGACCGTCATTTCCCTCTCGCACGCGTTTTAGATAATGATGGCGTTATTCGTGCGGTTAATATTGACCCTTATAATGACGTGGCTTTATTGCAATATACGGGCGGCACAACGGGCGTGCCAAAAGGCGCAATGCTCACCCATGCCAATATCATGGCCAATGTCACGCAATGCGTTGAGTGGTGCAAAGATACGCCGCGCGGTAACGGTAAAATGGTTGGCGTTTTGCCATTTTTCCACGTCTTTGCTTTAACGGCTGTGATGAATTTCTCTGTTTATGCAGGGCTTGAAATTATCGCCTTACCGCGTTTTGATTTGGATCAAACGCTTAAACTAATAGATAAGCATAAGCCGCAAATATTCCCCGCTGTGCCGGCAATTTATAATGCGATTAATAACCACCCCAATATTGATAAATACGATTTAACATCAATTATGTTCTGTATTTCAGGCGGCGCACCTTTGCCTGTTAAAGTTAAGGCAGACTTTGAAAAGCGTACAGGCTGCGTTGTTGTTGAAGGTTATGGCCTCACGGAAGCTTCGCCTGTTTTATGCGTAAACCCAACGGAAGGCGAAAATAAGGCCGGCTCTATTGGTATGCCTATGCAGAATACAGAAATAAGACTATGGAATAAAGATAAGCCTGGTGAAGATGTCGCGCTAGGGGAACGCGGTGAGTTGGTCGCCAAAGGCCCGCAAGTCATGAAGGGCTATTGGGAAAATGAAGAGGCGACCAAAGCCACTATGCATGAGGGCTATTTGCGCACGGGGGATGTTGCGATTATGGATGAAGATGGCTATTTCTTTATCGTTGATCGCATTAAGGACATGATTATCACCAATGGTTATAATGTGTATCCGCGTAATGTTGAAGATGCCATTTATCAACACCCCAATGTTGAGGAATGCATCGTCGCAGGTCTTCCCGATGCTAATCGCGGTGAAATTATTAAAGCGTGGATTAAGCCAAAAGAGGGGCGTCAGCTCACGGAAGACGATTTACGAACCTTCTTGCGAGACCAGCTTTCGCCGATGGAGATTCCAAAACGCATCGAAATCCGTACAGAGCCTTTGCCTAAAACCATGATTGGTAAGCTTTCGCGTAAAGATATAATCGCCGAGGAGCGCGATCCGTCTGTTGAAAGCTAAGCTTTCAAGCGCCGTGATGAAAACCTGATAAGATAAACGAAAAAAAGGGCTGTGATTTACAGCCCTTTTTTATGATCATGTTTTCTGTACAGGCCGTTAGCCGCCGAATAATGCACGCAAACGTTGCTCGATGATAACGAGCATACCAATATCAACTTTCGCAGAGGCGCGAATATCAGAGAAGATCATCTCGACAGATTGCGCTTGGCCTTCATGCGTATCTATCCAGTTTCTAACGATACTGGTTTTCGCCACGCTTGATTTCTTATCAGATGATTTCTTTGTACGGTTAAGAATATGAATGGTTAAGCCTGTTTGGCAGCTATAGAGCTGATCGATTAACCCGTCTAATGCTTCGGCGTTCCACTTGTTATTGACGGGCAGCGTGCTCGACTGAGCGCGTAACCAATCAAGGTGGAAGATTTCACCGAGTTCATAGTAAATAGCCGCCGCTTCGCGTATATCTGCCTTACTTTCATCAGAGACGCGAATGATATCGCAAACAGACCCTAATGCCGGTAATAGCGCAATATCATGTGCAATATCATCAGGTAAGCCAGCATCCGTAAGTTCTGTGAACTTATCGCTGATACGCTGCTTTTCTTCATTTGTTAAAGCTGTATCAATGACACTTTTTAGGGCTTTGAAGCCTTTTTTGAAGCGTGGTATGTCCGTGGACACATTGATCGCTTGCCCAAGCCTTGTAAGCATCCATGTGGTCTCACGTTCAACCAATTTCACAATTTCCTGCATCGCGATAAGCTGCGTATTAGCCGGTACTATGTTGTCCAGTGCCTCAATGCGTCTCCACAGGCCTTGCAGTTCAAAGGCTTCTCTGACGACAAGATAGGCTTTGGCGACTTCGGATGGATCAACACCTGTTTTCGCCACGCGGCTACGTACAAATGTCGGTCCCATACGGTTAATAACGCTGTTCGCAATACGTGTAGCAATGATTTCTCGTTTGAGTCTATGTCCAAGAATCTCAGCTTTATACGTTTTCTGCATAGGTTTAGGGAAGTAATCTGTCAGCCAATAGCTTAACTCGTCAGCGTCAAGAAAGTCGCTTTTGAGCAGATTGCTTGTAAACAAAATCTTGGCGTAAGATTGTAAAACGCTAATCTCTGGGCGGGTTAGGGCTTCACCATTGCGGCGACGATTATCAATTTCTTCGGCACTTGGTAAAAACTCTATTTCACGTTCAAGAAGTTCGAGGCTTTCAAGTTCATCAATTAATGTTGAATGCGCTTGTAACTGTTCAACAGCTTTTATTTCCATCAAGGAGATGGCTTGCACTTGTTGGTAGTTATGTTTCAACACAAGCTGACTGACTTCTTCGGTCATCGAGGCCAAGAATTTATTACGCTTTTTCAAGGTTAAGCTGCTGTCTTCAGCGCGCATAACTTCATTGAGTAGGATTTTAATATTAACTTCGTGGTCAGAGGAATCAACGCCGCCTGCATTATCAATAAAGTCAGCATTAATCCGTCCACCATTACGATCATATTCAATCCGACCAAGCTGGGTGACGCCGAGATTGGCACCTTCACCAATAACTTTAGCGCGCACTTGATGGCCATTAATCCGAATAAGGTCATTGGCTTTATCGCTGGCGTCTAAATGGCTCTCTGTTTCTGATTTAATATAAGTTCCAATGCCACCAAACCATAATAAATCAACTTCAGAGGTCAAAATAGCGGTCATTAGTTCATAAGGTGTGACGCGATCACGTTCAATGCCAAAGGCGGCCTTGATTTCAGGCGTTAAATCAAGGCTCTTATCATGGCGGGAATAAATACGCCCGCCCTTAGAGAGGAGCTTTTCATTATATTGATCCCAGCCGAGCACGCCGTCGAATAAGCGTTGACGTTCTTTGAAGCTGCTTGCTGCATCAGGGGTTGGATCACAGAATATATGCATGTGATTAAACGCGCCTTTTAAGCAGATATGTTCTGAGAGCAACATGCCGTTACCAAACACATCGCCGCCCATATCGCCAACGCCAACGACGCTGAAGTCTTGGCTTTGTGTATCGTGGCCAAATTCGCGGAATAAACGTTTAACGCTTTCCCAAGCGCCGCGCGCGGTAATGCCCATTTTCTTGTGGTCATAGCCAGCTGATCCGCCCGATGCAAAAGCATCGCCAAGCCAGTGATCATATTCGAGCGAGATGCCGTTAGCTATGTCAGAGAAAGTTGCTGTGCCTTTATCAGCCGCAACCACCAAATAGGGGTCGTCACCATCGCGACGCATAACATTTTTAGGCGTCACAACGCGTTTACCCACGCGGTTATCTGTAATATCAAGCATCGAACGTATAAACAGTTTGTAGCATGCAATACCTTCATCCAAAAAGGCTTGGCGTGAGCCGTCTGTTGGTGGGTTTTTAACAATAAAGCCACCTTTGGCGCCCATCGGTACAATCACAGAGTTTTTGACAGATTGCGCTTTCATTAAGCCCAATACTTCCGTGCGGAAATCTTCAGGGCGATCAGACCATCTTAAACCGCCACGAGCGATAACATCGCCACGCAAGTGAATGGCTTCAAAGCGTGGTGCATAGACAAATATTTCGCGATAAGGGCGTGGCTCAGGCAAAAATGGTATTTCGCGTGAATCGATTTTAATCGACATGGCCGGCTTATAAGGCTCTTGCTTTGAAGACAAAAAGAAATTCGTCCGTAGCGTGGCATTGATGAGCTTGAAGACGGCGCGTAAAATTGTGTCATGATCATAAGAATCAACGCTTTCTAAGGCGTGGTCAATCGCCAAAGCTTCGCCTGCGGCCTTCATGGCGGCATCTTTTTTATGTATCGGATTATGCCACGCATGAAACAGTGCGACAAGATGCGTCGCCGTTTTCGGGTGAGCGGTTATCGCTGCTTCAATATAGTCTTGCGAATAAGAAAAACTGGTTTGCTTCATATAGCGTAAATAACAACGTAATATCGTGATGTCCCGCCAGCTCATTTTTGCACTGACCAACAATGTATTCAGGCTGTCATTCTCCATTTCGCTGCTCCAAACACGGTGCAGGGCTTCTTCGAACTTAGCTTTAGCGGCGTAAAGCGTGGTCTCTTCTAGCAATGCAGGGTCTTTAGGCGTCATGGTTAGATCATGGATCCAATAGACTTCTTCGGAACCATTTGTCGGGCAAACCTTAATCGGGTTTTCGGAAATAATTCTCAAGCCCGCATTTTCCATCACAGGCAGCATGTCAGACAGCGCAATTGGCGTTGTATGACTATAAATTTTCAGCCCCCAACGTGGTGATTTATCAATTGAAGGCTGCCAATATAAATCAACAGCGATCGTGTCGTTTTTTTGCGCTTCTTCGAGTTTGTCGATATCTGAAACGGCATCCATTAGGGTGTATTTATCGCGATAGTGAAGCGGGAAAGCCTCGCCATATTTAGCGATAAGGTCAACCACATGAGATTCATCATGTGTTGTGTTTTCTAGCAAGGTGCGGGTTAGGCGCTCGCGCCATAATTTCCCAACTTCTTGTAATTTAGCCTCGATGGCACAGTTATTAATTTTTGGCGCTGTGCGGTTTTTATAATGAATTGTGTAGAGCACGCGACATAGCGATGAATCATCAACTTGCGAGGTGTAGTTTGTGCATTCGCCATCAAGTTCTTGTTCCAAAATGCTTTGGAACTTTAGGCGCATACGCGTTGAATAGCGCTTGCGCGGTATATAAACAAGACATGAGATATAACGCTCAAAAGGGTCTTGTCTTGTATAAAGGGCAACCCGTTCGCGTTCTTGCAGGCGCAAAATACTTTGGCAAATCTGCGTGAGCTGCTCAAGGCTTGTTTGGAAAAGCTCATCACGTGGATATTTTTCAAGAATATGGCGCAAGGCTTTATCGTTATGACCGCCTTTTTCATAGCTGGTTTTGGCAATAACTTTGTCTGCTTTTAAGCGCAAATACGGAATGCTTTGAATACTGCGTGAATAAGTCACGGAGGTAAATAGACCAATAAACAAAGCTTCGCCGCTAACATTGCCCTCTTTGTCAAAGAGTTTAACGGCAATCGCATCAAGCGGAACATGGCGGTGAACCGTTGATTTTTTATTGACCTTAGATACGCTAACAGGGGGCTGTGATTTGCGCAGCATTTGCAGGATGGGCGGTAAGCCGTCTTCATGGCCGTTAACATAGACAGGGCCGCTGTCACGCAACAAGCCTAAGCTTTCCCCCTCAAGTACCGAGCTTTCAATGTTTTGACCATTGCCTGTAAAGCTATATTCGCGATAACCCAAAAATGTAAAATTGTCTTTATATAAATACTCTAGGAAATTGAGGTATTCTTCTACTTCATGTTCAGGATAATCCGTCGGTGCTTGGCTTAATGATTTCTGGCAGGCACGTAAACGCACGCGCATTTTTTGCCAGTCATCGGTTGCTTTTGTTACATCGGTAAGGACGGTTTTTAAATGCGCTTTAAGCGCGGCGACTTGGCTGTGCGGAACAACGCTACTCAGCTCAATATGAATATGGCCTTGCGGGTAAGATTTTTCACTAGGCTGCGTGGTGTACTCAACGCCATTATTACCTTTAACCATGTGGAAGGTCGTATGGACACTTAAGTTAATGATCAGGCCGCGCGCTGAAAGCTCGGAAGCTATCGAATCAAGCGTGAATGTGCGGTCATTTGTAATGACTTCGATAACCGTACGCTTGACTTGGCGTTCATCTAATTCTTTTTCTACTGTGCTGATTTTAACGCAATCTTTGCGCCCACGCTTAATGCCTAGCTCGTAATGGCGCTGTGCTATATCAGCAATTTCTTGCGGCTCTAATGAGGTGATGTCTTCATCGGGAATTTGCTTATAAAAGCTTTTGACGAAATCTTTTTCAGATTGTGCTGTCGTTTTAGGTAAAGTGGCCAAAGCTTGTTTGATGAGAGTTGCCGCGATCATATGTATCACCCTAGTGTTTGTAAGAATATACGCAAAAGTAAATGTTATACGTCTGATAATCTGACGTAAAAGAGGTAAGGAAAGGTTAATGAGCGATTGAAATACTCATTGAGGCCCAACGCCCTAGAATACCACGTTGCCACAATCATTAAAAGGATACAATAGGCTTCACTATCGCTTGTATTAGAATTGTTGATTCCAATAGAAATCGGTTTATTTCATGCTATAACCTTTGAAAGCGCGTGACTAATCCTATATACTTATATATATCAGTATATGTATTATATTACATCTAGAACGGAGAACTTAAATGAATAATGTAAACCCTGATCGTTTCTCGGGTTCAGCGAGCTCGGCAGTCAGTGTCGATGTCGGTCTAAAAGCGCATATGAATCGCGTTTACGCACGTATGTCGCTCGGCGTTTTAATCAGCGCGACCGTGTCTTACTTTTTGTCAACAAGCCCTGAGCTAATGATGCTCTTTTTAAGCGGCCCACAAATGTATGTGGTTATGTTTGCGCCAATCGCGCTTGTGTGGTTTGGCTTTAACCCAGCGAAAATGTCTTCAGCAAAATTACGCTTAACATTTATCGCGATCTCAACGCTTTACGGCATAAGCTTTTCAACCATATTCTTTGCCTTTAATATTGGCGATATTACGCGCGCCTTTATGCTCGCAACGATTATGTTTACGGGCCTCAGCTTAATTGGTTACACAACTAAACGTGATTTAAGTGCTTTGGGCACTTTCGCGGTTATGGGTGTGATGGGCGTTTTTGCGATGAGCATCCTCAACATGTTCTTCTTTAAAAGCGGCGGCATGGCGGATATTATTTCGCTGGTGTCTATCGTTGCTTTCTCGGGCATAACAGCTTGGGAAACACAGAACATGAAAAGAATGTATAATGCAGATCATGGCGATGAAAATAATAGTCGCCTAGCATGGTCTGGCGCATTGACGCTCTATATCAGTTTCGTTGCTATCTTTATGAACTTGCTGCAGTTAATGCGCGGCGGTGATTAAGGCTTAAGCCTAAGCAAGCACGATATAGTGAAACAGATATTTTAAAACCCAGCTCAAAAGGCTGGGTTTTATTTTGAGCTAAATTCTGGATGAAAGCGAAAACAGCGCTTGCAATTACAAGAGAAATCTCTTATCTTGCGGACTTCTTCTAGGCATATCAACTTTACGATACAGCCTATAAGGGCCCTTAGCTCAGCTGGGAGAGCGCCTCGCTGGCAGTGAGGAGGTCAGCGGTTCGATCCCGCTAGGGTCCACCATTTCTTTGCCTTTTAGCACACACAGAGAAAACTTTCCCTTAGGGCCCCGCAACCTGCGGGGGTTTGCGTATCTGCCTTTTGGAACGCATGCAGAGAATCTTTATTCTCAAAGCAACTACCACTCATCACGCCAGATAATAAAACGTATCGCATTAATATTATAGGTTGAGGGGTTTTCAGAGCAATCTTCTTTTGGTAGTCTAACCGTAAGGCTTTGTTAAACTTTTTCTGGAATACATCATGAAAAAACTCCTCATATTTATTATTTTCTTCCTTAGCTTTACCCCAGTTAAAGCCGACGCTTATTGCAGCGCGTCGAGTTTTGATAGGGACTATAAAAATGCGTTTACAATATTCTCAGGGGAAATCATAGATGGCGTTGGCTCCCCAACATGCGGGCCCCAAAAAGTGCTTTTTCGCGTCATGGATGTATATAAAGGAAAGCTGTCAGATGAAGTTTGGATATATAAAAGGGGCTATTGCCGTATGTCCGTCAGGGGCATGAAGCTGACCGCAGGTGTTCAGTATATGATTTATGCAGGCAGAGACGTTGACACCGGTCGCTTAATCGCAGGCGGAGGATGCAGTAGAAGTGGGCCTCTCGCAACATTACACGATAGCAATCGAGCCTCTTTAATCGAAAAAATGGAACAAACCGCCGCGTTTGATAATGCCATACAGGCCAGCCCTGACTTAAAACTCTCGCTATTAAAATCAAAAGCAGAGCATTTATTACACTGGCAAGACTACACTAAGGCCAAGGACACTTTTCGCGAAATATTGGAAGAAACGCCTAATGATTCAGCCATTTACATGAGCCTATTACGCACCCTATATAAACTAGATAAAGTTGAAGACATATGGGCATTATATAACAAGAACGATAAACGCCAAGATTTGAGAAGCCATGAGAGAAACGAAATGGAGCTTTATGTTTCTTATGCCATGCTCAAATTAGGGAAAGAAATTGGGCCAAGGCAGCGTTATCGATTAAAAGACACAAAACTAAAAAATGTTAACTTGGAAGGGAGAACGTTAAAACAACCTTGGTTTAAGGACGTTACCTTTACAAACATAAACATGAAAAAAGCCACCATGACGGGGGGGCATCTAACCAAAGTAAAATTTTACCAAGGAGATCTAAGCGATGCGACCTTCAAAAACGTAACTATGGAAGATGTATCTTTCAGTTCCCTGTCCCTTAAGAATACCGATTTCAGCGAGGTGACGTTTAATAAGATAAAGCTGCAGCACGCTAATATATCCGGCATGAGTTTTAAAGATGCAAAAATAAGTGACGGTTACTTTTATAGAGTGAACCTCAAAGATACAGATTTTTCTAATGCAGAAATACACAGAAGTAGACTCTCTTGGGTAGATTTTTCTAATGCGAATCTTAAAGGCATATCATTACTAGGGTCAGAATATGATTGCTATGTACAATGGCCTAAAGGTTTTAACCCTGAAAAAGCTGGGGCCTTTAGAAAACAAATATGCCCTGAAAAAGAATCCTCCCTAGAAATACCTCCAAAATATGTAGAAAGCCTGAAAACCACGTGGTTTATTGCAAAAGACTTCAGAGGCCATAAATCGATAAAAAAAGATTTACAGGGTAAAAACCTTAAAAACGCCAACTTTTCTGAGGTGGATATGCGTAAGACACGATTTGATTACAGCAATTTAACAGGATCAAATTTCACATGGGCCAATATATCATCTTCAGAGTTTAAGAAATCTCAAATAGAGAATACACATTTTAACTATGCCAATTTAATAAGAGCAGAATTCTCTAACCAAAACATTAAAAACACATCCTTTAAGTCAGCCATGCTCAGTGGCGCTGAATTTAAAAATATCAACGTCTCGAACACATCTTTTGCGGACTCAAGCCTCGTTCAAGCGGAATTCATAAAGGCCACGCTTCATAACATGGATTTTAGTGGTGCTAATATGCGTAAAACTATCACTCATTTATCAGAGTTTAGTAATTCTAATTTCAAAAATGCCGATCTCTATGGATTAAGAGCGCGTTCGCCAAGGCTTAACGGTACCGAAAAGACCATCTTTAAAAATGTTAATTTTGAAGGAGCATCCTTAAATGAAAGTGATGTAAAGCGGGCCGACTTCACAGGAAGCACATTCAAAAACGCGACTTTATTTTTGGCACGTTATGACTGTAATACGATTTGGCCAAAAGACTTCAATCCAGGGAAAAAAGGCGCTATTTTGGCTGATAAAGACTGTCAAGACTCTCCACATTTTCCCGCAATTTTGAAAGGAAAAGATCTTAGTTATAAGGACCTCAGCAAGCTTACCCTAAAAGGCGCTGATCTTAGCAATGCCAACTTAAGGGGCAGTGATCTTTCAGCAAGTGACCTGTCCACGGCCAATTTAAAAGGGGCCGATTTAACGCTATCTCAATTTGATTGTGGAACAACATGGCCTGAGAACTTCAACCCGATAAAGGCAGGCGCTTATCTAAAACTCATTTATGACTTGGATTGCACGAAACCTTATGGCCCGCCTCAACTGGAAAATAAAAACCTTAGCGGAGAAGATTTATCCTCAGCCCCTTTCACAAAAGCCAATCTGAGAAAGGCTAACCTTTCCAAAACCAGCATGAAGGAAGCCGGTCTCTTTAAAGCGGACCTTTCAGGAGCAGATTTAAGGGGTACTGACTTAACTAAAGCTAATTTAAGGAAAGCCAGCGTTAAAGGCGCACTATATAACTGTAATACTTTATGGCCTGATAATTATAAGCCCAATACAAACGGAGCACGCCAAGATAAAGCCCCCTGCACCAAACATAGCAAAGAAGTTATGGCTGGCAATTGGCGCAAGCCTAAAGCTACAAAAAACATCGTAATTGAGGATAAAGAAATGCCTTGGTTTTATACTTCGTATAAGAAGCCCTTAGAGAATATAACGTATAAAAACGTCTTACTCAGGGGAGCCACTTTTGGCAAGGTTAAATTGGAGAAGGTTAAGTTTATAAACAGCGATTTAAGAAATGCAACATTTAAAGGCACAGAGCTTATAGACGTTGATTTTTCAGGCTCAGATATAAGGGGAGCAAGCTTCGAAGATGTAAGCTTCAAAGGTGTCGTCGGCGCTAATATTATTTATGATTGTCATACAAAGGGTACGGCACTGAGGCTGCCTAATAAAGAATGTGAGGAATAGCAACGAGCGGTGCCTTGTCGGCGACATTATAGCGAGCTCATCACGTCCATTTTCCCTTTATCTATCATCTTTTTTTCCTGCCTTTTCTCCAGAGGTTTATCTGTGTTGCGCTTTCTTTGGCAACGGCGCTATACTATGCGGAATTGATCACGCCGCGTTGTTTCTTTTTGTTCTTATCTCTTAACTATGCGGGGCGTTTACCCAATGTTAAGAAGGGCAGAATATGTTTCCCGTTGCTTTTACCCCTAAATTATTTTCCTTGCTACGCCAAGGCTACACGCTCTCAACGCTTAAAGCTGATATCCTTGCAGGGTTAACGGTCGCTATTGTGGCTCTGCCCTTATCTATGGCGCTGGGCATAGCGAGTGGAGCATCCCCTGATAAGGGGTTGATCACAGCCGTGATTGCAGGCTTCTTAATTTCTTTTCTTGGTGGTTCGCGTTTCCAAATTGGCGGGCCAACGGGCGCATTTATTGTGGTGGTGTTTAATGTCATTGCGCAATATGGCTTTGATGGGTTAATTCTTGCGACTTTTCTGGCGGGGCTGATTTTGATTGTCGCGGGCTATGCGAAGCTCGGTCAGGTCATAAAATATATTCCGTACCCCGTTGTGACGGGCTTTACAGCGGGGATAGCGGTGATTATAGCCTCCTCCCAGATTAAGGATTTCTTGGGGCTGACCATTCCAGATCTACCGGCTGAATTTATAGAGAAATGGCATGCTTATTTCGAACATATAGATACATTTAGCCCGATTAGTTTTGCCGTGGGGCTCGTGGCGCTGCTAATTATTGTTGGATTGAAAAAATTCTGGCCTAAATCGCCAAGCTATTTGATGGCTGTAGTCCTCACGGCGGTAGGCGTTTTTGTTTTTAATCTACCTGTTGAAACGATTGGCTCTAAATATGCCGATATGCCCTCTGGCTTGCCCATGCCGCATTTACCTCTATGGGATTTTGATAAATTCATAAGCATTATACCATCTGCTTTTACCATTGCGTTTCTGGCGGGGATTGAATCCTTGCTCTCTGCAGTGGTGGCCGATGGTATGACCGGCTATAAGCATCGTTCAAATCAAGAGCTTGTCGGTCAAGGCGTGGCGAATATAGCCTCAGCCTTTTTTGGTGGCCTGCCCGCGACGGGGGCTATTGCGCGTACGGTAACGAATATCAAAGCGGGGGGGCAAACGCCTGTCGCCGGTATGGCTCATGCGATTTTTATCTTCCTCTTTATCTTATTCGCGATCGATATTATGGCCTTTGTACCGCTTGTGGCGTTGTCAGCGATTCTCTTTATTGTCGCGTGGAATATGAGTGAAATACAGCATTTTATCCATATTTTTAGGCTCTCTAAGGGGGATCGCATTGTGATGCTTTTGACCTTTGCTTTGACCGTTCTTGTCGATTTGACGGTGGCGATTGGTATCGGCGTGACGCTGGCCTCACTCTTATTCATGCGTGAGATGAGCAACTCGGCCACATTACGCTCACAAGGCCGCCATATTCGCGATGCGTTTAATGATACGCAAGAAGATGTCGAACAAAGAGATGACTTACCCCTTGGCGTTGAAGTCTTTCGCATTACCGGCCCGATATTTTTCGGTGTCGCGGGCACGATGCTTGAAACTCTGAAATCTATGGGGGAGGCTCCCAAGATTTTAATTATACGTATGAAGCTTGTCCCTTATATGGATGTCGCAGGGCTAAATGCTATGAAAAACCTTATTAAAGAATGCCATGATCACGACACGAAAGTCATTCTGTGTGGTCTGCAATCTCAGCCCGCTGAAATGCTTGAAAAAGCCGATCTAAACGATAACCAAGAAAATCTATGGATATTTGAGCGCTATGATAAAGCGATTACGCAGGCGCGCTTGATGATTACGACCCCACCAAAGAAGGGTGATCAGACGGGTGATGAGGCCTAAGCTTCATACCCGCAGGCTCATATCCTCTAATTATATTTAGAATCTATAGCCAATCGATAAAGCACCGAATATTGACGGGTCTGCTTGTCCGTCAAATTCCTTTGAGCGCCAGTTAATCGTATAGGCAATTTGCGTGCGTCCATAGGTTAAGGTGATGCCTGTATTGGCATCAGTGACGAATGGTCTTTTGTTCACGGAAGGGCTGCTCTCAAAGCTGTTACCATCAAGGAATATATTGCGGGCGACAGCGCGCTCTTCCACGCCTGCAAAAAGCGACCATGAAAACTGATTATCAGGGACAGCGAAGAAGCCATTACCGGGCATGGCAGGGCGAACGCGTAGCGGATCAGATTGCCATTTAAAGCGTTTTGGCGTTAACTGCGCTGATATACCGCCCGCGCCATAAGTATAAACATTACCAAGGGAGGCCCCCGCATAAGGGCTGAGGCGGAAATAGAACGGGCCAAATCCTTGCGCATAGGCTTCGGGCCAGCGTCTTTGCCATGATAAAATAACCCCAGGCTCGTTTTCAAGTTGGTGATCCCAGCCAGAGGGGTCTCGGGCATCAACAAGATCATGTACGGCTTCTTGTGTTTCTTCCCCCAAGGCCCAAGGCCCGACAATGCCGAGCGTGACCTCTAAATCATCTATATGGTTGTCTGTGACGCTCGTCAGCCCTGCAGTGCCGTAAAGAAAGGCTGAGTAAGGGCGGTCTTTGGGATCGGGCTCACGCACAGTGATGTTTTCGGGCGTATAGAGGTTTTGCCCGAATGAATAATAAATCGATGTTGTTTTATTCACGTCAAATGTAGGGACGTATTTCGCCAGTAAAGATGCGAATTTGGGGGCTTTTGCGCCGACATCAAAATATGTGGCACGAAAGCCATTCGTGTAATTTTGATCAGAGCTCGTCGCATAAAGGTCATTTTCGGTAGTGAGCGTAATAAACCGACGGCCATTATCAAGGATATCTTCAGGAATGCTTTCTTCAAAGCTCGGCTCTTTATCCTGCGCGTGGAGCGATCCAGAAGGAGAAAGTAGAAATAGAGCAAATACAAAATATTTACAGATCAGGTGAAAGGACCGTGTGTGATACATGGGGCGCAGCTATCCAATAATGTTAAAAATAACACCCTACGGGTCTAATGCAAAGAAAACAAGGGGTTATTTTGCAGGCATTGACTCCGTTTTCGGGTGGCGTGAGTGGCATTGGCGCATTAAACACATCAGGCCTAAAAAGCCAGAACTTACCGAAGCGCATAATATCGCCAGTTTGGCCTGTTCCATGACTAAGGTTCCTGGATCGAAGCTAATATGCGCAATTAATAAGGCCATGGTAAACCCCATACCGCCGAGGAAGCTTAATCCGGTGACGTCATGCAGGGTAAGCCCCTCAGGCAGGCGGCCAAGCTTAGATTTAAGAGCGACCCATGCGAATAGAGTGATGCCGAGCGGCTTGCCGATCAAGAGGCCAAAGAAAATGCCTAAAACAACCGGCGAGCTATGAATCCCCGCTAAATTATCCATACTGAGCAAAACACCCGCATTAAATAGAGCAAATACCGGTAAAATATACACGGTAACGCGGGGTTTTAACTTTAACTCCCAGGCCTGTAATGGAGTTGAAGCCTTATTCGCCATTTCTTTGATTTCTTGGAGCAAGTTATGTTGTTTTGGAGCTTCCAATATATCATTCTTATCTGAACCAAAATGATCCATCATAAAGAGCAGTGCCTTAGCGCGCCGTATGAAGCTGCCTTGCAGGACTTTTGGGCGGGCTGGGACGCTCATAGCAACCAATATCCCCGCGACAGTCGCATGCAGGCCTGATTGAAATGTGAAATACCACAAAATTATCCCAAAAAACATATAGGCCCCTGTATTGCGTACGCCAGATACGTTACAGATTAATAAACAGGCGAAAGTAATTGCGGCGTATCCGATCATCAGCATATTTATGCCATGGGCATAAAAAGTCGCAATGACGATGACGGAACCTAAATCATCGAAAATGGCCAAAGCAGCGAGGAAGGCGAAACTCATGGGGGAGGCGCGGCGCGATATGAGCGCTAATGCGCCCAACGCAAATGCGGCATCTGTGGCCATGGGTATCGCCCAGCCTGAAATATATTCCGTCCCATAATTAAAGCTGGCATAGATCAGACCCGGCACCACCATACCACCTGCCGCCGCGCAGAGCACGGTTACGGATTGTTTGAAGTGCCGTAATTCGCCAACCAGCATTTCACGTTTTAATTCTAAGCCTATATATAAAAAAAACACCGCCATTAAACCAGCGCTAATCCATTCATGGATAGGCAGGGCAAACTGGCTGTTCTCCAGAAATACACCAACTGAATACTCCGATATGTGTAAAAACCCTTCACGTAAAGGGCTGTTTATGATGGCCATACCGAGAATGGATGCAATCGCCAGAAAAATACCTGTTGAGATCTGATTCTTGGTGAATTTCTCTATAGGCGAGAGTAATTCTTCAAATTGCTCTTCTATAGCGCTTTTTGTTGGGTGGTGAGGGGCTGTGGTGGGGGATGTTTTCATGGCCGCTTGTAACCTCTATGTTTTAAATTTGAAACAAAACAGGCTACGCGTATAGTTTTATTATGACGGTCTAGAGGTAAATCTATGGTAAATTTTTTAAATTATTTGTGGTGTTTTTTATGCTCAATAAGTAAGTGCCTGTAAATCAGGGCTTCATGGGGCTCCCTAAAAAAACGCCGCATTAAACTGAATGCGGCGTTTTTTTATTATGAATTTATTGTGCGCGGGTCATCAGCTTCCGCTGAGTTTACATTCGCATTTATACCTTTTCCACGTACTGTCACCTTCTTGGTAGCACGTACCTGTCGAGCCTTTCTCGGCACAGCCACAGGTCTTATTCTCGAAGCGTGGGCTACCCGGTGGAGGGGAAGCATTACCCGGAATAGATCCAATTCTATCCCAAATAAATGTCCGCTCCTTACATGATCCAAGGGTTGTGATCGTCGTATTCGCCGTGTCAGCGGCACATGTGGTCGCATTAATCGGTGTTGACGTTTGGTCTTTATCCAGTGGGTTTGCAACTTCACACACGGGGTTTGCGCAGGCATGATCCTGTGTTCCCAGTATTGGCGTGGTGTTACAAGTACAGTTATTGACGGTCGGCCCATTATTCTTCCAATCGCATATACTTATATCGAATATTTGCGGCTGGAGTATTTCACTGCCCGTCTGCCATGTCCCCGAGCCACAAGATAATGATTTATCCCGCGTGGCGCCATCTGTTCCCGTACAAGAGCAGCTGGAGTAATCCCAGCGATTAAGAGCTTTCCACTTACATTGAGAAATAGCGGTGTGGAACCAATAGGCACGTTTAACAACGCCAGCTTGGCCGGCGGGGCAAGATCGGCTTGTATCTGTGCGCCATTCGGCCGGTTCTGTACGGGTGCTCCAATTAGGGGGGCTTATATGTTTAAGCTGAAGGGCTGTGGTCGGGACAGAACATTCGCAGTTGCTATTATCCCAGTTATCGTTCGCGGAGCAGCTTGATGTACCCGTCCAAGTTCTTGTGCGTCTGCGTTCATGAAAGCCGCCTTCGCCGTCATCAAATAATATAGCGCCAGCTTTCGCTGTTGAGCCATAATAAGCAGAGCAGGTTGAGTAAGTATATTCAGGCGGTAAAGCTGTGCCGTTTTCATCTTCACCACAAACACAGCCTGTTGTTGTTGTGTTGGAACCACCTAAGCATGTAGTCGTTGTTGTTGATGTATATGTCTGAGATCCAAATTGGCTGTCTGGGCCACAATCTAGGCCAGTTACTACCGTCGGTGGTGGTGCAGTGAAGTCGCAACGACTCGCAGTATTTGTATTGCTGCCCATGCCGATCCAAGTTCCACTGTCACAGGTGTAACCCGCCTTGGCGCAACTGCCATAATCGGCTAGACCCGTGCTGTAGCCATCAGCGCTGGGTGGTAAAGAAATTTGGCTGTCTTTACCGGCTTCTGCAGGGTTACAAACGATTTGTACCTGAGCCGCACAAGAGTTACCAGGAATCGGATCGCATATTATTGCGCCCGATGACGTGAAGCCGTTAAATATAGGCGTTGTGGTTGGGCATTCAATGCGGTGCGGTTGACAAATTGGCGAAGCACCATCAATACCTGTTAAATATTCCCCATCAGGGCAAATCATACCGCCTTGATTGGCGACAGGGGCGGACGCGTCAACATCGCCCGCTAAAAGTTTCGGTTCAAAACAATATGTGCCTGTTTCGTCACAAAGCTCAGGCGCTATAAGCTCCCCGTTATTAATCATGACGGACGCGACGTTTTGCACGCCCACTTTTTCTGTTCGAATATCTAATGTTGCCGTCGGTGTATCTGTGCCGATACCAATTTTGTCATCAGGCGACATGTCTTGGGCATGTTGCTCTTGCCCTGTATAGCGGCGCCATAATTTTTGTTCTTCGGTTGAGAAGAAATGCATTTGGTGGTCGAAATCATTCACCCCGCCATTATTGGCGACAGGCGCATATGTGAAAACGGCATCAGCAGCAATTGTTGAAGAGGCAAAATCAGCGATACAATTACTCGATTCCGGGCCGGATGTTGGGCAAGCTTGCCCTTGTAGGCCGTTTTTATTATAGGCGCCATTTTTTGATACGCCATAGCTAAGAAGTAAGAACATTGTGTCGTTATTGGGAATAAGGTCGTTCCCCGCTGTGTCAATAACGCTAATCCCGCCATCTTCACTATTAAAGGTGGTTATATCTGTTAGGTCTTGTGTGACGGCATAGAGTAATCTATTGCCGTATCCATCGAGAGCATCTGTTTCGGTCATTTGAAGATTTCTAAATGGTACGGTTCCGATGATAATATCAGAGGCACCAGGGCGCACACTTGATTTTAGACAGATTCCATTCAAACATTCGCCAGGGATTTGTGGTATGGCGGCGAAGTAAGCCGCGCTACAATCACCGGCGTTTAATGCGGCGCCGTTGGTCGCTGTGGTTCTCGCGGCCGTCATTGGCGCAGGACAAGGGAAGGAGCCTTGAATGTCACGATACGCTTCCATTTCAGCGGCAACCGTTTGTAGCGCCATTTGTGTCGCGCTAATACGCTTCTCAACGAGATATGTATCATAAAGTCTAAATAAAGGCGCAATCATAAGGCCAATAACAATAATTGAAATGGATATTTCAACCAGAGTAAAGCCTTTTTGGCGCTGTTTGCGTCCTTGAACGGCAGTGGCCTTGTCGTTTTTTTGGCTTTTGCTTTTATTTAGTAGCATATGACTTCTCCGTTTGTTTTAAACCCGCGTACCCACCCATGGGTAGAACTCGAGCAATCAAAATTTTGTAGTTTTCCTGTACCTGGCACGGCATATTCTGGCGTAACACATTGTTTTTGGCCATTCCAAATACCTTTAAGCAGCTTGCCGCCCGTGCAATTGCTGATATTCCCTGTAATGATATCGGTATTAAAGCAATTAGAATTACTATTGACTGAACCATCAGGGTTTAATTTTGGTTCATCACAAATCTCATTGGTGATTATATTATTATTGGCCTTTAAATCACCATTAATGGCCATCGCAATTGATGGTGGGGTATTGTCAATATTAATACCTAGATTGCCTGTCGGGGCAAAGAAGAGTTGATCGCGCCCTGTGGCGTCTTGCGTTTCTTCCCAAATACTTAAGCTTGTTTCTTTAGAGAAACGAGCGAAGTCATCATAGTGATCAGCCGCATCGCCGCGGAAACTCCCCAAGGCCTGTACGAAAACCGCATCATTATCGCAATTTTCATCATCGGTCATCGTCGTACCGCAAGTGATTGGGATTAGGCCGTTGTTATTATAAGCGCCTTTACGGTCGGGGCCATGGGATAAGACGACAAAATGCGCATCATTACCCATGCCCGCTGTATCATTGCCATATTCATCTTTGGCTGCGATGACGCCATACCAAAACTTATCAAGTGAGCCATCTTGAGTTAGGTTATAAGATACAGCATAAGTGAGCTGATTTTGCCAGCCATCTAAATCCATGCTTTTGGAAAATATATCAGAGGTACGGAAATCAAGGTCTTGGCCGGGGGTGCTCGCCGCGATAAGCATGGTTGTGACAGGAAAACCACCGATTATAATCCAGTCATCATTGCCGTCTCCATCTCTATCTTGCCCAGGGTTTGTCGTAAGGCACACGCCATCAGAGCAATCGCCAGGGGCATTAAGCCCATAGGCGGCGAGGTTTGAGCAATCAATAGATTCGCCAAAATCATTATCGGTTCGAGCTAATGTGCGTTTTGCGGGGCATGGATAGACATAAGAATTATTGTGAAAAGGCTCCTCAACTCCATTGGCGCGATATTCAACAATCAAATTACTTGCAGCGGCAATGACAACTTCAGTGTAATCGGTTTTGCGTTGGGACATGTACCGATTAACCGCTTCCAGCATCGGTACCATCATAACGCCAATGATGATGATGACAAAAGAAAGCTCTAACAATGTAAAGCCTTCTTGTTGTGCCAGATTACGATGTGTGCGCGTTGTTTTTAACATTATTTTCTTTCTCAAGGATGTTACTTTCTTAAGGGATGACGCATATTAAGTTGCCCGACGCGTCAATGCCTTGGGCGTATGTATTCGCGGCGCAACCACCGACGCCTTGTTTTAAGCTGTTAATAAAGCTTGGGTTGGATACCGTTAAATTACCTTCGCAATCTTCTTCAGAAAAAACGATACCTTTCATCGCTTGTTCAGTGCCGCATTTTATACCATTGCCATCGGAATATCCTGTACCGCCCAAGCCACCAGAATCCTCACCAATTACGGCGGGGTTAAATACATTTGCGGGGATGTTCGTGCTGGTTATATCGCCTATATGTGTTTCTTGGTTGCAGGCGGTCGTACTAATGTCACATAAGCGGTTCACATTAACGCGCGTTTCGACTTGAAGGCTTTGATTTGCGCCGACTATATTCAAGCGTGCACGCGGTGAATCGCTTGATGTTGCGCCATAATAGCTAACGACATTATCATTCGCGTCTTGATCGCCGACTTTAATGGCCCAGCGACTATTTGAGCCGAAGTTTGGGCCACTGGCTACGCTGTTTCCAGATCTTATCCATGTGCCTGCGATTAGATTGTTAGAAAATTTGGCGTAATCATCATAATAAGTTGCGCTTGCCTTCTCGCTTTGTACGCGGTCAAAATCTTGCACGCCGTCAGGTCGCGTATAGACAACAAAATTATTTGTGAAAATAGCATCAAGGTCGCAATTCTCTCTATCGCGGCCAAAATCGCTGTTACCTGTGTCACAAGATCGTCTCAACACGCCGTTTTTCGTAAAGGCACCGAAACCATTGCGGCCGGCGCTTATAATCGCATAATGTGCATCATCACTAATCTCGTTTCTTAAGGCGGTCGGGGTGAAGTTGCCTGCTTCGTCTTGCATACGAATCACGCCATTACTATCATCAAAAGGCACGACGGATCCAACTGTTAAATACTCAGATATAGTATAGGTTAATCTGTTGCCAAAACCATCCAGTGAGCTTGTATATGGTAGGCCGAGTGTGGCAAAAGGTATATCACCGCGCAATACGGGGTCATTACCAGCAGGGCCCGCTTTATCGGATGTCCCCGTTAAGCGGCAGACAGCAGGGTCGTTGATGACGCAATTGGCGATAGCGCCACTAAAAGCAACACCGTAACCGGCGTCTTCATAATTTAAATCTCTGCGTGCTGGTGGGGGGTAGGCGCCATTAACTAAAGCATATTGCGATAAGGCGCGGCTTGTATCGGCCATGTTACCAATAGTATCCATGCGGACTTTATCATATCGGTATATTTTATAAAAAGGTAACATCGCAGTCACAAGCAAACCAAGGATTATCATGCCCATAGCGACTTCAAGTAAAGTCATGCCAGATTGTGAACCTTGCGGATGTCGTATTATTTTATGATTTAATTCACGCTGTATCATTGCTTATAATTACCCTAAAAAATACACTATTCTCATGATAGTATACATCATAATTCTATACAAATAGTTACGATTTAAATAAAATTTTAGATAAATTGCGATTATTGATTGATTTTTGTGCTGCGATCGGCTTTTATCTGTCCGTGATGATCTTTATTGATTGTTCCAAGCAGCGGGTGTAGCTCAATGGTAGAGCCCTAGCCTTCCAAGCTAGTGGTGCCGGTTCGATCCCGGTCACCCGCTCCATATTATCTTTTACCACACATTAAGGCTTTCAGCCTAAGATCTAGTTCTTGCGTTTTACTTGGACATGTTTGTATCATAAGCGCGCACAATAACGCCTAATGAAAGTCGCTCTCATGTCTCTATCTCAAACTAAACCTCAGAAATTCGACCTTATTCTAAAAAATGGTCTTGTTATGTTGCCTTCAGGCTTAACGAAAATTGATGTCGGTGTCCGCAATGGCAAGATTGACGCAATTGGCCTTGAGAGCGATGCACAAGCCGAGTCGCATATTGATTGTACGGGGCTTCATATACTGCCAGGGGTTATTGATACGCAAGTGCACTTTAGAGAGCCCGGCGGTGAGCATAAAGAAACGCTAGAGACGGGAACCAAAGCGGCTATAGCAGGCGGGGTCACGGCTATTTTTGAAATGCCGAATACCAATCCGCTGACCATTACGCCCGAAAGTCTACAGTGGAAATTAGATAAAGCGGCGGCGAGCTCTTATTGCGATTATGCCTTTTATCTCGGCGGAACGGCGGATTATGCAGAGCAGCTCAGTGCTTGGGAAAACTTACCCGGCGTTTGTGGCATTAAAATATTTATGGGCTCGTCCACAGGTTCGCTTTTGACTTCAGAAGATGATGATATTGAGGCTGTTTTGAAAAATGGTCGCCGCGTCGTGGCTGTGCACGCTGAGGATGAAGCCGTTATGGCGAAAAATAAAGCGAGCATGCTCGATGTTTTATCAGCAGAAGAGCTGGATAACGTCGCCTTGCACCCGAAATGGCGCAGTACAGAATCGTCAGCCAATGCCGTGCGCCGAGTCGTTAATCTTGCACGCAAGACAGGTCGCCGCGTGCACGTCCTGCACATTACCTGCGCGGAAGAAATTGAAATTTTAAAACAGAATAAAGATTTAGTGACCGTCGAGGTTCTACCGAATCACCTCTCTTATTATGCACCAGATTGTTATGAGGCGCTGGGTTCTAAGGCTCAGCAGAACCCGCCAATCCGCGAAAAACATCACCAAGATGCCCTTTGGCGCGCCGTTAATGATGGCACGGTGGATATTTTAGGCTCAGATCATGCGCCGCATACTTTAGAAGAAAAGGCCAAGCCTTACCCTGAGAGCCCATCGGGCACACCCGGCGTGCAAACTATGGTGCCGACTATGCTTAATCATGTGAATGAAGGGCGCCTAACCTTAGAGCGCCTTGTTGATTTGCTGTGTTATGGCCCGCAGCGCGTTCATCAAATTGCAGGTAAGGGGCGCATTGCTGCAGGCTATGATGCTGACTTCACAATTGTTGATATGAATAAAAGCCATGAAATCACCGATGAGGAGCAGTTTTCGCGCGCCGGTTGGGCGCCTTGTGCAGGCACGACGGTTAAAGGTTGGCCTGTATATACAGTCATACGTGGGCAGACGGTTATGGCACAAGGAGAGATCATCGCGAAAGCAGGGTTCGGAGAAGTGGTCAGGTTTAAAGAAACTATGCCCAAAACAGTAAAGTAAATAGAGCGCTTTTATGGTCAATTATTTAAGCCCTCAAGCTTTAATTCAGATGAAATTACGTGATATACAAATTTACCCTTAAAGGGACGTTTACGCTAAAGCCCTTGTTTTTCTAGGTTTCTTGGTATATTAGATAAATATATTATTCGTTGTTAATGAAACATTTATAAATTTTATCTAAAATTTTATATAGTGTAGTGTTATTAGCGAGTCTCTGTGTTAATATTTGTAATTGAAATGCTGTATTCGCAGCGGTTTTATCCAATCATAATTATGACTACATATGATGGAGCTATTTAAAGAGTAGTAGGTTTAAGGAGCCACGATTAAGTGAGCAGTCAAAACACGCAAGAACGTAAGTCACTATTATTCCGTTCTTATATTTGGAAAAGTAAAATCACATGGCGCGTAGCTTTGGCGACCTTCCTTACCTTGCTCGTGATGCAAGGTATATTCCTCGGCACCTATTTTTTGAAAACAGAACAGCATCAAGTAAGCCAAATCAGAACATTATTAGCTCATGAAGTTATTACAAGTGGCGCGATGGATCTTATGATCAAAGGGGAGGCGAATCCTTTTGCTGGGGCACGTAGTGACGGTTTGAAACGTTTAGGCAGTACACTTGGTTTTAAAGCCTATAATATGACTTTTGATTTATTGTTGGAATCGGGCGATGTGAATGGCCTTGATCTTGATCGCTTTGAATCGGAAAAAGGCAGAAATCTGGTTTTGAAAGGGGATAACTATATTGATATCCTTATCAGCCCAGAAGATATTAACGATATGCCATATTATCTTGCATTCCGCTTTGATAATCAAAGCTGGATCAAAGAAAAGCTCGGCTCTACTTATAAAAATGCCGCATTGCTTGTCGGTTTAGCGTTGATTTCTACGCTTATCATTCTTTTATTGGTCGGTAGCTGGCTGTTAGTGCCTATTTTATTCCTGAGTGAGAATTTACGTAAGGCTGCCCTTAATCCTGAGCGCCCAGAGATTGAAGACTACCCTTATGAATCGCGTGACGAGGTTGGCGCTGCCGTGATGACGGTACAAAGCTTGATCCGTCAAAACGCTGATAATATTCGCCGTATTAAATCTGCCGCGCAGGATCAAATTCACAAACTTGCTTATTATGATACATTAACAGGCCTACCAAATCGTATTTTGTTTTTGCAAAAATTGGCTGAATTGGGCCGTGATGCGATCAATGAAGAAGGGCACATTAAGCGCTGGGCCGTTATTACGGTCGATCTTGATCACTTTAAAGATGTTAATGACACGATGGGTCATAATATTGGAGATGCCATTTTACGTGGCGTTGGTAAGCGCTTATCTGCGGCACTGCCTGATAATGCCGTGGTTGCTCGTACAGGTGAAGATGAATATGCGATTACTGTTCCGATGATTACCAGTATCACCAATGCGAAAGAAATTGGCGAACGTATCCAAAATGTTATTCGCGATGAACCTTTTAAAGTGTTTAACGAAAACTTCCAAATTCGTAGCTCAATTGGCGTGGCCACTTATCCTGATGATGCGTCTGATCCTGAGCAAGTCCTTAAAAATGCTGATATTGCCTTGAACCGTGCCAAAGAAGACGGCCGTGATACTATTCGTGAATATGTTGAAGGTTTTGATCGCGCGGTACAAATGCGTTTTCAAATGCTGCGTGATTTGCGTGATGCGCTTGAAGAAGAACAGCTTGCTTTGCACTTCCAACCGCAGCTTGAACTTGCGAGCGGTGATATTATTGGCGCGGAAGCGTTGCTGCGTTGGTGGCGTCCTGATGATAGTGAAAATGGTGGCACATATATTTCACCAGGATTATTTATCCCTATTGCTGAGCAATCAGGCTTGATTGTTCCTATTGGCGAATTCGTCCTACGTAACGCATGTCGTACAGCCAAAACATGGCATGATGCAGGGCATTTGATCCGCGTTGCGGTTAACGTTTCTGGCGCACAATTCCACCAAAGTGATGTTGTGCAGCTGACTAAAGATGTTATAGCTGAGACGGGCATTGATCCGAAGCTTCTTGAGTTGGAAGTTACAGAGAGTGTCTTTATGGATGATATTGAATCCACGATTGAGATCTTGATGAAGTTAAGCGCTTTGGGCGTTGAATTGGCTATTGATGATTTTGGTACGGGGTATTCTTCACTGTCCTATTTGCGCCAATTCCCAATTGATCGCTTGAAAATTGACCAATCATTTATTCGTAACGCGCTTGAAGACGAAGATGATGCGGCTATTGCGAAGACGATTATTAACCTCGGTCACTCATTAAACCTCAAAGTCATCGCTGAGGGCGTGGAAGAACTTGAACATGAAGAGTTCTTAATTCGCGAGGGCTGTGATGAAGTGCAGGGCTACCGTTATAGCCGCCCTGTTCCGCCAGATCAGGTTATGGAGTTCTTTGCTCAATATACAGGCGACCTTGATTACTTCAAAAAGCCTGCTAAATAGAGAGCCCTCAGCGCGCCAAGCGGCGACGCTGTGTGATTAAAAACACGGGCAGAGCAATATTCATCATCATAATAACAAGCGGGTATATGGCCGTGGTCACGGAATAGTGATCAATGGCCATAGCGGCCATGGCGAAGCTTAATGCGGCAATAAAATAGGCCAGCGCATTTTCCTCATGCGGTTTGTATATCGATTTGCGTATCGTTGGTAAGAATCCCAAAATATCGATAGTGAGAACGATTAATATGGCATAAAGCGCTGTGTTGGTGATGAGCCATATGGGGATGGCCAATAACGCGCAAGCTAAATATATAAGATCTATGCGTGCGATATCCTTTTCACCGCGTTGCACAGCCAGCAGGCAGATAAATATGCAGATTAAGGCTGAGAATCCCGTATGGTAAGCACCAAAGCTCGCGCCGGCGCTAATCTGTGCCGCGAACGCAATAACCATTGTGATGCTCCATATCGCCCATGTGCATATATGCGGCTTCGTCACGCCGGCTAATATACTTCTAAAATAAGGAATAAAGCCCGCGACGCTTAATATAATAGACGCGCCAGCGAAAAGACTTTTATGCTCAAATGCGGTAGAAAATATCATAGGGTGCCTATTCTAAGCTTGCGTGATTATGATTTTGGCAGAAAAAAAGCGCCCTAAAAATAGGGCGCTTTTAAAATATATTTCGTTAATGCAATTAAGCCGCTTTAACAATTGACGCTAGGTCAACTTTAATGCCTGGGCTCATAGATGTTGAAAGTGTAACTTTCTCAATATATGTACCTTTAGCGCCTGCTGGGCGTGCTCTTTGTATCGCGTTCACATATGAACGGATGTTTTCAAGCAGCTTAGCTTCGCTGAAGCTTAATTTACCAAGGCCGTTTTGAACGACGCCAGCTTTTTCAGCGCGGTATTCAACGGCGCCACCTTTAGCAGAAGCAACAGCTTTAGCAACGTCCATAGTCACTGTGCCAAGCTTAGGGTTCGGCATAAGACCACGTGGACCCAAAACCTTACCAAGACGACCAACTAAAGGCATCATGTCCGGTGTTGCGATACAACGATCAAAGTCCATTGCGCCTTTTTGGATGATCTCCATAAGGTCTTCCGCACCAACGATATCAGCGCCAGCAGCTTTCGCTTCGGCCGCTTTTTCGTCACGTGCGAATACAGCAACACGTATAGTCTTACCAGTACCGTGTGGTAATTCTGTTACGCCACGAAGTACTTGGTCCGCGTGACGCGGGTCAAGACATGTGTTTAATGCGATATCAATAGTTTGATCAAACTTACGTGCTTTTTCAAAGCCTTTAAGTATTTTTAAAGCCGCTTCAAGATCGTATAATTTTTCACGATCAATTAACGCCAATTCTGCTGAAATGATTTTTGCTTTTTTAGCCATAATTAACCTGCCACAACTTCTACGCCCATTGAGCGTGCTGAACCTTCGATGATAAGCATAGCTGCTTCAATGTCATTTGCATTGAGGTCAACCATTTTCGTTTCCGCAATCACTTTAACTTGTGATTGTTTAATCGTGCCAATAACTTCATTAGATGGCGTCGAAGATCCTTTTGGAATCTTTGCCGCTTTTTTAATAAAGAAGCTCGCAGGCGGCGTTTTTGTAACATATGAGAATGAACGATCTTCATAAACAGTAATCACAACAGGAATTGGTGTGCCTTTTTCAAAGCTATCTGTGCTCGCGTTAAACGCTTTACAGAATTCCATGATGTTAACGCCGTGTTGGCCTAAGGCCGGACCTACTGGTGGAGAGGGGTTAGCCGCACCAGCTTGGATGGTCAGGTTAATAAAACCTGATACTTTTTTCTTCTTTGCCATTTTGTTTCTCCGTTATAGCAATAAGATTGAACGAAGGGCCGTGGTACGAATAAATGCGTAAATCTTCCACAACCATTAATGTTTTTTCGCCTAAAGTTAAACGAAAAGACGCCGCACTATAGGGCGCGACGTCAGATAAATCAAGTCATTTCTGCAGCTATGCTTCGCCTTTAAATTAAGGCGCCGAATTAAGGGCCAACTTCACGCTTTAAGGCGCGGTCTTCGGCGCTGATACTCGCCATTGCATTTAAGGCGCTCATCTTGTTCAAAGCGTGTATATAAGCCTTGGCGGAGGCAATCATTGTGTCAACATGCGCGCCTTTACCGTTAACGATATGGCCATTTTGTTCCAAGCGCACAGTGACTTCAGCTTGTGCGTCAATGCCGCCTGTGACGGCATGTACATTATAAAGTAGCAATAATGTATCGTCATGCGGGTAAATCTCGCGAATGGCTTTGAACATCGCATCAACAGGGCCGTTACCACTGGCTTGCGCTGTTTTTTCTTCGTCATTAATACGTAAGGTTATTTTTGCGGTTTGCGGGCCGTCTGTGCCTGCATGAACGAGCAAATCAACAAAATCAATATTATGGGCGCTATCAAGGCGGGTTTTATCATCCATTAAGGCGATTATATCATCGTCAAAAATCTCTTTTTTCTGATCGGCTAAATCTTTGAAACGTGCGAAGGCATCATTTAACGCATCATCGCTCAGCATATAGCCTAAATCATCTAATTTAGCGCGGAAGGCATGGCGGCCGGAATGTTTACCAAGGACGAGGTTAGATTCAATCAAACCAACACTTTCCGGTGTCATAATCTCATAAGTGCCACGATGCTTAAGCATGCCGTCTTGATGTATGCCACTTTCATGGGCAAAAGCATTCGCCCCCACAATCGCTTTATTGGGCTGAACATTAAAGCCTGTGATTTTAGACAGCGTTTTTGACGCCTTAATGATCATCTCGGTTTTAATGTTATTACGATAAGGATATTGATTTTGGCGCGTACGCATCGCCATGACAATTTCTTCCATCGCGGCATTGCCTGCGCGCTCACCAATGCCGTTAATCGTGCATTCTATTTGACGTGCGCCTGCGTTAACGCCGGCAAGGGAGTTGGCGACGGCCAGGCCAAGGTCATTATGGCAGTGTACAGATAATATGGCCTCGTCAATATTCGGAACGCGGTTAACCAGCATGGCGATTAAAGCGCTATAATCATCCGGTGTGGCGTAGCCCACGGTATCAGGTACGTTGATTGTGCGTGCGCCAGCTTTAATGGCTGTTTCGACAGCGCGGCATAGGAAATCATCCTCGGTGCGGCTACCGTCTTCGGCAGACCATTCAACATCATCGGTAAAGCCCCGCGCGAAACTAACGCTATCACGAATGGCTTCAATAACGGTGTCTTCATCCATTTGTAGCTTGTGCTTCATATGAAGGGGGGATGTTGAGATGAATGTATGGATGCGGCGGCTCTGCGCAGGCTTGATGGCCTCGGCGCAGGCTTCGATGTCTTTGTGTACGGCGCGCGCTAGGCCACAGACGGTCGCATTTTTAACCGTTTTTGCGATGTCGTTGACACATTCAAAGTCCCCTTTGGAGGCTACAGGGAAACCAGCCTCAATAATATCAACGCCCATTTCATCAAGTACGGTGGCTATTTGTAATTTTTCTTCACGGTTCATTGAGCAGCCGGGGGATTGTTCGCCGTCTCTTAATGTTGTGTCGAAAATATAGACGCGCTCAGCTTTGTCCGTTTTGTTGGGGGCATTGGGCGGGCTTGCAGTATCTGAATGGCTCATCGATTAAGCTCCTAAAAAAATATTCTTTTATGGGCATAGTTTATGGCTTTATGGTGTTCTGGGCAAGCGTCTTATTTTACGAGATAGCAGGGGGCGTTTAACCTTGTACGTCTATGGCGTTACCCTTGGAGGAGGCTTTGGGTTCTGCGCCTTGTTCGTAATGATCTTCTATGGCATGGCGGCGTGCGGCCATGATTTGACCGAGCGTTAGGATGCGCGTATTAAGGTCTTTGCTTTCGCAGGCGTCGCAATAGGCTTTGGTAAGCTGAATAGGGACGCCAATTAATGGTTTTTTATCGGTCATACTTTATATGCTTCGTTTTTTAAGGTTGGTGTATTGCCCTTTGTTTTATCGAGTTTGGCCTGTAAGTCCAGATTGCTCAAATGAATGGCTTCAATCGCTTCGTTAGCGTTCTTGCAGGTAAGTTTAACAAAGTCACCTTTTTCTTCCTGCGCGTATTTGCCGTCTTTATCAATCAAGGTGGTCATCATGCCCAGTTCATTGGCCCAATATAGATTTTCCAACTGGTCGTCTTGGATGGCGACGGTTTTGCCCCAATCCTTTATGTTTTCTGTTCTGGGAATGCCCATGCGCACAAGCATACTGGTGTAAAACTCAAGCCCTTCATTCTTGCCCTTCATATCAGGAGAATCTTCTTTTGTATGGATTTTGCTATCATTGAAAAAGCGTGATATCTCAGAATTTTCTTGTGTTGAAAAATGTGTCCAATCCAAATTGCCATGAGTCGCAATATAGGTGTTGATCCCTGCAATGCGCAGCGATGCAAGCCCGGCTATTGGCGAGGCGGATTCATCAAAAAAGTCCTTTAGTGCAAAGTGTTGTAATTTTTGATAGTGATTAGCGCGTAGCGCGGCGACATCTAAATTAAACGGCTCTTGGGTAAAAATGCCAAATGAGCTTTTATGCTTAATTCTTGATTCTTTAATAAGGCTGTGAAGTGCCTCTTCACTTTGACCGGGCAGCATGTCTTGTAGCGCCTGTATACCAGCATCCAAATGGCGTTGCTTTACATCTGGTGGCTCAGGGTAGAGCGTGCCATCATTGTCAAAAAACACATGTTGGATAAGGCTGTTATGTTGATATGGTGCGCTCATTATTAAATCCTTTTATTTATAAGGAAATTATAAGGCTTAAATACTAACATAACATTAAATGCTTATATTTAAATATGGGCGGGCGGCAGTGCAGTGTTGTAGCTGTTTTTTTTTTTTTTTTTTTTTTTTTTTTTTTGTGCGCTTATTTTTTCTTCTCGTGTTCTTCGATTTCACGCGCTTCTTCAACAAGCATAACAGGTATGCCGTCCCTGATTGGAAAAGCAAGGCCTGCGCGATCGGAAATAAGCTCATTAGCTTCGCTGTTGTAACGCAATTGTGATTTTGTGACGGGGCATACGAGGATTTCTAAAAATTTCTTATCTATTTGAGCCATTATAAATGAATCCTATGTTTATGATGTTTATGATGTTTATGAAGGTTTTTATCGGGCTATTTATAGCCTGAATATGCGCTTATGACAGCTTATTCTTGTGCAGGCAAGGGCGAAAATGGCAGCGAGAATTTAACGGTTGTGCCTTCACCAAGAACTGATTCTATACGAAGCGTGCCGTTATGTAATTCAACAAGCTCTTTTGTGATAGCAAGGCCAAGGCCACTGCCTTCATGATCGCGTGTCTCATGGGAGGCGGCTTGCTCAAAAGGATTGGTAATATCATCAATTTTATCTGCGGGAATGCCTATGCCTGTATCGCTAACGGAGACCAAAACTTCAGTGTCAGACTTTGTACACAGGACGCTTATTTGACCACCTTCTTTGGTAAATTTTACAGCGTTTGAAAGTAAGTTTAGCATGATTTGCAGAATCGCGCGGCGATCACCATTGAGGCGAATGTCGTCATTCTGCATATCAAGAGCAACTTTGACGCCCACATCACTGGCCTTGCCTTCCATCATATGGACGGAAAGCTGCACGACTTTAGCGACATTTAAATCGCCTAAATCTAATTCATATTTACCCGCTTCAATTTTAGACATATCTAAAATATCAGAGATCAAATCCAGTAAATGCTCACCGCTTTCGCGTATGCCGCCAATGTAATCAAGGTATTTTTCTGTGCCGATTGGGCCGAGTAACTGGCGCTGCATCATCTCAGAAAAGCCGATAATAGCATTAAGCGGTGTGCGTAATTCATGGCTCATATTGGCTAAAAACTGTGATTTAGCAGCATAAGCGCGCTCAGCGGAATCTTTGGCGTTGCGCAATTCACGCTCATGGTTGGTGCGTTCAGTTACGTCTTGTATGACGCCAAATAAATAAGCGACGTCACCTTGTCCATTGAGCTCGCAGCGGCCTTGCAGTTTAAGGCTGCGCTCTTGTTTGTCGGGACGTATAATCGAAAACTCCATTTCATAGTTGTTTTTTTCGATCATTGCGCGTTGGAAAGCCTGCATCATGCGGTTAACGTCGCGGCGCTCTAATAGACCGTTAACGCTGTCTAATGTTGGTGTGAATTTGTCGCTCGTAACGCCAAAAATGCGGAAGAGCTCTTTTGACCAGGTCACTGTATTGCGCCCAATTTCCCAACGCCAATGCCCCATATGCCCAATTTCTTGTGCTTCAGAAAGCTGCGTTTGATGGCGAATTAATTCATCTTCATGGCGTTTAGCGTCGGTCATATCGCGCCCAACCGTGTAGAGCATGTCTTTAGTGCTTTGCACTTTCCATTCAGTCCAGCGCGTTTCGCCGTCGCGCGCAACAATGCGCGTTTCAAAGAAAATTACATTATTGGTGATGGTGTTTTCTGCGGCGTCACCCCCGTCTTCATCATTGGCGATGTTCTCGCTAATGATACTTTTCAGGATTGTGTGTACATGTGGGCGGTCATCGGGGTGGACGAGGTCAATAAAGTTCATCGCGCCAAGCTGCTCTGGGCTATAACCCAGATTGCGATGAATGGTCTGATTAATATCACGCAATGCGCCATCTTGATGGATTATCGCCATAAGTTCATGGGACATATTCAAGAAAACGGACACGTCTTTATCGTTTAAATCATCGTCGGCAATAATCGTGCGCGGCTCATTAGAGGCTTTAATTTGAGAATTAGCCGCCGTGATGATTTTCTGTATCGCTTCAGGAAGGGCGCTCGGTGCGTGGCTTACCGCCCCATGGCTAGGAAAGCTTGCAATTATATAGTGCTGGTCACGCTCGCCTGGAATGGTTTGGAATTCGAGGCTGTCTGGGTAGGTGATGGTTTCATCGTGTTGCCCGCGGGATCGATCGTAATACGATACGCTTTGTATACCATTTTCAATTTTTAATGAAGCGCTTTTACTTGCGGTGTTAGCGGAGAGATCAAAGCTCAATGCGCCACGCGCGTCAATAACGCCTTCGTCTTCGACGATTATAAAGTCCAGTAAATGCGTGCCCTCTAGGGCGCTGTCTTTGTGAAGTGCATTAAATTGAGGGTCTGCGTAAACGCAAATACCTTCCGCATTAAACAGGGCACGCGCAAGGTTTGAACGCTCTGCGTTAAGGGCATCGGCTTTGTGTTCTAATGCGGTTTTATGCGCATTATCACCTGCGGGTGCAGATCTTTTGATTTTAAAAACGGACTTAAAAGACATATCACATTTACGTGTAAGAGGTACGTGTAAGAGGACTAACATGTTGATTCTACCTAAGCCTGAATCATATTGCCAAGTGCTTTGATAATTTTATGCACAGGGTAGAGCGATTATGAAATCGCGCAGCATGTGAGGTTTTATATAGTTTTTCAGTCTTTTTAGCGTTAACCATATGTAAACACATGTTATTTAAAATGGTAAATAGGTTAATCTATGAAATCTGTAAGCTTAGGAGCGCAGAGTATATGGCTGAATTAGGCCCGCAAATATATAAAAACTATCGTCTGACGACCGCGGAGATCCTTTATCATCTGCCCGATCACCCTAAATTATTGCAAAGTTTCATCTGGCAAGAATATGATTTATGCCCAAAATTCCCTGTATTAAAGAATTTCTTAGACTTCTGGACAAGAGAGATTGACGGCAAGCTTCATTCTGTTTATGTCGCCAGTAAAGAAATAATCACTCCCAGCGATATTGGCATGGTCGATGCTGAATTCCTTATCCATTAATAAGCATAACTGAGTAAATCTAACGGCTTCGTGTCTGTATTGGGGCGGGGCTAATCGCTTTGTTTCTCTTGACTTGCGCGTATTATGGATATAGGGTTGTGTCCTTATATTACATGGAGTTGAGAAAATGAGCCTCGCAGATAAAGTCGAACAGCTAAAGCAAGATAAAATAAACGCGCAAAATGCGGAAAATCAGAAAAATGATATTGCGCGCGACAAGATCGTTAGCGCGGCATTTCTTAAGGCATCTAAGCGTGAAGATGAGTTGGCCTCTATGCTTTTGAATGAGGGCAAGTTTTACATGCCTCTCGCTGAGTATAATACGGAAGATAGCTTAGCGATAATCCCACGTTTCATGGGCGCAAATATCCGTGATAGAGACGCTGTCGCCGGCATTGATCTGGGCTGTATTGAGCGAAATGAAGTGTTCCAATCTTTGACCAAAGATTTTGAAGAGGCCGGCTATGGCTTTGCAAATATGAAGGTTGATTGGGTTGATTTTGCCCACAGCAAAAAGCTGCGTACGGTCTATTTTGAAGCAGATATTTGTCCAATTGCTGAACCAAAAACTCCAAAAGTATAAACGTATAAAAGGCGGCTTATAGAGCCTTCTCATTTGGCGTGCTCTGGCTCAACGTATTCAATATAACGGATGTCTGTTCTGAAGGGGGGCTGTTTTTGTCTTGGAAAAATCATGTTTTTCTGTACAAACCCTGTATGTATTCTTATATCTATTCTTAATATATATTCTAAGCTGAGCAAAGTCGGCGGGATAGAGTTTGTCACAAAGTTAGAAGCCTAAATTAAAAAGTAAGTAGAGTAATTATGGACGCGGAAAATCATAAAACAGATGTTGTTATTATCGGGGCGGGGCCAGTTGGCCTATTCGCCGTTTTTGAATTGGGTTTGCTTGATATGGAAGCGCATCTAATTGATATATTAGATAAGCCCGGCGGCCAATGTGCAGAGCTTTACCCAGAAAAACCTATTTATGATATCCCTGCCTTCCCTGTTATTTCAGGCCAAGAGCTCACCGATAATTTAATGGAGCAGATTAGACCCTTTTCCCCTGTATTTCACCTCGGTCAAATGGCGATTTCCTTAGAGAAAACAGACGATGATCGTTGGATCGTTGAAACTGATTTGGGCACGAAAATAAATGCCGCCGTTATTGTTATTGCTGCAGGTGGTGGCTCGTTCATGCCTAAAAAACCGAGCATTCCAGGCCTAGAGGAGTATGAGGGTACATCCGTATTCTATGCGGTGCGTAAGATGGATCAGTTTAAAGGTAAGAATATTCTTGTCGCAGGCGGCGGCGATAGCGCGCTCGATTGGACGGTTAACTTGCAGCCTTTAGCAAGCTCAATGGCCTTAATCCACCGTAGGCCCGATTTCCGTGCGGCGCCCGATAGCGTGAATAAAATGCAAGATTTAGTCGCGGCGAAAAAAATGAATTTATATACGGGCAATTTAACGCAGCTCCATGGTCAAAACGGTCAGCTCGAAGCTGTGACGATTGAGAAACGCGGCGAAGAACCTTATCAAGTTGAGTGCGATACTTTATTGGCGTTTTACGGTCTGACAATGAAGCTTGGGCCATTGGCCGATTTTGGCTTGAACCTTGATCGAAACTTGATCCCCGTTGATACAGAAAAATTCGAGACATCAACACCAAGAATATTTTCGATTGGCGATATTAATAGCTATCCAGGGAAGTTAAAGCTGATTTTATCAGGCTTTCACGAGGCGGCATTAATGGCGCAGCAAGCGTTTCGCTATGTGCATCCTGATCGCAAATTACGCTTTCAATACACAACGTCATCAACGGATTTGCAAGGTAAGCTCGGCGTATCCTAACGGATCTTGTACGCATTTAACTAAAAAGGCACGCGGGGATATATCTCGCGTGCCTTTTATGTATCGTGAGTGATTATCTCGCTCTTCGTTAATTTGTTTATTTCGCAGTGCTTCTCAGCATCCATGCGGCTTTTTCATGCGCGGCGATACGTGTGATGAGCAAATCAGCGCTGGCTTCGTCGCCGGCTTCCTGTGCGATGTCTAGGGCGGCTTGTAGTGTGTCAACAACAGCTAAGTTGTCTTCTGCGAGAATCTTAACCATGTCCATGGCGCTTGGGACTTGACTTGTTTCATCGATATTCGCGTTTTTAACCATTTGTGTGTAGCTGACAGGGGCGTATTCGTCGAGTGCGCGTATACGTTCAGCCATCTCATCTAAAGCGGTCCAGATTTCAGTGTATTGGCCTTCAAACATGATATGCAAGGCGTGAAAGTTTGGGCCTTCGACATTCCAGTGGAAGCCGTGGGTTTTAAAGTATAAAACAAAGCTATCGGCAAGCGCTTTTTGTAGGGCGCCAGTGAGTGATGTTTTTGTATTCGGTGTTAGGCTTGCTGTATTCGTCATTGTAATTTTTCCTCAATGTAATATAAGAGCTTAATGCTCAATTATCCTATATGCATATATAGTTCAGAAAACGCATTTGCCAATAGGGCAAAGAAATACTATATCAAATTGAAGCAATTTAACAGAGTTTAACAGAGATAAGTTTAAGGTAGAAAAAAAGATGAAAGCGGTTAAAATTTTAGTGAGTGTCGTCGTGTTTGTGGGTGTTTTGCTCGTGGGCTTAACTCTTGCGGCAAATTATTTTGTCGACTTAAATAAATATACGCCTCAAATCGAAGCGCGCCTCGCGGAAGAAACAGGTTTGGAATGGGCTGTAAAAGGGCCTTTGAATTTTGCCTTTCTTCCTGGGCTAACAGTTTCTTTGGAAAATATTACAGCCAAAGATACGGGCGCAGCGAAATTTCCACAGCTCGCTGGTCAGAGCTTTACCTTTGCTGAAGCGAAAGCAAAAATATCTTGGTTCCCGCATGTCTTTTCAAAGCAAGTCATCATAAAAGATGTATCTCTACTTGATTTTGACCTGTCTCAGAAGGCGGCGAATGGCGGCGAAACAAAGCTTCGTGTTGAGCGTTTTGCGCTTCAAGATATTTTCGTTGGTTTTGCTGATCTGAAAACAACAGGCCCAGATATTCGCCCCTATAATACTGAAGGCGGCGTGCCTGTTTATCTCTCTTTGGCTAGTCAGCAGCTTGATGCAAAGGGCGTCGTTCAAAATGATATAGGCGTTTCTTATGAGGCTACAATAGAAAGAAAAGAAGAACTGGTTAGCGGTTCTGGTGACTTCCTTGTTCTTAAAGGCGGGGTTCTTGACGTTAATGTTAAAAATCCTGCGCTGAAATCAGCAGGTGTTGCGCTTAAAGTTAAGGCTGATATCGCGTTTGATATGCAGCGTAAAATTATTGATGTCTTAGCTTTGAATGCGAATATTGCAGGGCAGGAAATGAACGGCGCGGCTCGTCTTGATGTATCAAAATCTGTTCCAGCCATTGACTTTAACTTAAATGGCAAAGATTTAGAAACGGATGCGTTCTTAGCGTTACTTGCACCGAAACAAGAAGGAGCATCTAACGATAATAAAGCGCCAGAGGCTAAAAAAACGGCGACGCCAAAGCCTTTACCTAATCTCACGATTAATGGTCAAATCACAATAGATGGCCTAACGGCGAATAATTTAAAGATCGATAGAGTTGATGCGGTGGTGACTGGGCGCGATAGTACGTATAGCCTTGCGCCATTATCACTGGATCTTTATGCGGGTAAAGCCATCATGGCACTCAGCGTTAATGGTAAGGCCGTGCCGGCACGCTGCGCGCTTGATTTAAATGCAGGCTCAATTGCTTTGGGCGCTCTTTTGCAAGATGTCAGCGGTAAGAATGTATTTGAAGGCGCATTAAACACTAAAGCAGATATAAAGCTGCCATGCCTTGCGGGACCTATCGATATATCTAAGGCCGTAGGTACCGTGAATACAAGCATTTCTGATGGCGTTATTCAAAAATGGCAAGTATCAAAAGCCTTAAACCAAGCGCTGGCTTTGGCTAAAGCTTTCGACGAAGGCGATTTAAAGGATCTCGCAGGCATTCAAAATGCATTAAATGTGAAAACGGATGAAGATCGTTTTGAATTCGCAGAAATGCTGGCTGATGTCACTCTTAAAGACGGCGTGGCTAACAATACATTGTTTAAAATGATCGCACCATTAAGCGAGATTAGCGGGCAAGGCAGCGTTAATCTGGTTAAGCAATTAATTGACTATAAGCTGCAGCTGAGCTTGTTAGATACAAAGGCAGAAAAAGCGATATTGATACCTGTGAAAATCAGCGGCTCACTCAGTAAGCCCACTTACGGTATCGATACGCAGTCTTTGCTGAAAGAACAAGCAGAAAGCAAAGTGAAAGACATGGTGCAAGACAAGCTTAAAGATGCTGTTGGCGACAAGCTTGGAACAGATGTCTTTAAAGGTCTGCCGTTCTAATGACAGCTATCGTTACGGTTGTTGCGGGAAGCGCTTTATGCGCTTTTCGCGCTATTGGACTGCGCAAAAAACGCATAAGAAATTAAAAAAATGCAGGGTTATACTGTTCAAGGTAGGATTCCTAATGTATAAATAAAGATATGAGAACACTGTATCACTTATGGCTGCATCCTTTTTCACGTAAAGTACGTATTGTACTGGCGGAGAAGAACCTTGAGTTCAAAAGCGAAATTGAACGCATTTGGGAGCGTCGTACTGAGTTTTTAGCGATGAACCCCGCAGGTGACGTGCCTGTGTTGGTTGAAGCTGATGGTACGACCTTGGCTAATAGTACAGTTATTTGTGAGTATCTCGACGAGGTCTATCCTGCGCCATCTTTGATTGGCATTGACCCGGTACAAAAAGCAGAAGTACGCCGCCTGACATGTTGGTTTGACATTAAGTTTAATCAAGAAGTCACCGATAATCTCGTCGGCGAAAAATTAATGAAGCGTTTCTTGAAAATGGGTGAGCCGCATGGCCCGTCTATTCGTGCTGGTCACGCCAATATTCACTATCATATGGATTATATCGGCTTTTTAACTGAAAAGCGTAATTGGCTGGCTGGCGATGATTTCTCACTTGCGGATATTGCCGCAGCGGCACATTTATCAGCTATTGATTATATTGGTGACGTTCCATGGGAAGAACATCAAGCCGCGCGTGATTGGTATGCGCGGGTGAAGTCTCGCCCCTCCTTCCAGCCGCTTCTTGAAGACCGCATTCCAGGTTTTCTGCCCGCGCGCCATTACGAAGATGTCGATTTTTAAACGTTCCCCACTCTCTACAAGACTAAACACTCTAAAAATGAAAAAAGAATAAAAAATAGAAATAGGCAGAGCTTAAATGACGACAGCTGATCTCAATTTGGAACGTAAAAAACTCTTCTGCTTCGGCTATGGCTATGTCTGTGATTTTTTAGGCCAAGCTTTAAGGGAAGATAAAAACTGGAAGATTGCTGGTACGTCTCGCGATTCAGATAAGCGCCAGCTTATGCGTGAAGCTGATTTAGAGGCCTTTCTATTTGATGATGAGCGCCCTTTAGGCGACCCGCTTTATGTTTTAAAAGATGTCACGCATTTATTGATATCCACGCCGCCGGGCCGCGAGGGCTGCCCGACATATTTAGCGCATGGTGAAGTCATCGCCAGTCTGCCGAATTTGGAATGGGTTGGTTATTTATCCTCGACATGTGTCTATGGCGACCGTGATGGTGATTGGGTTGATGAATACTCCGAGCTTCGCCCTTCAACGATCCGTGGATCGCGCCGCACCAAAGCGGAAGAACAATGGCGCTCTATGCGTCGCTTGAATAACCTGCCTGTGCATGTTTTCCGCCTTTCTGGTATTTATGGCCCAGGGCGCTCTGCGCTTGATTCTGTACATGCGGGCATTGCGCGCCGTATTGATAAGCCCGGTCAAGTTTTTGGCCGTGTTCATGTCGCTGATATTGTGCAAGTTCTAATGGCTTCAATTGCGCAGCGTAATGCGGGAGCTGTTTATAATATCTGTGACGATAACCCCGCACCGGCCCACGAAGTTATCGCCTATGCTTGTGAGATTTTAGGTAAGGAAGCGCCGCCGCTTGTTGCGATTGAAGATGCGAATTTACCGCCCATGGCTCTTAGCTTTTATTCCGATAATAAACGCGTGCGCAATGAGCGCATTAAACAAGAATTGGGCATTACGCTAAAATACCCAGATTACCGCTCAGGCATAGATCAATGTTTGGAATATGATCAAAAATTCGGCAGCATATTTGATGTTCTGCCCGAGTAAATTAGAGCGCCTATTTTATGACCTTTTCCCGCATAAAGACTCGAATAAGAGTCGAATCTGCTTGAAATATTTCATGGAGTGATCTATGTATTTAGCACTCTCTTGTGGTGAGTGCTAATGCATGAACCCTAAGAGGTTTAAGGAGCTTAATATAGGCTTGTTAAAAAGATATATTAAGTTTGCTATATTTAACCGACTAAGGAGATTAAAAACATGAAATTTCGTCCTTTACACGACCGCGTATTAGTACGTCGCATTGAAGCGAGCACAAAAACAGCTGGTGGTATCATCATCCCTGATTCAGTACAAGAAAAGCCTATGGAAGGCGAAATCGTATCTGTTGGTACAGGCACGCGTGATGAAACAGGCAAGATTGTTCCGCTTGATGTAACTTCTGGCGACCGCGTTTTGTTCACAAAATGGTCTGGCACTGAAGTCACTATCGAAGGCGAAGAGCTTTTGGTAATGAAAGAAAGCGACATTATGGGTGTAATCATCGCCGCTTAATTCAAGCCGCGCATATGATAAGACACACATAAAATTTAATATAAACTTTTAAGGATAATTAACATGACTGCTAAAGATGTAAAATTCAGCACTGATGCACGCGAGCAAATGCTTGCTGGCGTTGACGTGATTGCCAATGCTGTAAAAGTGACGCTCGGCCCTAAAGGTCGTAACGTTATTATTGACCGTTCTTTTGGCGCACCGCGTATTACAAAAGATGGTGTTTCTGTAGCGAAAGAAATTTCACTACCAAATAAGTTCCAAAACATGGGCGCACAAATGATTCGTGAAGTTGCTTCAAAGCAAAATGACGTATCAGGTGACGGCACGACAACAGCGACTGTTCTTGCACAAAGAATCGTTCGTGATGGCGTTAAAGCGGTTGCTGCGGGCATGAACCCAATGGATCTAAAACGCGGCATTGACCTTGCGGTTAAGCTTGTGATCGAAGATCTTAAATCAAGCTCAAAAGCTGTAAGCGGTAACGATGAGATTAAACAAATCGGTACTATTTCTGCAAATGGCGATGCCGATATCGGTAGCAAAATTGCTGAAGCAATGGAAAAAGTTGGTAATGAAGGCGTTATCACTGTTGAAGAATCCAAATCTATGGAACTTGAACTTGATGTTGTTGAAGGCATGCAGTTTGACCGTGGTTACCTTTCACCTTATTTCGTGACCAACCCAGAAAAAATGCAATGTGAGCTTGAAAACCCACTAATCCTTCTTCATGAAGGCAAGCTTTCAAACCTACAAGCAATGCTGCCTATTCTTGAAGCGGTTGTTCAGTCTGGTCGTCCGTTGATGATTATTGCTGAAGACGTTGAAGGCGAAGCGCTTGCAACTTTGGTTGTTAACAAACTTCGCGGTGGCTTAAAAGTTGCGGCTGTTAAAGCTCCTGGCTTTGGTGATCGTCGTAAATCAATGATCGAAGATTTGGCTGTTCTAACAGGCGGTCAAGTTATCTCTGAAGATCTTGGTATTAAGCTTGAAAGCGTGACAATGGAAATGCTTGGTACAGCTAAAAAAGTAACGATCACTAAAGACGATACAACAATCGTTGACGGTGCCGGTACAAGCGAAGCCATTGAAGGTCGCGTAGCACAGCTTCGCAACCAAATTGAAGCAACAACATCTGATTACGATCGCGAAAAACTCCAAGAGCGTCTTGCTAAAATGGCTGGCGGCGTTGCTGTTATTCGTGTTGGCGGTGCAACTGAAGTTGAAGTGAAAGAAAAGAAAGATCGCGTTGACGATGCAACCAATGCTACGCGCGCAGCAATCGAAGAAGGCGTTGTCGCTGGTGGCGGTGTTGCTCTTCTTTATGCAGCGAGAGCACTTGACGGTATTGTTGGCGAAAATGCAGATCAAAATGTTGGCGTCGGTATTATCCGTCGTGCATTGGAAGCGCCTGTTCGTCAGATCGCTGAAAATGCAGGTAACGAAGGGTCTATCGTTGTTGGCAAGCTTCTTGATCAAGACAGCAAAAACTTCGGCTTTGATGCGCAAAACAATGCATATGTAGATATGGTTGCTAACGGTATTATTGACCCAGTTAAAGTTGTTCGCACTGCTATACAAGATGCTGCATCTGTAGCCTCTTTGCTTATCACAACAGAAGCAATGGTTACTGACGTGATCGAAGAAGGCGGCGATTCAGCAGCCGCTGCCGCAGCTGCCATGGGTGGCATGGGCGGTATGGGCGGCATGGGTGGTATGGGCGGCATGATGTAAATCATTCCCCTCCAGGCTACTCAGAGCAGCTTAAATACGCTTTGAAAATAAAGAAAGCCGGCCTCTATTATTATAGGGGCCGGTTTTTTATTGAGTGAATATTGCGCTCACAATATTGGGGTGGCTATGCGTGGCTATTTGTGCAGAGAGGGTTTGGCTTCCTCCAATTCAAAGGCCAAAGCAGGGCGAGGGCTGCGTGGAATTCACCCGCAGACAGAAGAAAATATGGTTTTAAAAGAGGTGGCGCAACTTAAGCTTAATGGCCAGCAACGACTTTTTCGTAACTCACAGCTAGGCCATATTTAGGGTCTTCAAGCATGTTGATTTCGACCATGTCTTTGGCGTTTTTCAGCAATAGCTGACAGTCTTGACTTAAATGCACCAAATGTAAGCGTTTGCCGGCTTCTTGGTATTTTGTCGCCAATGCATCAATCGCCTCTAAGGCTGAGTGATCCCAAACGCGCGCGTTTTTAAAGTCGATAACGACATCGTCTTCTGTGTCATTAAGCGGTGAGATCAAATTCTTAAAGTTAGAGATTGAACCGAAGAATAACGGGCCGTGCAATTTATAAACGCGATAGCCTTCTTCAGAAACGCCTTCTTCAGCCCAAACATGCTGCGCTGATTTCCATGCATAAACAAGGGCGGAGACAATAACGCCAATAACAACAGCCATGGCCAGGTCATGCGCCACAGTAATCGCGGTGACCAGGATAATAACAAAGGCGTCCTCACGCGGGATTTTATTCATGATGCGGATAGAGGCCCATGCAAATGTACCAATCACCACCATCATCATCAGGCCTGTTAGGGCGGCAAGTGGGATCATTTCAATCCATTGTGAGGTGAATAAAATAAAGCTGAGTAAAGCGAGCGCCGCTGTTATGCCCGATAGGCGGCCACGACCACCTGATTTCATATTAATCATCGATTGGCCAATCATCGCACAGCCACCCATGGCGCTGAAGAATCCACATGTGACATTCGCTACGCCTTGACCGACACATTCGCGCGAGGTGCTGCCGCGTGTCTCTGTGATCTCATCGATCAGTGTGAGGGTCAAAAGGCTCTCTATCAAGCCGATAGCCGCTAAGGTCAGGGCAATAGGGAAGATGATAAACAGCGTCTCTAAGGTGAAAGGTACCATTGGCAAGTGGAAGGTCGGTAAGCCGCCTTGGACGCTGGCCAAATCACCCACTGTACGCGTATCTAAATCAAGGCCAATAACAAGGCCGCTGACGATTAAAATTGATGCCAGTGATGCTGGCACTATTTTGCCAATTCTCGGTATTTTGGGCAGAAGCCAAATAATCGCCATGGTTAATACGGTTAAGCCGACCATAAGCTGCATTTGCGTACCCTGCATCCAGCCACCATTAAAGATAACGTCAATAGCGCTGTGCCCGCCTTCTGTTGAAGGAGCGCCATGTTCGCTATTGGGCGTTTTGAATTGATTGAGCTGCGCTAAGAAAATAACAATGGCAAGGCCGTTCACAAAGCCGAGCATAACAGGGTGTGGCACTAAGCGTATATATTTACCAAGTCTAAATATGCCTGCGAGTAGCTGGAGCAAGCCTGTCAGGGCGACGGCTGCAAATAAATACTCAACGCCATAGATTGTGACAAGGCCAACCATGGCAACCGCCATGGCGCCTGTGGCGCCAGAAATCATACCGCTGCGTCCGCCTAATATTGAAGTGATAAACCCGACAAAAAATGCGGCATACAGGCCAACAAGAGGATCAACTTTTGCGACAAAGGCAAAGGCAATGGCCTCTGGGACGAGCGCCAAGGCTACGGTCAAGCCTGATAAAATATCAGCTTTAGGGTCTTGCGTTAAATGGAAACGACGGACTAAACGCAGCATAATGAACACTCTCTTATATTTTTATTTTCTTATATTTGGAGTGTATGTATAATGCGGCGCATCAAAAAAGTCCAGTTGTTTATCGCCTGCACGGGCTTTATGTCTAATGAGCGATGCGCACTTTTAATTTAGTGCTTTGGGCGCTGTTTGAAACGTATGGCTGTATTGAGGATCTGTATTATATTGGTCAATGGCGCAGAGGAAGCTCGCGTCTTCGCTCATGTCAATAACTTCGCTTGATGTGCTATATAGAGAGCTAACCTTTATAAAGGCGCTTTTAAGCTCAGGTGAAATTTGGCAGCGATAAGCGGCGTCGCCTTTATAGTCATCGGTGGATTTTGACAGTTTGATATAGTTTTTCATGTCACGCTCATAGCTTGGCGCGGTCTGATCTGGCTGCGCTGTATCAGGTTCCTGTTGGGCTTTGTCCTCGCGATTATCGGTGACGTGTATATCAGGCCATATGCCTTTGCCCTGATAGGGGCCACTTATTGGCAGGGTAATATACCCCGTCGTTAAGGCCATCGCAGCCAATTGGCCATCAACAACTTGGATGAAGTTTTGTTGGAACGTGCCTTTGCCAAAGCTTGATGTCTTGCCAATAATGCGGGCGCGTCCGTAGTCTTGCAATATACCGGCAAAAATTTCGGCAGATGATGCGCTGTTATTATTGATAACAATAGAAATCGGTAAATCGGTGATTTGATGGCGACCATCACCCCAAACGGGCTTTACGCTATAAGAGCTCGGCGTTGTTTCCGTGAGCCCCAATAACAGGTCTTGTTTTGTTAATAAATCCGCTAATTTTGTCGCAGAGTCTAAAATACCGCCGCCATTATTCCGTAGGTCAAAAACCAGTTTTTTTATCGCAGAACCATGTGCTTTATTCAGCCGTGTGAATTTTTCTTTGAATTCTTCAGCTGTCTGCGCGGTGAATAAAAAGAGCGTTATATAGGCTGTATCATCGTTAATCAGCGATATATCGAGTGAATTGGCGTTCATTTGACCTTTAATAAGGTCTATTTTAGGTGTTTCTTGGCTTTTTGTAGTCTTTAAGCCAAAAGAAATCTCGTTATTACTGCTGATATAGTCATCAAACTGACTTTTTTTGTCGCCATCTAGTTTAATGCCGTCAATTTCTGTGATGATATCGCCGCTTTTTAAGCCTGCTTTTTGTGCGGGGCTGTTTTTAACAATCCCTGTAATGAGAATGCCATCTTCCGCATCTTCGTAATAAATCCCTATACCTGTCTTTTCTCCCGAAAGATCTTGGCTCAGGCTCGCTTGCTGTATGGGCGGCGAATAATAACTATGCGGATCAATGTCACTTAACATGACATTGATTTCTTCGATAATTAAAGGGTAAAAATCAGCAAATTTGTATGTTTTATCAGGGCTGAGTTTCTCAATGAAATCGTTGAGGCTGTGACCTTTGAGCAATTGTTTTGAGGCCGGCTTTTTTATGTGCCTTTGCTCGGCCATAGTCGCGGCTTGGATCAGGAATTTATAAGCACGCATAAGATCTGGGTTAGCCAGAGGGCTATTTTTGAGGATGTCCGCATGTAATGCCTCTGTTTGTTTTTCTAACAAAGCATCAATTCGGGGCGTTATATTAACTTGAGGGATATTCAGCTGCGGCGCTTGCGCTGCCTTATATGGCGCATTATCAGCCGCCATGACAGCGCTAGAAAAGAGCACGGCCAAACTGATACCAGCGGCCTTTTTGAAAGCATTACGCATTATAGAATTATCCCTGTTTTTTTTATGAAAACAGAGTAATCGGGCTGTCTATAAAAGTAAAGCTCAGATTCGCACTCAACGCGGCTCTATTTAAACTTTTGGCGCAGCAGGGCTTTGGGCAATAGGCTTTGATTTGTGCGTGAGGTAATCAAGCGCACAAATGAGCTCATTATTACCAACTATATTTGAGGCCAATAGTTTATCATTGTCAATGTTCTGAAGTGCGACGCCATAGCTTGTGGTCTCGTCTGTTATCGTGCAGGTCATTAACGACGGAGTGGCCTTTGCTTGTGTTGGATTGGGCACATAGTTTTCATATTGATTTTCAAAGTAAAGCGGCGCTTGTCCGTGCTGAGTGAAATAACGCTCATCAAAAGCCTGCTTACGCATTTGCTGACTTTTGGTAAGGGGCGTTTTAACATCAGGCGAAATCCCCACCGCTTGATGTGATAGCCCATTTGGACGGTTTAATATGCCCGTTGTTAAGCTTAAGCTTATGCGTTCTTGTTTCGCCGTGGTTAGAGCATACATTTTTTGCATCGTCGCTTTGCCATGTGAATTGGTCGCACCAAAAATACTTGCCCGTTTGAAATCTTGCAAAGCGCCAGCAATCATTTCGGCGGCGGAGGCTGTATTGCTATTAATTAAGACGGCCATAGGCAAATCAGAGAGTTGCTCTGGGCGACCTTGAAACTGTTGCGTTAAATGCGTCTTGTAGCCGCCTGTGAGCATTTCGCCTAAAGTTATCGGCGTACTATTTCTAACCGTAACTGAGCCTAGATCAGCTTGTGTGGTGAAGGCATCAATAATTTTATGGGCGGCGTCGACACTGCCTCCGCCATTATCTTTTAAATCAAGAATTATCGATGTGATTTTGTCGCCATATAGATCCATAGCTGATTTGTAAGTTTGTCGTATAAATTTATCTGAGCCTTGAGTGACGCTATCGAGTTTTATATAGAGTTTATCTTTATCAAGAATCAACGAATTAAGGGGCGTTTTGCTCATTTCTTTTCTTGGGATAGAGATCATTACAGGGGCTTCTATGCCTTGGCGCTTTACAGTAAAGTTTACGTCTTGGTCTTCCTCAATCGCAGCAATAAGCGCGGATAAGTCAGGGCTATCCTTGGATGTAAGCTCTAAATTATCAAGGGCTGTAATCACATCACCTAATTCAAAACGCGTCGGGCTGGTTGAGCTGTTATCAAGGGCCGTAATGACATAGCCATCATCACTTGATTCATAAGTGAAGTTTAAGGCGAGGTTGTTAAAGTAAGTATTACTAATGCTTTGCGCGCGCTGTTCTTGCATATATTGACTATGTGGGTCTAGGCCGGCGACAAATTTGGCGCTTTCTGCATTCATAAGCTGCGTAAATTCTGCGTAGCTATACTCATGATCGACCTTTAGGCTCGTAACGTAATCAATAACGTTTTTGCCCTCTAGTAAACGCTCTAAATCCATTGGCGTATAATGAATAAAATGCGCCGTATAAGCCGATGGATAAAAATGGTCATGATAGGTCTCGACTAAAGCGTCTAATTCGCTGGCGGTTAAACCTGGGAAATTCTTAAATGTGTATTTTATGCCTTCATCGCTTGTCGCGGAAAGTGTTTGTTCGGATTTATATGGACCGTTTACCACGTAACCATCTATATGGTCTTTAGCTTCATATTCAAAAGAAGGGTGTTTCATCTGGTCTATAACGGCGAGGGCGGTTGCTGTCGTGAAGCCATATACTAAGGCTCTTTTTTGCCAATTTTCCATTATGTCCCTCGCTTATTTAAAATTCAATAGACGGGAGTATAGCACAGAGCCATGTTTATGTAAATAAATATCAACCTAAAAATAGGGCGTTTTATATGCTTATCGCCGCCCTGTTTTTAGGGGCGACGATAAGGTCATAAATTAAACTAGAAATGCGTAGAGCTTAATGATGGCCGCTAGCGATAGGCGCCACGGCTTCAATAGCGCTCGCCACCTCGTGAGGGGCATCAATCATATGGCCATTGACTAAAAAATGGACCCAGATAGCTGCAGCATAGCCAACCGCGATAATCGGTGTCCATTTTAAATGACTCACAAAGCTATAGGAGCCACGCGCGACGCCCATTAGGGCGACACCCGCGGCAGAGCCAATAGACAGCATTGAACCGCCGACGCCTGTTGTCAGTGTGATTAAGAGCCACTGGAAGTGAGGCATGTCAGGTTCCATAGTTAATACGGCAAACATGACAGGGATGTTATCAATTAAGGCTGATGCCGCTCCTAGCGAAATATTCGTCGCTGTTGCGCCGATCTGCATATACATGACGTTAGATACGACCTCCATATAGCCAAGGAAAGCCAATCCACCAACAGAGAAGATAACCCCGAAGAAGAATAATAATGTATCCCACTCTGAAGAGGCAACGGTATCAATGATATCGAAGTCTTCATCTTCATGAGAGTTCTTCATGTGGTGGCGAATAACATAAGCAAAAGACATGAGTAAGGCGAGGCCTGACATCATACCGATAAAGGGCGGTAAGCCGAGCATTTGTTCAAAACCGACAGCCATAGCAATGGTTAGAAGGCCCAAGACGATAATGGTTTTGGCGCCAGATTTTAACTTTGCGCCAGTCTCCATATGCCATGGTTTTTCTTTTGAAACAAAGAAGCTCATAAATACAGCAGGGATTAGGAAACAAGCAACCGAAGGTAAGAAGAGATCGAAAAACTCGAGGAAATCAACATGGCCAGCTTGCCAAACCATCAATGACGTGATGTCGCCAAACGGTGAAAAGACCCCGCCAGCATTGGCGGCGCAGACAATATTGACGCAGCATATACCAATAAATTTCTTATCAGAAGCGCCCACGGCCATAATAACAGCGCCCAGTACGAGTGATGTTGTTAAGTTATCGGCGACAGGGGAGAGGAAAAAGGCCATAAAGCCCGTTGCCCAAAATAATTGACGTTTATTCAGGCCCGCTCTAATAAGCTTTGTACGCAAGACATCAAAAACACCGCGGTTTTGCATCGCAGATAAATAGGTCATCGCTGAGAGCAAGAATAATAATAATGAAGCATATTCTTCTAGGCCGTGAAATACGGCATCATGAACATCATCATGCGAGAAGCCAAAACTTGGTGCGATAATACCGATTGTAACCCAAATTATGCCCGCGCCAAGCATGACGGGCTTCGATTTGAGCAAATGGGTTTTTTCTTCGAGTAATACGAGTAGGTATGAGAGCAAGAATATAACAAGGCAGAAAATGGCCCCTGGATGTTTTAATAAGGCCGCTTGTTCTTCGGCTGTTAATGAGTGAACTGAAGCCCCCTCTGAGCTAGCAAATGCGCCGCCGGATAATGTGTAAATACCGAGAATTGCTACAGAGAAGAATACAAAATAGACAAAGTTCCGAAAACCTTGGACGGTCATAATTTGATTTTGCATACGGATTAACGTGTTCATTCTAAAAGCCTTTAAAAAATAGTTTAACATTAGGGGGCAATAATATCAGAAAAAACGAAAGACTTATAGGGGGAAAGCGTTAAAATCTCATAAACCGTACGCGCAAAAGAAAAGCTCTGCCCTTAAGTGTTAAAGGCAGAGCTTAAATATAGATTATTCTATCTGTTTTAAGCGGCTTTTTCAGATTTTTTTGCGCGCTCAAAGCCTTCAATAAGCATTTGCTTAGCAGTGTCGACATCGCCCCAGCCAAGAATTTTTGCCCATTTGTTTTTTTCAAGATCTTTGTAATGCGTAAAGAAATGCACGATTTGATCAAGCGTGATTTGCGGTAAATCAGTGTAGTTTATTACATCATCATAAAGCGGGATCATTTTAGATACAGGCACAGCGATGATTTTTTCATCTTGACCGCCATCATCTTCCATTTTCAATACGCCGATAGGACGTGAGCGTAATACTGCGCCCGGTGCGATGGGGAGGTGGGTAACAACCAAGACATCAACAGGGTCGCCATCACCAGAAAGCGTCGCAGGCACATAGCCGTAATTACCAGGGTAAAACATTGGTGTATGAAGGAAACGATCAACAAAAAGCGTACCGCTTTCTTTATCAACTTCATATTTAATAGGCGCAGCGCCCATTGGGTTTTCAATGATTACATTTATATCATTGGGGAGGTCTTTACCAGCAGGTACATTGTTAAAAGCCATGCGCGTATTATCCTTTTTAAAAATAAGTTATTATTCAGCGCAGAGATTAGACAATACAGCCCCTTAGATCAAGTCTTTTAAGCGACTTCAACCTCGCCCATAGGGCAGATAATATTTTGCGGCATATCGCGTTTGAGCCGCTGTAAAGATTTATAATGGCCAAAAGCAAAAACGCCACAAGCTATGATTTGCGGGATGGAGCCAGCCAAAATACCGCATGAAAGCCATAATGTAGAGCTCAGCAGGCTCAATAACCGCAGGCGATACATATCAACACAGAGCTTAGAGCATACGGCAAATAAAGTCGCAGCCACGCCAATAAGCGTCGCACAAATCGCCATCAAGCTATACAGCTGACCGCCCCAACCTGCGAATGACAAATAGAAAATAATTGGAAAAGATAAATAGAGTAAAGGCTTAACAGCAGGAAAGCGTATAAAGGCGAGGCTTAACACGCCCATATACACATAAACGATATTCATTAAAGATAGCGTCGGCATGTCTAATATCGCCCAATGCGCAGCGACAACTAAGCAGCCTATAGCTTCTAAAAATAGTAATGAAAAACGTGTTTTCTGGTAACTTGAATAGGCATATAGACCATAGCCAATAAAGCCAATAATTTGCGCGATGATAAATGGTGTAAATAATACTGTCATGCCACATTAACCCTTAATAGCCATGCTTATATAAACACGTTATATGGTTATGGTTAATGATTGGTAAATTTAAAGTAATAATAGTTAGTTTGGCATATAGGGCTTTATAAATTATAGGCGATATTGGCTTGTATCGTGCTGTGCGTGTTGTTGTTTTCTGTAGTGGTTTCTTTGTCAATCTCATTGCGAATAATCTTAGCGAGCCCTGATTCCTCTATAAATTCATCGCGCGAAATATTACTCATTTTTCCATAGCAAAAGCGGCTCATAATGTCATAGGCTTTTACCCGTTGTTCTTCATCAAGGGGGTCAAAGCCAACTAAATTTTTGAGCTTATTTTTATTGTAAGCTTCTTGAGCTGCAGATCGCTCTTTATGTATGCGCTCCCAATTTATCTCAATAGTATTACTATTTATGCCCTCAATTAGCCACTTGGCGGCTTCTATCAGCGCAGGGGCTGGGGGCTCATTTAATACGGTTTGGTGTTGAACTTGATTTACTGTTATGTGGCCATCCTGTTTGGTTTCTTCTAATTGCAGGGTTGAATGGTGACCTTGATAGCTTAAATGTAATATATGTGAGCTGCCTAGAATACAGCTTGAAGCATAACCACCGACACAATGCTCCATGTCTTCACCCTCTTTCTCTAGGTCTTTCTTCGTGGTAAGAGCATGAATAGCTACGCCCTCATCCGTTGTGAGCGGGGCGATGAGATCAGCCCATGATGAATCCTCTAGCACAGAGAGGGACTTAATTTGTGAATCCACAGTTGCAAGGCGCGCGTGCCAATCGCGCGAACCACGGATGATTTGCGGGATTGTTAACAGGCTTAAAAATTGTTGCTGAATATCGGGTCTGTGGGCCATTTTTTCTGTTCGAGCCATCGGCTCTAAAATATGTGCAGCGGCACTAAGCTTCTCGGCTATAAGCGGGATCAGTATAGACCCGCTAATTTTTTTAACAAAATCACCAATATCTCGCCAAGACTGCTTTTCATCGGCCTCATCTGGTAAGTCCGTTCTGTATCTATCAACTAACTTTTTAAATGGTAATTCTGAACTCTGACTTACTCTCCATAAATGAGTAGAAAAATCATTAAATTGCTTCCAATCCTTCTTCTCTTTTGGATATTCTGAATAATCTAATAATACCAACGTATTAAAATTGTCGGCCAGTGTCTGGACTGCACCTTCGTCAAAGACTGTATCATTTAGGCCATGATAGGGGCTGAGGTATTTTTTAGGAATAAACGTATTATGCTCCACTGAGAACAGGTTCTTCAAAGCCTGGGGTACGGATTCTCCTTCATCAATTTGGTCGCTTAACTCAGTGAGGCCTATATCCTTGATTTTATTGAAGTAATCATCTGGCCCAAGTTGAATTCTCATATTCGCACGGGCGAATCCAGAAGTAAGCCCCGGCTGACTGATATAAGCACCAAGACGGCGGTCGCGGATGACCGGATCGGCAGGGAAAGTCAGCCAGTTATAATCGTTTTCATTCGGGGCTGTGTTTAATAAGGTGCCACGTAGGGCTTGGCGATCTGCCAAGCCGAGGAGTGTGATTTCAGCCGCTTTGCTCCACAGCTTTATAACCTGCTCTAGCTTGCCCTTTGCTGACTGAGACAGGTCAAAATGGCTATTCTTATAATTTTTATGTCCCAAATGATTGAGCTTTTTTTCAAAAACATTCATCATTCCGTCGATGCTTTGATGACGAAAGCGCTTTTTCATAAATAAATGATCGAACTCTTTTCTGTCGAAATACAGCTGTTTATAGCCATCTGCGCTCTCTAGGCGCGTACCGAGCGCAGCTGTTTCTCCATTTTGTAATATATTCTGTAGCTCTTGGTTCTGCTCGGGCTGATATGTATTTCCAAACGCGTAATTACCAATCGTTACTTTCCGATTCTCATTGACTTGAAATATGCGTATATAAGATCTACACACTTGCGCCACCTGCCGTGATGAATAGTCCTTATGAAGAGTACAATAAGGCATGGCGAGGACATTATCGCCGTTATCACAGTTGTAGTGGCGCGGCATAAAACGCTCCCGCCATTTGTCAAATAGATCAGCAATGTCATGTTTCAGTTCAGCAGAGGTCGTTTGCGCAGATAATTTAAGAGAAATATTTTCTACCAATGAATCGGTCAGCGAGGCGATCAGTTGATCCGCGGCATTAAGGTGGCGCTGCGCTTTATTTTTATATAGCTGGTCCGACATGATATAGTCCCTCTGTCATAGCGGGGAATATATCAGTGGGCTCTAGTTATGTCAATAAGCTTGTGGCGTAAGTGAAATTAATGCCGACCAAATAAGCGTTCAATATCATTGAGCGACAGCTTGATATAAGTCGGGCGGCCATGATTGCACTGGCCGCTTGAGGGGGTTTCTTCCATTTCACGCAGCAAATGGTTCATCTCTTGCGCGTTCATCCGGCGGCCAGAACGCACCGAGCCGTGACAAGCCATGGTGGAGAGGACGTGGTTAATTTCTTCTTCAAGGCGCTGTGGGCTACCATATTCAATCACTTCATCGGCCAGATCTTGTACGAGTTTTGTGATGTTGATTTTACCAAGCAGGGCAGGAATGCTACGCACAGCGATTGCACCAGGGCCAAAGGCTTCAATTTCTAGGCCAAGTTTTTTCATTTGATCGGAGAAAGGCAATAAGCGCGATATGTCGCCTTCATCCATTTCAATTATTTCAGGGGTTAGAAGCCCCTGTATTTCAATGCCACCATCAGCAAGCTGCGTTTTGAAGCGTTCATAAACAAGGCGTTCATGCGCGGCGTGCTGGTCAATAATCACAAGGCCGTCTTGGTTCTGTGCGATAATGTAATTTTCATGCAATTGTGTGCGCGCGGCGCCAAGTGGGTTTTGCTCTTGCGCCTTAAATTCAGCTTCGTTTGGAATATGCGGATTGCTATCAATAAAATCATGGTGATCTGCGCGCGCAGACGGCACTTCATTAAAGATCATTGGTTGGTGAGCGGGATCAGCGCTGTAACCAGCATTATAGCTTTGCTGCGCTAAATTCTCAGAGAGCCCCATTTGTGCAGCGGCGCTCGATTCAGCGCCACTCATCGCATAGGCTGCAGGCACGCCGCCGCTTTGCGGTGAGGCGTAAAATCCGCTAGGGATCATTGGATTGGCGCTTTGATTCGCGTAATGCCCCATAGAATTGGCGGCCTGAACTTGGTCAATCAGATGGGCTTTTTGTTTTTCAAGGTTGCGCAATGCCGCCAGTGATACAGTGCTCGCCGTTTGATGGCCGCCTTGGTGTAAGGCATGGCGAATGGCGCTAACCATTAAGCCGCGCACAAGGTTCGGGTCTTGGAAACGCACTTCAGCTTTTGCGGGGTGAACATTGACATCAACTTCGTCACTGGGTACTTCAACGAAAATAGCCACCATTGGATGGCGGTCCCGTGCCAGTACATCCATATAACCGCCGCGCACCGCGCCAATAACCAGTTTATCTTTTACAGGACGACCATTAACGAATAAATATTGCCATTGCGACGTGGCTTTATTCATGGTCGGTAGGCCCGCAAAGCCGGTAATACGAATATTCTCGCGCGTGGCATCAAGCACTAAAGCGTTTTCAATAAATTCACGCCCAAGCAGCGCTTCCATACGGTCTTTACTTTGACCCAATAAATCTTCTGATCGACCCGCTTGTAGGTTTAGGGCTTTTTTGCCGTTATGGGTTAGGGTAAAGGCAATCTCAGGCCAAGCCATGGCAAGGCGAACCATTATATCTTTTACTGCCGTATATTCTGAGCGCTCAGTTTTCATGAATTTTAAGCGGGCTGGTGTGGCAAAAAACAAATCGCGTACTTCAATTTTTGTGCCTTGTGCATGACTCGTTGGTACAGGCATGGCTTTTTTGCCGCCTTCAACCAGAATTTTCCAGCTATCGCCACTGGCTGAATCTTTGGTTGAGACGGTTAAGCGGCTCACCGAGGCAATAGAGGGCAAAGCTTCACCGCGAAAACCCAAATGGTCGACATTGAGTAAATCATCATCAGGTAGTTTAGAGGTCGCGTGACGGTCAAGCGCCGCGATTAATTCATCATGGCTCATACCGTGGCCATCATCTGATACGGATATATAGCTTTTGCCGCCATCACGAATTTCGACGTCTATGCGGTTCGCATGGGCATCAATGGCGTTTTCAACCAATTCTTTTACGGCGGCAGCGGGGCGCTCAAGCACCTCACCGGCAGCAATTTGGTTAATCAGTGTTTCTGGTAGATATCTAATACGCATAGATTAAGTGTTAGCGCAAATTATAGCTCATGTCAGATATTATCGGGATTCATAGGGTAAAAGCGCGGGGATAAAGCGTTTAGCCAATAAATTTGACTAATGAAGCGGCATCAATTTGCGCATCTTCAAAATAGACGCTAAACAGCTTGGTGTTGTCAAAAATAGCGCCGCGTAAATCTGCGCCGTTTAAATTCGTGTGGCTGAGATCTGCGCCAGTGAAATTAACATCACGTAAATCGGCATTTTCAAAATCAGCATATTTGAAATTACATTCAGACATATTCGTGGAGAGCAGGCCTTTACCGATTTTTAAAGGGCAAGCTTTGACGTTACGCATATTCGCGCGTGTGAAGTTACTGCGGTCAAAATGCGTGCCGCGCATATCTGAGCGTGACAAATTACTATCGCGAAAATCTGAATCTTCAAAATGCGCGCTTTGCAAATGCATGCCCGATAAGTCCATATCTATGAAATTGGCTTTTTGTGCTTTGCATGCGGTTAAAGGCATCTTATTTAACTGTGTCATGCTGCGTAAATCATAACCGCTTAGGTTAAGCTGTTTGCCTTTTTTACCTGCAGTCTCAATCCATGTTACATGTGCGAGCAGTAATGTTTTTAAATCAGCAGGATTATTATCAAGGGACTGGCCTGAGCTTTCGCTCGTAATGGCGCGATCAAGCTTTAGGCGCCCACGCTCAGTAGAGGCCATATTCGCCCCTGTAATAATCGCATCACTCATATCGGCATTGGTTAAGGTGGCGCCCGTTAAATCAGAATCTGAAAGGTTGGCCCCTAATAGTGTCGCATTTTTCAAATCGGCATCAATTAATAATACGGCGGATAAGTTTGCATCCGTGAAGTCGGCATCTGCAGCGCGTATACCATTTAAATTGGCTTCCGATAATTTCGCGCCTGTAAATAGAGTGCGGCCTTCTTCGCGGGCGCTAACGCCATAACCTGTTAGCTCACCTTTACGCAAATCAGCTTTGTTTAAATCAGCCTTGTGTAAATTCGCACCGCAGACTTTAGCGCCGCGAAAATCCGCGCGCGCCAATTTAGCGTGCTGCAAATTCGCGGATCTAAGGTCGCAACCAGAGAAAATGGCATTCGTAAAATCAGCCGCGGACATATTGGAATGTTTAAATTTAGACCGAGAGAAATCAGCGCCATTCATATCAGCGCTATGAAAATCTAGATTGGACAAGTCGCGATCCGTCAATACGGCGCGTGCACCACCAACGGAACCTTCGCTATACATGCGGTGGCTCTTGATGATACGATCAAGCTCTTCTTGGGATAATGGGCTTAACTCTATGGCCCCTTTGTCCACCATTCTAGTCTTCCTCTTTAGGCTACTATATTTATGATTCTACTTATTATTCAGTATTTTAATAAAAATATCCTTAATTGAACATGTTTATTCGCAATAGAGGTGTTTTAATAATTTTTGTGTTGAGCCATCAACTTCGTCTAATGAGGCCATATTATCTTTTAATGCGCTTATATGCAGGGCTATATCAGCAGCCAAAACCTTACCAAGCTGAACACCAGGCTGGTCAAAGCTGTTTAACCCCCAAATAGCGCCCTGAACAAATATCTTATGCTCGTACAGGGCGAGTAATTGGCCAAGGCGATAAGGCGTTAGCTGATCAATGATTAATGTGGTTGAGGGGCGGTTACCGCTAAAGGTTTTTTCTGGCGGGGCTGTTTGTTGCGTGCCCTGCGTGCCAATCATCAAAGCGCGCGATTGTGCGATAACATGAGAGAGTAAAGTTTGATGATGCTCATTGAGTGGTGACAAGCTTTGTTTAAAGGCAATAAACTCACAAGGTATAATTGTTTTGCTCTGATGAATAAGTTGATAAAAAGCATGTTGACCATTCGTGCCGCTCGCGCCGAATATGACAGGGCCAGTCTCAAAGGGCAGGGCGCGTCCTTTTTTATCGATTTCCTTGCCATTTGATTCCATATCCATTTGCTGCAAATACGCAGGAAGGGATTGTAAGTCTTGCGCATAGGGTAATATAGCGAGGGTTTCATAGTGACAAAAATTACGATGCCAAATGCCGACCAAAGCAAGCATAAGGGGGATGTTTTTGGTGGGGGGAGCATTGAGGAAGTGCTGATCCATGGCATGAGCGCCCGCCAACATCTGTTTGAAATTATCAAACCCAATAGCCAAAGCAATGGGAAGGCCGATGGATGACCAGAGGCTAAAGCGCCCGCCAACATAATCACCAAAAGACAGGATATTCTGAGCATCAATACCAAAATCAATCGCCGCTAGGCTATTGGTTGTCATCGCGATGAAGTGCTGAGCTATCGCAGCTTGATCGGCTTTTGTTTTTTCTAAAAACCATTTTTTTGCGCTATGGGCATTTTTTAGCGTCTCTTCTGTGGTGAAGCTTTTAGAAGCGATAAGAAATAAAGTCGTATCGGGATTTAAGTTTTTTAACGCAGATGTTAGTGCCGCACCATCGACATTGGAGACAAAATGCACGCAGCATTGTGTCGATGCGTAGTTTTTCAAAGCATCACAAACCATAAAAGGCCCTAAGTCAGATCCCCCAATGCCAATATGTACAACATCTGTGATCTTGGCGCCGCTATGACCGCGCCAATGGCCATTATCGACAGATTCACAAAGGCGCTGCATATGTTTTAATGTGTCATGTATTTCGTCGCTGATATTCCGCCCTTCACAATGGACCGCTGCGCTTTTGGGGGCTCGCAATGCTGTGTGTAATACGGCGCGGTCCTCTGTCGTATTGATCGGCTCTCCAGCAAACATTTTATGCTTGAGGCCTTCAACGTCCTGACTTTCGGCAAGTTGCAATAAGGCCTTGCGGCTTTCAGCATTAATCGAGGTTTTTGAATAATCAAAATATAGGCCATCAGCCTCAATCTTGAATCGCTCCGCACGTTTTGGCTCATCTTCAAATAACTCAATGAGCGGGCGACCCTTTGCTGTTTGTGCTAAAGATTCTAACTGAGCCCATAAGGCACTATTCTCAATACTCATATATGTTTACGACCTTATTCTACATTGGGTAGTTCAGTGACAAGTGTGAAATCGTGCAATTGCGTGGCATCATGTGGTAAATCTTCAACCGTTAGGCCGCCTGCGATTACGCTAACAGCCCGTTCAGAATCCAGAAGCTCAGTGGCGAGTTTTTGGATATCTTCAGCGGTGACGGCTTTTAGTTTAGCGCCATGACTATCATAATATGTGCTCGGTAAGCCTTGCATTTGTAAACTCTGCATAATGCTTGATATGGCATCTGTTGATGTCAGGCTTAGCGGCATTGAGCCGATTAAATAATCTCGATGCGATTGCAATTCTTCTTCGCTGACGGGGATGTTTTTAAGTTTTGTTAGCTCATCCACGGTTCGCGTTAATAGCTCCGCTACAGTTTCATTTTGCGAGGAGGCACTAATTTGCAACATATTAACAGCTTCGCCTTGTGAGAGGCCGCTATATATACCGTAAGTGAGGCCATGTTTTTCTCTGATCTCTTCCATGAGGCGCGAGCCAAAGCCACTGCCACCTAATATGGTTGATAGTAAGCTCATCGCATAGTAACGCTCATCATCAATACCGATGGAGGGCAGAGCGATCATAACTTTGCTTTGTGGCATATTATCAATTTTAAATAGGCTGCTTTTTCCACTTTCAGGCCATTGAAACGGCTCAACGGGGGCTAAAGGGCGAATGCGGTTTTGTTGAAGAGGGCCAAAAACATTTTCAATAGTTGTTGTCAACCGCGCAGGATCTATGTCCCCTGTGACGGCAATATGTAAGCGGTCGCGTGTGAAATTCTCCGTTACATAAGCTTTTAAATCAGCTTTGGTGATGGCTGCAAGGCTTGATAATGTACCACCGCTATTTTTAGCATAGGGATGGTCGCCATAAAGCGTATCGTTAAAAATACGTGCCGTAATCCAAGCAGGCTGGCTAAGGGATGATTTAATGCGGGCAATATTCGCATTACGCATACGCTCTATTGCTTCGTCATCAAAGCGCGGTGAGTTTAAAGAGAGCTTTAACAAGTCAAAAGCTTTGTCTTGATAGCGTGTCAATGTCTTAAGAGAGCCTGAAAAATCATCGCGGGAGCTTGAAAAAGACAGTGCAATAGCATGGTCATTCAGCATTTTCTGAAAGTCTTTGCCGCTAAGCTGCCCTGCGCCTTCGTCTAGAGTATTTGAAACCATGCGTGCGATGCCCTGTTTTTCATCAGGGTCATAGGCCGCGCCGATATTCGAGAAAAAGAACTTTAATGATAAGACAGGAACGCTATGGTCTTCGACAAACCAAATTTTCATACCAGATTGCGTTGTTAATTCCTGTATGGGAATAAAGGGCTTTACCGCTTCAATAGGGGCTATTTGTGGCTCTGTATTGGTCGCTTGTTTGACAGTGTTTGCTGGTCCCGCATATGCCGTTCCTAAGGAGGAAACGCTTAACAGGCCAATCGCCATAAGTGATTTTAAAAATTGGGCGTTCTTATTCATTTGATTCACTTGAACCTCCGTTTATTTCGGCTGGCTGTAGGACTGTTAATGGCGTTGCTTCTGGTGCCGCTACGGCTTCTGTGTCTAGTGCAGGGTCACCAGTTTCGGGCAATAAGTAACCGTTAACGCAACGAGCGCTATCGGACAGAGAATGTCCTGCGGCGCGAATGGCGTCATTAGGCACGGCAGCGATATCCTCAGCCCAATATTCAACATCATTGATGCTGAGGTCAGTTGTGATGGCTTGGCCAAATATATAAGCGGGGCCTTGTAAGCTGTCTCGTGCAAAAATAGCGCTATTAATCAGGCGGTCTTTCGCTTCTTGAATTTCAGTATCGCTTGGTGGCTGTTCTGTATAGATATTGATTTCTTTATCAATCGCAGCTTCAAGCGCTTCGAGGGTAGTGCCCTCACGCGGTGAAGCGCTAATAGATAGCGTCGCTTCTTGTTTCGAGAAACCTGAATAATTAAGCGAGATGTTATTGGCTAATTGCCCTTTATTAACGAGGCTTTGATACAGACGTGTGGCTGATCCTCCATCGAGAATATTTGTGGCGATGTCCAAAGCAAGCGCTTGCGCTTTATCTGTCGTATAGCTGGGCGTGCGACATAAGCGGATAAAGTTAGGTTGTCTAACTTGTGCGTCTTTATAAGAGATGTTCTTCTCCCCCGGCAAAATCGGCGCGCTATATTCAGGGCCCGAGGCCGCTTTTTTTGCAGGAATAGAGCCATAAAATTCTTGCGCTAAAGCCTCGAGCTCATCACGGCTAATTGCACCAGAGACAACTAAGACAGCGTTATTGGGGGCGTACCATTTCGCGTAAAAATCCATTGCCTCTTGATATTTAAGCGTAGCGATTTCTTCGCGCCAACCAATGACGGGTACGCCATAAGCGTGGTTCGGAAATAAAGTTGCGCGCATCGTTTCCATTAAACGGGCGCTGGGGTTTGTATCTGTGCGGCTTGCGCGCTCTTCCAAAATAACATTACGTTCTGATAAAAAATGCTCTTCAGGAATATTCAAATTAACCATGCGGTCGGCTTCCATGCGCATGATCTCAGGCAGATTTTCTGTCGCTATATTAACAAAATAAGCCGTGAAGTCTTGCGCTGTGAAGGCGTTATCGTTACCGCCAAGGGCGCGGACCACACGCGAGTATTCACCGGGCTCCAAAATTTGTGTGCCTTTAAACATTAGGTGCTCAAAGAAATGTGCAAGGCCAGAATTGCCCCAATCTTCATCGGCTGCGCCAACTTTATACCACATCATATGTGAGACGATGGGGGCGCGATGATTTTCAATTAAGACAACTTCTAAGCCATTATCAAGCGTGAAGCTTTGCGCGTTAAAGGCTTTCCTTTTCTCAGCGGCGCGTTCCGCTTCGGCAAGGGCTTCGGCGGCAAGGGCTTTGTCTCGGGCGGCGCTTGTCAGGAAATGATCAGCAATTAAATAGCCGCCAGCGCTGAAACAAATTGAAATAAGTATGATTAAAAAAAGTTTTTTGGTCATTATGTTTGCCCTGTTAATCCCTGTGTTATATCAAAGTGTTTATCAAAGATAATTTAAGTGCATTGATAGAGTTTTATCATGTCTACGCGCTGATACAATATTTATTATACGCTTAAAAATAACGCGCTAAACGCAGCTGAACATAATCATCACGTGCAAAATCATATAAGCGATCACCAAAATTAGCATTGGTTAAGAATCGAGCACGCAGTTCAGCGGAGTAATTTTGGCCGATACGGGTTGAGGCTTCAATATTGACAAATGTATCATTATCTTCGTGATCCATTGTGAATCCAGCAAGGATTTCTGTATCTTGCGTGTCATTAAATGCCAAGCGTGCCGCGGCGAAAACATCATTATTAGCAAGGCTATGCGGTGCTTTATCTTGGTCGCGGCCATCATATTGATATTCAAGTAAAAGTCCCAGATCGATATCGCTATCCATGACTTGATAAAAACTATATTCAAAGCCACCAACAAAAGCGGCAAAAGAATCGCCTTGGCCTTCACGGCCAATAGCTTCAAGTTTCCAGAGCCATGATTCGTTTGTATATTGTAGATCAAGGCCAATTTGATTGATTTGTTCGTAATGCGGGCGCAGCTTACCTTCACTAGTTAACTTTAAGATCGCTTCACGGCTGGTACCGGAAAAATAGGTCAGGCCAACATCAAATTCACCAATATAATGGCTATAACGTGCGGCGAAATCGGGGTGCCATTCTTCAGCGCCGCTTTGATATGTTGCGTTATCAATATCAACAAGCGCGGGCGAACGTAAGCGGCCTTGTTCACCGGGATATGTTCTTTCGCGGAAATAAGGCAGAACATAAGCGGTCACACGTCCCCAGTCGTTTTGTGACGCAAGACGGATCATTGGCTGGCCGAGGTAATCTTCTTGATCCGGGTCTTCGACGAAATCAGTCTGGTTAATGATGTTAACCAGATGAGCGGATTCTGCAACGCCCCAAAATTCTTTATTAATGCCAGCCAAAACGTCAAGGCCGTCGTTGTTATAGGCCCAATAGGCTTCACGAATATCGCCATGGCTGCGCTCTGCATCAACGGTTGAGCCGCGTAAAAAGGGAATGAAATTGGCGCGGTGATTGCCATCATCACTTCTGTAGCGAAATTCAGGATTAAATATCAATGAGAAATCTGGTCTGTTGACTTGCCCAGGCCAGTTTTTATTCTGCGTGAATATGCGCGCCTCAATACCCGTATAGCCATTAATATTCCATGCCCCTCTAAAAGCTTTTGGGGGCTTTGAGAAGAAAGGCTCTGCTGCGGTATCTGTTTTTGTGTACTCCTCAGCATAAGCTGAAGGTGCTGTAAAATTCGAAGACGCCAGAAAAGTTAGCAGGGTTAGGCATAGAGAAATGGATTTTTTCATTATAGGCTCTCACGCTAGAGTGATTTTATAACAAACTAGTATAAAGTGTTTAACACACCCTTAACAAAATCCTTATCAGTCAGGCCATTTTTAAAGCTATAAGGCCCGTAGACAAGATCCGTTGATTTACCAGTTTGGTGATTGTTCATTTTCATTAACTGTACGCGCCAATATTTGCCGTCATATAGTTTGTAATTTAATGAATCGAGCGTTTTTAATAGGGAGTCTTTACGGTCGTAAAAAGTGATACGGCGCGTTTGGAAAACTTCAGTATCCGTCCAGCCAATTTGGCGTGTATAGCCAGAGCGTTCATAAAGAGGGTATCTTTCAACCACATCACATGTAAGCTCTGGTGTGTTTGGGCATGGCTCTTGGCGTAGAAATTTGTATTTATATTTGTTCAGTTCTTGTGCGGTGAAATCTTCAAAAGCAAATTCACTGCCAACAAAAGGGCCCGATTTGTTTTTGGACGAGATTCTTTTGATTTTCTTCCCTTCAGGTAAAAATAACCACTGATCATCAGCATCTAAAATTTTAGCATGTGAGAGAAGCGCAGTACCTGAAACATCTGCAGGGCTATCAAATATGATAAGTGAGCGGTCGCCAAGCCCCGTATCAGCAACTTCTTGCACGGTAAAGCGCATATCACGCGTGGCTTCTTGACCTTGCGCATTTCTAAGAACCATTTTTAAGCTGACTTTATGGTCAGTGTAGCCAAGATCAGATTGATCCGCTTTTTTAGCAATAGCATAGCCACGATCTTCATCACTTTGTGCCGGGGTAGGGGCAGAGGCTTGATCTTGAGCTTGGGCTTTTGTCACCAAGGGCGCGCCGGTCGTCAAAAGCAAAACGCCAAAGAGAGATGCGCAAGCAACCCCTTTAGAAATAAAATCGAATCTACTATGCATATTCATCGTCCTTAAACTTGTGGTCGCGGCAGTGACCCTGCCGTTTATTAAAAAAATTACTTACTTGTCGTCGGCAGCGAGTGTCGCGAGCTCTGCTGTTTGTAGTGTGTCAGTTTTGTCATTCAGCAGCAAGAGGCAAGGCAGCATTGTGAAGTCAATAATAAGAGCCACCATAATTGTTACAGCCGTCATCAAGCCAAGCTGTTCATTAACCATGAAGCTCGATGTCGACATGACAAGGAAGCCAATGGCCAAGACCAGTGATGTAATAATCAATGCTGCGCCGACTGTGCGGAAGGCATAAATAATCGCCCCTGGTTTGCTCAGACCTTTTTCACGGCGCGCGCGCAGATATTTAGATATGAAATGCACTGTATCATCGACGACAATACCAAGGGCAACGGCGGAAACACCAGCCGCAGCCATGCCCACTTGTTGTACCGTCAAGGCCCATAGGCCAAAGGTCATTAATATCGGAATAGCATTGGGGATAATGCTTAATGCCCCCAGTGTAAAGCTGCGTAGGCTGAGCATTAATATCAATGAAATGGCAATTAATGCGATGGCATTACCGCGCAGCATGCCTTCAATATTACGCTGAGAAATATAGGAGAACATCACGGTCGCGCCAGTGGGCGCAGCCACCATATAGTGCGGGGCATTATCCGTTAACCATTGTTCAGAATCCTTAATAAACTCACGGACTTGTTGTGTGGTGACATTATCTAATGTCGCGGTCAGACGAGAGGCGGATTTATCAAGATTGATCCGGTCATTCATATCAAGGCCATAAGGCAATGAGATTTCGTATAATAATAAATATTGCGCAGATAACTCACGGCGGTCCGGTAATTTATACCAATCAGGATTATCGCCATGCATGTTTTTATTCAAGCGCTTCATAATGTCGGTAATGCTATAGACATGACGAACGCCATCTTTATCGCGCAACCATTGGGCAAATTGATCGAGATGGTCAAGATATTCAGGCTCACTAATTCCGCCAGAGTTTTCTGCAGGGATAGAGAATTCCATCTGATAAACACCTGTCAGGTTTTCCATACCAAATTCAGCATCACGTCGAAACTCGATGGATTCATCAAAATATTCAACCCATTGATCATTGAGTTCAATTTGCGGTATTGCGGCCATTAATGCGACGGCAATAATAACGCTAACAGATAAGACAGCTTTGCGGCGGCGAATAATAAAGCGCCCGTGCTTTTCGAGCAGGCGCGTAAGTAGCGAATCTTTGCCCACCCCAGCAGAGGTTTCTGCTTTTACTTTTACGCGCAGTAAGCTCATTAAAGCGGGTAAGAAGGTTAAAGAGAACAGCCACGCTGCAACAATGCCAATGGCTGTGATATTACCAAGGTCCCTGAATGGTGGAGCATCCGAGAAGTTTAAAGTCAAAAAGCCGATAATTGTTGTGAGTGATGTCAGGCTAACAGGCACAAAATTAATGCGCAGAGAGTCAATCAAGGCGTCGTTTTTACTCATGCCTTGGCGCATGTTTTGTAGCACAGAGACCAAAATATGAATGGAATCGGCAATCGCCAAGGTCGTAATAATTGTTGGGGCAACAATAGATATTGGGGTGAGCAATATACCCATAAATCCAGCAAGGCCTAAGGCGCAGATAAAAGAGAGCGCAATAATCGTAATTGCCGAAAATGTCGCCGATAGGGAACGCAAGCTGACCAGCATAACGAGGATCAACACTAAATACATGATCGGGGTTAGGGTCATCGCGTCTTTTTGCCCTGATTCGGCAAAGGCATTATTCATCATGGCAACGCCAGTGAGCGCGATCGTTAAGTCAGGATATTGGGCGCGTATATCGTCAGCAATCTGGCGAGCATACAGCGCCGATTGCGGCACTTCAGTAATGCTTTTTTCTGGATATTGTAAAACGACATTAATGCCCGTAGCGCGATTATCTTCGGCGATTAAAAGCCCTTCGAGCAGCGGCTCACTATGGGCGATCTCTTCGCGTGCTTTAAGCTCCGCTAGACTTAAGTCTTTGGCTTCAAAAATTAGGTCATCAACGATCAAGTCATCTTGTTCAGCGTAGCTATATTGGAAGTTTGTAACGGAATCAACACGTATTGCGAAAGGGATTTGCCACGCCTGCTCAGTGATTTTCTCAACGGCATCCATTACGGATGGGGAGAAGACTTCACTTGTGTTTGGTTTAACGACAAATAAAAGGCTGTCATTTTTTGTGTAGGTGTTTTGGAAGGCTTCAAAGGCAGTAAGCTCAGGGTTCTCTTGTGAGAAAAAGACGCGGTAACTATTAGAAAAACCAAGGTTTTTCATACCGTAACCAGTACCAATGACAGCCAGTAAGCTAAGAATAATCACTAACCAGCGAAATTTAAGTACCGTTTTAGCGAAACTGACAGCAAAATTATCAAAACCGCTATATTGTGCGTTTTTCATTTTTAATCCTATGGTTCTACTCGAGATGCGTAGCTTTACGCTTTGAAGGGCGACTTTATGGATTGATTATACTGATTTATCTCGATCTGTCACTCGTGAAGTGAAGTAGTTTTAATTCTGCTTTAGGCAAGTAAGATAAGTTTCCGCTGCTTTTAGATCTCGGCTTAGGCGCGCGCGTTGTTTTTCTTGTATCGGGTCAATGCCGAATCGTTCTTCTTCGTGCACAGCGCCTTGATGCAGTTCTTCTACAAAAGCGGCATTAAACATCGCCTCGCATGTCGTTGCGCCTTCGACAAAGCAGAGCGCCATAATTAAAGACCCACAGCTTGCGGTTAAAAACTGCGCAATAGTCAGCTGTTCTGTCTCTAGGCCATCAACATGCGTTTTTACTTTTTCATGAGCGGCTGCGTCTTGGGTGAGAGCAATGAGCCCCGTTGTGGTCTCTAAGCTGTGGCCAAAATGATCAGTGAACCAGCTTACATAAGGGTCCCAAGCGGTGTTTTGTTTTTCGATTAACTCTTGTGGTCGATCCGTGCGATAGCATAATAAATCAGTATTCAGAAAATTTAGAATAGTCGCGGTGATCTCTGTGCGATGTTTCGTCACATAATCTAAAGCGGTATAGCAATATTGGGTGATCGGCATCGAATCGGGAATAATGTCATCCCCCTGCGCCATCCATTCCGCGCAGACTTCTTTGGCTAAGGATTCGGTCGGTGTATGGAGGATATGGCGCCCAGGCGTCGTTATGGGGCGCCCATCAAGCGTAATAAAAAATTGACCCGATTGTTCATTATATGTCGCGGTTTTGTAAAAACGTTTCATGGTTTATTCTTCGCCCTTATTTTCAACAGACTGATAGCAGCTATGTTCCTTAGAAAAACTGAAATCAGTCAAAGTTGCCACTAAGAAGAGCGGATTAACAAGGCCTAATAACGCGCCGCCAATTTTACTGCTGAGGGAAAATGCATCAGGGCTGAATTGGGGGGATGATAATGGCCCTGATATGTTTATCGATGGGGTTATATCAAGCAAAGTTGTTTTCTTTGCTTTAGGAACGAGCTTCATATCATACAGGCCTTTTTTCAAGTCAATTTGACCTTGGCCGACAATTTGAGTGCGATCGGTATCAACAAATAGAGCTTCTGATTGAGCTGTGCCGTCTTGAATAGCAAAATTTCCGATGACGCAGTTTATTTTACTTTTGCTTTCTGGTGTCAGATTAGGAATAAGCGCTGTAACCAGACCACCCATTAATTTATTAACGATACCGCTTTTCATTTCGGCATCAGCGATAACAAAACGGAAATCGCCGTTCATTGTATCTGCGAAGCTGTTTATCGCGGTCATTTCAGATGTGATTTTACTGTCAAAATTAGCCTTGCCGATAACTTCACTATGGTTAAGTTCCATGTCCGTGAGCAATTGACCAAAATTCCATTGCTGTAAACGCAAATCATGGCTGTAGCGTAATAAATGATCTAAGCCTTCGGTAAGGCTGAGCGCGCCACTGAATGAGCCTTCATTAATTTGTCCAGTAATGGGCTTAATGCTGAGCTCTTGATCTTGTAAAGAAATAGGGAATGTTAGGTCGCCAAGGGCGGCATTATTCATTTTTAAATTGCGCAGTTCAAGGTCAACATTCACGTTAAGCGCAGGGAAAAATGGTTTATGGCCGTCAGTCTCGCTGGCTTTGTCTTGATATAAACCATCAATAGGGGCGTTTATCTTCGCGATGATTTCACTTAAGGCTGTGTGTAGTATAAAGCTGGCTTTATCAGATGCCGTCAAATTGGAAAGATCAAAATCTTTGATCTTGATATGGCCCGTTAAACGTTCAGGGTCCAGTGTTACGGTTGTGACCTCAGCTTCTGCTTCTGTCACTTCTGTTTTCGGGGCCTCTTCCGTATCTAACTCAGCAGTATTGCCCTCAACTTTTTTGTCGATTTTTGCGGTCTCTTTACTTTTGCTGGAGGCTTTATGTGTAAGCTCTGTTTGTATCGAAGCACCCTCTAGCGATAGATTAGCCAGAACTTTAGAAATAGAGCCAACATTAAGTTTCGCTTCGCCTGTTAATAATTCTAACTCGGACTGGCTGACGATAAGGTCTTCAAAATACAGACCATCAGATTTGTTATTGAGCTGAGCTTTAATATTCAAGGCATCAATCATGCCGCTCAGCGTAAAGGATCTTTTGAGTTTGTAACCATAGGTTAAATCGACCCCATCATTATGTGGTGCGACATCGATTGTGAACGCGAAAGGTAGCTGACTATATTGACCTTTGACGGAGAGCTTATTTGTGCCTTCGACAGGTTTTATATAGTCAATTATCAACGCTTTAGGCGCTAGAGTTCCCGGGGCTGCGTAAAACTTCCGAACCTCGAGTTTAAGGAAAGAGGGTTTTTGTAGTAGGATATTTATAAGGCCTGTTTGGAATGCAAAATACTCAGCGCCCATTAAAAGCTTTGTTTTTACGTCCTTGTCAGCGACCGTAACATCTTCAACTTCGATACTTAAATATGGAAGCGCTGAAAATTGATTAAATTTATGAATGACCGCATCACCCTTAAATATATCGTGCAATATACCTTCTATGCTCGATTTTTGCGCGTCTCCTGTGCCGTTTAAAGCATTCATGGAAATAAGAGCAATAACGATAAAGCCAACAAAGATCAAAACAAGACGAAGCAGCCATTTGACTATGGGGTTAGATTTTTTTTGTTTTGTATCGTCTTTTAACGGCGCGGCTGATGATGTCATTGGGAGAGCTCTTTTATCTAAAATTCTAAATCGTCAGGTCTGATTTGCGTATTAAACCCTAATGAAGCCATGTTTTCTTTGAAATCATTGGGTAAAGGGGCGGTTAAATCAAGTGTCTTTTTCGGCTCACCTGGATAAGGCAATTTTAGACGGTAAGCGTGCAGGTGCAGGCGCTTATTCAGCCTAATTTGCTGCATTTCTTCAGGCTCGTAACCATATTTAAAATCGCCAATAAGTGGGCAGCCTATAAACGCGCTATGCACACGAATTTGGTGCGTACGGCCAGTTAATGGTTTAAAGACCAGCAGAGCGGCGGTTTTGCCGACTTTTTCAAGCTGCTTATACATTGTGTGTGCAAAGCGGCCATCTTCAGAAACGATAATACGATCTTTATCAAAGCCCATGCTTTTTTTCAAAAGTGGGACTTTTATATCGCCGCGTGGCTTGTCTGGTGCGGGGGTTGTGATGCCGATATAATATTTTTCAATATCTTTAGACTTAAAGCTATCCCCCAATAAACGCGCCATTTCAGCAGAGCGGGCGAGCAGCAATATACCTGATGTGTCTTTATCAAGGCGGTGTACAAGGCGCGGCTTGACGCCGTCTTTGCTACATAATCCTTCAAGCATACGATCTACATGTTGTTTCATATTGGTGCCGCCTTGCGTGGCAAGGCCATTAGGCTTGTTCAGCGCAATAATTTGACCATCATCATACATAACCAGTGATTTAATATAATCACGATCTTGCTCGGTCAGTGGGCGCTCTTCTGTTCTGATGCTGCTGTCTTTTGGCGTGTAAGGGGGCACGCGGACTTTTTGACCTTCTTGCAGGCGCACGTCAGCTTTTGAGCGTTTGCCGTCAATGCGTAATTGGCCAGAGCGGCAGAATTTATGAACTAAGAAAAAGGGCACGCCCATTTTGCCAAGCCAGCGGTCTAGCCTTTGGCCTGAATCGTCTTTAGTTACAATAATGTTTTGAACCTGAGTCATGAAAATAATGTCCGTATAATAAATAGGCCAAAGAAAAAAGCACCAATGCCCAAAAGCACAGAGGCCAAAATATAGAAAGAAAGCATACCATACTCGCCGCGTTCAAACAAAGTGACACTATCCAGCGAGAATGTAGAAAAAGTCGTAAAAGCCCCAAGCATACCCGTAACAATAAAATGGCGCATTTCAGGGCTTGGGGTGCCGTAATGCGTAAATAGGCCAACCAAGCTTCCTAAAATAAAAGAGCCTAAAATGTTAACAATCAGCGTTGCGATAGGAAAGCCTAAGCCCCATATCGCGACGGTAGCAACATTAACGCCATAACGTAGAGCGGCACCTATAGCGCCGCCGGCGGCTACTGATATCCATGTTAACATTCGGTTACTGCCTAGCTTGAGAGAAGTTTCAAAGCCTTGTGTAGCGCGAAAAGAACATGCGGATCAAGTGAAAACTGCTCTAGCGTATCCCACTCGGCCCATTTAAGACTGACGGATTCATCACTTAAAGCAGGCGTTTCATTGCTTCCTTCACGCATTTGGAACAAATACAGCACATCAAAATGTTTATGGGCAGGTTCGCTTTTTGCTGCATTTTCAGGGATAGGGTGGACATCAAGGCTGAGTATATCATTATAAGCGAGGTCGAAATCGCTCAGGCCAGATTCCTCTTCAACTTCGCGGCGGGCAACGTTTAAAATATTATTATCGCCATCAGCGTGACCGCCAAAATACAGCCATTTATCAAGAAATTTATGGTGGTTCAATAAAACACGCTGTCCATCGGCGCTGACAAGTACGCCAGAGCCTGTAATATGGCCGGGGTTAAAATAGCTGCGATATAGGCATTCAGGCGCATAAGGGTATAATGCGACAATCTGCGCTTGTGAAAGGCGCTCTTTTTTGCCCTCTGGCGTGAAGTCGATGAGCTGTTCTTGTATCAATATATAAATCCCGGATTTTGCTTTTTGCCGCTCTTGGGGGTAGGGGCGCTAACTGAACCAATCTCTTTTTTTCGACCAGCCGAGATACTCGCAGTTTCATCGGCTTGGTCAGATTCTACATTACGTCCAGCATTAACGTAGGACGTGCCCATGATTTTACTTATTTCTGCATTCCTGCCGGCATTGATGGTCGAGTTTTCAACGCATTCAGCTTCGAAATTACGCCCTGCATTAGCTGAGCTGCCTGATAGCATAAGCCCAACCTCAATGCTTCGCCCAGAAGTGAGCTGAGTATTCTCGCCCGCTTTTCCGTCGATGATTATATCTCTTTGCGCTTGAACGGAAGAGTTGTCTCCTAATGACAGGCTCTCAAAGCCGCGATCAGATTCGGCTTTTAATGTTGCGCCGGCGTCTTTTTTGAGCTCTATATCTTTGTCCGAGACTAAAGTGACGTTATCGCCAACCTGTTCATGGAGAGTAATGCCTCGAGGGATTTGGTCATTTTCAGCAGCATTTGAAAAAGAGTTATTAACTTGTACATTATTGCCGCTAATAATAGTTCCGTTGATGATGACCATATTGTTACCAGAAATGATTGAATTTGCGCCTGATATGGTGATGCTATCGCTTGTGCTCGTATCTTTGACTGTTATCTTTACGTCGTCGTCAACAGAGCCTTGGACTGTAATGCCACCATTTTTTATTTTAACGATTGCGCCTTTGCCAATAGTCTTTTTAACAAGAACGGGGCCATCATGTTCGAAGGTTTCGCCCGGTGCGATGCTTTCAATTTCAGTAACATCGTCACTAGATTGCGATGTTGGGGTGTTAACGTTACCGACTTTACCAATGAATGTATTATTAAAAACCATGACGTACCTTTAATTATAAGTAAAAACGTCACCACAAGACCAAATTATGACAAAGCTGTCAAGCTTTTTCATCACGTAATTTTGACCAATAACTCAGTCTCTTTTTAATATCACGCTCAAAACCGCGCTCTGGCGGATCATAGAAATTTTGGCGACCGAGGGTTTCGGGGAAATAATCTTGGCCGGAAAAGCCCTCAGGCGTGTCATGGTCATATATATAGCCCGTGCCATAATCTTGATCTTTCATCAATTTGGTCGGCGCATTTAAAATATGTTTAGGGGGCATATGCGCGCCGCTTTTTTTCGCAAAGGCCATGCTGGTTTTAAACGCCGCATAGACACCATTTGATTTTGGGGCGCAGGCAAGATAGACGGCGGCTTGCGCTAAGGCTAAATCACCCTCTGGGCTGCCTAAGCGCTCAAAGCTTTCCCAAGCGGCGTTGCATTGAACGAGGGCTTGTGGGTCAGCAAGGCCGATATCTTCGCTGGCCATACGGCATAGGCGGCGGGCGATAAAGCGTGGGTCTTCGCCGCCTTGTAACATGCGTGCAAGCCAATAAAGCGCCGCATCAGGATCAGAGCCGCGAATAGATTTATGCAGGGCGCTGATCAGGTTATAATGGCCCTCATCACTTTTATCATAAAGTGGGGCGCGGCGATTAATCAGCTCGAGTAAGTCTTTACGGCCTAACGGGGCTTCTCTGTCATAGGCGGCAATCTTTTCAATCGCGCCGAGTAAGTAACGGCCATCGCCATCGGCCGCATCAACCAAGGCTTGGCGGGCTTCCTCATCAATATTTAAGCTCAGCTCTAAATGCGCTTCAGTTTTACTTAAGAGCGCTTCTAAAGCGTCTTGATCAAGGCGGTTAAGCGTTAAAACGCTACAGCGTGAGAGCAACGCGGCATTTAAGGAAAATGATGGGTTTTCGGTTGTCGCGCCAATTAAGGTTAAGGTGCCATCTTCAAGTACAGGTAAAAAGGCATCAAGCTGTGCTTTATTAAAGCGGTGAATTTCATCAACGAATAAGACTGTGTGTACGCCATTGCGCTGACGGTTCCTTGCGGAATCAAATAAGGCCCGTAGATCACTCACGCCTGAGAATATCGCTGATATTTGTTCAAAACGATAGTCTTCGCTATCCGTGACGAATAAACGCGCAATCGTTGTTTTACCGCAGCCCGGCGGCCCCCATAAAATAAGTGAAGGCAAGGGGGATTGTTTTTGTAATTTATACAGCAGGCCATTATCCGCATCGGTTAAATGCGACTGGCCAATAACTTCGCTTAAATCACGCGGGCGCAAAAGCTCCGCCAAGGGCTTTACTTTAGCGTGCTCTTTTGGTGTGCTGTGGGGATCATTGCTCGTCGCCCCATTGAAATTGAGAAGATCATTCATGGCCCTACCGTAATGCGATTTGCTGGCGGCTGCCATTGCGATTTAGCGTTATTGCCAATTGATACCCTTTAAACTGCGTTTTTGCGGCTTTTTCAACGTCACGCGGCTTCGCTATGGCTTGACCGTTAATTTCTTCGACGATATCGCCGATGCGTAAGAAGCGGCTCGCATTTGAATCTTTAGCAATGGCGCTGACGACCACGCCATTATCAGGCAGTGACAAACGTAGCTCTTCGCGCAAAGCGGGGTTTACATGAGAAAAACTCACGCCAGAGAAATATGTTTTATCCTTACCGATAAACGTATCACGCGCTGGGATTTCAGGCGGCATAATGCTTTTGAAGCGTATGGTTTTATCTTTTTTACCAGCATTGACCGTCAGCTCAACATCTTCGCCAACGGCGATGGTCGCGATACGGAAACGCATTTCTACGGCGTCGCGTATGGCTTTGCCATTAACGGCCTTAACCAAATCGCCGCGCTCTAACCCGGCTTTACGCGCGGGACTGGCTTCATGCAGGCTTGAGATAAGCGCGCCTTGCGGGCTTTTAAGGCCTAAGCTCTCTGCAATGCCTGCGGAAACATTTTGTGCTTCTAAGCCCATCCATGGACGGATAATATGGCCCGTTTCCGAGATGCGATCATTTTTCTGAGCGGCGATAATCGCGGCGACCATTTCTGAAGGCACTGAAAATCCAATGCCGAGCGAGCCGCCATCACGTGAATAAATCGCCGTGTTAATGCCGACAATACCGCCGCGCATAGACACAAGCGGTCCCCCAGAATTGCCAGGGTTAATTGCCGCGTCAGTTTGAATAAAGAAGTTAAAATCATTAATGTTAATGGAAGAGCGCGCAAGGGCGGAGACGATACCACTGGTAACAGTCTGGCCAACACCAAACGGATTACCAATCGCTAAGACGAGGTCACCAACATCTAAATTCTCACTTGGTTCAAGACTCGCAAAAGGGAGCTCTTCGCCATCAGGTTTAATTTGGATTAGCGCAATGTCAGAATTTTCATCGCTTATCAGGACAACCGCAGGAAACTCACGGCCATCACGCAGGACAACTGTGATTTCATCCGCGCCTTTAATGACATGCGCATTCGAGACAACAAGGCCTTCGGCTTCAATAATCACGCCCGAGCCGAGCGCGCCTTCAACACGTTGGCGCTCTAAGCCGCCAAAACCATTCCGAAGTTGATTGCCGAAAAACTGGTTGAAGAACGGGTCATTTATAAACGGGCTCGTGCGGCGCGTGACAGTGCGCTTGGTGTATATATTAACGACAGCAGGGGCGATGCGCTTGACCAACGGAGCAAAAGATAAAGAAATTTCAGCTTGATTGGTCGGGACGGTTTTCGCTTCACTATAGGGCGTGGCGCCGATAAGGAATGAGCAAATAAAGAAAGAGAAAACGCCCAGAGTAAGAATGTGTTTTATCATCTCGTCTATCCTGTGTTATAAATATATATGTAATTTTTGTGATCCTACTATATAACAAGTATATAACCAGTATAAAATAGACAATCTTATCAGCTATGGCAACATCTCAGAATAAAATAAGAACCGCTGAAGACTATATTTCAGAAAAACCAAATGTGATAAAAGTTTATCGCGAATTACTGCGTAATTGCTGGCTTTACGCCTATGGCCAACGCATATGGATTCCGATTACTTATATTTTGGGTACTTTAGCGAATCTCACATTATTATTGCAGCCCTTTGCCCTGGGGCAGTTGATTAATCATATTCAATATGCTGATGAAGCCTCTGTCGTGGGGGGCTCTATTATGTGGCTGACCTTTTATTTGGTTTTAATTGGTATGTATTGGTCTCTTAATGGGCCCGCGCGTATCCTTGAAGGCAAGCTAGCGCATTTCACCAAAGCGACATTTTATAAAGATTACTTTATGCGCATGGTTGATATGCCTATGGGCTGGCATGAAAAGCACCCCACGGGCGCTTTGTTAACGCGCCTCAGTAAAGGCGGGCGTTCAATGCAGAGTTTCTTTGAGATGCAAAGCGTTAATATTAGCGTTGTGGTTACTGTTTCAGGATCGATTATCGCCTTAACTATTCTAAGCCCCGTGGCGGGCCTGTGTATCACAATATTGGTTTTACTGATGTTTACCGTGATGCAGTTCTTTGACCGCGTTTTAATGAAACGTATTGAGGACGCTGATGAAAAAGACAATGTGTTCTTTTCCCGTCTGACTGATTTTATTAATAATATCCGTACGGTTAAAAGCTACGATCTATCCTCTTTTTCAATGCGGACATTGACCAAAGCTCAGCGCGATATTTTTAAAGTGCAAGGTCCCGTAATTAAATGGGAAGAGCTTAAATGGTTTATGCTGTCGGTCATGTTGGTCTCCACACAGTTTATTGTTTTGCTGATCTTTATCATGATGAATTTGGGCGCGGAGAATTTCTTAATCGGTAGCCTTGTTATGGTGTTCTTATATCTACATAAGATTGACACTTCGTTGATTAGCTTTGCCCAGAACCATCGCCGCTTGATGAGCGCGCATACTGATCTACGTTCAGCGACTGTACTCTATAAAGACCTTGTCACGCTGTCACAGAAAAAACAGGGCACTGATATTGCAGAAAAAGCCCTTGATGTTGATCAGGGTGCGCTGCACTTCCAGAATATTAGTTTCGCCTACAACCAACGTCAAAAAGCGCTCGACCAAATGGAGCTAAGTATCCCCGCGCGTCAAAAAGTGGGTATTGTTGGTGTTTCAGGATCAGGTAAAACAACTTTATTGAACTTGCTGCTGCGTTTCTATGATCCGCAAGGCGGCGAGATCTTTATTGATAGACAGAATATTACAGATGTTTCATCGGGCAGCTTGATGCAAAATATTGCCGTGATCCCGCAAGATATTGCACTATTCGATAATACATTGCGCGAGAATATCCGCTTTGGTCGCCTTAATGCAACGGATGAAGAAGTTGAAGAGGCAGGTAAAGCCGCCTATGTCGACCACTTCACCAAAGACTTGCCTTTGGGCTATTCTACGGCTGTGGGCCCTAATGGTGTGGCTCTTTCCGCAGGTCAGCGCCAACGCGTGGCGATTGCTCGTGCTATTCTTAAAGACGCGCCAATTCTTGTTTTGGATGAGGCGACCTCGGCGCTGGATGCTGAATCAGAACGCTTGGTACAAGATGCGCTGGATAAGATCATGGTTGATAAAACCGTCTTGGCGATTGCGCATAGATTGACCACTATTCGTCACTTGGATCGTATCCTTGTGTTTGAAAAAGGTAAGGTCGTTGAAGATGGCACCCATGATGAATTGTTGCGTTATGACGGTATTTATAACGGTCTGTGGCAGCTACAAAGCAATGGTTTCTTGCCTGATATTCCAGATGATGAAGACGCAGAGCTTGACCCAGAAGCCAATCCAAACCCATTAGAACAATTTGGTGCAGTGCCGTTTGATGAGGATGGCGATAAGGAATAAGGAAAAGCTCTAAAGTTAAGCGTCCCTATGCCTTCTGTTTCGACCTCTCTTCTGCCGCTCGATGCGGCGCCTGCTTATCGCCACTTGCGCAATCTGTATTCCCCTCCCCTGAGCTTATTTACTGTAGAGCATATATGCGCCTCCACCTCTACATCGTATCGGTGGGGTGGCTCTCAGCTGTGTAAAAGGCCGATAGGGGCTTGTCTGGTTTTAGTCGGGGAGTGAATTGGGCTGCTTAATAGCTTGGCGGCGCTATAAGAGCTTCTATCTCGCGGGTGACGGGCAAGTTATAATCATAGGCCGCAATGAATGCGCCGCTTGTGCTGTCCGTCATGCGGGCATGAATTTTGACGTTATTGGCGCTTCTTGTGTAGCTGCCCGATAGGATAATATGGGCGCTTTGTGAATATTTTTTAATCGTGGACATATCAATATCTTGCCCTGCGAGAAACGTTTCAGGTGAGCCGCCTTGAGTGATGTCCTGCGTGGCTTGCTGAGCATAATGAGGTTGTATGACTTGAAAGCCCAGTTGAATAAGGCGCGTTGAAATCTGCTCAGGAATAACGCGGCCAAAAGCGCTCATATGTTGCGGGGCGTGATTATTCCAGAAGTTTTGTACGATAATGGGCTGCATTGTGCTGTGCCGTGCTTTTAATTGCTGCCCCAATATATCAGCGGCGGTGTGATTTGGCGCGATCATATTGGACGATTCTTCATAAAGCGGAAAATGACCAAACGGGTTGACCGTTGAACAAGAACACAATAAAGGAAGCGTCGCCAAAGTTAGGATAATATATCGCATGGGGGTCCTATACAAAAATTCTATAAAATAAATTATAAAACGAATTATTGGGCTGTGCTGCTCTTAACGCCCGAGTTCGTGATCGCCAAAGGTGCGTTGGATGCATCCTCTGGTGTATAGACGCTACCATAGCTGACATCACCGCTTTGTACGGTTGGCGTATCTGTCGCGTATATTTGCACGCTTGGTGAGGCTAAGGCGCTATCCATAGGCGCCTGCATAGGAGAGTCGTCTATGATAGGCTGTGCTTTATGAACAGGCATATCCGTCGCGATCTCTGCGTTGCGGGGGGCTGTGGTGTCCATTGGTGTACTCATTATATCCTGTGATACAGGAAAGCCGTGATATGTTGGTATTAAATAAGCACTGGCTATGGGGGTGCCGTGGCTCGTGTCAACAAGGCGAAGTGCATAATATTCAAGGGATTCAATCTCATCTCGGCTCGGCATTACCGACATAGATTTAAAGTCTTTAGCTATGGCGGGGCGCATAGTATAAATTAACTGATAGCGAGCCATGCTGGTCAAATCAAGGTCAAGGCCGCGATTTCTTAAGCTAAAGCGCAGAGCGTCGTCAAAATCTCTATTTTTTTGTTCACTGACTAAAAATAAGCTATCTTGCGCAGAAATCATATCTAGGCCGAGCGTTATTTGCTCAAGCAGTTGATCAACTTTATCTTGATGTTTAAGGGCAACATGTTCAATTTGTGCAGGATTATAAGCAACGTCCTTATCATAAGGATGCGTCATTCTTGGTTGCGCTAAAGGCAAAACCGTTTGATGCGCATAGCCAGAAGGCATTGCATTGCGATATGTGTCAACTGCGCTACAGCTTGTAAGAAGCCCCAGACAAGTAAGAGACAGAACAGTAGAGGACAAAGAGAGCTTTAACTTCGGGACTGAGAACATAATGAAACCGCTATTTTTGATAAGATGATTGAGGACGCGTTACAATAACTCGCTAATTCTAACACTATCTTTATCATTATACAATCATGTGATTAGGCATGTGATTAGCCATGTGATTAGCCATGTGATTAGCCATGTGATTAGGGTGAATGCTCAGCCCTTATTTACGGCAGAATGTTTTTTGATTTTATTAATGTGATTCGTTGTGCTGTACCCATCAACCAAAGCCAGTATTAGGGCTTCTCCACCATAAGATTTAACAGCCGGCACTTCAGGCACATCTTCAAGCTTATAATCCCCGCCCTTAACGTAAATATCGGGCTGTAAATGCGTAATCAGAGCTGTCGCCGTATTGTCTTCGCCTTCTTCTTCAGCGCCAAAAAGAACGACCATATCAACAGCGGCTAATGCGCCAATAACACTTGCGCGGGATTCTTCGCTTTGAATTGGGCGATCGGGGCCTTTTAACAGGCGAACTGATTGGTCGTGATTAAGCGCGACAATAAGGCGGTCGCACAGCATCCGCGCCTCATGTAAATATTGCACATGGCCGGGGTGTAATAAATCAAAGCAGCCATTAGTGAGGCCGATTTTCAGACCAACGCGTTGCCATTTTTCGATTTGTTTCTTAGCACTGCCCCAATCATGGATTTGAGCCACGCTGGAAATCTTTGTTGATGTGTGGTCGTTATTAATTTGGATTGATTTATCACTTTCGCCGTATTTTTCGATATGCTCAATAATCTCGCTTGCGCTAACAGGGGCTGTGCCCGTTTTTGCAACAACGATGCCCCCCGCTATATTGGCTATGCGCGCAGCATCGACCAGATTTGCGCCAACGGCAAGGCCCGCTGCGATAGTCGCAATCACAGTATCGCCCGCGCCCGAGACATCATAAACCTCAAGGGCTTGCGTTGGGATGTGTACAGGGCGTGTGGGTTGATCATTTTGTGCGCCTTGTACAATGGTCATGCCATCTTCTGAGCGCGTCGCGACAATGTTTTCTATGCCTGATTGTTGCATTAACAAATTCGACGCGTTAACGACGTCTTCTTCTTCGAGTGTCGGCGCGTTATTTGTGGCACGAGAGAGTTCATCACGATTCGGTGTGACGACATAGCAGCCTTTATAGATGCTGTAATCATTACCTTTTGGATCAACCAGTGTTTTAATGCCCGCATCGCGGCAGAGCTGTAGAGTTTGCTGAATAATATTGGTGGTGAGTACGCCCTTATCGTAATCTGATAAAATGACAGCCTGACAGCCCGGCAAATTGGCTTTGATCGCAGCGATGATCTGTGATTCTAAGGCACCACTAACGGGGGTTTTGTCTTCTTCATCAGCGCGTAAGAGCTGCTGGCCTTGTGCGACAAAGCGTGATTTTACAGTGGTCGCACGGCTTGTTTTAATAAGATTTTGGTCGGATGATGTGAAATGGTCAAGGCTTTCAAGCATATTGGCTACGATTTCACCTTCTTGGTCATGCCCAGTTATCGCGATAACTTTGCTTTTTATGCCAAGGCCATCCAAGTTGCGGATAACATTGCCTGCGCCACCAAGCATACGGCCTTCGCGTGCGACCTGTAATACAGGGACGGGCGCTTCGGGTGAAATGCGCGAGACAGAGCCATAAAAATAACGATCAAGCATAATGTCACCAATAACCAGAATCTGTGCTTGCGCCATATTCGTAACATAGTCGTGCAAACTGCGTGAATTTACGTTTGCATTAAGGGGGGCTTGCGTCTTGGACATTATCTTTACCTTGAATTTTTAAATCGGGTTGCCTGTGTGAAGTCCTCACTCAGCCTATTTTATACATTTTTTACTGAATAAGTTAAATTTATAGTGCTTTTTGCCATTTTGGTAACCTTTCGTCAACTTTTCTCGTGTTTAATGGAGATATAAGAAGACCGCTAGCAATACCTTGTGTGAAGGCGCAGCTAGTCAACTGGGTTAAAATGGTTTTCTTGTGTGTGACATTAAAGCGCTGGTCTAAGTTAAAGCGCATTTGTGTGAGTATGTGTAAATAGGGTCGAGTAATGTTAAGCTAAAGTTATGTAGTTCATCTTATTTTCTTATTATACCATCTTATATGTCCTCCAAATTGTTGAGGATAGGTAAAAGCTCACTAAATATAAGTTGTGTAGTAAGGTTAAGTTGAATGCGTGTACAAAAAAATGAGTCTCTAGCGGCGAATACAGCCGAAAAAGAAATTAGGTGTAATAAGAAAGACTTCTTATTGGCCACTCGCGCAGGGAATTCTACAGGTATAGGCCTTGTCAAATTAATCAAATCATTCATTCATCACAATCGCGTTGGCGATATCCTTGTTCTTAGCGGTAAGATCACGCCCGCTCAGCTTGGCGAAGTTATGCGCGAACAGCGCGGCAGGACCTGCGAGAAAACGGGGCTTGGTCAAATTTTGGTTGATCGCGGCTTTGTGAGTGTCCAAGAACTAAAGCTCGCTTTATTTAAACAAAAATTTATCAGAACATCTATTGCGGCTTGTGCGGTATTCGTTTCACTGAGCGGCGGCGCTGTTAAGCCTGCAAAAGCCAGTGGTATTAGAGACGTCGCAGGCAAGATTCGTTTGGTTAGCGCAACGGCAAGCGCTGAGACCCTAGGGGCATATCCCGCTTTATTCGGCCATGCGGAACAAAGATCTTCAGAATTGACCGCTTTCACTAAATGGGGCGATATGTTTAAACGTTTTGAAAGCGTTGTAGCGAATGGCTCAGGTAAAAGTGAAATCACCAAGCTTCAAAAAGACTTGGCTGGCCTACAAAATTTATCAATGGTCGAAAAAGTCCGCCACGTTAATGCGCTGATGAACAAAACGCGTTATATCACAGATCAGAATAACTGGGGGCAGTCAGATTATTGGGCTACGCCTGTTGAATTTCTAAAGCGCGGCGGAGATTGCGAAGATTTTGCAATTGCTAAATATACAGCACTAAGAATGCTTGGTATTCCAGAAGAGCGCCTGCGCGTTGCAATTGTTCAAGACACTTATAAGAATGTCGCTCATGCCGTATTAATTGCTTATACAGATCAAGGCGCCATGCTGCTTGACAACCAAATTAAAGAAGCAATTTTCACTGAAACAACACGCCGCTATAAGCCGATTTATTCAATTAATCGTCAGGCATGGTGGCTACATAAAGAAGGTGCGCCAGCGCGCGTGGCGTCTTTGAATTAGAGTTTACTTAGAGTCTTGGGCGTAGCTAAAAAGCGTAACTTCAGCGTAGCAAGCGTAGAATTTGAGTTGTAATAGAGTATCTATATTATCGAGTTTATGGGGAAGAAGACGAAAGGCTGGTGGGTTTACCAGCCTTTTGTTGTTCTGTGTGTCTGTTTTGACTTCTGCGCCTGATGCCGTTAATGCGACGTAATAAGAATCAAACCAAGGGCGCTGCCGACAAGGCCGTAACCCGCCCATATATTGGCGATTTCTTTGTGGCGAATGCATCTGTAATACAGGCTAACCCAAAACGGGTTCGTGAACATGATCGCAGTGACGTAACTGGGGTTTGTGGTAAATGACATAGCGGCATTTTTTGTTAAATTGGCCAGAATAAATAAAGTGCCCACGATAAGCCCCACTTTCAAGGCGTGGGTGGAAATCAGAGCACTTAAAGCAAAGTCTTGCTGGCGGCTTAATGTGCCGATGCTAAGGGCGGTGATAATAAGGGCTTGTAGCCACGCATAAACAATAATGCCACTGAGTAAGCCTGAGCTATCCATCGCTGTTTTGTTCAGCAGATCCACGCAAGTGGCAAGAGCAATAAGCGGTAAAAAGAACATCAACGCATTACGGCTGACGGCGCAGCGATTCATGTAAAATGCGCTACATGCGCCAATCAGCAGCATGGCCACAACGCCAATGAGCTCAATGGGAGCATTTAACAAGGCTTGGCGGGTTGGTGCATCCCAAATAAACCACAATAGAAAGACCAGCCAAATGACAAAAGGCTTCATGCGCGCTGTGATGCCCGCGCCAAATCTATTGGCGGCTTCAAAGTTCTTCGTGTCCGTATAGGTGACAATAAGTCCAGAGAATAGGGTCGCACCATAAAAGAAGGGGCTTGTCGGTATATCAACAAAGAATAAGACAGGGGAAAGCACAAAGAGCGGTATAAGCCCACGCCAAAATGTCTTGGTCATAGGAGATAATGCAAGATATTGCCCCGCGAGATAAACACCCGCGCTGACAATGCTGGAGGCGAGGGCAAAACCCCACCATAAATGTGCAGAGAAATTCTCAATCAAGGCTTTAGCTGTCCTGTGAGAACTCTAAATTTTTGCCCGCTGTGGCGATACGCAAAGAATTTGTCGTGCCCGTTTTACCAAAAGGCACGCCCGCGGTAATCACAAGGCGGTCATCTTTTTGGGCTAGGCCTTCAGTATAAGCGAAGGTACAAGCCAGTTTGACCGATTCCGCAAAGCTAGAGACAATGCGCACATGAACCGCATGAACGCCATAGCTTAAGACAAGGCGGCGCGTGGTGCTTTCATGTTGAGAAAGTGTCAGAATCGGCATAGAAGGGCGCATTCGAGAGGCGCGCTGGGCTGTTGAGCCCGACGATGTGAAATTGGCAATACAAGCCGCATCAATTTGCTTCGCTATATGATAAGCCGAGGAGGTTATCGCATCAGACGGATCTGTTACGACGCTCGGGCGGTCAGCGCTCATTAATTTTTGATAGAGGTCATCTTGTTCAACATTACGACAGATGCGATCCATGATTTCAACGGCTTCAAGTGGGTAATCCCCCGCCGCGGTTTCGGCTGAGAGCATGACCGCATCTGCGCCATCATAAACCGCGGTCGCAACATCGGATGCTTCAGCGCGTGTTGGGCGAGCGTTTTCGATCATTGATTCGAGCATTTGTGTGGCCACGACAATAGGCTTGCCGGTGCGGCGTGTCATACGAACAATTTTCTTTTGCCATGCAGGCACTTGTTCTGGCGGGATTTCAACGCCCAAATCACCCCGTGCGAGCATAATCCCATCACTATGTTCTAAAATTTCAGAGAAAAATTCCAGTGCAGAAGGTTTTTCTATTTTAGCCATTAAATAGGCACGACCGGCAATGAGCTCTTTTGCGAGCTTCACATCATCGGCGGTTTGAACGAAAGACTGTGCAATCCAATCCACGCCCATATCAAGCGCTGCAGCAAGATCAATTTTATCTTTGGGGGTCAGGGCTTCAATCGGCAGAATCACATTCGGTATATTAAAGCCTTTGCGATCCGATAGGCGAGAGCCTGAGATGACTTCAGCAATAAGAAAATCTTCACCTTTTTGTATAATCTCAAAACGAACTTTACCGTCATCCAGTAAAATATTTGAGCCAATATCAAGCGCTGTCATAACTTCAGGGTGAGGCAAGCAAACGCGCGTTTCATCCCCTGGCGTGGGGTCTAAATCAAGGCGGATAGTCATACCTTTAGTCAGGGCGATTTTTTCGTCCTTAAATGTACCAAGGCGTAATTTTGGGCCCTGCATGTCAGCGACGATACATGTCGATCGACCAAATTTTTCTTCTAAGGCGCGAATCATGCCAACGCGTTCTTTGTGATCTTTGTGATCACCATGAGAGAAATTTAAACGAAAAGCATCAACGCCCGCGCAAAATAATTTCTCGATCATTTCAGATGTGCTGGAAGCCGGCCCTAAAGTCGCCAAAATCTTTGTGTTGCGGTGGCGAATGATTCTTTTTGAATTAGGCACGTTAATCCCCTGTGTTACATAACGTTATTGTTATGTGATGGATTATACTTGAAATCGATTCTTAATAATAGAAGTCTTGGTAAAAAAAACTTGAGGCGTTTTCGATGTTCTTATTTCGACTCACCAAAGGCCTTGAAACCGATTCTATAGCGATTCGACCACGCCTTTAAGCTATATGCGCAGAAGGTTCTTATCAGGTCTTCCACAGGCCATGGTTTTGATTCAATTGGATTTATGAAACTTATACAAAAGCTTTATAAAAAAAGAGGTGATTTTATCTGTGGTTTTACCCTATTGTACCGCAATATTTTAGATAAGCTTGTGGCCAATATAAGCCAACGACAGGGCCCGTGATTGGCCCCGCGATTGAATAAGTATTTTAAGGATTGAGTTCGTCCCCAAAAATATAAAAGCATAAATGCGTATGTTTAACCGATTCCAATAGCGTCAAGCAAAAAACTGCACAAAAAAGATAAAATATATTTTTGAACGAAACACGATATGTAGTATGTTTGTATTGTAACGATCACTAAGGATTGTGTTTCTCGCAGTTTCGTTGTCAAAGTAATAAAGAAGAAGATTCTAAGCGCCAAAGTGAAGTCACTAGGCTTGTTTTGGTTGCTTATAAGTGTAAATGAATTAGTAAGCCTTACTAAATATAGAGGGCGTTTTTAGGAGTATGTTTATGTTTGATGTCGCGCAAATGGAAAGAGGAAATCGGATACGTATCGATCGTAGCCGAGATGATAACCTCACAGAGTTCGGAAAATCCACTCTAGCTGATCGCTACTTAATGCCAGAAGAAGCGTATCAAGATCTATTTGCTCGCGTTTGCATGTATTACGGTGATGATTCTGAGCATGCACAGCGCGTTTACGATTACATGTCCAAGCTTTGGTTTATGCCAGCGACGCCTATTCTTTCGAATGGTGGTACAAATCGCGGCTTACCTATCTCATGCTTCCTTAATGAAACGGGCGACTCGCTTGGTAGCATTGTTGAGCTGTGGAATGAAAATGTTTGGCTGGCTTCTCTTGGTGGCGGTATTGGATCTTACTGGGGCAATGTACGCTCTATTGGTGAACAAATTGGCCGTAACGGCAAAACATCAGGTATCGTGCCGTTTATCCGTGTGATGGACTCGCTGACCTTGGCTATTTCTCAAGGTTCGCTGCGTCGCGGCTCTGCTGCTATCTATTTGCCTATATGGCACCCAGAAATCGAAGAATTCATTGAGCTTCGCCGTCCAACAGGTGGCGATCCTAACCGTAAAGCCCTTAACTTGCACCATGGCGTGCTTGTAACGGATGCCTTTATGCATGCGGTTGAGCGCAATGAAGAATGGGCACTACGCTCACCAAAAGATAATGCGATTATTTCAACTGTTGATGCGCGTGAATTGTGGATACGTCTACTCACAGCGCGCATTGAAACAGGCGAGCCGTATATTATTTATGTTGATCACGTCAACAAGCATATTCCTGCGCATCATAAAATGGCCGGTTTGAGTGTTAAGATGTCTAACCTTTGTTCTGAGATCACATTGCCAACAGGTATTGATCACTTAGGTAATGACCGTACAGCGGTTTGCTGCCTGTCATCAATTAACCTTGAGAAATATGATGAGTGGAAAGATGATGAGAACTTCGTAGAAGACATTATGCGCTTCCTTGATAATGTTCTTTCTGACTTTATCGAAAAAGCACCAGATAATATGGCTAAAGCCAAATATTCTGCAATGCGTGAGCGCTCAGTTGGCCTCGGCGTTATGGGCTGGCACTCTTTCCTACAGCAAAAAATGATACCAATGGAAAGTGTCATGGCCAAAGTGTGGAACAAACGTATATTTGAACAAATCCGTACACATGCTGACGCAGCCTCTGTGAAACTGGCTGGAGAACGTGGCGCATGCCCTGATGCTGCTGATTACGGTATTCAAGAACGCTTCTCTAATAAGATGGCGATTGCGCCAACGGCCTCAATTTCAATTATTTGCGGCGGCGCTTCTCCTGGGATTGAGCCAAATGCAGCCAATGCTTATACGCATAAAACGCTATCTGGTTCATTCTCAGTTCGTAACAAATATCTTGAAGCTCTGCTTGAAGAAAAAGGTGAGAACACGGATGAAGTATGGTCATCTATCTTTACTAATGAAGGCTCAGTCCAGCATTTGGACTTCCTGAGTGAAGTTGAAAAAGACGTTTACAAAACGGCCTTTGAACTTGATCAGCGTTGGTTGGTCGAACATGCAGCGGATCGTGCTGAGTTTGTTTGTCAGGCACAATCACTCAATATATTCTTAGCCGCAGATGTGCATAAGAAAGATTTGCATGACATCCATTACCAAGCATGGAAAAAAGGCGTTAAGACATTATATTACTGTCGTTCGAAATCTATTCAACGTGCAGAAAGTGATGCCAGCTGGAAACGTGGCGTTGCCAAAGATTTAGAAAATCTGCGTGAGCCTGAATTACCAGAAACACAATATGAAGAATGCTTATCTTGTCAATAATGGGCCAATAATGGGGATATTATAGGAACATAATACAGCATAATCAGGAAAAAGACCGCACCCACTTAGCGGTCTTTTTCTCATTTTATCAATGGGTTGTGTGTCAAGCTTGCGCAAAGTAATATTTATCTATAATATTATATAACAATTTAATTACCTATGTATCTATCGCGTGTATAAACGCTATGTATGATTAATAGATTAGGTTTAGAAGAAGGTTTTTTAAGATGAGTGATTTAAAAAAATATGCAGCAATCTTTGCTTTAGTGGCCTCTAGTGCGATAACCACAGGGTGCTCTTCAACGAGTAATGCTCCAAATTATAATGGATCAGGCAGTGTTATGGGCATGACCCATGCCGGTACGCCGCAAAACACTGCGACTCATAAAAAAGCCAATACAGACGGTTTATGGATTTACAGAAATGGTTTCAATCTTGAGGCGCGCAAATGCAGCACTCCGGATCAGTGGACAAATGTTCAAACGCCGAATGGTGGTCGATTAAACGCCTATTGCTTCGATGAAAAAACCGTCTCTAATCTAGAGAAAAGCGATTTAATTACAGGGCTGGCCATTCAAAAGCGCGGCGTTAATGGTTCTCAATTTATAAAAAATGCCTTTATGCGCCAAGCCTATATTGGTGTGCAGCAAAGAGGCGCGAACACAAACTCAAGAATACGCATTGGTGCAAATGGTCGTGAAGGGGTTAATGTTGTTAGCTCTTTGGTCGATACTGGGCAATATGCAAAAACTTGTTTTGAAAAATTCGCCTATAGCCCAGATACAAAATTGGGCAATAGCTTACCAAAAACAGCGCGTGAGCTTGGAACATTTGAAAATTGCCAAAAAGAACTTAAATGGGCAACAGCAGCATATTATATGCGCGATGTTAAAATAAACGTGAATAAGAATTTCAACATAAGATTAAACTAAAGTCACAATAATCATTCTGTAAAAAAGCGGTAAGTCTTGCACTTAACCGCTTTTTTTTGTATTGAAAAACTCTATCTCATGCATATGTGGTCGATTAACCGAAGCGTAACGGCTGAATAAAGGGACTAAATTTATGATTTCACTGCCGCAAATACAGCGCCATAAAACGCAGGCCGTTAAGGTTGGTAACCTCACTATTGGCGGCGGCGCGCCCGTTATTGTGCAAAGCATGACGAATACGGATACGGCCGATGTCGAAGGCACAGTAAAGCAAATTGCCGAGCTCGCTTATGCGGGATCGGAGATTGTCCGCATAACCGTTAATAACGATGAAGCCGCCGCCGCCGTGCCGCTGATTAAGCGAAAACTGATCGAGCGCAGCATCTATGTGCCTTTAGTCGGTTGTTTTCATTATAACGGTCATGATTTGCTCGACCGTTTCCCAGACATGGCCATGGCGCTTGATAAATACCGCATCAACCCCGGTAATGTCGGATTTGGCGCTAAGAAAGATAAGCAATATGAGATGATTATTGCCGCGGCGATTAAATATGATAAAGCCGTGCGTATTGGCGTTAATTGGGGCTCTCTTGACCAAAAACTCTCAACGCATTTAATGGATGAGAATGCCAAATTAGAAACGCCTTACCCTTCAGATGCAATTATGCGCGAAGCTTTAGTGCAATCCGCCATTGCGAGCGCTGAACAAGCCGAAGAATTAGGCCTGCCTAAAAATAAAATCATCCTCTCGGCTAAAGTTAGTCGCGTTCAAGATTTGATTGCCGTTTACCAAGCCTTAGCGCAGCGCTGCGACTATGCATTGCATTTGGGGCTAACTGAGGCGGGTATGGGCAGTAAAGGCATTGTCGCGACGGCTGTCGGCGAAGGCATACTTTTACAAATGGGTATTGGCGATACGATTCGCGCTTCATTAACGCCGCGTGTCGGCGAAGATCGCACAGTTGAAGTTAAGGTCTGCCAAGAATTATTGCAGGTTATGGGTTTGCGGTCTTTTTCTGCACAAGTCAGCGCTTGTCCGGGCTGTGGCCGTACGACAAGTACGCAATTCCAAGAACTCGCTCAAGATATTCAAAAGTCCCTCGATGATAATATGCGCGGCTGGCGTGAAATTTATCCGGGCGTTGAAAGCATGAATGTTGCCGTGATGGGCTGTATCGTTAATGGCCCCGGGGAGAGCAAACATGCTGATATAGGTATATCCTTGCCCGGCACAGGCGAAGCGCCCATCGCCCCCGTTTTTACCGATGGCAAGAAAACCCACACATTACGCGGTGATAACATCGCTGCCGACTTCCATCAATTGGTCGAAGTCTATGTGAAGACGCGCTATGGCGATAAAGCGAGTGATAATCCCGCCCCAGAAGATAAAAAAACGGGTACAGCTTAAGGGTAATACTGGATTCTTCTGCTGTAATCGGCCATGGTACATTCATGGAAACAGCACAGAAAACGAGTCCAGCTATGGATCAAACAAAAAACGATAAAGAACTCTATCTTGTCGATGCCTCAGCCTTTATTTTTCGCGCTTATCATGCGCTGCCGCCGCTAACGGCGCCCGATGGTACGCCAGTTGGCGCTGTGCTGGGCTTTACCAATATGATGGTGCGGCTGTTAAAAGATTATCATGCCCCTTATGTCGGCGTTATTTTTGATATGTCGCGCGTGACGTTCCGCAATGATATTTACCCTGACTATAAAGCGCAGCGCGATGCGACGCCTGAAGATTTAATTCCTCAATTTCCGCTAGTGCGCGCCGCGACACAATCATTTGGCCTCGAAGTGATTGAAAAAGAAGGCTATGAAGCGGATGATTTGATCGCTGCTTACGCTAAAAAAGGCGCGGAGCAGGGCTATAAGGTGACGATTGTTTCCTCCGATAAAGATTTAATGCAATTGGTCAATGATGATGTGCGCATGATGGACCCGATCAAACAGCGCTTTATTGATGCCGATGGCGTATTTGAAAAATTTGGCGTGCAGCCTAATAAAGTCATTGATATACAAGCGCTCGCGGGTGATAGCGTTGATAATGTGCCGGGCGTGCCGGGCATTGGCGTTAAAACGGCAGCTTTGCTGATTAACGAATATGGTGACCTTGAAACTCTGCTTGAGCGTGCGGGCGAAATCAAACAAAATAAACGTCGTGAAAATTTAATTGAATTTGCCGATCAAGCGCGCTTATCAAAACGCCTTGTGACTTTGGTTGATGATATAGAGCTGCCTTTCGAGATTGACGTGCTTAATGCCCATGACCCTAAGCGCCCAGAAGTGCTTGAATTTTTAAAAATCCACCATTTTAATTCAGTGCTGACGCGCCTTGGTGAAGAAAAAAGCAGCGTGCCGATACAGCGCGCCGCTGCGCCTAAGGCCGAGAATGAAGATGGCGCAGGCGAAGAATACCCCGTCATTGATATGACGAATATCGAAAAAGACTATAGTACAATTTCAACCGCAGCTGAGCTTGCCGCGTGGCTCGAAGATGCCAAAGACACAGGCACACTCGCCTTTGATACCGAAACCACCTCGCTGACCCCTGCAAAGGCTGAACTTGTTGGTATATCCCTGTCAACGCGCGCGGGCCGCGCGTGTTATATTCCGCTAAATCATAAGGCCGCGCCAGTGGATTTGCTGAGCATGGAAGATGAGATTGTCGAGATTGCGCAAATGGGCGTGGATGAAGCGATTGCGATACTTACCGATTATTTGAAAGACCCCAGCATTTTAAAAATCGCGCAAAATGCTAAATATGATTTACAGATACTCTGGAATGCAGGTTTTGGCGCGATTACGCCACTTGAAGATACAATGTTGATCTCCTACGTCCTTGATGGCGCTAAACATGGCCACGGCATGGATTTTTTAGCGCAAAACCATCTCGGCCTTGAAACGATTAAGTTTAAAGATGTCTGCGGCAGTGGTAAAAAGCAAATCACTTTTGATTTTGTTGATATTGCACTGGCCTCGAGTTATGCGGCGGAAGATGCGGATATCACATTGCGTCTTTATAATGTTTTAAAGCCGCGCATTGCGCGCGAACATGTCACGCGTATTTATGAAGATATTGAACGCCGCCTTGCGCCGGTTATTGCGCGGGTTGAGAGCAATGGCGTTACGGTTGATCCGTTAGTGCTGCATGATTTAAGCGAAGAGTTTGGCAAACGCATCGCCGCGCTTGAACAAGAAATCTATACAGAAGCAGGGCATGAATTTAATATAGCCTCCCCCAAACAACTCGGCGGCGTGTTATTTGATGAGCTTGGCCTGCAAGGGGGCAAGAAAACCAAAACAGGCGATTGGTCAACATCTGTTGATGTCCTAGAAAAGCTTGAAATGGAAGGCCATGCAGTTGTTAAAAGCGTTATGGCTTATCGCAGCTTAGCCAAGCTGAAATCAACCTATTCAGATAGTTTGCAAAATGAAATTGCGGCAAAGACCGGCCGCGTTCATACATCCTTCCATATGGCGCTGACGACGACAGGGCGCCTATCATCATCTGATCCGAATTTACAAAACATACCGATACGCAGTGAAGATGGCCGCCGTATTCGCACCGCTTTTGTCGCGCCTGCAGGCCATAAAATTATTTGCGCGGATTATTCGCAAGTGGAATTGCGTCTTGTCGCGGCAATGGCCGATGTTGAGCTTTTGAAAAATGCCTTTCTGAATGGCGAAGATATTCATGCGCTTACCGCCTCGCAAGTCTTTGGTTGTAAGCTTGAAGATGTCACGCCAGAGCTGCGCCGTAGCGCGAAAGCCGTTAACTTTGGCATTATCTATGGCATTAGCGCCTTTGGCCTTGCCAATCAACTGGGCTGTTCACGCGGTGAAGCAAAAACCTTTATTGATGCGTATTTCTCACGTTTCCCAGAAATCCCTGCCTTTATGGAAGCGGCAAAAGAAGAAGCGCGCCAATTTGGCTATGTGAAAACTCTGTTTGGCCGCAAATGCTTTATTGATGGCATTAACGATAAAAATGGTATGCGCCGCCAATTTGGCGAGCGCCAAGCGACGAACGCGCCATTGCAAGGCACGGCAGCGGATATTATCAAGCTGGCGATGATTCGCATTGACCGCCGCCTGAGCGCAGAGCATCCCGACACGAAAATGATTTTACAAATCCATGATGAGGTCATGATTGAAGTGCCTGACGCTAAGGTTGAATTGATTAAAGCCCTTGTGAAAGAGGAAATGGAAAATGCCGCCAAGGCCGTTGATATTGGCCTACCATTAATCGCAGAGGCTGATGCGGCACAAAGCTGGGCAGAAGCGCATTAAACTTGACATAACTTACGGCGTCTTGTAGAAATATATCCATAATTTTAAATAAGGATATATGCCATGAGAATACAGCGCAAATTACATATATTAGCGATTAGCTTAGCTTTTAGTTCAGCCGCGAGCAGCAGCCTGTTCTCATCGGGGGTTTTGGACTCATTTGCCCGCGCTAAAGATACACCAGATTCTGGCCGCAAAACAGATATCTATAAAATGCCCAATGCGCAGGCGCAATATTTGAAACATCATCAGCCAGAGCGCAAATAATGTTCAAAAGAAATCTTCTTAGTCTGACTATTATCTTTACGCTGTGTGAAAAACGCGGGGCGGACTCATATTATGGGGCGAGTGAAGAATCTTATTGGCCGCTTGCACGCCTTGAAGACGAGGATGATGCATTTTGTGAGATATCTGAGACGGATGAAGAGATGCTCTATATCGATGATAGCGCATATGAACGCCGCGAGAAAATCGATCGCCGTGGGGCGTATAAATTGCCAAATGCTGAGCGTCAATATTTAAAGACCCAGCCTAAATTAGGAACCATATAATGTGTGATGATACGAATAATCAAAATAATGAAAACCCCAATGAAGATCAGCGTGACAATAGACGCGTCATGATTATTGGCGCTTCGCCGAGCTTATCAGTCTTATTTTTAGCGGCTTTATCGACGCATAATTTTAGCGTCGTTGTCGCCGACAGTCTTCATCAACGCGATGAGCATGATGATGATATCGTTCATTTGGGCGGAATAGGGGGAATGGGCATAGAAGACCATATCTTTTATTTAAGAAATCACCAGCTAGATAACGCCCCTCTAATCAATTGCGCTGATTATTTGGACTTAAACAAAGAGCGCTCTTTTAATCAAAGCCGCGCTGAATATCTAAAAATGCCTAATCAGCAGCGCCAATATCTAAATAAATGGCAGCCTAGATAATTATTCTAGAGGATCTAAACGCGGTGCATTAATCTTGCGCGTTAATATAAGCGCCATTTAATGTGCAGCTCGGCAAAGCTAATTCAACAAATTTATGAACAATCTCACTGGCTGGTGGTACCTCTTCAGGCTCGCGGCCAGGGAAGGCTTCTTGCCACATGGCTGTGCGGGTCTGCCCGGGGTTAATGACATTGACGTTAATATTCGTGATGTCGTTTTCAGCCGCATAGATAGAAGCAAGCTGTTCAAGCGCCGCTTTACTCACGGAATAAGCGCCCCAATAAGCGCGGCCTTTCTCAGCGGCGCCTGAAGTAACAAAGATAACGCGCGCTGCATCAGAATTTTTAAGTAGGGGGTCTAATGTACGGATCAGCTGGTAATTCGCAGTGACATTCGTATCCATGACTTTTTGGAATTCTTTAAATTTACCATGCGCCAAAGGCCCCATAGTGCTCATCATGCCTGCATTGGCAACCCAGATATCAAGCTTGTCAACTTTGCTGGCTATGGCGGGGCCAAGCGCTTCCATATCCGAAAAATTCGTCAAATCATTGGCGATGAGCGTGACTTTACGCTCAGGGAATTTAGCTTTTATCTCATCATGTATTTCTTCAAGGCCACCGACCGTGCGCGCGAGTAAAAACAAATCAGCGCCTTGGCTTGCAAATTCATAAGCGAGCGCATGACCAATACCGCGCGATGCGCCCGTGATTAACGCTGTGCGCCCTAATAAGGGCTGCGATAATGTTGCGCTTGTTGGGCTGGTTTCAGGTGCATTACTCATTTAAAGATCCGTTCTCACGTTGAATTAAATTATCAAGCTGATCGCGGCTTTTTTCATTATAGCCACTATCCGTTTTTAATACTTTTGGCACAGCTTCTTTTAACACGTCAATTTCTTGTAATTTCTCACGCGTGAATGAGGCGAGCTCTGATTCTGTGTTCTCTCCATCTTCTGTCGGTAAAAGATTATCAGGCAGTAAACCTTCAACGCCCGCGGCTGACCATTCAACATAAACACGGCTAAAGGCGGTTGGAAATAATTCTGCGCGTTTATCGGCTTCTAGCATGAGATATAAAGGCAGATAGAGAAATCCGAGTACTAATACAGCGCGCGCTAAGCCAAAAAACACACCAAGCGTACGATCAATAGGGCCAAGGCCTGTATCTTTTAGTTTTTTGCTCAGGTAATAGCTGACAATAGATAAGACCAATACGATACTCAGCATAATGCCGCCATACGCCACAGCGCCAACGACGAACTCATTAGGGATAGGGCCAATTAAATTCTCAGCGCCTTCTTTTTCCACGCCCAGAATCGAAGCGACAGGGGCTTTTAAAAGTGGCCCAAAAAGGAAAGCACCGACTGCGCCGCCAATAAGGCCGGCAATGGTCAGGACTTCACGCAGGAAGCCGCGCAAGAAGGCTATGCCGATAGAAAATAATAAAACCAAGAACACGATGATATCGAGGATCAGGGATAAATTAATGCTTTCGGCTGAAATATTACTTAAGTCCATAGGGCTATCTTGTCTTTTACGTTCGGGGTTTAAACTCTGCTGCGTTTATAATTTATATAAGTGAGAAATTCAACTCTCGTTCTTATCGGATAGTTATGACGCTAATTTTTCCGTGTTATCGGCAAAATACAGCATCATATCGCCTGTGCTGCTGAGCTCGTTACACTTGATTTTTATATCAGGAGATTTTTTGCGTTTTTTCAAAAAGCGCGGGCACATGGCGTTTTTAAAGCCGAGCTTTGCCGCTTCTTTGAGGCGCAAGTCAGGCTGAGCGACTTGGCGCACTTCACCAGATAGGCCAATTTCACCAAAGATAATCAAATCTTCTGGCAGTGGGCGCTGTAAATGAGAACTAATTAAGGCCGCTGCCACAGCTGCATCAGCGGCCGGCTCAGAAATGCGGATACCGCCTGCGACATTTAAAAACACATCACAGCCTGAAAATTGAATACCGCAGCGCGTTTCAATCACGGCTAAAATCATCGCCAAGCGGTTTTGATCCCAGCCAATAACAGAGCGGCGCGGGGAAGGCAGCGGTGAGGGGGCGACCAAAGCTTGCACTTCAACCAATACAGGGCGAGAGCCTTCAAGCCCTGCAAAAACAGCGCTACCGGGTACATTATCTTGACGCTGTGAGAGAAAGATTTCTGAAGGGTTCGTGACTTCAATCAGACCTTCATGCACCATTTCAAAGACGCCAATTTCATCAGTTGCCCCAAAACGGTTTTTGACGGTACGCAGAATGCGGAATGGGTGACCGCGATCCCCTTCAAAATACAAAACCGTATCAACCATATGCTCTAAAATACGCGGGCCGGCAATTTGTCCGTCTTTAGTGACGTGCCCGACCAGCAATAGGCAAATACCTTTACGCTTCGCCACGCGGATAAGTTCTTGGGCAGAGCTACGCACTTGCGTAACCGTACCCGGCGCGCTTTCGATTGAATCAACAAACATCGTTTGGATGGAATCGATAACGACTAAATCATAGGGCTGCGCATCAGCCTCTAAGGTGGATATAATATCGCGGACATTATTCGCGCTGGCCAGATCAACCGATGCCCCTGTAACCCCAAGGCGTGAGGCGCGAAGCCTTACTTGGTCAACCGATTCCTCGCCTGAAAAATAGGCGCATTTCTTGCCTGTTTTCGCAAGGCTACAGACAATTTGTAATAGTAATGTTGATTTCCCAATACCCGGATCGCCACCGATAAGCAGCGCAGAGCCAGGGACCAAGCCGCCGCCTGTAACGCGATCAAATTCAGCCATATGGCTTTGATGGCGAATGACGGTTTCGTGGTTTTTACCTTCTAGCTTATGCAAGGCGATGGCGCGGCCTTTACCAAGCCCCATGCCTTTGGGGATGGCGGCTTCGACGATTTCTTCTGTAATGGTGTTCCATTGTTCGCAGCCATCACATTTGCCCGTCCATTTACGATGCACTGTACCGCAGCCCTGACAGACAAAATTTCGTTGTGGTTTGGCCATTTAAGTGGTGATCCCATTATCTTTATTTATGCGGCTTAAAATACAGTATTTAAGATAAGGCTGCACCCTAATATCGTCAAGGTAGCGCGCGGGTTTTAGTGAAGTTCTTCCAGTTTAATTAGCCATTCCACAGAGGTCATAGCTTCTGCAATTTGTGTGCTCAAGACGATTTGCTTGGTTTTGATCGGGCTATGGCTATTACCGAAATAGACGCTGTCTTCTAAGGAAATATGAGCGCCCGCACAGAAAAAGCGAAACCCTGTACCGCCCGGAAGGCTAAGGATCACTTCGTCTTTGTCACGAATAAGTGATGCACGCACACTGGGATGCATATGGAATCTTATTTTGGCAGAGCCATTACTGCCATCGCCTGATATATTCTCAAAATGATCTTGGCCTGTGATGATCTTACCGCGATTTTGCGTGCCGATTTGGCGGTAATGCTTAATGCCATTGGTTGATAAAAAGCCATCATGCATGGCAGAGACATAATCGCCGCCATCAATAGTGTCATGTTCGCATTCAATGCTTAAAGGCTTGCGGCCAATCGTGCCATTATCCAAAATTTCCGCGCTATCTAATTCATTAATTTGCGCGGTGTTATGTGCGGCAGTGTGACGCAAGGCTTCTTGCCATTCAGGGCTATAAGGATGCGTGCCACAATTGGTGAAAACGCGCTGCTTGCCATAGCAAAATTCAAAAGCCAGCGTGCTTGCATGGCAATATTCGTCATGTCCGCGCGGTGCAGGCACGCCAACATCGATCGTTAACTGGGTGCGCCCCATAGCAATGCGCTCAAAGCCGCTTTGTGGGAGGGTTTTTTGCATTTTATGCTGACGGCCAGCTAAAGAGAGTAAGGTGGTTAATATTTGTACGTCGCCCTTTTGCGTGCCGTGAAATAAAGCGAGTTGCTTGTCGTTATAGCAGAAAAACCGCAAAGCATTATTCATGCGCTCAATGGAGCTTTGTAAAAGAAGGGAGCTTTTTTGATGGGCGGCTTGCAAGGCCATGCGTACATCATGCGCCGCGCAGAGTAAGGGGATTAAAGCGGCAGGGCTGCGCGAGATATGTCCGCCATCAAGTAATATTTGATCTTTCAGGCCCCGTAAAAAAACTTCCAAGCCTTTTTCATGCAAGAAGCTGTATTCTTCAAGGGCGAGGCCAGCAATGCATAAGGCGCGGCCTATGCGGATTTGTGTCATGTCATCAAGGTTACGGCTATGGATGCGTGCTAAGTGATTTAGCTGTTCGCTTAACGATTCAAAATACAGGTCACGAAATTCATCAGGGGCGCTTTGGCAGAAGAAATTATAAAAGGCAATCCAGTTATAAATGCGCATGGCTAAAATATTGGGTGTCCATGCTTTGCTCTGTGCGCCGCGGCTATGCAAAATCCAATGAGTAATAAGCTGACGGCCTTTTTGACGCGCTTGTGCGCCGCCAAGTGTTTTGAGGTCGCGCAGCCAGTCAAAATTATTCAGGCGGTAAAAATGTTTTTCGTCTAGGCCGATCGGGTCCCAATTAGGCTGCGTATGTTCAAGTAATACGCCATCCAAATCAAAACAGCCATTTATCAAGAGCCGCGCTTTATCGACCGCGCCAGGCCAAGGGTCTTTGATTTCAAAACTAAGGGCGCTTGGAATGTTTTTCTTTAATAGGCGCTGCGAAAATAGCAAGCGCAAGCGTTCAAATTTATCTTTTTGTGAGAAACCTTTATACGGTTCAGTCTTTTCTTTATGGAGCAACGCATGAATCATTTATTTATATGTACCGTCTAGGGAGAGGGATTAGAGATTAAGTTTAAAGCGCGATTAACGGAGTTTAGAGATATTTTCAGCATATGCAGAGGGCTCGCCCTTAAACACGGCACTGCCCGCGACAAGAACATTGGCGCCGGCATCACACAGGCTGCGCGCATTATCAGCGCAAACGCCCCCATCAATCGACAAATCAATATCGCGGCCTTCTGCTTTTATCATTGCCGCGACGGTGGCAATTTTGTCGTTTAAAGGAATATGTTTCTGCCCGCCAAAACCAGGATTAACGGTCATAACCAAAACCATATCAAGCAGCGGCATAACATGGCGCAAGGTCTCTGCTGGGGTGGCGGGGTTTAGCGCAACGCCAGCTTTTTTGCCCAAAGCGCGAATCGCTTGTAACAGCGAGTGAAGATGCGCTGTGGCTTCACCATGTACGGTAATGATATCAGCGCCTGCATCTGCAAAATCAGCGATTAATTGTTCTGGTGTTTCAATCATTAAATGCACGTCGAATATTTTGTCGCTATGGGCGCGCAAATCTTTTATTACAGGCGCGCCAAAGGTTAAGTTCGGCACGAATTGTCCATCCATAACATCAATATGAATATAATCAGCGCCCGCTTTATCAATCGCCGCGACTTCTGCGCCAAGCATAGAAAAATCAGCAGAAAGGATTGATGGTGCAATTTTTATAAGGCGGTTCTGTGTCATAAATTATGGCCTAGATTTAAGTGAGACGGGCGGAGACAATTTGGGAAAAAGGCTAGGTTGAAATGCCTATAGATTAGCATAGCATGATTTGGCTCGCGCTTCTAGAAAGTTTTCCACAAAACATAATCAAATTTAAGGACTCTGTTTTTGCCCTGATTTTCTATCCCCATTATTCACAGGCTTAAAATTAATTTGATTCGCTTCAACCGTATAAAATATGACTATATAGGGGCTATGAGCACAGAAACAAAATTTATCGATCCCGCACATGATCAGGCGAATGCGTATGATATGGGCAATATGGTTCGAGACGAGAGATATGATACGGATAATTCCGATTTAAGCCCCACGAATGAGGATCCTCATTTCCGTGAGCTGCCCCATAATATTGAAGCCGAGCAAGGCTTACTTGGCGCGCTTATGGCGGATAATCGTCAGCTTGAAAATGTGAATGATTTTCTGCGCTCTAACCAATTTTTCATGCCGGCTCATCAGCGCATTTATGACGCGATTAATATTCTGGTTGAGCGCGGTCAAAGCGCGACTCCTGTAACATTAAAAGGTTATTTTGAGCAAGATGAAGACCTGGATAAAGTTGGCGGTACGCCCTATTTAGCGAAATTGGCAGGCAGTGTAATCTCGGTCATTAATACGCTTGATTACGCCCGTAATATTTATGAGCTTCACCTTAAGCGTGAATTGATTTCACTGGGCCAAGATGTCGTTAATGAATCGTATGGTCAGTCGCTTGAAAACAGCGTTAGCGACACTATTGAACAAACCGAAAAACGTCTGTTTGATTTGGCAGAGCAGGGCGAAGCTAAAGGTGGTTTCCAGACTTTGCGTGAATCGGTGATGACCGCGCTACAAATCGCTGAGGTGGCTTATCAATCAGATGGTCATATTAGTGGTGTAAGTGTTGGCCTTGCTGATCTTGATAAGAAACTTGGCGGCATGCATAAATCAGATTTATTGATTTTGGCGGGACGTCCATCAATGGGTAAGACCGCTTTGGCGGTGAATATGGGCTTTAATGCCGCTAAAAAATACGCAGAATCGGGCGGTAAAGAAGGTGCGCCTGTCGCGTTTTTCTCACTCGAGATGTCCGCCGAACAGCTCGCGGCGCGTATTATGGCTGACCAAGCCAGTGTTTCTGGTGATACGATCCGTAAGGGGACGTTTACAGAGGACGATTTCCGCCGCTTCGCGCAAGCGGCGAATGAATTGGCGCAAGTACCGTTCTATATTGATGACACACCAGCACTTTCTATTGGCGCGGTAAGAACGCGCTCTCGCCGCCTTAAACGTCAACATGGCCTTGGTATGGTCATTGTCGATTATTTGCAGCTCTTGCGGGGGTCGGGCTCTGCTCAGTCCCAACAAAACCGTGTTTTGGAAGTCGGCGAAATTACGCGTGGGTTGAAAGCTATCGCGAAAGAATTAGAAATACCTGTTCTCGCGCTCTCACAGCTCTCACGTGGCGTTGAGCAACGTGAAGATAAACGCCCCATGCTCTCTGATCTTCGTGAATCAGGATCAATCGAGCAAGATGCCGATGTTGTGATGTTTGTGTATCGTGAAGAATATTATCTAGCGCGCGAAGAGCCTGCTCAGCGTGCAAACGAATCGGCAGAAAAATTCCATGAACGCTATGAACATTGGTCACAGCGTTTACAGCAACGCGCCAATGTCGCGGAAACCGTTATTGCTAAACAGCGTCACGGCCCGATTGGTATCGTTGATTTGCATTTTGATCCGCAATATATCCGCTTCTCAGATCTACATAAAACTCACGAGGAGTGATTAAGGGGCGTATAAATGGCTATCCAAGCGCAAATATTTACGCAAAATATCCTTGATAATTTTGATCTCATTCAAAAGACGATTGGCACCGCGCGTTTATCGCCTGTTGTCAAAGCTGACGCTTATGGCCTTGGCGCATCAGTGATCGTTGACGTGCTCGACAAGGCCAGAAAACCAGACCTTTATTACGTCGCGACGCTTGAAGAAGCACTTGAAATTCGCTCGCTCACACGCGCTGATATCGCAGTCTTTGCGGGCGTTCAAGCCGGGCAAGAAGCGGAGTTCGTGGCGCAAAAAATAACCCCCGTTTTGAAAAGCCCCCGCGATGTTGAACTTTGGGCAAGCGAATCTGATCGCCTTGGGCGAAAGCTGCCCTGTCAGATTCATTTAGATACGGCGATCAATAGAACAGGTATACAGGAATCTGACGATTCTCGGGTCACAGCCGCTTTGCAGCGTTTTGACATTCGCTATATTTTTTCGCATTTTGTGAGCTCCGAAGAGCGTGATAATAATTTAAACCAAACCCAGAGCGCCCGATTTTTAAGCCGTACGCGCCAATATGAACACGCTTATGGCGGGGCAATCCAAAAATCGATCGCTAATAGCAGTGCTGTGTTTAATGACACGTCTTCTCACCTTGATATGGTGCGCACGGGCGGTGGCCTTTGGGGGATTGAAATGGCGATAGGCCAAGCGCCAGAAATCAAAGCGGCGCTTACTCTCCGCGCAACAGTGTTGCAAGTTAGCGAGATAAAGGCGGGGGAAACAATCGGCTATAATGAATTATTTAAAGCAGATAAGCCTTATCGAATTGCCACTTTAGCTATGGGCTATGCTGACGGCTTGCATTGGCCAGCCAGTAATCAGGCTGCGTTTTACTGGCAAGGGCAGCGCTGTCAAATCGCGGGCAGTGTATCCATGGATTTAACGACAGTTATTCTGCCACATGATTTAAGTTATGAGGACTCGCCTCAAGCGGGTGATATGATGGCGCTGGTCAGTACGGATCAACGCATTGAGAATTTAGCAAAAAACTGCGGCGCGCGCGCTTATGAAATGCAAATTGCGCTTGGCGGCGCACGACGCACAGAGCGCCAGTATATATATGCTGAGTAAGGCCTGTTATTTCAATAAGTGATTTCAATATAAGCCTTTGACCTTTTGCGTTAAAAACGGTAAATATAATCACAATAAATTTTGTTTACGCAGCTTCACGACGCTGTAGACATCGCATTTAATGAGGACGATTACGATAATGCCATTCGCGTTTATTTTTAATATATTTGGATCTGTTGGTCATACGATTTTTGCTTTCTGTGCCTCTGTTGGGCGCATTGCTGTATTTACAGGCAAGGCTGTTGGTAATGTTTTTGTGCCCCCCTTCTTTGGTCGTATCACTATTCGCCAATTTATGGATATCGGTTTTTATTCTCTGCCTGTCGTGGGCATGACGGCTTTGTTTACAGGGATGGTTTTGGCGCTACAAAGCTATACTGGTTTTACACGTTTTAATGCGGAAGGGGCTATCGCTTCAGTTGTTGCGCTGTCTATTACGCGCGAATTGGCACCTGTTTTGGCGGGTTTAATGGTCGCAGGGCGTGTTGGCGCATCTATTGCGGCTGAGATTGCAACAATGCGCGTGACGGAGCAAATCGACGCGCTTGTGACGCTTTCGGTTAATCCTTTTAAATATTTAATTGTGCCGCGCCTTGTTGCCGGTACGTTAATGTTGCCTATATTAGTTTTAATTGCTGATATTATCGGCATTATGGGCGGCTATATGGTCAGTGTACACGCGCTTGATTTCAGCGCAGGCTCGTATCTTAAACAGACCTTTGATGTGCTTGAAGCCAGTGACGTTATATCGGGGCTTGTGAAGGCAGGCGTTTTTGGTTTTGTGGTCTCTTTGATGGGCTGTTATCACGGCTTTTATTCAGGCCGTGGCGCACAAGGTGTGGGAGCCGCGACAACGAATGCTGTTGTATCGGCTTCAATCCTGATTTTGATCTTTAACTATATTCTAACGCAGGTGTTCTTCTCATGAGTGAAAATGAAACGGCGAAAAACGCCTCAAATGCCACTGGCACGCCTAATATACCAATGATCCGTATGAGCAATGTCAAAAAATCTTTTGGCGAAAAGCATGTTCTACAAGGGATAAACCTTGAAGTACAAAAAGGTGAATCTCTGGTTGTTATTGGCGGATCGGGCACAGGCAAATCAGTCTTGCTCAAAACTATTTTAGGTATGCTGGAGCCCGATAGCGGTACAATTGAAATCGCGGGCGAAGTGACCACCCATATACGCGGTCGTGCGCGCGTTGAATTGATGCAAAAATTTGGCATGTTGTTTCAAGGCGGGGCTTTATTTGACTCTCTTCCCGTTTGGGAAAATGTGGCTTTTGGTTTGATTCACGGCAAAAATATGCATAAAGCTCAAGCGCGCGAAATTGCGATTGAGAAAATTAACGCCGTTGGCTTGGATGCCCGCGTCGCTGATTTATACCCAGCGGAGCTTTCTGGCGGTATGCAAAAACGCGTTGGTTTGGCGCGCGCCATTGCAACAAGCCCTGAAATTATCTTTTTTGACGAGCCGACAACGGGGCTAGACCCCATTATGGCCGATGTGATTAATGACCTTATTTGTGCCTCAGTAAAAGAACTCGGCGCAACAGGCTTGTCCATTACTCATGATATGGCTAGCGCCCGCAAAATTGCAGATAAAGTGGCGATGATTTACGAAGGTGAAATTATTTGGTGCGGCGATATTAAAGACCTTGATAACTCAGGAAACCCTTATGTTGACCAGTTCATTAATGGACGCGCTGATGGGCCAATAACAAAGCATAGTGATTTTTCGAAGAAGAAAACACAAGCGGCTTGATGATGCTCTTTGTGTCAGGCCGTGATGTTGGGGCTTGATGTTAAAGGTGCGTTTTTTAAAATTTTTGTGGCAAAAATAGGGGCTGTGCGATACCCTTATATAAACAAAGGATAGCTAGAATGATAAAAATAACTGACTGGAAACGCCCCATTTTGTCGCGGGCTTTGCTGCTAACCTTATCACTTAGTCTGTCGCTTGTTCTTCCTGTTTTAAGCGCGCCGGCTCACGCACAATATATGCGCGAACTTAACAAGGATAAAAACACTCCAGAGCTGCCTTCTGGTCAATATAACCCCGAACAGGGGCAAGGCCAAAATGCAAATGCAGAAGGGCAATCACGCGCTCTAACTTATAATCCATATATTCCCAAAAGCGTTCAAAGCGTACCGCAAGAGCAGGCGACTAAGAACGCTAATAATTCAACATCTGCATCATCCTCTGAGCCCAGTCAATTTGATTTAGGTAGTGCTTTACTAGAAGATTTTGCTAGAAAGTCTGTATCAAATGGCTTGAGTTCGACAGAATTAGACCGTAGCGCGCCGCGCCGCGAAGACTTGGTAAGCTTATCAGCCTTACCGAATGACGCCATTACGTATTGCGAAGAATATGAAGCGAATAACCCCGCGACAAAGGATTTACAGGCTTATATGGAGACCTTTTTGCATGAGCGCATTAAGCCTATTAGTCAGATGAATATTATTACGCCGAAATCATGCTTAAGAAAAGTTAATGAGATCGCAGAAACAATGCTGGTTGATTACACCGATTTTAAACGCAATGAATTGATTTTACGCGCGGGGCAAGATCCGGCCGCGATTGCGGATGCTGCACGTAAGGCTAACCGCTTGCCAGAGGCCAATACGACCTACCTTGTCTATGCGCGCTCTGAATGTACATTGTCACGTCAATCTGCCGCTAAGTCACCGCTAGAGCTTAATAATTTGGTCGAAGCCTGCGTCCTTCAAATGCTGAAGCGTCGCATCCAACAGATTGCTGATATGTAAGAATATTCGCAATATAAAGAAACATCTATTTTAAGCAAAATATCGGCTCACTCTGTAAAAGGTTTGTATCATAAAGTGAATATGCGTTGGTTATCTACACTGTTATTATTCTTGCTCTCAACGGGCTTTATTTTCGCAATATTGGGCATTGTTACGATCGTTTCAGTGGTGAGCTATTACTCACGCGATTTGCCAAATCATAATACATTGAAGGATTACCGCCCTGCTGTTGTGACGCGTGTTCATGCGGGGGACGGACGTATCCTTGGTGAATTTGCACAAGAGCGCCGTATTTTTATGCCGATTGAAGAAATACCGTTATTGGTACGTAATGCTTTTATTGCGGCAGAAGATCAGAATTTTTATACGCATGGCGGTGTTGATTATTTTGCTATTCTGCGCGCGGCAATAGGTAACGTCCAGAGCATGGGCACCGGCCAACGCTTAAAGGGGGCCTCGACAATTACCCAGCAAGTGGCCAAGAATTTCTTCTTAACGGGTGAAGTAAAGTTTGAACGTAAAATCAAGGAAGCAATACTGGCCTTTCGCATTGAGAAATTTTTAACTAAAGATCAATTATTAGAGCTTTACCTTAATGAGATATTCCTCGGCGCACGCTCTTATGGCGTAGCTGCTGCGGCTTTGAACTATTTTAACAAGCCGCTTGACGCGATAACTATTGAAGAAGCTGCTTATTTGGCTGCGCTTCCTAAAGCGCCGAATAACTACCACCCCATAAAAGATCATGAAGCCGCCTTAATTCGCCGTAACTGGGTGATTGGCCGCATGGAAATCGAAGATTACATTACTGAAGATCAGGCTGATATCGCAAAGTTAAAACCTTTACGAATGGAAACACGTAACACAGATCATATTATATCTGCGCCGTATTTCGCCGAAGAAGTACGCCGCGAATTAATGGATAAATATGGCGAGGAAGGCCTGTATAAAGGCGGCCTTTCTGTGCGCACAAGTGTGGACCCTGAAATGCAAGATATCGCCAGTAAAGCGCTGCGTAAGGGCTTGTTGAGTTATGATCGTCGCCATGGTTATCGCGGCCCATTAGAGAATATTGCGGTTGATCCATGGCGCGGTAATTTGAATAAAGTAGAGGACCCTGATGGCTTGATTGCTGGCTGGGATCTCGCTGTTATACTCGAACTCAAGCGAGACCAAGCAAGCATTGGTTTTAAGAATGGCACAAAAGGCACGATGGATCGCTCGGATGTTAAATGGGCGCGACCTTATTTGAAGGTTAATGCACAAGGCGCCGTGATTAGTGACCTGCGCAAAAGCTTTAAGTTGGGGGATGTGATTCTTGTTGAAGCGATAATCGATAAGAAAAAACCAGATACACCAACAGGAAAATATAATTTACGCCAAATACCCAAAGTAAATGGCGGCGTAATTGCGTTGGACCCCCATACGGGACGTATTTTGGCGATGCAAGGTGGCTGGCGCTATGGCAAGAGCCAATTCAACCGCGTAACTCAAGCCAAGCGTCAAGCCGGCTCTGCCATTAAGCCGTTTGTTTATTTGGCTGCGCTTGAAAATAACTTCACGCCTGCGACCCTTATTCTTGATGCGCCGATTGTTATTGAGGATCGTCCGGGGCATTTTTGGAAACCTGAAAACTATAGCAAAAACTTTTACGGCCTGACGCCACTACGTGTTGGCGTTGAAAAATCTAAGAATTTAATGACGGTGCGTTTAGCCGAATATATAGGCATGGACAGGGTTGTCTCTTATGTTAAGGATTTCGGCATTGACGATAATATGCAGCCTTTATTGTCTTCGGCCTTGGGCGCGGGGGAAACCACATTATATGATATCTCAGCCGCATATGCGAAGCTGGTTAATGGCGGTAAAGATATATCTCCGACCTTTATTGACCGTATCCAAGATCGCTATGGTAAGACAATATTCCGCCATGATCAGCGTCCTTGTGGCGATTGTGGCTCATTAATGCGCTGGTCGAAACAAAGCGTTCCACAAATACCAGACCTACGTGCACAAATTGCTGATGAGCGCCATGTTTACCAAATGGTCTCTATTCTCAATGGCGTGGTTGAACGCGGCACTGGGGTGCGTTTACGCTCTCTCAATCGCCCGCTTGGGGGTAAGACAGGTACAACAAACGAATCTAAAGATGCTTGGTTTATTGGCTTTACGCCAGATTTGGTTGTCGGCGTTTATGTAGGTTTTGACCAGCCCATGCCTTTAGGGAAAAAAGAAACAGGCTCTTCTGTTGCTATCCCTATCTTTAAAACCTTTATGGAAGATGCGCTTGAAAACACGCCTGCGCGCCCATTCCGCGTACCGCCCGGCGTGCGTATGGTGCGGATTAATGCCAAGACGGGGCAGCGCGCAAAATCGGGCGATGAGCATGTTATTTGGGAAGCTTTTACCAGTGGCACAGAGCCTGATGATTTCATCACAATTTTAGAAAGTGGTGGCATTCGCAAAATGTCAAAAATCCCAACGGGGAACACAGCCGATCCAACAGCATCAGCTTCAACGGGCACAGGCGGCATATATTAAATATTAAAGCGCCTTATCCATCTTACGGTAAAATGTAGACTTGGCGATGCCGAGTGATTTGGCAGCGCGAGTAATATTGCCGTTATGATATTTAATCGCCATATGCATGGCTTTGTTTTCAATATCATCCATCGTTAAAAATTGACCAGAATCATCTACGGCATTAATGGCGTAATCAACGGTATTGCTGTCTGGGTCAAGCCCTTGAGTGCTTTTGTGCAATTTTACAGGGGCTAAGCTTGTTTGATTGGCTTCAAAGATAATATCTTCGGGTTTTATCTCGTCCCCCTCACATAAGACCAAAGCGCGATATGCAGTATTTTCCAATTCACGCACATTACCAGGCCATGAATAAGCCTGTAGTTTTTTCAAGGCTTCGTCATTAAGGCTGCTGACATGGGATTTTTCTGTTACAGAGAAACGATCTATAAAATGCTGTGCTAATGTGCCGATATCTTGCGGGCGATCAGCCAGATTAGGTAATTCAATTTTTAAGACATTAAGGCGGAAATAGAGATCTTCGCGGAATGTTCCGTCGCGCACCGCTTCCTCCAAATTTTTATGGGTTGCAGATATTATGCGTAAATTCACAGGAACTGTACGGCCTGCGCCCACGGGTTCGACTTCTTTTTGCTGAAGGACGCGCAGCAATTTAACTTGCGCATCAAGGGGCAAGTCACCCACTTCATCAAGGAATATCGTACCGCCCTCGGCCTCTCTAAATTTACCCGCAGCTTTATGAATAGCGCCAGTGAAAGCGCCTTGTTCATGGCCAAATAAAGTGCTCTCGACTAAGTTCTCAGGTATAGCGCCGCAGTTCACGGCAATGAAAGGTGCGCCAGCACGACTGCTTTCGCCGTGTATGGCGCGCGCAAAGACTTCTTTACCAACGCCTGTCTCGCCAGTGATTAATGTCGGGATGTCTGAAGAGGCCGCTTTACGGGATAAGGCGACAATTTTGGCAAGTCCGCCATCATGGCCAATTAAATCTTCAAAAGCAAATGTGCCTATTTCGTGCTTTTTTAGGCGCGTGACTTCTTTTTTCAAAGTGCTAAATTTTAAGGCGTTATTCACGGACACGATTAAGCGCTCAGCGGAGACAGGTTTAGTCATGAAATCTACAGCGCCCATTTGCATGGCGCTCACGGCATCTTTAACATCATGCGAACCTGTCAGAATAATCACAGGTTTTGTAGGGTGTTTTTGTTGAATGCGCTCTAAGGTTTGAAAGCCATCGATTTCAGGCATACGCAAATCAAGAATAACCAACTGAATGGATTGCTCGCGTTGGTCAGCATCAAGTATGGATAGGGCATCGCGGCCATTTTCAGCTTCGACGATTTTATAGCCAAGCTTTTTGATCAGCAGCATAGAGATTAAGCGGCGCTGTGTTTCATCGTCATCAGTAACAAGAATTTTAATCGACATTATAAATTTCCAATAAGGTATCGAAGGATTAAGGGTGCACTATAGCACATATCGTCTCATATTGGGACATATAGAACCCTAATATACGAGGATGCTTATTTAAGCTGTTGTTTTTAAACAAAACTAATTTGGCATTATATTCGCATATATAATGACATAGAGTGAAAATCAAAAATACCCTGCGTTCACACCGCTTAATGATTTTTATATCTCTATATTTTACGCTCACACGTAATTCACACACACACACACACACGTACTCACATATTATGTCTGGCTCCCCTCTAAAGGGGCCAGACATCTCTTTTATGTACGTATTATGCGCGTAAGCTGGCTTGGCATTTGCTTTCAGCATTCGCAATTATTTTTTTAGATAATGCTTCAATGTCTTCATCTGTAAGCGTTTGTTCGCGGGGCTGAATAGTGACCGTAATTGCGATCGATTTCTTGCCTTTATCTACGCCTTTGCCTTGATAGACATCAAATAGGTTAACGCCTGTAATCAGCTGCTTATCTGTGTTTGATATTGCGCGAATAAGGCTATCCGTATCTAGGTTTTCTTCAACAATAAAGGCAAAATCGCGGTTGAGCGGTTGCAGCACTTCAAGTTTAAGCAGGGCTTTTCGCGCACTGGCCTTTTTCTTAGGAACTGGGATATTATCAATAAATACTTCAAAGCCAGATGTCGCATCTTTAAAGTCAGATTTTTCAAGAACGCTTGGGTGAATATCACCAAAATGAGCCAGAATATTTTTGCCAAGGCGTAAAGTTGCGCTGCGCCCCGGATGGTAATAATCAGGTGCGTCGCGCGTGACTTGTGCATTCGATGCAGGGAAGCCCAATGCACCCAGAACGTTTTCAACATCGGCTTTAATATCATAGAGATCAACATCGCGATCAGCCTCTGCGCTGCTCCAATGTTTAGAGGCTGCTTTGCCTGTGCGTATACCGGTTGCGGTTAAGGTTTGGTCTTTCTTGTACCATTTACCAAAGCTTGGACCAACTTCGAACAGAGCCACATTGCCATAGCCGCGATCTGTATTGCGTTTGGCGGCATCGATAAGGTTCGGCAGAATAGAAGGGCGCATTTGTACAAGGTCTTCACTGATTGGGCGCTGTAAGCGCAGTTCAGCGGCTTGACCTGAACGGTTAGAGCCGTAAGCCTCGGCCAAAGCTTCGCCCATAAAGGCATAGCTTATTGTTTCATTCATACCGCGCGCAGCCAGTGTTAAGCGTGATTTACGGATGCGTGCAGATTCGGTTGAATAAAACGCTTTATTGTCAGCTGCTGTGCGCGTGACCGATATAGTGGGTATTTTGTCATAGCCAATAATGCGAATAACCTCTTCGACTATATCGGCTTTGCCATCTATATCAGCGCGCCAGCTTGGCGCATCAATCGACCAGTTATCATTAACGGTGAAGCCTAAGCGACCAAGAATGGCTTTTTGTTCATCGCTATCGACCGCAAGGCCAATGATTTTTTCACAATAAGCTGGGTCATAAGCCACAGTTTTGGCAACTTTTGGTACGCTACCAGCTTGCGTGATTTCACTGGCTTCGCCGCCACATAATTCAAGAATCATCGCCGTCGCAAGATCAAGACCTTGAGCTGTGAAGTTTGGATCAATGCCGCGTTCAAAGCGGTAACGCGCATCACTATCAATTTGTAAAGCGCGGCCTGTTTTGGCTGTGCGGAATGGGTCGAAATAAGCACATTCTAAAAATACATTTTGCGTATCTTCTGTGCAGCCTGAAGATGTCCCGCCAACAACGCCGCCAAGAGCAAGGGCGTTTTGATCATCAGCCACGACGGTCATGAAATCATCAAGGACATAGTCTTTATCGTTAAGGGCGCTAAGATTTTCGCCTTTTTTCGCCATGCGTATTTGCAAGTTACCTTGCAGCTTATCAGCATCAAAGACATGGAGCGGGCGGCATAGGCCAATACAGAAATAATTAGTGATATCAACTAAAGTTGATATTGGGCGCAGGCCAATGGCTTTTAGGCGCGTTTGTAGCCATTGTGGAGAAGGGCCGTTTTTAACGCCTTTAATGGTTCTGCCCATGAAATGTGAGCAGGCCACTTCATCATCAGCGGATAATGCAAATGAAATGCTAATCGGGCTACCGAAACTAGATTGTATAGACGGTGTATCAAGTGTTTTTAATGTTCCCATGCCAGCGGCGGCAAGGTCGCGCGCAACGCCATAAACGCCAGTGCAATCTGCGCGGTTAGGTGTGATCGCAATATCAATAATGGGGTCATCAAGGCCAAGTACTTCAGCGATTGGTGTGCCGATAGCCCATTTCTGGTCAAGGTCGATAATGCCGTCATGGTCTTCGCCTAAGCATAATTCACGCTCAGAGGCCATCATGCCGTGCGATTCAACGCCGCGGATTTTGCTTTTCTTGAGTTTAATATCAAGCCCAGGAACATAAGTACCGGGCTGCGCTAAAATACCCTTCATGCCTGCGCGGGCATTCGGCGCGCCGCAAACGACTTGCAAAGGCTCTGGGTTATTCGCGGTTTTGACCATTAAAACTTGCAGGCGGTCAGCATCAGGATGGGGCGCAGCGCTGAGCACTTCGGCAACCGTAAATTCACCCAAAGCGGCGGCAGGATCTTCAATGCCTTCAAGCTCAAGCCCAATAGACGTTAATTTGTCGGTGATTTCCTTTACGGAAGCCTGCGTTTCAAGGTGGTCTTTAAGCCATGATACTGTGAATTTCATTTAATCTGCGATCCTAAAAAAAGCCGTTTCATTTATTCTTATGCGCATAAGAAACGCGCTTATAAAATAAGCGCGTTTACAGAGGTTTTTCAAGGGAAAACTACGAATTAGGCGTTAAATCGACCTAATTCGCATAGTTTAGGATATTTTTGGCGTTACGCTCGGTGTTGTCGGCAGTGTTTTTCTGCTGTGCGAGGTATCGGGTAACATTTGATCTGGGCTCGCAAGCTTGAAAACAGGCAAGGCTTCACCATTTGTCCCCACAGAGGGGATGGTCACGTTAATTGTGTGACCGACGGGGAAAGTATGGCCTGAATCTTCGTTGACGAGGCTTTGCGACACGCTATCGTATTTATAAGGGCCTTTAGGCAGATCGCGTATTTTTATATAGGTTTCTAAGTTCAGCTCAGTGATGCTGATCTTTATGCCGTCTTCGGCTGAAGCACAGCATATTTTAGCTTTAATGACTTGGCCTTCAAGCTTGGCTAAATGGCGCATAACATATTGTTCACTGGCTTTTTGTGATGCATCATTGGCGCGGCGCTCTGTCATTGAACATTCTTCTAATATGCCTTGCAGCTCTTTGCTTAATTGGCCGGGCATCATACCACTGGCAAAGTTAAATTGATTTTTCAAGTTACGATGCACCAATAAATCAGGGTAGCGGCGAATAGGTGATGTGAAATGCGAGTACCCAACAGAATCGGGGATTTGTAGACCAAAATGCCCGATATTTTCTGTGCTATATTCAGCTTTGGCCTGTAAGCGCACAATCATTTTCTTGGCGTGCTCTGGATTGGCGCATTCTTCTGCCTTGGCGATTAAGCGATTCATATTGATCTGGCTTTTATCAATGCCGTTTTGAATTTCAAGATGAGTGATAACGCCAAGCATTTTAAGCTCTTCTAGTGCGTCTATATTGCCTGCGGATGGGTCATCATGGATACGATAAATACCGCGCTTGGCATTGCGTTGATCCATTGAGGCACACATATTTGCTGCAATCATTTCTTCAGCAATCAAGCAGCGCGAGGTGTTTTCTTTTATCTCGGAAAATTCTGGGCGGTCATCATCTTCAAGAACGTGGATAGACATTTGCGTTAGGCCAAATGTAATCGCGCCGCGCTCTTCACTCGCCGCTTTTAACGTCTCGTAGGTTTTTACCAATGGCATGATAAGGCTCTCATAAATCGGCGCTATAAGTTCATCGGCATTGCCTTCAGTCGCATTCATCACTTGGTCATAGGTTAAGCGCGCTTTAGATATCATCACGCCTTGATGTAATTGTCTTTGTAAGATGCGGCCTTTTTTATTGATCTTTATCTCATAGGCCATACATGCGCGGTGCTCATCTGGGCGTAAAGAGCATAAGCCGTTAGAAAGCTCCTCAGGCAGCATCGGCACAACCTTTTTCGGGAGGTACACGGAATTGCCACGTTTGCGGGCTTCTAAATCAAGGGCTGTGCCGGGGCGCACATAGTGAGCCACATCAGCGATAGCCACCCATAAGATGTTACCGCCTTTATTGGCAGGGTCTTCATCAGGGTAAGAAAGCACAGCGTCATCAAAGTCGCGCGCATCAGCGCCGTCAATGGTGACGAAGGGTAAATGTGTTAAGTCTTCGCGTTTCGGATCATCTAATAAATCCGCAGGGTTAGACTGCGTAGCCACAATGGACTCAATTTCCGATTTTACGTCATCGGGGAATTCAACAGGAATGCCGAGGCTTTTTAAAATTGCGCTTTCGACGTCTTGATCTTCAAGCAGATGCGCATATTGATCATCACCATTAAGGGCTTTGCGGAAGTCTAAATAAGGATTGCCAGAAGCCATCATCGCGGCGCTGACTTTTTTATGGGCTGTTTTACCGCGAGATTCAGCTTCATTTAGCTTTGTGAAGGTTAGGTTTAATTGCTCTTGCGCGTTTTTGTCCATAGCGCCAGATTTTAAATTAAAGATAGATTTTAAACGGCGGCCAGTAAGCAGGCTCGCAAAGTCACGTATCGGGTTTGTGAGCGGCGCATAAGCTGGGGCGGCTACCGTGAAGTGACCGACATTATCGGCTGTGAATTTAGACTGCGGCAATAAGCTGCTGATAAGCTTCTTGGTTGTTGCGGGATCTGCGCTATCACGAGATGCCGCGAATAAAGCGTTAATTTTCTCTGCTGTAATATCGGCTGGTGTTTCGATTTCGTTTGTTTTGAGTAAGCCATAATGAACTAAATCATCAATCGCCGCCTGATTGAGGCGATCAGGCTGTGGCTGGGTGCGATACACGCCATTGCCTTCAGCATTTTGTTGGTCTTCACCTGCGCAGCGACGTGCGGCTTGCATGGCAAGGCTGATTATGCGATGCGCTGTGGCTTCTTCTGCAATTGTAGGGGCGGCCTCGGCAAGGCTATGGTCGATGGCACCGCGTGCATCAAAATCTAGTTTAAGGCTGTCATGCACAGCATTAAGTGGATCAAGCAGGTCATCTTTGATTTTGCTTGTCGCGTGATCGGCATTGCCTAAGAGGGCTTGAGCCACTTGATTATAGTTTAATTCGGCTTTAGAGCGCATAATGCCTTGGTGCATTTTATGCGAAAGCAATTCGCCTTTTGCGCTGATCTTCATTTCATAAGCAAGGCAAGCACGGTTTTTATTGGCATCAAATGAAAGCAGGTTTTCGGCGAGCTCATGGGGGAACATCGGCACATGCATGCGCGGTAAATATAATGATGCGCCGCGCTTTAAAGCTTCGCGATCAAGCGCGCTGCCAGGGCGGATATAATGACCGACATCGGCCAAGGCTACCCATAAAACATGCCCACCAATATTGTCTTCATCGGTGTCGGCATGGGCATAGACAGCATCGTCGCGGGTTTTTGTGTATTCGCCATCAATGGTGATAAACGGTAAATCGCGCAGGTCTACGCGGTTATCGTGGCCGAGTAATTCTGTTGCATCTTGGTTTTGTGCAATAAGGCGGTCTGTCTCATCCAAAGCGTCTTGCGGGAATTGGTGCGAGATGCCCATTTGATTAAGAATATCAACGGCCAGTGTTGATTTATTGGCGGCATTTTTACTTTTGATCTTTTTATCTGTGCGGTCATTTTCTACGGCTATTTTGGGCGCTTTACGGCTGATCACTTCTTTGACTTGGGCAACATAGTGGCCATCTTCCGCGCGATAAACATAGGCGCGGGCTTTGTTGATGGCACGTAGTTGGTTTAGTTCAAGGTCGCTCTCAAGCGTGATCTTGGGCATTTGGAATTTAACGTTACCGGCTTTGCGTGTCACAAGGCTGCGATCAGCAAGAGCGAGAGTCGGCGCTTTATCGGCTTGTTTGGGAACATTAAAATTAATGTCTATTTCCATTGGCAAATCTTGCTGCAAATAGATTTTTGGCGCGGTGCTGCCAGAAAGGGCTAAGGCGCCTATTTTTTCTAATTTTTTAAGGCTGCCAAGCAAGGCGCGGTTTTGTTCACTATATGTATCGGATGTCTCGTCTAAGCCAAAATGCGCGGCAATGTCTTGATAAGATAGCGCGCTTGTTGTGTGTTGATCTTTCAAATAAGACCATAATTGCGTTTGGCTAATTACGTTATCCGTCATATATATTACTCCACATAGGGATTTGTTGAAGCGTTATATTTAACGTAATATTAGGATATTGGCAAGTATTAATTTCCGTATAGCTTGACGGCAGATAATAAAAAGGGCGCAAAGCGCGCCCTTCTTGGAAATGGATATGGTCCGTCGGTTTGGTTTAGACTTTTTCGACTTGCGAGTATTCTAGCTCAACAGGTGTTGGGCGACCAAAGATTGAAACGGAAACTTTAAGTCTTGCTTTGTCTTCATCAACATCTTCGACTTGACCGTTAAACGAGGCAAATGGACCATCAATAACTTTAACGTCTTCGCCAATATCGAATGTGATCGTTGGGCGAGGGCTGTCAACGCCTTCTTGGATTTGTTTGATAAGGCGGTCGGCCTCTTTATTTGAAATTGGTGTTGGTGTGTTATTCGCACCAAGAAAGCCAGTAACTTTCGGTGTGTCTTTAACCAAGTGCCAAACTTCATCACTCAAATCGAGCTTAGCGAGCACATAGCCAGGAAAGAATTTACGTTCTTTATTAACGCGCTGGCCACGTTTGATTTCGACAACTTCTTCCATTGGAATAAGAATCTCTTGTATCGCTTCAGTTAAGCCAAGCTTAGCAGCTTTTTCGTAAATGGTTTCTTTAACGCGATTTTCGAAGCCTGAGTAAACATGTACAACATACCAACGAGCAGCCATGATTTTTGATCCTTTGTAATAAATTATATAACTGTTTAAATAAGCCCTGATATTAATCTTAAGTGATTAATTGCCAAGGCCAAGAATGAATTCAACGATATTGGCCATCAAAAAATCAGCGCCAAATAGAAAAATAGAAGCAATGACGACCATGATAAATACGGCAATCGTGCTTGATGTTGTTTCTTTGCGACTCGGCCAAGAAATTTTTCTGATTTCGCTACGTACTTGGCGAATATATTCTATTGGTTTAACACCGGCCATGTCTTGTATCCTTAACTTTGCTTAATGCGATGCCCAAAGGCATTATTAAAAACGTTCCCTTAGCGATTTTTAGGTAGAGCTCGTGTTTTGACTGGCTGTCAATTATCATGAATTCTAAATCGTTTTGGGGAATGTACACAACAGTACTAATCTATTCTTATTCGTATTACCAGTATTTTTTCTTATAACAGAGCAATTTCTTTGAATGGCTCTTGAGTTTTCCATAGTGGTTTGCTATTAAGTGTCTATATAAAAATATATCGCGGTTAAACCGTGAATGGGGTTAGGGAACGTTATGACGAAGAATCAAAAGAAAAATACGCAGAAAAAAGTCCTAGATTATGTGCCTGTCTTTGATATGGCTGTATTATTTGATACGGATCAGGCTGCGTTTGAGAAATTTGCAAAAAATCAATTTGGTCCAGCCACCAGCGCGGACGGTTTTTGCCGTTGGGCGCTTACCCCTGAAATAAAAGATTTAGAAGATGCGCATTTTGACAAAGCGCTGTTATTCCATGCTTTGCCTGAAAAGATAAAGCAAGGCTTCCGCTCTGATGTTGAGCAAATGGGCTATAAGGGGTTGAATACAGCCGCTAAGCGCCGTAAAGCGGGCGCTGTCCCTGATGAAAAAACTTATTTCATGCTCGAGCAAGGCATAGGCCGTACCTTTAATGCGGTGTCAGAAAACGTGTTGATTAATAAGGTGACGGGTCAGCATATTAATGACTATGTGCCCGGTTATATTGATTCAGTCTTGGATTTGATGGTCGCGCGCCAAGCGATTGCTAAGCGCGTTGTCGAGGCTGTCGAAATTTATTTAGATGTGCCTGCACAGAGCATTGCTCAATATATTGATAATGGCCACCATGCACAGCGCGACTTATATTACCCGCCTTGTGCCAATCCGCGCCAAGGTGCAATGCGTATTGATACGCACCAAGATCGTGGTTTGTTAACCTTACTGCGCGCAGAGCAAGGCATTGAAGTGCAAGACCAGCAAGGCGCATGGCATAAGCTTGAAACCCAACAGGGCGAATGGATTAGCAATGGCGGCTTACAGCTTGAAATTTTCTCAAATGGTTTATACCAAGCAGCGCCACATCGCGTGGCTATGCCGGATGATTTAGCGGATCGCCAAAAGCCGCGCTATGCGAATCCGTGGTTCGGTGGCTCGCGCCTTGATACACTTATTCAGCCGCTTGCAGAATTAGTGGCTAAAACCGGTCAAAATAATTTCCCTTATGCTTTAACAGCGAAAGCACTGCAGGGCGTAGGTACGCGTCAATATGCTGAGGAAAATGAGAAGCTGAAAAAGAATAAGCCAAATGACCCAGCCCCAAAGCCTTAACCCCAAAGCCTTAATCATCTAGGCTAGCGGTAAACAAACCGCCTGTATGTAGCGCAATGATTTTTCCTTGCTGTGGTTGTGTGGATTGCTCTTTGATCCATGCTTCTAACCCGAACATCATCTTGCCTGTGTAAACATAGTCGAGCGCAATGTTATGGGTCTGTTTGAAGTTATGCATATAAGTCTTTAGCGCTTCAGGGGCTTTGGCGTAGCCCCCGAAATGATGACCACTTATAACCGCCCATTGGCAGCGGGGCTGTATATTGGCTTCTTGCAATAGCGCTTTTATCGTGGGCGTTAGCTCGTCTTTGCCTTTAAGGACAGAAAAACCAAGCAAGCATATGTCGGGGCGATCTGCATAAGCGGCGATCAATCCGGCCAGTGTCCCGCCAGAGCCACAAGCCACAGCAATAGTCTGTGTCTCTTGGGGTAATTCTTCTTTAATTTCACCAATGCCTTTAAGGGCATATTTATTTGTGCCGCCTTCTGGAATAATATAGGCGCTGGGGTATTTGGTTTGCAGGGCCTCTATATAATCAGGTTCATGGCGCATTTTGTAATCTTCTCGTGATACAAATATAAGCTGCATGCCCATATCCTGCGCTTTGCACAAAACGGGGCTGAGGCCTTTTTCCGCGTGCCCACGTATAATGCCTATGGTTTGGAGCTGGGCAATTTCTCCTGCGCGAGCGGTCGCTAATATGTGGTTGGAATAAGCGCCGCCAAAAGTAAGCAGCTGAGTTTTATTCAGCTCAATGGCGCGCTTCATATTATATTTAAGCTTGCGAAACTTATTGCCCCCGATTATAGGATCAATCAAATCGTCCCGCTTTATCCAAAGCGAGTCATAGAGCGGCTGTAAGGTTGATTTTGTGATATCTATATACATAGACTATAGCCATACTATGGCGCGGGTAAAAAGCAAAGCCTAAATAAAGCGGCATTATTATCTGGGGGCGGGGCGCATATTCCTGCGTAGGTTAAAAATAATTTTATAAAACGCTTGACGAGTACGCGCTTATCGCATATTAATACGCCGTCCTGTCCAAGACCGCAGGTGAATGTCACTGATGAACATTCATAACTCCTGCATAGATAGGTAAATCGAGATTTGTTTTTGGGTTTACCAAAATTAGAGTGTTTAAGCGCTCAATAACGGGAATATTTGGATGGGTATTGGTTTTAACCGATACCCTTTTTTAGTTTTATAACGCGGAGAATGATTATATGGATCGCGCACAAAAAGCTGTAGAGCTTGAACGTTTAAAAAATGTCTTTTCTGGCGAAGGCGCCGCAGAAGGCGAAGCAACAGAAGGTGTTATGCTTGCGCATTACGCTGGTTTAACTGTTGAGCAGATGACCACATTACGTCGTAGTGGTCGTGCTGCAGGTGTTACTATTAAAGTAACAAAGAATTCACTTGCGAAACGCGCTGTTGTCGGTTCGCAATTTGAAGCTATCTCTGATTTGTTCTCTGGCCCAACATGCATGGCGTATTCTAACGACCCTGTAGCTGCGGCTAAAGTTCTTCAGAGTTTTGCTAAGGACAACGAAAAGATGGTTGTTCTTGGTGGCGCGCTTGGCGCAGTTGTTCTGGATGCAGCGGGCGTTGTTGCGCTCTCTAAAATGCCATCTCTGGACGAATTGCGTGGCAAACTTATTGGTATTCTACAAGCACCAGCCCAAAATGTGGTTGGCGTATTGCAGGCACCAGCAGGTCAGCTCGCACGTGTCGTTGGTGCAAAAGCTGCCAAAGGCGAATAACGGAATATGTTTTTTCCGTGCTCCCTGTTATGGGGTGGGACGGGAAGAGCTTGAATTACTCTACTTAAGTATTTAAATAGTCAAATTAGGAGAAATATTATGGCTGCAGATCTAAATAAAATCGTTGATACACTTTCTGAACTATCAGTAATGGAAGCGGCTGAACTTGCTACGCTTCTTGAAGACAAATGGGGCGTTAGCGCTGCTGCTCCTGTTGCTGCTGCTGCTGCTGCACCTGCTGCTGCTGCTGAAGAGCAAACAGAATTTAACGTTATTCTTGTTGCTGCTGGCGACAAGAAAATTAACGTGATTAAAGAAGTTCGCGCAATCACTGGTCTTGGCTTGAAAGAAGCTAAAGATCTTGTTGAAGCTGGCGGCGCTGCTGTTAAAGAAGGCGCATCTAAAGCTGATGCTGAAGAAATCAAGAAAAAACTTGAAGATGCTGGCGCTACAGTTGAACTTAAGTAAGCTGCTTACTTTAAGTTTTAGCTGATTGCTAAAAATACAGAAAAGCCTCGCATATTTGCGGGGCTTTTTTTTGCCGTTTTTATTGAGCCTATAAAGCCGTTCTGTGTGTTTATATTACGTATTGACATAAAATAGTAATTATGTAATAGTTTTTTCATCTTTTGGGAAATATAAGCAATGTTGGGGCGTGGATATGCGTAAAGCAACTTCAGGGAAAAAAGGCCAGTTCAAATCATCAGCGCTCAAGCTTGTCTTTGCGGTTGCGGCCGCTGCGTCATTTGGTGTTGTTCAGGATGTGCTCACGGATTATTACGAACAGCAAGATCGTTTGCTTCATAGCTATACTGAATCTTATATAGATGCGGTTAATGCGAAAGACTCTATTGCCTCGCAGTCTCTTCTTATTGATTTTAAGTATAAGGGGCTCTCAGAAGATCAAATACAATTAATCAAAAATACAGCGCTTTTGGACGTTGCCGAAAAAGGGAAATTTGGTGCCGTTGATATCGCGCTTGAAAATGGCGCCAGTATTGATTCTCAAAATATATATTCTGAAGATTTCTCAACCCTGCTTTTTGCCTCTAAGGATTGGGCGGCTTATCGTTATTTGAAAGATCTAGAAGATGAACGTGATGATTTTGACCTGAAGTTTTTGACTAATGACGATTATCTGCAATGGAGTTTGCTTAGTAAGGCGGCGCGTTTGGGTGATGACGATGTGACGCTAGAGGCGTTTTTGTATGATCTGAAGTTTGGTGGTGTCGATTTAACGCGTATAGGCCAGACCCTTGAGGGGGGAAATGAGATATCCCTTGTTGATATCGCTCGAGATAGAGAGTCCTCAGCGCTTATGATGTTTCTCGAGCGTGAGGGCGTCTATGCGGATAATCCAGAGGCGCTGCGCTGGAATTATGATCTATATGCTGATTATTTGCACGATGCTAGCGCGCCGGTTGTTGATGTGTCTTCCGCGCCTTATGACCGCACGAGCTTTAAGGGGTATGGCAGTATTTCTTATGGCGGTGAATATATTGCTGATAATGATCTGGACCCGACTTTATTTGTTGTTGAAAAGCTTGTGGCTGAAAAAGAAGGTGATGCGGATAATTATAGGCGTCATATTGATAATACGGGTTATGTGGCTTATGGCGTCTCAAAAACGTTAAACTCGTATTTTTCGTGGGATGAAGTGAGTGTAATAGCGGCGCAGATGAATCTTAACGCAGGCTATGGCGGTCTGGGACGCCTGCTTGAGTATGCCGCTCATGATTATGTGATTGTTTCGCAGAGTACAAGAATGGTGCCAAAAAGTGGCGCGGCGCCGAGCGCGGCCTTCTATCAGGCTGTCGACAATGAGCCGACGATAGATTTCACCAGCTTGGATAAGGATTATAGCTATGCTTATTATCTGGCTGCGGGGAATGACCGTGCGGAAAGTTGTATTGATGTGGATGCCCGATCTTTTTGCATGCAAGATACGCGCTATACGAGTCATAACAAAAATATAGTTAGGGTTGGCGCTGTAACACAGGAGGAGGGGCTGCTTTCTGCCCCTGTCTATACCGTTGCTAAATATAGTGAGCTACGCCCGACCTTTTGTGCTGTGTTGACGGAGCGCGATGATGTTGAGTTGCGGGGGACATCCTTTGCTGCGCCTGCGGCGGCGGCCGTGGAACGGAAATTAGCAGATATTTTTGCGCGAAGCGCTGCCTTCCCAATGGGGGTCACTCATGATGATATTGTTATGGCGTTAATGCTTACGTCGCAAACGGAAGGTCTGATTGATGAGGTAACGGGCAAGCTTGCCCCTGTGTACAGGAATAATGCCAATATAAAAATGACGGATTTATGCGGCACGGGGGTTATTCGGCCCCAAAAGGCTGCAGATCTGCTAGAAGAAATGGTCGGCTGGTCAATTGAGGGGCGTGAAGTGACGCAAACGCAGGCTCGTCTTGTTAAGGCACCAGTCTTGCGCTCATCACAAAGGGGGGCGGATGGTGCGTATAGTTATTCAGTGCGGGTAAATGAATCTGGGCTTTTAACGAGTTTGCGTGCTGGTATGTTTTTTGATCTAAAGAATAAGGGGGCGGCAGATGTACAAATTGGTGATTTGGCGCCTGTAACGCTTGATCTTTCGGCTTCGGGCTTAACTACGGATTTCCGTTTTGCTGGATATGAGTTCTCTAAAGGCGATGTTATAAAGATAACAACAACCAAGCCTTTGCTGTTTCCTGCCTCGAATAGCGGCAGCTCAGCGCGGCCATTTGTGGATTTGAAATTGGTGCAAACGACGAGTCAATTGGCTGAAGCCATTAAGCGCTTGTCGCAAGTTCCGGCTGTATAAAACGAGTTACACACAGAAAATCACGTGATAATTTAGTCCGCCTGTCGGTATTCTGTGGATAAGTTTCGAGTCGTTATAAAAATCAATCATTTTCACGAATCTTGCTTGACAATCTGGCATGCATGTTGCATACATGGCGCACATTTATTGATCCGACATGAAGGTATCATATGTTGAAACGCCCTGTAACTGGGAAATAAAAGAAGTTTAGATCATGCATTAACCGACCTCAGATTAAGGGGAAAGGGGTTGATGCATGTTTTTGTGTTGTCGTGATTATTGGAGACAATGGTCGTAACAAAATCGAAAATTAAGGTGAAAAATATTATGGCGAAAACAATCAAACAATCCAACGTCGCGAATAGCGTGAGCTTTGCAGAGAAAAAACGCGTACGTCGCTTTTTCGGCAATATCGAAGAAGTCGTGGAAATGCCAAACTTGATCGATGTTCAGCGTGATTCATACGAGCTGTTTTTACAGAGCGATATTCATTCTGATGACCGTAGCATGCAAGGCCTTCAAGAAGTGCTTTCAAGCGTTTTCCCGATTAAGGATTTCTCTAACCGCGCAGAAATTGATTTTGTGAAATATGAGTTGGAAGCGCCTAAATATGACACTGAAGAATGTAACCAACGTGACATGACGTATTCTGCGCCTTTGCGCGTTACATTGCGTTTGTCTGTATTTGATGTTGACGAAGAAACGGGCTTACGCTCAATTCGCGATATTAAAGAACAAGACGTCTATATGGTTGATATGCCATTAATGACTGGCAATGGTACGTTTATCGTTAACGGCACGCACCGTGTTATCGTATCTCAAATGCACCGTTCACCGGGTGTGTTCTTTGACCATGATGGCGGTAAAACACACGCTTCTGGTAAATTCCTCTTCTCAGCGCGCGTTATCCCATATCGCGGCTCTTGGTTAGATTTTGAATTTGATGCGAAAGACATCGTCAATGTTCGTATTGACCGTCGTCGTAAATTGCCTGTAACAACTTTCTTGCGCGCTTTAGACAGCAAAAAAACACAAGCATATCGCGCTGAGTGCCTTGCTAATGACGAGCCTGTTGATCCATTAATGGTTCAAGGCATGAGCAACGAAGAAATACTTGATACATTCTACGAGCATAATGTTTATAAATCAGTCAAAGGCGGCTGGTCTATTCCGTTTGATGCTGAACGTATGCGCGGCGCTAAATTGCCGTTTGATTTGATTGACGCGAAAACAGGTGACGTACTTGTTGAAGCCAATACAAAAATCACGCCACGTAAAGCGAAGAAACTCGTTGAAGAAGGCTTGAAAGATTATCTTGTTGAAGATGTCGCGCTTATTTCAACATATTTGGCTAAAGATATTATTGATAGCGACACGGGCGCTGTTGTTTTTGAAGCTGGCCATGAGCTAACTGAAGACGACATTGCACGTTTCCACGAAGAAAAAATGAAAGCATTGCCTATTCTATCTATTGATCACCTTAATGTTGGCGCATATATGCGTAATACATTAATGGCTGATAAATGTGATACACGTGAAGAAGCGCTTGTTGATATTTACCGCGTTATGCGCCCAGGTGAGCCGCCGACAGTTGAATCAGCTGAAGCCTTGTTAAACTCACTCTTCTTTGACCCAGAGCGTTATGACTTGTCTGCTGTTGGTCGTGTGAAAATGAACGCACGTCTTGATCTTGATGCAGAAGACGAATTCCGTATTCTTGAAAAAGCCGATATCCTTGCTATCGTTAAATACCTTGTTGGTCTAAAAGACGGCAAAGGCGAAGTGGATGATATTGATAACCTTGGTAACCGTCGTGTTCGCTCTGTTGGCGAATTAATGGAAAACCAAATCCGCGTTGGTTTGCTTCGTATGGAGCGTGCAATTCGTGAGCGTATGTCATCTGTTGAAATCGACACATACATGCCGCATGATTTGATTAACTCTAAACCAGTTCAAGCGGCTGTTCGTGAATTCTTTGGTTCATCACAGCTTTCACAGTTTATGGATCAGACGAACCCACTTTCTGAAATCACACATAAGCGTCGTCTTTCAGCGCTAGGCCCCGGCGGTCTAACACGTGAGCGTGCAGGTTTTGAAGTTCGTGATGTTCACCCAACGCATTACGGCCGTATTTGCCCGATTGAAACTCCAGAGGGTCCGAATATTGGTTTGATTAACTCGCTTGCGACTTTTGCGCGCGTTAACCAATATGGCTTTATTGAAAGCCCTTACCGCCGCGTTATAGACGGCAACGTCAGCGATGAAGTTGTTTACATGTCAGCGATGGAAGAAGCTAAATACACAATCGCTCAAGCGAACTCTGATTTGGATGCTAAAGGCAGCTTCACAAACAAACTAGTTCAGTGTCGTGAAGCGGGTGATAACTTGATGTCACCACCTGAAAACATTCACTTTATGGATGTTTCTCCCAAACAGGTTATCTCCGTTGCGGCTTCACTTATTCCTTTCTTGGAAAATGATGATGCGAACCGTGCTTTGATGGGCTCGAACATGATGCGTCAGGCTGTGCCATTGCTTAAAGTGGATGCACCTTTCGTTGGTACAGGTATGGAGCGTACTGTTGCGCGTGACTCTGGCGCGGCTATTGCTGCACGTCGTGCGGGCGAAGTAACCCAAGTCGATGGTAACCGTATTGTTGTTCGTGCGACTGAGCAGCTTCGTGCTGATGAACCTGTTGTTGATATCTATAAGTTGATGAAATTCCAGCGTTCAAACCAAAACACTTGTGTTAATCAACGTCCAATTGTTCGCGTTGGTGATAAAATTGCTGGCGGCGACATTATTGCTGATGGCCCATCAACACAACTTGGTGAATTGGCGCTTGGCCGTAATATTATGGTCGCGTTCATGCCTTGGAATGGTTACAACTTCGAAGATTCGATCCTGATTTCAGAAAAAATCGTGCGTGATGATGTGTTTACATCAATCCACATTGAAGAATTTGAAGTTATGGCGCGTGATACGAAGCTTGGCCAAGAAGAAATTACACGTGATATTCCAAACGTTGGTGAAGAAGCCTTACGTCACTTGGATGAAGCGGGCATTGTTCACATCGGCGCTGAAGTCGCACCGGGTGACATTCTTGTTGGTAAAGTAACGCCAAAAGGCGAGAGCCCTATGACGCCTGAAGAAAAACTTCTTCGTGCTATATTTGGTGAAAAAGCGGCGGATGTTAAAGATTCATCCCTACGCCTCCCACCAGGTACAAATGGTACAATCGTTGAGGTTCGCGTATTTAACCGTCGCGGCGTTGATAAAGATGAGCGTGCGCTTTCAATTGAAAAAGAAGAAATTGAAAGACTAGCTAAAGACCGCGATGATGAGCGTAAAATTGTTGAAGAAGGTTATTATGGCCGTCTACAAGAATTACTCATTGGCCAAAAAGTGGCTTCTGCTCCAAAAGGTGCTGGCGTGAAAAAAGGCGTTATCATTGATGAGGCAGGTCTTGCTTCAGCTGAGAGACGTGGCCTATGGCGTCAGCTTACAATCGAAGACGAAGCAGCGATGAGCGAAATCGAAGCTATCGGTAATACTTTCGATGGTGCTGTTGATGATCTTAAAGCCCGTTTCGAGAACAAAATCGACAAGCTACAACGTGGTGATGAATTACTGCCGGGCGTTATGAAGATGGTTAAAGTCTTCGTTGCGATCAAACGTAAAATGCAGCCTGGTGATAAAATGGCTGGTCGTCACGGAAACAAAGGTGTTGTTTCTAGAATTTGTTCGGTAGAAGACATGCCTTACATGGAAGACGGTACGCCAGTTGATTTGGTTCTTAACCCATTGGGTGTTCCTTCGCGTATGAACGTTGGTCAGATTCTTGAAACTCACTTAGGGTGGGCGACAGCGAATATGGGCTGGCAGATTGGCGAAATTCTGAAAGACTTCGAAGATATCAAAGCGCCGAAGAAAGATGAAATGGTCACTTTGAAAGACAAGCTTAAACTTGTTTATGGCGATGCTGAATTCGACAACAGAGTAAGTACATTAAACGATAAAGAAATCGTTGATATGTCTAAAAACCTTGATCGTGGTGTGCCAATGGCAACGCCTGTATTTGATGGGGCTTCTGAAGGCGATATCACTGACTTGCTTATTAAAGCCGGCGTGGATAGCTCAGGTCAGACTAATCTTTATGATGGTCGTACTGGTGAGAAATTCGATCGTCCAGTAACCGTTGGTTATATGTACATGTTGAAACTTCATCACTTGGTTGATGATAAGATTCACGCCCGTTCAATCGGTCCGTATTCACTTGTTACTCAACAGCCTCTTGGCGGTAAAGCACAGTTCGGTGGACAGCGCTTCGGTGAGATGGAAGTTTGGGCATTGCAAGCATATGGCGCTGCATACACACTACAAGAAATGCTAACGGTTAAGTCTGATGACGTGGCCGGACGTTCTAAAGTGTATGAAAGCATTGTACGCGGTGAAGACAGCTTCGAAATCGGTATTCCAGAATCGTTCAACGTTCTTATCAAAGAGCTAAGAGCATTGGGTCTGAATATTGATATGAAGCAAAGCGCTTCAAAATCATAAGCCAAAGTAAATTGTGTCAGGGGGCGCTTAAACATTGTTAAGCGCCGCCTCTAATGAGAATTTAAAACGAAACTAAGATCGCGAAGATCGCAGTTAAAAGGTAGAAGTCATATGAACGAACTAATGAATCTTTTTGGTCAACCTACAGGCCCACAAAGCTTTGATAGCTTACGTATTACAATCGCATCACCAGAACAGATCATGTCATGGTCATATGGCGAAGTGAAGAAACCAGAAACAATCAATTACCGTACATTTAAGCCAGAAAAAGATGGCTTGTTCTGTGCACGTATATTTGGCCCAATCAAAGATTACGAATGTCTTTGTGGCAAATATAAGCGTATGAAATACAAAGGTATTATCTGCGAAAAATGTGGCGTTGAAGTTACATTGACTAAAGTACGTCGTGACCGCATGGGCCATATTGATTTGGCCGCGCCTGTGGCACATATTTGGTTCTTAAAATCATTGCCTTCACGTATTGGCCTAATGATCAATATGACATTGAAAGAGCTTGAGCGTGTTTTGTATTTCGAAAACTACGTTGTTATTGAGCCTGGTATGACGGCTCTTAAACCGTTCCAGCTTCTCAGCGAAGAAGAATATATGGATGCGGAAGACGAATATGGCGAAGAAAACTTCCGTGCCGGTATTGGCGCTGAAGCGCTTCAAGAAATTCTGTCTGCTATGGATCTTGAAATTGAACGCGAAAAAACAGAAGAAGAATTGCGCGATACAAATTCTGAAGCTAAACGTAAGAAACTTGTTAAGCGTTTGAAACTTCTAGATGCCTTTATTGAATCAGGCACGCGCCCTGAATGGATGATCTTGGATAACCTTCCTGTTCTTCCACCAGAGCTTCGCCCACTTGTTCCACTAGATGGTGGTCGTTTTGCGACATCTGATTTGAACGATCTTTATCGCCGCGTTATCAACCGTAACAACCGTTTACGTCGTTTGATCGAACTTAGAGCGCCCGATATCATCGTACGTAACGAAAAGCGTATGCTACAAGAATCTGTTGATGCGTTATTTGATAATGGCCGTCGTGGCCGTGTGATTACAGGCGCTAACAAGCGTCCATTGAAATCACTCTCAGATATGCTTAAAGGTAAGCAAGGTCGTTTCCGTCAAAACCTACTTGGTAAACGTGTCGATTATTCAGGTCGTTCAGTTATTGTTGTTGGGCCGGAACTTAAACTGCATCAATGTGGTCTGCCTAAGAAAATGGCACTAGAGCTGTTTAAACCGTTTATCTACCATAAATTAGAATTATACGGCATGGCTTCGACCATTAAAGCCGCTAAGAAAATGGTTGAAAAAGAGCGTCCAGAAGTTTGGGATATTCTTGAAGAAGTTATCCGCGAACACCCTGTAATGCTTAACCGTGCGCCAACATTGCACAGACTTGGTATTCAGGCTTTTGAACCTGTATTGATCGAAGGTAAAGCTATCCAGCTTCATCCACTTGTTTGTACAGCGTTTAACGCCGATTTCGATGGTGACCAAATGGCTGTTCACGTTCCGCTTTCTATCGAAGCGCAACTTGAAGCACGCTGCTTGATGATGTCAACAAACAACATTCTTTCTCCTGCAAATGGTAAGCCGATTATTGTGCCATCACAGGATATCGTATTGGGTCTATATTACTTAACACTTGCAATGGACAAGCAACCGGGCGAAGGCATGATTTTCCGCGGCGTTGGCGAAATTCAGCACGCTTTAACAGCGGGCGTTGTAAACTTGCACGCTAAAGTAAAATGTCGCTACCAAGATATCGACGAAACAGGCAAGAAAGTATTCCACATTGTAGAATCTACACCGGGTCGTTTGCTTGTATCTGAATTATTGCCACGTAATATCAATATTCCGTTTAGCAATGTGAACCAACTTCTTACGAAAAAAGAACTCACCAACCTTATTGACCTTGTGTATCGTCACTGCGGTCAGAAAGAAGCGGTTATTTTCTGTGATCGTATGATGAAACTTGGTTTCCGTCACGCTTGTACCTCTGGCGTATCTATTGGTAAAGACGATATGGTTATTCCAGAAGCGAAGAAGCCTTTGGTCGCTGATGCACAATCAAAAGTGACTGAATACGAACAGCAATATCAAGATGGATTGATCACTAAGGGTGAGAAATACAACAAAGTTATTGATATCTGGTCACGTTGTACTGATGAAGTTGCTGATGCGATGATGAAAGAAATTTCAAAAATCGATGGCGATAAAATCAACGCGGTTTATATGATGGCGCACTCAGGTGCTCGTGGTTCTGCCGCTCAGATCCGCCAATTGGCTGGTATGCGTGGTTTGATGGCTAAGCCTTCTGGTGAAATCATCGAAAACCCAATTATCTCTAACTTTAAAGAGGGCCTAACCGTTCTTGAATACTTCAACTCGACTCACGGGGCTCGTAAAGGTCTTGCGGATACCGCGCTTAAAACAGCGAACTCTGGTTATCTTACACGTCGTTTGGTTGATGTTGCACAGGATGCGGTTATTGTTGAGCGTGATTGTAAAACAGAAGAAGGCATTACATTACGCGCAGTTATGAACGGCGCCGATGAAGTTGTTTCTCTGGCTGAACGTATTCTTGGTCGTACAGCTGCCTTTAATGTGATTAACCCACAAACGGGCAAAATCCTTATTAAAGCAGGCAAAATAATTGACGAAGAAATGTCAGAACTTATCGATAGCTCAGGCATTGATGAACTTCTTGTTCGCTCTGCATTGACATGTCAAACACGCGATGGTGTTTGTGCGGCTTGTTATGGTCGTGACCTTGCACGTGGTACGGATGTTAATATGGGCGAAGCGGTTGGCGTTATGGCTGCTCAGTCTATTGGTGAGCCTGGTACGCAGCTTACTATGCGTACATTCCACATTGGTGGTGCCGCGCAGAAAGGTGCTGAGAAATCATCTTTCGAAGCCACCATGGAAGCGAAAATCGATATCCGTCAAGAAAACACTGTTAAGAACTCAGATGGTGTTAACATCGTTATGGGTCGTAACATGGAAGTGGCCTTGGTTGATAAAAAAGGTAAAGACAAAGTTGTTCACCGTGTACCATACGGCGCGCGCTGTCTTGTTGAACAAGGCGCGAAAATTAAAGCCGGCGATAAAATCGCAGAATGGGACCCTTATACTGTTCCAATTATCACTGAAAAAGGTGGTGTTGCGACATATTTCGATTTGGTTGAAGGCGTGTCTTTAGTTGATGAAATCGATGAAGCAACAGGTATCTCTTCTAAGAGAGTTGTTGATTGGCGCTCACAGCCTAAAGGCGGCGATTTAAAACCGCGTATTTCTTTGGTTGATGAAAAAGGTGAAGTGATTACTTTGGCTAACGGTCTTCCAGCGAATTACTACATGTCTGTTGATGCTATTTTGAATGTTGAAAACGGCATCGAAGCGCAAGCGGGCGACATTATTGCGCGTATTCCACGTGCGACTTCGAAAACACGTGATATTACCGGTGGTCTGCCACGTGTGGCTGAATTGTTCGAAGCGCGTCGTCCGAAAGACTTTGCTGTTATCTCTGAAATCGACGGTACTGTCGAATTTGGTAAAGATTATAAGTCTAAGCGTCGTATTATCGTTAACCCACTTGATAAAGAGCAAGAGAGCCGCGAATATCTAACACCAAAAGGTCGTCACTTGGCCGTTCACGAGGGTGACTTCGTACGGGTCGGTGACCCATTATTGGATGGTGCATTAGTACCGCACGATATTTTGGATGTTCTTGGTGTTGAAGCACTTGCTGCTTACCTTGTGACTGAAATTCAAGACGTTTACCGTCTACAGGGTGTGAAAATCAACGATAAGCATATTGAGGTGATTGTTCGCCAAATGTTGCAAAAAGTTGAAGTTCTTAAAACGGGCGACACAACATATCTTGTCGGTGAAACTATTGACCGTGAAGAATTTGAAGCGGCTAACCAGAAATACATTGATGACGGCAAGCTTCCAGCTATTGGTAAGCCTGTCCTTCAAGGTATTACTAAAGCTTCATTGCAAACGAAATCGTTTATCTCTGCAGCGTCTTTCCAAGAAACAACACGTGTTCTTACGGAAGCGGCGACACAGGGTAAAATGGACACATTACGTGGCCTGAAAGAAAACGTAATCGTTGGTCGTCTTATTCCTGCAGGTACAGGCTCCTATGTGAACGACATTCGCCGTGTAGCGCATGATCGTGACTTGGTCGCCATCGCCGCACAGCAACAAGCTGCTGCACTTGCACAAGAAGAAGCCGCCGCTAATGATGCAGCTAAAGCTGAAGAAGCGGTCATAAACGGTGATGATTCAAGCGAAGCGGTTGCAAGCTAAGCAGCACGTTTAATACATATAATAAAAAACGCGCAAATATATTTTGCGCGTTTTTTTTATGAGCTTAGCTCTTTGTAATAAAACTGTAATAAGAATAGTGACTGAGCGGTATTTTACTAATTTTTCTTGAGGCCGTGACAGAAGAATTGCCCATCATAGCCTTCAGGTAAATAGCCCAATATCTCGGCGGTTAGATCCTGTTTGATCTTAAAATCATTAACTATTCTTGCCCGTATATCAAGGCCGTCATTCCCCCAATGCTTAGCGCCCTCAATGGGAATCCAGCGGCGCATAGTATTGGCAATGAAAAATGCGCCTTTATCAGGCAGGGCATTTAAAATGAGATTGTAAACACCATCAAAATCAAGGCAATGCTGTAAAACCCATACAGTGTAAGCGGCATCAATCTGTATTTTATCAGCCTTGCGCATTTTGGCGAAAGCCTCTAGGCGCATCGGGATGTAATTCGGGTGAGATACATATTCAATCGATTCGCGCAGCATATCTTGTGATATATCCACGCCAATAATCGTGCAGTTCGTTTGCTCTAATATAGCTTTAGCCAAGCGTCCTATACCTACGCCGAAATCTAATATGGTACTATTTTGGTCTATTTTGAGTTGCTCGATGATTTTCTTTGCGAAGATCGGCGTTTCTTTTATCCAGCGCTCTTCGGTGGCGCCGGTCAAGATAATCTCGGCGAGGCGTTTTTTTGAATCACTTTTAAAGCGTGTGTTGTCATAGGCTTGTGGCATTGTAAGCGGTGCTCCATTGTCAATAATCATGATAAATCATATCATGAATGTTCTGGCACATTGAAAATAATAAGTATCTTTTCCCCGCGTAGGCGCGAATACTCTATATAGAAAATGGACGGATAGATGATTATAGGCAAAATTATAAATTTAGCGATACTCTGTATTGCACTGATGTTTGGCTTTGGGGCGCTTGCCCGCGCCGAAGAGCAAGCTGCGCAAACAGCAACAGGTTTTCCTTCTGTTCTTATGGATGGTGATGCCGATAGATGGATTAATTTGCAGCGCCCTTTGGCCGCAGGGGAGTTGAATGATCGCCTTGTTTTACTCGATTTTTGGACCTTTTGCTGTATTAACTGTATCCAAGCTTTACCAACGCTTAATGAGATCCACAAAAATTATGGCGATAAAGCTTCAATTATTGGTGTGCATAGCGGTAAATTTGGCAATGAAAAAACAGCAGAGCCTATTTTACGGGCCATTGGCCGTTACCAGATTAATCACGCGGTTTATAATGATGACGATTTTTCGGTTTGGAAAAACTATGATGTGAAGGGCTGGCCAACGCAAATTTTGCTTGATACACAAGGCCAAGAAATCTGGCGTTATTTTGGCGAAGCGCCTTATGAAGATATTAGCGCGGCCTTAGACCGTGCCTTAGCTAAAGTTAATCCTGAATATAACACCGCAGCTTTACCGATTAAGAAAACACAGAAAATTGCCGATAATAGCGCCTTTTATTACCCTTCTAAAATTATTGCCTTAAAGGGCATTGGCTATGCGCTCGCGGATTCAGGGCATAATCAAATCTCTATTTTGAATGCGCAGGGGCAGGTTTTACACAATTATACTGGGTTTAATGCGCCGCAAGGCATGGCTTATGATGATAAAACGAATTTAATTTACGTGGCTGATACAGGTAATCACCAACTTAAATCTATAGATTTAAAGCGCAAAAAAGTAAACGTGCTTTCAGGCACGCAAAGACGCGGCGCAATTATTAATGCTCAGCGGCGTAAAGCCAATAAAACCGCCTTGGCCTCGCCTTGGGATTTGGCCTTGTTTGACGGTGATCTAATTATTGCCAATGCCGGTTCGCATCAATTGCTCCGATATGAGATTAAAGATAAAAAAATTAGTGCCTTTGCAGGGAATGGTACAGAGAGCATAGATGATGGCCGCTATCCTGATAACAGTTTGTCGCAGCCCTCTGCTTTGGCTGTTATGGGCGCGTATCTGTATTTTCTTGATTCGGAAACCAGTTCGCTACGCCGCATGGATAAAAATGGGGTGGTTGAAACATTGCTCGGCCATGGCTTATTTGATTTTGGCTATCGTGATGGGACAAAGGCCAATGCATTATTGCAGCATCCTTTAGGGCTTGAGGCTGATTCTGATAACAACCGCCTGTTTATAGCGGATAGCTATAATCATGTGATCCGTATTTATGATGTGCAATCAGGATATTTACAAACAATATCAGGTACGCCAGAGCGTTTCGGCACGGGGGCGCTCACGACAGATAAAATTCAATATCATGAACCTAATGATGTTTTACTTAAGCCCGATGGCGGCTTAATTATTGTCGATACGAATAACCACCGTGTGATGGAGCTTAATCCTTATAATGGAGCGCTGCGCCAGTTTTAAGTTTAAAACTTTATGCGTCGAGCTTCTTAGCTATATCAAGCGCCGCATAAGTGAGTATGCCGTCAGCACCTGCGCGTTTAAAGCTTAAAAGCATTTCCATGAAAATTGCCTCTTCATCAAGCCAGCCATTGGCGCTCGCTGCTTTGACCATCGCGTATTCACCGCTGACATGATAAGCAAAGGTCGGCACAGAAAATTCATCTTTAACACGGCGAACAATGTCTAAATAAGGTAGGCCAGGTTTAACCATCACCATATCGGCGCCTTCTTCCAAATCGAGAGCGACTTCACGCAAGGCTTCATTACTGTTCGCTGGGTCCATCTGATAGGTTTTTTTATCGCTTTTTAACAGGCCGCTACTTTGTACCGCGTCACGGAAGGGGCCATAAAAAGCAGATGCATATTTCGCTGAATACGCCATGATGCGCGTAAGGGGGAGGTTATGATCATCCAATGCGCTGCGTATTGCGCGCACGCGACCATCCATCATGTCGGATGGGGCAATAATATCGACGCCAGCTTGCGCCTGTACAAGCGCTTGGCGGCAAAGTACATCAACGGTCTCATCATTAAGTACATAGCCGCTCTGCGCGTCTATAAGCCCGTCATGGCCATGGCTCGTGAATGGATCAAGCGCCACATCAGCGATAAGGCCAATATCAGGCACGGCGGCTTTTATTTCCGCAATAGCACGGCAGATTAGATTATCGGGGTTAGCCGCTTCGCGTCCATCGGTGGTTTTTAAGGATTGATCAAGAACGGGGAACAGCGCCAATGCAGGAATGCCTAAATCACGCGCTGTTTTAGCCTTGTCTATTGTATTGGCAATTGAACTGCGCGTTACGCCCGGCATAGATGCAATCGCCTCGTCTTCACCGTTGCCATCAATTACAAATAACGGCCAAATAAGGTCATGGGCGCTAAGCTTATTTTCGCGCACTAAATTACGCGTCCACGCATCAGCGCGGTTGCGGCGCATGCGCTGAGGGAGATTGAGTTTTGAGGGTGTTGGTGTGGTCATGATCATTGCCTTTAATAACGAATCGGATAAAAAATCAGAGTTTAATATTAGGCTCATAGCGCTTAATGAGCAACAATATCAATTGACATAATTGCGATCTTGTGCTAAAAAAATGGACAATTAAAAGGAGGGTGGCCCTATGATTGAGCTGAAGATAAAAAAAATAAAAATAGCTGAAAATTTTTCTGAGGCGAGCGCGGACTATATTGCGAAGCCTGAATTAAAGTTGGAGAGTAATGATTACGCCTATGCTCTGGGGATTCCCGAACAGGGCTTTGTCCAGCCAGGCCATTTAAAAGATGCTGCCCGTCGACGATTTTCTAAAAAAGATATAAACAGCGATTCGCTTTCAAGAGCTCTGATACAAGATGGCCTAGAGCCTGTAAGAACGTCAGATATTAGCAATTATGCTGAGCGCCCCCTTATCGCCTGTTTTATAGCACAGGCAAAAGGCTATCACTTTTATCGTCGCCATAAAGACGGTTCTTGGAGCCATCAAGGTGGCCGCAAAGGTGCGGTAAAAGACTATGATAATAATGGTGACGTTATTTTGGACCCACGGCATGCCGAGCGTGGAAAATATACTGAGTTTGTAGGCTATTTTGCGCCGCCTAGTGAAGGGCTAACCATTGCCCGAAAGCTGAATTGGTTTGAAGAAAAAATATCACATCCTTGTGCAGAATTAAAAAAATGGGCCTGCAATAAATTATAAATAATGGCCTAAATGGGCAGGAAATATCATCATGGTAGAGCTTATCAAGAAAAAGACGACATTGGCTGCAGATTTCGCTGAGGCGAGCGCGGATTATAGATCTAACCCGCAGTTAAAATTACAAAGTAACTGCTATAGCTACGCTTTAGGGATTGCTGAATTTGGTTTCGGTGTACCGGGGACTCTAAAGGACTCGGCACGCATGGGCTTTGCTCTTAAAAATATAACGCCAAGCTATATTTTTAATGCCTTAATGAAGGATGGTTTAGAGCCTGTGCGGGAAACTGAGCTGGATGAGTATGGCGATCGCCCCATTATTGCGTGCTTTATCGCGTACCAAAACGATTACCATTTTTACCTGCGCCATAAAGATAATTTCTGGAGCCATCAACGCGGTAAAGGTGGCGAGGTTTCAAATGAGGATAATAGAGGCATGCTTATTGTGAACCCGCAAAATGCATGGCGCGGTAAATATAAAGAATTTGTAGGCTATTTCGCGCTGCCAAGTGAAGGCGTCGCCATTACAGAAAAGAAAAATTGGTCTGCAGAAAGTTTGGTGATTGCGAATGCTGAGCTAAAAAACCAAGCGAATAAAAAATTAGAAGTATAGGCTCTGAATAGGGAATGCGCCTTAAATGACAGCAGTTTTAGATATGAGTGATAGCGCGATAAAGACCGTCTATAACAGCTGTGCAAAGAACTTTGCTCAGGCTTCTGCATTATATCAAACACCCCTAAATTTATCAGAACAAACCAATTGCCTTTCCTATGCTTTAGGTATTCCTGATGCAGGTATGGCGGTAATTGGCCATTTATCTAACCCTAATCCGATACTTTACCACACAATGATGTATGCAGAAAAAATCCATGAGCTTATGGAGGCTGATGGGCTTGTTGAAATTCGTAAGAGAAATTTTTCCGCATGTGAGGGACAAATTATAGCGGTGATGATCAAAGAATATCATTGCGGCCATGTTTATAAATATCACAAAGACGGAACATGGAGCCATCAGGCTGGCATGGGCGGTGAGATTACAAATCTGGATTGTGATGGTCAAATCATTACCGATTTAGAAACCGCTAATACGGGTTTTTATGATGAACTGGTTGGTTATTATAAAATGCCTGATGCGGGGCTGCGCTATCTGACCTGTCCGAAGGCTATGCAAAGCCTCAGCTTATAGCCTCCTATGGCGGGTGAATGCAATCATAAAAAGGCCGCTCATTATATAGCGGCCTTTTTTGAATTTATACTCTAAGCATAGCCAGAATAATTAGGCTGCGCGCTGTTTTTGCGCTTCATACCATCTTACTGCATCAGCATCTCGGGCTGACAGCTCTGGATAGTCAGAATCTGTCCCGACATCAGTCAGGATTTTCCAACAACGCAGACATTTTTGTCCTTCGGCTTTGGCAAAAACCACGCCAATATCAACCGCGTCATTAAGGGCGAAAGCATCTTCAGGAATAATATCAGATGTTATGACTGAAATTTGAGAAGTGATGCATATTTCCGCTAAATCAATGCCCGTGACGAGCTTGGCTAGACCCGCACTCAAGTGAAGCTGTGGGTGCGCTTCTAGTGATGATCCGATTGTTTTATCCGCACGTTTAGGCTCTAAAGCGCCAAAGACAACGCGGCGTATGGTTTTAACCGTATCCCATTTAACCGATAAATCATCGTTGCGCCACGCAGAAGGTAATGCTTTAAATTCACGTAAATGAATGCTGGTGTCATCTGGGCAAATGCCAGCAGGACGGTGTGCCCAGACATCTTCACAAGTGAAGCAAAGCATTGGGGCGAACCATGTGGTTAGACATTCAAAAATTTCAGCAATCACGCTACGGCAAGCGCGGCGTTCAAACATATCAGGACGGTCGCAATAAAGGCGATCTTTACGGATATCAAAATAAAATGCCGAAAGTTCGCTTGCACAGAAATTATGAAGCTTATGGGCAAGTTTACCAAAGTCATAATTTTTAATATCTGTGCTGATTTCTTGACCCATTGCATAGATCTTATGCAGCATAAGCTGTTCAAGCTCAGGCAAGGCGGCGACATCGTTTAGATCAACGCGTTCTTCGTCGTCAAAGCCATCGAGCGCCCCTAAAGTGAAGCGGAAAGTGTTACGAATGCGGCGGTAAATATCGCTCGTTGATTTGATTGCATCCTTACCGATACGGACATCTTCGCCGTAATCTGATGTCAGCGCCCAGAGGCGTAGAATATCAGCGCCGGATTGTTTGATGATATCTTCAGGCGCAACAATATTGCCGTCAGATTTAGACATTTTATAGCCTTTCTCATCAAGCACAAAACCATGTGTTAAGACGGTTTTATAAGGCGCTACGCCGCGTGATCCAACGGATTCAAGCAATGAAGAATGGAACCAGCCGCGATGCTGATCTGAGCCTTCAAGATATAAATCCGCAGGGCTTTGCAGCTCTTCGCGATCTTCTAAAACAAAGGCGTGAGTACAGCCTGATTCAAACCAAACATCAACAATGTCAAATATTTGATCGTAATCAGCTTTATCATATTTATCGCCAAGGAATTCTTGTGCATCGCGCTTATACCATGCATCCGCGCCATCTTCTAAGAAGGCGGCATAAATACGTTTACAGACATCGGCATCACGCAATGGCACGCCATTTTCTTTGGCAACAAAAATAGCAATCGGCACGCCCCAAGCACGTTGACGTGAAATACACCAATCAGGGCGTTGTTCAATCATCGCCGTGATGCGGTTTTGTCCCGCAGCTGGCAGCCATTTTGTGTCTTTGATTGCGCCAAGCGCTTTTTCGCGAATTTTACCTTCACCATCCATGGCAATAAACCATTGTGGCGTTGTGCGGAAAATCAACGGTGCTTTTGAACGCCAGCTATGTGGGTATTCGTGACGCACGGAGCCTTTAGCCAGAAGCTTGCCGCATTCATTAATTGCTTTGATAACGGCGAAATTACCATCGCCCATTTTTCCTTTTTCATCATAAATGACAAGGCCAGAGAAAAGCGGTACATGGCCACGGAAGTGACCATCATCGGTGACGTTATCAGTGATCTCTAAACCATGTTTCAAGCCGACTTCAAAATCGTCTGCGCCGTGGCTTGGTGCGGTATGGACAAAGCCCGTACCCGCTTCATCCGTGACGTGATCACCAGACAGCATCGGTATTTCATACTCGTACCCTTGGCCTGCGAGTGGATGTGCACAAATAGTGCCATTAAGCGTGCTACCTTTGAAATGAGAAACAGCGCTCCATTCTTCAATGCCCGCTTTTTCTTTCACGTCTTCGGCAAGACTCGGCGCGACAACTAAGCGGTCACCAATTTTTGCACGCGAGTCATTTTTGACGGCGTTCACTTCATAAACGGCATATTCAATATCATCATGGAAGCAAATGGCGCGGTTAGACGGCAATGTCCAAGGCGTCGTTGTCCAGATAACAACATCAGCCCCTTTAATGGCGCTTTGTTCTGTTTTAACAACAGGGAAACGAACCCAAACGGTGATCGATTTATGTTCTTTATATTCAACTTCTGCTTCGGCCAAAGCGGTTTTTTCAACAACCGACCACATGACTGGCTTAGAGCCTTTATATAAATTACCATTCAGCAAGAATTTGTGAATTTCATCAACAATGCGTGCTTCTGATTTTAGGTTCATGGTTAGATATGGATTGTCCCAATCCCCATTAACGCCAAGACGGCTAAATTCTTTGCTTTGGATATCGACCCATTTGCGGGCGAATTTACGGCATTCATCGCGAAAGGCAATAGGATCGACATCGTCTTTGTCTTTACCGGCTTCGCGATATTGCTCTTCAACTTTCCATTCAATGGGCAGGCCATGGCAATCCCAACCAGGGACGTAAGGGGCATCATAGCCCATCATTTGCCAGCTACGCACAACAACGTCTTTAAGGACTTTATTCAGGGCGTGCCCCATATGCAGGTGACCATTCGCATAAGGCGGGCCATCATGGAGAATGAATTTTTCTTTACCTTTGGATTTTTGACGCAGGCGGGCATAAATATCTTCCTCATCCCATTTTTTCAGGATTTCAGGTTCTTTTTGTGCAAGCCCTGCACGCATCGCGAAATCTGTAGTTGGTAAAAACACAGTTTCTTTATAAAAATCGGCGGTTTTGCCCGTATTTTCTTCGCTCATAACTTTGTAACTCTATATTTGAAGGTTTAAATCGAATTCTTATATCAAGGATTTTGCCCGGCTCTAACTATATCAAGAAGCCGGGTTCATAATTCGAATAATGGCGATGCGTTTAAATGCGTAATCCATAGATTTGTTATGCCAGTGAGACGGTATAATATCAAGTAATATCAAGAAAAATGTAACTTTTTTAGTGAAATAAACGGATTATATAAAGAACAGAGCTTTTAATAAAGATAAGGAAAATGGCTATGCGGATTATAACGCTTATTATCGCTTGTCTATCTATGGCCCTTGGTGCGGCGGTCGTTACTAACGCAAATGCAGGTTCTAAGGACTATGAAATACAGAAACCTGATAAAGAATGGCGCAGCGTTCTGGATAAGCAAGCTTATCGCGTATTGCGCCAACAAGGCACGGAGCGCGCTTATACATCACCTTTGCTGAAAGAAAGCCGCCATGGCCTATATCGCTGCGCGGCTTGCGGGCAAGAGGTCTTTGCATCAGATCATAAATTTGATAGCGGCACGGGCTGGCCTTCCTTCTACCAACCCGCAGCGGGTAATATGGTCGAGAGTAAAACAGATTTCAAAATTGGTTACCCACGCACAGAAGTGCATTGTGCGCGCTGCGGCGGTCATTTAGGTCATGTGTTTAAAGATGGACCAGAGCCAACAGGCTTGCGTTATTGCATTAACGGCGCGGCCTTAAATTTTACGCCGATCCCTTAAAGCATAAAGAATCGGCGTAAATTAAATATTGTGTTTATTGCGTTATTACGTGCCGTGACAGGCGGCGCTTAGTTCATGCGCGGCGTAATTGAATTGAGGGTCGTGTTCAACTGAAGCCCTTCATTGGGTTTGACGCGCAATACATCTTTGAAATATTGATGTGGCCCATTATCTTTAAGGGCGTTATATAATGATTTCACATCGAAGCGTAGGCCTTCATGGTTTGAAATGGATTTTTCAAAAGCGCCAATAAAGTCTTCATTATATAATGCGTTAAATTCCAGCTGCTTAAACACAGCGCGATCATTATGCCAGAAGGCATTATCTTCTTTTGCAAACTTCATAAGAAGCTTAACGCCCAGTAATGTAAGCTCATCACGATTAGCCGCACTGATATTCGGTGTTTTAAGCGAACATTGTTTATCAACGTTATTGCCTGTAGTCGGAGCAATCGGGCTGGCATGGACTTTTGGCTGAGCAGGGCCGCCATTCCATTTCGCGTAACGCATACGCAATGTGCTGTAAAGCTGGTTATCATCAAGCGCTGCAAATTGTTCATGCGCGCCCGCAGCTAAAAAGACTTCTTCGACATTTAAGCGGCGCTCGCCACCATTTGTGCCTATTTTATCCTTGAGCATCAGCCCGTTAAATATTTTAATTTGCAATGAGCTCGCTTCCATAGCTTTCTCATCGGTCTGTAATTGCTCACCTTTTTTACCGAGCGGCAATAAGCCTGCGGTTGGAACGCTGGCCAGTGTCGAGTTTAGGAAGCTCATCGGAGCATGTACATTATGCAGGCCGTTTTCAGCAAGATGCTGCATAAGCTTGATTTGATCATGCTTATATTCACCCGCATTAATATTGACCGTACCACTATGAAGATCGCCGCCAAAAGTGGCATAAGCATTTAAGGCTTCATCTAAATTAGGGTTCGCCAAGGCCATTTTAAATTCTGTATTCGCATACATCATAATGAAGACCTGACGCGCGCGCGCTTGGATGTTTTCGTAAGCAACGCTATCTGCATCATTAGCCGCTGTGATCAGTTTTTCAACCATCGGATATTTTTTCTTAATAGCCGCGGCTTGTTTAGCGAGCTTTTCTTCGCTGACGCTATCTTTACCTTGGTTTAAGTAAGCAGAGATTTCTTTTTGTAAAAGATGCTTCTTTTTGCCGTTTAATTTGGTGGTGTCTTTTACGGCATAAAGCATGGCGTAATAATCAACAAGGTCTTGAACGTTATGTTCGTGGAAAGCGACGCCAAGGCCATCAGCGAGTTCTTTTGCGTCTTGAATGCTTTGGGCATTGTTATTGCCTGTCGGCATGGTAACGCCCGTGGCAAAACGTTTGATAAGCTCTTTTGTAGCCGCTTCGCTATCGCTTTCTTCGGCGATTGTTAAAATCTCATCAGCATAAGGTAAATGCGCAAAATCATTCATTACGGCCTTTAGGCCTTTTTGCTTAATAGCAATGCGCATAGCGAGGACAGCAATTGTTAAGTTAAAGGCTGAATCTTTACCGCCACTCAACGCTTGGACAACGCCATTTTGCTTGGTTTTAGCTATGTAATCATAGGTCCAAAGGGCGAACATACGTAATTCTTCTTCTTCAAAGCGGCCTTTGAAATTGGCTTTATCCCATGAATTATCTTGGTTGCTGGGCTCGAAGCCTAAAAACAAGCTGTCTTTTTGGCCGGCTTCATTGAAGTGATCTTTGAAACGTCTTTGTAGAACAACATGCGCTTTTGCCGCGGTGTTTTTCGGCGCGGCTTGAATTTTTGTTATGCTGGTTGAATGCGCGCTATCAAGGAAATCAAGGCGTGAACCACTATGCATGATGCGGTTGTCTTGCGCGACGAGGCGATGGCCCATTTGCGCAAAGGTTGATCCGCTTGTGCCTAAACCATCTGTGTCATAAACAACATCAGAAAATTGTGAGGCCAGACGCGCTAAATGAGCGTGCTTTAATATTTTTTCGCGCTGTGGTGGGCTTGCATTGGCAATCGCCATAACAAGGCCGTCTTTGCTCCCTAAATAGCGTGCATATGCGGGCAGTGGGTTATAGCCTTTATACAGCTCATCATCTTCAAGCATTGGATCAAATTGTGAGCCAACCCATTTCATTTCGCAGATAAGCTGACCAAAGTTATAAGCACTCTCACGGTCTTCATCCTGAACGTGAATAATCGGCTGACCAAAGGGTATTATATTCTGGCCATCATTTGTCAGGGAAAGCGGCACAGTACCGAAGACACCATTTAGCGCTTGGATGACGGGTGAGTTTGTAGACCATTCTTGGAAGAAGCGCTTTTCATAGCCACGCTCATCATTAAAGAGATGGGTCTTGGCAGACATAGCCAAAACGCGCCCTTCGCCAAGTGTGCTCATGACATTAAACGGTAAGCCGTGGCGATTGACGATGGGGTCTTTATACATTTGTACGGGGTCTTTAAACATTTTGGCTAGTTCAGGCAAGGTTAGACCGAAGCTGTCTAGATTAGCGCGCCAAGGATGGCCAACGGTGACAATAAGGCTCGGGTTTAGCGCATAGGCGCGCTTGGCAAGGTGGTTGAGGCGCTCGAGCGTTTGTTCATTATCGCTATGCTGGAAATCATCGCCAGAATCATAACCCATCAAATTCATTTCATCGGTGAATAGAAAATCGCTGTTATTTTCAGCGGCGGTAACTATACCTTTTTCAAGCACAGAAATATTGCGCGGTAGGTTAAATGATGTAGTGTTGGTACTCAGCTGCGTCACTTTTAAATCAATATCTTGCTGTGCATTCCAGAAATCAAATTTCATTTCGGCCTCTATAATTCATTATTTATGTATATAGGGGTTAGACCATAGCTGGCCGCTTATGTCAAAGTATTTTGTGTCTAAAAATACAAAAAATACAGAGTAAGGGCGGCAGGGACATAAAGCAGTGCTAATAATGTTGAGGCGAGTATAGCGGCGGCGGCTTCTTCAGCCGGCAGCTTAAGCTGTACGGCATAGGCCACGGCATTGGCGGGCAGGGGACATATAGAAATGAGAAATAACATTAAATACGCATCATCATTCAACCAGTGTGTATAGCTTTTATCAATACAAAGTAATGCAATAAACACAGCAGGCCAGATAATGAATTTATGTAAGAATATAAGACCTGTGAATTTAAGATTGATATGCAAACTGGGCAGTTTAGACAGGCCGACACCAATAAGCATCATGCCAATTATAATATAGGCGCCCGTCGCATGCGTCCAATACGTATGGACAATAGCGGGAAGCGGAGCGTGAATAACGTTTAAGGTGACGCCAATAATAACGCCGTAAAGCGGCGGCAGTTTGACCACGCGCTTTAAGCTATCTTTGATCGTCATATGCCCGCGCGCTGATAAATAATACGAACTCGTCACTTCGGTTATTAATAAAGCCATATTAAACAGCATATAAATCCCAATAGCCGCGGGGCCAAGTAAGGTGGTAACGATGGGAATGCCAAAATAACCCGTATTCGCCGTCCCGCCTAAAAGTGGCATAAGTGGCTGATAGGGTTTTTCCAAGACTTTTCGGCCAAGCTTACTGGCCAGTAAAGACAAGCCGGAGACGATAAAGAAAAAGAAAATGGGAACAGCAATATAGCTTGGCTGCAAATCAACCTGCATTAGGGATATCGCAATCACAAAAGGGGAGAGTATATAAATAGAGAGCATCCCCATAGAATGCATATTCATATCAAGCTTTCGCCCAGCATAAAACCCGACACCAATTAAGCAGAGTAAGGGAATTATTTGTATGATAAGTGTAAAGAATAAATCTAGACTATCTGTATTCACGCTGTTCTGCTTTCGACGATTTCGCGCACTTTTGCGCAGTCTTGGGTTATTTGATCGATTAGTTGATCGAGGGATTCGAATTTCTTTTCATCGCGAATTTTACGCAAGGGGCGCAAACGCACTTCTTGCCCATAGAGATCGCCGTCATAATCGAGTATAAAGGCCTCTATAAGGGCCTCAGGGCTTTCAAACATTGGACGTATACCAATATTGGTCGCCGCGCCGCGCCAGTGATCCTCGCCCGGTAATTTAACGCTGCAGGCGTATACACCATAAGCCGGGTGAATATATTCGCCCATACGTATATTGGCGGTTGGGTAACCCAGTTCACGTCCACGCTTATCGCCATGAATAACTGTGCCGCGTATTTCAAAAGGCGCGCCCATGATTTGTTCAGCTTTGCGCATATCGCCCCCTGATATCGCGTCACGGATTCGGCTTGATGAAATGCAGCGCCCTGAACTATCGGCCATTTTGCTTAACGCTGTAACATGGAAACCTGCCGCGCGAAGCGTTTCAGCATTGCCTTTGCGTCCTTGTCCAAAACAGAAATCATCGCCAATGATAATTTGTTTGGCCTGCAAAGCATCTTTCAATATCTGAGCCATGAATTGTTCTGCAGTTAAATGCGCGAGCGCTTGATTGAAATTTAAGTATAGTGTGAAGTCAGCTTTCGTTTTGCTTAAATATTCAGAATGCTGCGCGCCGGGGGTAATTAAAAAAGGTGCGGCCTCAGGCATGAAATAACGTCGCGGATGCGGATTAAAAGTCAGGATGAGTAATTTGCTTTCAGATTCTTTTGATTTCTTGCGAGCAAGTTCAATCAGCATACGATGTCCCATATGGACACCATCAAAATTACCAATAACAACCGTGCAGCCTTTGGCTTCATCGGGGAGGGTTAAGTGATCTGTAAAGACTTGCATTATATTCATCTACTATTTTTATTTCTAATATGGCCTATAATTTAGAGCGATATATAGACAAATACTAGTGCTTATTTGGGGCAGCTTTAAAAAAGGCGATGAGGAAGCTATCAAGCGCAGTTTTTGTATCAGCAGAAAACTGCTCAAGTTGCTCTGGGGTTTCTGCGCTTTCATAGTTGCGACAATTTTCGGCAACGAATCCATAAAAACCTGTGATTAGAGCATTAATATGCCCCTCACTTGATTGACGCGTGTTTGGCAGCTGCGTGAAGAAAGAGACAAATAATGTATTGAAAAAACTGCGTGTTACCTCACGGCGTTTGGCGTAAGGCAAGGCAATTAACGGTTCGAGTATGAGGATGCGGCGAAAAGATTCATCTTTGAACAAATCTATAATGAAATGCAGCGATGTCAGTAAATCAGATTCGGGGGTTGATTGCCCTTTAGCGTGGCTCTGCTCCAAAGCGGCAAGGAGCTGCGCGTGCATATCAGACATTTTTTCTTCATAGACGGCTAGAAATAGCGCTTCTTTATTCTTAAAGTGATGATAAAGCGCCCCGCGCGCCATCTGCGCATCACGGACAATGTCATTAGTTGATGTCGCGGCATAGCCTTTTTCAATAAAAGAGATCTGAGCGATATCAAGAAATTTTTGCTGCGTTGCGTTGAACATTGCTTTATTGGAGCCTTGGGGCTTACTCATAATACGGTCATCCTGAAGTGTAAGGGCTAAATCTTAGGTGTAGTCATAAAGATTTTCCTTTACAAATGCAACGCATAACTGATATTCTAAAATTGTACATACCGACAGGTAGCCTATAAGAGAAAGCGAATATAAGAAAAGAAAAAATGTACAAAAATTAAAAGGCGAGAAACTAAACGACGGTAAGAAACGAAGCTAAGGGCTTGATCTGTATTTCTGATAGAGCCTGATAAATTAAATCTAATTATTAAGTTTTATTATTAATTTTAAAAAAGAGGGTCCTTATTATGAACATACACCCATTACATACAGTTATTTGCACAGACAAATTGGTCAAAACAGTGAACTTCTATGAAGACTTCTTTGGCTATGTCCCCGTATTCGAGAAAGACGATTATGTGATCTTACGTCGCGAAGGAATGAGCGAGACAGAAATTGCGATTATCGACATTAATCATACATCCATTCCTGAGGGCTTCCGTAATGTCACGACAGGGTTAATGTTAAGCTTCTATGTTGAAAATTTAGAAGAATCTTATGAGCATTTTTATTATGAGGGTTTGGATATTGCCAGCGAATTGGCTGAATCGTCTTGTGGCGGCAGTTACTTTATGCTGAAAGACCCGAATGATAATTTAATAACGATCATGCAAAAAGAGCATGTCGAACGGAGTTGCGTAACGTGTGTAGATATCGATCCCCCCCTCGATGTCACTGGCGTTACGCCTCAACATCAAATGGCGTAACCATAAAGCTGTTATTCATTTATAAGAAAATGATGTTAGAATTAGGAGGCTTCGGCCTCCTTTTTTTGTCTTTTTTTTGCCTTAAGAAAGACAAATAGCGCGCCGCTCTATCTTAGGCGTAGGATTTCATGTATTTTGATGCTGCTTATATAAGGATTATTCTTAACATGACATTCGAAATTATCTCATCTCTATTTATCGTTTTTGCGATGTATCTGGCGTGGTCATGTTTGTGGTGCAAGCATGAAACGCGTATTCCGCCTGTACCTGTGATGCCAAAAATAAAACACCGCGCTATTGCACTTGGTGCTCAATACGCAGATAAAGACGCGCCTTATTCTATCGCTGATCTGGGGGCAGGTTGGGGCGGCGTGCTGAAGGCATTAAGCCGCCACTATAAGAATGCAAGTATAGTGGGCTATGAACTCTCTCCTTGGCCTTATCGTTGTGCTAAAATCCGTGCGTGGTTAAATGCGCAGCGCTTCACTGTAAAAAAAGAAAACTTCTTCATGGCCGATATTTCAGGCTGTGATATTGTCTATTGCTACTTATCACCAACACTGATGGAAGAACTAATCCCTCAATTCATGACAATGAAGGCAGGCGCTCTGGTTATATCCTGCTCCTTTGAAATCGCGTCATGGACCCCCATTGCAAAAGATGTTGTGAGTGGGATTGTCGATATTCCTATATATATTTATAAACGCCCAGAATAGGGCGCCTCAGCTCGAGAAGCTAGGACTTCATTAAGCAGCCAAAGCTATCTATTCTTATGAGGGTGAAATATTGACAAGCGGCCACACTTATGTATAATGATGTTTGGTTTAAATTAAATGATAAGATATAATGACATATAGATATGTTGACGATGTAGAGCCCGAGAGCTTGCCTGCAAATATAAAGCTATATAATGCCGCCAATTTAGATCGTGGTCTCGATGTGGCTGAAAGCGCTTTAAAAGATCGCCCTGTTAATGTCTGTGTTGTGAACCACTTTAAAGACGCAGCTTTCGCTGAGTATTTAGAGGGGCTTGTACACAAAAATAAGCTGCCCAGCTTAACGTTAAACTCATGTGAACATATTGATATGTTTGAAGAGGAGCTATCCGCTTACTTTGATATCTTCGCGCGAAAAGTGCCCTTATCTATGCGAAACGAAAACCATGATGCCGTTTTTAGACGTACATTATTACAGACCGCAAAAGCTTTATTTAGAAAAACGCAAGACCACAAAATAACTCTTGAAATACGCGTCGATAAACCGGATAAAAATTATTATATCCATATCGATGGTGGCAATGTAAGCAGCGTTAAAGATTGCCGTGATAAAGTTTTTTTTCGGCAAAATGCAAAAGTCATTATGAATTTAGTCAATACGGGCACAGCATTATTTGATAATCAGGATGTCTTGTCGAATATAGCCCGCGTCGATCAAGCTGACAATGATGAGATTAAGACATACAAATATTACCGTATCAATGCTTTGAGCGCGCAAGCGACAGCGTGGTATGCTAAGCCGTTATCCCTTGTCGTTTTCCCTTGCGAGACTTGGTCCCACGAGCCGCTATGCCATAGTAAAGCTATAAAAGAGCACAGCAAAGATACTCGAAGAGCGAATGCTATCTTCTATATTGAGCCATAAGGGTGATGAGTGGGGGGGGCCGTTTTAATTGCAAAGAATGAAATGGCGTGCGTTACTTATCCGTATCTTTGCCCATCTGAATTAAGCTTTCATATTTCTCATGCACCACATCGAAATCTATTTGATGTAGGAATTTAGAATAAGACAGCATCGAGACCAAAAACCTTTTATCCCTTGCCCATGGTGGCATAAATTTAGGCGGCGTGAGTAGCCCTTGTTCGTTGAGCATCATTAGGGCTTCGACATCATCCAAGTCAAGTTTACCGCAAAACAGCAAGTTAAGAAAAACCGTATTACCTGTCGGAATAGTGACTTGTAAAAAGTTGTGAACGCGCAGTAGCCCTTCAAGATAGACGCCATCTTTGGTGAAGGGCGCGCCGCCACTCATAACGCCGCCCCGCATAACGCGGCGGCTGTTTTCAAAGGCTTCAAATTCATTGGGCGAGCGCTCAAGGAAAAACTTATAAACGTCTAAGAAGTCAGCGCCATCAATAGCCAGTTGAATAGCCATTACGCGGTCAGATAAGCGCTTCATACGTATCGGATCCATAACGCCAGAGACAATCTCAGAAAACACAGCAAGCCCTTCTTGCGTCTTTGTTGAGCCGGCATGGCTGGAGCTTAATATTTTAAACTTATCTTGCGCTTCACCATTGAGCGTGGTCGCGATGTGAATATGTGCTTCATGCGTTAATAATTGGCGGGCGTCCAAATCTGTAAAGGGCGCGCTTTTACGCAGTTTGATACTGCGCGTTCCTGCAACGGCCTTGGCGGATAAATCTTCAACGATTTCAATAGTGGGGGCTTGGTCACCAAAATGCTTTTTTATATGTGGGCGCATAAGGGCGCGGACTTGTTTGGCCGTTAAGGTTTTAAAGTCAGCATCAACAAGGTCGTAATGGTTAAAGCGTGATAAAGTTTTGTCTTGCTGCTCAGCTAGGTCAAGCGCAGTGTGCTTGCCGTCCCAAAGGAGTTTTTTTGGCGTGCCAAACAAGTTTTTAGAATGTTCGTAAAAAGCCGGCGTGCCAAGGCTGCTGAGCATATAAGCGGTTTCAGCCACATTATCAGCAATGCGTGAAAGCCATTCATGAACAGGGCTATCGCCTTGAATAAACTTGCGCGCTTCGGTCACCGCATCTAAAGAGGCGCTGACATCAATTTGAGGGTATTCAACAATCGGGAGCTCTTTGGCTTTATGGGCAAAAAACGTATCACCAACCGATTTTGACCAGGCAATAGACTGCAAAACCTTCAAAGGAAGATTGGCTGCAACTAACAGGTCAGAAGCATGACTAAGTCTATCGATTTCTTTTTCTGAAAATGGGGTCATCATAGGGCTGAGTATACATGAGTGTTTGCTAAAAAACTACATGATATTGCTTGGGCTACGTAGAAAAAGGTCTTGACTAACGAGCGCTAAGACTCTGTTTCCGGCTTATCTTTTTTATCCGCCGTGTGTAGTGTTTTAAAGAGCACATCAAAGAACGGAAACGATATATTGAAGTTATATTTATTCATCACTTTTGGGTTGTGATGCTCTAAGTGGAAGCGTGCTAATTTTTTCATATACGGTATTTTTTTAATCAGGCTGTCATTTTTTGTGTGGTAAGAAAAATGCAGCATTTCGTACATCAGATAATAGCTGTAAGCGACAAACATAAAAATAAGCCCCTCATTTCCATTTGAGAAATAGGCGATAAGGGCTGAGAGTGCGACAATAATAACAGAGATAAACATAAAATATAGAATAGGCAGGAAGACAGCCATCATATCTTCCCATTTTTCAAAATAGTAATACTCATTCGTGTAAAAATTATGATGAATTGTGACGTGCTCATACATAAACGCTGCGCCGGGCATTTTTTTATGCATTGGGTATCTGTGCACCATATACTCTATAAAATTGCTGATCACAAAATATAGCGGAATTAAAAACACATGGCGCAAAGAGAAGTTATCGATTCTTAAGTAGAGAAGAATGGGAATGGAGATCAAAATAAGAGCGATGAGCGCTATATATAGTCGACCGCTTCTTATACCAAGGAATCGAACGCCAGCGTCGTCTTTAATATAGATATTTCTAAAATATTCTCGAAATTGAATGGAGCCAAAGGGAGTCTTTTTACTCATGTGCTGTGATCGTTTTTTATTTGAGTTGCGACTATAAGGCTACTAACGGGTTTGCGTATTGATCGCGTAGGACTTATTTTCTTGGGGAAGCCAACGCGCCCTGTAAAGAAAACATGTGAAAGGGGCAGATTATGGTGTTCCAAAAGGGACTTGAATTGGGTATTTATTTTCTGTGCCGTTTTTGTGTTCTTTGTAAAAGATATATTTCTGTCCAAATATAATGAGAACATCAATGTGGCATACCAAGGCTGCATAACCATGTGTTCTTTGGCTAGGGTTAACCAAAATCGCTGCATTGATCGCCCCGCTTGTATGTAATCAGAAGGGTTGGGATCTTGTATTTTCTCGGGGTCAAAACTAATAATAAAATGTCCGGAACAAAAAAGCGCAGGCAGAAGGTCCAATTCGATTTGTGTCATAAGGGTGGTGCCGGGCAGGGACATAAGGGTTTTATTGCGTTTTTCTGTGCCAATGACCCAGTTCATGATTTTGGCGCTGGCCTTGCTCATCCCTAAAGAGAGAATAGGCAGTTTTGTTTCACTATCTTTGCCGCTCCAATCTATAAGGTCTTTGTGCACTTGGTAGGTTTCTGGGATTCTTAATCGTGCATTTGTGGTGCGCATCATTAAGCGTGCAACACGGCTACGAGAGCCTATATCCTCTAACCATGTGATTTTTAAATTCTCACCTAAAGCGCTAAGAAGTTCGTCTTTGGTTTTTTCTTTTAGGGCGCCAAGCTTGTAAGGAAATCGATTAACGGAGCGCTGTTTGATAAAGGCCGTAAGCTCGTCATGAATTGGTGAATCCTGTTTTTTTAGCTCTACGGTGACGTGCGTATCGCTAACGTCATATTCTAATGCATATCCAGCTTTTTGTGCGGCAATCGATGCGTTTTCTATAAACATACCAATGGATGTCAAATCTGGCATGGGGAGTAAGTTATAGACGGTCTTTTTGAATTTTGAGATATCAAGCGTAAAGGCCGTTTCAGAATTAATCGTTATTAACCACGGTTGCGCGTTATCGCCGCTGGGGGCCCACCGCGCGAGATCAAGAATAGAGTCTAAAAGAGGGCGGTCAAAGGCGTGTCCCATGCGATCCTTGCTGTGTATATAGAATTACCCTTAATAGGATACAGCAAGCGAATTTTAAAACTTTCGGTTTTTTAAAAAATCAGAGTTTCGTCGCAATGGATGGTGCGTGATTAAATGTCATGTGAAAATGATGGTTATATTGTGTCATGCTCGTAAAGCCTGCCATTAAACCGGCCTCGGTCACGGAGTGCTTGTTTCTAAGTAGGCGTTTGGCTTCGAATGTCCTCAAGGCGTTTCTATATTGTACAGGGGTAACACCAAACTGAGCTTTAAATTTGCTGGTCATAGTCATATGCGACATGCGCAGGTCTTTTGTAATAGCGGCAAGCGGGATGTCCTCTGTAAAGTGCACATCAAAAAATTTTTTGACTTTATGAGGGACGTAAGGTGTTGTCGCGGATGGTGACATTTCCCTGAGGCCTGAATGAATTAGAAAATCTATGATGTCTCTATGGTGCTCTAATTTATGAGGCTTATGAAACGGGATAACGACAGGATACTGAGGCGTGGGCGTATCCATAGGCGCAAAGGATGTAAACGATTCATAGGAGAATATTTCTGGGCGGAAGTGCCATTCAATTAGAGTGTTGGCAGGTAGAAAAACATAAACATTTCCTTGGAGCTGTGTGTGTCCCAATTGGGATGTAAATGATAAGCTGTTGGGTTTTATATCGTGAAAGCGAAACAAGGCCCAGTGACCGGGCAGGGCTTGCCTTAATGTTGTAGGATTGGTGAATGCGATTTGGCGGGAAATATAGAGTAGGTCAGGATCAAGATCATGGGATTCAATGCGTTGGTTGTGCATTTGAACAACGCGGTTTTTTGATGTTTCAGGCGTATGGTTGACAATTTTTTTCTGGGCGCGCATCTATAAAAAGCTCTCGTATTTCTCTGCAAGAAATTCAGGGTAGGCCGTCCCTAAAAAACCTTGAATATTGTCTTGATGAGTTGAATCAATGGGAGGCCTTTTCTGGGCGGCGCATTTCAAGGCATTGGTTTCAAGATTCATCAGCATAATGCGCAGCATAAGATAATGGTCTTCATTGCGCTTACTATTCTTTGTTATATCCACTACGCTGCGAAATTCATTCATGTAATCAGGGCTCATCTGCACAAATTGTTCAAAATTACATTTATCAAATAAACATGTTAAACGATTACCATAGGCCTTAACGGGTGGTTGTTGGGCGTAGCTCTCTATGTTTAATTTTTTAAGCCGTTTAATCATCGCTTCATTCGTGAATATCATCAAATCATCGGCTTTTTTAGCGGCTTGAGTAAAGGCATCAGCCATAATGAGGCGTGTTGTTGATGCAAAAGATTCTGACGAAATGCCGTATGATGTCCTTAATGTTTTTGACAGAACAAAGCGCGAGACTTCCAACATAGAGCGCGTTTGAAATTCAACGCTTAAAGGTCTGAAATACTGTTTGTCTTTTGATGGCGTAATAAATTGTGAGACAGCCACTGTCTGAGGTTTGAATTGGAGCTTTTCTTGCTGCTCAGAGCGAATAACGCCAGGGAGGCTTTCAGGGCTCTTAAAGCGAAATTTTCTAAAGGCTCCAAAAAACGCATCTGTTTTGTGGTCTTTAATTAAGTAATGATCAGCAAATGCGTCAAATTCGTCTATTTCACATTTCAGGCCATTTTTATCAACAATCGTCGCGTTAGGATCCATATTGCGTTCTTCGCAAAATCCTAAATATCGAATGTGATGATGGAGATTTAATTTTTGACGATCATTGCCGCAAGCGATTATCGAGCATTGTTTATCATAGGCTGAAACATCATTGAACTGAGAATAAGAAAAGTCGCCCTTTTTAACAAAGTGCTGCCTTATAAGGGTGGATATAAATCCATCGGGTAGCGAATGACTATAGTAAGCAGAGGTCATTTTCATCTGTCCAGTTTAGGGCTTAAAAAAAGTTCTAAGCCAAAAGTTTAGCGTGAGCATGAAAATGTACCAGTAAACGGTAGTCTTTAGCAAATAAATGTTGTGATGTTTGTGGGGGAAAGGGAATGGTAGCGGAAGAGGGACTCGAACCCCCGACACGCGGATTATGATTCCGCTGCTCTAACCAGCTGAGCTACTCCGCCATCATAAAGGATGGATAGGTAACGATAGGGCTTTACGCCTTTTCGATTGCAGTTTTATGCCGTGATTGGGGCGCTTTGTCAAGGGTATTTTTATGCGACAAGCTTAATTTGTGAATTTTCTGTGCCGGATATCCAGCCACCGCCAATAACTTGCGCGCCGCGATAGCACACAGCGGCTTGCCCAGGGGCAATGCCATATTGTGGCGTGGCGAGGGTTAAGGTGCCATTGCCGTCCATATCAATGCTTAATCGTGCAGGCATAGGCTGCGAGACTGAGCGTAATTTTGTTTCTATGTCTAAGCTCTCGCCTGGGCCGACGCCAAGCCAGTTGGCTTTACCGATATGAATGATGTCACGCGCCAAGGCTTCTTTGGGGCCTGCAGTGACGGTGTTCGCCGCCGCATCCACAGCCACCACATAAAAGGGATCGTTGCTGCCATTGTGACCGCCGCCAATGCCAAGGCCGCGCCTCTGCCCGATTGTATAGTGAATAATGCCGTTATGTTGGCCAAGCACAGTGCCGTGAATATCAATGATATCACCGGGTTTTTCGGCCTCGGGCTTTATTTTCTTCACAATGCTTGCGTAATCACCATTAGGGACAAAGCAAATATCTTGGCTGTCTGGCTTATCGGCATTAATCAGGGCAAAACGCTCCGCGTGTTTGCGGGTAATGTCTTTTGTCCAGCCACCAAGGGGGAAGCGTAGAAATTCTAATTGTTCTTGCGTGGTCGCAAATAAGAAATAGCTTTGGTCTTTTGTTGTGTCGACCGCGCGATGTAATTCTGACTGGCCTGTTTCTTCATTTTTGATTTGCTGCACATAGTGACCTGTGGCCATGCAGTCAGCATCAAGGTCTTGCGCGGCTTCAAGTAAATCGCGGAATTTAACGGTTTGGTTACAGCGCACGCACGGTATCGGCGTTTCGCCCTTCATATAGCTTTCAACAAAATCATCAATAACGGATTGTTTAAAACGGCTTTCATAGTCCAGCACATAATGAGGAAAGCCGAGCGTTTCGGCAATGCGGCGCGCATCATAAATATCTTGGCCTGCACAGCACGCACCTTTGCGCTCTATAGCCGCGCCGTGATCATAGAGCTGCAAGGTTATGCCGATCACGTCATAGCCTTGCTCATGCAGCAGCGCCGCCGTAACAGAGCTATCAACTCCGCCGGACATGGCGACTACAACGCGTGTATCTTCTGGTTTTTTATCTATGCCTAATGAATTCATGCACTGTATATAAGCGTTTGCGTGTGAAAAATCAAGTTTTTTCATATTGCGATAATCTTCTCCTTATGCGGGGCTCAATGCGCAGGGTTGCTGCGCTGAAGCATTGATTCTAGGGCGAAATTAAGCACCCTCGCTGTACATTTTAGCGCGATTACCCTATAAAGGTTTTGGGAATAAATAATAATAAAAAAATAAATACAGAAAATAGGGAGAATATTATGCTATTAAAAGCGTATAATAACGTCTTAAAACGCAGCTTCGGTACGTTCAGTGCCGAAGATAAAGCCTTTCAATGTAATTACGACATAACGATTAGTAAGGATGATCAGGGCTTTTATAAAGTGAATGATACGACCTTAGACGGCCTGACTTTGTTTATTAATGCCCGCCGTGATGATCTGGATGAGGGGTGGGCACGTAATTTTTCAACATTTTGTGATAATTTAATGGAAGATATCGCCCGCTATATTGATATGACGGCGCGTCGTGGCGGTTACCCGTGTAATCATCACTCAAGCTTTAACGTGAAAACATATCAAGGTGATTTATGGGCAGAGCTAAAATTAAGCTCTAATCCGGGGCATGAAAGCAGCTATGATCCTAAGAGTAATAAAGCGCATCAAGGCAGCTTTGTTGGCCGCCCAGAAGAATTCAGACGTATGCCTTATTAATAGGCCATCTAAAAAAAGATGACCCATATGCGGCGGGGTATGTTGGAGGCTGACCTATCTTTATCTTAAAAGGGCGAGGCTATCACGCATAGCTTTATAGGCGGTGACCGCATTGCCCCTTGGGTCTGCTGCGGGGCTGCTCATCAACCAAAGACCCATGATCTTTTTCGTTTTAAGGGTCGGGAACACAAAATAATATATTGTGCCGTGGCTTGTTGTACGAATAAGCTCGACGGCTTTATGGCCACTTGACAGCTTGTAATGTTTTTCCTGAACTTCGCCAGCATAGCCGCCCGCTTTTTGACGTGCATGTTCGGTTTTAAGAAAGGTGCTAATATTGCCTACTGAGCCCGTATCTTTAAGTAAGATAGATAACGAATAAGGCGGTTTGCCGTAGGTGAACGGGATGTTATAGGGATCTTTGTCCGGATTGCTCATATCAAGATGAATGCTATCAGGATAAGAAAAAGACAGGCCGAGCCCGACATTCTTATAATCGACAGCCTGTGCACTGGATATGCTAAAAATGCTGAGTGTTATGAGGGTAAGAAGAAATACAATTCTTTGTGATTTTAATAAAAACATGGTCATGCACCTTAGCTGATCGTTTGACGTTGGCTGTTTAACTGTGAACTTAATCGCGTTAATTATGTCAGGGCAAAATGGGCAAATCAAGATGTTTTGTAGAAGTTTTTAACAGCCCTCACCACAAAGTAGTAAATGTAGAGCCGTAAAGATTTGGCGCTTTTCTTTGTCGGTGGAAGCTGGGCGAGCTGGTGTTTAATCTTCAGAAAAAAGCGCTGTAATGCGGCACTTTTCAGGGCTGGTTTCTGCCCATGTCGTCGCGCTATTTACGAAGTCACAAAGCATGCCTGCGCCGTAATAATAGGCAATTTCTTTTATATAAGATTTATCGCTATATTGCCCAAGCAAATGAACAATGCCATGCATGGCTGGGTTATGACCGACAATAAGGATGGTTTTATATTTGTCGTCAGTGTCTTTGATAAGACTAGCTAAGTCTACTGGCATACAGCCATAGATGATGTCGTCGAAAATAATCTCTGGTGTGTCGATGGTTTCGAGCAAGGCAGCGAGTGTCTCACGTGTGCGCGTGGCCCCAGAACAGTAAATCAAATCAGGCTGCATAGTGTTGTCTTGCATGATTTGGCCAATGCGCTGCGCGTGGGCATAGCCTTCTGCAGAGAGGTGACACTCAAAATTCGGGCCAGGGCCAGAGCGCTCATCATATTCGCAATGTCTTAGAATATAGATATGTTTCATGGCTATATTGGCTCTTTTAGTAACGCGTAATCAAAAAATTGTTTAGCTAATAAAAAAGCGCTCTTAAATATGAGCGCTTTTTAAAAATTATGAGCAAAATCTGCTGATGCGCAATGTCACCTAGTTCTTTTTAGAAGGAGGCATTTTCTTTTCAACAAAATCAACATGCATACCAGGCTTGCCTGTTTCTGTGTTGATTGCACGTGGATCAAATTTGCGGAATTTCATTTTTTCCGTGATGTTACGTACATTTTTCTTGATGTAATATGTGAAGCCTGTTGGGTTGCCTTTAGCATTTGTCCCAGTGCTTACAAGACGGATTTTTTCCATTGCGCCTTTTTTAGTAGCCATAGTTCTTACCTTTTCTAATTTTCAGTTCTCAATACACTATTTGTATCTTGGTTTGTCTCTTTGATATCGCGTATGGCCTAAGGTTCGCCTACGGCAAATAAATAATTCAGATGCGCACAATACTTGTTTCTGTGACTATGTCAAGCATGAAATTTAGCGTTTTTCACTCGCGAACATAGCGCTCCCCGTTAAGTGAACCGTGCCTCGTCGTATATTTATGCCAGTATACGCTTTTTAATTATTCGTGTTGGGGCCTTTGCGTTTGTGTTTTGGGGTTGTTTTCTTTTTTTTCTTCTTTTTCTTGCTGTATTTATCGCCGGGCTTGCTGTTTGACGAATGGTTTGGCTTGTAGCTGGACTTACGTCCGGATTTGCTGCCAGGGCGCGTTCTTTTGATAACGAATCCGGGGATCTCGGCGCCGCCTTCGCCAACAACTTCAAAAACGGTTGATCCGCTCATGCCATAGGCTTCTTTAAGGCGCACGGTAATGGCCGCGCCAAGACGATAAACGCGGCGTGATTTACGGCCGATTAAAGCGTGTTGTTCTTCGTCATGTATATAGAAGTCATCGGGAAGCGTTCTTATCGGGATGATTCCATCGGCGCCGCTCTCTGTTAAGGCGACAAATAAGCCGAATCGTGAAAGGCCGCTAATTCGCCCTTCAAACTCAGCGCCGACTTTATCTTCCATGAAGCGAGCAACAAAGCGATCTGTCGTTGCGTATTCGGCGCTCATCGATTTACGCTCATTGGTCGATATGGTCTCGCATATTTCATCAAGGCGCATGACTTCATCATCTTTGAGGCCGCCGGGGCCTAAATTAAATTCCCGAATCAGGGCGCGATGGACGATTAAATCAGCATAACGGCGAATAGGAGACGTGAAATGCGTGTAATGGGTCAACGCCAAGCCGAAATGCCCAATATTCTCTGGGGAATATATGGCTTGGGATTGTGTGCGTAGAATTGTCTGATTAATAAGTGGCGCATATTCTAATGAACGGGCTTTTTTCAAAATCATATTCAAGCCAGCGGGCGTAGGTTTGTTGCCTTTAGGCAGTGATAAGCCGAAACCTTCTAAGAAAGTACGGGCGTTATCAAGCTTTTCTGCTTTCGGCAGGTCATGAATGCGGTAAATACCATTGGTTTTACTTTTAGAGAGGGCGAGGGCAGAGGCGACATTGGCCAGCACCATAAATTCCTCAATCAACATATGGGCATCAAGGCGCGCGCGGCGTGTGACCCCTGTCATCTGTCCTTTTTCTGTAATGAGTATCTGGCGCTCCGGTAGGTCCAGATCGAGCGCACCGCGTTTCTCGCGCGCTTTACGTAGTATTGCGAAGGCATCGTAAAGCGGGTTAATCACCTCATCCATTATATGGCTGGTGGTGTCGTCTGTTAAGCCGTCTTTCGCCGCTTGGACTTGCTCGTAAGTAAGGCGAGCGACGGACTTCATTAAGCCGCGAACAAATTTGTATTTTTGCAGCTCGCCATCTTGGTCTATATATAGGTGTACGGCCATACAGGCACGGTTTTCGTTTGGACGCAGTGAGCACAGGCCATTAGAGAGAACCTCAGGCAGCATCGGAATAACGCGATCTGGGAAATAGGTCGAGTTTGAACGTCTCAAGGCTTCACGGTCGAGTGGTTTGCTATGCTCTACATAATAAGCCACGTCAGCAATTGCGACCATTAAATGGAAGCCGCCTGGATTGCGGGCTTGGTCAGGGTCGGGTTCAGCAAAGACAGCGTCATCAAAATCACGTGCATCAGCGCCATCAATCGTGACTAAAGGAATGCTTCGTAAGTCGTCGCGCCCTTTTGGTGAAGGCACGTCCATATTTTCCGTTTCTTTTAAGACGGCATCGGGGAAGGTGAGGGACAAATTGTTTTCATGTGCGGAAATTAAGCTGAATATATTGGTGTCGCCCTCATTGCCAAGAATCTCAACAACTTTGCAGTTCTTGTTTTTGCTACCGCGCGCAGGTAGTGGGTCAGCCAGTACAACATCGCCAACTTTGCCAATGCCGATATTTTTTCCAGTAATAGAGTAGCGATCGCGTGCTTTTTTCTCAACAGGGCGAAGCTCTAGGCCTTCGGGTGTTTCTTGGATGATTCCGAGGATGCGATCGCGATTGGCATCAATGGTCTTGATTATATGGGCTTCATAAAGCTTATCAGAAAGCTTATGTAAGCGCGCAAGGGCTTGGTCGCCTTCTTTGAGGGCGGGGTGGCCTTTTTTGCTAGGGCGCAGCTCTATGCGTGGCGGTGGGCCTTGTAGTTCTTCGTCCCATTTAAGGGGGGTGGCGAAAACATCGCCGTCAATATCGATTTCGCTGACCTGAATGGTTGTGACAACGGGTAGGCTATCGGGGATCATATAAAGATTGCCCTGTTTAACGATAAGCTCCTTATTCTCAAGCGATTTTAGTGCGCGCTTAACGTCTATACGGTCATCACCTTTAATACCGAAGCCTTTGCATATGTCGCTTTTTGCAGCGGGGCCTGCAAAGTAACGAATAAAGTCTAATATTTCTTGCTCGCTAGGGGCGGTGTATTCGGGAGGGGCTGTATCAGTCACTATGGGTAATCCTACGTAATAATTTATCCTTATATGATGCGCTACTCTTATATAAGGTGCAAGTACAGATATAAGCGGTATGAATAGAATAGTGGATAGCAAGCCCCTTGACGACTCAGAATGGCTCGCGTATACCATCCTTCCAAGGTGTTTCCAATTGAGGGGCGCTGTGGTTTTTAGATGTTGATGGATGGTTTTTGGTGGGTATGTATAAATATCGAGCAAAACTATCGGAATTATTCTGAAAATAGGCCTGAGCTGGCGCTATGACTCATTAAATGTGAAAAAATGAGATTAGGTGTTGACAAAAGATTGGGCGCTGCGTATATTCCGCGCACATATTAAAAGGATGGGCTGGCCGTAGGTCGTGCTATTACTGTATTGGTTTGATCTAAACGCAGCTCGTTGTTCTTAATTTCGTAAGCCGGTAAAAAATATTTTTACTAAAGAAATTAAGCGCAACATCTGGCCCGGCTCCTTAAGTTACTTATATAAAGACTTGTTTTGTATAAATGGCTTATTAAAGGTGCCGGTTTTGTTTTTGGGCGGCTAGATGCTCTGCGGATTAAGAAACTGTCAACTCGTTGGCGCTCTTCTTCCTGCATAAAGCTTCTCATCCTGAATAAATGAACTGTAGTGAAAAAGAGGTTTGGTCTTATGCCAACTATTCAACAATTAATTCGTAAGCCCCGCGCTGTCGGTGGTAAAAAAGCCATGAAGGCTAAAAAAACACGTGCACTTAAAGAGTGTCCACAACGTCGTGGCGTTTGCACGCGTGTTTATACAACAACACCTAAGAAGCCGAACTCAGCTTTGCGTAAAGTCGCTAAGGTCCGTTTGACTACAGGTTTTGAAGTGATTTGTTACATCCCTGGTGAAGGCCATAACCTGCAAGAGCACAGTGTTGTTCTCGTTCGTGGCGGTCGTATTAAAGATTTACCGGGTGTGCGTTATACGATTGTTCGTGGCGCACTTGATACGCAAGGTGTTAAGGATCGTAAGCAGGCTCGTTCACGTTACGGCGCTAAACGTCCTAAGTAAGTTAGAATTAAGAGGATTTAAAATATGTCACGTAGACACAGAGCAGAAAAACGCGAAATACTACCCGATCCAAGATTTGGTGATTTGATTCTTTCAAAATTCATCAATAACTTGATGATGGCTGGTAAAAAATCAGTAGCTGAAGGCATCGTTTACGGCGCGCTTGAGATACTTGATGGTAAATCAGGTAATGTTGACTTGGCGGCTGAGGCTGCTGAAGCTGAAGTTTCTGAGCTTGAGGGTGGTAAAGGTCTTTTGGTCTTCCGTAAGGCGCTTAAAAACATTCGCCCGCAGCTTGAAGTTCGTTCACGCCGTGTCGGTGGTGCAACATACCAGGTTCCTGTTGAGGTTCGTCCTGACCGCTCCTTGGCTCTTGCTATTCGTTGGTTGATTGGCGCTGCACGTAAGCGTAGTGAAAACACAATGACGGAGCGTTTGGCTGGCGAAATCTTGGATGCTGCAACTGAACGTGGTTCAGCGACTAAGAAGCGTGATGATACGCACAAAATGGCTGAAGCGAACAAAGCTTTTGCTCATTACCGTTGGTAGTTTATTTGGTTTAGCCCGTAGCGTTTTGATACGGGCTAATAACTTGAAAAATAGTTTAGGGCTTTAGGGCCGCTTTAAGGATTTGATAATATGTCACGCGAAACCTCAATTGAGAATTACCGTAATTTCGGTATCATGGCGCATATTGATGCGGGTAAGACAACAACAACAGAGCGTATTCTTTATTATACGGGTAAGTCACACAAAATTGGCGAAGTGCATGATGGCGCGGCGACAATGGACTGGATGGAGCAAGAGCAAGAACGTGGTATCACAATCACTTCTGCGGCGACAACGACTTACTGGGACGGCCCAGCTGATGGTCCTGCTGCTGGTGAAAAGTTGCGTTTCAATATTATTGATACTCCAGGGCACGTTGATTTCACAATTGAAGTTGAGCGCTCATTGCGCGTACTCGATGGTGCGGTAACAGTTCTTGATGCTAACGCCGGTGTTGAGCCACAAACAGAAACTGTTTGGCGTCAGGCTGACAAGTATAACGTTCCGCGTATTATCTTCGTTAATAAAATGGATAAAATCGGCGCTGATTTCTATAACTGTCTTGATATGATTGAAGAGCGTTTTGGTTGTACGGCTGTTCCTGTTCAGTTGCCAATTGGCGCAGAGAATGATTACCTTGGTCTTATTGATCTTGTAAGAATGAAAGCTGTTATTTGGGACGCTGAAACACTTGGTGCTACGTACCATGATGAAGAGATCCCTGCTGACCTGCTTGATAAAGCCATGGAATACCGTGCTCGCCTCGTTGAGAATGCTGTAGAGCAAGATGATGCGGCTATGGAAGCGTATTTAGAAGGTACTGAGCCTGACGTTAAGACGCTTAAAGCGTGTATCCGTAAGGCGTCTTTGGCGAATATCTTTGTACCAGTTCTTTGCGGTACGGCGTTTAAAAACAAAGGTGTTCAGCCATTGCTTGATGCTGTTGTTGATTACTTGCCTAGTCCTGTTGATGTCGGTGGCATTAAAGGTGTGGCTGTTGACTCTGATGAGCCAATGATCCGTGAACCTAAAGATGATGCGCCGTTTTCAGCGCTTGCCTTTAAGATCATGAATGACCCATTTGTTGGTTCGCTTACATTTGCTCGTATCTACTCTGGTACTTTATCAGCTGGTTCATATGTTGAGAATACGGTTAAAGGTAAACGTGAGCGTGTTGGCCGTATGTTACTTATGCACTCAAACTCACGTGAAGAGCTAAAAGAAGCTCATGCGGGTGATATTGTCGCGCTTGTTGGTCTTAAGGACTCAACAACAGGTGATACTTTATGTGTTAAAGAACACCCAGTTGTTCTTGAGCGTATGATTTTCCCTGAGCCTGTTATCGAAATCGCGGTTGAGCCTAAAACTAAGGCTGACCAAGAAAAAATGGGTCAAGCTCTTCAACGTTTGTCGGCTGAAGACCCATCTTTCCGCGTTTCTGTTGATCACGAAAGTGGCCAAACAATCATGAAGGGTATGGGTGAGCTTCACCTAGATATTTTGATTGATCGTATGAGACGTGAATTTAAAGTTGAAGCGAATATTGGTGCGCCTCAAGTGGCTTACCGTGAGACAATCACAAAAGAAGCTGAGATTTCTTACACGCACAAAAAACAATCGGGTGGTTCTGGTCAGTTTGCGAAAATTGATTTGGTCTTCTCACCAGCTGAGCCTGATGCAGGCTTTGTGTTTGAGAGTGAAATCGTCGGTGGTTCAATACCAAAAGAATATATACCTGGTGTTGAAAAGGGCCTGAATATGGCTAAGGATGCTGGTATCATTGCTGGTTTCCCAACTATTGACTTTAAAGTGCGTCTTGTTGACGGTGGTTATCATGACGTTGACTCCTCTGTTATGGCTTTTGAAATTGCTGCTCGTTCAGCATTCAAGCAAGGTATCGCAGCGGCTGGTCCCCAATTGCTTGAGCCGATGATGAAGGTTGAAGTTGTTACCCCTGAAGATTACATGGGTGATATTATTGGTGATTTGAACTCACGTCGTGGTCAAGTTTCTTCAATGGAAGACCGTGGTAACCTCAAAATTGTAACGGCCTCCGTGCCGCTCGCAAATATGTTTGGTTACATTAATACGCTTCGTTCGCTATCTTCGGGTCGTGCACAATTCACAATGGTGTTTGATAGCTATGAAGCTGTGCCAAACGCAATTGCTGAAGAAGTAAAAGAAAAATTAAACGCATAAAAATAATTTAAGACGAAAAGTTTTTATAAGGAGAACATAAGATGTCTAAGGAAAAGTTCGAAAGAAATAAACCACATGTAAATGTTGGTACAGTTG
>CAXBNJ010000004.1:0-269519 GCA_963977125.1 uncultured Micavibrio sp.
GCCGCGCCCGTTTTAAAGATGCCCGGCATAGCGCTGGTTTTGAACTTATATTCTGCAGCTGCAGCCATTAGATTAGGCGGCACGCGCTCATTGCGTAAATCTTGTGCAAGTTCGGTATACATAGATTCAATATTTGAAACGATACGCGGATTATTAACATCCAAAGCTTTGTTTTGTAGCTTGGCATTATCGAGCGTTAATAGGCCTTTTCCTGACGTTGCAGGCTTAAAGTTTAAGGTCAGGAATGGGGTTCTGGTGTTTTTGTTATTCGGCTCATGCAACCAATGTTCGATTTTCAGAGTAAGGCTGCCATCTTCGTGATGTTCGGCAAATGCGCCTACGCCATGAATGGACCCTGTACTTGGAAAATAAGTAACGCTGGTGCGGCTCTCGCGATTTTTTGCGTAATATAGGTCGTTATGTAAGCCGTAGAGCGATGGTAATTCATCACGATTATAAATAGCTGTATATTTAGCCTGCTTATTAAAATCTTTTGATGCATCTGCTGCCATGTTGACCTCCCCAAAGGTTTAAGCAAAATAACGTAAATAAGTTGAGTTATGTTTATCTTTATGTTTTTACATATTTAATAACTTGTCGTTAGTTTTGTTCTTATTATAGAAAATCTATAGCATATGGATTTTGATAAAACAAGGGAAAATAGGAATTGATCAACGGTTATCTATTGGGATTTCCTTAAGTAGCAAGGCCGTGATAATGCCGTGATACGTACGCACTTCTTGTGACGTTGGCTCTGAGCGACTGATCATATTACGTATGCTGCGCATCATACTGGCTTGGCGGTTGGCTTCCTTGAAGAATCCTTGGTCAACAAGTGAGCGCTCAAGCCTATTGTATAAATTATCAAGTTCCTCGAAATCTGCGGCCTCGGTTGCTTGTGCAACCTCTTCAATATGCACCGCATGTTTAGACCATTCATACGCCATAAGAAGAACGGCTTGCGAGAGGTTCAAAGACATAAATTCAGGATTTAGCGGTACAGATATAATTTGATGGGCGAGGGCGACATCTTCATTTTCTAGCCCTGTGCGCTCGCAGCCAAATATAACCGCACATTTTTGCCCAGATTCAATGCGCTTCTTAATATCGGCACATGCTTGCTCTGGTGTGCAAACAGGCTTGACCATATCGCGTGGGCGCGCGGTGGTGGCATAGATTTGGTGGTATTTCTGGCAGGCCTCAGCGGTCGTTTCAAAAACTTCGACAGGCGGCATGATGTCCAAAGCGCCTGCAGACATTGTCTCTGCGCGCTCATTAGGCCAGCCATCGCGTGGGTTAACAAGTTTTAGCTGATCCAAGCCACAATTAAGCATCGCGCGCGCTGTGCCGCCAATATTCTCACCCATTTGTGGGTTAATCAGGATTATTGCTGGCTGCGCGTGCGACATTATACTTTAAAATCGTTTTAAATAAGAGTTAGAGAAGCTAAGCGTTAAAACTTAAGCCGCCTTTTTTGTGCGAAGGCGGTTCAAAGCGCTATCGGCACCAATTAAAGGCAGTAATACGGCCAATTCAGGGCCATGCTGCATACCTGTCAAAGCCAGACGTAGCGGCATAAACAGCATTTTGCCTTTACGATCTGTCTTTTCTTTAATAGCTGATGTCCATTGACCCCATGTGTTTTCATCCCATGGTGCGCTTGGTAATAAGCTTGCTGCGACTTCAATAAACTCTTCATCGTCAATAACCGGCGTAACAGGGCCGTTTATAACGCTCCACCACTCACCAGCATCTGATAATTTGCTTAAGTTTTGGCGAATTGAGTTCCAGAATTCTTCATCCATGCCTTCAATATTAATGCGGTCTTTGACAGCATCAAAATCAGTCACTTGTAGAATTTTCTTATTGAGGCGGAATAATTCATTTGGATCAAATTTAGGTGTACCACGACCAAATTTAGAAAAATCACAGCTTTTAATAAGCGGGGCGATATCTGTATAGGCCTCAATCGGATCAGACGTACCAAGGCGGGCCATAAGGCTAACAACCGCCATGGCTTCAAGGCCATCATCATCACGTATGTCAAAGACGCTCAGTGAGCCAAGACGTTTAGAAAGCTTACCGCCTTCACTGTCAGAGAGAAGCGGTAAATGTGCAAATTTAGGTGGTGTCGCGCCAAGCGCTTCAAACATTTGAATATGTGTGGCTGTGTTCGATACATGATCTTCACCACGAATAATATGGGTTATCGCATAATCCACATCATCAATGACTGAGCATAAGTGATATAAAGGCGTACCGTTTTCACGAATAACAACAGGGTCAGATAAATCACCGCCTTGGAAGCTTACTTCCCCACGCACTTCATCGGTCCAGCCAATCGGCGTGTGGTTCAGCTTAAAGCGCCAATGCGGTTTACGGTCAGCCGCTTCAAAAGCAGCTTTTTGCTCATCTGTTACTTCAAGGGCTGCGCGGTCATAAATTGGCGGCAAGCCACGGTTAAGCAGGACTTTACGTTTGAGCGCAAGTTCTTCACTGGTTTCATAACAAGCATAAATACGCCCATCAGCTTTAAGCTTTTCAATGCATTCACTATAACGCTCTAGACGATCACATTGGCGCGCGGTTTCATCCCAATCCATACCAAGCCATGTAAGGCTTTCAATGATGGCATCTTCATATTCTTTTTTTGAACGTTCAACATCTGTGTCATCAATGCGCAATAAAAATGTGCCATGGTTAGAGCGTGTAAACAGCCATGAAATAAGCGCTGTACGCGCATTACCAACATGCAGCATTCCCGTCGGTGAGGGGGCAAATCTAACTTTGACGTCTTTATTGGTCGTATTGGCAGCTATATCATTTGGCATGTTGTGCTCGTTTTCTTAAGTTGATTAATCATTATTGTAGAGTATATACGCTATTGCGCGAGGGTATTAAAGAATTTATTTGTAATTGGGTAGCGGCGATCGCGGCCAAAGGCACGTGAGGTTATCTTAACCCCGGGGCAAGCTTGACGACGTTTATATTCCGCAATATCGACCAAGCGCCAGACACGTGAAACTAAGTCTTTATCATGGCCGCGACGAATAATCGCTTCAATGCCCATATCGCGCTCAATAAGGCAGCGCAATATATCATCAAGCACGTCATATTCAGGCAGGCTGTCTTGATCAGTTTGATCTGGGCGCAGCTCAGCGCTTGGTGGGCGCGTAATAATCCGTTCTGGTATGATTTTGCCAATAGGGCCAAGACCAATGACAGGCTTATTCTGATTTCGCCATTTAGATAATGCGTAAACTTCTGTTTTATAAAGATCTTTTAGTGGGTTAAAGCCGCCACACATATCCCCGTAAAGGGTTGCATAACCGACTGCCATTTCCGATTTGTTACCTGTTGAAATCACCATTTGGCCGCTCAAATTAGATAAAGCCATCAGCAAAACACCACGTGCACGAGATTGGATATTCTCATGCGCAACGCCGCGTAAGTCGGGGATCATTGCGCTATAGGCTTGCAAAGCGGGCTCTATGGGCGTGACTTCATAGATCACACCAAGATTTTCAGCGCATTTTTGCGCATCTTCTAAGCTCATATCCGATGTGTAATCTGTAGGCATCATAACGCAGCGTACATTCATTGCGCCAAGTGCATCAACGGCCATAGCTGCAGTAAGGGCGCTATCAATACCACCCGACATGCCTATTATACCGCCTTTAAAGCCGTTCTTAAATACATAGTCACGCAAGCCCAATACGCAGGCTGCATACATAATGGCAAAATCATCTTGCGGCGCTTCAATGCGATGGGTTTGCACCACAAGGTGGTTTTTGCCGTCTTTATGCCATGAAATTGTTTCAAAATCTTCTTCAAAGCTTTTGCCCTGATAGATGATTTGCCCCTGTGCATGCATAATAAATGTGCCACCATCAAAGACGACTTCGTCCTGACCACCGACTTGGTTGACATAGATAAGGGGAAGTTCCGTTTCTTCAACGCGTTTTAGCGCGTAATGAGCGCGCGTATCCGATTTATTCAATTCATACGGGCTGGCATTAACGCTAATAAGCAAATTAGCGCCTTGTTTTTTAAGCGCCATGCTCACTTCACTAAACCACATATCTTCGCAGACCATCAGGCCGATTGTAATATCTTTAAAGGTAAAGCATGTACTAGCCACGCCAGAATGAAAAATACGCTTTTCATCAAATACGCCGTAATTGGGCAAATGTTGTTTACGCGTTTTATGAATGACTTTACCGCTGTGAACAACATAGGCGGTATTATAAATATACTCACCATCACCCTCAGGGCCTGAGACGATTAACGCACAGTCAAATTCAGCGCTTGCCGCAATGATTTTATTCAAGGCCTCAGCGCATTGATCAATAAAAAAGGGCTTTAGAACTAGATCATCAGGTGGATAGCCACAAATACAGAGCTCAGGAAATATGATGATGTCGGTATTCTGAGCGTGGTCTTTAACGGCGCTTAATATACGATCGACATTGCCAGTAAGATCGCCGACAATAGGGTTTATCTGCGCAATGGTTGTCCGCAAAATAGGGTGCATGGTAAACACTTCCTTATATATAAGTTAGGCCATTATAGCCTTACTTATTTTCTGTTCTCTTTAAGACGATCCGCAATAAGGAACGCCATTTCCAGTGCTTGTGAAGCATTCAGGCGGGGGTCGCAATGCGTGTGGTAACGATTGGATAGGTCTTCGTCTTTCACGCCATATAGGCCGCCTGTGCATTCTGTTACATTTTGACCGGTCATTTCTAAATGTACGCCGCCAGCATGTGTGCCTTCAGCGTTATGAACGTCAAAAAACTCATTTACTTCTTGTAGAATATTATCAAAGCGGCGGGTTTTATAGCCTGATGCCGCAGTTTCAACATTGCCATGCATAGGGTCACAAACCCAAGCGACCTTACGGCCTTCGGCTTTTACGCGTTTGACCAGAGGGGCAAGGTGCTCTTCAACTTTACCCGCGCCCATACGCGCGATTAAGGTTAAACGACCCGCTTCGTTTTCTGGGTTCAAAGCATCAATAAGCTCCATTAAGTCATCGGCGCTCATTGTTGGCGGGACTTTTAGACCGAGTGGGTTTTTAATACCGCGCACAAATTCGACTTGAGCATTTTGCGCTTGGTTCGTCCGCGCGCCAATCCATAGGAAATGTGCTGAGCAATCATAATACTCACCCGTAATACTGTCTGTACGTGTAAGGGCTTCTTCATAAGGCAGAAGCAGCGCTTCATGACAGGTGTAAAATTCTGTTTCGCGAATAACTTCAGGCATTTGATCGCCTGTTATACCGCAAGCTTCCATGAAGTTTAGCGCATCTGTAATACGCTCGCCTATGGCATCATAGCGCTGTGATTGTTCAGAGCCTTGCGTAGAATCCAATGTCCATTTTGATATTTTATGTAGATCAGCATAACCACCTTTAGAGAATGCGCGCAATAAATTCAGCGTTGCTGCTGATTGATTATAAGCACGCAACATACGTTTAGGTGAGGGGACACGCGATTGTTCAGTAAATTCTAAGCTGTTAATAATATCACCGCGATAGCTTGGCAAAGTGACACCATCTTTAGTTTCCATGTCTGATGAACGAGGCTTAGCAAATTGACCCGCCATACGACCCATTTTAACAACAGGGATAGAGCCGCCATAAGTCATGACAATCGCCATTTGCAAAATAACGCGGAATGTATCACGTATTTTTATCGCATTAAATTCAGCAAAGCTTTCAGCGCAATCACCACCCTGAAGAACAAAAGCTTCACCATTGGCGACTTTACCTAGATGCGCTTTTAAGCGGCGCGCTTCACCAGCAAAGACCAAAGGCGGCATTTCTTTTAAGATAGACTCGGTTTCTAAAACTTTGTTTTGATCTGGATAGTTAGGCAGCTGCAAGGCTTCCTTTTCACGCCAGCTATTTGGCGTCCAAAGCGCGCTGTTATTATCTTGTGCTAATTTTTGAGCCATTATGAACGTTTCCTTATAGGGCATTTATTAGAGTATGTATTAGAGACTTTATTTACGCTTCTACCGCTTCGCGCATTGTGACAAATTCTTCACAAGCGGTCGGGTGAACCGGCATTGTGCGGTCAAACACAGCTTTGGTTGCCCCTGCATTTAAGGCAATCGCCATGCCTTGAATGATTTCAGGAGCATCAACGCCCGCCATATGTACACCTAAAACAAGGTCGCTATCTTGATCGACAACAAGCTTCATCATTGTTTTCTCATCACGGCCTGAAATTGTGTGTTTCAGCGGTTTAAAGGTTGAACGATAAATATCAACTTTATGCCCTTTTAGGCGTGCATCAGTCTCGCTTAGACCAACAGTCCCTATAGGCGGATGTGAAAACACAGCGGTTGCAACGTTTTCGTAATAGACCGGATTGACATGATCTTTATGCGGGCCAAATAAATTGTCAGCAAGGAAGTGGCCTTCTTTGATGGCAACCGGTGTCAATTGATACATGCTCGAGACATCACCAACCGCGTATATATGCGTTTTATTCGTCGCATAATCATCATTAACAGGGATATTACCCTTGTCATCCATTTCAACGCCAGCCTTACCAAGGGCAAGATCCGCTGTATTCGCATCGCGGCCAATAGCGGCAATGACTTCACCCGTGTTGAAGGTTTTACCGCTCTCTAAAGTGACGAGCTTATTGTTTTTACCCTCTTTATCATCTTTATCGAGCGCGATTTGGCGTATGTTATCTTCAAATATCAAATTTATGCCCTGATTTTTCATTTCTTGCGCCAGATGCATACGTAAATCATCATCAAAGCCACGTAAAAACAGTGAGCCACGATAGATAAGGTTTACAGCATGGCCAAGTCCATGAAAAATATGCGCCATTTCAACGGCAATATAACCACCGCCAAGAATAGTTATATCATGCGCCCATTCATCGCGCTGAAACACATCATCAGAGGTCAGAATGAATTCATGTCCTTCAATGGTTGGGCGGCTTGGTTTACCACCTGTCGCGATTAAGATTTTATCCGCGGTGATAAATTCTTCACCAATGCGAATAGTATGGTCATCAATAAATTGCGCAAAGCCTTCATGAACCGTAACGCCAGAGCCTTCAAGCAAACGGCCATAAATGCCGTTTAAACGGGCGATTTCATCATCTTTTTTCGCTTTTAAGATGCTCCAATCAAACATGCTTTTCTGCATATGCCAGCCATAAGCGCGTGAATCTTGTGCTTCCATATGGAAGTCAGATGCATAAGCATAAAGCTTTTTAGGAATGCAGCCTAAGTTAACGCATGTCCCGCCTAGCGGATTGCCTTCTGCTACGCCGACTTTAGCGCCGTGGCTCGCCGCAATGCGTGCTGATCTTACGCCGCCAGAACCAGCGCCAATGACAAAAAAGTCATAATGTTGAGTATCACCCATTAAGCTTAACCTATCTTTTCACGAAGGAATGTAAGAACGCTGTCTAAAGGAATGCGCTCTTGTGCCATTGTATTACGATCACGCACAGTAACAGTGCCATCTTCGCCTGTTGTGTTATCAATTGTGAAGCAATAAGGCGTACCAATTTCATCTTGGCGCGCGTAACGCTTACCAATATTTTGTTTGATATCAAGATCAACGGCATAATGCTCGCGCAGCTCCATATAAAGCTTGGTCGCGATTTCAGCATGTTCACCTTTGGCCATTAATGGTAAAATAGCGGCTTTTTTCGGCGCAACAGAAGGGTGGAAATCCATGTAAACGCCACTTGGACGGCCTTCATCAACCGTGTAAGCATCACAAAGTACGGCTAAAACGCCACGTGTAAGGCCAGAGGCTGGCTCAATAACATGAGGGATGTAGCGTTCATTTGTATGCGGGTCGATATATTCCATTTTTTGACCCGAATGAGTTTGGTGTGCAGTAAGGTCAAAGTCGCAGCGATGCGCGACGCCTTCAAGCTCACCATAGCCAGGCCAGCTAAATGGGAATTGGAATTCAATATCAACCGTACCAACGCCTTCTTTAGCGTAATGGGCCAGTTCATCTGATTCATGCTCACGTAAGATCAAGCTTTCATCTTTAAGACCCAGTGACTTCCACCAAATCATGCGTTGTTCAATCCAGAATTGGCGCCAATCCGCTGCATCATCAGGGTGGCAGAACCATTCCATTTCCATTTGTTCAAATTCACGTGAACGGAAAATATAGTTACGTGGAGTGACTTCATTTCTGTACGCTTTACCAATTTGCGCAATACCAAATGGCACTTTAACGCGTGAGGTATCGAGTACATTTTTATAGTTCACAAATATACCGCCGCACGTCTCAGGGCGTAGGTAAGCCACGTTATCTTCGCTTGCTGTCGCGCCAACATAGGTTTTGAACATCAAGTTAAATTCTTTGGGCGCCGTTAATGTGCCGACTTCTTTAGTGTCTGGGGCAAGGATTTTATCAAAATCCTCAACGGCGATATCTGTTAAAACAGTGATTTCGCAATTTTCGACTTTAATATTCTTCGCTTCTTTTTTCATGCGTTTTGCCGCATCGACGTCAGCTTCGTCGCCTTCAAACACAGCAATCCACGGCATAGCGCCATTTTTGTCTTTATAAATAACCAAATGATCCGCGCGGTAACGTTTTTTACTTTCGCGGCAATCAACCATCGGATCAGAAAAGCTTTCTGTATGACCAGAAGCTTCCCAAAGTTTTGGGTTTTGGATGATGGAGCTATCAAGCCCAACAATTTGCAATATTTCACCATCAGGGCCAACAGGCGGGGTGGTGACCATTTGTTTCCACCACAAATCGCGAATATTGTTTTTTAGCTCGACGCCAAGTGGGCCGTAATCCCAAAAGCCATTAAAACCGCCATAGATTTCAGAAGCAGGAAAGATAAAACCGCGACGCTTACATAAAGCGACGATATCTTTCATATCTTTGTTAGCGTTTTGAGTTTCAAGCTGTGTTGAGGGATCAATATTTTCGGCGGCCATTGTCATTTGTATTTCCTAAAGATTTTCGTTAAACTTAAAGCATATTACTTATAGCCTCTTATAGACGAGAAATCCATAGTGCAAATGCAGGAAATCACCCTAGCCACAAGAAATAATAGAGAAGAGCTCAGCGCTTTTCATGCCAATGAATGGGGCGATATATTCATAGCAATTGAAAACAAGCAGCGCGACGTATTCATTTTACGCAAAAATGCACAAATTATGGGCTATGTAACGCTTAATTATAAGCCCTTATATGGACTATATCGGCGTTTAAATATCCCTGAAATTCAAGATCTATACATCGCCCCAGAATTTAGAAGGCAAGGCCTTGCTTCATTGCTTCTAGATCACTGTGAGCAGACCGCCAAAGAAAAGGGCGCAACTGAAATAGGGATAAGCGTCAGCGTCAGCGCCGAATTTGGTGTAGCACAGCAATTATATATTGCACGCGGCTATAATGTTGATGGCAATGGCGTGACCTATAACCGCGAAATCGTTATGAGTGGGGCAAGTAAATTAGTTGATGAGAATTTATGCCTTATGATGATTAAGAATACAGAATTACCCATTTGACATAAGCGCTAATCTTTGCTAGTTTGTAAAAAAAGAAAGGTGATTTAATTGTTTATTCTAAATACTACGGAGTTCGCAGCAAACTTAAGGTGCCAAGAGCGTGAGGTTACCGATTGCGATCTATTAAAAAAAGCATCCAAAAAACTGCCCGTCGGTAATATTGAGATTGTTAAATACCTTTTGGAGGCCACATTTTCTAAGTCAGCCAGACAAGCGAATAACAAAAGAACCATTCAGGAATTAAGAGACTATATTTGCGCAGAGGAAGAGCGCAAGAAACCTGAAAACAGATTGAATTCAAAGCATTATATTGTGAAATAAGCTCTCTATGATGAATTAAAAGCCCCTGTTTATAGGGCTTTTTTATTTGGTGCTTTCCTGAGCGTAACAGCAGGCAAGGATTACATAATATCAATTGACATATTGCCTACGCCGTGATAACAAGAGCTATATTTGGAATAAAAGGAGCCTGTTATGACCGAATTAGATGAGAGCGTTAACGCATTAGAGTACAAAAAGTTTAATAAAGTTGATAAGCGAATAACAGAGATTTTTAATCGCTTAACAAGCGATAAGGTTACGAAGTCTATCGTCAACGAAAGCGGTTATTTATCTATACCTACATGCGGGCCAATCAGTTTTAAGGAAGAGTTTACAAAGCTATTTGGAATACTCGCGAGAAAAGAGATGTCTTGCGGAGCTGAATATGTGCAATCGGTGATGAATAATAATGACGTAGCTAACGCATTATCGCGTGATCTAGAAAAACAAGGTTATGATGTAAATTATTCTGTCCGCCAGTATCACGAATCCGAAGATGAGCTCGCAGCTCATATTTTTAGGAACATTATCTTAGCAGGATCAACAACAATACCTCTATGGTCTAGTCTATTCACACCGCTTGGGTGGATTGTTGGAGGGGCCGCTGTAGTTTTTACTGGCTTGGTTCGCGCTGGCACCATGCAAAACGAAGAGAAAATATGCATTAATATTACAAAGAAAACCGAGAATCGTGAAGAAAAAGAAATCAATCCGACACCGCTTGCGCCTGCCGCTGATGTCAATAAGCCATTACTGATCACGTAACTCAGGGCGCTTAATTTTATGAATGAGCGTAGAGGCAAAATGCCTTTTTCACTTTAAATAAACCTCATCTAAAGTTACGGCCTCTATACATTACGTATAAGAGGCCGTTTTAACATGGTCGAGGTGTGAAATGCTCTAATTCCAGCTCATTACACAGCCGTATAATAATCGCTCGGTGTCTCATTGGAGCTTTCAAGTGTCATTTTTAGCTTCTCCATAGCACGCTTTTCAATTTGCCTTACGCGCTCCTTGCTAATTCCCAATTGTGAGCCTAGCGTTTCTAATGTCACCGTCTTGTGCTGTAAGTGACGATTTTTAATTATTTTCATCTCGCGCTCATTCAGCATTTTCATGGCGCTGTTCAGCCATTCAGATCGGCTTTGTGAATCGCGCGTTTCAATAACCACGTCTTCAGGGTTCGGGCCATCATCTTCTAAGAACGTTTGCCATTCTTCTTGGCTGCCATCGGCTATTGTGGCGTTTAATGATTGATCGCCACCAGATAAACGGCCATTCATTTTATGAACTTCGTGCTCACTGACATTTAATTCAGTCGCTATAGTTTCAGCGCCCGCTGATGACAAGCCGGTCTGTGCGTTATCTTCATCATTAATCTGCGCTTTTAAGCGTCTTAAGTTGAAGAATAAAGATTTTTGCGCCGCAGTTGTACCTGTACGTACAATCGACCAGTTACGTAACACGTAATCTTGTATGGCAGAGCGTATCCACCATGTGGCATAGGTCGAAAAGCGCACTTCACGTTCAAGGTCAAAGCGCTCTATTGATTGTAGCAGGCCAATATTACCTTCCTGGATTAAATCTCCTAAAGGTAGACCGTAATTTCTAAATTTGGTTGCCATGGCAACCACTAAGCGGCGATGCGCATTAACAATCTTATGCATCGATTTTTTATCTTTATTGAGAACCCAAGCTGTAGCGAGCTCGAGCTCTTCTTCACGAGAGAGCATCGGGACAGCCATTGCATCGCGTATATAAGCGCGGTTCGCATTTTGTGTGTAGGCATCATCAATATGGCTCATTATATTTCCTTTAATCTGTTTGGTGTCGTGTATCTTAAATTATAATCTCTATAATGTAACAACGGTTTTTGTACGCAAAACCCTTCACGGCAGATCACTTTTATTTAAAAATAATACATATTTACTTGAAATAGGAGGAGGAAATAAGGGTGCCCAATGCTAGCAAAGCTAGGCGGCTTCTAGGTAGTGGACGATTTCGCCGCTATGATCAAGGGCTGTGCATATTAAATTGCCACCAAAGCCTGATCCATTATCTAATGTCGCGTAATATTTACGAACAAACACACCGCGATGCTTTGGGTCATAACCACGGACAACCCAGTTAAATTGATTATATTGCTGCTTTATATCGTCAAAATCATCACCCCTCCACCAGAATGAATCCTCTTGCCCATCAAGCGCCTTATCATAATCAAGGCCAGCATTTACAAACAGTAAAGTATTATCATCACTTATCGCGGCGCGCTTCATATTGATGAAAAAGGCATCATAGTCAATTTGGTCGCGTATAATTGCGCGGGTTTTGTTGATCCAACGTGATAAATATTGCGGCCCATAACGTACCGCGTCATGCGCTTCATGCGTATTAATGTGTAAAGCTTCGAGCGTCGAAGACAAGCCATTGCCAAGCATCCATAAAAAGGCTTGTTCAGCTTGCGGTGCGTAATGCAGCTGCCATAGTTTTTCAAAAATTTCTTCTTGTGCACCACGCAGATAAATCAAATCATTGGGAAAGACACCGAGTATAGACAAAATAATACGGCGGAAAGTCAGTATCTCATTGAGCGTTTCAACGGGCTTATCGCCATAACCTGTGTAATTTCCCAAATAAATAATCTTATCGCCAGCCTTGAAATGCTCAAGCAACTGATCATGAATAGCTGTTAGCCCGTCAATATTAGAATGCACAGAAGGGATGGCCCAAATGCGACGGGGTTCACCTAAGTTTTCGATAGTTGTTGCAGAATTTGTACAGCGGCACATATTTTTTATCTGAACGTTCATGATTAGAAGATGCGAGAAGAGAATCTCTAGAATACAACTATACCATAACTATTCACTCACACTAAACGGACAAAGCGCTTCGTGCACAGCCTTCAAATAAGGAACCTGACAGTAAAGATGGGTATTAGGTGGATATTAGGCCGTTTTTAGCGTTAACTGCACTGTTTTACCATTATGGGTAATCGGTGTATCAAGCATAGACTGCACAGGGCTTGAAGCTATTTGAGCGTCTTGCATCTGCATAATGCTAGAATGCTGATTTGATGCGTTATCTTTAAAGGACTCAACAAGGCTATGCCCTGCAGCGCCACCGATAACAGAGGTCGTTGCTGTGGTTGCTAGAATCAATATCGCAGAAGGAAAAGCGCCGCCAACATCACGGGAGCTGTATTTTTTATGAGCAATTTTTTCAGAAGCCTTATATCCCAGATAGCCACTAACAGCTGCACCGACGACAAGGCCTGGGGCAACTAAAACGGCGAGAAATGATGCGAGACCAGTCGCTAGGCCCATTTTCACTCTAAAATCTTTTTCTCTTCTTTTACTCATATCTATTTTCCTTATATGTATTGTTTACATATATGCCAAGCGCACGTAGCTGTCAACAATAATATGAAAACAAAACATATAAGTTTATGTGGCCATTATTTAGATTAAGGGGCTAATGTGAACTGTACAGCTTGCCCTGATTTATCTTCAATCGAACCATTCATGATATCTTCTAAGCTTAGTGGCTGGACTTGAGCGTAGTGAGCTTGCTTATCAAGGCCTGAATCGGCTTGAGCAAGGTCAGTAAATTCACTTGTAATACCCGCTGTCACACCACCAATAAGACCACCCGCAAACGTCGCCGCAGCAATATAAACACCACCACCTGTGGGTTTATCTTTACTGTAAAGAACGCCACCACCAAGCCCGAGTGCAGAGCCAACGGCTGTTCCAATTGTTATAACGGGTGCAACGATTAATGCGGCTGTGGCTATAATAGCCGCTCCAATTGCCGCTTTCTTTGTTCTAAAAAAATCCATTTTAATTTGTTCTCTCTTCCCTGTATGTGCTGAATTAATTTTCTCAGTCTATTCTACATAGTATCTATGCAATAAAGATGTGCAGTGTCAATATGAATAAACCTAAAGATGAGTTTCTTTGTGTGTTAGCTATAAAAGACAGGGCGAGCACAGATAGGGTTGGCGCGCTCATAAAAAAATGCGCCGCAAAAATAGGGCGCATTTTTAAAATATCTATATATGAAGAAGAGGGGGCTTACGCCGCTTCTTTTTCTTGTTCAACTTCAGTGTCAACGTCTGCTTCTACATTAGCGTTTGCATTAGCCAGCATTTCAATTTCGTTCAAAAGCTGAGGTACGCCCATGATTTCTTCGAGGCGAAGCGATGCTTGCTCTTCTGTAATGCTTTCTAGGGCGGCAACTTCACGTGCAAGACGCTCAAGTGCAGCTTGGTAGATTTGACGCTCACTATAAGACTGTTCGCTTTCAGCATTGCGACGCTTAAGATCACGTAGAACTTCAGCAATTGATACAGGGTCGCCAGAATTGATTTTTAGTTCATATTCCTGTGCACGACGAGACCACATAGTGCGGCGAATACGTGCGCGGCCTTCTAATGTGTTCAGGGCATCTTTCATACGTTCATGAGTACTAATACGGCGAAGACCTGCGCTAGCCGCTTTAAATACAGGAACTTTCAGGCGCATGCGGTCTTTTTCAAAAGCGATGGCATAGAGCATAATTTCTGCGCCGCCAATAGTTTGTTTTTCGATACCTTCAATTTGGCCAACGCCATGAGCTGGGTATACGACATAATCGCCTTCTTTAAAACTTGTTTGGTTATTGTCTACCATGTTTTAGCACCTCTTTTATTTACAGCGCAAAATTCCCAGCGGATATTGTGCATACCCACAAAAATACTTTGCATTAAAGAAAATCTTAAATCACTAACTTGCTTAAAGAACTCTATTAAAAAAGCCCCTTAAGTGGTTGATAACACGCTATTTTAGCCGTATTATGCAAAAACTTTTTGTTCAGCAATGAAACATACTATACCAAAAAATACGCCATTTTTCAATAAAAAAATTCAGGCGTCATTATTTTCAATAATAACAGTGCTTTAGATTATGTTAATAGGGTGGGAATCGGGCATAAACCTGATTAATCGCCTTCACCAGGCACTTCAGAGAACATTTCTGGATATTTATTTTCCACATTTTTGAATTTTTCAGCATCCGCCATGGCATCTTTCTTAATGCTAATCACAGGCCAGCTCGCTTCTATGGAGTATTTTCTATTCATTTCAATATAAGCATCTGCTTTTTCATCGCTATCAGGCAGAATCGCATCAATTGGACATTCAGGCTCGCAAACGCCGCAATCTATACATTCATCAGGGTGAATAACCAGCATGTTTTCGCCCTCATAGAAACAATCAACGGGGCATACTTCTACACAATCTGTGTATTTGCAGTTAATACATATGTCTGTAACAACGAAGGTCATAACGATAACTCTTTATCTTGAATAGTTTTATGCGCTATACATAGGATGATTTAGCAAGGAATTCAAGAAATGATTGAAAGAGATCCAAAAAGCCCTGTGGAGCCCGTGGGCTTCCGCGCAAAGAATACAGGATTCTATGAGAAGCCTCGCAGCTTCAACCGCGCCATAGAAGAATACAGGTTCTTTCTAGAGCGCTTATCTCTACGCTCATTGCCGACTATCAACAAACATGTCTCACCAGCGGCCAGTTTCAGAGACCCTTTTTTCTATGATGGGGATTTGGATCAGCGCACAGAGTTACTAAGAGTGCTGTGTAATTCAGCCACAGCCTTAAAATTCCGCGTGGAGGAAGTTCTTTTAAGTAAAGAAGAGCATAAAGTCTATTTCAAGTGGTCACTCCGCCTAGAGAAAAACATGGCGCCTTTAGAGGGCATGAGTGAGATTACCTTTGATCATAGTATGATGGTCTTTTCACAGCGCGATTATTGGGATTCGGCCTCCACAGTCTGGGCTGCAAATCCAATTATGAGACGTTTATTTAACTTTGGTAAAAAACGCCTGTTTGGCCCGCTCTATAATCGCTAAAGCTAAAACTTGAGTGAAACTCGATCCGTCTTACTATCTGCTTTAAATGTCGCCTGCGCCCCAAAAGCTAAGCTTTGTAAGCGCTCACCATGACCAAAGGGCATATTCATCACAACAGGGCCATTAATGGAGTCGCTATGCTCTCGTAATATATCAGTAAGGCTAAATCCAAATGCCGCGCCACTATCTTGGGCATCGGTAAATTGACCAACAATAAGCCCCCCAAGCTCAGAAAAAGGCAGGGCTAATTTTAACTGGCAAAGCATGCGATCAATGCGGCTTAATTCTTCAAAACAATCTTCTATAAATAATACATGCCCCTTAATGATGGGCATGTAGCCTGTCCCGACAAGACTGCATATCAACGCCAAAGTGCCGCCAATTAATGGACCACTCGCCGCTCCAGCTTTAATGATCTCCGCCGTATTATCTATTTTATAAGCTGGCGCCTTACCCGTGATCAGGTCAAAAAAGTAATCTTGGTCTTTTTGTCCCAATGCCGCTAGGTTTTGCACCATGGGCCCAAAAATGCTTAGGATCTGTGCTTGCGTGTGAAGCGCAAAACTCAGAGCCGTCGAGTCGCTATAGCCGCAATAGAGTTTTTGTTGCGCTTCAAACAAAGCGTAATCAATACCATCCAGTATATGTAGAGCTCGATTCCCACCCGCCGCAGCCATAATAAGCCCGACATCATCATTAAGCGCCAAGTCATGCAGGGCTGCGATTTTCTGTGCTGTCGTGCCGGCTGATTGATTATGCGTTAAAAAGCATTGCGGGTGGATAACGGTTTCAAAGCCGCGTGCATGAATAATATCTAGTCCCGCTTGGAAACGCGATACATCAACGCAAGAAGAGGGCGCAAAGATCCCTATTTTTTTACCCGCTATATTTTTAATTTTATCGTTAAACATAGGTTATTGTCCCATTAAAAAAGCCCACATACAAGATGCGGGCTTTCAAAATTATGATGAATGAGAAGTCATTAAGATTCGATTTGTTCTTTTTTCTCGTCTTTTTTGTCTTCTTTCTTCTCGTCCTTAGCCTTGTCAGCTTTCTTTTTCTTGGTCTTACTGATGACATATCTTGGTTTAACTTTATCGTTAACCGTAACGTCTTCAATAACAACCTCTGTTAAGCCTTCAATATCAGGAAGCTCAAACATTGTATCAAGAAGCATCGTTTCAAGAATTGAACGCAATCCACGAGCACCTGTTTTACGTTTGATCGCATGTTGCGCAATCGCAGTAAGGGCTTCGTCTGTGAATGTTAGCTCAGTATCTTCAATTGAGAAGAGAAGCTTATACTGCTTAACAAGCGCGTTCTTAGGCTGCGTCAAGATTTGAATAAGCGCTGATTCGTCAAGATCTTCCAAAGTCGCGATAACCGGTAGACGGCCAACGAATTCAGGGATCAAACCAAATTTCAACAGATCTTCTGGCTCAAGTTCGCCAAGAAGTTCGCCAACTTTACGCTCATCAGGGCCAAGAACATCAGCGCCGAAGCCGATTGTTGTATCGCGACCACGATCTGAGATGATTTTCTCAACGCCAGCAAACGCACCGCCAGCAATAAACAGAATATTTACAGTATCAACTTGTAAGAATTCTTGCTGTGGATGTTTACGACCGCCTTGTGGAGGAACAGAAGCAACCGTGCCTTCCATAAGTTTCAAGAGGGCTTGCTGAACACCTTCACCAGATACATCGCGTGTTATTGATGGATTGTCAGATTTACGCGAAATCTTATCAATTTCATCAATATAAACGATACCACGTTGAGCGCGCTCAACATTGTAATCAGAGGCTTGAAGTAATTTCAAAACAATATTTTCAACGTCTTCACCAACATAACCCGCTTCGGTCAATGTTGTGGCATCAGCCATTGTGAAGGGAACATCGATAATTTTTGCTAGGGTCGACGCCAGAAGTGTCTTACCACAACCCGTTGGACCAACAAGAAGGATGTTTGATTTTGCAAGTTCGATTTCGCTGCCTGAACCAGTAGCGCCATGCTCTAGGCGCTTATAGTGGTTGTGAACAGCTACAGAAAGCACACGTTTTGCACGTTGCTGACCGATGACGTAATCATCAAGCACGGCTTTAATTTCCGCAGGTGTTGGTACATGACCTTCTTCACCCCCAGTAATAAGCTGACTTTTATCTTCTTCCTTGATGATATCCATGCAGAGTTCAACACACTCATTACAGATAAAGACATTTGGTCCTGCAATAAGTTTGCGTACTTCATGCTGGCTTTTGCCACAGAAAGAACAATAGAGAGTATTTTTTGAATCGGATTCGGATTTGCTCATTTTAGCGCTTTTCCTAGGAGTTACTTGATTTCATTAGAATATATAAACAGATATAGAGCGAAAAAGTGAAAAAGCATGTAATCACTCTATAGGTACAATTTGCCAAGCATTGAGCAGAAGCGCAAGAGTTTTACTTGTTTTTTTTGAGATATCCTTGAATAATCTTATAAATATACGTATTCAGACAGTTAAATTAATCGAAACGGCATAATATGACTATACCAACGATAAGCGAATTAATAGAAAACTTCAGTTTCTTTGACGATTGGGAAGATCGTTATAGTTATTTGATCGATCTTGGGGACAAATTACCGCCAATGGACGCCGCTTTAAAGAATGACATTAATTATGTACGCGGCTGCACGTCAAAAGTTTGGATGGTTGGACATTTTGATGATAATGGCTTGCTGAATATATTGGCTGATAGCGATGCAAAAATCGTTCGCGGCCTCGTGGCGATACTCTTCTCTATCTACACAGGTAAGAACAAGACTGAAATCAAGGCTACGGATATAACAGATATATTCACGCAGCTTGGTTTAGAAGGGCATTTATCACCCAGCCGTCGTAATGGCTTTTACGCCATGGTCGAACGCATCCAAACGATTGCTGCTGATTAATCCTCAAAACAGAATTAAGCTAAGGCTAGGGCTAGGGCTAGGGCTTAGGATTCAGACTTAGCGTTACTTTACAGCGTAAATGATTCGGTTGTGGTTTCGACTTGCTCGCCGCTATCCATATTTTTGACTTCATGGGCTGCGCCATCTTCAAAAGGTGGGAACCAAACATAAGCGATCGACTTTTTCTTAGCATACGTCATTTGCTTTTGAATTTTCTGCGCGGCGTGATACAGCTCAACCTTAAAACCTCTAGCGCGCAATTCTTGCGCTGTCTCTTGCGCTTTTTTGCGACGTTCTTCAGAAGGGATAACCATTAAGATATCAGCCGGAGACTTGGCGCCGGCTTTAATATAGCCATTTTCAAGCAAGACACTAAAGAGGCGCGTTAGACCGATTGAGATTCCAACGCCTGGAAGCTTCTTATTAATGTAGCTACTGGCCAGATCATCATAACGGCCACCTGAACAAACCGAGCTTGTGAATTCGGGTATTTCAAGCAAGTTCGTCTCATAAACAGTGCCCGTGTAATAATCAAGGCCACGGACAATGGATAAATCCGCAATAATAGAGCCTTCAGGCATGTGAGCGAGGTAATCAAGAACAAAGCATAACTCGTTAAGACCTTCTTGAAACAACTCGTTTTCAACACCTAACGCTTCAAGAGCGGCGCGCAGCTCGACGGCGCTACGGGTTTTAATCGTTGAAAGCGCCAATAAAGACGTTATGTGCTGATCCGATATACCGACTTCTTCTGATAGCAACTTACGCACGCCATCTTCGCCGATTTTATCAAGCTTATCTATAATGCGTGTGGTGGCGACCACATCATCAATATTTAATGTCGCGAGCAACCCAATCAATATTTTACGATTTGAAATTTTGATGAGGACTTTACCAATATCCAGCCCCATTAACGCTTCATAAACCACAGCAGGCATTTCTGCGTCAAAATGTAGTGGTAGGTTATCAACCGCCAACACATCAATGTCACATTGGTAAAATTCACGCTCACGGCCAACTTGTGGACGCTCGCCGCGCCAAACTTTTTGTATTTGATAGCGCTTAAACGGGAAAACAAGCTCGTTAAAATGCTGCGCTGTATAGCGCGCAAGCGGCACAGTTTGATCAAAGCGTAAAGCCAAACGAGAATCGCTTGTGTCTTTCGGGTCAGCTTGTAGGCGTTTAAGGCTGTATATTTCTTTATCGGTCTCACCCTTAGCCATCAAGACTTCGACTTCTTCAACGGCAGGGGTCTCAATGTTGCAAAAACCATAAGATTCGAAAACTTTGCGAATATGATCAATCCAACGCTGCTCTACAGCGCGAATTTCTGGAAGATATTCAGGAAAGCCACTTATCGGCGATGGTTTATATACTTTGCTCATGGTCACTCAAATTATTATGGAGGTTTATGTTTTTAGCCTGTCTTAAGCTTAGTCTTAAGCTTAGTCTTAATCTAAGCCATAAAGAAATGCAAAAATTATAATGCGTTAAAGCTTTAGAATCTGAACACAGCCAAAAGCTGCGCCATATTTTCATCTGTATTCGTGCCCAGCTTATTGTTCCAATATTGCCACTCTGTACCAATATAAAACTTATTGGCCTTATCAAATAAAGCATGGCCAACATCCCAGCGTATCTGCGTTTGCGCCATAAACCAGTCTTTTTTACGTCCATCAACGATATCATCCAATTGGCGACCTTTCACAAATTCGGCATGGCCTGTAATCATAAATTTTTGCGTGGATACATCAAAAGGGTAGAGGTAATTAACATCCATAAACCAGCTATTTTCTTCCGATGGTGCATTACGGGCATTTTGCTTCTTACCTGCACTATCATCAATAAAGGCCATAAAATCAGTATTTAAAAATGCAAAGCCGGGAACATCCCATGATAAGCGTAAGCCAGGCGTGTATTTTAAAACCGCTGCATCACGTGAATAATTCGTCCCCATAATCAAGCCGACATCTTTCACCGCGCCATAGCTTACATCTTGTTTAAGCAATGCACTGAGGCTTAGATTTAAATAAGCTTCTAAATAGATATTCTCATCATTGAAATTTGTTCCATCATCATCAATGGCGTCTTTGGCGTAATCAACAAAGAAAAAGGTCGAGCCCCATTTCCAGCCTGAGGCGTTTTGTGTGGTAATTACGGTTTTAAAAGTATCCGTGCCATTAAAAGGATTTTGCGCATTACCGTATTGGTAGTGAATCTCTGTTGTTGTGTATTCAGGCAGCAGATAATCTTTAATTTCCGCCTGCGCTGTTTGCGCATGGGCGATGAATGTAAGAAATAATGTAAGAAGTAATGTGCAATAAAATAAACGTGTCATAAAATAATCATTTCTGAAAGGGGTGCGTTTTTAAAAGTTGTATTTTTTCAGCGCGGCTCATTTGCTTTATACTATATTCGCGTTTTTGCGCATCGCTGCGTGAGGGAGATTCTTCACTATAGAGCAGCCGCACTGGTGCGCGACCCTTTGTGTATTTTGCGCCCGTGCCATCATTATGTGCGGCTATACGGCGCTCCAAATCATTGGTGACGCCTGTATAAAGGCTATTATCGTTGCATTGCAAAATGTAAATAAACCAGCTCATGGAAAGGGAGTATAATCTATCTTTGCTTATTTAGATATATGTGTTACGCCTTAGGCCAACAAAATTATAGGAAATACGATGTCACAAGCCACACAAAAGAAATATGATGTTCTTGTAATAGGAGCGGGCGCAGCAGGGCTTATGTGTGCGATTGAAGCAGGCAAACGTGGCCGCAAAGTATGGTTGATTGACCATTCTGAGAAAACAGCCGAGAAAATTCGTATATCTGGTGGTGGACGTGCAAATTTCACTAATCTCGATACACGCCCAGAAGCTTTCCTATCGCAAAATAAACATTTTTGTAAATCGGCCTTAAGCCAATATACACAGCACGATTTCATCGCCCTTGTTGAAAAGCATGACATTGCTTATCACGAGAAAAAACTGGGACAGCTTTTTTGCGATGACTCAGCGCAGCAAATCATTGATATGCTGCTTGATGAATGCGCGGATGCAGGCGTAAAAATAGACATGAGCACAGCCGTTGAACATATAGGCTATAAAAACGAAATCTATAGCGTGCAAACAACACAGGGCGCCGTTGATGTTGAATCTGTCGTGGTCGCCACGGGCGGGCTGTCCATTCCTAAAATAGGCGCGACGAAATTTGGCTATACAGTCGCAGAACAATTTGGTTTGAATATGATCGCGCCTTGCGCGGGTTTAGTACCGCTTACTTTTACCAGTGAAATTCTTGATTTGTGTAAAAACATCTCAGGCCTTTCTGTCGATGCTGAAGTTAAATGCGGCAAAATCAGCTTTGCAGAGGGCTTATTATTTACTCATCGCGGCTTAAGCGGTCCATCTATATTACAAATTTCATCTTATTGGCAGGGCGGCCAAACGATTGAAATTAATCTGGCGCCCAGCATTGATGTTGATGTCTTCTTAAAAGAAAAACAAGCAACTAATCCCAAGCAAGATGTTTGCAATTCTTTGAGTGAAATTATACCAAAACGCCTCGCAGAATCAATCTGTGTACGCTGCAATGTGAGCGGTAATGTTGCTGAGGTTTCAAATAAAGACATTGCACTCTTAAAGCAAAACATTAACACATGGACTGTTAAACCTAATGGTACAGAAGGCTATCGTACAGCCGAGGTCACCACAGGCGGCGTGGACACGAATGAACTGTCATCCAAAACCATGGAAGCAAAGAAGCAACCGGGCTTATTCTTTATCGGTGAAGTTGTTGACGTTACAGGCCATTTAGGTGGGTATAATTTCCAATGGGCATGGTCTTCAGGCTATGTCGCAGGACAATATGCTTAACGCGGTTTTCTATACAGCTTATACGTGAGTACACACAAAAAAACATATTGCCTTTTGACATAATATAATGTAAAGTCTTTACTTTATGGAATAATATTACTGTGAAGGAGGTTGTTTTGGTCAAATCTAATCAAACAAAACTCGGAGCCCTATATGATAAAGGGCGCGGCGGTACAAAATTCTCACTATTTTCAGCGAATGCGGAAAAAGTTGAGCTGTGTTTATTTGACAAAGACGGCCAAGAGACGCGTGATATCTTTCTAAAGCGCAAAGGCGATATTTGGACAGGATTCGTCCCAAAAGCCAAACCGGGTCAGTATTATGGCTATCGCATACATGGCGCTTATGACCCAGATGATGGCAAACGTTTTAACCCGCATAAACTCCTTATTGATCCTTACGCCAAGAAGCTTGCCGGCGAAGAAGACTTCACTTTACGCCCTGAGCATTTTGCTTATGTCGTCAACGATATGAGCGAACCACGCGCTGAAGACGCCGATTACCATATGGATACGCGCGATAGCGCCCCATTTATGCCCAAATCTGTAGTCACGGACCCTGATAATAAGTTCAATTGGGGCGCGGATAAAAAGCCCAATACGCCATGGGCTAAAACTAAAATATACGAAGCGCACGCCAAAGGCCTAACGAAGCTTAACCCTGATATTGAAGAATCCTTGCGTGGTACATATAAAGGACTTGGTGAAAAAGCCGTGGTTAAGCACTTACAAGACTTAAGCATGAGCGCCCTTGAATTGTTACCACTACAAACCTTTATTGATGAGAACCCCGGCCGCGTAAATTATTGGGGTTATGCGCCGCTAAACTATTTTTCAATTACAAATCGATATATTAGCGCGCATACCAATAATACTGAGAGCGCTTTAAAATCATCCATTAAAAAGCTCCATAACGCGGGCATAGAAGTGTTTCTTGATGTGGTTTACAACCATACTTGCGAGGGCAACCATCTGGGCCCCACATTAAGCTTTAAAGGTATAGACAATGAGAGCTATTACGCGCTACAGCCTGATAATAAACGCTATAATATTGATGATACGGGCTGTGGTAATTTATTCAATGTTAACCACCCACAAGTCACGCAGCTTGTTGTCGATTCACTCGCCTATCTAGAAGATGAATTTCGTTTTGATGGCTTACGCTTTGATTTACTCAATGCGATGGGGCGCGATCCTGAAACAGGATACGCTTACAACCGCGAAGCCCCTGTATTTAAAGCCATTAAAGAAGCACTACCTTCAATAAAAACCGCAGGAGAACCGTGGGATACGGGTATGGGCGGCTATAATTTAGGCAATCTGCCTGCTGGATATTACGAATGGAGCGATAAATATAAAGAAACTATTCGCAAAACATGGCTCGATGGTGGCGTGGCGCGCGATTTTGCAGCAGCTGTGTCAGGCTCATCAGGTATTTTTGACCATGAAGGCAAAGGCGGCATTTGTAACAATCAAGGCGTGAACGACCTAACAACCCATGACGGTAAGACGCTTTGGGATGCGATGATGTATAATCAAAAACATAATTTAGCCAATGGTGAGAACAACCAAGATGGCAGCAATAACGAGATCAGTAATAATTGTGGCGTTGAAGGGCCTTGCGATGACCCACAAATTAACGCCAAACGTATGCGCTTATATTTAAGCACCCTTGCGACTTTAGCGATGTCTCATGGCGCGATCTTATTGCGCGGCGGTGATGAAGCCATGAATACGCAGCATGGTAATAATAATGCTTATTGCCAAGATAGTGATATTGGTTGGCAGAAATGGCCAAAAACACCAGACGGGCAAAAACAAAAAGCCTCTAATTTCACAGGGTTCATGATGCGCTTGCGTGATGTCGCGGGACCTTTAATGTGTGCCTCTTTCCCGCATGGCCATATGTATGATGATGTACACGACCTTAAAGACTGGACATGGATTGATGTGAAAGGGGCTGAGAAAACATCCTGGGGCGAGTGTAAGTTCTTAGGCTATATGATGAATAATGCCGCCGCTCAAGATGAGTTAGAGACCAAGAAATTAGCTAAAACCCACGGCATGATCGATAAAAATTCACGAATCCTTGTCTATACAAACCCTTGCGATCATGGCGTATCATGCGCTTTACCAACACTGCCTGGCGGCAATTCATGGAAAAGAATTGTCGATACAACGCAAGACACACCATACGCCGAAAAAGAAGCCATGTCAGAACATGCCCAAGGGGATGAATATGTCGTTCCACCAGAAGGTTTTCTTGTGTTTATTCAGCAGCCTGATATGAAATTGGATAAGTCAGCGGCACATAAAAATAGGTCTTTATCACAAGAGCTCAAATAAAACATCTACAGCTCCATTAAACTACAACAACCCCGCTTCATTTAATGCCGCGCGCATATCTTCGGGCATTTCCTCTTCTTCAGGATCTTGTCCAGTATAGAGCCCTTTATCAGGCGGGGCATCGCTGGGTTTTAAATAGCGCCAGCCTTGAAAGGCGCGGCGAGGGGCGGCGATAGTTTCGATCATCTCCGCGCTCTGCATAATTGCGCACATCATACCTTTTTCTGGGGTTTCAATCATCTCAAAACCCAAGATTTTATGACGGCAGACTATACGGTTTTTAACCACGCGATAAATTGATCCGCCTTCTTTAAGGATAAGATCAGCCTCTTTGGGCTTATAGCGCGTCCAGCAGGGCACGGCGCGCTGTCCATTATAATCAATTTCTAAGCGGCGCTGAATTTCATAGAGATGCTGAATGCTCTCTACTTGCGCGGCTAACTTTATTATTTGTCGACAATTCATAAAATTCTTTTTCACGGTGTATAGAGATTTGGGGGCGGCGCTTAACTTAGCTTGAATAATTTAATCAGGATGATTCTTATAAAACATAAGTGGCGACAATTCCAAATACTCACATATTAACAACAGACGTGCCGCCGATACGCGATTCTTACCTATTTCTATTTTCTGCAGCTGTTGAAATGTTACGCCAACATGCTTAGCCAGAAGGGCCTGAGTCACCCCTTGATCTAAGCGTAGAGCCCGGATTCTTCTGCCTATTTCCAGATTAATGTCATACTCTCTCTCTAACATGGTAGACCTTCCCCTTTCATAAAGAACATAACGACAAGAGCACAAATCACTCTGGTAGTCGGGGAGTTCGTAACCGTTCACCGAACGGTGCAGCGTATTTGCGCAAGCACTCTTCTATTTCGCTGCCCCCCCCACCTTAGATAGAGAAAGCAACATCATTGATAACGGCCCGATGTTGTCTTTGGCCGCGGTGAAAGAGGTTACGACACCCCGACGCAGTTAACCAACCGCGCTTAAGGGAAACTATAGGCTATAAGTTCTTAGATGCAAGCGAAAGTAATGTTAATTAGATATCTCGATGTATAATGGATTAGAGTAAGCATTCAAATATGCGCATATAACCTGTAATCAGGGGCTAAAACTACGCTACGATTGACTCTGAGCATCCAAACAAGAACGAATGCACAAGCCTATCCCGTTAACCATAACCTGAAACAAGCGTTGATTTTAGATCCTGATAGAGCCTTGAAGCAATGCGCGGTGCGCAATACGTAAAAGCATCCGAGATTGACAGTTACGTAAAAACAGTTTACAGAATAATGACAAGCAATAAATAACACGCGAAAAGCGAAAGAGGCCGAGCATGTCTAAGAAGCCACAAGCCAACACATTAACAAAAGAATTCGAGCGTGTGGCGCTTTACCCAGGTTCATTTAGCCCCATAACATTTGGCCATTTAAACGTGATAAAGCAAGCCGCTCAACTCGCCGATGTACTTCATATTGGTGTTGGGGTTAATTCAAAGAAAACAAACCCTTTATTTACCACTGAAGAACGCGTCAAGATGATTGAAGCAGACATAAAGTCTCAGCTTGCCCCAGAATTAAAAAAATCCGGAAATCCCTGCCAAATAAAAGTGGTCAGTTATGAGGGAACAACGGTTAAGAAAATGAAAGAAATTGGCGCATCCATTCTTATTCGCGGTATCCGCGATGGCTTAGACCTTGCCGATGAGGAACGCCAACGCTTAACCAATGCCAAGCTTTTCGGCAAAGGCTTTGTTCAAGCGTACCTGCCGCCAACGGATGTTAATCTTATTGGCGTGTCATCAAGCATAACGCGTGACCTATGCCTTTTAAAAGAAGATGATTTGTTGAATGAATATGTGACAAAGAAAACCAAAGGCACTTTGATTAATCGTATGATCGAGCAGGGCTTGCGTATTTGATTAAACAAATTTTGCTACTGCTTATATCGGATGAACTCGCCACCTTTAAGGCAACGAGTTTACTCTCAGAGGAACAAAGTTTGAGCCTGTGTCGTCAATGTAAGATGTAGAGAGACATTAAACCCACGACATCTTTTATATCAAATAATATTATTTAAAAAAAATTATAGCTAGTGTAATAGGTACGACCCAAGCGGCACGCTCTTTTAGACACTCAGACTTCTCAAATCGATTACGCTCAAAATCTATTACTACGCTGTATTCTGCAGAACGAAGAGGAACGTCTTCTTGTGCCCATAAGCGTTCACTATACCAACGGGGATGCTCTAGGCTGCCAATAGGGGGTGTGAGTTTTTGTCTACGTATTCCTTAGATTCATCCAAGACATAGATAGGGCTATTAAACATTGAAATTATTCTTTGAAAAATCATTTGCTTTGGACCTCATTTCGTTGGCCAGCATAAGTAGTTTAGGATACTTAATCAGTTCCTTTATAAGGCGTGTTACAACGTTTATTAGACCAACATCTTTGGCGTAAGCATCAATTAATATTTTTCCTTGCCCGCCATAATTATTAAACTTATCTGGAAAGAAGGCTTTGTTGACGAATGGAAAATCACGGCGCATACGAATAATTTCGACTTCTCTGCGCCCTAATGGGCTTTTAAGGTTTGGTTTTCTTGGGGTAAACACCCAATTGATGTTCAAATTAACATCTTGCTGTGAGTGAACCTCATGGGTCCAATAACGGGGTATAAACACCATATCACCAGGGCTCGTTGTAAACTCCGCATATTCATATTTCTTGGGATCATAAAAGAAGTCGCGCTTTACTAAAGCCGCAAACATAAAAGGCATCGTAGGCAGCGGCGTATGAGGCGATGTAATAATCCATTTTTTCTGTCCTTTTACCTGCAAATTTAAACCATGAAGGCTATTACCATCATAATGCGGGAGTGTAATATGGCCTTTGGGCTGCATAAATATACGCATAGGGGCAGACCTTACCGCCATATTCTCTGCGCTTAATATTTTTTCAACAATATGAGGGATTGTAATAACATCATCATTAACCAAATCAGCGTCAAACCACCCCATTTCGCGGCGGTTTTCCTGTTCAAAATGCAGCTTAATATATTCAGGGGTAAGGACTGCCCCATCAAAACACTGTGTATCTTCAATAATGACGGGAATTTCAGGCAATAAGAAATCACGCATAAATGAATTATATGTAAGGTCACTAAACTTAACGCGCTTTATTTGAAAAATCATCTCGCACCCTTTCGGCTATGAATAAGCCGTACAAGATACGTGAAGGAGTTAAAGCTAACTGCCGCTTTTCTGCAAAAGTTTGGTTTTTTTATTTTTTTTAGAAAATGTCGAGGGAGAAACCCCCAGATTCTTTAAAAAGTGATCATTATATTGGGTAAGGCTTCCAAACCCTGCCATATACCCAGCATCCGTAACTGAAAGACCTTCTGTTATATGGTGCAGAGCCTGGTATGTCCGCAACATACTTCTATATTGGATCGGTGGAATACCAAAATAATTTTTAAATGTATGCGTCATTGTCGACACGGAGAAGTTTAGCTCCTTAGCAACATCTTCGAAGCTTAAATTTTCAGTGTAATTATTTTCAAGGAATAGCTTCGTTTTATCGGCGACATAGGACCGTGCACGGACCACAGCAATTTCACTATCTCTATGACGCTTAAGCAAGGTACAGATATCATCCGCGCCTCTTATTATATCTGGTTTATCAAATTGAAACAGCAATGGCGTGCCTTGCATAATAGTGTCTGGCACCTGTGATGACATATAATTCTCATATTGGAAAGACCCTGCGCGAGAAGACCAAACAAAAAAGGACTTCATCGGCATAAAAACACAAAAATTTCCATGAGGCTGCACGAACCTATCTTCGATACATAGGCTTAAGCTATTGGGCTGAACATTATAGAAGCGAACAAACAGCCAAAACTTTAAATATGACTGATTTATGACTTTAGCTTTATCAGACTTCCTCTTGCGCAAGAAATACTCGACGCCATCACCAAGAGTAGAGCGCCCTATAAAATTATCCGGAGTATCAGAAACAACGGTCAAATAAGACAGTTCATTGGCCCTCGGTAAATTTAAAGCTCTATGAGAAAAGACCATCTTTAACCATCTACTTGATTAAACCGGCAATGAAATCACGTTTAGAAACACGACAAGCAAGAGTTTTGGTGATTTCTGATGATGCGCCAACATCTAAGGGCGTAGAACCGTGCTTAATAAAACAGTTACCAGCATGACTTCCTTTAAAATAACCAGATAGGTCATATACTCTTGTTGCATTGCCTGTTTGCTCCAATAAAACTTCACCATCTTGCTCCGCGATAGCCATATGCAGCGCGTCATAAAAGTCACGAAACTTGTCCAAGAGACTTGGCTTGCGCGCATTTTGAATGCACTTATTAAGTGACATGAGGACGGGGCGCTTTTGATCGTACCAAGGCATATTATTACTACAGTTTAAATCAAACATCTCACCACGGAAACATGACGACAACCCCAAATTTTCACCGCGTATAATATGCTTTGGCGAACCACTAACAAGCATATATGCATCGTCAAGTCTCTCTGGGTTACCCAATATAAGTGATGATAAGCACATCATATTAAACGCCGGGTATTTCCGCGACACACCATGATCGCGTGCTCTGTGTGGTGAAGAATACAGGCGTGATTGTTCATATATATATGATAGAGAACCATTCTGTCGACGAACGCTCTCTAAAATTTGTTGAGCTTGTCCAGAGTTTTGCAGAGTTGGCAAATCTTCCCCATGGAGTAAACGCGTGGCGGCAAATGGTGTGTTTTCTCCGCGTTTATACATTAGCAAAGGAACGGTACGTTCATCTTCATCATATTTATCAAACTCATATTCACCTTTTTGCGCGTGCCGGCCTTTAAGAAGCTCAAAGAAAAATTCAGATCGAATATCATAGTAATCATTAAGCTGGGATGGTGTGGATGCGAAACGAACAATCGTCTGATCATCGACGCACTGACTTCCATCAATAACCGCTATATCATGACCAAACATAGAATAGCGGTCTATACTTGAAGTGCGCGCTCCGTAAAAGCTGCCTTTATTAAAGCTTTGGAAGTCTGGGGCTATAGTTGCGCCCAAAGACGCCGTATCAAATTCACGGTCTAGATTGATCTCTTGTCTCAGTTTTTCATCAGCGCAATGACGCATGGCAGTTTTCCTATATATACAGAGATACACTTACAATATAAAATAAAAAACTGTCAATATATTTGCATAGTTTAGAATCTTCTTGTCGGCGCAAGCCAGCATTCACCGCAATGGTCATTCACCAAACCAACGGCCTGCATATAGGCATAGAGTATAGTCGAGCCCACGAAACTCATGCCACGTTTCTTTAAATCTTTGGAGAGCGCATCACTTTGCACTGTGGTTACAGGGACATCTTGTGATGAACTCCAATGATTGATGATCGGCTGACCGTCTACAAAGCCCCAAAGATAAGAATCGAAGCTACCAAACTCTTTTTGGATTTGCAGAAAAGCGATAGCGTTTTTACGCGCTGCATAGATTTTAAGTTTATTGCGAATAATGCCGGTATATTCACGCAGGGCTTCCAATTCGGCATCACTCATTTGTGCCACTTTTTCTGGTACAAAATTATGAAAGGCGGCGCGATAGCCTTCACGGCGTTTCAATATAGTCTCCCAGCTTAGGCCCGCTTGCGCACCTTCTAGGATAAGCATCTCAAATAAATGCCGGTCATCATGCACAGGGATTCCCCATTCTGTATCGTGATACGCGGCATAGAGCTGCTGATTTGGCTTATTACCAAAGCAGCGTTTTTTTCCATCAAGATCATTTATAAGCATTAATATCAGCCCGTTTTAACTCTAGTTCTCATTATTCATTACGTGGTTTTACGCAAAGCGGCGTTATGAATATTGAGGTTTGGGGTTTGTCTAAATCACCATGCATAATGCCGTGATACATGCCTGCCGTTGTATAATCAGCAATTATTTCCCCTTGATAGGTAATGGCAATAAGGCCGCCTTCGCCGCCAAGACCAATAACCTCCTGCAAGGATGCAGCAACCGCTTCTTTATAACTGAGTGTGCTATTCGCTATGGTTTTGGCCACTGCGGCTTTGATAAACATGTCGCCTGTTCCCGTGCAGGAAATGCCAACGTGATCATTCGCATAGGTACCAGCGCCTATAATTGCGCTATCTGGCACGCGGGCAGGGTGCTGATTAGTCAGGCCGCCTGTTGACGTGCCTGCCGCTATATGGCCATTACAATCAATAGCCACTGCGCCAACCGTACCTTTAGGCAAGTCGTGGTCAAGATAAACACCGTCGCCATCTTTGACCGAAAGATATTGCTGCCACCTTAGATCCGTTTTGAAATAGGTGTTTTCTTCCATTTCAATGTGATTTTCTCGGGCATACTCATCAAGCGCTGATCCTGCCAATAAAGTATGCGGGCTTTTATCCATTGCGAGCTTCGCTGCCATAATAGGATTTTTAATATGTTTAGATAAAGCAATCCCGCCTGCGTCAAGCGTACGACCATCCATCAGGCTGGCGCTCATAACAACAGATCCATCACTGGCAATGCAGCTACCGACTGCAGCATCAAATAAAGGACAGTCTTCCAAAACCTTGATGGCGGCAATGACGCCGTCCACAGCATCCGCACCATTATTAATCAGTGCCCAACCGGCATTGAGGCTTTCTTCTAATGCTTGGTGAAATGCGGCTTGGTCTTCAGCGCTGAGGTTTTTCTCAATAATATAGCCGGCGCCACCATGAATAATTAAAGCGGGTCGAGTGGTTTTGGACATTGTTGCTCCTGACACTGCATTACGTAATAACCGATGTTTTTTGACAATAATTCTGCCAGATTTACAATATACAATAAAGGAGAAAAAGGAGGAGGGATATTAATTTATGTCTATGATCTTATAGCTTAGATCAAATGGAGGAGGGACGGGGATTCGAACCCCGGATGGGCTCGCACCCATGCTGGTTTTCAAGACCAGTGCATTCAACCGCTCTGCCATCCCTCCGACATGCTTGAATATCAATGGCTGAGTTTTAGACGATATTGCCTAGTGGAGTAAAGTCTTTTTTTCATTTTTTTATAAGTTTTGCTTAAAAAATATTAATAGTTTATCTTTACACTCAGTATTTAACGCATTTTATTGTATTTTTTATTATATTTTATAAGTTATTGAGGTTTTCTAATGAGTAATGTTAAGAACACAGATTATGTGACTGATCCCGTAAAGTCACTCACAAGGGGGTATATCCTTGCCTTATCCATCATTGCTATAATGAGTGTTACAATACATTTAGTCATGGATCGAATCTTGCTTGAGCAAGATGTTGTGGCAACAATTGTTTCGAAAAGTTCAGCAGAATCAAATCAAGTCCACCGCATTGTTAACCTTGTCACCGAGCATCACTATACCAATAACTCCAATATCCCTTTAGAAATAGAAGAAGAAAATGCTGCCTTAGCCACGATTCACAAATCATTGGTCGAAAAAGCACAGGAAAAGAAAGGCCGATCAGCATCGGGCGATGTTATTAGCCGAATTTATTTTGAACAGCCTTATAAACTCGATACAAAAGTCTCCTTTTTTATTATGAAGGTCGAGGATTACGTCGACGCCATCAAAGCGGGAGAGAAGGCTGACCCAGATCTATATAATTATATAAGCCGCCAATCACGCGGCGCATTAACCCAAGCACTAAGCTCATCACTAATTATATATGAGAACGCGTTTCTGACTAAAGTTGAGCGTTTACGTATGGTGCAATTAGCGGCCATACTGATAATAGGTGTCACCTTGATGCTCGAAGCATTCGCTATATTTATGCCTCTCGTTGGCCGAGTGAGTAAATATGCCGAGCGTCTACACGAAATATCTATGACCGACATGTTAACAGGCATAGGGAATCGTCGTTATTTTGTACGCCGCGCGCGCCAAGAAATCAAACGTGCCGCACGCCTTGAAAAGGGCTTGTGTATTTGCATGGTTGATATTGATTTCTTCAAAATCGTTAATGACACGCATGGCCATGCCGCAGGTGATTACGTTCTGCGTGAGTTTGTAGACATTATTAAATCGGCGATTCGCCTTGAAGATGATGTTGCACGCATTGGTGGGGAGGAGTTTATTATCCTGCTACCAGCATCGGATTTAGAAAGTTCATTAATTGTTGCTGAGCGTGTTCGTCAACGCCTAGAAGAGCGCCCTTTTGTTTTACCTGAGACTGGAGAGACACTCAAAGTCACAGCCAGCTTCGGCCTCACTCAAGTGGACACGGAACAAGATGAAGACATTGAAATTGCCATGAGCCGCGCTGACGAAGCCCTTTATGCCTCAAAAGAAAACGGCCGTAACCGCGTTAATTATGCGCGCTTCAGCGATGGCGAGATTGTTGAGGCTGAGATTACCGTTCAAGTCACGCACAAGAAACCCTCAGACCAAACAGATGAGAAAGCCGGGCGCTACTATGATAATAATAAGGTAACGCCGATTAAGCCTGTTTAAACACAAGAAGTTCTACAACCCCGTGAGCCTTTTTAAATGTTTTTTATTTCGTCCAAAATAATTTGGTTGATCATTGCACCATCTTCACTGCTTTGCGCGCTATTTTTAATATCTCTCATATTGCTTATAGCAAGAAAGCATCACATGGCGCGTTTATGTGGCGTAGCAAGCATTGCCTTGTTTTTATTTATCGGCTGCACAAGTTTCGCTGATCGCGCTTTAGGAAAGTGGGAACGTCAATATCCACTGCTGAGCTCAACAGATTATAATGCACAAAATATCGCAGGCGTTATTGTGCTTGGCGGAGGGGTCGACCTTAACCGCTCTAAAATACAAGACCGTCTTGTGCTTAGTCATTATAATGGTGACCGTATAATTGACTTTATAACTCTGATACAGCGCCACGCTGATTTGGACTATATATATTCAGGCGGCAGTGGTGCGGTTACCCTCAAGAACGATAAAGATAAAGCACCTATGGGCGAGGCTGACTATGCCAAGCCTTTCATAAGCGCCCTTACAAAGAATCCATATATTTATTATGAATCAGAAAGCAAGAACACATATCAAAATGCACTTTATGCTAAGCATCAATATATCAGCGAAATAGATGCGCTTTGGCCAACAAAAAAACCATGGTTACTCGTAACTTCGGCCTATCACATGCCAAGATCTTACGCCGTTTTCAAAGCCCTAGAGTGGAATGTCATTGCCTATCCGAGCGCTTATATTTGTGATGTTGATAAACCCCTTTGGCACATCACCTTAAAATTCTGGGAGAACTGGGGCAAAATAGATATACTTGCCCGCGAAATTATTGGTATGATGGCATATAGATTCACCAATAGGCTTTAAGGCTTCCCATGTTTAAACTTAAACGATTCTTCCTTACACTGCTTACCTTAAGCGCGGCATTATCGACGGGTTTTATGCCGTCTTCTTATGCTGCAAGTCAGGAAGATATGGTTGTTTGGGCGCAGGACTTACTGGCCAATATGGTTGAAAATGGTGACATTAATGAAAGCTTCCCCGCAAAAGTCGTACCGTTCTTACAATATAAAGCACGCGTAATTGAACTGGATAAAAAGCAACCTGAAAATAAAATTAGTTTTGATACCTACAGAAAACGTATCTTATCCGAACAGCGTATAAATACAGGCCGCGCGAAATATAAGCAGCACAAAGTATTGCTTGATGAGATTGCAGCGAAATACAATGTTCAACCCAAATATATTATTGCCTTATGGGGCATTGAGACCAATTATGGCGGGTTTACAGGCGGCATGCAGGTTCTATCTTCCTTGGCGACATTGGCTTTTGAGGGGCGCCGTACAGAGTTCTTTACAGAGGAATTTAAAAAAGCCGTAAAGATCGCTGCAAAACTGCATTTTCCAGTTACTGAAATGAAAGGCAGCTGGGCGGGGGCCATGGGCCAATGTCAATTTATGCCATCGAGCTATTTAGCATACGCCGTTGATTATGATGGCGATGGCGATAAAGACATATGGAACACGATGCCTGATGTATTTGCCTCAATGGCCAATTACCTATCATCTGTGGGCTGGGATGGCGATTTACGCTGGGGACGGGCTGTTAAAACCCCTGCTGATTTCCCCCTCGATTTAGAAGGCCGTAAGATCAAGAAAACGATAGAGTATTGGTCCGATATGCATGTGACTTTACCCTCAGGTGCTGCCTTGCCAAAGGCTGATAATGTCCTTGCTTCGATTATTATTCCCGATAAAGATGGGAAAGATGCATTTATAGTCTATAATAACTATAATACGTTAATGCACTGGAACCGTTCGACCTATTTTGCCACATCTGTTGGCTTACTTGCCGATCAGATAGCTGGACATTAAGCGAGACCGCCCTATATAACTAATTAGCTAATCACACGCCCAAAGCCTCGACCAATCAATTCCCACCATCGGAACGTTCTGTTTACTGGAGTTTTATATGAGAAATTTTTTATTATTAGCGTCGGTTTTTTGCCTGTCTGCGTGCACTAATGTAGAATTAGGCTCTCATATTATTAAGCAAATAAGCCCCTCTACATATACATCTCATACTGGAAGCTTTAAAGTTGGTAGCTCCTACAAGGTAAAAGGTAAACGGTACAAACCTGAAGAAACATATAACTTCAAGCAAACGGGCATTGCTTCATGGTATGGCCCTAATTTTCATGGCAAGTTGACAGCCAATGGTGAGGTTTACAATCAAAATGACCTAACCGCAGCCCATAAAACATTACAGCTCCCCTCGATTATTCGCGTCACAAATTTAGAAAATGGTAAATCTGTGATTCTACGCGTTAATGATCGCGGGCCATTTGCACATGGCCGTATCCTTGACCTGTCATCACGCGCCGCTGATTTGCTTGATGTCAAAAAGAAGGGCACCGCACGTATAAAATTGCAGGTCTTAGCTGATGAGAGTCGTGAAGTCGCCCGCGTAGCTAAAGCAGGCCAACCCACACGCGGCATGGAAGTCGCCTATAATCGTGGTGTAAAGCCCAATTCAATAATGGCTAATTTGACGCCGGAATATACCCCAAATAAGGCTCCGCAGCGCGTCGCGCAAGTTCAAACCCCGCGCATACAGCCTAGCCCTGTGATGGATTATAATGAAACTTATGGCGGCTATAACGGCGCTTATAAAGCCCCAACACAAGTACAGCCACAACAACTCACGGCGCAAAACGCTGCTTATACACAATCAAGAGGAGCCGCCGAAAACCTCGTAAAGACATATGCTGTAACCCCTTCAAAGCTATATGTACAAACCGCATCTTTTTCTAACAAAAGCAACGCCGTTAATTTCGCCCAAAAATTACAGCGTTATGGCGGGTCTAAAATTGAAGAAACGCTGATTAATGGCCGCAATTATTACCGTGTAAAACTCGGGCCCCTTAACGATGTTGCCCACGCTGACAGCATGCTATCCACATTAATTGCCGATGGTTACAATGATGCGCTTATTGTAGTAGACACTCAGGGGTAAAACCTTCTAAGTTAGAGTTCAATTTAATATCTAACTTCAGTGTAAGAGGCATAACCCTTCATGGATTCGTATAGTTTTCTGCAAAAATCAGTCTTTATAATCTTGCTTACAGTCATGGCGCTGTGGACGACCTTCGCAAATGCGTCAGCAATTAATCACACATCAGCCACACAGGCTTATATGATTGATTATGACACAGGCCTTGTCCTTTATAAGAAAAATGAAAACCAGAGAATGCCAACGTCATCAATGAGTAAAGCGATGACCGCGTACATGGTGTTTGAAGCCCTCAAAGATGGGCGCCTATCCCTTAATGACAAACTTAACATTTCAGAAAAAGCCTGGCGCAAAGCGGGGTCAAAAATGTTCGTTAAAGTCGGCGAGCGCGTGAGTATTGATGATTTGCTAAATGGTATACTGGTTCAATCGGGCAATGACGCGACAATTGTTGTCGCCGAAGGGCTTGCAGGATCAGAAAATTCATTCGCTGAAGCGATGACTATGAAAGCGCATGAGCTTGGCATGATGAATACTAATTTTGTTAATGCGAGCGGTTGGCCTGATGAAAACCATTATTCAACAGCCTCTGATTTGGCATTAATGGCGATGTCTATTGTTAGAAACTTCCCTGAATATATGCCGTATTTCTCACGCAAAGAATTCACTTATAACAATATTGAACAGAAAAACCGCAACCCGCTATTGTATCGTAACATCGGGGCTGATGGCCTAAAAACAGGCCATACAGAAGCTGGTGGTTATGGCTTGATTGGTACAGGCTTGTCTGATGATAATCGCCGCGTAATTTTGGTGCTTAATGGCCTTGAAAGCATAAGTGACCGCGCCAATGAATCTGCTCGTTTATTACAATGGGGCTTAAATGGCTTTGACAATATCGTCTTCACAGCCGCGGGTGAGACCATTACCAAAGTGCCTGTTGTTTTTGGTAAATCAAAAAATGTTGCTCTAACAATAAATGAAGATGTCTTTATCACTGTACCTAAACTGAAAAAACCCGATGTGACGATGACAGCTAAATTTTCTGGCCCGTTAACAGCGCCGATTGCCGCAGGGCAGGAGGTTGGCACACTTGTTGTTGATATCCCTGAGTCTGGCAGTAAAGAATATAAACTCTACACAGCTTCATCTGTTGAAGAACTTGGTCTGTTTGCTCATGCATTAGCCCGTTTTAAAATGATTATTTCCGGAGCGTCTGAATGAAAACCGGCTTATTTATAAGTTTTGAAGGCGGCGAGGGCGCAGGGAAAACAACGCAAATAAAGACACTAAAAGGCGCATTGGAAGATGCCGGATATGATGTCTTATTAACGCGTGAGCCTGGCGGTACACCAGAAGCTGAAAAGATACGTAATTTATTGGTACAGCGCGATGGTGGCAATTGGGATGGTTTAACTGAGTTACTCTTATTCTATGCCGCGCGCCGTAATCATGTCGAAACACTTATAAAACCGGCTTTAGCTGAAGGAAAGATTGTTATAACGGATCGTTTTGCCGATTCAACCCATGCCTATCAATGCTTTGGACATGGCGTAAGTGAAGATGTATTTAACCAAGTTAATGACTTGGTACTCGGTGCATTCAAGCCTGATTTAACTTTCTTGCTTGATGTGCCCGTCGATATTGGCCTTAAACGCTCTAAATCAGTTAATGACAAAGACCAAAAAGGCCAAATAAGCGCACAGCAAGTTGAAGATCGCTTTGAGCGTTTAGATACAGCTTTCCATGAGAAACTACGGGCTGGATTCTTAAGTATAGCGCAGAATGAACCACAACGCTTTTGCGTCGTTAATGCCTTGCTTGATTTACAAGGCATTGCTGAGACAATAAAGAGCGAAACACTTAAAAAACTTAAAGAAAACAAATAAATGTTTGATGACTTTGAAGCAGAAAATGAAGGCGAAGACGGCGGAGCGATAGATGCTACGCTTGCGGGTGATCCGCTGACCCTTTATCCTGCCAATGCCTCAACAGATTATTGGGGCGACGATAAGTTAGAAGAGTATCTTCTCGACCTATATAATGCTGATCGCTTACCCCATGGCATGATTTTCTCTGGCGTTCAGGGCATTGGTAAAGCGACATTTGCTTATCGCCTTGCACGGTTCTTGCTCAAAGAGAGCGAAAGCAATGATGACTTATCGGGTGGTGGCTTATTTGGTGAAGCTGAGCCGATGAAGGCTGACACAATGCGCATAAGCAACGAAGACCCTGTTTTTGCGCAGGTTGAATCTGCTGCACATTTAGACTTTAAGCTCGTCGAAACCGAATTTAAGCCCAAAAGCACAGAGCGCCGCACTATAATTGACGTTGCGCAAATCCGTAAAATATCTGACTTTTTACGCCTTAAATCATCCAATGAAAATGGCTGGCGCATTGTCTTAATTGATGATGCCGATTTAATGAACCGCAACGCGCAAAACGCCTTGTTAAAAGTATTGGAAGAACCACCAAAACGCACGCTTATCATATTGATATGCCATCGTTTAGGCGCAATGCTGCCAACCATACGCTCGCGTTGTCAAACCTTTGCTTTTGACCCATTAAGCGACCAAAAAATAACAGAACTTATAGAACAAATAAATCCCGCACTAAGCGCTGCCGAGCTTGATTTAGTTTTATCAATGTCGAACGGATCATTAGGCCGCGCCATTGAGCTAACGGATGAGAAATCATTTGAGGTTATTTCAGACTTACAAAACGCATTATCAGCATGGCCAAAATTAGACTGGCCAAGCCTCCACATGCTCGCAGACCGCCTTGCCATGAATAAAGATGACGTAACCCGTCCAACATTTAAGAACTATATGTTTTGGTTATTTTCTGAATGCATCAAAACTAAAGTAAACCGTAGCTTTCTTAGCGATCAATGGCTCAAAGATATGACCGCGCAATATGATGTAAAACAATTACTTGAGCTGCAAGATAAGCTAAAACAGCATTTCTCTGATTGCGAAAGAGGCAGCCTAGATCGCTCTCATTACTATTTAGGGGCATTTTTTATGCTTCCAACGGCTAAATAAAAAGCCAATAATAAACTGATAAAATACAGAACAAACAAAATCATAAGGGTAGATAATGTCTGATAATAAAGGTTCTTACTATATAACCACACCAATTTATTACGTGAATGATAAGCCGCATTTAGGGCACACATACACGACTGTGGCCTGTGACGTGCTCGCGCGCTTTAAACGCCTTGATGGCTTTGATGTGATGTTCTTGACCGGAACAGATGAACATGGCCAGAAAATCAAACAAGCGGCCGACGCCAAAGGCGTAAGCCCGCAAGAACATACAGATTTCTTTGCCAAAAACTTCCTTGATCTGGCTGATGTCATGAATATCTCAAATGATGATTTCATCCGCACCACTGAAGAGCGCCATAAAAAGGCGGCACAAGCACTCTGGAGCAAATTACAGGATAATGGCCAGATCTATAAAGACAGCTATTCTGGTTGGTATGCCGTGCGTGATGAAGCCTATTACGCCGAAGATGAATTAACCACCAATGAAGACGGCAAGAAAATAGCGCCATCAGGCGCGGAATGTGAGTGGATGGAAGAAGAAAGCTATTTCTTCAAGCTTTCCGCATGGGAAGAGCCTCTTTTGAAATATTACGAAGACCACCCTGATTTCATCATGCCACAAAGCCGCAAAAACGAAGTTGTTAGCTTCGTTAAAGGCGGCCTGCGTGATTTATCCATTAGCCGTACAGCTTTTGACTGGGGCGTCAAAGTCCCTAGCGATGAAAAGCATGTCATGTATGTGTGGATTGACGCACTGACTAATTATATTACGGCGCTTGGCTATCCAGACATTAATGCTGAGAAATTCAAAGAATTCTGGCCTGCTGATGTTCATATGGTCGGCAAAGACATTATTCGTTTCCATGCTGTTTATTGGCCGGCCTTCCTGATGGCGGCTGATTTGCCCTTACCTAAACGTATATTTGCGCATGGTTGGTGGACTATTGAAGGCGAGAAAATGTCAAAATCTGTCGGTAATGTAATTTCACCTTATGATCTAATCGAAAAATATGGCGTTGATGCGTCTCGTTACTTCATGCTGCGTGAAGTGCCGTTTGGTAATGATGGTGATTTCTCCGAAGAACAAGCGGTAACGCGCATTAATGCAGAGCTTGCCAATGGCCTTGGTAACTTGGCGCAGCGTAGCTTATCGATGATCCATAAAAACTGTGAAGGTGTATTTCCTGAGCAGGGGGCCCTTACCGCCGAAGATAGCGCACTTATCGCCTTGATCCGCGATGACTTGATGGGGCATATGCGCCGCGAGTTGGATGTTCAAAAATTCCATGAAGCCCTGCGTTACTTCAAAATGGCTGTTGATGCAGCCAATGGCTATATTGATGAACAAGCGCCTTGGGCTTTAAAGAAAAATGACCCACCACGCATGCAAGCGGTTCTTTATGTCTTGGCTGAATGCATACGCTGCCTTGGCCTGGCCATTCAACCTTTCGTGCCAAGCGCGGCTGAAAAGCTCCTTGATCAGTTGAAAATTCCCGCTGATCAACGTAGCTTTGCCCATATAACAGCTGATTACGCCATTAAAGGCGGCGTTGAAATTGACAAGCCAGAAGGCGTTTTCCCACGCATTGAACGCAGCGAAGCAAAAGAAGGGCAGGCCGCCTAATGTGGATTGATTCTCACTGTCACTTAAATCATAAAAATATCGCCAATCTTGGTACGCCCTCGGAACTGATTGCCGCTGCCAACGAAGCCAAGGTCGATAAAATGTTGACGATTTGCTGCGAAATAAGCCGCGAATATGATGAACTAAAGAAAATAGCTGAAGAGAATAATATCTGGGCGACCGTAGGCACGCATCCACATGATGCCGCCAACGAAGCCGAAATGGCCTATACAGCCGCTGATATTGTCGAATTATCCAAACATCCGCGCATGGTGGGTATTGGTGAGACGGGTTTGGATTATTTCTATACGCATTCCCCACGTGAAGAACAGCATTTGAATTTCAGAAAGCATATTCGCGCCGCAATAGAGGCGGAGCTGCCTTTGATTATTCACACACGCGATGCCGATGAAGATACTATTCGCTTGCTGAAAGAAGAGGGGCAAGGCGACAAACGTATGCGCGGCGTATTGCACTGCTTTAGCGGAACGCAAGCTTTGGCCGAAGCAGGTCTTGATCTAGGGTTTTCAATATCATTTAGCGGCATTGTGACGTTTAAGACAGCGGGGGAACTACGTGACGTTGCGCGCAACACGCCCATTGATAAAATACTGGTTGAAACGGATGCACCGTTCTTAGCGCCCGTGCCACTACGTGGTAAAATCAACCAACCGGCCAATGTTGTGCATACAGGTGAATTAATGGCGCAGCTAAAGCAAATGCCTGTGGCTGATTTTGCAAAAATAACCAGCGATAATTTCTATACACTCTTTTCAAAAGCGAAGGAAATAGCTTAATATAAGCGAATGATAACTTAAAAAGCTTTTAAGGAAGATAACAACTCTATGAACGCCCTTCACCCATTAAAGACAAGCGACAAGAATACGAAGAATGAGGCTGAGTTTATTATACTTGGTGCAGGCGGGTCGACAGGCGTCCCTGCAATTGGGAACCTTTGGGGGGAATGCGATCCTAGCAATCCGAAGAATATACGCTCACGCACATCGGGCCTGATCAAATTTAAAGACAAGAATATCATTATTGATACGGGGCCAGATTTTAAGCTGCAGGCCAATCGTGAGAATATTGGTAAAATAGATGCTGTTCTTTACACCCATGACCATGGTGATCACACCAATGGTATTGATGAATTGCGCGTCTATAAAAACTTACATGGCGCGAAGATACCCGTCTTTGGTTCTGATGAGACTCTGTTATCAATCGAAGCGCGCCATAACCACATGTTTGAAAAGCGTAGTGAATTTTACCCAAGCGTCGTTGATAAGCATATGCTTTATGCACGTGATATGGGCAAGCCGTTTGAGGTGGTCACAGGGCTTAATGTTATTCCGTTTGAAATGCAGCATGGACACATCATGTCAACCGGCTACCGTATTGGTGACTTAGCTTATTGCGCAGATATGTCATCGATACCAGAACATTCTTTGAAATACTTAGAAGGCATTGAAACATTAGTAGTCGACGCCTCTAGTTTTCCGTTTGAAACGGGTAAAGTCCATGCAAACTATGAATATGTTCAATATTTACAAAGACTAATTAAACCTAAGCATACTTACCTGACTGTACTTTCCGTTTTATTAGATTATGATGATTTAAATAGAAAAACCCCTAATGATACTGTGCCTGCCTATGATGGGCTCTCAATAAAGATAAAATTTTAGATAATATTAATGCTTAATAAATCTTATCTAACATATACTAGAGGTTGGTATATGGGGATTAGGGTTCTTAAAAATGGAATATAGTAAAATATCTTCAAGCGAAGTGAGCATTGCTAAAATGCAACGCGAAGCCTATGCGGAACTACGAAAAGTCGCCCGTGAGCAGGGAGAAAAATTCGAATCCAGCCTTTACTGGACAAGCCAGAATGGTAAAGAATACCTTGTCCGTAAAAAAGGCCATGAGCGCAAAGTCCTTGGCACGCGCGTGCCACTTATGGAAGATTTTTATAAAAAATACAATGATGAGAAAACAGAAGTCCTACAGAAAATTGCCGCTCTAAAAGAGAAAATATCCCTAGGGCGCGACCAGATTAACCGCAGTACCATGAATCTCGTCCCTTTAGACTCGGCGAGAGTGTTACGGAAACTCGAGGGCGACGGGACACTAGGCTCAGTTTTCATAGTTAGTGGGTTACAGTGTATTTATGCCTATGAATCTCAAGCGAATGTCCGCTTTAAACAAAACCTAAAAGACAAGGACGTTTATAATATAACAAAAGCAACTGAGAAGAACCTTGTTTTACTGGGGTCAGCCGGTGATGAGGACAAGCTATTCGATGCAATCAAGCAGATTGATCCTAGCTATAAGATCATGGGCGGCAAAGGGCGCTATCGTGCGACAAACTCAAATGGCTTTAGTGTAGATCTGGTCTGTTCAGCCAGTGACTGTAAACAAAACTGGATGATGTCAGTACCCCGTGTTGAATCAGTAGCTTTTTGTGAATCTGGCTTGCCCGTACCATTTGTAAGCTTGGCGCCGCATGTTTACGCTTTATACAAATTTTGGCAGTCTAAAAATCACAAAGACAAACAACAAGATATAAAAGCTGAGATTGACAGCAAACAGGCTTATGCGATCACCGATATGGTTAAGCATGAATTAGGCCGTTGTATTACGCAAGAAGATTTCTCCGCTATGCCCGAATGCGTATCAGCATATAAAGATCAACTTGCCGAAGAGACAGAAAAAGCATATAGCCTTGAAACTTTTGACCTTTAAACCTAGTAAACCTAGTAAACCTAGTACTAACTAGTTCATAAGAAGGCTCTTTAAACAACCATTTATATATGGCATTTATATATGGCATTCATATATGGCATTCATATATGAGCACATAGATATAGCCCCTCTCTTATTTAGATTGCTTTATTTTCCATAAGATATATTATCAAACATTTATTGCTTGGCGGGTGGATTCTATTCTGAAGTACTATATCAGCTCTCTTCTTGGCTAATTTTATGGCCACTATAGATAGAATGCACCTCAATATACAGACTAAAAACGCTTAAATCTTGTTGGAAAAGGAAAATCCATGTATGTTGTCTTATTGTAGTCTAATCCGTTTGTGGTAAAGGCTAGCCTCTATGGAGTTTACATGCCGAAATACCGCCTTACAATTCTAATATTTCTACTTGTGGTAACCATGAATATAATTCAGTTACCAAACCTTCAAGCCAAAAATACAGATTCAGGCATATACTGCCTTATACCGCTTATTCAGGACATCGCGAGCGATGAAGACCTTATACATTTTACTGACGTACAAAATAGTCTTTTAAAAATGCCGCAGGATATTTACGCTCTGGATAAACAGTGGATCGAAAACAGTTTAAATGACTCAGAGATCAATAAAATACTTACAAACGAAGTCAGTATGAAGTTGAAATCTATAGTAGAAAACAACCCCTATTTTGATGAGATTTTCCTAACAGGCAATTACGCGACAATTATTGCCGCTTCTAATAAGACTAGTGATTACTACCAAGGCGATGAAGAATTCTATCATCACGCCGTTAAAAACATGCCAGATGGCATCTATATTTCTGCTAGCACACCAGACAGAAGCGCCAAAGCTATTGGCCAAAAAATTGCCGTGCCCATCATGCTCAACGATAACTTCATCGGTGTTTTGGCTGTAATTGTAGGCAGCTGGTATAATGAGTTTTTCAAGGCTTGCGGTGAGTAAAGATCAAGAGCACTGTAAGCTCTGTCTATTATACACATTATTACTCTCCAAGCTTACTCAACTTTAAAACAGTTATCTTCTATGCTTTTTATAAAAATATTAAGTTCGTCATTGCTAAATACAGACTGATTATCACCTAAATGCGAACTTATCAAATGATCGAGGCAAACTTGCTTAATTTTACCCCCCTCATCCGAGCCATATGAATGGCTATGGTAATCTTTATTCAAATTAAAACTAACGATTTCACCTTTTATCATTGCTAAACGCCCAACACAGCACGTCGCGCAGACATTTATTTCATCATAAGTGGCATAAGGGGAATCCCCATCATATGGCAGTGAGATTAAATCATAGGGCGTGATGCTGAACGAGCTTAAAATACCTTCTTGTGTAATCTCTGCGCTTAAATCCCCGCCATTGCAGCGATCACCCCCAACGAAATGATCTATGATCTTAAAGCGATCTTGTTCTCTTGATAAACCAAACACTTCCGAAAAATGACCAGATCCACCCCCTGACCAATAATGATTAATATAATCAGTATTTTTATATTGCCCTAAATAAGTATATCCATCATAACCAGCGAAGCCGCCAAACTCAGTACTGTCATAGGAGACGTAAGTCTTTTTTTCCGTAACCTCCCTCTCACGAATAAGAAGCCCTTCATCAAGGCTACAATCAGCGGGGAAATATTCTAAACTTTCCTCTGAATAAGGATTATAAGAAAAGCAGTAAGGGGAGATTGGAACCCCATCATAATAGAGCGATGGCGGCAAAGGTAAAGGTGGCCTGTCCTGGCTGCCTGCATAGGATGGGCCTACTAAGGCAATAAAGACAAGAACAGCGATGATGCCTCTTATTGTGCAATTTTGATGCTTCACGACCAAGAGAGATCTCTCCAAACCCACTATAAATAACATTACACCAAATCAAAGACCGAGAGGGTTAGGCGCGAGCCATCACACTCATCCAGCGGTAAGGCTATCCATTTCCGACAAAAGATAGACTTTGATCGCCGCGAATTCTTCACGCATACTCTTTAAAAGGCCTGCTTTGGCCTCCTCTGTGCTGGCATCCTGAGCATCTTCACAATACTGAGCGAGCTTGAAAGCGCCTAAATTAGCCGCAAGCCCTTTCAGGCTATGAGCCGACTTTTTATATGAAACGCCCTCACGCAAAACAGAACCATCCGCCTTCTCTAATTCTGATAAGAGCGCCTCAAATGAAGAAATAAAATCATTAAACAGTTCAGCCTCTAACTCAACGTCGCCTTCTGTAATGTCTCTAAAGTTACTTAAGTCTATGGATATAGTCACTTATTCTAATCCTCTGTATTTTTGTTAAATCGGCTAATTTCCGTTAGTATTTTATCTTTTTTATAAGGTTTTGAAACGAAACCCTTTACTTGGTTGATAAGCGCCGTTTCAATATCTTTACCATTATGGGTACCCGAAACCATAATAATGTGAGCCTCTGGGTCAAGCTTAGTAAATAACCTAGTTAGCTTATGTCCGTTAGATTCCGGAAGCTCAATATCCATTAAAACGATATCAGGAGCATGTAAACAATACTGCAAGATAGCCTTAGCCGCATTTTTAGCGACATAACATTTATAGTCTTTTTCAAGAATCCCAAGCAGCAATTTCACTGAAAAAGTTTGGTCTTCAACAATCAGAATTTCAGGATTTTTCCGTGTAGGCCTCTTGGAAATTTTAGTGCTCAAAGTCTCTAATATATAGTCATCCAAACTCTCAACGGCAGTCTCAACAAAGTCTCTAGAGGCAACCGTGACGGTTTTAACATTGTCTATTTTATACTGGCATTCCGATATGAAGGCTTGGCCATCTTCATGTGAATCATAAAAGGTAAATAATTCTTTTTGGATGTCGTCACTTACCTTATTGCCATAACGGCCAAGGATTAAACTTTCGAGCTTTTTACACGTTTCTTGGGCCGCGCCAGTCCATTTGATAACTAAATCACCATCTTGAAGGAAATATAAAGCACCTTCTAATGCCCCCAAGAATTCCTTGAACAATGACAGCATATTATCAGATTCGATGTTTAACGATGTTTTTGAAAATCGAACAAGTAAGAAAAAATGGTTTCGAGGCTTCTTAATTGACGTTTCCAACAATGCAATAAGCTTTAATTCAGGTTGAATATTAATGGTTTTAATTTGCATTTATAAAATCCGTAACTGCTATTTTTATTAACTTTATTACCTTATAATATCAGATGACTATTAACCTGCACTTAAAGGCAAGACACACACCATGAAATCAAATAAATTTTGGCGCATTCTTATTATGCTGTTTTTAGTTTTAGGTGTGGTTATTTCGAACCTTGCCTTTAACCGCATCACACAATATGAAGAACAAAACCATATAACTCAAATAAACAACAAAGCTGTTGAACTTACATTAAGGTTGAGTACATACTTTAGTAAACAGGATAGCACACTGAGATATTTAAAGTCATTTTTCTTAGCTTCCGACTTCATAAATCAAGATGAATTTAACTTATACTCAACCAGCATCTTGTTGTTCGATTTGGATATTTCTCGTTTACTCTTCGTACCAGAAATCCCAGCAGCTAATTTTGCCGCGTATAATGAGGCCTTTAATAAGACAGTACGCCCCCACTCTGAAATCATGCCAAACGGCAAAAATGCCCGCTACCCTATTCACTATAATAATGCACTAGGTGCGCCGCTATCTATTTCACCGCATGAATTAGAGACTGCCGCCGCGCAGCTAAACTTTTTAAGCAGTAAAGATTCAAGCGTCGAGTTAATCTTTAATGACTATATAAAATCAGGCGAAGTATTTATAGCTAACCCGTTCTTTGTACCGAAGGAATCAAGCTTAAACTCTACTTACACAAAAATTCTTGATCGGTTTTTCGCAGAGCGCGCAATTTTACTATCAAGCTTTAACCTGAAATCTTATTTAAATGAAATTCTACAATTAGAAAAATTCAACGATTTGTATGTCTCTATTTCTATGGTGAATAAAAAAGAAAATAGCCAAGAAAAGACATTGCTCTATACGAATAAAGAATACAGCAGCAAAGCAGCCCCTTTAAGTACACAAAACTTTTCATTCTTTAATTACGATTGGATTGTTGAATATGAACCGATGACTGTGACATCCGTTCCAGGCGCAGCTTATGCCATCCTATTTGGCGGGATATTATTAACTTTGGCATTATCCGCGGTCTTTTATATATTTCTGTGGCAAAAAGTTAAAGATTCACAATCTAAATCTGAATTAAGCCGCGAAATATTCCAAAAAAATAGACTTAATCAGCAAATGCAGGATTACACTGACAAACTCGAAGAAGCGCGGCTTGATGCTTTTAAAGCCAAAGACAAAGCCCTTAAAGCCTCCAATGCTAAAAGTGATTTTCTTGCCAATATGAGCCATGAAATACGCACGCCTATGAATGGCTTATTGGGCATTACAGGCCTGCTCAAAGAAACAAAACTAGATGAAGAGCAAACAGATTTCTTAAATATGATATCCGAGGCAGGTCATGGCTTAATGGCGATCATTAATGACATTCTTGATATATCTAAAATCGAGGCTGGTTTCTTAAAGCTCGATACACATGAACTAGATATTTTTGTAACGATAACGGCTATTGTCGACCTGTTTAAATATAAAGCAGCCGAAAATGATATCAGGATCCTTGTTGATTTCGCGGGTGATGTCCCACGATTACTTATTGGCGATGAATTACGGATCAAGCAAATATTCACAAACTTGATAGGCAATGCCTTAAAATTCACGCCAAAGGGGCATATACTTATTAAGGTTACAAGCTCCCCCTCTAATAAAGAAAACTCCGTCATCATCAATGTCAGTGTTATTGACACAGGTTGTGGCATTCCTGAAGATAAACAATTTTATATATTTAATAAATTCTCACAAGCCAAAGAAGAAACCACTCGCCGTTTTGGCGGTACGGGCTTAGGGCTAGCCATTAGTAAGAATCTTATTGGCACTATGGGCGGTGACATTGACGTTATTAGTGAAGAAGGAAAAGGGTCAGAATTCAAATTCAATATCACGCTTCAATGCCAACCAGAACAAAACACCCCCACAGCACAACAGACGCCGCAGCTTATAGAACACGAGAAAAAGCCAAGCGTGGCTATTATCTCTGACTATAGTTTATCTGCTGAAATTGTCGCTGGTCATCTTGACGTATTAGGGTTTGAAAACGCCATTTTTGATTTCAACAAAACAACCATTGAAAACATCGTTGCGAGCGTACAGGATTTTAATGTTTATTTATTTGATTTATCGACCCCGAAACAGTCTATAAACTTTAAACTTCTCCAAGATATGGCGCGCAGTCCCCTATTAGAAAAGAGTCATAAGTTATTATTACTCAATGATAAAATGGTACTCTCACAGCGCGGAGAAATAAAAACCTTCATTGACGCCATCATGATCCAGCCACTCACCCAAGACACGCTCAGTGAAGCCTTACTTAAACCGAGCGACACAGGCAGCTTCCAAGGTGATGGCGAGGGCGACGCGCAGAAAAACGATGTCATCGAATACCCTGAAGCCAGCATTTTAGTTGTTGAAGATATTGCCATGAACATCACATTAATGACCAAACTTCTGTCCAAATACAAATGCAGAGTAGATGTCGCAAAAAACGGCCAAGAAGCTGTCGATAAATGCACAGATCATAGCTATGATATTATCTTTATGGACTGCCAAATGCCCGTAATGGATGGTTTTGAGGCGACTATAAATATTCGCAAACAAGAAACATTAAACAGTAAAAGCCGCACGCCAATAATTGCCCTAACCGCGGATGCAATGGTGGGCGATAAAGAAGAATGCCTAAAATCAGGTATGGATGATTATCTAAACAAGCCGATCTCTCGTAAAGACATCGCCGCAATGTTAGATAAATATATTGAAGTTTGATTTTTTAAAGCCGTATAAACCGGAACAAACCTTACCCTAAAATAGACGAAACATTTTAAGAACAGGTTGATTTAACACTGCTCTGCGTTGTAAATGGGCAGTGTGATAGCCGCCATGCGACCAGTCACGAACAGATGCGCTTTATAGCTTCAGCGATTTTCTTGTATTCTTCTATAGTGTTATAGATATGGCATGAGCACCTCAGCAAAAACTGGCCTTCAAACGGCTCGATATACATTCCGAACCCAAAATTCTGCATTGTATAATTGTAAATTTGAACAGCTGGGTTCAGCTCTGAGTTAGGATCTATTATATTGATGCTGCTTAAGGGAACCGTAAACATCGATCCAAAAAAATCATTTTGACACGGCACTGATATATTAAGCTCAGCGCAGAGTAATGCCCTCACCTCTACGGCCAGAGTATGATTTCTCTCAATAATCTCACCCCAACCTTTTGAAAATAAGCCGTCCATATAGGCGATCGTCTCGCCAGCCATAATTCTTGCGCTTGGATTGCGCGTGCCCGCCCAAGTAAATCGCTTTACAAAATCATCGGCTGCGCCTGCCATGTAAGACGAAACGAGCGGGTCGATGTCATCTTGGCGATCTGGGCGCACATATAAAAAACCTGAGCTTACTGGCGCGCACAGCCATTTGTGATGATTAGCGCTGTAATAAGCGGCGCCTATATCTCCGACGTTTAAATCAATTTGCCCCGGCGCATGCGCTCCATCAATAAAAACCTCTACACCACGCTTCTTTAGCACTTCTACTATGCGCTTTACAGGAAAAATTAATGCCGTGGGGCTGGTGATGTGATCAATAATACAGAGCTTGGTTTTATCCGTAACCTTACTGAGTATTGCATCGATAACGGCGTCTTCACTGGTCACAGGATAAGTAATGTCTGCCTTAACAACCCTGAATTTGCGCCTTTTAGATTCAACATCTAATACCGGCACAAAGCAGTTATAGCAATGGTTGGTGATAATAACTTCATCACCACTTTGTAGGGGAAGAGATTTAATAACGGTATTAAAGCCCTCTGTCACATTATCAACAAAAACAAAGTCAGAAATGGGCATGTTTAATAGATTGGATATGCACTCTTTCGAATTGAGCAGCCGCCCCTCGCAGTCTTGCCTAAAAAACTGTTCACGCGATGCATTAAACTCTTTATCGAGAACGGCTTGTTTTTCAAGTACAGCCTTAGGCGTTGCGCCAAAGGAGCCGTGATTAGTAAACACGTCTGATTTTATCTCCCATAAATCTTTGTAGTTTTGTTGGCCCATGATGTGCACCCCTATTGTATAAGGGGGGTAGAATACCATGAGGCTTAACAATCCACAAGAACCTCCAAATCACAGCCAGCCGTGGGATATAATCTACTGTTTAATTGTTTCACTAGAAAAGGCTAAAACAGCTTTAGGGTTTTAACTGCATTTTATGTTCTTGCACCTTAGCTTTCAGCTGCTTTATCTCGCCTTTTGAATATTCTATTTTTGCTTCAGAAGGCTCGCGTTTATGTTTAATTGTGTACGATGTACATTTTTCTAAGCTATCTATCGGCAGATTATTCTCTTCAATATGTTCTTGATAGTATATGGCCGCCCTGTTAAATAAAGAAAGCATATCGCGATCTTTCCCCATTCTATACACCCCAGATCAGCCTGTGTTTCAAATACGACTTCATCATCAACTTTGAATGTAATTTCATACCACTGTGGAAACATTATACTTCTCCTATATATTTTTTATCAGTGATATTAATGGCATGCTATTTCCATAAAGTCAAATCATTTTTAGTCATAAATATAAGCGTTTTCATTGACCGTCCTTATTAACGCCCCTTCTAAGGGCGCTATGAGTTTTTGCTGCAGATCTGGGCTTTCAAGCCCTTTATTCTTAATAAAGAATTCTAACTATCTAGCCGTAACCGAAGTTCCGCTTATCAGCACAATATCTATATCGTTATCTTCATGTTTTTAAACTAGTCTTTTAAATCTGTCTTGTATAACAGCACATCCTGCTGCCCCAATATATGCCGCGCAGCACTAAGAAAACTCGGGCTGATATCTGTGACATATAACGTGTGAGAGCTATTCTTCGTTAGAACGCCTTTAATCTCAGTGTGTTTTTGTAAATACGCGCGCAGCTTGAGCGGTATGATCTCATCTTGGCTGATAATATTGATTTTTGAGCCGAGCAACTTACCAATACGTTCTTTCAATAAGCAATAATGCGTACAGCCCAAAATCAAAGAATCTATGCCCTTTTCACTCAATGGCTCTAAATAGCGCTTCAGAGCCTGTTCAAGGAAGACTTCACCATCATTTTCTAGCATCGGTACTAAAAGCGGCGCTGCTTGCGTATAGAGCTGTATTTGTGGGTTTATCTTGGTCAGTTCTTCTTCGTAAATACCTGATGCGGCCATAGCATCTGTGGCGAGCAAGCCTATTTTTTGACTGCCGCTGGTTATTGTGTGTTCCAAAGTCGGTACAATAACGCCAAGCACACGACGATCTGGATAGCTATTCACAAGATAATCTTGCTGGATTTTACGCAGCGCCAAAGCACTTGCCGTATTACACGCCACAATAATCAAGGCGCAATCTTGGCGGAATAAATAATCAATGGCTTTGCGCGTCAGTTCATAAATTGTGTCTACAGAGCGCTGCCCATAAGGCACATGCAAAGTATCACCCAAATATATATAATCATATTCAGGCATTTGCTGCTGTATTGATTTGGCGATGTGAAGGCCGCCTAGCCCTGAATCAAAAATACCAATTTTCATACTCACTTTGATAAGCTGATCGTCACGATCTGTAAAGATCAATTGACAATAATGCATTCTAAGGCCTAGATAGAGCTGTATATATACGCAATAAAATGAATCATAATGCTTACGCACCCAGCCTTATTCACAGCCCCCAAGAAATTTGATAGCGAACGCTGGAAAAATATGCGTATTGGCCTGCTTGGTGGATCGTTTAATCCCCCGCATCAAGGCCATGCGTATATAAGTAAGCTTGCAATGAAACGCCTTAAACTTGACGCTGTCTGGTGGCTTGTTACGCCGCAAAACCCGTTCAAGGCTGCGCATGAAACGGTTGATTTCGCAACGCGCATGGATTTATGCCGCGCCATCCCCAAGGATAATCGCATTGTCGTCTCTGATTTAGAGCAGCGCTTTGACCTTCACCGCAGTATTGATACGGTTAAGTTTATCAAAAAACATTATAGCCAAACAGATTTCGTGTGGTTAACGGGCATGGATCTTGTCGTCGAAATTCCACGCTGGAAGAACTGGACAGAGCTTTTGGATGAAATAGCCTTCGCCCATGTCATACGCCCACCGACTCCCGCTTTGGTGCGTAACTCCCCTATTCGTCAGCGTCACAGCCAAATGCATATATTCAACCCCAATACACAAGATAAAGGGCGGATTGACTTAAAGCCCGCACATACTTATTGGATATTAGATGCGCGCGGCCACACGGCCTCATCAACAGAAATCCGTACAAAATTAAAACGTTATAAGAAATAACGCCCCACCCGCAACGCCTTATAAATAGCCCTTTACCCACAGAAATTGCGCGTATCATTGTCAAAAATTTGGTGATTACAGTGATTTAAGGTATAATGTAGATATGAATATGGGCATTATCACGACCATAGTTCTTGACTTAGGAGGTTTATGCACAGCATAGCAGTCTTATTAATTTCAAGATTATTTTCCCGACATATACATTGCCGGCTATTTGGAGTGCAAGCTTGTTTTCAAGTTTGTCAGCCAGAACTTGCGCGTATATCTCATGGTAATGCTTTTTTTATCACTCTAAATAAGGAGAATGTGTAACTTGGTAAAATTAACGAGCGATTATGCTCTCAGCCCTGATGAAGCCAAGGATATGGTGGTTCAGGCACTCGATTCAGATAAAGCCGTAGACATTGAGGTTATTGATTTATCTGTGCATTCATATATTGCAGATTATATGGTTGTTGCAACAGGTAGCTCGACACGTCAAGTCGTCGCTTTGGCTGAAAAATTAAAACTAAGATTTAATCTTGAAGGCCTAAAAGATGTCCAAATTGAAGGCGCCGCCCAAGGTGATTGGGTTATCGTTGACGCAGGTGACATCATTATCCACTTATTCCGCCAAGAAGTACGCGAGTATTACGGCATAGAAAAAATGTGGAGCTTAACGCAGCCAATTGATTTTCAAGATGGTGTTAGAGTTTAAGAAAAGGCACGGCTCTTGTATTATTTCACACGCTTGAAAATATAGCTGTGTAATAGTTGAGATTAGTCCCGCCCATATATAGGCGAGAGCCTAGATAGCTGCTACATATAAGCTATGAGGATTACCCTCATTATCTTATTTTACAGGAGCTATAACCAATGCGTATTGATGTAATTTCATGTGGCCGCCTAAAAAAAGGCCCATTGAAGGAACTTGTTGAAGAATATCAAACGCGCATACGCTGGTCTCTGAGTATCTTTGAAGTCGAATCACGCTATCGCGAATCCGAAAATCAACAATTAGAAGAAGAACGTAAAATACTCGATAAGCTTGATAATCAGGCTTTTGTCGTTGTTCTTGATGAACGTGGTAATGGCTTGAAATCTTTAGACTTCGCCAAAACCATCGAAAAACTCCAAAACACAGGCGAAAGCCATATACAATTTATTATTGGCGGCGCTGAAGGCGTAACCGATAAAGTGCGTGACAAAGCCAATTTACTCTTAAGTTTCGGTCAGCAAACATGGCCACATATGCTCGCGCGCGTCATGTTGATGGAGCAAATTTACCGTGCACAGCAAATTTTAGCCGGCCACCCCTATCATCGTGAGGGGTGAACGGTGAAATACGCAGCAGCCACCATATTCAAAACACCTTTATTATGCTGTGTACTGAGCTTATTAATCTGCTTAGGCGCCCCGCCAGTACACGCAGAGGATTCTGCTGCGCGCTTAGAGCAAATACGCAAAGAAATGGCCGAGGCCACGCGAGATGAAAAGAAACTCTCTCATAAGAAAAGCGAGATAGAACAACATTTACACACGCAGGAAGAACAGCTAAACGCCTTAAGTAAAAAAATTCAAAGCAACGAGCTCAATAAAAATCACAGCTTGAAAAAAATTCAAGAGCTCAGCAAAAAAGAAGCGGCGCTTAGCGTTGAATTTCAACAACGCAAAAAAGACGTCGAAAAACTCGTCTTTGCCATGATCCGCTTAAAAAGTGTTCCGCCTGAAATTATGATCTTACAGCCCGATGGTCTATTGGCTGCAGCGCAAGGCAGTATGGTGCTTGGCGGTATATTGCCTGAGCTTGAAAGCGACATTCAACGCCTCGGTAAAGACATTAAAGCCCTTAATCAACTAAAGGCTGATATAAAATCACAGCAAGCAGACGTTAATGACTATAAGAAAAGCTTGGAAAAAGATCGCAAAAAACTCGCACGATTAATCGAGCAGCGCAAAACGGATCTATATAACACCAATAAAGATCTATATCGCCGCCAATTAACCTTAAGCAAATTAAGCCGCGAAGTCCGTGATGTTGAAGAATTACTCACACAAATAGCCAAACTCAAATCAATCCCAAAACCAAGAGCCGCACAGCGCAAAACCACAAAGCCAACAAAAGCGGATAGAAAAGAACAGCGTAAACAGAAATCAAGAAACGCCAAACGCCAGCCCGCCCCTGCTGCGCCGCAGGGTATATCACCGGGTATGCCTGTTGTCGGGGCTATACGGGTAAATTACGGCCAGCGTGATGATATTGGCGCGAATAGTCAGGGCTGGACAATATCTGCCCAAAGCGAAGCCATTGTCACGGCGCCTTTTGATGGCACCATAAAATATACAGGCCCGTTTAAACGTTACGGCCAAATAATACTCATAGAACATGAAGGCGGTTATTTCAGCTTAATCGGTGGCGTGTCTGAGATTTACGCCCTGCCTGAAACAAACATAAAACAGGGCTCCGCCATTGCTAAAATGGGTAATATTGCGGATACAAACGGCGAAGTTAATCTTTATTATGAAGTTCGGTATAAAGGTAAAGCAGTTGACCCTAAGAGGTTGTTATCTTCTAGAAATCTATAGTAAGATAAATGTACATTTAAATATATTAGATACGGATATGCCCAATGCCTAAATTGACACAGCTTAAGCCTATATTATTCTCAGCTCTTCTTACCATAACTTTATGTTCTGGCCTTTATGGGGCATCGTCGGCCTATGCCGAAGATGCTGAAGATAGGATGGCTGGCGCCCCGATGAGAGAAGAAACCTCTGAAGGTGAATCTGTTTATAATAAGCTCGACTTATTTGGTGTCGTTTTTGAACGTATTCGCGCCCAATATGTTGAAGATGTCGAAAGCACTGAACTGATTGAAGACGCAATCAACGGTATGCTCACAGCGCTTGACCCGCATTCATCTTACCTTGATGAAGATGACTTTGATGATATGCGCATTGATACCAAAGGCGAATTTGGCGGACTGGGCATTGAAGTCACAATGGAAGACGGCCTTGTTAAAGTCGTATCCCCCATTGATGATACCCCTGCTTATGAAGCGGGCATTCAAGCCAAAGATTATATCACCCACCTTGATGGGGAATCCATTATCGGCCTGCCTTTAAGTGATGCGGTTGACCGCATGCGCGGTAAAGTCGGAACAGATATTGAAATTACTGTACGTCGCGAAGGCGTGTCTGAACCATTAGTTATCGTCATTACTCGTGCCGTCATTAAGGTTCAATCCGTTAAATATAATGCCGAAGATGACATTGCTTATATTCGTCTTAGAAAATTCACACAAAACACAACAAGCGGAACGATTGAAGGCGTTACTGAACTTAAAAAAGAAATCGGCCCTAAATTAAAAGGCTATATTCTTGATTTAAGAAACAATCCAGGCGGCCTTCTCGACCAAGCGATTGGTGTTTCTGATGTCTTCCTTGATAAAGGTGAAATTGTTTCAACTCGTGGCCGCAGTGACCGTGATACTAAGCGCGACAATGCGACGAAAGGTGACTTAACCGATGGCCTTCCTGTTGTTGTTTTGATTAATGGTGGCTCTGCTTCAGCGTCTGAAATTGTAGCTGGTGCATTACAAGACCACCGCCGCGCTATCGTTATGGGTACGCAATCATTCGGTAAGGGGTCCGTTCAAACGATTATTCCTCTGCCCGGACATGGCGCTATGCGCTTAACAACCGCGCGTTACTTTACGCCATCAGGCCGCTCTATTCAGGCCAAAGGCATAACACCAGACATCCTTGTTGAACCGTCTAAGGTTGAATCTTTATTACCAAAAGGTGCGTATCTTCGTGAATCAGACCTTCATGGTGCATTAAAGAATAAAGACAAAGTCATCGATAAAGGTGATCAGGGCGATAAAGACGCACAAGACAATAAAGATGATAAGGACGAGAAAAAAGATATATCAAAAGATTATCAACTTCTACGTGCTATTGATCTTTTGAGAGGCCTGTCTTTATATTCTCACCCAACCGTAGACATGGCAGGTGATGAAGTTGATATTGAAGCGACAATGGATAAGACCGTTGATGAAAGCGTCGTTGAATAAACAAAGCCTAACAAGTAAAACGCTATGTTTAAGTGAGTAACCATGCCAACAAAGAAAACAAACCGCGACAAAATGACACGAGGTAAGCCCCCTTTCGTCTCGTCGCTGCTTGCCTTTGTTAAGATGAACTTCTCACCGAAGGTGTTTTTTATTACATTATGCTTGGGGCTCGCCGCCGCTACAGGTGGCGGGTTTGCGCTATATAATACAGTGCGCGCGCCTGATGTCACCGCATGGCCTTATGTTGAAATAAAGATCGAACATGCAACAAACTTCGTGGATAGCCAACCACCGCAAACAACAAACGAAGACCCGAATGATCCTTATGATCACAGCACGCCTCTAACTACCGCTGCCGTCGCAGCAGAAGGTCAAGAAGCGCATTCAGCCAATGACCTTAGTGGCGGCGAGCCATTTATGGCTGAGTATTCAACCGAGGCTGACGATCGTTACGTTATCGATTTAAGCCATAATAAGAAGCTCTTTGATACGATTGACGACAATATTATTGTGCCGCGCCGCTCTGGGGCTGACACCGTATTTCAGGCCTATTCATCGCCCTTATTTACCGATGTAAAAAGCGCCCCCTATAAAGGCGTTATATCGCTTGTCATGGTTGATTATGGCCTGTCGGCTAATATCACAAATCAAGCCGATATGGCATTTAAAGATATTCACCTCAGCTACGCTTTATCCCCCTATGCTGAGAGCCCACAAATGCAGCTTGATAACGCCCGTAAGAATGGCCATGAAGTATGGTTAAGCTTACCGCTTCAAGCAAAGAACTTTCCTTGGGTAGAAACAGGCCCGACGACCCTGCTTATTGATAGCAAGCCTGATGAAAATCGCAAAAAACTTATCTGGCTCTTATCCCTAGCGCGGGGTTATCCGGGGGTTATATCCGTGAATGAGAGCGTTTATGAAACATCGGAAAGTGATACAAGCCTATTATTTAGTGCGCTTTATCAACATGGCGTTGGCTATGTTAATGCCAATCCATCGGCGCCTTCTATATCGCGTGAAATCGCCCAAATACAGAAAATCCCTTTTGAGCAAAGTAAACTCTGGCTGACAACACCTCAAAGTATTGAGGCTCTTTCCGCCAAGCTATTAGACGTTGAAAACATGGCCTTAAACAGTCAAAAAGATGAAAGCATAATCGCCTTTTTCCACCCTCACCCAAAAGCTATTGAGCGTATTGCACAGTGGGCAAAGAAGGTAAGTGTTGAAAAAAATATTGCTATTGTACCGCTAAGTTTTCAAGTCACAGCCCCATAAAATACACATAAGGTACTTTTAAAATGACAACAGCTAATGACCACCTAAAATTACCCTATCGTGCCTGCGTGGGCATTGCCTTGTTTAACAAAGAAGGACAAGTCTTTGTTGGGGAACGCATAGATTCCCCCGGTGCATGGCAAATGCCTCAAGGCGGCATTGATGCAGGCGAAGATTTAGAAATCGCAGCTTTTCGTGAAATGATGGAAGAAATTGGCACGAACAAAGCCGATATACTTGAAATAGGCAGCAAGAAACTAACCTATGACTTACCGCCTCATTTATTAGGGCGACTTTGGAAAAATCAATATCGTGGCCAAGAACAAACATGGATTGCACTACGTTTTCACGGCGAAGATGTCGATTTTAATTTAAATGCGCATAACCCGCCAGAATTCCAAAAATGGAAATGGGTTGGCTTGAATGAGATTCTTGACCTAATTGTGCCGTTTAAAAAAGACACCTATCAAGAAGTCATCACAATGTTTGAAAAACATGTTACCGCCATACAGGGTGAATAAAACGATCCATTAACGCCTTATGGCTTTTGGGGCTGTTCGCCGCAATTAAATAGACGCTATTATCCATAGGCTTATAGGGTGACCCATCCCATTGTGTGACAATCCCGCCAGCCTCTTCCAATATAAGCGCGCCCGCGAGATGATCCCATGGCTTGCTATGGTTAGCGAGATAGAAATCAGCGCTGCCTGTAGCCATGTTCATGTAATGAACGCCCGCACATTGTAAATTATCTAAACCGTCGACATCTTGTGCGGCGGTCTGAAAATGCGCTTTATAAGGCGTTTGGTTACTATATAAAATCGGGCTATAGCCTGTAAGGTCTGCGAGTGCTTCACGCTTAGATACCTGCGTTTGCTGGCCATTCATAAATGCCCCTTGGCCTTTATTGGCATAGATAAAATCATCGCTTCTGGGTTTAAATATCCATGCGCCAAGCGTTTCATTGTTTTTAACAAGGCTCACCATCAGCGCAAAATCGTCTTTGGCATGGACAAAATTGAATGTGCCATCAATCGGATCAATAACCCAAACATGCTGATCTTGCTTGGCCTGCTTGAATATATCAAGAGATACAGTGCCTGCAGCCTGCGCTTCTTCACCTAAAACAATACTGTCAGGGATAAGCTTTTGCAGCTCTGCGGTTAAAAAAGCTTCGGATTGCACATCAGCAATGGTTTGAAAATCATGCGCATTGGCTTTGGTTTTGACTTGATTGCTTGACAGCGCATTAAAGTATTGCTGGATTATTGTTGACCAACATTCACGCTCTAAGCGTTCTACATCTTTATTTATTTGTTGAATATTCACTATAAATAACTCCCCTAAGCAAATGAATTGGCCTATGGGGATATAAGCATATTATGTAAGTTATGCCAAGTCGTTTCGCTTTGCGCTGTGATGATGCCGCCTTTTGCATCTTCAACTTTATACATTGTGCCATCCCATTTAGCCGCATAACCACCGGCTTCTTGACAGATAAGTACGCCCGGTAAATGATCCCACGGCTTTAAGCGCGATAATATTGTGTAATCTTGCAAGCCATGCGCGACATTCAAATATTCATGCCCCGCACAGGATAAAGAGTTGAGCATAATCAAATTATCGCGCTGTGCGATGAACTGGGCTTTGGTGACGCTATCCAAGTGACGCAAAGAGGCATAACCGCTAATCTCGCTTACAACAGCCTTCTCAGCACTAACATATATAGGCGTACCATCCATATAAGCGCCCTCACCTAAGCTCGCGCTTGTCATCTGGTCGGTTATAACATTATAGATCCATGCCTTAGTACAGACGCCATGTTCAAGCATTGCGACCATAACGCAGAATATATCAGAGCCCTTAACAAAGTTATTCGTACCGTCAATCGGATCAACAATAAATATTGGTTGGTCTTGGTAGCTTGATAAAGCATCCAAATCAAATTCACCACGCGATACAGATTCCTCACCGGCGACCACGGCGCTCGCCACGGCTTTAGGAATGCGTTCTTGTAAATAATATTCAGCTTCGACATCGGCGATCGTCACAAGATCCATTGGCCCTGTCTTTGTATCAATATCACCCTCTTTAAGGTTTCTAAAGCGCGGTAAAATAATCTTGCGCGCACAATCCCTTATAATGTCACTGATATCATCAATCATTTAACGCTAACCATTACTCTTCTGGGTGAATACTGAAACGTTGGAAGAAACGACCAAAATTTGCCGCTGATAATTGTACATCTATTGAAATACGGTTGTCATCGGTTACGTCTGTGCCCGTAACATGCCCATGACTATGTAGCCATGATTGCGCTTCACCGGCTGCAGGGCTAAGCAAGAATGTATAAGCAACATGATTTTTGCTGATAATATCCGTGATCAATTCTAATAAATCATCAACGCCCTGACCCGTTACAGCCGATATAGCCACTTGGTTTTTATCAAGCATGGTTACGGGGCTATGTTCTTCTTCAAGTAAATCGACTTTATTCAGCACCTCAACAATACGGTCATCATTGCGGTAATCAACGCCAAGGTCTTTTAGAACGGTAATTACATCTTCTTTCTGCGCCGCAGAATCAACGGCTGAGACGTCACGAACATGGATGATCACATCGGCATAAACCACTTGTTCAAGCGTCGCGCGGAAAGCTGCAATTAAATGCGTCGGCAATTCTGAGATAAAACCAACGGTATCCGATAAAATAATCGCATGATCACTGGGCAGTTTAACTTCGCGCATAGTCGGGTCAAGCGTTGCGAATAACAAATCTTCTGCGAAAACATCTGCGCCTGTTACATGGTTAAACAATGTCGATTTGCCCGCATTGGTATAGCCCACAAGCGCCACAATTGGATAAGGTATTTTCTCGCGGCTTTCGCGCTGTAAATCACGGTTTTTCTTCACGTCCACTAATTGCTTTTTAAGGCGGTTTAGTTTGTCATCAATCATACGGCGATCAAGCTCTAACTGCGCTTCACCAGGACCACCCATAAAACCTGCGCCGCCACGTTGGCGCTCCAAGTGAGTCCAAGACCGCACCAAACGTGAGCGCTGATAATTCAATGCCGCCAAAGCCACTTGAATCTTACCTTCTTTAGTCTGGGCACGCTCACCAAAAATCTCAAGGATCAAGGCACTGCGGTCAATAACTTTGCATTTCCATGCTTTTTCTAGATTGCGCTGTTGGATAGGTGATAAAGCGTGATTAACGACAACAAGGCTGATTTCTTCTTCTTCAATATATTCACCAAGGCGCGTAACCGTACCTTTACCAAATAAACGACCAGATTCAACTTTGCGCAAATTAATGACTTCACCGTGAACTATTTCAAGGCTAATCGCCGCCGATAAGGCAATAGCCTCTTCAAGGCGTGCATCAGCATCCCGTATATAGATCGGTGTAGAATCTGTACGTCTTTGTTGTGTAATGATTGGCTGCACTATTAAGCTGCGTTCACCCATATTTGTGGCTTTCTATAAATTATGACCTTAAACATACAACAATCCTCTGAATGAATAAACACTCAGAGGATTATAATTCTTAAATTACGCTTGAGAATAAGAGAATAGCTTATTCAGAATCTTCTTCACCATCATATAGCGACAATGGGCCAGCGGGCATAATTGTCGATATCGCATGCTTATATACAAGCTGTGCGTGTGATTCACGGCGTAGTAATACGCTGAAATTATCAAACCAAGTTATTATACCTTGTAGCTTTACGCCATTTACGAGAAAGACTGTAACGCTTTGTTTTTCTTTTCTTAATTTATTTAAAAATACGTCTTGAACATTTTGTGATCTGTCAGCCATAAGCTGTATACCTTCCACTAATTATATTTACACCCTTATCAATTGCCTATCAGTAGTAAAATTTAACGCAATCATCAAGCTTTATTTTAATTATTCGCATAAAGAATATTATAAACAGAATCGTAATCATGGCAAATATGGGGCTTAATCATCTTAAATTCGCCCTTATTCAAGTCATCAAAACAGCCAATGCCAAACGTCACAAATATAGGGGTTATCTCAGCGCGGTAAGCCGCGAGCATGTCAGTATCTGTATCCCCGACATAATAGAGCTTTTCAGCAGGGGCTTTTAGACGGCTCAAAGCAAGGTGAATAGAATCCGGGTGAGGCTTATCATTTTTGGCTGTCCCTGCCCCAATACTGACATCAAAATATTTACGCCAGCCAAGTAAATCAACTTCTCTATCTAAGAATTTTTGCGTTTTATTACTGACTATTCCCAGAGTAGAGCCTTGATCTTTCAAGCGCTGCAAGAATAAGTCTGCGCCTGTAATGGCCTTAATAGTTTCAAGGTGTTTTTTGTCTACATAGTCAAGAAACAGGCTGATCGCGCGCGCAATATCATCAGGGTCATCAAATAATTCATGGTAATGATCACGTGCGCTTAAACGAATATTCTTTTTTGCGTCCTCATCACTCCATAGCGGCAAGTCGAAATGGGCGCGAACATGATTTAAACCGTCCTTTATCACATCGTAATTCTCCGCGAGCGTCCCATCCCAATCGAACAGGACCAAAGGCTGAGTGCTGGCGAGATCAGACATAAAGGCACTCCTTAAACAAGATTTATACGGTAAGAGAAGAAGCGCTCAACATGTGGCGTTAGAGCCTTATCAGCAAAAATCATAACATGATCGCCTTCACGAATAATCGTGTCACCAAAAGGAATAACAATGCCCCCATCATGAATAATCATGCCGATCAACAAACCTTTAGGCAGGCGCAATTCCGATATCGGAACATTCGCGATTTCAGAGTTTTCTTGAACAACCGCTTCGAAAACTTCTGCAAAACCATTTTTAAGAGAATGAATGTTTTTTATGCTGCCTTTACGAACAAACTGCATAATCTTAGATACGGTCGCGGCTTTGGGGGATACTTGGACATCAATATCAAGTGAGTTGATCAAATCGGTATAGACTTCATTCGTGACAAGCGCCAAAACCCTTTTACAACCAAGCTGTTTAGCAATCAGTGATGATAATATATTGGCTTCATCATCATTCGTGACCGTGACCAAGGCATCCGCATTTTCAATATTCGCTTGTTGAATAATAGTTTCGCTTAAACCCTCACCATGAAGAACAATGGCCTTATTATCCAAATGCTCACTCATGTACCGTGCACGCGGGCCGTCACGTTCGATCACCTTCAAGTTAATATGAGGGGATTTCTTTAAGATTAGATCAGCTAAGTTTAAACCAATATTCCCGCCCCCAAGAATAACAATATTTTTAGCTTCTTCTTCTTCATGGCCGAAAACAGATAAAACGCGCTTAAGGTGATCGGTTTCAACAAAAAGATAGACCTCATCACCAACCAACATTTGGTCATTAACCGTAGGGTAAATAACATCACTCCCCCGTAAAATAGCGCCAATCTTCACGTTAAGATCAGGGAATAAAGCCATAAGCTGCTTTATTTGAGTGTTTACGACGGGGCAATTTTCCTCGCAGCGCACACCAACCATATGCACCCGGCCATCAGCCAGAGAGACGACATTAGACGTGCCAGGCACACTTAAGCGGCGATGAATAGATTTAGCCACTTCTTGTTCTGGCGAGATAATGAAATCAATAGGCATATGCTCACGCGAGAATAATTTATGCCATACAGGGTTAAGAAACACCGCATTGCTCAAGCGTGCAATCTTACGCGATACGCCAAATAGAGAATGCGCGACCTGACAAGCAACCATATTGACTTCATCACAATGCGTAACGGCGATAATCATTTCAGCATCCGCCGCACCAGCTAAGGCCAATATTTCTGGATTTGAGGCCTGCCCAACAATGCCGTGCACATCCATTTCATCGTTAATACGCGCAACTAAGGATGCATTACTATCAACAACAGTAACGTGGTTTTCTGCCTCTCGGGACAGATAAGATGCAATGCTATAACCAACTCGGCCAATACCACAAACGATTATACGCATAGATTTTATCCCGTTTTCTTGAGGCTGTTTTTGCTGGATTCAGCATATTTATTTTCATCGATTCCGCTCTCATTGTCTAGCGGATTAATTTCCAATGATTTTATCTTACGATGCAAGGCAGAGCGTTCCATACCAATGACTTCTGCAGCTTTTGTAATATTACCGTTAAAACGCTGGATTTGGGCGGTTAGGTAATCACGCTCAAAATTAGCGCGTGCTTCTTTCAAATTCATATCAAGAAAATCAAGCGCATGTTCTGTAGCCATGCTTTTTGGCAAGGTCGAAAGGATTTCAGGGGGTAAATCTTCGGGCTGAATAACGGTTTTACCTGTTGAGGTCTTCATAATCATCAGCCATTCAATAACATTACGCAACTGGCGCATATTACCCGGCCAGCTATAAGCATGTAGCGCCGACATAGCCGAGGATGAAAATGTAAACCCCTGCTGTTTTTCACTATTTTTACGCAATTCTTTCAAAAACGCGCCGCAAAGCAATTCAATATCATCTTTTCGTGCATTTAAGGATGGCACATCAATCGAGACGACATTAAGCCTATAGAGCAAATCTTGACGAAATGTCCCTTCTGTTATCTTATCATCAAGATTATCACTTGAAGACGCAATGACCCGTATATCTAAATCTATGGGTGCTGTGCTGCCTAGGCGCTCAAAGCGCTGCTCTTGCAGGACACGCACCATTTTTCCTTGCGTTTCATATGGCATATCGCCAATTTCATCCAAGAATAAAGTCCCGCCATTACTGCGCTCTAACAAGCCAATACGTTCAGGTTCGCCCTGTACACCGGCAAGGCAGCCAAACAGCTCTATATCAAACTTATCAGGATGCATGGAGCCACAATTAACGGCCATAAAAGGTTTATCACTGCGCAATGACTTTTGATGCACAATGCGCCCGATAAAATCTTTACCAACCCCCGCTTCACCTGTTAACAAAATACGGCTATTCGTTGGCGCAACGCGTTCTATCAACTGACGAAGGTTTTCTGCTGCGGCTGAACTGCCAACTATTTCACGGTCTTCTTGATGGTTATCTTTGCTTTTAAGGGCTTTATTCTCACGCTTTAAATGGCTGAGCTCTAAAGCGCGCTCAACAAGCAATAAAAGGCGCTCTGTCTTAAACGGTTTTTCAATGAAATCAAATGCGCCATTTTGCAGCGCTTTCACTGCTGTTTCAACATTACCATGGCCACTCATCATAATAACCGGCAGTGAAGTATCGCGCTCAAGGTCTTGAATGTCTTCCAAAATACCCAGGCCATCTTTGGCGCTATTCTCAAGCCAAATATCCAATAAAACCAGATCAGGGTTAGCTTCCTCAATCTGCTTAAATGCACTTTGATGCGTATCAGCATAGGCTATAACATAGCCCTCATCCTCCAATATACCGCCCACTAAAGCGCGAATATCGGGTTCATCATCAACAATTAATATGGTTTTCTTGCTACTCATTGACTGCATTATCATCCGTTTTATTCATTGATTTCACGGGCAAAGCAACAACAACACTCGCCCCCGCACCGTCAAAGACCGAGGTATCTATTGACTGGCTATCCAAAAAGCTCCGTAGAAAACTCGGCATGCCCATGAATAGACGTCCATTATGATCCTCTAAAATCTTCTTCACAATAGATAGGCCTAAACCTGTGCCCTTTTCCTTGTGCGTAACATAAGGCTCAGCAAGGCGCGAGCGGTCAACATCATCAGGAAAGCCTGCGCCGTTATCTTTAAAGATAAAGAATAAATTTTGCCCTTCTTGATACACATATATATGCACAAAACCTTGCCCTTCAGGGTGAGCCGCCTGTACGGCTTCAATCGCATTTTGTAATACATTGGTAAAAACCTGACGGATTTGCTGCGCATCAGCGCCAATCTCCACCTGCGATTCAAGTAAAGACTCCGCAATATGACTTAATTGCACATCGACTTTATAATGGGCATGATCTTCAAAACGAATAACTTCTTTGAGCACAGCAAGGGGATCAATGTTTTTCATCACCGGTTCAGGCATACGTGCAAATGAGGAAAACTCCTGCACCATATGGCCAATATCGGTTACATGGCGAATAATCGTTGAGGTACAAAGCTGAAAAATCTCACGGTCTTTTTCATCAATCTGTTTACTATATTTACGCTGTAGGCGCTCCGCTGACAACTGAATAGGCGTTAATGGATTTTTGATTTCATGAGCAATGCGGCGGGCGACATCTGACCACGCAGCTTTGCGCTGCACAGCCTGTAAATCGGTAATATCATCAAGGGTAATAATCGCCCCTGCAAGCTCATCACTTTCCGCTTCTAAGGCAATACGGACCAGAACCACGCGCGGCCCTAATTTGCTATGGCTAATATTCAATTCAAATTGAGATACCTCATTGGGCGTTGCATGAGCTTTATCGATATAGCGCTCAATCCCTATTAAAAAGCTTCCAACATTCTTACCAATAAGGTCATTATCACCATGTTCAAGAAGCATTGCCGCGCGCGTATTGGCCAGAGTGACCTCGCTATTGGTATTCACAGCAATAATACCGTGACTGGCACTTGATAAGATCGCCTCAGTAAAGCGTCGACGCGTATCGAGTTGACGGTTAGCGAGCATTAATTCATTACGTTGCTGTTTAACCTCATCCGTCATTGTATTAAACGACATCGCTAAGTAGGAGAAGTCTTTGAATTTTGTATCTTCATTCAGCTTTACGGATAAATCCCCCGTACTGACGCGCTCGGCGGCGTAAATCATATCGGCAATCGGCATGACAATCTGACGCGCAAAAAGTAGACCGAGCCAACTCGCAGCGACAATCAGGAGCAAAGCGACCACGATATAAATCATCGTTATAGTCACCTGCAAACCAGCATATTGCCCCTCAAGATAAGCATATTCTTTGGAAGATTCCCGCGTTAACGAGACATGTGAGAGCACCACAGGGTCAACAAAACGCCCAACCATCAAATACACATCAATATAGTTATTCAGCTTGATCAACGCGTGAACGCGCTCTGCTTCACGATTAGTAATAACAACAACCTCACCACTATTGGCTTTGGCAATGTTATCTTTAGCCATCTTCACATAGGTATCTTCTTCTTCCTTATCAATCCCGACTTGCTCGATAAACTCACCCCCTGCATCAAATAAAGCGGTTTCAGAGAAGTTACGTATCGTTGATTGTGTGCGCAAAATATGCACCAAGTCATTAGGATTGGCGCTAATAATGGCGGCTTGACGGTCAAAATCACTCGCGGCTGCTAAAATATCAGCTTGAACAACTTTATAATGCTCGTCCAAATACGCTTCAGCTACCGCGCTCGCATTATTAACGGCAGAGCCCACACGTTCATTAAACCAAGATTGAATGCCGTAATGAAAAAACATCGCTGAAAAGATTGTCATTATTAAGGCCGGCGCCAAAACAAGGAAACCAAAAATCATCACTAGACGTGTTTGAATACGTACGCCTTTAGCTTTTTTCTTCTCAATAGGGCTTTTGCTTTTTAAAACAGCATAAACACGCCTGAAGTTCAGAATCGCTAAGGCAAAAAACAGCAATAAATCAATTTTCAACAATGTGAATAATAAATGAGAATTATTACCAAAGGGTGGAAGCTCGGTAAGCGCGGCATAAGTCGCAATACCGCAGATGATCGCTGCGATCATAACAATCGCGCCCAGCACATCTTCAAACACGTTACGCGGCTTATCCGCACGCCTGTTCAATATGCCTCGGTTATAGATCCATGACAGGAACCGAAACAATCTATCTTTTTTATTTTTGCCGAGTTTCTTTGTGGCTATGGTTTCGCTTTTCAACAAAATCGTTCAAACCTAAGCTGTTTACCTTGATTAATAAGTGTTTTATGAATATATCCTAATGCAGTACAATGCAAGAAAAACAGAAATAACGGCGGTTTTACTCAATGCATAAAGATTTTCATGCGATCATTGTGGCGGCAGGCCAAGGACAGCGCTTTGGTGGTGACTTGCCCAAGCAATATTCTACGCTAAACGGTAAACCGCTTTTACGCTATTGCCTAGATGTCTTTGCCTCAATGAAGAATTGCCAATCTATTAGCGTGGTTATTAACGAAGGCCACAAAGATTTATTCACCGCCGCAACAAAGAATTTCCCCACAGATATAAATATCGTTATTGGCGGTGCGGAGCGCCATGAGAGCGTTTATAACGCCTTGATGAGCTTATCAGAGCTTGATCACGACAGCCCCGTATTAATTCACGATGCCGCCCGCCCTTTTGTTAGCGTAAAGAATATTGAAGATGTCGTTAGCGGCGTTTGCACAAAAGGCTGCGCGACTTTAGCGGTACCAACCGTCGACACATTACGCTATGCTCAAAATGGCCGCATTGCCGAGATTGAAAACAACGGGACGGCTACAGGGCTAACGCACCCGTCCCGCGATAATTTATGGTCAGTTCAAACCCCACAAGGTTTTAAATATGGCATAATTCATGAAGCGCATCAGCAAGCCAAGAATGATTTACTCGGTTATGATGGCGTTACAGACGATACCGCTTTGGTGCAAAAATCGGGTCACAATGTTGAAATTGTTACAGGTGATCGCGTAAACTTCAAAATCACACAAATAGAGGACTTTGCCATGGCTGAACAAATTCTGATGCGCCCACGCATTGCAAAAATGGCCACAGGCTATGATGTCCATGCCTTTGAAGAATATGAAGTGGTTGGTAATCATATTAAATTAGGCGGCCTGCTTATCCCACACACATATGAATTAAAAGGGCATTCTGATGCTGATGTAGCCCTCCATGCGCTGACTGATGCGCTTTATGGCGTTATTTCAGATGGTGATATTGGTATGCATTTCCCACCAAGTGACAACGCGCATAAAGGCCAAGATAGCGCCGTATTCTTAAAAGCGGCGAATGACGCCGTACAAAAGCAAGACGGTATAATACGCCATGTTGACTTAACAATCATTTGTGAAAAACCTGCCATTGGACCGCATCGTGACGCTATGCGAGAAAACATAGCTCTGTTAATGGGGCTAGATATTAAAAACGTAAGCGTCAAAGCCACGACAACCGAAGGCTTAGGGTTTACTGGTCGCCGCGAAGGCATTGCGGTGCAAGCGGCCGTTAGCGCCGATTTTCCTAGCCCAAAATAGATATAGAATAGAGTTTAAGAATATGAGCACAGCAACACCATTATCGCAAAAAATATCACAGAAAATCAGTGCAGATAAAGCCAGACGTAAAAACACTTTATCCAAAATGAATAAAAAAGCCCCCTATTTCTGGCTATCAACATGGTTTGGCAGCGGCTTAATCCTGCCTGCTTCGGGTACTTGGGGCACCGTTTTTTCAGTACCTTTCGCGATTGCGGCTTATTATTTTGGTGGCGCCCCCGCTTTGATGATCTGCGCTGTTGTTATATTTTTTATTGGCCTGTGGTCCTCGCATCAATTCGAAAAACTTAGCGGTGAACATGATCATTCAATGATTGTTATTGATGAAACGGCGGGTTACTTCATTGCGGCGGCAGCGGTTAATGGCTCTGCATTATCTTTCTTCCTCGCCTTCTTGCTATTCCGTTTCTTTGATGCGGTGAAGCCTTGGCCAATTGGCTGGATAGACAAAAAAGTCAGCGGCGCTTTCGGTGTGATGATTGATGATGTTGTTGCGGGTATTTTGAGTGCTTTTGCCCTATGGGGGATTCATGGATATATCTAAACTATCTGAAACCGTCATTAAACAAGCCAAAGAAAACGGCTATATAATTGTTACCGTCGAATCCTGCACAGGCGGCTTAGTTGGCGGCGCATTAACTGACTGTGCCGGCGCATCAAGCGCCTATCATGGCGGGTTCATCACTTACGATAACGCTGCAAAAGAGCGCTTTGTTCATGTCCCCCATTCAGTCTTAGCTACAAAGGGGGCGGTTAGCCCTGAATGTGCTGAAGCTATGGCCGCAGGTACGCTTCAAGCTTACCCTACAGGCAATCTATCAATATCCATCACGGGCATAGCTGGCCCTGATGGCGGCAGCGCTGAAAAGCCTGTCGGCCTCGTTTATTTTGGCTGCAAAAACAAGAAGACAGATAAGGCCTTCGTAATAGAAAAAAACTTCACGGGCGACCGCGCCACAGTGAGAGAAAAAAGTGTCGACTTTGCCCTCGAAATACTCAGTAAAGAAACACGCCTTTAGGCATGGCCTCGCTTTAAGGCTTAATCCTAATTTAACCATAATCCTGTATATATGTTTATTAACTATTTAAAAACACGTACAGAAATATAAGATGAGCATTACAGGGCAAAAAGCGAGCAGCAATCAAGAATTCTCTCAGCAGGACGCACAAGCGGCTATTCAAATCGCCGCCCTGCCGCAAGCCTATGAACGCGAGCTTCAACGCAGCGGCGACCATGATGCAGCATTGAAAACCATGCTCGAAAGCGCACCGCGCGCCTTACAAAACGATATAAACCTTCTTCGCATGGATAATACCACGGCCGTTGCCGTATATGACTCCGAGAACAGAAGCCTGACGATCACCTTTGATCCCACCTTAGATAAAGGCACAGTATTTAACAATGCCGATAAATGGGATAATTTTAATCGTGGTGAAGAACCGCACAGCCTTGGGGGCGAAGTGCATGGCGGCCTTTATGATGATTTAGTAAAAGATGCTGACGGGCAATTACCTGGCGACAACCTTGTTGATGTCCTAACAGGTATTATTCATGACTGCGCAAGCCGTGACGGATCAGATTTAAAAGTTAATTTTGTTGGTTTTTCTAAAGGCGGCGCACAAACCGCTTTAGCAGCAGGTGAAGTGATAAGCACTGGCTTATTTGATGACAACCCCAATATTAAGCTCAATGATCTTTACACTTTTGGGACGCCCGGATATGGCAACCAAGACTATATTCATACGCTTAATGAAAAAATTGGTGAGCTCGGCGCCAATGCGTGGAGCGTTGAGCTGCATGGCGACGCTGTTCCAACCGTCTTAACGCAAGATGCGGGCAGTTATTTCACAAAATATGAGTATTCTCAAATGGGGAATCATGCTTATATAACAGCCAATGAAAATGGTATGGATGTCTATTTAAATCCAGATCATGATAAATTGACTGAATTAAGAACTCAGCCAAGAAGCGAACAAAGCCAACACAGCACCAATGCATACTCAAATGCAGTGGACAACCTCAATAATAATGGCACCGAAGAAATCATGTCAACCCAGCCCGTTCAAACGAACACCACCACACTGTCAATATAAAACGTTTTAAAACAACCGTTTACGGGAAAATGCGCGCGTAGATCGAGTGGCCATCCAAAATAAAAATTCCGAATACAACCCTAAGACTCTTGACGAAAGAATCAAAATGATTCATGATTCAGATGCGATTAACGAATAATCATAGAAGAGTCGAGTCAAAAAAAATGTTGTCCACAAAAGATTGTCTAAATAAAATTCTTCAAGGCGATTCCATCGAAATGATGAATCAGCTCGAACCTGAATCAGTGGACATGGTCTTTGCAGATCCTCCATATAATCTACAGCTCGGCGGCGATTTACACCGCCCTGACAATTCAAAAGTCGATGCTGTAAATGACGAATGGGATAAATTCGATTCCCTCGTTGCTTATGATATGTTCACCAAAGCATGGATGGAAGCCGCACGCCGCATATTAAAGCCAAATGGCTCTATATGGGTTATTGGATCTTACCACAATGTATTCCGCATGGGTGCAACTATGCAGGATCTGGGGTACTGGATTCTCAATGATATTATTTGGCGCAAAGCCAACCCTATGCCTAATTTCCGCGGTCGCCGCTTCACTAATGCGCATGAGACGATGATTTGGGCCTCTAAATCACAAGATTCTAAATATCGCTTCAACTATGAAGCCATGAAATCATTAAATGATGAGCTACAAATGCGCTCTGATTGGTTTATACCAATCTGCAGTGGCGGTGAGCGCATCAAAAAAGATGACGGCCAAAAAGTACACCCCACACAAAAGCCAGAAGCGCTTTTATTCCGCACAATCTTAGCCTCAACACAGCCTGGCGATGTTATTCTAGACCCCTTCTTTGGTTCTGGCACAACAGGCGCCGCAGCTAAGAAGCTTGGCCGCAACTTTATTGGCATAGAGCGCGATGAAGAATATATTGAGCATGCACAAAAACGTATTGATGCGATTGATACCGACATTGATATAGACAGCATTGTCATACCATCAAAGCGCGAAGCGCAGCGTATCCCATTTGGTTGGTTAATTGAACGTGGCCTATTAAAGCCAGGTGCAGTGCTTACTGATAATAAAAACAACCACGAAGCCAAAGTCTCTGCCGATGGCAATCTGATCGTCAGCAAAGGCAAAAATAAATTTAGAGGGTCTATTCATAAAGTTGGCGCCGCCTTACAAGATGCACCATCTTGCAATGGCTGGACATATTGGCACTATAAAGAAGATGGAAAATACCAACCCATCGACCAATTGCGTGAAAAAGTAAGAGAGCAAATCAAGCAAGCGAGCGCGTAAATACAAATAAATGCATATAGACACTCATAAATAGGCAAACATAAAGCATTAAGCGGTTTGCCTATTTATTATTTATCCGCATCGCCATCATCCGCATCGCCATCAATAGTCTTTACGAGGCTGTCACGCTTATCGATCTCCCCTTCTTTATCAGCATAGCCCTCACGCGGATTGTAACTATAAAGAGGGAACTTCTTCTTCTCATCAGCATAAATATCAATAGTATCCACTTCGCCATAAAATAAATGACCTCCAGTTTCAAGCTGACGAATATAATCAAATATTTTAATATCATAATAGGCGTAACTTACACGGCCACCCATCTTTTCATTATAGTTATTAAACCTTTGAACATACTCAATATAGTCTTTGGCCCCTTCACGTGGGATAGGCACTTCTTTTAACGTCAACGGATACTTCAAGCTAACAACAACATCACGTAGTAAATAATTACTATAGCCATCCAATACACTTTTATTAATGTTACAATTAGTAACCTCGTTTCCCTGAAAACGTTTAATCGGTAATATTCTTATGCCATCAAACTTCGTGCTATCAGACAGAGGAAAAACAGATTTTTCCTCATCAAAACGCAACAATGCGATAGGGATTTTTACGCGGACCTTACTCGGAAAACTTCGAAGGTTATCTCTTAAAAACCCCTTGTAACGTTCTTGAATTTTACCCCATTCAATATCATATGGAGAATATCTTCTATAAAGCCTGCAATCATTGAGCGCTATAAAACGCAGAATATCAGCTTCGTTATCTAAGGCGTAGCCACCAAAACGCCATAAAATATACTCAAAATTTTGATAGGTTGGCTCGATATAGTCCTCTGAGTCATAAGGGACGGTGTAATCTTTCTCAAGCTTAGGCGCGCCTTGAGCAACATCAGAGCCCAAACCAGAAAATGTGATCATTAACAATGACAAGAACAGAATATGTATATTTTTATACTTCATAATAAACCTAGATTATATTGCACACTTTTTTATAAAGCGTAGGAAATGAAACTTCATTTAACGCATCAACGCTTAGCCACTCATATTTTATACTATCAGACACGGCCATAGCATTGAAATCCTCAAGACCAACTTTAGCCACATATAATTTTAACTTAAAATGCGTAAAGATATGCTCAACAAAAACGCTTTCATCAATCCAGTTGCCGTGAGCAGCATCAAGCTGCTCGCTTTTATCATTTAAATCCGTGGTCGGGAAACCAAGCATATTGCCCAATAAACCGCCATTGGGACGGCGCTCAATCATAATGCGCCCGCCATCCTCATCATAAACAATAAAACTAACCGCACATCTTTGCGGTTTTTGCTTCTTAATTTTAACTGGCAAGCTCAGCGCGATATCTTCTTTTTGCGCTACGCAGCCTTTTGATAAAGGACATATAGAGCATTGTACTTTCTTAGGCTGGCAAATGCTCGAACCAAGGTCCATAAGACCCTGGACAAAGAAGCTCGGCTCAGGATTATACGCTACATTCATATATATAGACGCAATGGCATTAAGCTCTTTTTTGGCCTCGGGCAGCGCCGTTGTGACCTTGTTATAACGCGCAAAGATACGCTCAATATTACCATCAACCACTAAAGCAGGCTGATTATAGCCAATAGCCATGATTGCGCCCGCGGTATAACGGCCAATGCCCGGCAAAGCCAAAAGCTGTTTTTCATCATTAGGCAGAATGCCACCATGCATATCACACAATACGCGCGCGCATTTATGTAGATTACGTGCGCGGCTATAATAACCAAGCCCGGCCCAAGCATCCATTACGGTTTGCTCATCAGCGCCAGCTAAATCTTGCACGCGCGGCCATAAAGCAATAAATTTAAGAAAATAAGGAATAACGGCCGTAACGGTTGTCTGCTGCAACATTATTTCAGATAGCCATACGTGATAGACATTGGCAGCCCCCGCATCCAAGGCACGCCAAGGTAGGACGCGTTTATTTCCGGCGAACCAAAGCAATAAATCATTATGTAGATTTATAATTTCTTGTGAATCAGCTATACTATTATCGTGACTGGTTTTCATATTTGTACTATCGTGCAGCTCTCGCATTAAATCATTATAATTATTTGGGATAATTTTATCATATGGCAATGGGTCCAAAGCAACTCTCTTACGCTGTTTCTAAAGTGACGAAAAAATCATGCAGCAAAAAGTTTGTATCCCTTGGTCGCATCTTAAACCATTGGGAACAAATTGTCGGCGAAGAAATGTCAAAGCATGCACAGCCAACAAAAATCCAGTATAGAAAACCAAAAAATCGCCGCGAAAAACCATCTGCGACATTAGAAATTGCTGTGCCAAGCGCGCAGGCCACTTTAATGCATTATCAAATAGATTTAATATTAGAGCGCATAAACAGCATCTATGGCGAGCGCTGGATTACCGCCATTCGTTTTGTACATATACCGGCAAACATGTCAAAAAGACCCTCATTTCGCAATCAACAGCCTAAAATGAACGGGCAAGAAAAACAAAAGCTCAACGGCATGTTAGAAAATATTTCTGACCCTGAAATGCGCTTGCGACTTGAAAGTTTAGGTCAGGCTATGCTACTTGATAAGCATAGAATTTAAAAAATATTGATTTGTTTATATCTAATAAGGAACTAACCCAATGAAAGTAAACGCAAATACCTTAAGAAAAGGTAACGTTTTGGAATATAATGGTCGCCTATGTGTTGTGACTAAAACCGAAATTATTATTCCCGGCAAAGGTAATTCGGTCATACAGGTCGAAATGCGTGATATTAAAACAAGTAATAAAGAAAATATCCGTTTCCGCACACAAGAAAGCGTTGAGCGCATCCGCTTGGAACAAGACGACTACCAATATCTATACCCTGAAGACGACAACCACATGTTTATGCATCTTGAAACATATGAACAAGTCGCCGTGCCTAATGAAGTTCTGGGCGATCCGGGCCGCTTCTTGCAAGAAGGCATGATCTGCGTGATTGAAACATATGAAGGCAACCCGCTAAGCGCGCAAATGCCTGACAGCGTAAAAGTAGAAGTTCTTGAAGCTGACCCTGCAATTAAAGGCCAAACAGCGACAACATCTTACAAGCCATCACTCGTCACTGGTGACGTAAAAGTCATGGTACCGCCACATATTGATACAGGCATACATATTATTGTCCGCACTGAAGATGGCACATATGTTGAACGCGCCAAGGACTAAATCCGAAAACGCACAGGGCGAAAGCCCATAAGACCGAAATAACGTAAATTATAAAAATAAGAAAAAAATAAGGAATACGAATAATGCCTGCATATTCTGCAAATCTAAATGTTATGGTCCGCGCCGTTCAAAAAGCTGGCCGTTCACTATTACGTGATTTTGGTGAAGTTGAAAACTTACAAGTCTCTGTTAAAGGCCCTGCTGATTTTGTGTCTTGCGCCGATAAACGCTCAGAAGAGATCCTTTTTGAAGACCTAACTAAAGCGCGCCGTGACTTTAGCTTCCTTATGGAAGAAGGCGGCGAAGTTAAAGGATCAGATAAAGAACACCGCTTCATTATTGACCCACTAGATGGCACATTTAACTTTTTACACGGTCTTCCGCATTGGTGTATTTCTGTCGCGCTTGAAAAAGCAGGCGAAGTTATTGTTGGTGTTGTCTACGATCCTGTAAAAGATGAATTATTCACAGCTGAAAAAGGCGCAGGCGCATATTTGCGTAATCGCCGATTGCGCGTATCATCACGCCGCAAGGAAGATGAAATGCTGCTTATTCACGGTCAACCCGGCACCCGCGCTGATAAATTTGATGAATTCTATGCTGAAACGCGCATTGTAAGCTCCGTATATCCTGGCATACGCCGCCTTGGCGCTTCGGCGCTTGATATGTCATATGTTGCTGCAGGACGCGCTGATGTGTTCTGGGAGCGCTTTATACAGCCTTGGGATATTGCCGCAGGTCAATTGATCGTTAAAGAAGCGGGTGGTTTTGTAAAAGACTATATGAATCCTAAAGAAAACCCTGTTTACACAGGCAACGTTTTAGCTGGACAAGAACATGCGGTAAACGAAGTGGCCGCCCTTCTTAAAAAAGCACATAAATAAGATAGCTATGGTCAGAAGAACGCACATATCAATTATATCAACGCTGTTATCCGTAACAGCGTTGATTTTTGTGCTCTCCTCTAACGCCAGCATAAGTTATGCCGAACAAGACGACACAATGATAGACGGCTATGAACTGCCCGATATGTTTGAAGATAATATCAGCACGGCCTTACCTACACAAAATGCCCCTGATCAGCTTATAAAACAGCCCAGTATAAACAAGCAACTTACCCGTCCTACAAAAGCACAACCTATACAACAAGCCCCGTTTGAACCGACATTCAAACCGCTTTCGCCAGCTAAAACGCAAATTAAGAGTGCGGCTAAAAACACTTTAGCGACGCCTGTGTTATCAGTGCTCCCCGCCAAGCGCCCTGTATTGATTGCTGACAAACCTCAGCCAAAGCCACAGTTACAGGCCACACAGCCACCTTTACAGAAGGGCGCGCCACAAAAAACAGTAAAAATTGTTACGGCGACCGATAACACTGTCGCCCTCCCCCAAACTATACCAGCCGCCCCCATGCCCGCGACTGGACCCGCGACTGGGCCCACAATAGAAACAATCATCGAAGCTGTCGTTGAACCTATAGCCACGCCAACCCCAATAGATACGACGCCCATAGCAAAACAAGCCGCAGAGCCCATAACAGCCCCTCTAGCCGAGTCTATAGCAGAGCCACTTATTACAGCCATAGAAAAACCTATACCTGTAACGCTAAAGAAGCCCGCGCCAACAGCTGAACCTAAAAAACTTGCCTATGGTGGAACGCTGTCTTTACCGGTAAAGCGACCAATTATTTATAAAAAATACAAAAAAGCCGCGCAAAAAACATCCCTATCCAAAACGGGTAGCTTAATTATGCCCGCAGTGCCCGCAGGAAAAGTATCCGCTGTGCCATTAGCGCAGCCAGAGATCACAATGATAACCGCCATCACATCAGACCTCCCCCCTGAGATAGAGGGCATCGAGTCAATAAACGACATTTCAGTACCAACAGAGCTAGAAGTTAGCGCTGCTGAGCAAGATGATGTTTTTGATGTCTCACAGAGTATGCAAAGTGATGATGGTGATGATAGTTACCCACAAACAGCCGCGCCAGCCAATATAAACCAAGCACCAAGCCATGCAAATGCAAGCTTGTTTTTCACTTCTGGGCAAGATCAATTGTCAGATGAAATGAAAAAATCAATTGAGCAAAATGTTATTCCTAAGCTTTTACAGGACACAACTTTACGCATAGAGATTAAATCTTATGCAGAAGCACCTGATGAGAGTCCGAGCTCCGCGCGCCGTCTTTCGCTATCGCGCGCATTAGATTTGCGTACATACTTGCTGTCACGAAAAATTGACAGCTACCGTATGGATGTACGCGCTTTGGGTAACGCCACAGATACAATACCGATGGATCGTATTGATGTGGGCTTTATACATTAGGAATATTATAGGCTTAGCGAATGCCAAAATTAAGCTTTCTAATTTTGTCAGCGCGTTCACTTTCCGCCTGTGCAATTAAATCTGCTATTTCTTTACGGGATTCTTTTACGTCGCAAGTACTGTCAAAATTCTCACAATTCATATGTACACGAGTCAAGCCATCTCCACTATCTTTAGCCTCATCAAAATCATCATTATTGTCATGAATGTCTTGGTAAGCTGTAATACTATCAATAGGAACATTAAATTTCTGATTATCTTCCGTAAGGGTCACTTCTGCGCGGAATAATTTGCTAAGATCAATCATATTTAGGTCTTTCTTTTAAGTATTAAGCCGATTATGCGATGAAAAATTTTAGCGCCTTAACTTTCTCAACGCGTTTCATTTCAGCAACGTCAATTAACTCTGCTATTTCCTCGTCAGATTCAATGACCATGTCATAATCACCGTAACATGCATGAGCATAATAAATTCTGCTTAAAGCTTCCCCTTGTTTTTTTGCAGCGTCACGCTCCTCAACCGTTTCATGGTAAGGGGAATACTTCACAATATCGTCAGCATTAATCCTTAATCTACGCGGATTACCAACGCTCCCCGTATGTAAAACAACCTCAGCTCTGAATAAACATGATAATTCCGACATAATTGTATCCTCTAATAAATTTATCGAGAAAACTAGCACATCATCGCTGTTATGTCAATAGAAACCCTGTTGCAATGATTGCCTGTAAAAAATTAAAAATACCACGCCTTGATATTGCCAAGCACGCTCTATATTGGTACATAAAGTAATATAAATTTTCAAAGACGCTTAAACGCGCTTAGCCTATATAAGGATTATACTAATGAGTCTTAAATTGATTTTAGTTACCACGCTTTCTATTGCCGCTCTTTTAACTGTTGGAGTGCTTGTTGCACCAACAATAAGCAATGCTGAAAAACCAGCCATAGCAGCCGACATTAAAACGCCTGCGGTTCTTGATGAGGCTAAAGAAGCCATTGCTGAGAGCACAGACAAAGCAGAAGAAGCCGTCGTCGAGAGCGTAGATCAAATCAAAGAAACACTCGACAATAAGCTTGAGAAGAGCACCGCAGTCGTGAAATCGCCTGATGGCTTAGAAGCATTCCCTATTATTGGCCTTGGTGACCCAGATGCGCCCGTTTACTTAATTGAATACGCATCATTATCATGTTCACATTGCGCTGAGTTCCACAATAATATCCTGCCGCAACTCAAAGAAGACTTTATCGATAACGGCCAAGTTTACATTGAGTTTAGAGACTTCCCAACAAGCCAATCAGCTTTGACCGCAAGTAAGCTCGTTCATTGCATGGATGAAAAACGTCAATATAAATTCATGGATTTGCTATTCCAAACCCAAGAAGCATGGGCTTTCACCGAAGATACAACACCTTTATATCAAAACGCAAAACTCGCCGGCATGTCAGCTGAAGGCATTGAAAGCTGCGTTTCTAATACAAATCTAGAAAAAACCTTACTTGAATCAATTCAAAAAGGCCGCACAACATACAGCATCGCATCAACACCAACTGTTGTTGCATTCCCAACAAAGGAAAAGCTTAAAGGCTTGCATGATTACAAGACGGTTAAAAAGCAAATTCAGCGCGCTTTAAAATCAGCCGAAGAATAGACGAGCAACATAAAGCACCACATAATCTATGATTAGGTTCAGCAAACTTAAATTAAATGGCTTTAAGTCATTTACTGATCGCGGAGAAATCGACATTAATGTCGGGCTCACGGGTATTGTTGGACCTAATGGATGTGGTAAGTCGAATTTGGTGGAAGCCTTGCGTTGGTGCATGGGCGAAAGCTCCGCACGTAAAATGCGTGGCTCTGGCATGGATGACGTTATTTTCAACGGCACAGAGCGCCGGCCATCGCGTAATTTTGCCGAGGTCACCTTAACCCTCGATAACGCGATGCGCGAAGCGCCTGCAGCCTATAATCAGCATGATGAAATCGAAGTCACACGCCGCATTAATCGCGATAAGGGCTCTAACTACCGCATTAACGGCAAAGCAGCGCGCGCACGCGATGTGCAGTTACTTTTTGCTGATACGATGACCGGCTCAAACTCCCCTGCTCTGGTTTCCCAAGGCCGCGTGGCCGAAATCATTAATGCCAAACCACAAGATCGCCGCCATATATTGGAAGAATCTGCGGGCGTGGCGGGCCTATATGCCCGCCGCCATGAAGCTGAGCTTCGCCTTAAGGCCGCAGAAACCAATCTTTTACGCCTTGATGACATATCAGAAGGCATGAAAAGCCGCCTTGATGCATTAAAACGCCAAGCACGACAAGCTGAGCGCTATAAAGAGCTCAACGCCGAAATACGTAAGCTAGAGCGTCAGATTGCTTATGTTGAATGGTATCAATCCAAACGCCAACAGCAAAACGCCTTGAGCATTTACGACACGATAGAAGCGCTCGTCGCCGAAAAAATGCGTGTACTCACCGCCCTAAGCACGGAATCAAACGACGCAAAACGCGGCTTACCAAAATTACGCAACGAACATGTGAGCCTAACGGCTACTTTGCATACACAGAATTTATCACTCTCACGCTTAGAAGACGAAGAAGCAAAGATTAGCGCGCTGCTCAAAGACAGCCACGAACAGCTTAAACGCGCACAAGATGACTTAAATTACGAGACCAAAACACTTGATGAAAATAAAGCGGCTCTGATTAAGATCGAACAAGAAGAAAAATCGCTGCATGATCACTTGAATAATGAGCACGATATAATTGAACCTTTGGAGCAACAAAAAGCCCAAACGTTAAGCGACGTCAAAAAACACGAGGCTTTGCATGAAGCTGAATTAGAAGCGGTTTTATCAAGCGCAACCCAACGCCAAGCCTTAGAAAACGAAGTGCATAACCTAACAGCGCGCCATCGCCGCCAATTAGATAAGCTTGCCACTTTGAAGGCCACAATAAAAGCGTTAGAGGATCAACGCCAAGCGATTAGCACCGCCGATACTGCGGAAGCGCAAATCGCCGAACTACAAAAACACATCAGCAGCTTGCAAGAACAAGCCATTAATTATGATCGCGGCCTTGATAAGGCCATGGTCAAGAAAGATGAGATAGCCAGTCAAAGCCGCCTGTCTCAACAAAGCATATCCGCCCTTAAAGCTGAGCAAAACACTCTACTGAGCTTTTTAAGTGCGGTAGACGATGAAACGATACTTGATGATGTCAGCCCCGATAAAGGCTTTGAAACAGCCCTATCGCGCGCCTTGGGCGACACATTACTGGCATCAACCAACCCTGCTATGAACAATGTTTGGACAAAGGGCGAGCAAGCACATGTGGTGCCAAGTTTTCCTAGCGGCGTTAAACCCTTAAAAGACTTTGTTAAAGCACCAGATGAACTAAACCTAGCGCTATCTTTTATTGGCCTGATCGAAAATTGCGAAGAAGGCAGCGCTCTTTGGGGCAAGCTCAGCCCCGGTCAAAGCCTTGTGAGTAACAAAGGCAGCTTGTGGCGTTGGGATGGTTTTCATGTCAAAGCTGATGCGGCTGATAACCTCGCGGCACATTTACAGCATAAAAACCGCTTAAAAGATATCGATGCCGAGTTAGTAAAACTCAACAAAACCCTGCAAAAAAGTGATGCGGCCGCAGCCACTCAGGGCGATCTTATTAGTCAATTCAAGCAAGACAAGACTGATAACGCACAAACACTAAACCAAGCCCAAAAAACATTGCGTCAGGCAGAAATTTCTTGCGAAGAAATCAAGCACAAGGCTGAAACCATTACCGCCCAAATTACACTCAATGCAAAAAACGCGGATGATGCAGAGCAAGAGCTTACCCAATTACAAACCAGCCTTGATGAAAAAACAGCTCTTTTCGCGCAGCTTGACGGTGATAAAATTCAACAGCGTGAGGCAAAATTGCTTGAGGTTAAAGCCGCGCTTGCCACCGCACGCGACAACTATCAAGAAGCTGCCCTGCTCCTTGATAAGCAGCGCCAAGAACAAAACCGCCGTAAAGCCCGTATGCACGCCATCGCCGATGAGCGCAACGCCCTGAAAAACCGCACTATACGCGGCGCAGAGCAACTTAAAAAACTGGCCAGCTTGGTTACAGGTCTAGAAGAGCGCATAGAGACAAACAAAGACAGACCCGTCAAAATAAACGAAGAAAAACAGAAGCTCCTCACCACGATGAGCACAATCGAGGAAGAATGCACCAAAGCATCTATGCGCCTTAGTAAAGTCGAAATTGAGGTCGGCGAGGCAGAAAAGAAACTCAAAGCTGCCGAATCAGACCTTGCAACCGCCCGTGAAGATCGCGCCGCCGCGACAGCCAATGTCGCCAATGCAGAAGATCAATTAAAAACCTTAAACGCGGCCATTCACAATAACTATAAATGTGCCCCGACCGAGCTTCTTAACAAAGCGGATTACGCCCTCAACCTCGATGATTCGGGGCAAGATATAGCGCTGAGCTTTAAACAATTACGCGCTGAAAAAGACAGCGCCGTTATTAAACGCGAGAAAATTGGCCCCGTTAACCTGCAAGCCGCTGATGAGCTTGAAGAAATTAACAGCACTTTAGGCACTATACTTAAAGAGCGTGAAGACCTTATTTTAGCCATTGAAGAGCTTCGCAAAGCCATCAACACCCTTAATGGTGAAGCGCGCGTAAGGCTTATTGCCACCTTTAACGAGGTTAACGATCACTTTAAGTCCCTATTTGAACGTCTATATCGTGGCGGCAGCGCTTATTTAAAGCTTGTTGATTCGGAAGATGCTCTTGATGCTGGCGTTGAGATTTTTGCACAACCACCAGGGAAAAGCCTGCAATCCCTCTCTTTAATGTCGGGCGGCGAACAAACTCTGGCCTCTATTGCTTTAATTTTCGCAATGTTTTTAACCAACCCATCGCCCATATGCGTGTTGGACGAAGTTGACGCCCCGCTTGATGATGCTAATGTTGATCGCGTCTGCGATTTACTTGAAGAAATTGCCGCTTACGGCCATACACGCTTTTTGGTTATTACCCATCACCGCCTAACCATGGCTCGGATGGATCGTTTATTCGGGGTCACAATGGCCGAGCAAGGTATATCCCAGCTTGTTTCTGTTGACCTACAACAAGAATTGGATTTCCTAGATGATGCCGCCTAATGACAGCAATAACGACCGCAATGAAGATAAAAACGTTATTAAAGATGATACACATGACCTTGATGGCCGCATCGATAAGATGAAGGCCAAGCACGGTATGCTTGAGGATAAGGATAAAAAAGCCAAGGCCACTAATGAAGGCGTAAAAGCTGGCGTTGAGCTATTGAGCCCTATCGTTGTGTGCTTTTTCATAGGCATGTCACTAGATAACTGGCTTGAGACATCACCGATATTTATGATGCTCTTCTTCGTTCTGGGGGTAATTACGGGCTTCTGGAATATTTATAAATTAACAAAATAGACTTTTCTAAACTTCGGCCTTGCAAACCATGTCAAAAAACGGTAATTAAGCGCTGCATAGTCTTTTTGTGTGACCCTATTTAAGGGTTTTGAATTAACTAAATAATGTATAGAGGTATCCGTGGCTAACCCTACGCATCAGTTTGAAATAAAACCGCTTGTTGATCTCCAGTTTTCTGGTGTTGACTTGTCTTTCACCAATTCATCTTTATGGATGGTGGCTTCAGTCGTGCTCTCTGTATTGTTTTTTACAGTCGCATCAAGACGCAAAGCAATGGTCCCTACGCGCTTACAGGCGATGTCAGAAATGACTTACGCCTTTATCGCCAATATGGTCCGTGAAAATATTGGTACACATGGTCGCCAATATTTCCCGCTTATCTTTACAATATTCATGATCGTGTTTTTGGGTAATGCTTTAGGCATGATCCCTTATGCCTTTACCTACACATCACATATTGCTGTCACTGGCGCATTAGCGCTGATGGTCTTCATTATGGTTGTGTGCATTGGCATATTTAAACACGGCATGCATTTCTTTAGCCTGTTTTTACCACCTGGCGTGCCTTTATGGTTGCTGCCGCTGGTTATACCTATAGAAGTATTATCATTCGCCATTCGTCCAGTAACGCTTTCTGTGCGTCTATTCGCGAATATGATCGCTGGTCACATCCTCCTTAAAGTTATTGCAGGATTCAGTGTTAGCATGATTAGCATGGGACTTGCGGGCTATGCCCTTGGTATCCTACCAATGCTTTTCAATGTTATATTAATCGGTTTTGAGTTTCTAATCGCCTTTTTGCAAGCTTATGTGTTCGCTATTCTGAGCTGTATCTACTTAAAAGATACCGTTGAGCTAGAACACTAAGATACAAGCATAAGCGTTTGGAATACTTGAATAACAATCAATCAAACTCAATTTAGTAAACTAAAAAATAAGGAATATTAAAATGGAACTAGAAGCTGTAAAATTACTCGCTGGCGCAATCGCTCTCCTACCACTAATCGGTGTTGGCATTGGTCTTGGTACAATTTTCGCATCTTACAACGAAGCTGTTGGCCGTAACCCAAGCTGTGCAGAAATTCTTGATAAGAAATTCTTCCTAACATTTGCTCTTACTGAAGCGCTTGCTATTTTCGCACTTCTAATCGCATTTTACCTTGTATTCGCAGCTTAATTTTAAGCCGCTATATATATAAACGTCGAAAACGACATCTAATTGAATGAATGTGGACTTTAATAAAGTGATGAACATGAAAAATATTACTTCAGTTTTAACCGGCCTGATCCTGTGTTTCACAGCGTCTGTGGCGAACGCGACTATTCAACAAGACAGTCTTTTTGACTATAAATCATTTACAGTAGCAGAGCTTGATACAAGCTCTGCTGCTAAATCTCGCACGCAGAGCCAGTTCTCTGACGTAAATACAATGATCGAACCATCCGCTGGTGATGTTAAATCACATGGCGAGACAATGAATAAACTACATGATGTCGCGATTGAAGCGGTTGAGTCTATTAAGACAATAGAGCCTGCCTCTGGTGACATACATGGCGATGACCACTACACACCAATGGCTGACCATGTAATTGATGGCCATGATAGCCATGCAGGATCTGCGGGCCTACCACAATTTAACCCGAAATGGTTTCCTTCTCAGGTTTTCTGGCTCGCTGTATCATTCTTAATTATGTATGTGTTTTTCACCAAGAGCGCCCTACCAAATGTGGCCGCTAGCCTTGATACGCGTGAAACACGCATCCGTACAGATATTGAAACAGCTGAAAAGCTCAACGATAACGCTGAAGCTGTAAAAAGCGAATATGAGCAATTGCTACAAAACGCTAAAGACACTTCTTCGCAAATCATTGCAGATACACAAACCGAGCTTAAGTCAAAAGCTGACGAAGCGGTTAACGCCTTCCGCAGTAACCAAGATGTTGTTGTTGCCGATTTAGAAAAAACGATAAGCCAAGCCAAAAGCAAAGCTTTAGCTGACATGCACGCCGTTGCCGCAGATGCCGCACGCCAAGCCGCAGCTAAAATCATTGACGTTGATGCTGACCTCAGCAAAGTAAAGTCAGTTATAGAAAAACTCGATAAAGCCGCTTAATAAAAACGCTCAATAACATATAGCTTATTTGTTACAATTTTTACTGGCCATGACCAGATATTACCAGATTTTATAAGGACGAAAACGATGTCAGAATTTTTTGCAGACTCACAAAATTGGGTTCTTCTCTCATTTATTATATTTGTATTTTTGGCCTATAAACTTGGTCGTTCTTCAGTGCTCTCTGCAATTGACGGCCATATTGACAATGCACGTAAAGACGTTGAAGACGCTGAAAAATTACGCGTTGAAGCGCAAGAGCTGCTTTCTGATTACCAACGCATGAAAAGCGAAGCGACAACAGAAGCAGAAACAATTGTTAAAGTCGCCTCTGAGCACGCTGAGAAAATCAAAGACAATGCTGTTAAAGCATTGGACACTGAACTTGCTCGCCGTGAAGAGCAATTAAAAGAGCGCCTATCAAATATGGAAGCGCAAGCTTTTGTAGAAATGCGCCATTACGCAGCTGACCTTGCGGTTAAAGCAACACGCGAAATCATCATTGAAAACATCGACAGCAAAAAAGCAAAATCACTTAATGATAAAGCTATTACTGAAGTCACGAAAGATTTCGCAGCTTAAGTTTAAGTAAGATGCATCGACTCGCTGCGGCTATACGTAGTTAAATGGTGTGGATATAAAAGGGCTTAATCATCATGGGTAAAGACCTGGATACAAATCAAACACCGATTAACCTGCTTCTCGACATCATGAATAAACTGCGCGACCCTGATGGCGGCTGCCCTTGGGATTTAGAACAAGACTTTGCCAGCATCGCCCCCTATACAATCGAAGAAGCCTATGAAGTCGCCGACGCAATTGATCGCGGCGATACGAATGACATCAAAGAAGAGCTTGGCGATTTACTGCTCCAGGTGGTTTTTCACGCGCAAATGGCCAAAGAAGATAATTTGTTCACCTTTGATGATGTCGCCCAATCCATCAGTGATAAAATGATTTTCCGCCACCCTCATGTATTTGCTGATGCGGGCGCTGACGATGCCGCTGACGTCCTTGTTAAATGGGAACAGCGCAAGGATGAGGAAAAAGCTTTAAAAGCAGTTGCCAGCGGCCAGCCCGCCCCCACAGACAAGATCCCTAGCGTCCTTGATGATATCCCCGCTAATATGCCTGCTTTAATGCGTGCCCATAAAATCCAAAAGAAAGCCGTCAAACAAGGCTTTGAATGGGATAGCGTCTTTGATGTCTTTGATAAAGTCGATGAAGAAGTGGCTGAGCTACGCGAGGCCATCGAAGAAAATGATAAAGACCATATCCTAGAGGAATATGGCGACGTGCTATTCACCGTGCTTAATATCGGCCGTAAACTTGGTATAGACAGCGAACACGCTTTGCGCAAAACCAATCAAAAATTCGAAAAACGCTTCCGTGGCATGGAGGCTGATTGTCACAAAGATGGCAAAGACTTAAAAACCATGAGCTCGCCCGAGCGTGAAGCGCTATGGCAAGAACAAAAACAGCATGACTGATGCCAAGCAAAGCGAGTAGCTGGCTTTTATCCACACCACACCCTTGAATAGTTACAAAATCCATAGGCCTAAGCGGCTTCCTATTGTAAAATCCTCACAAATAAACCCATCGACAAGAGGATATTTACCCATGACATCTACCCCTAAGCTTAAGCCCGGCGTTGTATTTGGTGAAACCTATAAGCAGCTTGTTAAAGCTTGCAAAGATGGGGGCTATGCCCTGCCCGCGGTGAATATCGTCGGCACAAATTCAGTGAATGCTGTTCTAGAAGCCGCTGCAAAGAATAAATCAGATGTTATCATTCAATTATCCAATGGCGGCGCAGAGTTTTATGCCGGTCACATTGGTGACAGCTTTCAAGCTAAAGTCCTTGGCGCCGTTGCCGCTGCATTGCATGTACACTTATTAGCGGAACATTACGGCGTTTGTGTTGTCCTACACACAGATCACGCCAATAAAAAGCTTGTCCCTTGGGTCGAAGCCTTAATTGAAGAAGGCCGCAAGCACAAAGCCAAATATGGCGTGCCGCTATTCACATCACATATGATTGATTTATCAGAAGAAGATCTTGACTATAACATTTCAGAATCAGCCCGTATCTTAACCATGCTCAATGAACTTGATATGAGCATTGAAATTGAACTTGGCTGCACAGGCGGTGAAGAAGACGGCGTGGGCAGTGATGAAATTGATGATGCCCGTCTATACACTCAACCAAGCGAAGTTTTAGAAGCTTATGAAGCACTTACACCGCTTGGTCATTTCAGTGTCGCAGCCTCATTTGGCAACGTGCACGGCGTTTACAAGCCTGGCAATGTTGACTTACGCCCTGATATTTTGAAAAACTCACAACTCGCCATCCAAGAAAAACACGGCCTTGCCGCAAACCCGATTGATCTTGTCTTTCATGGTGGATCAGGCTCAGAAGAAGCAAAAATTAAAGAAGCTATTTCTTACGGCGTATTTAAAATGAACATTGATACCGATACGCAATTTGCCTTTGCTGAAGCGATTGGTGATTACGTTGAAGCCAGCCCAATGGCCTTCCGCTACCAAATCGATCCAGAAAGCGGCGAGCCTTACAAAAAGCTTTATGATCCACGCAAATGGCTTCGTGCTGGCGAAATAAACCTCGTTAAGCGCCTTGATGAAGCTTTCGCTGTTCTTGGATCAACAGGTAAATCGCTCGCTATAGCGCATAAAGAATCAGTCGCGGCCTAATAAAACGAGAGATCCACAGGATGCCACAGCACATCATTTATGTGCTGTGCACCCGTGGCAAGCATCACCAAACGATCAATCCCAAGCGCAATACCGCTACATCTGGGCAAGCCCTGCTCTAATGCAGCTATAAAAGCCTCGTCAACGGGATAACGTTCGCCATAGAGTGCGTCTTTAGCGTTCATCTCACCCACGAAGCGTTCACGCTGCTCGACTGGGTCAGTGAGCTCGCCAAAGCCATTGGCCAATTCAACACCGGCAATATAAATCTCAAAACGTTCCGCATAATTAGGGTTATTAGGGCTGATTTGCGCCAATGCTGCCATGCATTTTGGATAATCATATAAAATACTCGGCGCAGCCATGCCTAAATGCGGCTCTATATATTCAAGCATGACACGATGAAATATATCATCCCAGCGATCATCATCACTTACATGCAGGCCTTTAGCACGCACAGCCTCTTTAAATAAATCAATATTATCGAGATACGAATCAAGGTCCAAATCTGCATAAAGCGTAAAAGCCTGTGCGATTGAAATCTTCTGCCAGTCTTGCATGACATTAACCTCATGCCCTTGCCATGAAAAACGCTCAACGCCTATCGTTTGCGCGCAGTTTTGTATTAAATCGCGCGCTTCATCCATAAGCTCAGTATAGCTCAGATCCGTATTATACCATTCAATCATCGTGAATTCAGGGCTATGCAGCTTCGTATCATCTGCATTTCGAAAGACATGACAAATTTGATAGATTTGCGTACAGCCCGCAGACAGCAATTTCTTCATGCCAAATTCAGGACTGGTGTGTAAATATAAACTCTGCTTGTCTTTAAGCGATATATCTTTATATTGCGTTGCGAAAGCGTGGATATGTGTATCCATGCACGGACTAATTTGCAAAATCGGAGTCTCTACTTCCATATATTCACGCGCATCGAAAAAATGCCGAATTGCCCGAATAATGCTCTGTCGTTGCTTAAGCGTAGTGATTTTAGCGTTAAATGTTGTTTTTTTGAAAAACATCCTTGCAATCCTCAAGTGAATTATGTAGAAACGAGTTCGGAATTTATACTAGGAGCGAAGATAATGAAAGCTGATATTCACCCTGACTACCATGAAATCACAATTGTGCAAACAGATGGTACAGAGTACAAAACTAAATCTACTTGGGGCAAAGAAGGCGATATCATGCGTCTTGATACTGACCCACTTACTCACCCTGCTTGGCAAGGTGGCACGCATAAAGTTGTTGAAAAAGGACAACTGGACAAATTTGAGAACCGTTACGGTAATCTATTTGGCGGCGCTAAAGAATAGTTTTAAGGCAACTTAAACTACATAAATTACAATTTGGCTTTATGGCCAGTTAAATCACAGCCGAGGCTTAATTGCCATCGGCTGTTTTTTGTATTTATTCCAATCATTTTTACTCATTTGCGTCCCATGGACTTAACTTGTTGCGGCTGTAAAAATATAAAAATCTTTATAGCTTAACTTAATTTAAAGATTTGTGATGCATTATGGCAAGGCAAACAAGGATGGGATAAACTTATGGGTATGTTAGATTTTCTTAAAGAAAAAGTCGTCAGTGGCTTTGTCAAAGACAGCTTTGATGAAATAAAAAAGGAAGCCGGCAAACTAGGCCTTGAAGTTAATATTGAGGGGCAAGAAGATGTCGCTGAATTTGCTGTACAAGTTAATAATGATATAGAAGCGCAAGACAAAGAAATTCAAATGCGCGTAGGAACCTCCTTAAGTGAAACCTTTTCAAAAGCCATCGTCTTTTCTATGACAGCGGCTGCTCTTGACAATACAGAAGTGAAATTAAAAGAAGCTAATGAGCAAGGAGACGAAGCTAAAATTGATGAACTGGGCGAGCTAAAAGACACCCTAGAAGATGAGCTCGAAGATATGGAAGAAGACATCCTTGATGACTACCGTAATCTTGAAGGTAATTTGGATCTTGAAGCCGTACATGTGCAACGCAATCACGATGGAAACGGAAACTTGTCTAGCGTTGAAGTCACTGTAGGTATAGAAAATACAAACAATGGTGAAGAACTTGAAATGACCACTGAAATTGAACTTGACCAAAGCAAAAACATCAACAAAGTAAACGTGAATTTCGACATATAACTCGATTAACTCGGTGCATAAAGACTGCCCGCAATATTAATCAGCCCATAACGCCATGGCATAAGCCAAACATGTGGTTTGATCTGGCGTAAAGTCACTATCCAACCACCATAATTCAGTCGCTCTCAATATATCCCCCATGGCTTTGCTTGGCTTAAGCCCTTCGGCAATCAAAGCGGCGCCATCTAGGGGGAATACTGGCGCAGGCCAATCAGCCATGCGCGCCTGTAACCGGCTTAACGCTTCCCCTGTTATCTCATCACGCACCACCATAGACAAAGCCGCCTGTATCAACGCTTCGTGGCTATAAAAATACAGCACATAATCAAGTGAATGCTTGGGATACTCTGCGCGCGCTTCACTGATGTTTTTAACAGCTTTCAGCATTTTATTACTAAGCTTGAGATGTTTTTTTGCTGTGTTCACTGCGCCGCCGCAAATCACATAAAGCCGCCCATTATAATCAACAGCATCATGGGCTGTTTGCTGCGTGCATAAAGCATCTAAATAGCGACACTCATCAGACAGCCATGCGAGCGGTGGAAGTTGACGGAGCTGTTCTATGGCGGCTTGTGGCGCCGTAGACTTTAATATCTTGAGAATCTCATCTGTAATGCGCTCAGGCGACACATGAGATAGTCCCGCTGATTCTTCTGCGAATATCGCCAATATTTCAGAATCTAAGGGCGTGTTATAGCGTGATGTGAATCGAAAATAACGCAAAATCCGTAAATAATCCTCTTTGATTCGCGCCCGCGCATCACCAATAAAAGTGATTTTCACGGCTTCTAAATCTTTAACGCCCTCACCTGTCGGGTCATAAACCTGACCATCCAGATCCATCAACAAGCTATTTAAAGTAAAATCACGACGATTTGCGTCTTCTTGCCAATCGGTTGAGAACTCAACAACCGCATGACGGCCATCTGTGGCGACGTCTTTACGCAATGTGGTTATTTCAAAGCTATATGCACCGCATAAAGCCGTAACCGTGCCATGATCTATACCTGTGGGGAAAACTTTTATATCGGCGCGCTTAAGCGCAGCCATGACCGCGTCAGGTTTTAGCGGCGTGGCGACATCATAATCAGCGCTTTGTATGCCATAAAGCGCATCTCGCACGCAGCCTCCAACGAATAAGCATTGATCATCCAAAGCCGCAAAAACACGGCGCGTCTCATCGGCACGCAGCCACTCTGGGCAGTCTATTTTTTTCGCGATAGAAAGATCAATCTGCATAACTCAACACTTTACCTTATTGCTTATCAACATTATGGTCTTAATATACTAAAATTCAACTCATGACATTAATTATAGTTATTTAGGGGCGATAAGCGATTAACATGCAAAAAAAACAGCCAGCCAAGCCACAAGAAACAGACTTCCAAAAACAAGTCACAACCGCATCAATCAAACTGCAAAAAGTTAAAAAGCAGCTGAGTAGCGTTATTTTAGGGCAAGATCATGTGATTGACCTGACCTTAAGCGCCATTGCCTGCGGCGGTCATGTTATTTTACTCGGCGTTCCGGGGCTAGCGAAAACCAAGCTTGTTGATACGATTGGCCATATAATGGGCATGGATACAGGGCGCATACAATGTACGCCAGACTTAATGCCTGCGGATATTATCGGCTCTGAAATCCTTGAAGAAGATGAAAAAGGCAAACGCCATTTCTCTTTTGTTAAAGGTCCTGTCTTTGCACAGCTTTTAATGGCGGATGAAATTAACCGCGCAAGCCCACGCACCCAGTCAGCCTTGCTACAAGCCATGCAAGAACATCAAGTGACCATCGCAGGCAAAACATATGATTTACCTGAGCCGTTTTATGTTCTGGCCACGCAAAACCCACTGGAACAAGAAGGCACATACCCATTGCCTGAAGCACAATTAGATCGCTTCATGATGGAAATTCAAATTGATTACCCTGATATTGATTCAGAGCGCGCCCTTGTGCTTGCAACAACGACAAATATTAAACAAAAACTCGATGTTGTTATCACGCCGAAGGACTTGCTTGAGATACAAGCCACCGTCAAAAACATGCCTTTGGCTGAAAGCGTTCTTGAAACAATACTCAATCTTGTGCGCAATGCCCGCCCAGAGACAACATCACAGCAAATAATTAAAGATTACGTGGTTTGGGCCCCAGGTCCGCGCGCAACGCAATCTTTATCCCTCGCCATACGTGCACATGCGCTGATTCACGGGCGTGAGATTGCGACAAATGAAGATATTCGTGCTTTAGCGCATCCAATATTACGTCATCGCATGAGCCTAAATGCCCGCGCTCTATCCGATGGCGTTAGCATTGAAGACGTTATCAGCCATCTGGTTGAGACATTCTGTTAATTTAAGCAAACTATAAGGATTCCCCACATAGTGGCTTTGCGCAGCTTCATACCCGCTAGCTTGAAAAAAGCACAAGACTTCACCCCTGAGTATATAATGCTCTGCGCGGAGAACGCTTTGCATGCGAGCCCTGATTTTCATGGTGTGTTGGCTAATCATAATTCCACTTATTTAAGTGGCGGCCCGCATTTGCAAAGACGCGCGGGTAGCGGCACAGAATTCTGGCAATATCGCGAATATCGTGAAGGTGATGCGGCCCATACGATTGATTGGCGTAAATCAGCACGCAGCGAGACTCATTATGTACGTGAGCGCGAATGGGAAAAAGCACAAACTGTTTCTCTATGGCTATCAAACGCGCCTGATATGCAGTTTAAGCATAAGAAAAGCGCCTTGAGTAAATATCACTATGGCGCAATTCTCACTTATATTGCCGCGGCAAAATTCCTCCATGGTGGTGAGCGCCTTAGCCTGCTTGGTAGCCCTATTCAAAACCGTCAATCTGCTGCAAGCCTGCATGAGCTCGGCGCTTATCTTGCCCATCAAGATGTCACTGATAAGCAGACGGAGCAATCAGCCCTAAAAACCGCGCAGCACAGTATACCCATTTTACTGGCTGACTTTTGGGATGAACCAGAGCAGCTCAATAAACAGCTGGCTGAACTGAACACCCAAAACCATGCAGGCCTATTGATCCAAATCGTTGACCCTGCCGAATTAAGCCTGCCGTATAAAGGCCGCGTTTTACTTGATAGCGCTAACACAGAGTCTCGCGATCAGCTCAATACGAGCAAATTCACGATTAACAAGATTGAAAATATACGCGCCGAGTATTGCACACGCGTTAAAGACCATTGCTATATGATCGCGCGCATTGCCGCGAAACAAGGCTATCGGTCTTTATGCATCAGCACGGACACTGATTTTGCACAGGCCACGCGCGCTATTTATACCGCCCTTGCTGCCCATAAACAGATTAAGGGGCGCTGATTATGAACTTTGTTGCACAGCTCACTTTTCTTAACCCTGTGGCTCTTTGGGCTTTATGCGCCCTGCCTGTACTCTGGTTTTTGTTTAGAGCTATTCCACCAGCTCCAACGCCTTTAAGCCTGCCTACGGCGCGGTTCCTCAAAGAACTCCATGTTGAAGAATCGACTAAAGCAAGCCTGCCTTGGTGGTTAAAACTCTTGCGCATGGCTCTATTCGCCGTAATTATACTGGCTGCGAGCGCCCCGTATCTCGCGCCCAAAACAGAACAGATCATTTCCGGTGATGCGCTCGCCATAATCATTGAAAATAGCTGGGCCGCTGCGCCCCATGCGCAATTACAAAAAGATAAAGCCTTATCATTGGTCGCATTGGCTGAGCAGCAAAAAAAGAACGTCATTATACTGCGCGCTATACCGTCTCATGAAAAACAAAATGCCATTAGCTTACACACGCCTTATGAAGCACGTAATATCATCGATAAGATAGAAACTTACCCATGGAAGGGCGATCATTCCGCCCTATTGGCTGACATAGACAAACAAGCGGCTATTTTAAAACAAGCCAGCATATTCCACTGGCTTGGTCACGGTTATAATGACGGCGATATTGGCCGCGTTATTGATGCATTAAGCGCCTTTGGTGACGTTATTTATTATGAGATTCCGAGCAATACAAACGCCTTATTACTTAAAGCGCCGCAAAATAAGACCTCGAAACAAAGCTATAAAGCTGTGCAGATCGACGGCCATTCTGGACGGCAGAGTAAATCACTCAATCTTTTTGCCAAAGATAGCTTTGATAAGAATCTGGGCTTTATCTCACTTAAAGACTTAAAAAACAATGCTGATGCCGATATATCAGAGCTCTGGGATGTTGTTGACACAAGCAAAAATGCCCCCGCATATCTGCAAGTTGGGTATAGTAAACATGCAGGTTCTGTATGGGTATTGCCGCAAAATATATTAAAACAACGCGTCGGCATATTGGCCAATAGCGCCACGGTTGATAATGAAACACCGCCGCTTATTCAGTCAATTTATTACATCAGCAAAGCCGTTGAAGGCAAAGCCCCTTATACGATTAATCGCCTAAAAGCCCTGCAAGAATGGGGCGCGAGCCTGATTATTGTGCCTGAAAACTACATTTTATCACCCAGTGATATTAGCGCCCTTGAGATCTGGGTGAATCAAGGCGGTACGCTTTTACGTTTCCCCCCTGAAAAATCAGGGCTTAACAGCTCACATGCTTTAATGCCCCTTGAGTTATTAGATGATGAACGCTCCATTGCTGGACGCTTAGACTGGCAAGAGCCTTTAACCATTGGCAAGATTCCTGAAGAAAGCCCCTTACAAGGCCTTGGCGAAGATAGTGAGCTGAAAATACGCCGTCAGGTTCTGGCCGCACCAAGCGCCAATAGCGAGGGCACAAGCTGGGCGCTCGCCAGTGATGGCACGCCGCTGATTAGCGCCGCATCAATGGGGGCTGGCCGCATTATTCTTATTCACACGCAGGCTAAACCGGGTTGGTCAAACTTACCACTTACAGGATTTTTTATTAATGCTCTTCATCGCATAATTGACCTGTCTACAGGCGCACATATTATGGTTGATCGCGCCGATGATAACGCCGCATTAAAGGGGGCTGAATTCGCCGCCTATAAGGTTATTAATGCCCAAGGTGAACTTGTTGATCCCCCTCTTAATCTTGCCGCTCAGCCCTATCAGACATTAAAAAGCGCCGCGCTTTCCCATCAATTTTGGCCCGGTATTTACCGCACAAAAAACGCTGAGCTTATCATTAATCTTGGCGATAAAATATCAGCCATTCAAACGGTCAATACAGCCGCCCTTAATGCAAAAACAAAAGAATACACCCTTGATAGCGCAACCAATTTATTACCCTATTTGATTATCGCCGCCTTCTTTTTGTTCATTCTTGAATGGTTCAGCACAGCTATATTAACCGGGCTTACCGCCCCGCGTTTAAAATTGGGCATGGCTTTATTATGCAGCTTGGGTACATTAGCCAGCTTCGGCCTTACACAAAGCGCCGCCGCACAAAGCGCGCAAGATGACGTATCCCGTGCCAATACCCTAAATCTCGCATTTGTAAAAACCACAAACCCCATAACCAATGCCATGGCCGAGCGCGGCCTTGAATACGTCGCCACAGCTTTAAATATTCGCACCTCACTTGCAGACGTTCAAGTCGTTGGCGTGGATCTTGAAGACGATTCTTTGGCCTTTTATCCGCTGCTTTACTGGCCATTTGGCACCGAGCTTATTAGCGACGAGGCCTTCACTGCCCTTAATAAATATATTAATAGCGGCGGCATGTTATTTATTGACCTTAGAAATGGCCGCAGCTTAGACAGCGCCTTATATAGCAGTAATAGTAATTTAACCGCACTTGGTAATAAGCTCGCCGTACCGCCGCTCTCAAAACTGCCCAAGGATCACGTCTTACGCAAAAGCTATTACTTGCTGACAAAAGATAATATTGCAGGGCGCTATACTGGCGGTGATATCTGGCTTGATACGGGCGGTCAATCATCAAGCGATTCATCGGAACAAGTCTCGGCAAATACGCAATATGTGGCCTCTTTGTTAATTGGTTCAAATGATTGGATCGGCCTATGGTCTGATCAAGGGGCTGATGTCTATAAGCGCGAACAAGCCCTTAGATTCGCTATAAACTTAGTTATGTACGCCTTAACGGGCACCTATAAGCAAGATCAAGTCCACACCAAAGCCATATTGGATCGCCTAAACCTACGTCAACAAAAACTGAGGTTACGGCCATGAATGAATATGCGCATATACAGCTGAGTTTCGCACCTTTGCTTTCCAATTTTGGATTAATCGGCCTGTTGGTCTGCCTTATCGCTTGTGCCGTTTTCTTTTTCATCTTCAAAAGAAAATCACTGATATTGCGCCTTATCGCGGCGCTGACTTTACTTTTTGTTATACTCAACGTTTCGACCTTATCAACAACGCAGCAAAGCAAAGAAGGTATCGTACTTGTTGCCGTTGATGAAAGTTACAGCAACACGATTAATGAGCGCGACAGCCAAACCACAAAAGCCCTACAAGATACTTTAAGTAAAATAGAGGCACTACCACAGCTTAAAGCCAAAATCATCCGCGCCCCTGCTGCCGTCAATAAATATACAGAAACCAAATTATTTAAGGCCATCGATAAAAGCTTAAGTGATATACCGCCTGAGCAGCGCTCTGGGGTTATTATTATATCTGACGGTAATATACATGACGTACCCGAAGGCTTAAGCGCGCGTGAAATGCAGCAAAAATACGGCCCCATACATTTCATTATGACGGGCAAGGACAAAGAAAAAGACCGCCGACTTGAAATTAAAAAAGCGCCTTTATATGGCTTAAAAGGCACGGATGCACGCATTGAATTTATTGTTCATGACACCGTCTTGCCACTAAACAGCCCCGTGAGGCTGACCCTTTCGACGCCAGACGGCTCAAAAAGATTTATCACAGCGCAAATCGGCAAGCGCCAATCCGTCTATGTTCCCATTGAACATGCTGGCACAAACCCAATAGAAATCGTCGTTGATCCGCTTAAAGGCGAAATCAGCCAAAGCAATAATCGCCGCGCTGTAATTATTCAAGGTATACGCGACAAACTGAATGTATTGTTAGTGTCTGGCGCGCCGCATGAAGGTGGACGTTATTGGCGTAACTTAATGACGTCTGACCCGGCCATTGAACTGGTTCACTTCACCATTTTGCGCGATATTGATAGTAAGGATGGTACAGCCCGTAATGAAATGGCGCTAATCCCCTTCCCGCATAAACAATTATTTCACGATCAGCTCAACAGCTTTGATCTGATTATTTTTGACCGCTATCGTAATCAAGGTATTTTACAGCAAGAAACCTATAAGAACTTGGCGCGCTATGTGCGTAAAGGTGGTGGCGTATTAATTGCGAGCGGTCATGAATATGTCAGCCCAAAATCAATTTACAACACAGCGTTTAAAGATGTACTGATTGGCAGCCCCAATAAAGACAGCATTGAGCGTCCATTTAAGCCGCACCTGTCCGATCAAGGCCACATGCACCCGATTACCCGTGGATTAGATAGTGGGCAATTCAGCGGTGAAAACTGGGCCAATTGGCTGAGACAAATTGACGTTTCAACAAGCCCCACCAATGACGAAAAAGTTTTAATGAGTGGCATTGATGGTCGCCCTTTATTGTTAATCGGTGAAAAAGATAATGGCCGTATCATTCACTTAACCAGTGATCAAATTTGGCTTTGGGCGCGTGAATACCAACAAGGCGGCCCTTATATAGATTTAATGCGCAAAATGATCCACTGGCTGCTTAAAGAACCGAGCCTAGAAGAAGGTCAAATTGAACTGAGCTTAGATCAAGATCAAATCAAAATTGCGCGCTATATTAATCCAGGAGATGAACAACTACGCTATACGGATCCTGAAGGCATAGAGAAACCGCTTTCTTTGAAGCAAGGCGCTGATAAAATATTCCACGCACAAATTGACGCTGAAAAACAAGGTCTTTATAGCTTTAATGCTGGCAAGAACAACGCTTATATTATTGCGGGCGCTTATGATACGTTAGAGCAAACCAATTTAATTCGCAGCGCGGAGATTATTCACCCCGCTTTAAGCCTAACAGGCGGTGGCAACTATGAAGCGGATGAACTGGATGATGTTCAGTTCAAAGTAAAAAAAGCGCCTGCCACAGCACGTTTTTCTAGCGCGAGAACCATGTCCTTTCGAGACTCCCAATATGCTGAAATCAGTAAAGTTGATTTCACGCCAACCCTACCGCTTTGGGTTTATTTACTGCTTTTCGCAGGCCTTAACATCTATATTTGGCAGCGCGAAAGCCGATAAAAACGCGGTGAAACACAGCCTCAAAGCCGTCTTAATAATCATCATAGCCTCTTCAAAAAAAGACCAAGCGACCCTATAGTTTCAAAAGCTCTTTAGGGCCTGTATAAGTCTTTTTGGCTTCACTACAAGCTTGATACAACCCTGATTCTGCAACAATAGAAATACGTTCTGCGTCTGTCATTTCTGCACAATACACAAAAGACATTGTTAAATCTTCCAACAGTGATGCCATATGAAGATGCACAGCCTCAAAAGACACACACACTCTTTCTACTTCCTCAAGGGTCGCCTTTACATGATCTTCGCTGCTATCTACAGACAGAGCCTTTAACTGCTGTGATAAATCAGGATTACTATCAGAAAAGCCCTGATACAAATCAACATACGTTTTTATTGCTTCTGCTGCATTCTTCGCTTTATTTATAAACTCTTCTTTTAAATTACTATCCATTACTATTTCTCCTCTTACGACCAAGTTCTGAATTACCATATTTGCATGAGGCACACTACCTCCCCCCACAGACTATGTAAACAAAAAAATCATGCAAGATACTTCTCATCCAAACTTAAAGAAAAAGCCTTCATAATGACAATGAAGGCTTTTTATTGAGCTTTTACAGTCCCGCGTCTATTTTTTCATTTAGTCAGGAATAAATAAACCAAGTTCCTGCGCCATCAGCGCTGCTTGCGTTCTGTTTTGCGCACCCAATTTTTTACAAATGCCACGTACATGGAGCTTGATCGTAACAATTTGCAAATCAAGCGCCGAGGCAATTTCTTTATTTGTTTCACCCTTAACCAAATGACCAAGAACATCATTTTCGCGGCGGGTTAATTTAATTTTCTTCGATTTAAAGTCATATTTATCCTGCGCATCAGACAAATGCTTAGGACGGTCGCCAAAATAGGATGGCTGCATACTGTTCTTATAATCTATAACAGGGTAAAAACGCTCCCCTGTTAGAACCAGCTCAATCGCCTTTAAGAATGAATTACTCGACATGGTTTTGGGGAAGTAAGCCACGGCCCCAAGATCCATTATATCTTTAATGTGACGCTGCTCGATAACGCCAGACATAATAGCAAAAGAAACATCTGAATACTCAGAAAACAGCTCCTTAAACGTATCTAGGCCATTAACGCCAGGCATCATCCAATCCATAATAACTAAATCAAAATCCGCACTATGCGCTTTCAATAATTCTTTTACTTCATCAGCGGAAGTACATTGTGTTATTTCAGCATCAGGGTCAGCACTTTTAACAAACTGCGAGAACAGATCCCTAAAAAGGGCGTGGTCATCGGCTACAATTAATTTCATAATAAAACTCCATATTTTAAACTTCTTACATGCAATAAACTAACCAAAAGATACTCTACATACACGCCTATAAATTACGCCTATAGAACAAAGGCTTATGATAAAAATCTACATTTAAGACTAGGCAAAAGACTACACAGAAAAGCGAACGGTCGTCCCACAATAGAACCACAGGCCCATTTTGGGACGAAATACTACAGCCGACCTATACCATAAAATAAGTCACCGCCCTTACGTTTACCAAACGTTAGGCTAGGCTGAACATCTTGCAATAAATACCTATATACAAAAGTCGCCTCATTAACGCGCATTACATAGTTACGCGTCTCAGAAAATGGAATTAACTCTACCCAGTCCACCCAGCCAATGGCTCCATTTCTGGGGTCGCCATATCTATTCAGCCATGAGTCAACTCGATTAGGGCCTGCATTATAAGCTGCAATAGCTAAAGGATAAGCATCATCATATTTATCAAGAAGCTCACGAATATAAGTACTACCCAATTGAATGTTAAAAGCGGGTCGGTCTTTTAACCAGTCCTGTTGATAGCCTATATTTATATCTTTTGCAACGGCTTTTGCGGTTTTGGGCATAAGTTGCATTAAGCCCCTTGCCCCGACCCCGCTTTGTGCATTTTGATCAAACAGGCTTTCTTGGCGGATAATACCGTGCACCAAAGCCCATTCAGCCCCGCTCACATTGTTCATAGAATCCAACATTAATGGGTATGCATAATTTTGCGCATAGAATACATGCTTCATCGCCGCACGCCGCGACAACAGCACTGAAATATTGATTTTACCCATCTCTGCTGATTTTTGCGCAACGTAATGCTTAGAAAGACCGCGGTCTTCACCTAAATTGCTTGCCGCGGCTAAAAAACCATTGGCTGAAATATTATAGTCAACGGCTTGTAAAGCCTGAGCCGCATTAAACATATCGGTTAAATGCGGATTATTAGACAAGATGGCGTGTTGGTCTTCTTGTAATGTTGGTGACGCCATATTGGCGATGCTATGCGCCGTAGCGCCACTGCGATCATGCGCTAATAAGCCGTAATAAGTTGTGGGAAAATCCGCCGCTAATTTATAATTCTCTTTGGCGTTTACAGTGTCACCAAGCGCTTCAAAACTGCGGCCTATCCAATAATAATGACGCGACAGTGTAATGGGCGTTTTGGCAGAACTCTTCATCGAATAAAAATGTTTCAGGGCTGTTTTTGCATCATCCATAAAACGCAATGAAAGCCAGCCTGAAAGCCATTCAGCTTCTGTGAAGTTAACACCAGACACTTGTTTATGACTTGATGCGAGCGCATAAGCGGCTTCATAATTTTTATCATCCATAAAGCGCCGTATAACAATATGGCGCTCACGCCACCACAGCCCTTCACTACCGGCAATAGCTTCGTGCGTCGGTGCATCGAGTAAAATATCCATAGCGCGGCTATTCAGCTTTTTAACGCGGCGCCATTTTAAACGGTCATAGATCAGACCGGCATCATCTTGCATCGCCTCTGGTACGGCTCTTATCGCCCGCGATACTTCACCATCACTATGGCTGCGGTCACTATCAATATCCTGTCTTAAAGTTATGCGCGCTTTAGCTAAACGCACATAATCAGCGCCTAATAATGGCGCTACGTTTTGTGCATTCGTGTAATGACCACGATCTATAAGCTTATCGAGCCTTTTAATATGCGCATCACGATTAATATAGCGCCCATAACGCTTTAATAAATAGGTTTGATCTTTAGGATCAACCAAGGCCACGGCCCACCATTGATTAATAGTCGTTTTAACCCGTGCCCAGTCATTCGCTTTCTCTAAAGCCGCTAGATAGATCTTCATACCGCGTGATGTTTCAGGGGGATGCTTTGCAAACCATGCCACGACATCAAAGTCATGATGCTCGAAAGCTATCTTGGCTTCAAATATAGTTTTTAAAGGTGTTTGTTGTGGCCAATAAGGCTTTGCTTCGATTAAATCCTTCATGTCAGCGGCGCTAACATGGCCATCTTTTTGCGCTTTCTTATTCTCACTCACCGCATACATCCAAAGCGCTAAACGCTTAGTATCAGGGTCAGCCATGCTCTGGGCCTCGCTCAAAGACTGAGACCACTGGCTTTTGGATGCTTTTTCCAATATATTATGATCATAAGCCGCCATAGCCGACCCATTAAAAGAGGTCAGCAAAAAGCTTTTCATTAGAAAAAAAGCAAGGAATTTAAAATGCTTGATTGACAGTTTCATACCATAAATACTATTTTTTGTATCTGAATTCATTATTAAAAGAAGATATCATGTCTTACACTGAAACGATATATGGGTCTATCCCTGCATTAATCACCCCCTTTACAATAGCGGGAGAAATCGACCTCCAAGCCTTTAAAAAGCTGGTTTTAATGCATGTGGATAAAGGCTCCCATGGGCTGGTTATATGCGGCACAACGGGTGAGTCCCCAAACATCACAGATGAAGAACACAAAACATTAATTGAAACCGCCATTGAAACCGCGCCAGTTAATTACCCGATAATTGCGGGCTGCGGCAGTAATAGCACGGCAAAAGCGATAAAACTGACCATTCAAGCACAAGCCGCAGGAGCCAAAGCGGCATTGATTGTTGTGCCCTATTACAACAAACCATCACAAGACGGCCTCTACGCACATTTTAAAGCCATACATGACGCAACTGAGCTGCCGATCATCCTTTATAACGTGCCCTCACGCACGATTACTGATTTAGCTGATGATACAGTTATAAAACTGGCCAAATTACCGCGCATAATTGGCATTAAAGATGCGACAGGTGACTTACCACGCCTAAAAAACATGCGTGCCCAGATACAAGAAGGTTTTATCTATCTTTCTGGCGATGATATGAGTGCTGTTGAGTATATTGGCCTTGGTGGTCATGGCTGTATTTCAGTCTCTGCGAACCTAATCCCCGATATATGCGCGGAGATTTTTGAGCAAACACAAAACGGTCAGCTTGACCAAGCCAAAGCCCGCGATCAAGATATCAACGCTTTGCATCACGCTATGTTCATCGAACCCTCGCCAGCGCCGCTAAAATATGCTTTAAGTAAATGTGGCTATATAGAAAACATAATGCGCCTACCTTTACTGCCCCTAAGCGCAGCGGGCCAAAACACAATAGATAACATCTTAAGGCAATACATTAACGATGGCTGACAACAAGAAGAAAAAAAGCAAGAATGATTTGATAAGCACCAATAAAACGGTCGTTGAGCATCGTCGTGCGCGTTATGATTATCATATAGAAGAAACCTTCACTGCGGGCCTTATGCTCAAAGGCACAGAAGTTAAATCTTTGCGCAAAGGCCAATGCTCGATCAATGAAGCCTATTGCATTGATAAAGATGGTGAAATCTGGATTCACGGCGCCCATATTGCTGAATATATGCAAGCGGGCAAACATTTACAGCATGACCCAAAACGTGACCGTATGCTGCTTTTAAAGAAAAAAGAAATCGCACGCCTATTAGGCGCATCAACGCGTGATGGCTATTCAATTATACCTATGCGCCTGTTCTTTGATGATCGCGGCTACGCCAAGCTTGATATAGGCCTTGGTAAAGGTAAAAAAGAATTCGACAAGCGCGAAACATCCAAACAGCGCGATTGGAATAAACAAAAAAACCGTGTGTTACGCGATGCCGGAAGAGAATAGCTATAGAACAAGCACTACATAATTAGATTAGGGTAAAATAATGCAAAAATTCACAACATTAAGCGCCATTGCCGCACCATTGAATTTAATGAATGTCGATACAGACATGATTATCCCTAAACAGTTTCTAAAAACTATTAAACGCACAGGCCTTGGCATTCATGCCTTTGATGAAATGCGCTATGTAGCCGATGGCAGTGAAAACCCTGACTTTGTTTTAAACCAAGCCCCGTATAATAACGCCGAGATACTGATCACAGGCGAAAATTTTGGCTGCGGATCATCACGCGAACATGCGCCATGGGCAATACTTGATTTTGGCATTCGCTGTATTATTTCATCAAGTTACGCGGATATATTCTATAACAACTGCTTTAAAAACGGTATTTTGCCGATAATCCTGCCAAAAGAGCAGGTTGAGGCGTTAATGGACGCCAGCGAGGCCGATAAAAGCCGCAAAGTAACCATAGACTTAGAAAATCAAACCATTTTAAGCGGAAATCAGAGCTATGACTTTGATATTGATCCATTTCGCAAACATTGCTTGATGAACGGCCTTGATGATATCGGCTTAACACTGGCCAAAAACACGGAAATCAGCAGCTTTGAGCAAAATTATAAATCACAGCACCCATGGGTATAATCATGACACAGCAAAACGACACAAATAATTCAAACGCTCCATATAACCTCCTCCTCCTCGCAGGCGACGGCATTGGTCCAGAGGCCGTGGGTGAAGTAAAAAAAATCATCACATGGATGAACGCCAACACAGATATAAACTTCACCACAGAAGATGATTATATTGGCGGCTGCGCTTATGATGCCTATGGAACGCCGCTTGCTGACACCACCATAGAAAAAGCCAAGCAAGCTGACGCAATTATTTTAGGCGCAGTTGGCGGCCCTAAATGGGATGGTCAAGTTCCTTATGATTTGCGCCCCGAAGCAGGCCTGTTAAAAATCCGCAAAGATTTAGGCCTTTTTGCCAATTTGCGCCCAGCCATTGTGTTTGATGCGCTTGTTGATGCATCTTCCCTGAAACCCGAATTAATCAAAGGCCTCGACATACTTATTGTCCGTGAACTCACTGGCGGCGTTTATTTTGGCGAACCACGCGGCATTGAAACCTTGCCTAATGGTGAGCGCCGCGGTTTTAATACGCAAGTCTACACAACATCAGAAATTATCCGCATTGCAGAAGTCGCTTTTGATATGGCCCGCAAGCGCAGTGGTTTTGTGACATCCTGCGAAAAAGCCAATGTCATGGAATCGGGCGTATTATGGCGCGAAGAAGTCACAAAACTCCATGCAGAATCCTTTTCTGACGTTAAATTAGCCCATATGTATGCAGATAACTGCGCCATGCAGCTTTGCCGCGCCCCAAAACAGTTTGATGTGATCGTCACCGATAATCTATTTGGTGATATCTTATCTGACGAGGCCGCTATGCTGACAGGCTCACTGGGTATGCTGCCCTCCGCCTCACTTGGCGGCACAAATGAAGCAGGCAAACGCCACGCTTTATATGAACCAGTTCATGGATCAGCCCCTGATATTGCAGGGCAGAATAAAGCCAATCCATTGGCAACAATTCTCAGCTTTGCTATGGCTTTGCGTTATTCACTGCACCAAGCCGATTATGCTGATGCGCTTGAAAATGCCGTACAAGATGTTCTCAATAGTGGTATACGCACCGCCGATATAGCAGAAGACGGTCAAAAAGCTGTTGGCACAACCCAAATGGGCGATGCGGTTATAAAACAGCTTGAAATACGCTTGAAAAACCAAAAAGCTGCCTAAATCCCTTGTTTTATCGCCACATTCTATTAGAATAGCGCCTATTCAACTATAGAGCGCAGCGATATATAAATTGGGGAGACCACATTATGATGGCGAGACACAGCATTCAGCTTATGCGATTCATTGCAGGATTTTCATTAATCAGCATTATCAGCCTCATTACACTTTTTTTAATGCCACAACCAAGCCATGCCGCCGCAAATAAGCAAAGCCCTGTAACCGTATTAACGATTAAAGGCGCTATTAGCCCCGCTTATTCAGATTACTTAAAACACGGCCTTAAACACGCCAAGAAAACAAAAAGCCAATTGGTGATTATTGAGCTGGACACGCCCGGCGGCGTTTTAACAACGACGCGTGAAATAGCGCAAGATATACTCTCATCCGAAATTCCAATTGCTGTTTTCGTTACCCCCGCAGGCGCACATGCCGCAAGCGCTGGCACATTCATACTCTATGCCGCCCATATAGCTGCAATGAGCCCCGGCACCAATACTGGCGCTGCAACGCCCGTTCAAATGATGCCTGCCGCCCCTTCATCAGATAAACACAAATCCGACGACACGAAAAAAGGCGAAACATTACGCAAGGACGGCAGTAATGAAGAACGCTTAACCAATAAAGCCCTTGAAGATTCAAGCGCCTTTATACAATCCCTTGCGATATTCCGTGGACGTAACGCTGAATGGGCTGAACAAGCGGTTATTGGCGCGGAGAGCATCATCGCCCGCGAAGCGTTGGAAAAAGGCGTTATAGATTATTTGGCGCAAGATCGCTTTGACCTGCTGCGGCAAATTGACGGCAAAACCATCACCATTAACGATAAGAAAAGCATAACATTAAACCTGCAGAAGGCCCCTGTTATAGAACATGCCCCAGGCTGGCGAACAAAGCTTCTCGCCTTTTTAACAGACCCGAATATCGCCTATTTCCTGCTTATTATCGGCATAAACGGCCTTATTCTTGAATTTTACAACCCCGGCACTATGGTCGCGGGGGTTATTGGCTCTGTCTGCCTTGTGCTCGCGCTGATGGCTATGCATGTCCTGCCGATCAACGCATCAGGCCTTATCATGGTCGTGCTTGGTATGCTCTTCCTTGCTGGGGAGGCCTTTATGCCCTCTTTTGGCATTATGGGCATTGGCGGGCTAATAACATTCATCCTCGGCTCGCTCATCTTATTCGATGCGGATGCCATGGGCGGTATTGGCCTTGATATGAGCAGTATTGTCATTGCAGCAGGCTTTTCAGGCCTATTAATTGGCGCAGCTATATTCGTGCTGATAAAATTGCGCCATTTGAAAAACACCACAGGCATGGAATCAATGATAAACAGCCATGCGACGATTGAGGAATGGGACGGCCGCGAAGGCCGCGTTGACCTTTATGGTGAATCTTGGCTTGCGCGCGCCGATAGAATATTGGCGCTCTCCGCGGGTGAAAAAATCAAGATCACGGGCAAAGATGGACTGACATTGCTTATCGACGAGCTTACTGAGGATACATCCATAGATCACGAAGCCACAGCTAAGCCCCATACAAAAAAACCAGATAATTTCTAAATTTTAAACCAACCTTCAACTCACTAAAAAGGAGCATTACTATGCCAATAGTTGGAATTATAGCCGTCCTTATCATTCTTCTTTTGATATCGTCGATCCGCATTATTAAAGAATATGAACGAGGCGTTATTTATACGCTTGGTAAATATACAGGCACCCGCGGCGCAGGTATCCAAATTGTTATCCCCGCCCTACAAGTCATGGTACGCGTAGATGTACGTATACGTACAGAAGACATCCCATCACAAGATGTGATCTCTAAAGACAACGTATCTGTGCGCGTTAATGCGGTTGTGTATTATCGCGTTGTTGACCCAGCAAGCGCCATTAACCGCGTTGAACAATTTAACCGTGCCACGAGCGAGCTTGCGCAAACAACATTGCGTTCCGTTCTTGGTATGCATGAATTAGATGATATGCTCGCCCATCGCGAGCGCCTCAACAAAGATATTCAAGCCATACTCGATACGCAAACAGATGGTTGGGGCATTAAAGTCACAGACGTTCAGATCAAACATATTGATCTGGATACAACTATGGTGCGCGCCATGGCCAAACAAGCCGAAGCTGAGCGTGAAAGACGCGCTAAGGTCATTAACGCCACTGGTGAGCTACAAGCGGCCAAAGAACTTGACCAAGCCGCTGAGATCCTCGCTCAGCGCCCACAGACCATGCAGCTGCGTTACCTTGGCACACTCGGTGAGTTCGCCTCATCACAAAGCAGCACAATCGTCCTGCCTATGCCAATGGAGCTCCTCGGCGCCGTACAAGATATTGCGAAAATGGCCGGTGGTAAGAAATAAGGCCGATAATTCGCCTCATTTAACTTAGCCACCCAAACATAAACCAATAAAAAACCCCGCAAAATATGCGGGGTTTTCTTTGTTCTTGGTAAAACTAAATTAGATTAGTTTTGGATACGAACAACAGCATTACAAAGCAATGATGAGTTTGTTGTATCATAAGCATTACTTGCTGTTGCAGGCGAGCCCACTTGTGCGATACAGTTCGTTGATGCACCATTATCAACAGCCATAACAGAACCTGTCAATGGGTTGCCATCATCAATCTTACGGTCGATACGCTGCATTGTTAGTGAGTTAGATGCTGCTGTAGATGTGCTCCCAACAATTTGTTGGTGCATAACGTACAAACCAGCTCTAAAGCCTGATGCATTGGATGCTAAAGGCGCAGGAAGGTCAGTGGCAACACTTAAGCTCTCAACAATAAAGCCACCACCAACTGGTGCTTGTGGATAGTTTCCACCAAAACTATCATCACCAGCAGCAACCCCAGATAAAAGGTCAGCTCTAGAAAGTTGAATAAAGTATGAACGACCCTCATCGCCAGCTGCAGGTGCAAATGTACCTGTATTTTCCACGATACCATTACCATCACCGCCACCAGATGCATCAACAGCACAAATACTGCCCGCGTCACAACCTGGAAGGCGTGTGCTTGCAGCCAGTAAATCTCCAGGCAAGCCAGCATAGATATCTTGGAAAGTAGACGTTGCCGCATCAATAGCTTTAACTTGCGAAATAGTTGATGTCACTTTCGCGCTTTTAATAAGTTCTTGGCCTTTTAGAACGCCGCCAATTAATAGACCGATGATGATCATCACAACGGCCAATTCGACGAGGGTAAAGCCCTTTTCTGAATTTGAATAAGTTTTCATTAGTTTAAGTCTCCTAATAGTGAATATAAGTTTAGAGTGTTTGGTTGAATAAATAAGCTTGAGAAAAGTAAAATTCAGAACAGAATCAATATCCTCACGGTATATAGTATACACGAATCGCTATGCAAAACTAGCCACCGCCTCTAAGTTTTCACTAAACAGGTTAAAACTTCTTAAAGACTTCTGGGGCAACTACTCAATAATTGAAAATGAACACTCAATAACTAAAAACAAGCAATCTTCCTACCCTTTAATAAAGGGATAGTGAGCCGTGTAATAGCTATATGAGAAACGGTCATATTGCTTCAAATGCATCATATAATCCGTAAAGACTTTGCTCTTTACTATCGTCCCCACTGAAGATGAACCACGATTTTGTAATCCGCTCAAACGAACGTTATAGATTGCATAGTTAGTTAGCCCAACCTCGTTAATTTGCTTAAAAATCAAGCCATTGGCGCGTGATTCTTGTGCAATCCAATCTTTTAACAGCGGCGTACAATCTGCCGATTGAAGCGTCATAACATAGACATCACCATCATAAGCCTTAACATCAGCCTTCAGCGCTTCAGGCACAAAAGCAAAACTCTCTACGTGCCTTTTACCCTTAACGTTGAATTTCTGACGCAAACACAGAAAAGCAACATCGCCAAACTCATCTTCACGCAAATAAGGTATATAAGGATTTTCATGCACGCCGAGCATTATTCTTTTATATAAACTAACCTTTGTTACAAGATTATGAGGCTTATAAAAGACCACACCGCTCGCCTCAACAATATTTTCAGTGATGACCAAAGGGCGCGATCCATCCGCCTGATTAAAAATTTCAGCCTTCGATAAATCCAGTCCTGAATGAAGAAGCGGACTATTCTTATAGGCGCGGCTTAACGCTGTGATTTTATTAAGTGCAGGATTATCATCCAAATAAAACGGCGTGTAGGGTGATGATGTATACTGAAACAGCAAAAGACTAATTATAAAAAGATAAGCAAAGCTCGCAATACAACGCCCCTTCACCTTGCTCCCCTCAACAAACAACAACAGCCCTTCTTTCTTCAAAAAGCTAAAGACGACAACACTAAATCGTGCAATAAATATGCTGCTCACGCAGAGTATCAACACAAGTTGAAAAGGTCGCATATGCCATTGCGCAGCCCAAGCTATATAGGGCAAATAAGCAAGCATGATAACCAGTAAAACACGCGCAGATTTATCTTTGTTTTTTATGGCTTCAAATACAGCATATGCCAGAGAGAAAAAGATCATAAAGAACACAGGATAGAAATCATGCATATTTTGCGCGGTATCTGAAAAGATAAAATACCCTCTCAACCCATCAAGCAAAAATAAACATATGCTTAAAACGGCATTGGAATGATAGGCGCCTTGCGCGAAGAATAATGCGCTTTTAAATGAACGCTGCTCATTTTCTGAATCTTGCCCTAGTGATCCACCGAGCAGGTCAATCACTACATGCCCCAAAAACATCATAATCAGCAGCGAGCCATAAAATAATAAGCATTTTTTGATATTATTATCACTGCATTTAAAAAGCAGAAACAGCACAGGAATAATCGCATAGTTAAACCCCGCAGCCTCTTTCGTCCAAATCGCAAAACCAGCAAAAACGCCCGCCATGACAGGAAAAATAAAATCACGATAAGCTATCTTATTTTGATTAAAGGGCCGCAAATAACACAGTAAGCTCACAAGAATAAATAACGGCCAATACCCGTCTAAACCATAAAGCGCTAAGCTATTCATCACCGTTGGACAAAGCATAAACAACCCATAACTAAGCCACGCAGTTGGCGTGCCGTATAGTTTTTGAGCAAAAACAAATAAAGTCACAGCTAAAAGCGCACAAACCGCGCTTTGTAAAAGCCATACAAAGGCTAAGCCCTCTTGCGGCGTATCCCCCAAAGACAAAGCAAGGGATAAAAGCAATTTATAACCAAAACGATGATTAGATATATTCCCCTGAATATCAATCATGCCATTACCTGAGACGAAATTTTGAGCAATCGCTAAATAACTCGCCATATCATGCCAAACACTAATTTCTGAGGGGTAAAACAAAAACAGCGACAGCACAAATAACAGCGTTAAAGCGAGCGCCTTATTTACGAGGTAATTGTTAGAAAAACGCATGTGGCAAAAATTGATTAGAGACATAAATAGACCATTACTTAATTTTTAGAATTAAATTTTTATAAACAAAATCACGTAAAACGACAAAGTTGATAAAGAATACAATCGTTTCGATAATAATTTTACTCAACACTTCAGGCCACCCGAATATTTGCTGCACACCAGCCTGTAGATAATAAGAAAATAGCCCAGATATAATAATAACAAAAATCAGCTTGGGCATAGGGTGCAACCCGAGCTTGGCTTGCTTAAAGACAAAATCCCGATTCATAAAATAATAAACAGGAAATGCCACCGTCCGTGAAAAAGCATTAGACCAGAACAAGGCCCCGCCGCTCAAGCCAAAAAACAACGCAAAGACCAGTAAATCAACAAGCGCTGTTAAGCTTGATGATAATACTTGGCGCAATAATACAGCATATATTTTCACGGAATCAATAAACGGGCGAAAATGCGAGGCCTGATTATCATCTATATATATGGTGTGAATGGGCACAGGCCTAATATTAACCCCAGCCTGCTTAGACCATAAAAGCATTTCCATTTCAAAGGCATAGCCGCTTGATTTAATATCCAGCATTTGCTGAAAATACGCCGATGGAATAAAACGCAGCCCAGTTTGCGTGTCTGTAATATTAACGCCCGTCAGCATAAAAAATAAAGCCCGCGTAATTTTATTACCGATCAAACTGCGCAGCGGTACAGCGCCCTCAAATTGACGCACACCGAGAATTAAGTCTTTTTCATCGGGCGAAACTTGCCCGAGCACCTTAAAAATATCTTCCACGCTATGCTGACCATCGGCGTCAGCACTAATAACGCCCGTAGCTTTAGGAAAGTCGATTAAAGCCTTATGCAGGCCGCTTTTTAATGCCGCGCCTTTACCGCTATTATAACTATGTTCGATGAAGCGTATTTGGGACAGTGCCTCTATGGATTTAAATGCAGCTTCGTATTGCTGTGCATCCGAACCGTCATTAACAAGGATAATAAATAGCCCCTCAGCTAAAGCGCGCTCGTGCAGGCGCTGAATAAAAGGTACAAATTCTGGCGAAGGATTATATACAGGCACCAAGATAAGCGGCTTATCATAGGCTTGATCGGGCAATGAAGAAGGCTTCGATGTGGAATAAGAAGCATTCATAACAAATTATTTTGAACCCTTAATCGACCACATACGTTCCCACCACAAAGATTCATCCACAGATTTGGGCATGTCAAAACTTTGGCCGCTAGCTTCCATAGCATCTTTAATATCTTTAATCGCTATATTGCTTAGGCGGTTAAAGTTTTGTACTTCGCTGTGATATTGCGCAGGGAGGCCTTGTTTATATAGGCGGCCAAGCTCACAATTCGGGGCTTTTAAATAAGGCTTATAGGCATTGTAAGACACAACAAATCGGCTTTTATCTGGCTTAGCTTCAAAAGCCACTTTACCAAAAATTGTTTTATCCGTATGGCGCAAATGTAGGCGCGTAAGGTAAACATTATCAATGCCCGCTTTGGGTTGAGGCACGCCTTTTTTCACTGACCTCACAGGCTTATCAAGCCACCAAACACCTAATTCACGTAAGGATTCAACACTGAGTTTTTTGGTCAGGTCACATTGTGGGCACCAATTAATATCCCCTGAATATTCCAAAAATACGGATTGAAAATTATCGCTCGTCAAAGCTTGATCGAATATAGATTGATAAGTTTCTGTGAAGTTGGAGGCCGTATAAAAAGGTAAGTTTACAGCTGTATCTATGGGCTTAACAGGTAAATCTTTTGGCACAACAAGCCCATTGCGTGAAAGCATAATCAATGTAAGGTCTTGCGCTGCAGAGCCAACATCGCTGCTCAAACCGAGCGGTAAAATAAAATTACCGCTTTCATATGCAATTTGTATCGGCGGTATAACGCCTGTTTTATCAACTTCACTGGCATCGCCACTGTAAGAGACTAAGATAAATTCTACGCCAGCATCTTGATAACTTTTCAAAATAGGTTCTTGCAGCTTATTAACGTCAAACCCCTTATCATGCAGTACAGAAGCAACAGATTTTGACTTAAAATCTTCCGCTTTAATTAAATCAATATGCAGTGCATCTGTATTTATAAAGCTCGGCTCTGTACGTGCCTTATTATAAGCGAGCTTATCTGCCAATAATTTGCGTTCAATTTCTAACCCTGCCGCATTGCAAACATTCAATTCTTGATAAGGGACAATACGCGGCGCGCTAAAATCAACAATTTTTTGTACAAGATCAGCGGAACCAAAGCGAATTTGCGTTTTTGAAACTAAATTTGGCACAGGGATTAACACCCCCAAAGATTGACCATCATATGTATATTGAGGCGCAAGCGTAATCACCGTTCGATTCTCATCACGGCTGACCACCATAACCGAGCTTTCATAGCTTAATTTTTTTGATACATCAGACAAAAAGAAAGCGCTTATCGCATAAACATTACTCGGCGCCCCCATGACCATGACAAAGACAGCCATTAAGCCGATAAAAACTCGAAAAAATGCGGATGTTGAGGCAAACTCAGCGCTTCGTTTATATGCGCTCTGCGCGGTAAAGTCATTCATCCTAAATATCCCCCAATATGCCTTATTAAATCTTTTCGCTAAACGCTAAACCTAAACGCTAAAATATGAACCGTTAAGCCAGACGGTCAAAATACCCTAAATTTTTATCAAGCGCCGCCATGGTTTTTGATAAATCAACACTATCATCATTCACCCATATGCGCACAGTATTCAAATAACAAAACGCCAAAGCATATACAGATAATGTGCCTTTTAAACCGCTGCTATTTATGCCCGCGCCTTCAAGCATATTTTTCATCGACCCTGGTAAATGTGGAAACATAACCAAGGCTGAAACGGGATCACATTTTATATCTTTTAAAATATTTAACACGGCGCCACGGTCATCATTCAGCACGTCAAATCGCCCCATAAGCAAATCAAATAAGCGATCTTTTGCAGGCAAGTCCATATCAGGTTTATCCGCTTCTGACAGCGTTCTTAAATCTAGCTGACGTCCATAAGCGACCAATATATCTGTTTTATCCGCAAACCATTCAAGCAGCGCCGCTAAGCCAATGTCACAACCGCGCGCGACATCCATTAGCGTAAAGCCATTCCACCCCTTATCTTCAATAAGGATTAGAGCTGCGCGGATTATTTGATCTTTTGAAATTTCGGTCATATTAGTGCTAATTACAAATAAGGGTAAGCTCAATTCATTACCCTTAAATAAATAGCACGGCATAGCCCCTAGGCAAAGGTAAAACTACGTAAACTTTCCTGCGCAGGGTCGTGATCAGAGGGGATTTAACGCGCTTTTACCGAAGCCAGACGCTCGACATAAGCTTCATACATCACATCTTCGGCGCAAATAATCATAACATCTTCAATTGGCGGCGCCATTGCGCTTTGAATAGCTGAAAGCGATAAACGCACAACACGCCGATGCGGAAAATTAGAATTGCCAAGCCCCAAAGCCGGCATAAGCAAATGCTTAAAGTTCATTTCTTTTGCGAGATTCATGACATTTTTATAACCGCGAGAGAGGAATTTATCCTCATTAGATAGCGCGGTATCCCATTTAGGCATAACAGTAAAGAATATATTGGGAAAGTCTTCGCGCCCTGAAGGTTGATAAATCACATCGCCCGACTTCGCTCCTTTTACGGCCTTAAGTAGAGGTTCTACGAATTCTGCCCCCAGAATTTCCACTATATAAAGGTCTATGGGACTGTTAAATTCCTGCCCTTGTGATATAAACGACATGAAAGCGTCTGGCTTATAAGCCTCTAGATAAGTGCGGATACGCCCTTTTTCGACGCGCAGACTTGGTCGTGTCATTGGCGCACGTATATGGGGATGCGAATTAACTTTAGACGAATTTTGTTTCATAGGAATACTCGTTCATGGCGTTCAAACAAAAAATGATTAGTAAAAATGCAGCGTATCACCCTCTTATATATATACTGTTTTTATTAATAAGTACTTACCTTCCTTTAAGCGCCCATGCAGCAGGTGGCGCAAGTGCGACCGAGCCGGCCCCCTCAAGCGCACAAACAGAAAGCATCACACCCCCAGAACCAAATAGTGAAATTCATTACGGCGTATCAATGCATGATAGCCCTGCATTAAAATCTGCCGATGAGCATTTCCCCTACACCAATCCTGACGCCCCGAAAGGCGGCGCTTTAAAGCAAGCTGTGATTGGAACTTTTGACAATTTAAACCCTTACAACATTAAAGGTGTGGCTTCAGCCAGTGGCCTAAACTTAATATACGACCGCTTAACCACGCGCTCATGGGATGAGCCCTTCTCGCTATACCCTTTAATCGCTGAGCATATAAGCTTTAGCGAAGATCGCTTAGCCGTCGATATAAAACTAAACCCTAAAGCGCGTTTTTCTAATGGTCAGCCCATCACAAGCGATGATGTCTTATTTACTTATGAGACATTAAAAACGAATGGCCGCCCAAATATGCGTAATGTCTATAAATTGGTTGATGAATATAAAGCCATAGACTCCTACACCCTTAAAATCACCCTCAAGCCAGAAAGCAACCGCGAAGCGGCGATGATCATGGCGATGATGCCCGTATTATCAAAAGCCTATTGGCAGGATCGTGATTTCAACGAATCGCTAACCGATATTCCGTTATCTAACGGGCCATATAAGATTAAATCTTTTGAAATAGGCCGCGACATCATCTATGAGCGGGACACGAATTATTGGGCCAAAGACCTCCCTATCATTCAAGGACTCTATAATTTTGATGAAATACGCTATGATTATTACCGCGATGATGACGTTGCCTTAATGGCCTTTAATGCAGGGGACGTGAATTACCGCCGAGAATCGAATGTTTCTAAATGGATGACGGGTTACGAAACCATAAACGCCAATAAACAACCGATAAAGCGCCAAGAAATTCGCCATGGCCGCCCGGATAAATCGCATAGTATTATTTTTAATACGCGCCGCGCGCCTTTTGATGACATTGTCGTACGCAAGGCTTTATCTTCTCTGATTGACTTTCAATGGGTCAATAAGAACATCTATCACGATAGAAAAAACCACGAGATCACATATTTCCCCAACTCTAACTTCACCGCCACAGGCGCGCCATCGCCTGAAGAAATCGCGATTTTGGGTAAATATAAATACGAAATCCCCCTAAGCGCCATGAGCGATACATTAAGAACGCCTGATACCTCTAATGCTCAACAGGTTCGTAAAAGCTATATGCATGCCGATTACATGCTACGCCAATCGGGATGGATCATTGATGATGGCAAGAGAATACACCAAGACAGCAAACAGCCACTCGACTTTGAACTTATCGTTTCAAATCCAGAAGACGAAAAACTTGCCTTAGCCTTTAAACGCAGCCTAAAACGCCTTGGCATTGAGCCCAGCATTCGCCGCCTTGATAGCGTCGCATTTCAAGGGCGCCTCAAAGACTATGATTTCGATTCCGTTATTAGCTTTTGGAACACCAGCCTATCGCCAGGCACGGAACAGCGCTTATATTGGAGCTGCGATGCCGCCAACACCAAAGCGCAATGGAATTACTCTGGCGTTTGCAACCCGGCCATTGATCATATTTTAGACAGGATCACCGACACAACGACGCGTGATGATTTAATACTTAATATGCGCATGCTGGACCGTATCCTCACAAATTTATATATTGGTGTGCCCTTATTCCACCGCAACAAAGATTATGTGGCCAATACGGACAATCTTGCTAAGCCTGAAAAAGACGCGCTTTACGGTGTAATTATTGAAAGCTGGTGGGAAAAACAGCAGAATTAAAAAAACAGCATTGTTAAAATAAGCGCCAACTGATAATCTAACATTTAATGGGTTCACCATTTTGCTCCATTATTTATATATTTATAAAATAACAAATCAGGACACGATTATTATGAAGCGTACATTTTTAGCTTGTACCGCATTAGCGTTAGCCCTTACCGGCTGTACCTCAGAGCGTGAAGTCACCAAAATGAAGTTGGAAAACAACACACAATATTGGCAGAGAACACAAGCGACCTCGTCTCTTTACTTACGCGGCGCGAAAGCTCAGCAAATGCTGGCGCGTGACACTGCACGCTGCACTGTGGAAATCAACGAATTAGTTAATCAAGGCCTTATTCGTGAAGCTATTCCAGCACATACAGTAAACGGTAAAGTACCTGATCCAGATTCTGCACTCGGCAAAATGGCGCATTGGGAAACACCAGAGCGTGATGGCCACTTGCTACATGAAGTTATCGAATATCACGATTTTGAAACATGCATGGTTCACAAAGGTTGGGATCGCGTTGAATACCTGCCTTATGAACAAGCCGTTCGCGCACGTGACGAATATCTAGAAGCCGTTGGCAAACAAAAATACACTTCAACATACGAAGTTGTTGCCGACCCTATTGTTGAAAAAAGCTTTGGCGACCTTAACGAATAGGGTAAGCGCATAAAATATAATTCATAAAAAAGGCTGATATTTATATCAGCCTTTTTTATTACCTACATCGAACAGATAGTGTTCGATTAAGATCACAATATATTAACGCAACTAAACCACCTCGTCCTCAAGCGGACGTACAGAGATCAATGTAATCTGGTTACGCTGACGACGTAATATCTCAAAGCTGAAACCATAAAAATTGAAGCGCTGATTTATTTCTGGCAATTGCTTGGCCTCATAGATAATCAAGCCCGCAATTGTCGAGTAATCTTCTTTATCCGGTAAGTTCCATTCAAACTCACGGTTCAGATCACGCAAAGTCACGTCGCCATTAATAAGATAGACACCATCAACATTTTTGCGCACACCTTTAACGGCAATATCATGCTCATCGTCAATCTCACCAACAATCTCCTCAAGGATGTCTTCTAATGTAACAATGCCCATAAAGGCGCCATACTCATCAACAACCATCGCGAAATGCTCACGGCGCTCACGGAAAGCTTGCAGCTGATCATAGAGATTAGAAGTCTCAGGAATAAACCACGGCTCGCTCGTGATGTCTTGAACCGTGAGCTTATTAACGTCATTGTCACTTTTTTGTAACGCGCGGAACAAAGCTTTAGCATGCAAGACACCAACAATATCATCGTGATTTTCATTATAAAGCGGGATACGTGTATAGCTGCTACTCAACACCTCAGAAACCAGGTCAGCAATCGGCATATTAATATCAAGCGCCTCTACATTTTTCCGATGCACCATGATCTCTTCAACATCGACATCAGCCAGATCAAGAATAGAGCGCAACATAGCGCGCTGATCATCAACTTCTTGGGCTTGCCCGCGATGCATTTCAATTACGCCGCGTAATTCTTCAACATCACCATCTGTATTCACGCGCTCAACGACGACACCAAACAGACGTAAAGTACTCTTAACAATCCAACCGACCAATTGTGAAATAGGCGAAAAGACAATAACCACAACATTAATAATGGGTGAGATGGCTAAAGCCATTTTATCAGCATGTAACAAAGCATATGTTTTTGGAAGAACCTCAGCAAAGATAAGAACAAGTAAAGTCATGCAAATGGTCGCGTAAACAATGCCCGCTTCGCCAAACAGCTCCATTAAAAGCCCCGTGGCTAATGACGTCGCCAAAATATTAACAAGATTGTTGCCAAGCAATAAAGCCCCGATAAGGCGATCCTTACGCTCAATTAATTTACGCACCAATGTCGCGCGCTTATTACCATCACGCTCATAAGAGTGCATTCTTGCTTCAGACACAGCCGTCAAAGACGTCTCTGATCCTGAGAAAAAGCCTGACAGAGCCAAGAGGAAGAAAATAACTCCCATATAAATCCAAACCATTGGGTCTTCTAATGGTGGTAAAGAATCTGCGTTTTCCATGGTTTCCATGATTAGTCCTTGAGTTACATTAACGAGAGTTATTAAGCCTGCGTTATAATCCGCATAACCATCGGGCTTTACTTATTATTAAATCACACCTTACGTAGCGCTAACGAAACGATCAAGCACTTCACGTAATTTCATTTCGGGCACTTGCGTATTAACCACGGCACACCCCAATTTTTTCATAGTAATAAAGGCAATACCTTGTGCATTGGCTTTTTTATCACGTGACATTAAGGCCAGCATGTCATTCGTACTAATATCTGGTTTGTCTTTAATATCACTATACTGCGTTGGTAGACCAACAAGGCGCAAATGCCTAGTAATATCTTGCACATCCGCTTTCGATAAATGACCAAGCGCATAAGACAGATCCGCCGCCAAGCACATACCAATTGATACAGCCTCACCATGACGCAGCCTGTCATCATAAAGACATAGCGCTTCTAATGCGTGCCCAAAAGTGTGGCCCAGATTTAAAAGCGCACGGATATTTGATTCTTTTTCATCTTTTGATACGATTTCAGCTTTAATCTCACAGCATCTTTTTACCGCATATTGTAATGCCGCACTATCATGCGCGAGTAACGCCTCCCCATGCTCATGCAGCCAATGCATAAAATCAACATCCCACAGCAATCCATATTTATATATTTCCGCATATCCCGCGCGCATTTCACGTTCAGGCAGCGTCTTTAACAAAGCTGTATCGCAAAAGACGTGCTGGGGCTGATAAAAAGCGCCGACAAGATTTTTACCCGCCGGGATATTCACAGCCGTCTTACCGCCAACGGAACTATCAACTTGCGCTAATAAAGTGGTCGGCATCTGGATAAAAGCGATGCCGCGCATATAACTCGCCGCAACGAATCCTGCCAAGTCGCCAATTACCCCGCCACCAAGTGCAATGATCAACGAATCGCGTTTTGCACCGCTCTGTGCGAGCCATTCCAATATCTCGCCATATTGCTGGATAGATTTGCTGCTTTCGCCCGAAGGGACATTATACACAAGAACCGACTGATTTTTCTGACGAAGCCCTTCAATAAATTTTTGCGCGAAAAGCGGTGTAAGCGCCTCATCTGTAATAATGAAGAGAGATTTATTCTGATAGCGCGCAGCTAAAAAATCATACGCCTCATCAAACAGATCTGCGCCAATGCCAATATCATAACTTCTATCAGCGAGTGATACTGTGACTTTATTAAGGGGAATCATGCTGTTCATGGCTTAACATTAACCTTAGTTATTTTCTTAACTGAATCTATTTTTTAAATACACTCTATACATACCCTAAACATATAAAGGAGAGATAACTTAATTACACAAACGCACTTAAAGACTCACAAATCTGATTTACAGTGTCATGCCCGCCGTGATTAGCATTTATATGATAATGCGCTTGCTCATAAAAGGGAGTACGTGCCTGTAAAAGCTGTGAGAGAACTTCTTTTGGATCATTATTCTTTAATAAAGGGCGGTCATTGCGCTTTGATGTACGCTCAACCAAAACATCTAAATCAGATTGCAGCCAAAACAAATGCGCTTGCTGGGTTAACAGCGCCAAGGTTTCAGGCTCAGTTATACACCCGCCCCCCGTTGAAATCACGCTTGCCTTATTTTCCAGCAAGCGGCGAATGACCTTTTTTTCCAAATCACGAAAAGCATTTTCACCATAACGCTCAAAAATATCAGCGATGGACTGCCCTGCACTGGCGACAATCTCGTCATCCGAATCGACAAAGGATATTCCCAATTTCTTAGCCAGAAGCCTGCCTATATGTGTCTTGCCCGTCCCCATCATACCTATTAAAACAATTGGTTTGGACAAAGTCAGCATGGATGGGTCAAAATCTGAAGCAATCATATACACTTTTTTTCTATTATTATAAAAAATAACTTGGCAGCACCAACGCAACAGAGTAATTTATGAGGCTACATTATGAAATCAATCTGATTTTAGTAATATACATCTGATAAAATAATAAATAAAGAGCGACGCATGGGAAAATTTATATTTGGGTTCATTATACTCACTTTAGCTATAGGCTTTACTTGGCTTGCTATGACGCAACCAAAAATAACGCCTGTTGCTATGGAAGAATCAATTAACACTCAACGCTTTCTTGATGCACAAAAACAAGGCTAATAATTAGGTTCATTAACTAATATTATTAGATTTCCCTAATATCCGCTTAGCCGTAAAGCGTTATTAAGGCGTAACTTTCTGAGTTACTTCAAAAGAAATAATAATTTATGTCAAACTTACCGCTTGACAGGCTATAATAGATTATGTAATAACTAACATCGGATTTATGTCGATAGATATGAATATTAGAAAAACAAAAAATAACTTTTGTGGGGTTAAACCAAGCCTATCGGACACAAAAAAAACCAAATTAACGGAAATGTCCGTAGGAAATTGATAAGGAGAACTAAAATATGGCACGTCCAGGACGCCCAGCACTACCAAAACCGGATCTGCACCCTTCTGTAGACGCATTCTTAAATATGCTTCAAACAGAACGTAACGCCGCGTTAAATACTCGCCAAGCCTATTGGAGAGATTTAGCCGATGTGAGCTTGTTCTTAAAGAATAAAGCTGATTCTGACATTAACGTTGCAAACACAGATGAAATTAAAGCATATCTGAAAGATCTTGCTAGCAAAGCTAATGCTAAAGGCAAAGGCACAGGCACGATTTCAGAACGCACAATTGCACGCCGCCTATCAGCGATGCGTCAATATTACCGTTTCATGATCTCTGAGAAATCTCGTAAAGATGATCCGACATCAACAATTGAAAGCCCTAAGCAAGGCCGTACGCTTCCAAAAACTTTGAGCGAAACTGAAGTAAGCACACTTATTCGTGTTGCTGGCGAATCTGGTACAGCTGAAAGCACACGTCTTGTATGTCTGCTTGAAATGCTTTATGCCACAGGCCTTCGTGTTTCTGAGCTCGTTGGTCTATCTATGGCTGCCGTTGGCGAAGAAACACAATTCCTTCTTGTTGAAGGTAAAGGCGGTCGTGAGCGCATGGTTCCTTTAAGTGACCCAGCACAAAAAGCGATGACTAACTATTTTGAAGTACGTCAGGGCTTTATTGCTCCTGAAGATGATGGCACACAAGCACAGTGGTTGTTCCCATCTAAGACTTCAGTTAAAGGTCACCTAACACGCCAACGTTTTGCACAGCTTCTTAAAGATCTTGCTCGTGCAGCGAAAGTTGATGAAGAGCGCGTAAGCCCGCACGTCCTACGTCACGCATTTGCAACACACCTACTTAGCCGTGGCGCAGATCTTCGTTCAGTACAAAAAATGCTTGGTCATGCAGACATCGCAACAACTCAAATCTACACACATATCCTTAATAAGGATCTGAAAGAGACTGTTGATGAGAAGCACCCATTAGGTAAAACGGGTACAAGCTCTTAATATTAGATGCGCTTAATTAGCGTTTCTAGCTAAAATTATTATATCAAGCAGGTTTTTGAATTGTCAGAACCTGCTTGATTTGTTATATAGGCACTCTTATAGAGTCAGTAAGCCTCATTAAAAGAAGAAAATACGGAAAGACATAAGCATGCTTGAGTTTGAAAAACCTGTCATTGAATTAGAAGCAAAAATTGCAGAACTTCGCCATGTTGGCAGCGATGACGAGATCAACGTCGCCGATGAAGTCGCACGCATGCAAACTAAGGCAGACCGCTTACTCGGACAAATCTATTCAAAACTAACACCAGCACAAATAGTTCAAGTTGCGCGCCATCAAGAACGCCCACATTTTTGTGACTACACAAAACATATGTTTGAAGACTTCACGCCACTTGCTGGCGACCGTCTATTTGGTGAAGATCACGCCTTAATAGGCGGACTTGCCCGCTTTAAAGGCCAAAGCGTTGTCGTTATGGGCCAAGAAAAAGGCCACGACACTGAAAGTCGTATCATGCGTAACTTTGGCATGGCACGCCCTGAAGGCTACCGTAAAGCTCAGCGCTTAATGGACATGGCGACACAATTTCAAATCCCCGTCATATCATTGGTTGATACAGCAGGAGCTTACCCTGGCCTCGGCGCTGAAGAGCGTGGCCAATCTGAAGCCATCGCCCGCTCAATTGAATCATGCCTTAAACTTGAAGTGCCGATGATGTCAGTCGTTATTGGTGAAGGCGGATCAGGTGGTGCGATTGCGATTGCTGCAGCAGACCGCATTTACATGCTTCAAAACTCTATCTACTCTGTGATTTCGCCTGAAGGCTGTGCATCTATCTTATGGCGCAGCGCTGATTACGCCAAAGACGCCGCTACAGCTTTAAAACTAACAGCGGATGATATGCTTGAAAACGGTCTGATCGATGCGATCATTAATGAGCCACAAGGTGGCGCCCATAGAAATAAAGAGCAAACAATTAAAAATGTTGCGAAGCAAATTGAAACTGGCTTAGAAGAATTAAGCCCATGGAAAGCCGAAAAACTTGTCCATGCACGTGAAGAAAAATTCCTTAAAATGGGAAGAGCGGCATAAAACGGCCAAGCTCTCCCACTCTTAAAATAGTCTTTTTAAAATTGTTTAAAATATAGGCTAATAAAATTCACGTATCACGTATAACGCTGTATCTGGCTTTGATTCTGACGGGTCAGCAGCGCTGTCCCTAAGGGCGCACCTGTTTTAAGATTAACATTCACTTTCGCTCGTGAAAGCATCGTGTTAAAATCCCCATGTCCAGCATTGCGATGACCATCGCACGTCGTCGCAGATCGAAAATAAAGCAGCAAGAAGACGCGTATAGATGATGTCAAACTTGCCTCAACCCTTTTTCGAAGTGCAATTAACGAGCAAATTTCATGAATTGTCGCTTCTTCTCTTTCCGCGACCTCATATAACATCTTCCACATTTCAGGCTCTAAACGTATTGATGTTCGCCGCCCCATCACGGTTATATTCTTGCCCTGTAACGATGTAATATCATGCAGTTTTTTGGATTTGCTATCCATATACATACTTCACTCCCCCCTTGAGATTGTTTTTCACATACTAAAAGTATAGACAAAACAAAACATAATTACAACCGAAGAGTGACTATCGCTGCCGAGGCGGTACACTTATAAGGGGAGAATATTTAACTCTCTACGATCAGTATACATCCACAACTCACGTGCAAACTATTGATAATGCATGTATTTTACTGTCCATCAAATCCGACAAAACTTTATAAATTTCTTGGTGACGTGACACACGTGAGTGTTCACTAAAGTAGCTTGCCTTAATAATCACCTTAAAATGCGTTTCACCTTCTGGGCGATGACCGGCGTGACCAATATGTTTATGACTCTCATCTATGACTTCGAGCTGAGTCGGCTCGAATGCCGCACGCAGTCTGCTTTCAACCTCTTGCCCTACAGGGCCTAAAACCACCTCAATTGGTGTGTTATTGACTTTATTCGACATTTATCTACCTTTAATGTATGTTTTTTCTGTAAAATTTAACGCTGAAATATTATAATCAATTTATGCCTAGAATAAAACTACAACAAAAATCACCTCTCTATGCTGAGGACAAAAAAAAAGTCGAAATCAAGACGTGTGACATGCCTGAATGTGAGGCGCATGCCCTGCATCGTGCGCCAAAAGACCGCGCCTTAAGTGCTTATTACGATTTTTGTTTTGAACATGTAAAGTCATATAATCGCGCATGGAATTATTTTGCTGGCATGCCTGATCGTGATGTTGAAGATTATATCTATAATGGCGCCATATGGGATCGCCCGACATGGAAATTCGCAACCGAAGGTGCTGCTGATGATATTTTGCGCAATGCCGCGTGGAAAAGCTATCACTTCACCGAAAAAGACAAACCAAAAGACCGTGCCAGCGAGCAAGAAAAGCCCCATAAAAAAGAACACCGAATCTATAATCGCAATACACCTGAACATCAGGCGCTTGAAGAATTTGGCCTCGCCCCGCCTGTGACATTAGCTGAAATCAAAAAAACCTATAAGAGCCTACTGAAAAAATACCACCCAGACGTTAATAATAGCTGCCCAATGGCTGAAGAGCGAAGCAAAAATATCAATGCCGCCTATACGCTACTGCGCCTCGCCTATGAAAAATATGAAATATTAGAAGAAAAATTCAAGGGATAATCTCTCTTATATACCTCTACCCCCATCGTTTAGGCTGGTAAAATCTTCTATATTTAACGATGCAGCCTGTATAATATCGACATTAACAAGGAAGAGTAAAACCGTGAGCGAAACACAATCTGACAAGAAAATCGGCGCTTTTGATACCACCAACCTTGAAACAAACCGCGTCCATAGCACTATACCCGACGCCATGTATGATGCGCGTGAGACTTTTGGCATAGATATAGATTTAAAAGTCCCTGGTTTTGCCCATGACTTGCCTAACGTCCCCGAGATTGATGACACCTATCAATTCGACCACGATACGACTCTGGCCGTTCTAGCAGGCTTCGCCCATAATCGCCGAGTCATGGTCCAAGGCCTGCACGGAACAGGAAAATCAACCCATATTGAACAAATCGCCGCGCGGCTTAAATGGCCGTGTATTCGTATCAACCTTGATTCGCATGTCAGCCGTATTGACCTGCTCGGTAAAGATTTGATTGTCCTAAAAGAAGGCAAGCAAATTACTGAATGGAAAGACGGTATCTTAACTTGGGCGCTGCAAAACCCCGTTGCGCTTGTCTTTGATGAATATGATGCCGGCCGCCCTGATGTGATGTTTGTTATTCAGCGTATCTTGGAAGCTGAAGGCAAATTAACTTTACTCGATCAGAATAAAATTATTCGCCCGCATCCTGCTTTCCGCCTATTTGCCACCGCCAATACTATTGGCCTTGGTGATACAACGGGGCTTTATCATGGCACGCAGCAAATAAACCAAGGGCAAATGGATCGCTGGAACATTGTTACCGTGCTTAATTACTTAAGCGTTGAAGATGAAACAAAAATCATCCTCGCTAAAATACCTGAGCTGAATAACGCAGAAAGCAAAGATGAAGTGGCCTCTATGGTTCAATTGGCTAATTTAACACGCCAAGGGTTCCGCTCTGGTGATCTATCGACCCTAATGTCACCACGTACCGTCCTTAGCTGGGCGGATAACGCGGAGATTTTTGGTGATAGAGAACTCGCCTTTAAACTCAGCTTTTACAATAAATGTGATGAAGCCGAACATTCTGTTCTGCGCGAATATTACCAACGCTGCTTTGGTGTAGACCTTGACGGATAAAGATAACACGCAACAAAACTTGCGCGAACGTCAGCGCGACCAAGAAATATTCAAAAACGCGACAGCCGCCGCGCTAAAGGCATTGTCTGGCGGGGAAGATGTGAGCGTATCTTTCAGCGCCCATGAGGCCGTCTCTGCGCGCCTGCCTTTCTCTGACCTACACAAATCCGCCAAGCTCCCAACAATCGCTGATGCGCAAAATGCGGGGCAAAGAACAGATCTTCGTGCCGCCAGTGATATACGTGCCTTACATCTAGCGCACCACAATGTCACCTTGCATAAATCACGCCTGCCGAATAACACACAAAGCGCCGCTATGTGGGATGCGCTTGAACGTGCACGCTGTGAGGCCGCTGGCATGCGCCGCATGAAAGGCGTTGCCAAGAATCTCAATGAAGCCCTTAGGGCTGAATGCCAGATAAAACACTATGACCGCATGGACTCCAAAGATCCCTGCCCCTATGCCGAAGCCCTGTATATATTAAGCCGCGCCGCCTTATCAGGAACCGACCTGCCGGACACAGCACAGAAAATTCAGCATTATTGGGGCAAAGAGCTGAGTGACAAACTCGGCAACACATCCTTTGCCGATCTTATCCCTTATATAGAAGACCAAGATCGCTTTGCCACGAAAGCTGTGCGCCTGTTAAACCAACTCGGCTTAGAGGGTTTTGAGGATTTGCTCGAACAAGATGCTGGGTCAAAAGGCAGCGAAGAAAATGACAATGGCGATCAAAGCGCTGCGCAAGAAGATGATAAAGACACAGATCAAGAAGAGAAATCAGAAGACGCCTTACCGGACGATCCGTTAAAAGGTGAACAAGCACAAGACGTTAGTGATGATAGCGAGCTACACGACACAGATAAGCAAGATGAAGAAAATCATGCCAGTGAAGATGTCAACGATAACGGCGAAGATAACGACAATTCAGCCAGCAGCGAAGAAGCCCAAGGCCAAAGTACACCACTTATGCAGAATGGTCATAGCGCTAATTATCGCATTTACACCTCTGAATTTGATGAAACCATCAGCGCTGATGAGCTTGCCACCCCTGAAGACTTAAAACGCCTGCGCGATACGTTAGACAGCTATTTAGAGCGCTACCAATCAATGATTACGCGCCTTGCCAACCGCTTACAGCGCAAATTAATGGCACAGCAACAACGCAGCTGGAAATTTGATCTCGAAGAAGGCCATATAGATAGCAGCCGCCTTGCCCGTATCATTGCCAACCCAAGCGTACCTTTAAGCTTTAAACAGGAACAAGAAACCGAATTTAAAGATACGATATTAACCCTGTTATTAGATAATTCAGGCTCTATGCGTGGCCGCCCGATTACGATTTCAGCGCTGTGTGCAGATATATTAATCCGCACCCTTGAGCGCTGCGGCATTAAATGTGAAGTGCTGGGCTTTACGACACGTGCGTGGAAAGGCGGTAAATCCCGTGATTTATGGATTGATAATGGCCGCCCTGCTAACCCCGGCCGCTTAAACGACATTCGCCACATAATCTATAAAGAAGCCGATACACCATGGCGGCGCAGTAAAAACAATCTTGGTTTGATGCTCAAAGAAGGCTTATTGAAAGAAAATATTGATGGCGAGGCTTTGGCATGGGCTTATAACCGCTTAGCCCGCCGCCATGAAGAGCGTAAAATATTGATGGTGATCTCTGATGGTGCGCCTGTGGATGATTCCACTCTATCCAATAATCCCGCGACATTTTTGGAAAAAGACTTACAAGCCGTCATTTACCGGATCGAGAATAACAGCAATATTGAGCTGAGCGCGATTGGTATTGGTCATGATGTCACACAATATTACGAGAATTCAATAACCATCACAGATGTTGAACAACTCGCCGAAGCCTTAATGACAAAATTAGAATCTTTATTTGAGAAATAAACGCCGTACAAAGCGCCTCTTGAAAAAATACCCCGAACGGGTTCAGCCAAACTGGTGCAGCGTATAGCCTTCGCTTTTCATCCATTTTTTACCCGCTTTATAGCCCACACATAAAGCCTCGCATTGGGCCCAGAATTTTTTGCTGTGATCCATATGGATAAGATGCGCCGCTTCATGCGCAACCACATAATCCATTGCATCAGGGGGCGCAAAAATCAAACGCCATGATAGAGATATATTGCCTTCAGTACTGCAACTGCCCCAACGTGTCTTGGTATCGCGGATTTGGACTTTTTTGGGCTTTTTTGCAAGTTGCGCGGTTTTCTCTTTTAAAATATCCGTCAGATATTCCCGCGCTAAGCTTTTTAAAAAGCGTTTAATGCGTGGCTCATATTCTTCTAAATTGGTTTGAACTAACAAGGTGTAATCTTGCAGCTCAATATGCGTTGATTTGCGGCTCGGGTCTTTTTCGACAACAACGCGCACCTCACGCCCTAATATCGGCAAAATAGCCCCTGCTTCTAGGGCTATATATTCAGGTAATTCATTAATACGATCCATCACCCATTGGCGGTGATCATCGATAAAGGCTTGCGCTTTACTGGTTGAGGCATAGCGCGGCAAAACGAAATGCACACAACGCTGCGCAGGATCAAGACGCAACGCCATACGGCGCGCGCGTGAATCACGACGAAGTTTTATGTGGCGTTCAAGCCCAGCGAGATCAATAGATGTAACCATATTTCTACATTAAACAGCCAAAGCCCTATAGCACAACATCTAAATGCTTTTTCTTATCGAACTGTTCAGGGGCAAGGTCAGGATAAATATCCAAATCGCTTTTCGGTATCGGCGAAAGCCCCTTATCAAACTGACGAATAAGATGGCGAATACGCGGCATGATTTGGCTGCGGTAACGCCCGCCGTTAAATATACCGTAATGCCCAACATCTCTTTGCAGCCAATGGAACTGCTTTTCAGGCGCTAAATTTGAACAAAGTACATGCGCCGCCGTGGTTTGGCCACAAGCCGAGATATCATCAAGTTCGCCCTCTACCGTGAACAAGGCTGTTTTCTTAATTTTACTTGGGTCAACCAGTTGCTTTTCGCCCGTAATCGGGTCCAACCATTCCATTTCGCCCTTCGGCAATAAATGGCGCTGAAAGACAACATCAACCGTATCAATATAATATGTCGCTGGAATATCCATGACCGCCATATACTCATCATAAAATTTACGATGCCCTGCAGCTGATTCACCATCCCCTTGGATCAAATGCTTATAAAAATTCTTATGCGAGTCGATATGGCGATCTAAATTCATCGACATAAAGCCACTAAGCTGTAGGAAACCTGGGTAAACTTTACGCAAGCCCCCTTGATTAAACACCGGCACGGTTTGTACAATTGTATCTTCAAACCAACTTAATGGTTTGTCTTCCGCCAATTTATTCACGGCTGTCATTGATATACGCGTATCAATCGGCCCACCCATTAATGTCATGGTTAAAGGCTGATTTGGATCATCTTCCTCTGCCATTAACGAGACCGCCGCCATAACAGGCACAGCAGGCTGACAAACCGCAATCACATGCGAATCTCCACCCAATAAACTTAAGAAACTACGCAGATATGAGATATATGTATCTAATGAGAAATCGCCCTTAGAGAGTGGCACTTGACGTGAATCGACCCATTCTGTGACGTAAACATCATGATGAGGCAATAAAGCCTCAATCGTGCCACGCAGCAAGGTCGCGAAATGCCCAGACATTGGCGCGACCACTAAAACTTTAGGATCATTACGATCTGTATCACGCTTGAAATGCAGTAAACTACAAAACGGCTTTTCTACAATAATCTCTTCTTCAATATCAACATCTTTACCGTCAATAACAGTGCTATCGAGCCCCCATACAGGCTGACCAAAGCGCCGTGTTACACGCTCAAACACTTCTGTACCCGCCGCAAGCGTTTTACCTAGCGGCGTATAAGAAAGGGGGTTAAACGGGTTCGTAAAGCTCGCGCGCACCATCTGCGCCCCTAAACGAGGGCCAAATAAAGCGGCATTTCCGGCTTCATAGAGATGATATAACATGAGCGAATCCAATTCTTGTATAGGCCTATAGACGCTTATTTTAAGACGCTTATTTTACGCGTAGCCTTTTAAGTGACTTTGACACGGAGTCATTATCTGCTAAAATTATATCAGAACAATCTAAACAAATAGTGAATTTCATGATCGATATTATCGAAGAAATCTATAATAACTCAATTATAACACATGCTTACATAATTGTTGCAGCGCTTATAATTTCTATCCCCTTGAGTTTATTACAGGGGGTAAAACAAGGCGCATCGATACCTTTGTTATGGACTGTGCTCAACAAGCTCTTCTTATCAACATTAATTAAACTCAACGCCCCTAATCGCACTGCGCAAGACTTGTTTCTACGCGGCTTAGTGGTTATTTGCTTGTTTATTGGCTTTGCGACAATAGTAATAATCGCCCTAAACCTTGCTTTATCAAGTACTGGCGGGCGTCAAATTTTTGAAATCATCTTTCTAGCCCTGTCTATTGTTACGCTAAGGCCTTATATACTGAGCCACTCAATACAAAAAGATCTGGCCAGCACCACTAAAAAAACACTCTCCGCGCCCCTACAAAAAGCCTTATCACTAAGCACGATGCGTGCGGTGAGCACTGCGGATGAAAGCGGTTATAATCGCTTATTAATAAGCTTAGCGACAACAAATTATGCCCGTGACTTCCTTCTACCCTTAATACTCTATCTTATTGGTGGGTTGCCTATTTTGCTTGTCGGGACGTTATTTACATGGCTTTCTTATGCTATCGGCCGCAACACATTAACGGGGCCCTATACTTATATAACGACAGTTTTTGAGGTCTTATTGCGCACAATACCTGACTTTATTGCCGCCACATTACTTATTATGGCTTCGCTTATTGTCCCAAAAGCCCAGTTTTTAAGCGCCCTTCACTCTATATCACAAACGAAATGCATTCAGCCTTTGGCCATATTGGCCCACAGCCTAAACCTGTCCATTGGCGGAAAACAAAAATCTCGATTTGGGGATTTAATTGAATCGCCATGGTACGGCCCTTCAGCCGCCAAGGCAAAAATAGACCGCAGCGCCCTGCACCGCGCCTTATATTTAATCGGTATCGCGCAGCTTTTGAGTGTCTTTGCTTTAGCCCTGTTACTCTAAGAGGCCATTTTCTGCTGCGCGTAGAAATTATCCAAGATCAACATTTGGCGCAATGCGCCGATTTGCATACCGCCATTAATTGCGGAATCCTGACGCAGCCCGTAAGGGCGTGGATCATCAAGCACTAACCAGTTCTGCGCTTCTAAATAGGCTCGCAAGGCAGGCTCATTGTCATCTTGTGGCAAAGCAAAGGCACAGTGCCAATGCGTATTATCATTCAGCGCGTTCAAGAACAGTCCTGCAGCAAGCCCTGTATAGCCTTCAAGAATAATCGGTACATGCGCAAGCCGCGCCGCTATGACTGCGCCAATAACGGCATTGAGCTCATAGCCTGAATTGCCTTTTAGCGCCGCGAAACAACTCTCTAGCGATAGATCTTCAAGCTTTACATCAAGCGCGCTTTTGAGAGCGGGTATAAAAGAAGCGCAAAATGCCCGGCCTATATCTTCAGAGCCCGCACCAATTGTTGCGATCGACACCAAGTCACTTTCAGGCTCAATAGTCATCAATCCATAGGACAAAGAATTCAGCAAAGATTCATCATTCATCGCGTCGCCATGACGCAGATCACTTGTCGGCTCATCCATATTTAAATCATAAAGGCGTAAATCTGCACTGGCTAAGTCAATAACCTCATTAATCGCATGATCCCCCGCCAGTAATTGGCTCACCATATTTTTAAAATGCGCTTTTTGCATATCGTCACCAGCGGCAAAGCCATGCGACGCGGCATATAAAGACAATCGCGGGCGTTTAATTTCGAAGATTTGACGATCAGCCGCAAAATTAAGCCAATATTTAATACGCTCGACCTTGTTCATATCAGACATTTCACGGCGCACAGAACATGACGGATGCTCCATAGACTGTATAAGGCTCACGATTTCATCGAACTTAAGGGCTGTCTGCGCCATCTTTATCTCCTAAAACGCCGATTATCACGGCTATATTCAACTCTCTATACATATGCTATAAAGCGCTATGCTCGACAGTTATACAAGTTTATCATTATAAGAATAGCCCTTAATGTAACGCCCAGATAAAGCATTATCATTATTTTTCCGAAAAACATGGTGTTTTATACACTCTTTACTTGACTTGCCCCGCCCCGTTGCGATAATCTCCGCTTCGTTGTGAAAAAGTCACGCGTTTATATAATGTGAAAAATTAACACGATTATATAAGATATATTAAGAAACATAAGAATTAAGAATATAGAAGGATTTACACTATGAGCCGTCGTTGTGTAGTTACAGGTAAAGGCGTTATGTCTGGTAATAACGTTTCCCACGCAAAAAATAGAACTCGTCGTAAGTTTTACCCGAACGTTCAAGAAGCTAGCTTATACTCACAAGCGCTTGACCGTAGCATTCGCGTAAAAATCAGCACAGCTGGTCTTCGTACTGTTGAACATAAAGGTGGCCTTGATGCTTACCTTACTGGTACAGCGAAAACGAAACTTGACGTATGCTTCCGTTCATTTAAAGCACAAGTAGAAAAAGTTCTCGCCGCTAAGAAGTAATTCTTAGACGCCGCGTAGCTTCTTCTACCGAATCTTACAGAGTGAATAATAGTCATGACTGACCTAAAATATCCAAATTTTGAATTTGATATAACTTATAACGCGCCTAATTCTCAGGCGCGTTTAGGTACTTTGAAGACTCCTCACGGCACCATTCAAACACCTAATTATATCTTTTGTGGCACGAAAGCGGCCATCAAAAACCTCAACCCAGATCAAATGGTTGAAGCCAAAACGGATATTATATTGTCAAACACCTATCACTTAATGGTTCAGCCAGGCGCTGATGTTGTTGAGAAAATGGGTGGCTTGCATGCCTTTATGGGCTGGGACGGCCCAATGCTGACCGATAGTGGCGGCTTTCAAATCTTTTCCATGGGGCATGGCTCCGTCGCGGATGAGATTAAAGGCCGCAATAAAGGCGAGCGCAAACAGTCTCTTCTTAAAATCACCGAAGCAGGCGCAGAATTTAGAAGCTATAAAGATGGCTCTAAAATGATGCTGACCCCTGAACGCTCAATGGACATCCAAAGACAGCTCGGCGCTGATCTTATTATGCAGTTTGATGAATGTACCGCTTTCCATGTTGATCGCGACTATACAGAAGAATCAATGCATCGTTCACATCGTTGGGGCGATCGCTGTTTAGAACATTTCGAGAAAAGCGATAATGGCGCACAAGCCGTTTATGGCATTGTGCAAGGCGGTGTATATGACGACCTCCGCGCTGAAAGCTGCGCATGGACCAAGAATGGTAATTTCTTCGGCACAGCCATTGGCGGCTCACTTGGCGGCAGCAAACAACAATTTTATGAAATTGTTTCATGGTGCACCAAACAAATCCACCAAGAACGCCCTGTTCACTTGCTTGGCATTGGCGCGATTGACGACATATTTAAATGTGTACGCCTTGGCATTGATACATTTGATTGCGTATCTCCGACGCGCGCGGCGCGTCACGGCTGGGCTATCATGAAAGGCGTTCCGGGTAACCGTATCAATATTAAAAACGCTAAATATCGTGAAGACGCTTCACCGCTTCTGCCTGAGAGCGATATTAAATCATCAAATTTCTATTCAAAAGCCTATATTCATCACTTGATCAAGGCCAAAGAAATGCTGGGCATGCAAATACTCTCGCAACATAACGTCTATATGATGAATATGCTGATGCGTGACATTCGCGAAGCCATTGCCAATGATACGCTCGATGCGTGTGAAAAAGAATGGCGCTGCTTATAATCTATATTGATAGATAAAAACGATACGCCACCCTTTGTTACATTCCTTAACAATAGAAAACTACGCCCTGTGCTTAATCTTGATCTTGATTAACATTGCTTAATCAAGCGCGAGCAAAATACCATCTATTGGTGGGCGGGCTTTGTAACCATCTTCGCTAAACATATGCGTAATCATGCCCTCAGCGTTAATGACATAGATGGTCGGGTTCGGAATACCGTAGAAACGTGACGTTTCTTCGTATTTTTCATTCAAAATGCCAAAAGCTCTGATTGATTCCGAGCTCGGATCTGAGAGCATTTTATACGGCGCTTCATTTTCTATAGAAAAACGGTTTAACACCTCAATGCTGTCATAGCTGACTGAGGCGACTTCATAACCGCGCTTTTTAAAATCGTCGTAACGCGCCGCAAAATCTTTTAATTGAACCTGACAAAACGGACACCATTCTGCCGAACGTACAAACAGTACGACCAGACCTTTTTCGCCTTTTAAGCTTGTGAAATCAGCCTCCGCGCCAGCTTGATCTTTCAATGCCAAATCATGTGGAATAGCCTCGCCAATTTTCGCAGCTTGAACCGCCCCTGCACTGGCCATGCCCATAACGAGAATCGCAAAAAGGCTTAATAAACGTCTATACATTAACCGTCTCCATAAATTAAAAATAAGTTTCACTACAAAAATAAGATATAATCTTGATACCTATTCGTATACAGCCTAAATTAAATTACACACGCTCACAAAAAAAAGTGAAGAACATGGCCAAGACATTATATGAGAAAATCTGGAACGCGCATTTAATTGATACAGGCGCGGAAGATAATCAAAATACATTAATCTATATTGATCGCCATTTGGTGCATGAAGTGACCTCGCCACAAGCCTTTGAAGGTTTAAGAATGGCCGGACGTCCCGTGCGCAGCCCTGAGAACACATTGGCCGTCGCCGACCACAACGTCCCCACCACTGACCGCGCAGGGGGCATACAAGAGCCTGAAAGCCGCATTCAGGTTGAAACATTGACAAAAAACTGTGCTGAATTTGGCGTTGAGTATTTTTCCATGAGCGATCAGCGCCAAGGCATTGTTCATATTGTCGGGCCAGAGCAAGGCTTTACCTTACCGGGTATGACGATTGTCTGCGGTGACAGCCATACATCGACCCATGGCGCATTTGGCTCGCTCGCCTTTGGCATTGGCACATCTGAGGTCGAACACGTCCTTGCCACACAATCTCTGCCACAAAGCCCGGCTAAGACACTTCGCATTACCATTAATGGCGAACTCAGCACGGGCGTTACCGCCAAAGACATCGCCCTTGCGATTATTGCCGTCACAGGTACGGCTGGCGGTACAGGATATGTTATTGAATATGCAGGCGAAGCCATACGCAACCTTTCGATGGAAGGCCGCATGACAATTTGCAATATGTCGATTGAAGCGGGCGCGCGCGCAGGCTTAATCGCCCCTGATGAAACCACATTCTCATACTTAAAAGGTCGTCCAAAAGCGCCTAAAAATGACAATTGGGATAAAGCCGTCGCCTATTGGAAGACGCTGCCAAGCGATGCTGACGCGGTGTTTGATAAAGAGATCACCCTAAACGCTAGTGATATAGCCCCACAAGTCACATGGGGCACGTCACCAGAGGACGTTTTACCCATTACCGCAAATGTCCCTAACCCTGAAGATTTCGCGGATGTCAGCAAACAAGATTCCGCCAAGCGCGCCTTGGACTATATGGGCTTAACCGCAGGCATGGCTTTACAAGATGTCGTAATTGATCAAGTGTTTATTGGGTCATGCACCAATGGCCGCATTGAAGATATTCGCGATGTTGCCAAAATCGTCAAAGGTCACAAAATTGCCGATAATGTCCGCGCAATGGTCGTCCCGGGGTCTGGCCTTGTTAAAACCCAAGCCGAACAAGAAGGCCTCGACGTGATTATTAAAGAAGCGGGCTTTGAATGGCGTGAGCCGGGTTGTTCTATGTGCCTAGCCATGAACGCTGACCGCCTAGAGCCTGGCGAGCGCTGCGCATCAACATCAAACCGTAACTTTGAAGGCCGCCAAGGCCGCGGTGGACGCACCCATTTAATGAGCCCCGCTATGGCCGCTGCCGCTGGACTTAAAGGAACATTAGCTGACGTGCGTGAGTATTTATAAATATAAAGGTAAAGCCTGAGAACATGAGTATCAACACAACTAAATATGGTTACGACCAACTTGATTTCGATCTAATCGCCCTCGACAAAATCATTGAAAGCTACGATGTTGCTAGCGACCCTGTTTTAAACAAAATATGGCCAAAAATAGCGCAAGAGCTTTGGCAAGAGATCGGCAGCTATGGCGCCGACATAAACCAATATGGCGAAGTCATGCATGGCCATTTGGAGCGCATTTCAAAAGATGGTCAAAAATTCATGGGACAGCTCGGTTATAGCGCCAAGTCAGGGCGTAATTTTTATGATGCCTTTAAGCTCAGCGATATTGGTAAATTGCATAGTGATTACGATATTAACATCTGGTCTCTGCCCCATAGCCCAACGCCAGAAGAGCGCCGTATGAAAAGCATGCATACATTGCGCGGCCTTGAATATTTAGAACAAGCCTATAAACGCCATAATGTCAGTGATGAATTTTATAATCACCCACATATTAAAACAGTCATTCCAACATTGATGCTCTACCATCATGAACGTCTAGATGGCAGCGGCTATAGCGGCATTGCCGCTGAGAAGCTCGGCAAGACCATCCGCATGGCCTGCATTGTTGATGCCTATGACGGCGACCGCATCCACCGCCCTCACCAACCAGCCAAACGCAGCGAAGAAGAGGCCATAGATCGCATGATGGCACTTGGTGATGACCAGAAATATGCAGGGGCTTTTGATGGTGAGCTGCTTAAAGTGTTTAAGGGCTATAAGCTTGCCCCCGAGCCAGATAATAAAATCGGTGCTAAACGAGGGTTAGAATATTAAACGTAGAAATTCAAAGACGTCAAGACCGCGAACACTCGATAACGTTGACCTAATCTGCCGCAAACAGACTCATGCTCAGGCTTATCACGGCCAACCCAAGCCATAAACAAAGGCTTATCGCTATTATTATACTTTGTTTTTTTACTAAGGCTATCTGACATATACCCCCCCTACATAATCAGTCTGTTGGCTTTTGGAGTTATGCTTAGCTGTTTGTCGAGACAGAAAGAAGCTGCCGCTTTATCGTAAAACTGCTTAATGTTCTCATATGCATCTATGTTGCCAGAATCCACCAAGCGTTCCATCATGACACGCGCCATAATTGCAGCTTCTCGCCAGTACTGGATAGCAGCGGGACTATCTTTCTGGACTGGTGGATCGGTAAACTCCCAACCTGATTTACTATAAATAATGCGTGAAGATGAGTAGTATGTATCATAGAGATTAAGCGCTCGGCTTCGCAGCCCGTCTTCACCTAGGGCTTGATTATTCAAGCACTCAATACGGGAGACCACTGATAGGAATGCCGTTTTCAAATTATGATTTTTAGTGTGATCGTAAGGGCAGCTCCTTTTAATATGTTGTTCTGCACAATGGCGCAAAACAAGCATCAAATCTTCCAAATCATCTATTTGCTGATTTAGAAGGTCATTCTGCGCTGTTTTATCACTGTTAACTTCAGACATCGTTGCACCATAGCCTTAATTTACAATGGTATACTATCACATATTCACGGCGAAAGGTCAACAAATATGTAAATTGCGGTGTTGTATTTATGATAGAGCTTTAACTACTCATCTTCTTCGTCTGACGCCCAGCAATCACGCAGAGGGATTGATAAAGCTTACCAATATCACTTGATAAAAATGCCGTGCAGAGAATATCCGCATGTGATGTTTTATACGCATGCTCTAGAATTTCTTCAAACTGACGCGTGAAGCGCATTGTGTAATTTCTAAAGCTATTATCATTCTCAAACTTCTCTTTGAGCTTGTCGATATTACTATCAAAGTCAATTTCAACAAGACGGCGTGTGAATGCGGCTATATCGCCCTTCTTAAAGGCTTTCCATGTTTTATCATCGACTTCGCCATCTTTGACCTGACGGGATATATCGACCGATAGACTATGGAGGCTTTCAACAATGAATTTGGCAGAATCCATAAAGGCTTCTTGCTGGGCTTCTTGGCGCATATCACCAATGCGCCCCAATGCGCCTTCGGCATCACGCACAGCTTTAGCCAGATTATTAGATTGGCGCGAAAGCTCACTGGCTGCAGATTCAGAGACGGATGTCGCGCTGCGTGCACGCATAGTGAGCTTATCGGTTTGCTCCTCTAAGCTGGCCCCTGCTTCAGCAATTTTCTTGGTAATATCACGTGAGGATTTACCAATATGATCGATTTGACCCGTAATATCAGCGATAGAGACGCGTATTTGGTTCGCCCCATCATCAGACGCTTCCGCCACAGCATGAGCCTGTGTTTTAAGTTCAATCACGTAATCCTTGGTGGTCGTCAATGACGCTTTGATATGTTCTTCAAATTCACGCGCACGAATAACAAAGCTATCGCCTGCTTTGGATATAGCATCACGCGATTGCTTGGTTGTACTAAGTAACTCACTTGTTTTCTTATCAAGCAATTGGATTGATTTCTCATTTTCTTCCGTGCAACGTTTTCCGGCGGTAAGCAAGTTATCAAGATTGGCTATCGCTTTATCATTAGCCATCGTAATCGCAGCGCTGCTTTCATCCGCAGATTCTCTTACTTTGCATGCAATAATACCAAAGCGTGAGGCAGCATCGCTAAGCTGAGCGACGGCCTGACCGACAGATTCAGTAATGCTTATAAATTGCTGACCGACCGTGTCATTTAAGTTATCAATGCGCAGTTCCATTTTATCCGCCATTAGGTGGATATTGCTTTCCTGCGATTTCAAGCGCTCCTCAACATCTTTCAATTTAGATGAAGCACTACTTGCCGTCTCGTCCATTAACAGACCAGCATCGCGTAAATTATCTTCATGAAGACGTAAATTTTTACCTGATTCAGAGGCTGAAACATTCAAGTCAGAGGCTGCAACCTCTAAGCGGTCTTTGAGTTTCTGTAAGCGATCAAGTGAATCGTCCGATAGCTCTGTAAAGCCCATATTAAGCTCTTTAAAGCGGTTTTCTGCGCGATCAACTTTCTCAAGTACTTCATCATAATGCGGCAAGGTTTCTTGCGCTGAAAGCTTAAGTGCTTCCACTGCATTTTGCAGACGTTTAGAGCTCTTGGTACTGTAATGTTCAACCTTATTCCAATGCTCGAAATAGGTATCCTCAAGCTGCGAGAGTTCTTTTTTAGACTCGCTCGTCTTACCTTGAATGACAGAAACAAAGCCCTGCATATCCTGTTCAAAGCGGCCTATATTGCTATCAATATCATCATTCGTGGCCTTTAGCAGCGTTAGATGTGTATCAACGCCTGCATTATGCGTTTCAATTTTTTCCATCATCGCACTTATATGGTCGTTTAACTGCTCACGCTGTTGACGTACGCGGTCTTCAAGCCCTGTTGAATGGCCTGATATTTCACCAGAAAGTGACGACAAATCTTGAACTTGCGTTGATAATATATCACGAATATTTTCAGCCTGTGTTTGTGCGCGATTACCCGCATCAGATAAATCAAGCGTACGGCTTTCGAGCAATTTAGTGACATGTTCTTGGCGCAGTTCTAAGTCTTGCCCTGCTTCAACAATATCAGCGATTGGCGCGGCGAAGCCATCAAGAACAAGGCTCACTTGTACGGTTAAGTCTTTGGTTGCTTGCTCTAAACTTGTGCAGCGTGTGTCAATCTCAGCAATATTACCTGAGATTTTATCACCACTCGCCGAGACCGTTTTATCAAGGCGTATAATCACCTCATCAAATTCATGCGTAGCTTTACGCAGTTTCGCGACATTATGCGCTGTATGGTCATGCAAATTATCAAATTTAACCGTCACTTTATCGAGTAAAGCATCTGCGCTTACTTCTGTATTTTGCGTGGTTTTTTCCATCTCTTCAGCAATACGGCGCACGGCGCTGCGTAATTTTTCTGAACCATTAATCGCCACTGACATAGCATCACTTAATTGTGAGGCAACATGATCACCTGACTTTTCAAGAGACTCGGCTTTATCATCAAGGGTCAAAGCTAAGCCGTCCAAACGATCGGCTTGCGCGCTCATACGGTCTTCAATTTCAACGCTGCGGCTTACCGCGACATCGACGGTAACATCCATTTTTTCAGCGGCATCTGCAATACGTGAAGACAACGCTTGTGCTTGCTCTGACAAGCGTTCAACGCCATTATTCAACTCACGGCGCTGCGCTTCTATCGACATAGAAGATTCGGCCATCGCTTCAATCGCTTGAATGGTCATTTTCTCAAGGCTATCAACTTCACTGCGAATATGCGTACCAAGTTTCTGTGTTTCATCACTAACGCGATCCGCCGAGCCACTCAATGTTTCAACATGACCTTCAAAGTCACTGCTTAAGCCATCTAGACGCACACCGAAATTATCAACAGCAGACTGCATCGATTGATAAGTGCACTCCATAGAGTCATCAATCGCAATAACGGTTTTATGCGCATCAGAAGCCGCTTCAATAATTTTATCGCTGCCTTTTTGGAGTTTTTCTTCGACAGAGCTCGAAATACCTAGAATGTCTTGTTCTGCGGCGCGCCACGCATCAAGGCCATTTTTGGCATGATCTTTGAGGATATTCTCATGGCTCTCAATTTGTTCAATCGATTCAATTAAGCCATTTTTGCGTAATTCCAAAACATCACCTAAACGGTCAATGTGGAATTCGGCTTTACTGGCGATACTTGAAAAGTCACGTATTTCGCTGCGCAAGCCGTGGCGCGCGCGCTGAATAGATTTCAAAGCGGCACGAGAATTATTATTCATATCCGCCACTTGCTGGCACAGCATTTGGATGTCTTTATTGACGCGCGTTGCATGTTGTTTGCTTGGAAATAACAGGCCTTCAAGCTCTGTGCGTAAGCTCTGTGCGTAAAATTCAACATCATTCTTACGGCTAAAATGGCTGAAACACAGCCAGAAAATCGCGACAGGCGCTAAAACGCCGGTGAGCATACCGCTCATCATTTGCGGATCAAACGACATGCCCCCGCGCATGAAATAAACACTGCTGTAAAAGACCCAAAGGACAGAGGCAACAATCGCGGCGATTTGTCCATAGTGATAAAAAGGGCCCCGTGCGGCAGAGGCTTTCTGGCCTGCGCTGTACCCGAGCTGTAATACGGTTTCCGCATCATCAATATCTTGCGGCTTAAAATGGGATTTAGACGCACTAGAAGCGTAACTCGGGTTATCATTACCCTTCTTCATATTTTGATTAAGGGCGCTAATGGTTAAGCCCTCAGCCACTTCCATTGCGGGGATAGACGCTGAATCTTTAGAACTGAGCGTCTGTGTCGATATGTCCGCTGGCCCATCGGCCTTAAGAGCCTTTTTATCTGAACTTTCAGTGCCCTTGGCACCTAAAGCTGCATTGGCTGATAACACAGTTTTGTCTGCGCGCATGTGATCTCCGTTCATGACGGTTCCCCAATCGAATCGATTTACTTACAAATTTGAATAGCTAATTCAAACATGCAAAAAAAGCGCAGGCAAGGATCAACCTGCCTGCGCTCAAAACTCTACACAGAAAATATATTTAAGGGCGGGTGTTTATTCCGCAGCCTGCGAAGCATTATCCGCATCAACGCCATCAATATGCTTTTTATATGTTTTTACATCACGCTTAAGTTCACGCGATAAGAAATACAGGCCAATAATATTGGGTATACCCATGACAAACAAAAACGCCTCTGATAAAGCAACGACTTTGCCAAGCTCCATTGTACAACCGACAATAATTACTAATAAGAAGATGATTTTATAAGCCATCTCAACATATTTATTCTCACCGAACAAAAACGCCGCCGCTTTTTGACCGTAATAAGACCATGTAATTAGGGTTGAAAAGGCAAAGAGGAATACCGTCACGGCCAATAAATAAGGGAACCATGACACACCTGCACCGAAAGCTTTAGAGGTCAGCTCGACCCCTTCCATACCAACGCCATCTTTATAAGCGCCTGTAAACACAATCACGAGCCCTGTAATCGTACAAATAACCATTGTATCAATAAACGGCCCGAGCATACCAACAAAGCCCTGCGATACAGGTTGATCTGTTTTGGCTGTCGCGTGAACAATAGCAGCGGAACCTAGGCCAGCTTCGTTTGAGAATGAAGCACGCTTAACGCCCTGTAACATCACGCCCAAAAATCCACCAAGACCAGCTTCGAACGAGAAAGCCATCGTAACAATATCATAAAGGCCTGAGGCTATTTGATCGTAATTTAAGCCAATAACAATAAGCCCACCTCCAACATATAAACCACCCATAATTGGCACGATTTTTGATGTGAATTTAGCAATAGACTGAATACCGCCAATAATCACTGCCCCGACCAAAATGGCTAAGCCAACACCAAAAAGCCATGCGTAATTGGCTAAGATACTTTGTTCACCGCCTGTAACATTTAGGATTTGCTGGTAAGCCTGATTAGCTTGGAATAAGTTACCGCCGCCAATTGAGCCAAGGATACAGCAAAAAGCAAATAAAGCGGCCAATGCAGAACCTATATAAGGAATATCTCTATTTGAAAAGCCGTCACGCAAATAATACATTGGGCCACCAAAGACGCGGCTTAGATCATTCTTGTCAGGGTGGTGACGATATTTCACACCAAAAGTCACTTCAGCGAATTTTAGGCTCATACCGAAAAAGCCCATTATAATCATCCAAAGCACAGCGCCAGGGCCGCCAACGGAGACAGCAATCGCCACGCCTGCAATATTACCAAGACCGACCGTCCCTGACAGCGATGTTGCTAAAGCTTGAAAGCGGTTAATCTGTCCACCATCAGTGTCTTTTTTATCATATTTACCGCGCAATAGGTCTATTGAGTGCTTGAAAAAGCGCACATTAACAAAACCAAGATAAACTGTGAAATATATAGAGGCTAAGACAAGCCAAATAAGGATAAGCGGCGCGACTATTTCTACACCATCCGCACAAAAACCTTCTGGGTAGCCAAAACTGACGCTTCCCGCATCGCAATAGCGCACAGGAAAGAAAACAACGCTCTCAACGATATCGGCAAAATGCCCCACTGCGTTATTAATAGCCGCATCTATACCAATATTTACACCAGTCTCTGTACTCATAAATCCCCCTAGTTTTATTCTAATTTAAGGGCTTAGCTTAAAACATTGTTATGCGCCATTCTAGCCACAGCGTAAAGCTGTCCACAGATTGGCCGTAAACAAAAAATGGCCGCCTTATTAAAAGCAGCCATTTTTATAATATTTGGGTCTCTTTACAATCGCCTCAGACGATAGGCTCTAATCGTACAGGACGCATACGGCTCTCGCCATAACCACCTTTCGTAACTTTACTGTTATTTATATCAAACAGACCAGCACGGATAAAGGGCTGAGCGCCACAATCAAGCCACAAATACCCACATGTCTTATTAAAGCTCCCGTTCAAATCACTCTTATCTACACGCGTTGAGACTTGCTCCAACATAGAAAGAGTGGGGGTAAACCACTGCCCTTCATAATCACCTGATTTAAGGTCATCAAACAGAGATTTTCTATCGTCATAGGATGCTGAGCTATACCCCAATAAATTATTATTCTCAACTACATTATCTTTAAAGCGCTTAATATGCGTATAAGGAAACCCTAGCCCACGGCTCGGGCAAACATCTTTGGGAGCAGCATATAAATTATACTTTTGTTTAAGTTCCTTTATTTCATACTCACAAATATAAATACCTTTAGATTCAACCATACACCCCTCCTGATTAACCAGAGAAGATGCGGTCGCTTTGCTTTCGTCTGTCACTATTTTATCTAGCATAATACGAATCCTTATTTCCTCTATTGCAAAACACACCAAACGTTATGGAAACATATAGGGAGATACGCACGCTCTTGTCAATGTTTATTTTCATAAAAACCATGAATAGAGTCTGATTTTAGGTCTCCTCGCTCGAACTAGAGACCATAAATTTTAACAGGGGAATAAATTTACTGGTGGCAAATAGGGTTTGAGACAGGATGCGAGGCGTAAAAAGTTGATGCCCAGTCTTTTATTTGGGATCTGTCTAAGACATCGGCGCGCGCTATACGTTGACCGTAATGATTACAAAATAAGTCAGGGCGCATTTTGGCTGCTTCTAGGGATATTTTATTCGCGAAATTCGTCCGTAATGTATTCAAACGCTTTTCAGGGGCTTTTTCACCATTACGTGTGAAATAGAACATCAGCGTATCTTCATAGCCAGCAAAGATTTTCTCATGTTTTTTTGTCCATTGGCGATATTTTAAGTATAAATTTTTATCGCCAGATGGCCCCATATGCTGGCAGTTCAGACTAATGACCATTAACTCGCTATGGATGCGGATACCCTGCTCGGCTTCAGCTTCGGCTTTGGTATAGCAGCCTATTGCAAAGCTTTGTGTTGCTGAAATACTCACCAAGACAAAAACCGCGATTAAAAACCATATTTTTTTGAACATATTTAATCCTTAAAAAGCTCTGCTTAAACAGGCGTGATCAGCGTACGGCCATCAAAATGTGCCAGTAAATTCTCTATAACCAGCTCACCCATAATACTCCGCGTCTCTGTGGTGGCGCTTGCGATGTGAGGGAGCAAAACAACATTATCCATTTTCTTTAGATCTTCTGGAATGTAAGGCTCTTTAGCATAAACATCAAGGCCCGCAGCGGCGATTTGCTTATTTATTAACGCCTGAATTAAAGCCTTTTCATCAACAACACTGCCGCGTGCAATATTAATCAGGACGCCTTTTGGGCCCAATGCATTTAAAACATCTTCATTAACAAGATCTTCTGTTCCTGCGCCACCTTCACAGGCGAGCATTAATATATCAGCTTTTTGAGCCATCTCGCGTAAATCAGGATAATAACGATAGGCAACATCTGTTTTCTCGCTGCGCCCGTGATAAATAACCTCTATACCAAAAGCCTCCGCGCGCCGTGCAATCGCACGTCCAATACGCCCAAGGCCGACAATACCCATGGTTTTACGTGTCAGTGATGTGGCCAGCGGGAAAGGCGCGCTATTCGCTGTCCATTGTCCAACGCGCACAAACATATCTGCCTCGCATATTCGGCGCGTAACGCTAAGGAGCAGCCCCATAGCAAGGTCTGCTACATCATCCGTTAGAACATCGGGCGTGTTCGTCACAGCAATATTACGGCGTTCAGCTTCGACCAAATCAATATTATTAATCCCTGCGCCATATTGCGTTATAATTTCTAGATTAGGCAGCGCCGCCATTAAGCGATCTGTAATTTTAGGGCCATTATACGTTGATAAAATGGCATTAATCTGCCCGCCTAAGCGGTGCAGTGTGTCTTCTGGGTCTTCTTCCTTCCACAGCTTCACCACTTTAAAATGGGTCTCGAGCTCATCCATTTCTTTAGAGAGCATGGGGGCCATAGCGAGTAAATTGCGTGTCATAATATCAAAACCTTTTGATGAAAACTTTGCTGGAAACGATGCCTTATAGCATAAAATGATATCAACGAATTGTAAATTGCTTGATTTTTTTAGTCCATATATGCTTTAAAGCACAGATACAAAAAATTTATGAATTATTTTAAGGTGACCCCATGCCTACAGATGCACCGATAGCAAAAACGACTTCTGACAAGAAAAAGCTCTTCATTAAAACATGGGGCTGCCAAATGAATGTTTATGATAGCCGCCGCATGGCTGACATATTACGCCCCTTCGGTTATGAAGTTTCTGAAGTTGCTGAAGGCGCTGATATGATTATTCTTAACACCTGTCATATCCGTGAAAAAGCCACAGATAAAGTCTTTTCAGAGCTTGGTCGCTTGCGCCGCCTAAAAGATAAAAAAGAAGCAGATGGCGGCTCAATGATTATGGCTGTTGCTGGCTGCGTTGCACAGGCCGAAGGTGAATATATCACTGAGCGCGCCCCTTATGTCGATTTAGTCTTTGGCCCACAAACCTATCATGAGCTACCTGAAATGATTGCGAAGCTTACGGGTTCTTACGGTGAAGGCCGCATTGTTTCCACTGAACTAAACACAGAAGAGAAATTTGATTCCCTTCCTGAAGAAAACAGTGACCAAGGCGTTACAGCCTTTTTATCTGTGCAAGAAGGCTGTGATAAATTTTGTACATTCTGCGTTGTCCCTTATACACGCGGCGGTGAATTTTCACGTAACGTCCCGCAAATCGTGACAGAAGCCAAAGCATTAATTGCTAGTGGCGCGCGCGAAATCACCCTATTGGGCCAAAATGTTAATGCGTTTCACGGCACAGGCGCTGATGGATCGACATGGACTCTGGCACAAATCATTGAAGAGCTCGCGAAGCTTGATGATCTTGAGCGTATTCGCTACACTACATCACATCCGCGCGATATGGAGCAATCATTGCTTGATGCCCATCGTGACATTGATAAGCTTATGCCTTATCTGCACCTTCCCGTACAAAGTGGCTCTAACAAAATTCTAAAAGCCATGAACCGTAAGCATGATCGTGATATTTATTTCAAAATGATCGAAGATTTACGCACAGCGCGCCCTGATATCGCCCTATCTGGTGATTTCATAGTCGGCTTCCCTGGTGAAACCGATCAAGATTTTGAAGATACAATGGATCTTGTCCGTCAGGTTAAATATGCCAGTGCTTATTCGTTTAAATACAGCCCGCGCCCCGGTACGCCTGCGGCGAATATGAGCAATCTTGTCCGCGAAGACGTCAAAGCAGAGCGACTCGCAGCGTTGCAAAACCTCATTAACGAGCAACAAATAGAATTTAATGAGCGCAGCATCGGTTTAACCTTACCTGTTTTATTTGATCGTACAGATAAATCTGGTGAAAAATTACATGGTCGCACACCTTATAATCAAGCCATTCACGTCAGTGCCCCTGCGCGTTTGCTGGGTCATAGCGCTGATGTTGCCATTACGGGCGCCTTTGCTAATTCACTCGCTGGTGACCTTGTCTTATCAGAAACTATTTTGAAATCCGCATAATAACGATTATTGTTAATGCAGTCTTAATATGTATTTGTAATAATTAGGTTATATGGATAACGACATTAAAAATAGCAAGCGAATAAAGCGTAGCCAATCCGATGGTGCATTATGCCTCGAATTCGGTGACAATGCTTTATTACGTTCGTTATTTGGCCCTCAAAACGAGCATATTGCCCTGCTTGAAAAGCAATTAGATGTCACTATCGCCGATCGCGGTAATCTTATTCAGATCACCGGGCCCGATGAAAATATCGAAATGGCAGAAACTGTCATTTCAAAACTCTGGGCACAGATACAAAAATCACCAAATCTTTCCGCACAAGATATTTATGCCTCTATACGTTTTTCTCAAGCGGACCTACGCGCTGATAAAGAAACACAGACAAAGCAAGACAAGACTTCCTCTGTTGGTAAAGGATCCCCCATGACAGATAAAAAACATGAGACCGAAAAGAAGCATGAGATTGAGAAAAAATACGAGACTGAGAAGAAATACATAGACCCTGACCACGCTCATGCTGCAGGTGAAATTCCAGAAAAAATAGTCACGCATAAAAAAGATGCTCATGCGCGCACGCCAAGACAATCGCAATATATTAAGCAGCTCAGAAACAAAGAGCTTGTTTTTGGTATTGGCCCCGCCGGTACAGGTAAAACCTATATTGCCGTTGGTATGGCCGTGGAAATGTACGAGCGTAAAGTCGTTGACCGCATGGTCTTTTGCCGCCCTGCCGTTGAAGCTGGTGAAAATCTTGGCTTCCTACCGGGGGACCTAAAAGAAAAAATAGACCCTTATATTCAGCCTATTTACGACGCTCTATATGATTTTATTGGCCTGGAAAAAACCGAAAAACTCATTGAACGTGGCGATATTGAAATCGCACCGCTCGCTTTTATGCGGGGGCGTACATTGGCACATGCCTTTGTTTTGCTCGATGAAGCACAAAATACGTCTTCCGCTCAAATGAAAATGTTTTTAAGCCGTATGGGTGAAAATAGCCGCATGGTCGTTAATGGCGACCCGCATCAAACAGACTTGCCGACAGGACAAATATCAGGCCTTACGGAAGCCTCAATGATTTTAGAAGGCATTGAAGGCACTGGTTTTACGACGTTCTCTAACAAAGACGTCGTTCGTCACAGAATGGTTCGTCGTGTCTTGGATGCTTATGAACGGAATGCACGTTAAGCCTATGATCAATAACACGGATAATAATACGGACTGCGATGACGCGCTCTATGATATCGATATATCTATAGAAGATGAACGCTGGAGCGCCGCGATTGAAAAGCTCTGTTTTTCAAAAATTCTTGCACAGCTTTGGGCTGAGCTGCCCGCAGACGACCCTTATCATAGTATAGAAAACCGTTTCGAGCTGAGCCTCACATTATGTGATGATGACTTTATTCAGAATATTAATTGTGAATGGCGCGAGCAAGATAAACCAACCAATGTCTTATCATTCCCACAAATAGACGACATAGAGAGCGATCTGGCGCTTTACCCTCCAGGGGCTGAAGTGCCCATTGGCGATATTTTTGTGGCCTATGATACGGTGGCACGTGAAGCGAATGAGCAAAATAAAGCACTGACAGATCACATTACCCACATGTTCATACACGGCTTCTTACACCTTCTTGGCTATGACCATATAGAGGATGATGAGGCCGAGGAAATGGAGGCGTTGGAAACTCGCATTTTAAAACGCTTAAACATTGCGAACCCCTATGAAACGCTGTATACAGAAATATAGTTATTTTTTTAATGAGATTATAAAGAAATGCACAAAACCCTAGGCCAAGAGCCTTTATTAAAAGCGGATTCAATGCACATAGACAACCAAGACGATCTGGGGAGTGATTTAGGGAATGCCCCTAACAACTCTGATATTCGATCCTCTCCACAACCTGAGGCCGATAATAAATCTAAGAAAAATAGACTTATTACCTTTATCAATAAAAAACTATTTCGGCGCAATGAGAGCGATATAAGAGAAGCTCTTGCTGATTATATCGATGAGAATGAAGATGAAGGTGAATTAGATCATCTTGCCCGCCATGAGCGCGTCCTTATTAGCAATGTTTTAAAACTTCATGATCTTACTGTTTATGACGTAATGGTGCCACGCGCAGAAATTTGCGCGATCGACGTTGAAAGCAGCTATGAAGACATCATTTCTTTAATTCTAGAAAGACAGCATAGCCGTATTCCTATTTACCGCGATAAATTGGATAACGTCATTGGCTTCGTTCACCTTAAAGACTTACTCAATAAAAATAATGGCCATGGCGCTTTCGATTTAAGCGCAATCATTCGTGATCTCCCTATTTTATCCCCGTCCTTACCGGTCTTGGATTTACTCATGCAAATGAAGCAAACCAAGCGACATATGGCGGTTGTTATTGATGAATATGGCGGCATAGACGGCCTGGTTACGATTGAAGACCTCACTGAAGCTATCGTCGGTGAAATTGATGATGAATTTGATGAAGAAGACGAACCAAGCCTTGTCATTAAGCCTGAAGACGGCACAATCATTGCCGATGCACGTATTCTAATTCAAGCGCTTGAGCGTGAAGTTGATATTTACTTTGGCACAGAAGAAGAACTTGATGACATTGACACATTGGGTGGCTATATAACGAACAAGATTGGCCGCGTCCCTGCACGTGGCGAAGTGTTGCGCGACCGCCAAAACTCTGTGATCTTTGAGATTATTGATGCTGATCCACGCCGTATTAACCGTGTTCGCATCAGAAAACTTGCACCTTAAAATGTTTCATAAGCTCACGAAAAACCCCTATTTAATTTCTTTGGTTCTTGGTGTACTTACGGGCATAGCTTTGCCGCCCTTTAACTCACTTGCGCTTACTTTATTGTCTTTAGCGGGCTTCTTTGCTGTATATCTCTTTATGGCTCCTAAGCGCCCTTTTCTTTATAGCTATATATTTGGACTAGGCTATTTCATTACGGGGCTATACTGGATTGGTAATGCGCTATTAGTTGATGGGAATAATTTTAAATGGGCATGGCCATTTGCTGTTTTTGCCCTTCCTGCAACATTATCGATTTTCTATGGCCTTGCGGGCTGGGGCTCGCAGCGTTTTTTCAAAGCCGATCGCCCTTTTTTAAAGCTCCTTATTCTGGCCAATAGCCTTATGGTTGCGGAATTGGCGCGTAGCCTGTTATTTACAGGTTTCCCCTGGAACTTGCTAGGAACGGCGTGGAGTGCCTATTTACCCACTATGCAGCTTAGCGCTCTTATTGGCTTGTGGGGCATGACGTGGCTCATCCTCATGCTTGGCGCAACCCTTGGCTTTGCCCTATGGACTCCAAATAAACGCCACAAACTCCAAGCTGTCGCTTTTACCTTATGTGTATTGGCCTTAAACACAGCTTATGGCTACTGGCACATACACAGCTTTACTGCTCCGCCGCCGAGCCAAATAAAGGCCGGTAACTTAGCGCCTTCGACGGCACCGGCAATCAACATCATAACTATTCAGCCCAATATCCCACAAAGTGAAAAATGGGACAGGCAGTATATCGCTCGCAATATAGAGACCATGATCAAACTCAGCCAGACGGCTATTCTTGATTTAGACTCCCCTGAAGACCCCATCGTAATTATTTGGCCTGAAACCGCCCTTTCTTATATATACACCGAAAATCCGCGTTTCTTTAAACAGCTCATGACGCGCCTATCACAAGTGGGCGGCGATAAAATATCTTTAGTAACGGGCGCTTTGACACGATCTCACAACCTTGAGAGCGATACATATAACTATCAAAACGCGCTTCTTAACATTAATGCGCAAGGCGAAATCACAAATCGCTATATAAAAAGCCATCTCGTGCCTTTTGGAGAATACATTCCTTTTCAAAAATATATTCCTATAAAGACCGTCACTGGGTTTACTGGATTTGAAAAAGGAAAAGGTGCCATTAAAATTGAAAATAAGTTCGGTTTAAATTATATCCCCAGAATTTGTTACGAAATTATTTTCCCTCAAGAACTATACTTAGGCTCCCTTGAGACACCGCCTTCATTAAACGCAATTATTCAAGTTACGAACGATGGATGGTATGGACAATCATCTGGCCCTTATCAACATAATATAATCGCTCAGTTTCGCGCTGTTGAAAACGGTCTTTATGTTCTCCGCTCATCAAATAAAGGCGTCAGCTCTATAATATCACCGTCAGGGCAACTAATTGACAGCACTTTAATTAGCAAACCATCATACGCCTCAGCAAACATTATATTAGCAAAAACGAAACATAAAAGGTTAGTGAACTTAAGTATCGTAATTCAGGTTATACTAATATTAAGCGTATATATTGTCGTAAGCCTTATAGCTAAAGGCAAAAGACACCACCATAAAACTTAAAATATAAACTTAAAGATACTTGTTTTAATAGGATCTTCCCTTATATATATATTGTAGATAGGCATATTGCTGGCGCAACGGCGGCAAGTGTTCTAAATTATAAAATAATTATTACCAAGATCAACTATGGAGTATCTGAATATAATGAGTACGAGTGAAGTAAAAATAAGCAAAGAACCACATCCAGTAGACAAACATGTGGGTTCTAAGATACGTCAAAGACGTACTATGCTAGGTGTCTCGCAAGAAAGACTTGCGGACTCCCTCGAGTTGACCTTTCAACAAATACAAAAATATGAAACGGGCCGCAACCGTGTGAGTGCTAGTCGCTTGTACCAAATTGGTAAAATATTAGAAACAACCGTCTCTCATTTCTTCGATGGTTATAACGACAATAAGCAAGGCGCAGCTGGCCTATCTGACAACGATCAGCAAGGCTATACAGCCAAAAAAGACGTAATGCAGGAAAAAGAAACACTTGATCTTGTTAAAACTTATTACTCAATCGAAGATGAGAAAATAAGGAAAAACTGGGTTAAGCTTATGAAGCAAGTCTCAAAGCATGTCTCTAACCCTGAAGCATAGCATTTAATATAATCTTGTAATAAAATAAAAAATACGGTGATTTTTGCCGTATTTTTTTTTATGATAACCGTTCTTTTTAATATTATTACGTGCAGGATGATTATGAACCGTTTTAAAGACTATATATTTACCTCTGAATCAGTAGCAGAAGGCCACCCAGATAAGGTTTGCGACCGTGTGTCGGATCGCCTTGTTGACTTATTCCTTGGTAAAGATGCCGAAGCGCGCACCGCAATAGAAACGGTATGTACAAAAAACTATGTTGGCGTCCTTGGTGAAACACGCTGTACACAGGACGTTTCAAAAGCTGAAATCGACCAACAAGTGCGCGAAGCGGTTAAAGCCATTGGCTATGAACAGGAAAATTTCCACTGGCGCGATATTGACGTTGATATTCGCCTGCATAATCAATCCGCTGATATTGCCGTTGGTGTAGATTCTGCCGATAATAAAGAAGAAGGCGCTGGCGACCAAGGGATAATGTTTGGTTATGCCACCAATGAAACCGAAGAATATATGCCCGCGACATTGCAATATAGTCACAACATATTGCGCTTATTAGCCGAAGCACGCCATTCAGGTAAAGCCGCAGAGCTTGGCCCTGACGCAAAATCACAAGTGACATTAGAATATAAAGACGGCAAGCCTGTGGGCGCACGCTGCGTTGTTGTATCAACGCAGCATCAAGACGGCTTGTCACAAAGTGACGTCAAAGAAATCGTCCGCCCCTATATTGAACAAGTCCTCCCTACGGGCTGGATGCCGAGCGAAGACAATATCTATGTTAACCCGACTGGCCGTTTTGTTATTGGTGGCCCTGACGGCGATGCCGGCCTAACAGGCCGTAAGATTATTGTTGATACATATGGCGGCGCAGCCCCCCATGGCGGCGGCGCGTTTTCAGGTAAAGACCCAACAAAAGTTGATCGCTCAGCCGCTTATGCCGCGCGGTACCTTGCCAAAAATATTGTTGCGGCAGGCTTTGCCGATAAATGCACAATTCAGCTCGCTTACGCAATTGGCGTCTCCAAACCTCTATCCATTTATGTTGATACAATGGGCACAGGCAAAGTACCTGAATTACAAATTGTGGGCGCGATTGAAAAAGTTATCGATTTAAGCCCACGCGGCATTAGAAAACATTTACAGCTCAACAAGCCTATTTATGAAATCACAGCCGCTTATGGTCATTTTGGCCGTAAACCCCGTGATAACGGCAGTTTTTCTTGGGAAAGACTCGACCTTGTTGAGCCTCTAAAAAAGGCCCTCGCTTAATGACCGACAAGGCAAACAGTGACACTGCTGATATAATTGAAGATGGCCCAGATGAAGACACATTGCGCCGCAATGTTCATGGCCGCCGTTTAGGCCGTCCTTTAAGCACTGCGCGCCAAGTTGCGCTTGATGCCTTGCTTCCCCGTTTAAGCATTGATGCTACGGATTTAAAAGGCGAAGCCACATTAGACCCATCAACACTGTTCCCCCACCCGAATGCGCCGACATGGCTAGAAATCGGCTTTGGTAGCGGCGAGCATCTACGCCACGTCATGGCCAATGAGCCTGAAACCAATTTCATCGGCGCTGAGCCTTATATTAATGGCATGTCGGCCTTTCTAAAAGATTTATACGAGTCCAAACAGGATACGAGCCATATAAGAGTTCATATGGATGACGCCCTTATGTTGGTTGATGCGATACAAGATCACAGCCTGGATGGTATTTACATCCTCAACCCCGACCCATGGCATAAATACAAACATCATAAACGCCGTATCGTTCGCCAAGAAACGCTTGATAAATATGCGCGTATCTTAAAAAGCGGCAGTAAGCTCGTGATGACCTCCGATGTTGAGGTCTTATCCGAATGGATGGCCATACAAGCTTCTATGCACCCAGCATTTAAATGGACAGCGCAAACGCCTGCCGATTGGAAAGACCTTCCTCAAGGCTGGGAATCCACCCGCTATGAGAATAAAGGGCGCGCAGCAGGCCGCTTCCAAAGCTACCTCATATTTGAACGTATATAAGACGTCCCCCTCCACGTGCTCAGTGATATTTTAGAATTCACTTTGAATCTGTACGTGTACAGGTTAAAATCCAATATGTTTTTATTTAATATTTTGGAGCAAGATTTATGAATCCGATCATTTTAGACACAGATCCACTCGTCCTAACGCAGCAAACCGAAGGTAAAATTGTTTGCGGCTTAAGCTGGGACCCTAAGGAAGCGCCGTCTATTCAATCCAAAATAAGCAACGTCTTAGGCGGTGCAAATAAAGAAACATTCGACCTTGATTTAAGTTGTTATTGTTATGATGAACATAAATCTTTGATGGATTTTGTCACGGGTAATGAAGGCGAGCATATTGACCGCTCTGGCCTGATCAAACATTCTGGTGATTGCCGCCATGGTGAAGCGGAAGGCGATGATGAGGCCGTTGAAATCGACCTCACAGCCCTTCCTGATTACATACAGCATCTGGTGTTTATCGCCGAAGTTGGCAGCGCGCATAGCTTCTCTAATGTGCTTAACCCTTATATTCGCATTGCCGATGAAATGAGCAATCAAGAACTGGATAGCTTAAGCATAAGCACAGAAGAAACTATGCAATATTCGGCCTGTGTATATGCCACTTTATCACGAAGAAAAGACGGTTCATGGCTGCTTCACCGCAACCGTTATTATCTAGATCACGAAGACATTGAAAGCTGGTCAAACTTTCTGTCCCAATTTATTTCCGCGTAATGAATTTAGCTGTAGACAAACCTTATATGTCCTGATATTTATATGCTTCTTAAACGCCACCGCGACAAGCATCGGCGTTTAATGGACACGTGGCCGAGCGGCTGAAGGCGCTCCCCTGCTAAGGGAGTATGGAGTTATAAGCTTCATCGTGGGTTCGAATCCCACCGTGTCCTCCATTTCCCCCCTCAAAAATACAATTTCCCTTTTAAGGGCATTCATACGCATTACATTATCGTATTATATCTAACTTTGTAATGTTTTGAATTTATTGACAGGCTTTGCATGTACCATGTATTTCAACATTCCAGCTAGCAGGTACAAAGCCTTGTTTATCGACAGAGGTTTTAAGCGCTGGTGGGATGCTGCATAGATGCGTTTCGATCACATCACCACAGAGATCACAAATCATGAACTGAGAGCCCATATGGCGGTGGTCGGTTTGGCAGGCGATAAACGCGTTGAGGCTTTCTATCTTATGAACAAAATTATGCTCAATTAAGAAATCTATGGCGCGATATACGGTTGGTGGCTTGGGATTTTTTATATGGGCGGCAAGCTGATCGAGTATTTCATAGGCTGTGATTGGCTTACCACTGCTGGCAATTATTGATGCCACATATCGACGAGCATCAGTAAAACGTGCGCCCTCTTCGGTGCAGAAGACCTCAATTGCCGCTAAAAGTTTTTGCTGTTTTTGGCTCATTGAACATTAATGGTCATGGCGATGACCATGGCCATGGTCATTAGCTGAGACAACAAGTGATGCTGCATCCATATTTGTATCAGATGCCGCATAGACAGATTTATGTTCTGGGTGGAAAGCAAAATTAAAGACAAAGGCAACAACTAACGCCGCTACTACATTACCGCCCATATGCAGAAAATTTATAGATTGTTTACGCAGCTTATAAATAACAAATGAGGCCGCAGTCGCAACAACGGCCGTAACAACAAACCAGAAATCATGGAAAATCATCGCAAAACTACCGCCAACAAATACCGTAAACATAATAGGCATCAAGCAACAAAAGAAATGCGGCAATAAACCCGTTACAAGCGCTACGAAAAACGCTGAATCACTCTTACAGCTCTTTTTCTTTACGTCTTCTTTTGCTATGTCGTGCTTACAGCAGCAAGTTTTCTTATCCATCAGTGCCTCTTATTTTTAAATAGGAACTAATTATATAGTGTTATAACATAACATTTGCAAGAGGATTATTCGAATTTTGACAATTTATATGTGCTTATAAAGAGAGTGCGTTTTTAAACTGTTTATAGGCCAGTTTCATATGCTTATAAGCCTTGCGCTGATGGGCTGAGATATCCGCTGCTGATGAAAAATGCTCGCTCATATCAAGGCGCGATAATATCTCAGCGCAGTAAAGTTCTTCATCTTTATCAATTTTCTCATTATAAACGTCATGGTCATCACCTTCATTATAGGCCTTTATATGCGGTAATCTTGAGAAAATTGCTGTGTCTGGCTTGACCTTATCCAGCACTGTTTCACCTGCACTACAATCAAAAGCCAAATCGGGAACAAAACTAACAATGTCTAGACCCTTATCTTGCGCTAGCCCTGTAAGGCTTTGTTCAAAAGGTGAAGAACCCTGTTCACCAAAAACATGCCCCGCGCCACATCTTAATATAATAATCGGGCTTTTCTCACCAACGGATTGGACACAAAGCTGATCAAGCATAAACACGTTTCTCAAAAACAAACCGTTCTCGGATTCAGGATCAACGGCCTGCTCGCTATCCAAGCCTGCAGATAAAAACGCCGCTGCCGTGGCGTGATCCTCATTATTAATTTGATAAGCAAAGTCTTGATCCTCTTGGCGCTCTCTATTCGTCGCGCAGTCAGAAAACACGTTTTTTAAGCCCAATTTTGCACAATAAATATCTGAGATTTTAGTAGAAATATTCGCGTATTGATGCGTAAAAATAGCGTCATAACTTAACGTATTAAGTTCATCAATATTATCTAAATCAAGAATATTCTGTGCAATATCGGTATCATATTCCATTTCACGGCGCTTAAAATAGAGCTGAGCGGCATAATCATGATCCATCTCATTAGCCAATATAATATTATTCTTAGTCCTGTGAAGCTCTTCTAACACATGCATGAAATGCATGTAATGCGCGGGTTGAGCGTGATATTCTCCCATAAACACGAATAAAGGCTTATCTGTTTGGCCCGCACTATCCAACGCCGAGCGCGCGGTTTGGACAGCCGCACATAAAGCACGGGCGCTTTCTTTGATTGTCCGCGCATGGCAATCCAATAACCCGTCCGTAAATTCAAAATGTGTATTTTTTGATGTAAAAGCCATGATAGATATATAACAAATAAGCGGCGTTATGTCAATAGAGACTGGAGCGCCGTATATACATCATCACATTGTAAATCTATCATAAGTGAATGATTGAGCGTTTTGGCGCTATAGCCTTCAAAGTCAGTCAGCGCGGCAAAGTCTTTGGCGGTTGATATATAGGCCGTATGTTTACCCCACGGGCTATATAAATGCGGCCAGCTCGGGCCAAATAAGCCCAGTGTTGTAACGCCGCAGGCCGCAGCGCAGTGCATTAAGCCTGAATCATTACCAATGTAATATGCGCAATGCGACAAAACAGCCGCCGCCTCAGCTGGCGTGGTCTTCGCAATAACATCAATGCGCATGTCAGAAGGCAAAGCATTAAGCACAAACTCTGCATCCGCCTCCTCCCCTGGCGCGGCAATAATCGCCACGCGGTAATTACTCAATGGGGCATCATTCTCTAAGACTAGGCGATTAATTAAAGTGACAAAATTGCCTTTCGGCCATGTCTTACCAATCCAATTTGCTGTTGGTCCAATGGCTAATACGGGGCGAGGATCATCACCAAGCAGTGCTTTTGCAGCTTTGTCTTGCGCATCCGTAAACCATAATTGCGGCGCTGATGGATTATGCACATCAGCTTTAATCAACTGCGCCGCCTGTACCACCTTATGGCATGTTTTATCAATCTGCCTGCCTGCGATATATCGTTTTTTTGCAAAAATAAGCCGCGAGACGGCGCTGTTACGAAGGTCGATAACCATATCCCATTTTGTCGGGAAAACGCGGCGCCATAATTTCACCCAATGGCCATTACGCTTTTCTTTTTTAAGCGCAATAATCTCTTTCAAATTAGGGTAAGCTTCAAACAGACTGGTGCATAAAGGCCCACAAACAATCGTCACCGCACAATCAGGATATGCATGCGATAAGTGCCGCAAAATACCTGTTGAAAGTACAGCATCCCCAATTCGTGTTGATGTAATAAACAATATTTGTTTTTTCATGGCCATTTCTTTGCTATGACTAGTGCGCGAAACATTTTCAACATAAGAAATAAACAAGATTGCCCCAAGATGCAAATTTTTGCTTTTCCAAATCGTCAGCTTATACAGATAACGGGCGCAGATAGCTTTACCTTCATGCAGCGTATCATGTCACAAGATTTAGGCTTACTGGACACGCAGCCAGCGCTATATAGCTGCCTATTCACCGCGCAAGGCCGCTATCATTTTGATTTCATCATGTTTAAAAAAGGCGACGCGTTATATATAGACAGCGCCCGCGCCCCTGAACTCGCCGCGCGTTTAGACATGTATAAAATGCGCGCCGCTGTTGATATCGCTGTGATAAAGGGCAGCGAAGTTTATGCCAGCTTTGAACAAGGTGACTTTCTTGACCCGCGCCATAAAGGCCTAGGATACCGCCTCTACCACAAACCAGAAAATGCTGAGATCGCTGATTTCACCCTGTGGGAGAGCAAACGCATAGAGCTGGGTATATTTGATGGTGAGCAAGACGCTGAACTTGAGCGCAGCAATGCTGATGAGCTGCATATTGATCGCATTCATGGCATTGATTGGAAAAAAGGCTGCTATATCGGCCAAGAACTAACAGCCCGCATGCGCTATCGCTCTGGCGGTAAAAAGCATCTTTATATTATCCAAGGCGATAGTTTACCCGCGACGGGCGATAAAATTGGCGCAGGCATTATGCGTAGTCAATCTGGGCAGATCGGCCTTGCCTTATTGCGCGACAGTGAAATAGACGAACTCCCTTATACAATAACCAAAATAGAATAGAGACATAATGTTAAAAGCCATTTTATGGGACTGCGATAATACCCTCATCAACACAGCTGAGCTACATTTTGCTAAACACGTCGCCGTGCTTAAAGGCTATGGTATTGATCTTGATGACCGCTTCCGTCCGACGATTTACGCCAATAACAGTTTTCAAAACTGGGAAATCCTCAGTAAAGCTTTTGATATTGATACTGATGAAACCCATTATATCAGCCAAATTGATGCCTGGTATAAAGACAACATCAACACCTTACAAATCCGCGCCGGCGTTAAAGACGTCTTAGATGCCGCCAAAGCACAAAATATTGTGCAGGCTGTTGTCTCGAATGGCCGTAAAGAATCCGTCATGATGGGATTAGAGGCCAAAGGCTTGCTGCCCTATTTCGACCTTATATTAACCCGCGATGATTATGAAGAACGTAAACCGCATCCGCGCCCTTATCTGGCAGCATTAAGCCAACTCAATATTGATGCGACCAATGCTGTTGCGATTGAAGATGACCCTAAAGGCGTCGCCTCATCCATCGCTGCGCATATTCCTACTGTGCATTTCCGCTATACTGAAAATATGCCTGCGGAAGAAGCTGCGCTTTATAGCTGCTATAGCGGCACTGATTTCTCAACTTATATGGAAGCATTGATTCATGGCTGATTTTGAAATTGAAAACAGCCTTAATGGCAAAATATGCGGTCTTGATGAAGTGGGCCGAGGCCCTTTAGTCGGCCCCGTCACCGCAGCTTGCGTTTATATCCCTAAAGCAGCGCGCGGTTTAGAGTTTTGGTCGATTGTTACTGACAGTAAAAAGCTTACCGCCAAAAAACGCGAAATGCTCAGCCCACTGATTAAAGAGCACTGTATTTGGGGTATAGATGAAGCCTGCGCCGAAGAAATTGATGATCTCAACATCTTACAAGCCAGCTTATTGGCTATGCGCCGCGCTTATAAGGCCATGGATGCCGTTATGGATCATGCCTTGATCGATGGTAACCAAGAAGCAGGTCTGGACTGCCCAGAGCACACAGTGGTCAAAGGCGATAGCAAATCTCTATCCATTGCCGCCGCATCAATCATTGCTAAAGTCAGCCGCGATCATTATATGCTCGGCCTTCATAGTGAATACCCCCATTATAGCTGGGATAGTAATGCAGGCTATGGCACCAAAGCCCATTTAGAAGCGATAAACAGCCACGGCATAACCGACCATCACCGTAAAAGCTTCCGCCCAATTAGTGAGATTTGTAAGAAAACAGCCTAATTTTAAGCTCTTATCGCGCGCCATAAAGCGCGATGGCGCGGCTTTCAAAGGCATTGACCATGCGCTTAACCGCTTCATGGAAGAATATATTGATTGTTTTTTGTAAGAGTGGATTTTTAAATTCAAAATCGACAAAGAAATCAATCGTACAGGACTTCCCATCTTCTTCAGGAATAAAACGCCAATAATTAGATAAATACTTCATCGGCCCAGAGAGGTATTCGACATGAACTTTATTATAAGGATCGAGCGTTACGCGTGATGAGAACTTCTCGCGCACCATTTTATAACCAATCACCAAATCAGCTAAAATCACATCCTCTTTACGCGATGTCACACGGCAAGCAACGCACCACGGTAAGAAATCTGGATAGGACACAACATCGGCGACCAGCTTATAAAGCTCTTCTTGGCTATAAGGAAGAGTGCGTTGTTCGGCATGAGTGGGCATGAAAGGATCACCTTGACGTGGAAGTGCTTATGCGAGAATTTTAAGCAAACTCGCCCGCTTTTATTTTCTGTACAAGAGCATCGTAATGCAGGCCATAAACCTCGACATGCTCATTGACCTTGGTCGCTTCAAAGACCTTTGCTGCGAAATAAAGCTCCAGACGTATATCTGTAATACTGGCAAGTACACCGCCAACAAGGGCTTCTTTAAAAGAATCATATATAGCTGTACTTTCTAAACTGACAGCAAAATTATAAATAGCTTGCGCGTCATCTTTGGCAGGCAAAAGTGAAAGTGTGATCTCGTCATTTTCAAGAAATTTCATCGTGTTTAGTCACTTGTATTCAATTAAAAGGCTCTTATTCCGCCGCAACTTTTCGTGCACGCGCATCACGCAATTTCGCAAAATCAGCATCTGCGTGATAGGACGAGCGTGTAAGTGGCGTAGCTGAGACCATTAAAAAGCCCTTTGCCCGCGCCATACGTTCTAATTTTTCAAATTCTTCTGGCGTCCAGAAATGCAGCACGGGCGCATGTTTTGGTGTCGGCTGTAAATACTGCCCTATTGTAATGAAATCAATACGTGCGGCGCGCATATCGTCCATAACCTGCCCTATTTGCTCAAAAGTCTCACCAAGGCCAACCATTAGTCCCGATTTCGTGAATATATCAGGGTCGACATCTTTAACGCGCTCCAGCAAACGCAGCGAGCGGAAATAACGCGCGCCTGGGCGAATAGTCGGATAAAGTGCCGGCACAGTTTCAAGGTTATGATTAAATACATCAGGCTTCGCCGCAATCACATGGTCAATCGCTTCGATTTTACCTTTAAAATCACCTGTAAGAATTTCAATTGTCGTATCTGGCGCTTTAAAACGTATAGCCGCGACTGTCTTGCTCCAATGCGCCGCGCCGCAATCATCAAGATCATCACGGTCAACAGACGTAATCACAACATGTTTTAAGCCCATCTTTTCCGTCGCCACGCCAACGCGTAGTGGTTCCATCTTATCAAGCTCATCTGGCTTGCCCGTCGCGATATTACAAAACGCACAAGCGCGCGTGCATACTTCGCCCATAATCATTAATGTCGCGTGTTTTTTATCCCAGCATTCGCCAATATTCGGGCAGCCCGCTTCTTCACAAACGGTTGTTAGCTTTAATGACTTAACAACATCACGCGTTTCATGAAAGGTTTTACCCTGCGGCGCTCTTACGCGTATCCAATCAGGTTTCTTTCCCATAGGACGATCAGGATTTTTCTGCTTCTCAGGGTGGCGCTTTTTGCGGTCCAGTAAGGCTTCATTATAGGTCATATTTTACTTATCCTTGAATTACCTCTAACGGTTTAGCATATTAGATATAATTATTCTACGGTTTTCAACATACCAAAACATATGCTTAACAAGCTTCTTGACTTTTCATAATATTATTGCTAATAATAGCTAGATTTTAAAATAAACGCATAAGGGAATATCATGCTGATAGATCATTACAACAAGGCTGTGCAATATTTAAAAGATACATTACTGCCAAACAAGCTTGATTGCATTGCCTCAACGCGCCCATTGGACAGATCAGCCCCCTATTACAATTATCTAATCACTGTAGATAAACGCCGTGACAACTATGTCATTACAGCCGAACGCTATGTCGATGAACAGCAAGTAAACACAAGATTCATCTTTGAAAAGCGTGGCCTGAGCCTATCACAATCCCTCGATGTCATTTACGCCCTTGATAAGCTTAATGGCTTAGAAGAAGAGCAAAGCTATGCTTACCGCCTTCGTCAAGAAGAAGATGTGCGCTATTGGCCATCACAATTTGCAACGCTTGAAACCATCGAAGAAATCGAAGATACGTTTTGCACAAAGCCAAATCAATACATGCAGATGAATGGCTTTAAGCAACCCAATCATTAATATCGAATATGAACGCCTTAAAAATGGATCGCTTTGCCATAGGCATCAAGCACTGATTCATGCATCATTTCTGAAAGTGTCGGATGTGGGAAGACAGTATGCATCAAGTCTTCTTCTGTGGTTTCCAATGCCTTAGCAATTGAGAATCCTTGAATAAGCTCAGTGACTTCTGCACCGACCATATGTGCGCCGAGTAACTCGCCACTTTTCTCATCAAATATCGTTTTAACAAGCCCTTCTGCCTCACCCATTGCAATAGCTTTACCATTACCAACAAACGGGAAGCGCCCGACTTTGACTTTTAAGCCTTTTTCTTTGCACTGTGCTTCGGTTAAACCAATGGAAGCGACTTGCGGATGGCAATAGGTACAGGCTGGGATATTTTCTTTCACCAAAGGATGCACGCCTTTAAGCCCTGCAATTTTCTCAACGCAGATAACGCCTTCATGCGATGCTTTATGCGCAAGCCACGGGGCAGAGACAATATCACCAAGCGCATAGACGCCCGGCTCATCTGTTTTCAAGAAACCATCAACCTGTACTTGGCCGCGCTCTATTTTGACTTTCGTGTTTTCAAAGCCGATATTTTCGATGTTACCAATAACGCCCACGGCGCTAATCACACGGTCAAAAACCATTTGTGATATTTTGCCTTTTTTATCTTCAATATGGGCGGTCACTTCCGTTTTGCCCTTATCAAGCTTAATCACTTTGGACTGGGTAATGATATTCATGCCTTGCTTTTTCAAGGATTTACCAAGGAAGTCAGATATTTCACGATCTTCCACAGGCACAACGCAATCCATAAGCTCAACAACCGTTACATCAACGCCGAGCGTGTTATAGAAGCTCGCAAACTCAATACCGATCGCGCCAGAGCCAACAACCAAAAGCTTTTTCGGCATGGCTTCAGGGATCATCGCTTCTTTATATGACCAGACAAATTTACCATCAGGCTCAAGCCCTGGCAGCGCGCGTGCACGTGCGCCTGTTGCCACGATTATATGCTTGGCGCTGAGTTCATCAAATTTCTTGCCGTCCTTTTCAAGCGCGACTTTGCCCTTACCCATTAACTTGCCATAGGCGCTAAACACCGTGACTTTGTTTTTCTTCAGTAAATGGCCAATGCCTTGCGATAACTGCTTAGAAACGCCGCGTGAGCGCTCAACGATTTTTTTAATATCAATGCTAACCGTGCCTTCAACCTTAAGGCCAAATTCTTCTGCATCTTTAATGTTTTGATATATTTCAGCGCTGCGTAATAAAGCTTTGGTTGGGATACAGCCCCAATTCAAACATATACCGCCAAGGTGATTAGCTTCAATCACGGCGACTTTCATGCCCAGCTGCGCTGCACGTATCGCGGCCACATAACCACCAGGGCCTGCGCCAATTACAACAACATCAAAAGATTTATCAGACATACTGAATTTCCTTAAAAAAGTTAAGAAGAATAATTTATGAGGTATTTATGACGCAAAACCAGCGCCGGATCAATCTTTAATCACGAGAATTTGAGACGTTAAGCCGCCACGTTATCAAGCGGGAGTTCGGACTTCTGAAGTTTTTGCTCTGAAGTAAACTGATCGACATAATGCTCAATGTTTATATCGAATTTATCGGCCACTTGCCGCGCGAGGTCAGCGGCAAAAATCTTATGTTCATCAATGTCTACCGCTTCAGTATCAATAACCAAAACTTCTTGCCCCTCAGCGCGCGCAACATCCATTAGACGGTTAATCTCATCATGAAGGGATATCAAGTAATCAAGCTCAATTGCTTTTTCATGGCTACGGCCACGCCCAGAAATGCGCTGCATTTGCACTTCTGGTGAGCATTCAAGATGAATAATCAAATCAGGCTTACCCATTGTATGTTCTAAATGTGCAAATGTATCTTGTACCAAGCGTAGACCTTCAGGGTCTTCGTCGCCAAAGAATAAGTTAGTGTACGCCAAAACATTCAATATAGCCTGATCGAGTACATTAATACGGTCTTGCGTATAGAATTTGTTTAACTCATGGAATTTAGTCAGCGCGAACCACATTTGCGATGGGAAGCGAAACTTAGCAGGATCGATAAAGGCATCTTGTAGAAATAAGTTGTTATCAAGGTTCTCATATATGCAGTTAAAGCCCATGCGCTCAAGCGCACGACATAAAGTCGATTTACCAATTCCCAAACCACCGGCTAATTCGACGCGCATAGATACCTCTCCCCAAAGCAAACTCTTTTAACACTTATTTTTTGATTATTTACCTTAGCAAAATTGAATATTCTTTGTCGAAACCTATATCAACTCTTCCACAGTTTTGTGCCCCAAGCCTATACGCCCTCCCCTTAAGCAAAAACGCAATTTAGATATAATCCAAATTGCGTTTTTTTAATAAATTCTAGATAAAAGCGACTAAAGTAACATCGACACAGGGTTCTCAAGGTAATCTTTGAGGATCTTCAAAAAGGCTGCGCCGACAGCGCCATCAACGGCGCGGTGATCGGTTGACAGCGTTGCTTTCATCACATTAGCCACTTCAATTTGACCATTTTTAACAACAGGCTGATCTACCCCTGCGCCAACGGCAAGGATACAGGCTTGTGGTGGATTGATAATCGCTGAAAATTCACTCACCCCAAACATACCAAGATTTGAGATTGAGAAAGACCCACCTTGGAATTCTTCAGGTTTCAACTTACCTTCACGCGCGCGACCAGCCAATTCCTTAACTTCATTTGAAATCGCAATTAAGCCTTTATCTTCAGCCGCGCGAACGATTGGCGTAATCAAGCCATTCGGCGTTGCGACAGCCACAGAAATATCGGAATGCATAAACTGATGCATAGAGGTGTCCTGCCATGAAACATTACAAGCGGGATAAGCTTTAAGCGCCATAGCAGAGGCCTTAATGATAAAGTCATTCACGGATAATTTATAAGCGCCATTCGCTTTGGCATTAAGCTCAGCGCGCGCCGCCATTAATGTATCAAGCTGAATATCCATAGTCAGATAGAAATGCGGCACAGATTGTTTTGATTCAACAAGACGCTTCGCTGTGATTTTTTGAATATTATTCACGGGCAGTTCTTTATAAGGCATACCGAACATATTTACTTTGGTATCTGCATCATATGTTGGAGCGCCAGCCTTCATGCCACTCGCAGCGACTGAAGTTGACGCGGCGCTGCCTTGTGTTTGTGCTTTTAATATATCCGCCTTAACAACACGGCCTTTTGGCCCACTACCTTTAACCGCAGAGAGTTCAATACCTGCATCTTTTGCCAAACGGCGTGCCAATGGTGATGAAAATACGCGGCCTGATGTATTCTTATTTGCGCTTGGCGCAACAGGCGCTGCTTTATTTGTCACTGCGGGGGCTGCTGCGGCTGTTTCTGCTGGGGCTGCTTCTGCTTTCGGGGCAGTTGCTTGTGGCGCTGAGAAATCATCAGCGGCGCTATCACCTTCGCCTTCTTCAAGCAAAACAGCGATCATTGCATTAACAGCAACGCCTTCAGTACCTTCTGCCACTAAGATCTTAGCAAGCTTACCTTCATCAGTGGCTTCAACTTCCATCGTCGCTTTATCGGTTTCAATTTCCGCGATAACATCACCCGCCTCAACCATATCACCTTCTTTTTTAATCCAGCGTGCCAAAGTACCTTCGGTCATAGTTGGTGACAAAGCGGGCATAAGAACTTCAATAGGCATGTTTTAATCCTCTAATAATCAGGTCGGTATCAGTATCTAAATAGATATTACTCTTAATCTTTATAACAAACTTTTTTCGCAGCCTGAACAATATGATCCACTTGCGGCAAAGCAAGTTTTTCTAAGTTGTCTGAATAAGGCATAGGCACATCAGCGCCACATACGCGGACTAATGGTGCATCCATGTAATCAAAAGCATGCTCACCGCAAAGCGCAGCTATTTCAGCGCCAATACCGGCGAAAGGCCAACCTTCTTCAGCGGTAACAACGCGATTTGTCTTTTTAACGCTTTCTAAGATAGTCCAGCGATCCAGTGGGCGCACAGTACGCAAGTTTATGACTTCGGCATCAATACCCATCTCAGCGAGCTTCTCAGCGGCTTCCAGTGATTTACCAACCATCACAGAAAACGCAACAATCGTTACATCTTTACCTTCACGTTCAATTTTCGCGCGGCCGATAGGAATAGAATAATCTTCATCTGTTGGCACATCAAAGCTTTTGCCATACATCATCTCATTTTCAAGGATAATTACAGGGTTAGGGTCACGAATAGCGGCCTTCATAAGCCCTTTTGCGTCAGCGGCAGACCAAGGAGAAACAACTTTTAAACCCGGAATATGCGCATACCAAGAAGCATAACATTGTGAGTGCTGCGCGCCGACGCGTGTTGCCGCGCCATTCGGACCACGGAACACAATCGGACAACCAAGCTGACCACCCGCCATATATAATGTTTTCGCCGCTGAGTTAATAATATGATCTATCGCCTGCATGGCAAAGTTCATCGTCATAAATTCAACAATAGGCTTAAGCCCACTAAAGGCAGAGCCCGTAGCTATACCGGCAAAGCCATGTTCCGTGATGGGCGTATCAATAACGCGCTTATCACCAAATTCATCAAGCAAGCCTTGTGAGACTTTATAAGCGCCATTATATTCGGCAACTTCTTCACCCATTAAATAGACATTTTCATCACGGCGCATTTCTTCAGCCATTGCATCACGCAAAGCTTCACGCACCGTTTGATGTACTGTATTTTCGAAAAAGGCCGCTTCGTCAAATACAGGCGGTTCTATAATCACGCCTTGCGCATAAAGAATATCGCGGTTTTGAACAGAAGCGCCAGCCGCTTGAGGTGCTGCCTCGCTTGAGGCTGCAGGCGTTGCGCTTACCTCTGCTTCTGCATCGGTTGAGCTGGTGGACTCTACTGGCGCTGCTTCAGAAGCAACAAAATCATCTAAGGATGAAGCGTCTTCGCCTTCTTCGAGTAACATCGCGATCACAGCATTTACGGCGACGCCTTCAGTGCCTTCTTCAACAAGCAGCTTGCCAATCACGCCTTCATCAACCGCTTCAACTTCCATTGTCGCTTTATCCGTTTCGATCTCTGCAATCACATCGCCAGCTTCGACGGTATCACCTTCTTTTTTCAACCAACGGGCCAAATTGCCTTCGGTCATAGTTGGTGATAATGCCGGCATTAAAACTTCAATTGCCATCTTAAAAAACTCCGTTAATACTCTGATTTTTAACTTATATATTCACTATTTGTATATTATTAGGCTTCTTCTAACGGGATAAGAATATCCGTCCAAAGATCATCCGCTGGCAGCTCTGGCGATTCTTTCGCAAACTCAGCCGCTTCATTAACAACAGATTTAACTTCTTTATCTATCGCTTTAACGTCAGCCTCTTCCACGCCTTTTTCATTCATTAAATCTTTAATGGCCTGAATTGGATCGCGCTGCGTTTTATACATATCGACCTCTTCTTTAGAGCGATAATTCGCAGGGTCAGACATAGAATGCCCACGGTAGCGATAGGTCATAATTTCAAGGATATATGGGCCATTGCCAGAACGAACATGATCCAAGGCTTGGCGCGCAGCCGCTTGAACTGTAAATACATCTTGGCCATCGACTTGCTCACCAGGAATGCCGTATCCTTCGCCGCGTTTGTATAATTCACCCGCCGCGTGGCGCTTAGTTGATGTGCCCATGCCGTAACGGTTGTTCTCAATTATGTAGAGCACGGGTAAATCCCAAAGCGCGGCCATGTTGTAACATTCCGCAACCTGCCCTTGATTCGCTGAGCCGTCGCCGCAATAAGCGACACAAACGCCGTTATCACCCTTATATTTATGCGAGAAAGCAAGCCCTGTGCCCAAAGCAAAAGACGCACCAACAATACCGTGCCCGCCATAAAAGCCCGCTTCTTGCGAGAACATATGCATTGAACCACCTTTACCGCGCGAATACCCGCCAGAGCGGCCAGTAAGCTCAGCCATAACGCCGCGCGCTTCCATACCGCAAGCCAGCATATGGCCATGATCGCGATAAGTAGTGATTACAGTATCTTGAGGCTCTTGCACAGATGTAATGCCCGTCACAACAGCTTCTTGACCGATATAAAGATGGCAGAAACCGCCAATTAAGCCCATACCGTAAAGCTGGCCTGCTTTTTCTTCAAAGCGGCGTATTAATAGCATTTCACGGTAAAGCTTCTTTAAATCTTCCGCCGAAGGATCAGGCGAAACATTAGAAACTGATTTTAACTTTGTATTTGTCTTTTTGGATTTAGCGCCCACAATAAAACTCCGCTTGGTGAGAAACGTTCAAATCGAACCCGATGGATACACCATTTAAATTCAATAATCCAGTAAAAAAGCCAGAATTGCTGCGGTGCAACACACTGAAATGTAATAAAGAATACTCGGAAGAGCCTAAAGATACTTAACTGAATGAAACCGGCGCGCGCTAGAGAATATCCCATTCGTCAGCGCCACGATAACCCAGCATATAGCGCACGCGCTCCTCAAGCAGGTCCTTGTCAACAGAGCCTGGACGCATAGCCTTAACACGCCCCTGAAGCAGGCTGACCTGCATGCTATAGGCTTCAAGCTGGATATCGACTTGATGCGTCTCATTTTCTAAAGACTTTAAACGAGAAAAAGAGCGATCGCCATAAACGCTGTAATAGGAAAAATAAAGACACAAAGCCGCCATGAAAAATAACATTCCATTTCGGCCTCTAAATATGTTTTGTGCTTTATAAGTGCTCATAACCCTATTGAATCACAAACGAATCACTCTTGTCAAACAAAAAACACTTTAGATTCAACAGCTTATTTAGAACATAAAGAGAACACAAGGCGCTAACCGACTCAAATCAATTAATAAATTTTCCCCAGCTTTTTTTTGCTGTCTTTTGAGCTTTGCTCAAAAGCCTTATGCCACAGGGTATCTTCGCCCTGATTGAGCATAGAATTCAGCCCCATATCGAGCGTCTCAGCAACCAGCCATGTATCGCGCATAATCTCTAGCTCCAATTGCGCGGTCACCCATTTGGAAAAACCGAGAAATAACCAAAACTTTGGATAATCATCGTCTTTATAGGACGCAATAACATCAGCCGTTAGGTCACCACGATAACTTTGCGCATAAGTCGCGTAATCATGCGCTTGCCAGCTTGGCTCGCCCTCGCCGCTAATTTTATGCACCAAAACCGTCAGCGCTTGACGATTTTCAACAGGCCCACCTTCATATATAGGCACGTGCCCTTCTTTCAATGCTGCGGGAATAACATCGACACTCTTTATAGTCTCGTCACTCAAACGCAAGCCGAGGCGAAAACCTAGAGCCCCCATGAATTTATGATCAGCGACATAGACAACAGCATTTTCAAAATATCCACCGGGCTCCATATGAAAGGCGACTAAATACTCCCCCGTGCGCCCATCATAACGATTAGCAACGCCTGGGAAGATCATACATAAAGCCGCAAGAGCAAAGTAAATATAGCCGCGCATAAAGCCTCCTGTTCTTAACGTTTGAAGTCACAGATCATTTAAAACCTGAAACGCCACAAATATAGGCACAAAACACAGAACGGCTCCACACGTCATAACTACGCATAAAACCGTCCTTTAAGTGTATAATATAAAAGTAAAAAACGCCTTAAGCGGCCTTTACCTTTGCTGCACTGAGCAATGTTTCATTGCGCAAAATATCACGCCCTGCATAGCGGGCAACGGGGCCCAGCTCTTCTTCAATACGAATAAGCTGATTATACTTAGCCACGCGATCCGAGCGTGAAAGCGAGCCTGTTTTAATTTGCCCTGCATTTGTTGCCACAGCCAAATCAGCGATAGTAGCATCTTCAGTTTCACCTGAGCGATGCGATATAACAACGCCAAAGCCTGCTTTTTGTGCCATTTCGATCGCTTCTAATGTCTCAGAAAGCGTACCGATTTGGTTAACCTTAATCAAGATCGCATTACCTGCCCCCATTGCGATGCCTTGCGCCAAACGCTTAGGGTTGGTTACGAATAAATCATCACCAACCAACTGCACATCTTTGCCAAGGGCTTCTGTTAAAGCAACCCAGCCTTCCCAGTCATCTTCCGCCAAACCGTCTTCGATTGAGGCTATAGGATAGCGGTTACAGAGGTCTTGATAATAAGCAACCATTTCCGCTGAAGACAAGATTTTGCCTTCGCCTTTTAAGTGGTATTGACCATCTTTATAAAACTCACTCGACGCTGAATCGAGCGCCAAGACCATATCAACACCGGGCTTATAACCCGCCGCTTCTATCGCCTTCATAATATATTGAAGCGCCTCATCTGATGATTTAACCTCTGGAGCAAAACCGCCTTCATCACCTACATTGGTATTCATACCCGCTTTTGACAGTTCTTTTTTCAAAGCGTGAAATACTTCTGAGCCCATACGGACAGCTTCAGCAATCGTCTCTGCGCTGATCGGCATAATCATAAATTCTTGAATATCCACGGGGTTATCAGCATGCTCACCACCATTAATGATATTCATCATCGGTACAGGCATTTGATGCGCACGAAGCCCGCCTATATAGCGGTAAAGCGGCATATCAAGCTCGCTCGCCATCGCTTTTGATATAGCCAAAGACACGCCCAAAATAGCATTCGCGCCGATGCGGCTTTTATTTTCAGTGCCATCAATCGCGCACATAAGCTCATCAATATAAATTTGCTCTTCCGCATCCATGCCCAGTAAAGATTCCAGCAATTCCGTATTCACAAAAGCGACCGCATTTTCCACTGATTTTCCGCCATAATAATCTGCGCGACCATCACGCAATTCGACCGCTTCGTGAACGCCCGTTGATGCACCAGACGGTACAGCTGCGCGCCCTACGGCGCCACTATCAAGAACAACGTCAACCTCAACGGTTGGGTTGCCACGGCTATCCAGTATTTGTCTTGCGTGAATATCTATTATCGCTGTCATGTGGGGAAATTCCTTATGTTGTCGTTGAGTCGTTTTGATTAATCTATTTGTACTAAATCCATTGATTTAACCAGATCATCAATCGCTTTAGCTTGTATTAAAAATTCTTCGAGTTTGTTATACGGCAAGGCTGAAGGGCCGTCGCATTTAGCGCTATCTGGATCATCATAAGCTTCAATAAACAAGCCCGCAAGGCCGATCGCCATAACCGCACGCGTTAAATCCGCGACCAAACCACGACGACCACCCGATGCTTCTGAACCCGGCAAGCGCATTTGTGATGCATGCACCGTATCGCATATAATCGGTGTGTTCTTAGTCATCTGCTTCATAACGCCAAAGCCCATTGGATCAACCACTAAATTATCATAGCCCATCGCATAACCACGCTCGCAGAGTATAATCTTGTCATTGCCGCATTCTTTGAATTTATCGACAATATTCGACATTTGGTAAGGCGATAAAAATTGCGGCTTCTTAATGTTAATCACCGCCCCTGTTGCCGCCATAGCTTTGACCAAATCAGTCTGGCGCGCAAGAAAAGCTGGCAGCTGTATGACATCGACCACTTCAGCCACAGGCGCGCATTGATATTGCTCATGCACATCCGTAATAATCGGCACGCCAAATTCAGCTTTAACTTTTTCAAATATTTTTAGCCCTTCATCCATACCAACGCCACGATAGCTGTATATGCTTGAACGGTTAGCTTTATCAAAGCTCGCTTTAAAGACAAAAGGAATGCCCAATTTATCTGTAATTGCCTTGTAAACCTCAACAGCTTTTAAGGTGATGTCTTCGTTTTCAAGAACGTTTAGACCACCGAATAAAACAAAGGGCTTATCATTGGACACTTCGAAATCATTAATTTTTACAGATGACATTTTTATCTCTTTATTTATGCGCTATTTGCGGCGCGGGATTAAATTCAACGCTTAAAATAGACTATTTGCGCTAAATTGTCATACAAAATCATCCCCTAACCCTATATTTTATATAGCTGTTTACATTTACCATAATATTTTCTTGCAAATTTACCTGCTTTGGGTTAATTTATTATTAAGTTTTCATTAAGTAAATATTAAGTTAACGGGAGATCATTATGCATCAGAGTAAAAACACAGTAAATCTTCGTGATCTGAAGAACCTCGATAAGCATAAAAAAATACAACGAACACAGAGTGACTGCCTAGACAGCTTAAAAGACGCCGTTGATGTCACGCTGCGTTTAACGAAAGCTTATCTTGAAAACAAAATTTTTGATTACTGCCTTATTTCAGCGACAATTGGCGAGTTAGAGCAATATATAAAAACAGCCAATCACCGTGAAGCTCAAATTCTAATCAGTAAAATCAGCAATATTTTTGAAGTAAAACCCGCCAATAAAAGCATCATGACGCAAATGCCCTTAAAGAGATTGCTGAAAGCCGCCAAGGCACGATTACTTGATAAAGAAGCGTATAAAGACAGCAATCACAATAAACACAATTATGATTTCATGGTTAATATGCTAACCCTAGAGCGCGCTTTAGCACAAGCAGAACACCCCTTTATTGTATTATCGCTCAATGCAGAGAATTTATTTACGGCCCTGCTCACGGCATGGAAAATCAATCAAGCTTATGCTGAAGAAAAAGCATTGGAAATATGCGAAATACTAAAACACCACAAAGAAGAATCACCCTTCTTTGAAACCACATATAACAACAGCGCTTTTTTATGTTTAGAGGCGCTATGCTTTGATATTTGCGTTAAGCATACTCAAAAAGCACATGGCTACGTGCATCCTATAGAAGCTGTGCATTGTTAAACTAAACGGCTTTGCTTAAGGGCCGCTTCAACAAACGACACAAATAACGGATGCGGCGCGAAGGGTTTTGATTTCAGCTCTGGGTGATACTGCACAGCGACAAACCACGGATGATCTGGACGCTCCACGACTTCAGGCAAAGTGCCATCTGGTGACAGCCCTGAAAAGATTAAACCGGCTTTTTCAAGCTGGTCTTTATAATTAATATTCACCTCATAGCGATGACGATGACGCTCAGATATAGTCGTCGCACCATAAATCTCTGCTGCTTTTGAGCCTTTTTGAAGCGCGGCATCATAGGCCCCGAGGCGCATAGTGCCGCCCAAATCAGTTTGCGCGCTGCGCTCTTCTTTACCGCCCTCTTTTTCCCACTCCGTCATCAGACCGACCAAAGGCACATCACAAGGACCGAATTCTGTAGAATTAGCCCCTTCTATACCGGCAAGATTACGTGCGGTTTCAAGAACCGCCATTTGCAGACCGAAGCAGATACCAAAATAAGGGATTTTACGCTCACGGGCGAATTTAGCGGCCTTGATTTTACCTTCTGCGCCACGCGCGCCAAAGCCGCCAGGCACCAAAATACCGTGTACATCCCCTAGCGCGGCGACAATATCTTCTTCGCCGCTATCAAAGACTGAGGATTCAATAAATTTGATTTTCACTTTTACATTATTGGCAATGCCGCCATGCGCCAGCGCTTCATTTAAAGATTTATAGCTATCAGCCAAATTTGTATATTTACCCACGACAGCAATTTCAATTGTGCTTTCAGGGTTTTTAATGCGTGCAACAATATTTTCCCAAACGCTTAAATCAGGCTCTTCTTCATGCGGCAAGTTAAAGCGTTTCAACACTTGTGTATCTAGACCTTCAGCATGATAACTTAACGGCACCTCATAAATAGTCGACACATCAAGCGCAGGAATAACATTGGCCTCTGGAATATTACAGAACAAACCGATTTTATAACGGTCGCCATCTTCAATTTCACGATCAGCGCGGCAGAGTAAAATATCAGGCTGAATGCCGTAGCTCATCATTTCCTTAACGGAATGCTGGGTTGGTTTAGTTTTCAACTCACCCGCCGCAGCGATATAAGGCAGCAAGGTAACGTGAATATAAGCGGCGCGATCACGCCCAACTTCATTACTAAATTGACGAATGGATTCAAGGAAAGGCAAGCTTTCAATATCACCAACAGTACCGCCAATCTCACAAAGAACAAAATCAGCTGAGCCATCTTTTTCACGAATAAAATCTTTAATTTGATCGGTAATATGCGGAATAACCTGAATAGTCGCCCCAAGATAATCTCCGCGACGCTCACGGCTAAGCACTTCCATATAAACGCGCCCTGTGGTGACATTATCACCTTTAACCGCTGGGCGGCCAGTAAAGCGCTCATAATGCCCAAGGTCAAGATCAGCCTCAGCGCCATCATCCGTGACATAAACCTCGCCATGCTGAAATGGGCTCATTGTGCCCGGGTCTACATTTAAATATGGATCAAGCTTACATAGGCGAACGGAATAGCCTCGCGCCTGTAGTAAAGCGCCAAGAGCGGCGGAGCCTAAGCCCTTCCCTAAAGAAGAAACAACGCCGCCGGTAATAAATATGTATCTTGTCATTTTCGCTTATACTTTACTCAGATTATTCAGATATAGGAACTTGAGGATTTACAATTTTCTTAGGAACATCTTCAGGCTCAACTTCTGCTGTTATGCCTGCGACTGGCGCATCCAATGCGTCCAATACGCTTTGTGTACCATCGCCCTTAGACGCCAATATGCCCAAGATCAAACTTGTGACAAAGAAACCGCCAGCGGCAAGCGCCGTGGCTTTGGTTAATACATTCGCTGTGCCATGCGCTGAAGCTAAACTGCCCAGACCGCCACTGCCGCCGCCAATACCAAGACCGCCGCCCTCAGAGCGCTGTAATAATACAAGCAAGATAATGGACAAAGCCAAGATCAAATGAATAACGAGGATTACTGATTCCATTGTACACTTCTCAATATATTATGAATGGGTGGGTTAAAACTTTATTTATTCCGCAGCCATTCGTTCTGCTTCATTTGCGGCTTCAGCAATCGCTAAAAACGACTCTGCATTTAAGCTTGCACCACCGATTAATGCGCCATCAACATTTGGCACGGAAAGCAAAGCTTTTGCATTATCGGGTTTTACTGAACCGCCGTATAAAATACGTATATCGCTTCCAGATGCAAGCTTTTCTTGCAATTTGCTACGAATAAAACCGTGCATATCCTTTACATCGTCAACACTGGCGGTCTTTCCCGTACCAATAGCCCAGACGGGCTCATAAGCAATTGTGATTTTTTCATGATCGACATCATCAAAATCAGCATTTTCAATTTGCGCGGCGACAATGTTTTGTGCCTGCCCCGCATCGCGCTGTCTTTCCGTTTCACCCACACATAAAATCACATGTAAGCCTTCTTCAAAAGCACGCGCGGCTTTTTGTGCAATGATATCATCGCCCTCGCCATGGTTATGACGACGTTCTGAATGCCCGACTATGACATATTCACAACCTGCATCCACGAGCATTTCCGCTGATATATCACCCGTATGTGCACCATTTTCAGTTATTGCGCAATCCTGACCACCAACACTAACGCCAGAATTTGGCCCCAATACAGTCTGCACGATCCCTATATATAATGCGGGTGGGCATACGAGGAGCTCTGCCCCATCGATGATTTTCGGGTTGGCAGCAACGCCATCGCGAATAGATTCACTTAAGCTTATAGCATCCGCGCCAAAACAGCTCATCTTCCAATTTCCTGCGATTAACTTACGCATTGTGTAAAACTCCTCTATCGGTCAGGCATAAAATATATTAAAAACGATAATGAAACCGACAATATAGAGAGGTGGATGATATTGCAATGACTGTTGCTGTATTTTTCAATGCCCTATATAAACATGTGGTTATTTTAATTTATTAGGTGAATTTTCAATGCTTCGTAATATGCGCAAAGGCCTGTTTTCTGGTTTATTTTTAATCTTGTTGGTGATGGGTGCCGCAGGGCTTGTCCTAACAGATGCTGGCGGCTTCTTTAAAGGCGGCATTCGTACATCAGACGTGGCTAAAGTCGGCTCTAAAACCATTAATAGCCGCCCATTTGATAACAAACTGCGCCGCCTTACATCTATGCAGGGCGTTGAACCTGAAACTGCCTATGAACTGGGCCTTGTTCACCAAGTCTTATTCCGTGAATTACGCAACTTACTTATGCTGCAAGGCGCTAATGATTTAGGCATTGCCGTTAGCAATGAACAAATAACATCTTATATCAACGCGATTGTTGAGCCATATACAAGCGCGGATACCACATCAAAGAAAAGTGAAATCTTAGCGGGGCTCTTGCGCCAAAGTGGTATGAGTGAATCAATTTTCATTGAAGACGTTCAAACAGAAATGACCAACACAATTCTAACCGAAGCTTTAAAAGCAGCCAGCACACACACACCGTCGCTGATTGTTAAGGATTTAAACGATTTTAATAATGAACAGCGTGAAATTGAATATGTTGTTTTCAAGAACAAAGATGCCAAGCTTGAACAAGCCGCAGACGAGGAAACCCTCACACGTTATTACAAATCATTCCAAGAACGCTACCGCCTGCCTGAAAAACGCAGCTTTACAGTTGCGATGCTTTCACCAGATAAAATCAAAGATTCGCTGAAAGTCACCGATGAACAGGCGCTTGCCCATTATGAAGACAATAAGGCTAGTTACGCCGTACCGCGCAAACATAAAATCGCGCAAGGCCTGGCCGAAAATGAAGGTGATGCATTGAAAATCATCGCCGCAGCGAAAAAAGGCACGCCCCTATCAACCGCAGCCAAACAAATAACAGGTGATGATGCGAGCTTTATTGATACTCAAGCTTACACACAAGGCAGCCTGCCAAAAGAACTTGATAAAGATGCTTTTGCTGAAGACGTTGAAAAAGGCGATATTTTAGGCCCTTACGAGACAGCTTTAGGCTGGCACGTCCTAAAAATTGTTGATGTCACAGAAGAAACAACGCCATCTTATACAAGCCTTGAGACCACGATCAAACAAGAGCTTTTAGAAGAAAGCACTTGGGAAGCCCTTGATGAAACCGTCGGTGAACTTGAAGACCGGATATTTGGCGGTGAAGACCCTAAAGTAATTATTGCTGACTTTAAAATGAGCGAAGAAAGCTATAAAAATATCACGCCACAAGGATTCTCTGATGACAGCAAAGAATCACCGCTAAAAGATGTAAACTCTGAAGATGCGTTAAACATCCTCAAGACAGCCAGCACGCTTGGCCTTGGTGAAACATCTAATGTTGTTGAGTTTAGCGGCTCTCACCTTGGGTTTATTATCATTGATGATATCCAAGAAAGCCGCATAAAAGATTATGAGGTCGTCAAATCCGATGTTAAAAAACAGTGGACTAAAGAGCAAAAAGATCATGCAACATTCATGCGCGCAAAAGCCCTTTCCGACCTTATAAATCAAGACCAAATAAGCTGGAATGACGCTGCCAAACAAGTCAATTTGAGAGCCAAGAAGACATCAATATCAAGAAGTCCTTCTTTCACAGATAAAGATGAAAACAAAGCCATAACAGCGCGCAACCGTAGCCTGTTGCTTGGGGCGTCTCTTGAAAAGGCACAAGTTTTACCTGGCGCTGATGAGACTTTACTCGCTATTGTTAAAAGCACGTCATTGCTCACAAAACCGAGCGATAAGGGTTCGAAAGATGATGAAGAGCTAACAGCCTTGTCTGAAACGCAGAACTTCCAACAAGAAGCTTTGGCGATTTTATATGATGCTTTACAGCAGGATTACAAAATTCAAATCAACGAAAAGCTGTTAAAGTTCCTTTACAACCAGCCGCAACAGCAGCAGCAGTAAAAAGCCGTAATGAAATCAGAATTAGCACCGTCCTATACACAATTTGAACATCTTTATAATAAAGGTGAAACGCAGATTGTTTATTTAAAATATAATGCTGATTTCGATACGGCGCTTGGCGCTTATTATAAAATCACAAAAGATAAGCCCTATAGCTTACTGCTTGAATCGGTTGAAGGCGGCGCACATATTGGCCGTTATTCGATCATCGCCAGTAACCCTGACCAAATCTGGCAAGTCACTCAAGGGCTAATCACGACATCCAACGCCCAAGGCGAAACGATATTAAGCGAGGCGATAAGCGCGGATAACACGCCCATAGACAGCCTGCGCGCCCATATAAAACAATGCCATATCAGCGCCATTCCCGATGATATTCCACCCGTTTGCACAGGCGGCCTATTTGGTTATCTGGGCTATGAAATGGTGCGTTATTATGAATCATCCATACCCGATGAGAATGCCGACACATTAGATATTCCCGAAGCGGTTATGATGCGCCCACAAATGCTTGCCGTATTTGATAACGTCAAACATGAGCTAACTTTGGCTGTGCCGATTCTTAAAACAGCACAAAACTCAACGGATAGCGCCCAGAGCTGCTATGATCACGCGAAACATTTAATTGATCAGGCCTGTAGCGACCTGCAAGGCGCTTTGCCCGTGCACATGACCCAAAGCACCACAAAGCTTTCCCTACCTTTAAAAACCAAACGTAACTTCACTGACGAAACCTTCAAAGACGTCGTGCGCGCCGCCAAAGACCATATTTATGCTGGCGATGTTTTTCAAGTTGTGCCTTCTCAGCGTTTTCGTGTTGATTTTGATCTGCCAGCAATTGAACTCTATCGCAGCCTACGTCAAATTAACCCCTCGCCGTTTTTGTTTCATTTAAAAATGGATGGCTTTACCCTTGTTGGTTCAAGCCCTGAAATATTAGTGCGCGTACAAAATAACGAAGTAACCATTCGCCCGATTGCGGGCACTCGACCACGTGGCGCAACGCCAGAAGAAGACAGCGCCCTTGCCGATGAATTACTCGTCGATGAAAAAGAACGCGCTGAGCATTTAATGCTGATCGACCTTGGCCGCAATGATGTTGGCCGCGTCGCCAAAATCGGCAGCGTACGCGTTAGCGAACAATTCACGATTGAACGCTATTCGCATGTCATGCATATTGTCTCTAATGTTGTTGGTGCGCTAAAAGACGATCTTGATTGTCTTGACGCCTTATTCTCAGGCTTTCCTGCAGGGACAGTGAGCGGCGCACCGAAAGTACGCGCTATGCAGCTTATTCATAAATTTGAAAATGAAAAGCGCAGCTTTTACGCAGGATGCATTGGTTATTTTGACGGGCAAGGCAATATGGACACCTGCATTGCACTGCGCACCGCGCTTGTCAAAAATGGTGAAATTATCATGCAAGCCGGCGCAGGTATAGTTGCTGACAGTGACCCCGAATCCGAAAATCAAGAATGCAAGAATAAAGCCAAAGCACTGGTTAGCGCGGCTGAAGCCGTTATTCGTAATCACACTGTTTAAAGAAATATTTAGGATTATCTGGGTTTATTCAGCTTAGTTTTCAAAAGCGTAAACAGCTTCACCACCAGCCAAACCAACACTGTAATAAATTGCTTGAGAACATCAAGCAGCATCGTCCCGATACCTGCATTGGCCGAAGGCCTGACGATACCTTCATTTTTAATATCGCTCATAAATCTCTTAAGAAAAGCCATGTTACTTAGCCGATACTAAACGCAGTGCTAAATCATCATTTTCTTTGACTTGCTCACGCTGAGCAATAATATCAGATAGGCGAACAAATTCGAAGCCATCGGCTTTGGCTTTATCGACCCATTTGTTCAAACCATTAATTGTGACGTCTTTGGGGTGACCAATGGCGATGCAAAGTCCTTCACGTTCAGCGCGACGTGCGCATTTATCAAGGGCATTGGCAACAAATTTATCGGTCATTTCGTGATCGAGGAACACATTACGCTTTAAGTAAGTAACGCCATAATGCGCAGCGCGTTCTTCGGCTTTGCTTTTGGCAGATGTTACACTATCAAGGAAAAATAAATTGCGGCTTTTCAGCTCACGCATCAAAAAATCCATACCGACATAATCACTCGTGAATTTGCTGCCCATATGGTTGTTAATACCAACAAAACCGTCAAACGCGCTTAGGCCTTTATCTAAATTTGCCGTTAATTCGTCTTTGGTCATGCCCACTTTTAAAACAATCGGGCCCGGGTCTACCGTATCAGATAGGGGCTGCATGGGCATATGCACAATAATTTCATGATCATGTGCGCGCCCTTCCTCCATTAAAGGTTCTAAATTATGCGCATAAGGCAAAAACGCCAATGTCATTTTAAAATTGCTCATTTTGACGATTTGCTCAGAATGGTGGCGGTCAACGCCAAGGTCATCAATAACAATCGCAATTTGTTTTTTCTTCACTGGCTTATTAACCGCGCCTTGATCCTGCGGCAAAGGCTGTACTGGTTTCTTATCTTTAAATAATGGGATTTTCTTTTTTAGCGCGTTAAGCATAGAATGTTTTTCAAGCGAGACTGAGCTCTCAACAAGGTCAGGCTTATAATACTCAAGCTCAGAAAAGGTAACATCAGAAAGGAGATCTTCTATCGCGGGGCCAGAGGCTGGCTGCAAGTCATTGAATGACGCACTCGCCAAGGCTGGACGATCGACTTCAACAATCCAATAATGGTCGGCTAAGGCCAGCAAACACAAAGCGAACAAAAAAACACGGATTTTCTTGCAGAAACGAAATGTCGATTTATAGTTTAATAAGGGCTGCTTTATACTCATACTTCCATTATAAACATATTACGTTCAATAAAACAGGTATTTTTTTTCATTATGAACCTCCTTATCGACAACTATGATAGTTTTACATATAATATAGTTCACTATCTCGGCGATCTGAACGCCCCCGTTCATGTCATACGAAATGACGCCTGCAGCGCCGAAGAAGCGCTCGCTGAAAACCCTGAACGGGTCATCATTTCTCCAGGCCCCGGAACGCCGCAAGATAGCGGCATTTGCCTTGATGTAATCAAACTCTGTGCAGAGCGCGCCATCCCGCTTTATGGAATCTGCCTTGGAATGCAAGCACTTGGCGCATATTTTGGCGGCGATATCATCCGCGCGCCTAAACCAATCCACGGAAAAACAGAACGCATCACAACCAAAGACCATGCTATGTTTAAAGACATAGATCGCGCTGTGAATATTGTCCGTTACCACTCCCTAATTGTTGACCGTACAACCCTGCCAGATTGCCTTGAAATCACAGCCGAAAATAAAGATGGTTTAATTATGGCGCTTGCCCATAAAAAATTACCGCTTTGGGGCGTACAATATCATCCTGAGAGCATTGCCAGTGAATTTGGCCATCAAATGTTGAAAAATTTTATTACTGAAAGTGCCGCGTAAATCATGTTTATTGATATCCTCCACAAGACTGTTAAAGGCGAAATCCTCAGCCCCGATGAGGTGAGCGTAGCCATCAGCCATATTATGAGTGGCGAGGCTGCCCCCTTACATATAAGCGCTTTCCTAACCGCGCTTGCCACGCGCGGCGAAACCGCGAGCGAGATTGGCGCTGCCGCCGCTATATTACGCAGCCATGCGCATAGCATAACAGCCCCAAAAGGCAGCGTTGATTGCTGCGGCACAGGCGGCTCTGGCCTGCATAGCTACAATGTGTCTTCCGCAGTGGCTTTAATTTGCGCGGGCGCAGGTATTCCCATGGCCAAACACGGCAATCGCGCCGCCAGTTCAAAATCAGGCACGGCTGATTGTTATGAAGCCCTAGGCGTTAATTTAGATGTACCGCGCGAAAAGCTCGAAGAAGCCCTCAAAACCCTTAATTTTTGCTTCCTAATGGCGCCCGCCCATCACCATGCCATGCGCCATGTTGTCCCCATCCGCAAAGCGCTTGGTTTCCGCACTATATTTAACCTCTTAGGGCCGCTCGCCAACCCTGCCCATACAGAATATCAACTGATTGGTGTTTATGATAAAAAATGGTGTAAACCAATGGCACAAGCCCTGAAAGATCTTGGCTGCAAAGCCGCTTGGGTGGTGCATGGTCTTGACGGGCTTGATGAAATAACCCTCACCGCCCCGACCCACATTGCCGCCTTAGGCCTTGATGGCACTATCTCAGAATTTGAAATCACTCCAGAAGATTTTGGCTTACAACGCTGTAGCCCGGCCGATATAGAGGGCGGCGCCCCTGCGCATAATGCCGCAGCACTGCAAGCCCTGCTTGAAGGCGCATCAGGCGCTTATCGTGACATAGCGCTGCTTAACGCCGCAGCCATTGCGTTGATCACAGGAAAAGCCACCAGCAAAGCCGAAGCCATAGCTTTAATGCAAGACAGCATTGATAGCGGCAAAGCCTTAAACACATTAAACCAATATCGGAGTTTCGTAGCATGAGCATCCTCGCTAAAATCTGCGGTGATAAAATTGATCACGTAAAAAATTGTAAAAAACAGCTAAGCTTTGCCAATCTTCACGCACAAGCGATCGATTCAACGCCGCCAAGGGGCTTCGCTGCTGCTATAGCCCATCAAAAAAAGCATAAGCGCCCCGCCATAATCGCTGAGGTCAAAAAAGCATCCCCCAGTAAAGGTATTATCAGTCATGATTTTGACCCTGTAAAAACCGCGCGAGCTTATCAAGCCTCTGGCGCGACTTGTATATCGGTGCTAACGGATACGCCTTATTTCCAAGGCTGCGATGAAGATTTCACGGCTGCACGCGCCGTTATAGATATCCCAATGATCCGCAAAGACTTCATGATTGATCCCTATCAAATTGTCGAAAGCCGCGCGATGGGCGCTGATTGTATTTTGCTGATTATGGCGGCGCTTGAAGACGACCAAGCCAAAGAACTGGCTGATACTGCGCGCGAACATGATATGGATATTTTAATTGAAACCCATAACGCAGAAGAGATCGAGCGGAGCTTAGCCCTTAACCCTACGCTCATCGGCTTAAATTCACGCAATCTGAAAACCTTAGACGTTGATCTTAAAATTTTCGATACATTATTCGAGGCCCTGCCAAAAGACGCACTTAAAATAGCAGAAAGCGGTATTTCAAACAGTGAAACAGTCCACCAGTTACACACACGCGGCTATGATGGTTTTTTAATTGGTGAGAGCCTGATGCGCCAAGGCGCTGAGGCCATAGAGAAAATTCATAAAATCTAATATAACATTATTGACAAAAGAACATTTAAAGAACATAATGAGAATGTAATGGATTCGACTTTTACATTCTTATATTTTTATTTGTGCGAGAAAAGCCATGCTGACCAAGAAACAACGAGATTTGCTGCTGTTTATTAATGATCGCATTGGCGGCGGCGATATTGCTCCCTCTTTCGATGAAATGCGCGATGCTTTGGGGCTCAAATCCAAGTCAGGCATTCACCGTTTGATCACCGCATTGGTTGAACGCGGCTATATTGAACGCCTACCGCACCGCGCCCGCGCTTTAAAAGTCGTAAAGCTGCCTGAAAATTACAAACCCAATAGCGGTAATGATAACAGCGCCGATAATGACGGCCCTGACAACAGCCCCTTCACCTCATCGGCGCGGGTTGATCCCATTCCCCTTTACGGCAAAATCGCCGCAGGGACGCCGATTGAAGCGATACGTAATGAAGGCGAATATTTTGAAATGCCTAGCACCATGCTCGGCAGCGGCGAACATTACGCCCTGCGCGTTGATGGCGATTCAATGATTGAAGCTGGCATTAATGATGAAGATATTGTGATTATTAAACGCTGCCAAACGGCAAATAATGGCGCAATTGTCGTGGCGCTAGTTGATGGCGAAGAAGTGACCCTCAAACGCCTCGGTAAAAAAGACGGTCAAGTCGCTCTTATTCCAGAGAATTCAGCCTATGAAACGCGGTATTTTGATGCTGACCGCGTTAATATTCAAGGCGAGTTAGTGTCACTTTACCGCACCTATCATTAATTTCACAACCTAGCGCCAACTCGGCACGCTCCACGGGCGGCGGTAATTATCGCGGCTATACAGGCTTTGCATATGCACATAGCCGTTAGGCGCAATATATATACCGTAAGAGCCATATTCCCACGCATCAAAGCGCTGTAATAACGGTACGCGACAACCGCGGCGACGCTGCGCTTCGGTTAAAGCTGTGATCGGGAAATCAACAATGACAAAGGCGGCTTTGCGGCATGCCTCTACATAATTTTCTGGGAATTTGACGATCTGCATAAACACGTCATCTTGCACTTCAATATAACACCCATCAGGATCACAATGCTCTGATTTTTTATCTCGTATATAGTCTTTGGCATTGCGGCCGTAATATTCCGCTATATAGCTTTTATCAAATCGTCGTGACGTACTGCCATAAGCCAACAACTCATCATTAACGCCCTTAACAGAGATTAATTTGAAATCTGAAGTAACAATTACATTGTATTGTTTTTCAAAGAAAAAAGGCACAAAGCATAGAGCTGTGAAGACAAGTAAAGCTCGTCGCGTATTTTTAGACCAATACCAAATTATACAGCCCAAAGCCGTCCAAAGGACAAAGCCATAAACGCCTAAATAAGGCTGATGAATAACCGCCATAGGGAGGTCAGCGCAATAATGCGCAATATCCAGTATCAACTGCCCACCTGCTCCTGCCAATTCAAAAAACGGCTTATCAAGCCCGAGCGGCCAGAGCAATATGGCAACCAAACAGCTTGGCATCACAAGCACCGCTAAAAGCGGCACGGCGAACAAATTACTCAGCGCGCCATAGACACCAAAATGATTGAAATGATACAGGCCTGGCGCTGCTGTAGCTACGGTAGACACCAAAGTCGTGGCGACAACGCCAAGGCCATATAGCCAAACGCGCCGCATAAAACCTTTTTGTGCATATTGCCCCTGCCACCATAGCCGCGTGCGCTCGTAAAATATCACAAGCGAGGCCACGGCCGCAAAAGACAGCTGAAAGCTTACGGATAAAATACTCTCAGGCAGAATAACCAAAATCACCAAGGCCGCAAAAGCCACAAGTCGCAGCGAAATGGGGTTGCGATCCATCACAATGGCTAACATCGCTATGCCCATCATGATAATTGCGCGCACGGCCGGTAATGACGCGCCAGACAGCAGCACATAAAACACCGCAAAAATCAGCGCCAGCACCGCCGCAATTTTCTTTGTTGGCCAATAAAGCGCCGCATAAGGCACAGCGGCGAGGCATAATCGAATAAAAAAGAACACCGCGCTCACAATTAACCCAATATGAAGCCCCGATATCGCCAGCATATGGGCGAGACCTGCATCGCGCAAAGCGTCTTTATCCGTCTCGGCCATTTGGGTTTTACGCCCTGTAATCAGCGCCGTGACGATCTCTGCCCTGGTTTGGTTTTCAGCAAATAGCGTATAAATATGCTTTTCAACTCTCTTGCGCAGGCGCTCTATAAAGCCCTCAGAGGCAAAATCTGGCTGTTGGATAATGCTTGGCGCGTAATAAGCGTAACCAACCGCGCCAATTTTTTGATAAAATGCCCAACGTTGAAAATTAAAACCGCCCGGCATAACGGCGGGTGGTGGTGGCATCAGCTCGCCGCGCACAGAAATGCGCTGCCCTGCTTCTAAAGCATCATCTTTAATAATTCTGATTCGTATCTTTGCTGGAGTGTTTTCACTCGGGAAATCATCAATAGTGACGTCTTTGATTAAAACACGGCTGCCTTTTCGTCCACCAAGGCGGTCAATGCGTTCAACCACGCCATTAATATGGACACCGTGAATATCTTCCATCAACATCGGCGCATTTATTGCCGCCGTGCGGATTTGCGCGGCCATAAAGCCAATACTCGCCACTAAGAATACAATGAAAACCATATATAGCGCGCGCTTAAGCGAGAAATCATAGCGCGCGGTAAGGTGTAAGCCATTAAGGCCGATTAGCGCCGCTAAAATACCTGCGAACCATTCGGGCTCATAAGGCAGGTAAAAATAAAACATAATGCCCGCAGACAGCATTAAAGGCAGAAAAACGATCAAGTTAGCCTGTATCTTATCAATAACTCTGTCCAAATGCGTATTAACCACTTGAAACTTTCCCCAAAAAGAAGCAAATATAACATAGATAAATACTAGATAAAGTCAGGAATTAAAAATTATGTCTGTTGTAACGAGAATTGCGCCATCCCCTACTGGTTTCATGCATATAGGTACGGCACGTACAGCCCTTTTCTCTTGGCTGTTTGCCAAGCATCATAACGGCAAGTTCCTATTGCGCATTGAAGATACTGATCGCGCACGTTATTCTGAAGAAGCCGTACAGGCCATTACAGACGGCATGACATGGCTCGGCCTTGATTGGGATGGCGAAGCCACCAGTCAATTTGACGCCCGCGAGCGCCACGCTGAGGTCGCCAAACAACTCGTCGAAATGGGCAAAGCTTATTACTGCTATTGCAGCCCAGAAGAACTGACCCAAATGCGTGAAGATGCCCGCGCCTCCGGCGCGAAAGTCAATTACGATCGCCGCTGGCGTGATCGCGACCAAAGCGAAGCTCCAGAAGGCGTCGCCCCTGTTATACGCATCAAAGCGCCGCTACAAGGCCAAACCGTTATTGATGACGCCGTACAAGGCAAAGTCACCAAAAACAATGAAGAGCTTGATGACTTTATTCTGCTCCGCTCTGACGGCACACCGACTTACATGCTCTCTGTCGTCGTGGATGATCATGACAGCGCCGTTACTCATGTTATTCGTGGTGATGATCACCTTAATAACGTCTTCCGCCAAAAAATCATTCTGGATGCTATGGGCTGGACAATCCCTGTTTATGCACATATCCCGTTAATTTTAGGCTCAGATGGCGCGAAATTATCTAAGCGTCACGGTGCACAGGGCGTCCATGAGTATCAAGATATGGGCTACTTACCTGAAGCTATGCGCAATTACCTTCTACGCCTTGGTTGGTCACATGGTGATGAAGAAATAATTTCTACTGAGCAAGCCATTAAATGGTTCAACCTTGATAATATAGGCAAATCAGCCTCACGTTTTGACTTTGATAAACTCAATAACCTCAATGCCCATTACATCAGACAGGCCGATAATCAATATTTGCTCGATTTGATCACACCGATCATGGAAAAATTCGGCACACATATTGATGAAACCGCCAAAGCCCGCCTATTAAAAGGCATGGATGCATTGAAAGAGCGCGCAAAATCGCTGATTACAATTGCCGAGGACGGCGCATTTTACGCCAAACAGCCGCCTTTTGTTTTCACAGAAAAAGCTGAGAAAAACCTCGATAAAGACATCATAGGCCATATTGCCGCCGAAGTCAGCGCACTAGCCGAGCTGACAGAAGATAACGTCAAAGCTTTATGCGAAAAAGTAGCCAATGATCATAAAGAAGGCAAACTCGGTAAAGTCGCTATGCCACTGCGCGCCGCCCTTACCGGCACAACCGTTTCGCCAAACATCTTTGAAGCCGCTGAAATATTAGGAAAAGATGAAGTACTTAAACGGTTAAAGTTCGTATAAACACCCTTGACATAAATACCTCCCTTGCCTAGATTAAGGAAAATAAAATAAATTAAACTTTAGGGAGCAATAATAATGTCAATATCATTCTGGGCGGCAGGCACCGTATCAACAATATTCGCACTCGCAGCGACCCCCGCAACACTTTTACCCGCTCTTGCTATAGGTGGCGTAGCCGGTGTATGCGGTATTATAGGTAACAAAGTAGGAAAAGTTGGCGCAGGCTTACTTGGTGCAGCTACTGGCGGCGTAGCCGCTGCCGCATTAACCAAAGATGGCGGCGCAGCAGTCGGCGGCGCAGGCTGTCTTGGAATAGTCTCATATGCATTAGGCGCATTTGTTGGACCTATCGTTGGTGGAACACTCGGCTATCAAGCCGCAAGTACTTACTTCAATGAGGAAGCTGAAGTAAAGGACAACGAAACAAGCCAAGTCATACAAGATACTTCTCGCTTAGAGATACCATATGAAAAAACGGAAGATGGGAATTATATTCTTCCAGCTAAAAAAGCCCTAACGCTTACCGCGTAATTCTTTTTACAATTAAGAAACAATCATGCAAAACCCTTTCTAATGAAGGGGTTTTGTCGTATTGTGGCCTCTTAATCTATATAATAAGCATTACAGGACACCCTAAATGGAACTGTTCACTGATTACACATTATGGGCCAGCTTCCTATCATTGACTGCGCTAGAGATCGTGCTGGGCATTGATAATGTCGTCTTTATTTCTCTGCTGGTTAACCACCTGCCAGAAAAGCAGCGCGAAAAAGCGCGCATCTTAGGGCTTGTTCTCGCGCTGCTCATGCGCATTATATTGCTATTTAGTGTTGTCTGGCTAATCGGTCTTAAAGAGCCTTGGATTGAACTGTTTGATCTCTCTCTTTCGGGCAAAGATTTACTAATGCTTGGTGGCGGTCTTTTCCTTTTGGCAAAAGGCACATCCAGTATTCATGATGAAGTGACTTCTCAACACAAAGAGAGCCTTAAGGCTTTTTCTGGTGGCTTCGCTATAGCCATCATTCAAATCGTCTTTATTGATTTCATCTTTTCATTCGATTCCGTGATTACCGCTGTCGGTATGACCGACAAAATTACTGTGATTATCGCCGCCATGACCGTCGCCATGATTGTCATGCTGGTCTCATCGAAATATATTGCTGATTTTATTGCCGCCCATCCGACATTGAAAATGCTCGCCCTGTCTTTCGTCATGATGATTGGACTATTCTTAGTGGCTGAAGGCCTCGGTTTTCATGTACCTAAGGGGTATATTTACTTTGGCATGGCTTTTTCACTCGGCGTAGAAACACTTAATATGCTGGCGGCACGACGGTGGAGAAATAAATAAACGAGTATTAAGAGTGCTTATTTGAACGTAACCTCCCCCCCCCATACATTCAGGACCTAAAACAAAACCGCGTAACTTCGCTTGACTAAACAGCGAGCAATTGCTAGATAATAGTCATAATAAAATCGCCTATAAGCCTAACGAAACAGCAAAAGAGGTCAAAACATGTCTAAATTATTCATGGCTAGCGCAGGAATCGGCACTATAATTGGAGCGTTGACTTTAAAACTCCCTATCCTCTTTGCCATTGGTTTTGGCATTGGTACTGGAGTGACTGTTTCTTTAACTTCGGCAGGCATCGCAACGGCTGCACTTGCCAGCTTATCTGCAATTGGCATTAACAAAGTCCCACGCGATCAAGGCTCAGCCAAGATGGATAATGATCTATCACCAAGCACGGATGAAATACCGCAAAAACTGGCTGTCACGAATAAAAAACGCCTAGCAAGCTCAATTGGCATTGGCGCTACGGCTATATTTGCCTATAACGCCGCCTTTAATAGCGATGATATCGACGCGCAAACACCACCTGTACAAAATGCCCCCATACAAATACAAGAAGGCTCCGAGCGCGCATCACAGCTTAATAATCTTCAAAATGATCAAGGCGAGTATATATTAACCGCCAAAGCGCCCGCCCCAAAGCTTGGCGCATAGTAAAACTGTTCATTTATAATAAATCCATACGAAAACCCCTCACCCGCAGAGGGCTTTCTTTATAAGCGCAACTATAAAGCGTATTTCATTGACATAATGGCAAGTCTTGTCTATTGTCCGTTTTTTACAATCAAGGAGTAAAACAAGATGAAAAATATTTTTAAAAGCGTCGCGAACCGTTTTAAAGAAATTCAAAACGCAGGAGACATAGTATGCTCGGGTATAGATAATGATCCTTCCGCGAGCGCAGAGTTTAATGACAAAGTCCGCTTTGCAAGAGAACTCCCTAAGCTAGATCCGAAATTCTCAAAATTATTAGAGAAATTTAACCATGTGTCGAATTCTAACGTATGGGACGATTTTCTCGCCCCCCAAACATTTGGCTCGCGCGCAAGAACCTTTGCCAGAGAAAGCCAAGAAGTCATTTTATATTACCGCATAGCAAGTCGCTTCTTAGATAAATATGAACAAGCCAAGGGCAATGATCCTGTTGTTTACAAGAATAATATGTAGAACCGCTTAAATATCCCTTTCAAAAGCCCTTCCCAAAGAAGGGCTTTTTTAGTATAATATTGCTCTGCACAAGATGTTTTTTTTCAAAACGTCTTAAGCCTTTATTTACTCCATTTGACTTATCTTAAGTTACGATCTAATTATTTGAATCACATATACTTTTTCATAAAACACAGAAAAGTTAAGGACAGCTAGACATGAGCAATAAAACTTTTACGTTAACCAATGACCAAACAGGCGAAAAATGGTCCCTTCCCGTACAAGAAGGTACGCAAGGCCCTGCAACGGTTGATATTCGTAAACTCTATTCTGAGACAGGTTTTTTTACACTAGACCCAAGCTTTACATCGACAGCGAGCTGTAAATCACGCATCACCTTTATTGATGGTGATCTTGGTATATTGCAGCATCGCGGCTATGACATTAAAGATTTGGCTGAAAACACATCACATTTAGAAGTCGCTCATGCGCTGCTTTATGGTGATTTGCCAAACGCTCAAGAAAAAAAGAAATTCGAAGACGACATCACTTATCATACAATGGTGCACGAACAGCTGCATTATTTCTATCGTGGCTTCCGCCGTGATGCGCATCCTATGGCCATTATGTGCGGCGTCGCCGGTGCATTATCCTCTTTCTATCATGACTCGCTTGATATTTGGGACCCTAAACAGCGCGAAATATCCGCGCATCGCTTGATTGCTAAGATACCGACCTTAGCAGCGATGACCATGAAATATGCGGCTGGACAGCCTTTTGTCTACCCACGTAATGATTTAAGCTATGCAGGCAACTTCCTGCATATGTGTTTTTCTGTTCCGGCCGAAGAATATGTCGTTAGCCCTGTTTTAGAGCAAGCGATGGATAAAATCTTAATTCTCCATGCCGATCATGAACAAAACGCTTCGACATCGACCGTACGTATTGCAGGCTCATCTCAAGCCAACCCATTTGCATGTATTGCCACGGGCATTGCTTCCCTTTGGGGCCCTGCTCACGGCGGCGCGAACCAGGCGGTTCTCGAAATGCTGCGTGAGATCGGTCATAAAGATAATATTCCTGAATATATCGAAAAAGCTAAAGATAAAGATGATCCATTCCGCCTTATGGGCTTTGGTCACCGCGTCTATAAAAACCATGACCCACGCGCCACGGTGCTCAAAGCATCCTGTGACGCCGTACTTAATGAATTAGGTGTTCACGACCCATTACTAGAGCTTGCGCAAGAACTTGAGCGCATTGCCTTAGAAGATCCTTACTTCGTCGAGCGCAAATTATTCCCGAATGTTGATTTCTATTCCGGCATTATCCTCAAAGCCATGGGCTTCCCTGAGGAAATGTTTACGGTGCTATTCGCAGTCGCCCGCACCGTCGGCTGGGTCTCACAATGGACAGAAATGATAGAGGAACCAAGCCACAGAATTGGCCGTCCTCGTCAGCTTTACACGGGCGCTACCGCACGTGAAGTCAGACCAATTGAACAGCGTGACGCAGGTCGAGCTGAAGAATCCTAATATTATAGAGTTTTGACAAAAAGCTTATAAAGTTAAAGATAAAGAAAAGGCGGCGTAGAAATACATCGCCTTTTTTTAATCAGCAGATAAACCAAGAATAAAATCAGCCGCTTTAACCGCAGGACTGCGTGCTTGATGAGCGCCAACCGCTTTCGCTATAGCCTCAAAGCTTTCTTGCATCTGATTAATATTATTCTCATCCATTAATAAGGCTTCAGCGACATAAGCCATTTCTTCGGCTTTGCATTGATTTTGAATAAATTCAGGAATAACCGCGCGGTTTAATATTATATTGCCCAAGTGAATAAACGGCGTTTTCACAAGCTTCGCGGCAATCATAAAGGTCAAAGGAGACATTTTATAGGCGATCAAATGCGGCGTGGCCGTAATGCAAAGCTCTAACCCGACCGTACCCGATACCGCCAAAGCAACATTACAAGACGCAAAGACATCCCATTTTTTAGATTTATCAGTGCGAATATAATAGTTTTTTAGCCCATATTCATCTAATAAAGCGCGCACTTGCGGCTCAATATGGGGCAAGGTCGGCACTTGGATTTGCAAGTCTGGATACTGAACTTGCAGACGGCGCGCAGTTTCGCACAAAATACCTGCAGTATATTTAAGCTCGCCGCGGCGACTGCCGAGCAATAAGCCCAATATTTTCTTATGCTTCAAAGGAATATCACTGCGCCCTGCCAAGCCATCAGCTTGCAATGCGCCGCTACCAACGACAGGATGCCCCGCCGCGATTGCCTTTAAACCATATTTTTCAAAATAAGGCGGTTCAAAAGGCAGTAGACAAATTAAACCATCTAAAAATTTTGATATTTTCTTTGCGCGCCCTGCACGCCAAGCCCATACGGTCGGCGCTCCATAATGAACTTGTTTTACTTGCGGTAAATTACCGCGCTTACGAATAAGCTTTTGTACGCGAAAACAAAAATCTGGCGCATCAACGGATAATATAATATCAGGCTGAAAGGCTTCTGCGGCCAAAGCTGTTTGTTTTATGCGTTTTAAAATAGCGGGAATTTTCGGCAAAACCTCAGCCAGCCCCATAATGGATAGCTCATGCATCGGAAACAGGCTTTGTTTTAACCCTGCGGCCTTAATCGCGGCGCCGCCAATGCCTTGAATATCTAAATCGGCGCGCGTTGCTAGCGCTGATAATACAGCGCCACCAAGCACATCCCCTGATTCTTCACCGGCAATAATGAAAACTTTTAAAGTTTTGCTCATAGCTCGACCCCAAGGACAAATATTTTTTTCTGGTTGGCTTGTTTAATAAGCGCCGCGCGCTCGGGCATTAAACTCCGCCCAGCTTGCACCGCAAGGCCTTGAAAACCATGCATATATAGGTTTTCAACGGTCTTTACGCCAATTGTTGGTAAATCTAATCGTGTATCTTGTTGGGGCTTACAGAGTTTGACTAACACGCCGCCTTTATCTTTATGGCGTAAAGCAGCGCAGCGCTCAATGAGCTTATCTGTGCCTTCCGCGCCCTCGACCCCCAGAACGATGCCATTACACACAATGACTGATTGTCCGACATCGACCGCACCGAGTGCCTGAGCGACCTCTATGCCCCGTTCTATATCTATTTGCGTCTTCTTATCAGGCTTAACTTTGCTTAATAGACCTGCAGGCGTCAATAAATCAGGAACAATTTCATGCACGCCGCGTAAAATAAACCCTTCTTCTTCAAGCGCATCTTTTATACAGACCAATAAATCATTATCGCCCAGTGCTTTAAGCCCAAGCTTAGCAAGGCCTGTCGCTGTCCATAAATCGGGGCGTATATCGGTGAAGTTTGGGCGATTAACGCCGCCAATCATAACAAGATCAACCACACCTTCTGCACGAAAAGCTTTCACAATACTGCCGCCGCTGCCTATATTAAACCATTCATGAGAAACATCATCAAAAGGGTCTTGATCTGCCGAGCCTTTAAGCGCCGCGACAAAGACAGGACGCCCTGCTTGCTGCATAGCGCTTATGACGATACGCGGCAAACTGCCGCTGCCCGCGATAATCCCTAAAGGCCGCTTGCCCTTATGATCGTTTATTTCTTTTGAGGCTGACATAGGGCGAAATGTCTCTCGGCATTGGCAAAATCGACAATTTTGCTTATTTCTGAATTATCTTGGTAGGTTTTTTTAACATGATCGATGCGATCAACAAGCGTACCTGCACCGTTAAACATCTGACCATAAGCGCGCAGAAGTTCTTTCACTTGATCCTTAGAAAAGCCATTACGCTCTAATCCGACAAGGTTTAGACCTGATAAGAAAGCGCGTTCACCTTTGACGCGGCCATAAGGGATAATATCATTCTCCACGCCGGACATGCCGCCAACCACAGCAAAATCACCAATACGAACAAATTGATGAACCGCTGAAAGGCCACCAATCAAAACATTATTCCCAACGACCACATGGCCGCCAAGCGTCGCATTATTCGCCATTATAACGCGGTCACCGACAACACAATCATGCGCGACATGGGTCGCCATCATAAACAGGCCGTTATCACCAATCACAGTTTCCATCGCACCATCTTTAGTGCCAGGGTTCATGGTTGCATGTTCCCGTATGGTATTATTTTTACCAATTATCAAACGTGATTTCTCACCACGGAATTTTAAATCTTGTGGCGCATGGCCAATTGAGGCGAAAGGATAGATTATTGTATTCTCGCCAATATCAGTATCCCCTTCAACCACAACATGCGATTTAAGCTCAACATTAGCCCCCAACTTAACATCAGCGCCAACAACGCAATACGGGCCAATCTTAACTGTATCAGCAAGAACGGCGCCTGTTTCGATTATAGCTGTGCTATGGATTTGTGACATTAAGATACTCTTTCAATGGTCGATGTTTTTCTAGGGTAAATACTACAGATCTTCCATGCAAAACAAAACTCACACACTATTGCAGCATGTAACATTAAAAACATAGGAATAGAGTAAGATTTAACCGCGTATCATTGCGCTAAACGTGGCTTCAGCGACTAATTGACCATCAACAGTGGCTTCGCCTTTGAATTTCCAGACCATACCGCGGCTGCGTATTTTAGTCACTTCGATGTGTAGACTATCACCTGGCGTTACTGGCTTGCGGAAACGGGCATTATCAATCGTCATGAAATAAACAAGCTTACCTTCAGCTTCTTCACCAAGAGTTTTAACAACCAATATCGCGGCGGTTTGCGCCATGGCTTCAACGATAAGTACGCCCGGCATAACAGGCGCGCCGGGGAAATGCCCTTGAAAATGCGGCTCATTAAACGTTACATTTTTAAGGCCAACAGCGCGTTCACCTTCTTCAAGTTCAAGGATCCGGTCAACCAATAAAATTGGGTAACGATGCGGTATCATATCCATGATACGGGTAATGTCTAATTGATTTAAATCCAAGTCACTCATAATGAAAGCCCTATTTGCTTTTGGTTGTTACTCTTTATTACTTTTGCTACTCATTTTTTTCAGCATAGCTATTTGGCGCATAAACTGCTTCGCCGGCAATGCTGGTGCGCCCATAACCTCACTGCCAGAAGCCACATCACGCATAACACCGGACTGTGCACCAACGCGGGCGCCCATACCAATGGTTAAATGCCCTGCGACACCAACTTGCGCTGCCAAGACTACATAATCCTCTAAAACGGTTGATCCTGCAACACCTGTTTGTGCAATAATCACGCAACCGCGTCCTATTTTTACGTTATGCCCAATTTGCACCAAGTTATCAATCCAAGCGCCCTGTCCAATGACAGTATCAGGGCCCGCGCCACGATCAATCGTCGTATTCGCACCGATTTCAACAGAATCTTCAATAATCACGCGGCCTAGCTGCGGTACCTTAACGTGACCAGCAGGATCAATGGCAAAACCAAAGCCATCTTGGCCAATGCGCACGCCCGGATAGATACGAACATAAGCGCCAATCAAAGCATGTGAAATTGAGGTATTCGCGCCAATAACGCAGCCATCGCCAATTTCAACACTTTGGCCGATCACGGCATTGGCGGCAATATGTACGCCTGCACCAATTTTTGCGTTATCTTCAATGACTGCCCCTGCTGCGATAACGCAATCAAGGCCAATTTCTGCCGTATCGGCGATAACAGCGCGTGCATGTATAGAGGAAGGCTGTCCTGATATTTCATTATGAATGGGGTAAAAATGCTGCGCGGTTAGCGCATAGCTTTTATAAGGCTGCGCCGTAATCAAAAGCGCCATATTCTCTGGCGCGAAATCTTCCATGCCCCGCGCAATTATACAAGCGCCCGCTTTGCTTGTTTTAAAGTCATCTTTATATTTTACATTATCAAGAAAGCTTATATGGCTCTCCGCTGCATCTGATAAAGAGGCCACATCATCAATCATAATATCGCCCGCAGGGCCAAGCACTAATTCAGCGTCAATATGAGCCGCCAGTTCAGAAAGCCTAAAAGGCCCATTTGATGAAAAAAAACGACGATCTGCCATGATATAACAACTTAACACAAAGGATTGGATTCTTGATAATTGAGGAGCGTGCTCCTAAACAGAGATACGCATCAGCTATCTATTATCTATTTTTTCTTCTTAACGATATCAATAGACTTAACACGCTTATTCAGCATCTTAAGGGCGTCCTGTGTTATATCGCTTGCTTCGACCATGATAATTACCGCGCTACGTGGCAACACAATATCATAGCCGCGCTCTTCAGAGAGCTCAGCGACGACATTAATGATTTCTTGTTGAAGCTTGGCTGCGGCATGCTTGAAAGCTTTTTCTTTAACCATCATCTGATCACGAAGGTCAGATTTTGCTTCTTGGAATTTCTTTACAAATTCAGCGCGCTTTTCTTCATAATCTTCAGCCGATAAAGTCGTTCTATAAACTTCAAGATCTTGCTCTGCGCTTCTTAATTCTGTTTCTTTGGCTTCAATTTTTTTATGAATAACATCGCGGCTTTTTTTGAATTCTTCATTAAGCGATTTAGCAGCAAGCGAGTCACTCATCAATAAGTCATTATCAACAACGGCAACATAAGTTGCTTTTGAGACAACAGGCTCGGCTTTTTTTGCAAAGCTAGGCTGCGTTAAAGTCAAACTAACTGCGGCAATACAAGCGGCCAATATAAGTTTATTTTTCATTTTAAATACAATCTATATAATAATCATTAGTCTTATCGCGACCAAGCTTACGAGCGATCATAAGCTTGGCGGTTTAACTTAAAAACGTGTACCAAAGTCAAATCTGAATACTTCTTCAACATCGTATTCTTCGCTGATATAAGGCTTAGCAAGATCAACACGAATTGGGCCGAATGGTGAGCGCCAAGATATACCGACACCGGCAGAAGCACGCACGGAGCTCTCATCAGCCAAGTTTGCACCGCCTGTTGAATCATCAATAGACCATAGCGAGCCTACATCATTAAAGGCGTGGCCTTTTATGCCCAGCTCCTCAGGGAAGCCAATTGGGAAGCTTAGCTCAGCACTGGAGCGATAAAATACATTACCGCCTAGAGCATCATCAGTAGACAAATCGCGCGGTCCAATACCAGAGCGTTCAAAGCCGCGTAATGTTTTCCCGCCAATGAAATAACGCTCATTAATTTTCACATCGCCATCACCATAACCGGTAATTGCACCTGTCTCACCAAGAACATTCAAAACAATTTTTTCTGCGACAGGGTAATACCATGATGCACCGACTTTACCCGAAACATATTTAGCATCGCCACCAAGGCCTGCAAATTCTGTATCAAACCAAGCGTTAAGGCCTCTTGTCGTGAATTGTGTTGAGTTACGATTATCATAGGTAATACGCTGTGATATTGATGAAGTAATACGCTCACCGCTTTGATCTGAGATAAAGCGAGAGGCATCATCTTGCACATTACGAATATCGTTTTTCTCTAGGCTGTAGCTTAAAGATTGGCGCCATTTATCAGATAAAGGGTAACCAAGGCGCAATGCACCACCACTACGAAGCTGATCATAAGAACTTTCATCTTGTAAATCGCGTGTGATATGGAAGGCATCAACACCAAAAGACATATCACGATCCATAAAGAAAGGTTCAGTGAAGGACGCATCAAATTCAGTTGTTTGCCCTGAAATCACAGCCGCCAAAGTAAGGTCTTGCCCTTTACCAAGCAAGTTACGCTCACGTATACGAAAGTCAGCCAATGGACCATCAGATGAGGAGAAACCCGCACCGATAGACAGCTCACCCGTTGATTTTTCAGTCACCGCAATATCAATCACAGACTTATCAGGCGCTGTCCCAGCTTTTATATCAACGGCAACCGTTTCAAAATACCCTAAATCACGAATTTTACGTTCTGCTTTAGCCACTTTAGAACGGTTAAAGGGGTCCCCTTCTAACAAAGCAACTTCACGGCGGATAACTTTATCCAGTGTACGAACGTTACCGTTAATATCAACACGCTCAACAAATACTAAAGGTGTTTCCTTAACCGAGAATATAACATCAACCGTTTTTGTTTCTGGGTGGCGGCGTATATCCGGCACAACAGACACAAAGGCATATTGCATATCGCCAAGGCGGTCAGTCAAAATATCAACATGGCCTTGTACTTTATCAGCATTATACCACTCATCAGATTTAATGGTTACGCTCTCTAGCAAAGCCGCAGTATCTAGGCGCGGCATAGTTGATTTAATTTCAATATCCCCCACTTTATAACGCGAACCTTCATCAACAGTCATTGTGATGAAAAATTCTTGACGGGCTTGCATCAATTCAATTGAGCTATCGACAATTCTAAAATCAACATAACCTTCAGAGAGGTAAAAGCGGCGAATTAATTCTTCGTCATAAGCAACGCGGTCAGGATCGTAACGATCAGCGGAGCTTAAGAAGCGATACCAAGCTTTTTCTTTTGTAGAAACAATAGAGCGTAGCTGGTCATCTTCAAATTTACGGTTACCAATAAAGCGAATAGAGCTCACTTTAGTAACAGGGCCTTCATCAATCTCAAAAATAAGATCAACGCGGTTTTGATCTAAACGCACAACTTTAGGATCAATATTTACTGTAAAGCGGCCATTACGGCGATAAAGCTGGTACAAGCGCTTAACATCAGATTGAACACGTGTACGCGAAAATACGTGGCGTGGGCGCAATTGGATTTCTGCGAGTAAATCATCTTCGTCCAGTTCATCATTCCCTTCAAAGGCAATGCGGCTAATAATTGGATTTTCAACAACCTTAACATCGAGAACATTGCCAGAAACGCGCATAGAGACATCGGCAAAAAGCCCCGTAGAAAACAAATTCTTAAGCGCATCATCAATGCGGTCTTCGGTCATTACCGTGCCAACATCAACATCCATATAGGTTTTAACTGTCAGCGCTTCAATGCGCTCTGCACCGTTAACGCGAATAGAATCGATGCGCTGTGCTTGGGCTGAATGTCCGGAGGACAAGAGCAAAGCTGCGGCGCAGACAAACATAGCAAAAACGCGAACATATATATTTTTGAAGATAAACTCTGTCATGGCAACACATTGTTATTTAAGGGGATAAAAGAAACTCATTATCAGTAAAATAAGCTAATTCTCCCCCTACTACAAGGCCTATGCCGATTTTATGCCAAAGATAATGCACAAGACGCCCAAAACGACAAAACGCCCGTCACTATTAACGGGCGTTTTGTAAAGAACGAAGGTGTAATTAAACTTACAAAATAAGCTGAACCAAGTCATTGACATTAGAAAAGAGCATCAAGCCGATAAGCAGTACAAAGCCTACTCTGAAGGCATTTTCTTGAATGCGCTCTGACACAGGTTTACCGCGTATGGCTTCCGCTGCATAAAAGGCTAAATGTCCACCATCAAGCATTGGGATGGGGAATAAGTTAATCAAACCCAAATTAATTGAGAGCAACGCCGCAAAAGTAATCAGCGCTATAAAGCCCCGCTCTGCCATGTCGCCTGCAATTGCACCAATACGGATAATGCCACCAAGCTCAGTTGCGCTTCTTGTGCCAACAACAATTTGACCAAGGGCACGTAGTGAATCAGCTGTAATTCTGTACGTTTCACCAACAGCGCTATACAAAGCTTTATGAACCGCAAGCCTTACGACTTCTTCATCGGCGCGCGTGCTCAGTTGTAAAACATCATAATAAGGGTCTTCTTTATCAAGCCAAGACGCCGTGACACCATCAGGTGCATTGACAAGGATACGGCTTTCTTCACCGCCCATATTAAGGACAATTTCAACATCTTTATTGGCGCTAGCGAGCATAAAGCCACGGATCATATCCGCATTGCCTTCCGTTTCTCTTTCGCCAATTTTAGATATAGACTGAAGGCGGAAAGCGCTTGACGGCGCCATAATGCCTAAATAGCCTTTTTCATGTTTAAAGCCAAAACGATCTTCTACAAGCTCACGTTTAGGCTGCGCCGAAAGCTCAATGCGTTGGCCATCACGAAGAACGACAATCTCCATTGAACCTTTAAGCGAAAGCATTGTTGCGCGGCGTATTTGATTAAAGGACGTGACCGTTTTACCATTAATTTCAACAATTTCATCATGCGGCAACAGGCCTGCTTCATAAGCGGCGCTATTCACTTCAACAGCAGCAGCGATAGGCGCTGTAACCGGCTTACCGATAAAGGCATAGAGACTAGCCAAAACCAAAATCGCAAAAATAAAGTTAATCGCAGGCCCCGCCAAAACAATTAAAGAGCGCTGCCATACAGGCTTAGCAAAGAAAGCCTCACCACGCTCCGCTTCTGAAAACTCACGGACAACGTCGCCATTTTCATCTTTAACGCCAGCATCGTGCCCAGCAGAGGCTGGATCAACATCACCAAACATCTGAACATAGCCTCCAAGTGGAACTAAAGATATTTTCCAGCGTGTACCATGCTTATCATTTATCCCAATAATTTCTTTACCAAACCCTATTGAGAACGTTTTTATTCGAACGCCACACATGCGTGCGACAATATAGTGACCCCACTCATGGATAAAAACCAACAAACTCAAGACCAACACAAAAACACCGCCATATAGCCAGATATTTTGTGTAATTAATTGAATATATTCACCGAAGCTGCCCATTTATCTATTCCATTTCTAGGTTTATTTTTACACGCCTATGCGTGTATTCAGCATATCTGTACTTATATAGTACGTTCTAATTATTTATAAAGACTCGCGCCGCATTTCTGACCTTTTTATCAAGAGCAATAACATCGTCAAGCCCACTCAATGCGCCTTCTGCGTGCTTATTCAACATCGCGTCTACAACATCATAGATTTTTGAGAAGGATATGTCATGCTTTAAAAAAGCCTCTACAGCGATTTCATTAGCCGCATTCAGAGTCAAACACGCCCCTTGCCCCTGCGCCAAAGCCTGATAAGCCCATTTAATAGAAGGAAACACATCATCGCGCACAGGTTCAAAATCTAACGCGGAGAGCTGTAAAACATCTAAGCGCTCTCCGCAGCTTTCCATACGCTGCGGCCATGCCAAGCAATACGCTATCGGTGTGCGCATATCAGGCACGCCAAGCTGCGCCAAAACCGAACCATCTTTATATTCAACAAAAGAATGTATGATCGATTGCGGATGGACAACCACGTCAATTTTATCCGCAGGCATAGCAAATAAATGATGCGCTTCAATGACTTCCAAAGCTTTGTTCATCAAAGATGCGCTATCGACAGATATTTTCGCACCCATTGACCAATTGGGGTGTTTAACCGCTTGCTCTGGCGTCGCTGCGTCAATATCAGCCTTCGACCACGATCGAAACGGCCCGCCAGAAGCGGTGAGAATCAAACGAGAAATCTGCTCTCTATTTTGCGGCTCAAACACTTGAAAAATGGCATTATGTTCGCTATCTGTTGGCAGGATCTTGCAGCCTGACTTCGCTGCAGCGGCCATAATCAAATCACCAGCCGCCACTAACGGCTCTTTATTCGCCAAGGCCACAGCCTTTGAATATTCTATCGAGCGTAAAACAGGTTCCAACCCCGCAAAACCTACAATCGCAGCAACGCTCAAATCAACGCGCAATGTTGCGACATCCAAAAGCGCCGCCGCCCCTGCACTTACATCTATTGACGTGTCTTTGAGTAAATCTTTTAAAGCCTCAGCATAGCGCTCATCAGCGATAACCACCGCCTCGGCTTTAAATTTCACAGCTTGTTCAGCCAGTAATTTATAATTCTTACCCGCCGTCAGCACTTTAACAGAGAAGATTTCAGGGTTATGCGCGATTAAATCTAATGTTGAACGGCCAATTGAGCCCGTTGAACCAAAAATAGAAATTGTCTTCACGTTATTCACACTCATACAAAGCCCCAAAAGACAAAATAAGCCATTGCGGGCGCGGCGAGTATTAAGGAATCGACACGGTCAAGAACGCCGCCATGTCCAGGGATAATTGTGCCTGTATCTTTGACCTGCGCCAGACGCTTAATAAAGGAGATCAGCAAATCCCCAAGCATTGATGCAAAGCTAATCACAACAGCCATAATGCAGATATGATAGACATCAAAAAGATCTGGCAGCACATAAAACACATAGAGATTCGCGCAGATTATCGCCGTAATCACCCCCCCCCAAACGCCAGCCCATGTTTTATTCGGGCTGATTTTGGGCGCGCATTTTGTTTTGCCCAAATACTTACCCGCAAAGTAAGCCCCAATATCACTCGCCCAAACAAGAATGAACAATAGGACAATTAATGGTAAGCCGTTTTCATCGGCGCGAATACTGGCAAATAAGGCAAAGCAGGGAATAAAATAGGCAAGCCCCAGCACAATCATAAGCGCGCGACGCTTTAAGCGCATCGCCATGCGCGTCCATTCATAGACACTGAAACAGAAAACCATGGCCACCAGAGCAAAAAAATACACGCCGCCCAAATACACGCAAAGCAAAGATACAGGCGCCATTACAAGCGCTGACGCCAAACGTGTTAAAAACTTTTTATTAAACAGGGATACGATAAGCTTAAATCCAGTTAGCTGTTATGTGTTTCGGCTTGGCGGCACTGTGCGCCACCAAAGCGGCGATCACGTTGCGAGAATATTTCAATCGCTTCAATCAAACTACTTTTATTAAAATCTGGCCATAAGACATCCATAAACACAAGCTCACTATAAGCGCATTGCCATAGCAAAAAGTTACTAATGCGATGTTCGCCGCTCGTGCGAATAACCATATCAGGATCAGGTAAATCTTTGGTCATGAGGAAGGATTCAAAACGACTCTCAACTTCTTCAATATCAGGGCTATAATCTTTTTGCGCATAATCAGCAATCATAGCATGGGTCGCAAATGCAATTTCGTCACGCCCGCCATAATTAAGCGCGATGGTTAGCTGTAAACCATCATTCGAAATTGTCAGCTGTTCAGCCTGTTCAATTAAACATCTTGTATCTTTAGCCAACATAGTGCGATCGCCAATAACCCGCAAACGCACATTATCTTTATGAAGATCCGCGGTCTCCGCACGTAAATAAATACGCAAAAGACGCATTAATTCACGCACTTCTGTCTCTGGTCGCCGCCAATTTTCCGAAGAAAACGCAAAAAGCGTTAAAAAACGCACGTCAAGCTCCGCCGCCGCACGCACAGCGCGCCGCGTACTTTCAACGCCTGCCTTATGCCCCGCTTTGCGTGGCAATCCACGCGCATTGGCCCAACGACCATTACCATCCATGATAATGGCAATATGTTCAGGTCTTTTCAACGCAGTATTAATCGTCGAAATTGTGGAGTCTTTAGGCATATTTAGATACTCATTCTAAATGATTTATCAAGCGATCATCGGACGCATAAATTACACCGTCATGATGTCTTTTTCTTTTTGTACTAACATCTCGTCAACACGCGCAACAAAACCATCGGTTACTTTTTGAACTTCTTCAGACAAACGTTTATGTTCATCTTCACCAATATCTTTATCGGATTCCATTTTCTTGAGGCCATCCATGCCATCGCGGCGAACATTACGGATTGAAATACGTGCGGCTTCAGCATATTTACCAGCCACTTTACCAAGCTCAGCACGGCGCTCTTCGTTTAATTCAGGTACAGGGATGCGAATAACACTGCCTTCAGCTTGTGGGTTCAAGCCCAAACCAGAATCGCGTATAGCCTTCTCAACAGCTTTTGCTTGCGAGGCATCCCAGACACTTACAGTAAGCATACGTGCTTCAGGCACAGAAACTGTACCGACCTGATTAAGCGGCATTTTAGATCCATAAACATCGACGACCACAGGCTCCAACATATTTGCAGAAGCGCGGCCTGTACGTAGACCAGAAAATTCTTGCAGCAAATTATCAATTGCGCCCTTCATTCTTCTTTCAAGATCTGTTTTATCATAGCTCATTTTATACCGGCTCCATTTTTGTTAAATTTTGTTAAATCGAGACTATCTCTATAGCCTACTAATCAATAAATTAATTAATCGCCCACAATTGTGAATGTCCCTTTGCCTTGAACGATATTCGCAAAGTTATTTTCTTCGCGGATATTAAACACAGCAATCGGCACTGAATTGTCACGAGCCAGCGATATCGCTGTTGCATCCATGACTTTAAGGTCTTTGGTTAGAACGTCCATATAAGAGACTTTATCATAACGCACTGCATTTGGGTCTAAATGCGGATCGGCATTATAAACGCCATCAACTTTAGTGCCCTTCGCGATTAAGTCGCAATTCATCTCTGATGCGCGCAATGATGCGCCCGTGTCTGATGTAAAATAAGGATTGCCCGTACCTGCAGCAAAAATAACAACGCGACCTTTATCCATATGGCGCATCGCGCGGCGTCGAATATAAGGCTCACAAATTTCATCCATACGAATGGCGGATTGCACGCGGGTTTGCACCCCGATGCCTTCTAACGCATTTTGTAAGCAAAGCGCGTTGATAACGATGCCGAGCATACCCATATGGTCAGCCGCTGTGCGGTCCATGCCTTGTGAAGCGCCAGAGACGCCGCGGAATATATTTCCTGCCCCCAGAACGACGCAGACCTGAACGCCCATATTAACAACATCTTGAATATCGCGCGCAACGCGGGCTACGGTTTCAGGATGCAAACCAAATTCATTTGGCCCCATCAGAACTTCGCCTGACATTTTCAGAAGAACGCGTTTATAAGGTAAGTTTTTTGGCATATTTTCTTGTACTGGCTTCACGTTAGCGCTCATAATTTTATCTTTCGCATGTGGTTATATTGCGATTAAACAGTTTAGTTTCAGCGGCTAGTGATAGCAAGCTTTACTGCTTTGAAGCAAGCATTTAATTATTGACAAAACACGCGTCTGTTAATATGGTAAAAGACCCCTGTTTCACAAGGAAGATAAAACCGCCATGCCGATTAGCCCTATAGCGCCCATTAAACCTATCTGGCCAACACGCCCGCGCACACGCGAAGAGCGCGAGCATGACCCCATAAAGCCGCCACCAAAAAAGCCCGAAGACAATAAACGCACAGCACCTAAACCCGCTTAACGGGATTACCCTCAATCACATATTTAGAATAATCGACCGCCTATAGGCACATCTTGGCTTGGGCCGATCAAAACGGCTTCGCCATCATCGCCCGGCATTGCTAATGTCAGAAACTCAGACATAAACTTACCAATTTGGCGCGGCGGAAAATTAACAACCGCGAGAACCTGCTGCCCAATTAAAGAGTCAACATCATGATGCTGCGTTATCTGCGCGGAGCTTTTACGAATGCCCAACTCCTCACCAAAATCAACCCAGATTTTAATTGCAGGTTTACGTGCTTCAGGAAAATCCTCAGCTCTAACAATACGGCCAACACGAATATCAACGCGTGAAAACTCGTCCCATGTTAAATTTTGCTCCATGACCACTCCTTCAAACAAATAAAAATCTCTCAAAAAAAAAGCAGCGCAATAATAACAAAGCGCTGCCTTAAAAATCCAAAATAAAAGATATAAAGAATTAACCGTTTACAGTTTTCGCAACTTCAGCGGCGAAATCTTCTTCTTCTTTTTCAATGCCGTCACCAAGTAAGAAGCGAACATAACCGCTTAATTTAATTGGCGCGCCAACATCTTTTTCAGCAGCCTTGATCACGTCAGCAATTTTAGTTTCGCCATCGATAACAAATTTTTGCTCTGTAAGGCAAATTTCTTCGAAATATTTACGCATACGACCAACAATCATTTTTTCGATGATTTCAACAGGCTTGCCTGATTCAGCCGCTTGATCCATCAATACAGCTTTTTCACGAGCTGCGACTTCTGGGTCAACGCTATCAATATCAAGAAATTCAGGGTTCGCAGCAGCAACATGCATTGCAAGCTGTTTGCCCAGTGCTGCCAAAGCAGCTTTATCGCCTTCTGATTCCAAAGCAACCAAAACACCAATTTTACCGATGCCTGCGCTTAATGCATTATGCACGTAGCTTGCCACGTAACCATTAGAAACAGTCAGTTTTTCCATGCGACGAATCTGCATGTTTTCACCAATTGTCGCCACAAGGTCAGAGCGTGTATCATCAACAGATTTGCCACCAGTGCAAGTCGCTGCGTTTAACGCTTCAACGCTATCAACGCCCAATGCCAAGCTTGCAACATCTTTTGCAAAGTCTTGGAATTTGTCGTTACGTGCAACAAAGTCAGTTTCTGAGTTGATTTCAACAACAACAGCCGATGTGCTATCATCACTCGTTACAACAGCCACAACGCCTTCAGCCGCTGTACGGCCAGACTTTTTAGCCGCTGACGCCATACCTTTAGTACGAAGCCAATCAACAGAAGCTGACATATCGCCGCCATTTTCAACAAGCGCCTTTTTAGCATCCATCATGCCAACGCCAGTTTTTTCACGAAGTTCTTTTACTTGAGATGCAGTAATAGACATTTCATTATCCTTATTTTTTTAGTGTTAGATATTTCAAATTAAGCTGAAGCTTTAGCTTTTGATTTTTCTTCTGTTTTTGTTGCTTCATTTGCAGCTTCTTCTTTTGGAAGCTCAACTTTCACATCAATCGCTTCGCCAATGTCAGTGCCCGAAGCTGTAAGTTCAGCTTGGATACCTTCAAGGACAGCGCCAGAAACAAGTTCACAATATAAATCAATTGCACGTGCCGCATCATCATTGCCAGGAACGGGGTAATCAATGCCAGCCGCGCTAACATTAGTATCAACGATACCGATTACAGGAATACCAAGCTTGTTGGCTTCTAGAACAGCAATGGCTTCTTTTTTACAATCAATGATGAACACAACATCAGGCTGGCCGCCCATGTTTTTAATACCACCAATAGCCAGTTCAAGCTTGTCACGCTCGCGCGAAAGCATGATGTTTTCTTTTTTCGTACGCAAACGCATGTTTTCATCACTGAGCATGCTATCAAGCTGCTTTAGGCGTGCTATAGACTTAGAAATTGTTTTCCAGTTTGTAAGCATGCCACCTAACCAGCGGTGATTCACGTAATATTGACCACAGCGCATAGCTGCTTCTTTTACTTTATCTTGTGCTTGGCGTTTTGTACCAACGAATAAAACACGACCGCCTTTAGCCGATGCGGCTTTAACAACGTCAAGGGCTGAGCCCAAAGCTGGTACTGTTTTTTGTAGATCAATGATGTGTATACCGTTACGCACACCAAAGATGAAATTACGGTTTTTTGGGTTCCAACGGTGTGTGTTGTGGCCGAAGTGAACACCAGCTTCGAGTAGTTGACGCATTGTAAATGTAGGCATAGTTTTCTCCTAGTTTTCGGTTTTGAGCCTCTGCTGAACAAAGTAAAAGACTTTCAACGTTTAAAACGCTTAATCATCTTCACCGAAACATTACCTCATTATTAAGGTAAAATTCAGCATGTGAAATTAAGTACATGAGGTGTTTACTGGTTCTTCGTGTAAAAATCAAGGGAAATATCCTTATTTTTCGCCTAGAGTCACGTTTAGAACCAAAAAATCTTCCTAGTCTAAGCATATCAAGGCAACAGCATATATACACCCCACTTAATCACAAGGGTGAAAGCTCTTTGATGATTCTCAAATTAGAAGCCTGAAACAATATAAAGTTACTATTCTAAACACTATTTATTAATTTAAACTTATGCGATAATCTTTACACTTTATAAACCAATATCAGTCTATGCTAATTAAGTTTTTAATATACATTTTAATATACATTTGGAGGAATTATGTCCCAGAATAAATTTTTACTTACGAGCGCTGCAATTGCGACTCTATTTCTATCTGCAGGCGCGCAAGCTCAAGAATCTATTGGCGCAGACGCAGCGAAATCATTTATTAATGACCATGTTGCTTCATGGTTGAGCGATACAACAATAACAGATGCGATTACAGCTCAAAACACAGCCTATGCCGGCTTAGATGAGGCGGCGGTTATCGCCCTTGATAAGAAATGGCGTGCCGATGACGAAGCGTTAATCAACAGCACCACACAGAACGCCCTATCGACATTTTTAAAAGATAAACAAGACACAAGCGAAGGCCTGTTCACTGAAATATTCATCATGGATGATAAAGGCATGAATGTCGGTCAAAGCACTCTAACCTCTGACTACTGGCAAGGCGACGAAGCCAAATGGCAAAAAACTTATGCCGTTGGCGCTGATGCCGTCCATGTCAGCGAGGTCGAGTTTGACGAATCCTCACAAAGCTACCAAGTGCAAATCAGCACAACAATCAATAAAGATGGCCAAGCTATTGGTGCCATCACACTTGGTGTGAATGCTGAGATGATTGAATAGTCCTGATTTAAAGACATCAAAACAATTAAAATCTTTAAAATTATTAAATTGAATTACAATTAATACTGGAGCGCGATGACCCATGAATAAGCTAATGAACTCTATTGCTTTTAAACTTATTAGCCTTGTGGCCATTGTCACCGCGCTCTTTTTTATCGCCCTTACGGGCTACTTATCCTATCAAAACAAGAATGCTTTGAAGCATATATATCATGATCAGAACCAAGGTATAACCAATCTATATAACGCTATCACTTACCCTTCTTTTCGTTTCAAGAACGGCACTAAGATTCTTGAAGCATTTAGTGAGACCATTACTGGTGACAATAAAGGCCTAGCGAACCTTCTTGCCGTTGACAAAGATGGCAATATGTTAACACAATACGCATCAGAACATTATAAAGACTTTGATCTGCTCACAGCCTTGCAAAGCATTGATAAAGATGAAACCTCCATCAATTTTGTCACGCCAGATCACAACGTTATCATTAGCAAAATCTATGACAAAGTGAAAAATACAGAATATGGGTATTTAGCCCTCGCTTGGTCCCTTTCAGAACAAAAGAAGATTACCAAAGACGGCATAATTAACATGGTGGTTAGCTCTACCATCATTACAATTGCCTTAATTGCGCTAATCTCTTTGTTAATGAATAAATTCATCCTAACGCCTATGCAGAACTTAAAATCATCTATGGGAACGCTAGCCAACGGGGAACTTGATATTGAAATTCCTTATACGCAGCAAAAAGATGAAATAGGACAAATGGCTAAGACCTTATTGGTTTTCCAAGAAAAAAGCCGCGAGAATTTGTCCATGCAAGCACAGCAAGAACAAGTTAAAATCCAAGCTGAAGCTGATAAAAAAGAAGCCATGGCGAACTTAGCAAGCGAATTTGACAGCTCTGTTGGTACATTACTAACCGAAGTCAGCACAGCGGTTAAAACAATCTATCAGAATGCCGAAGCGTTGAAAAATGGTGCAAACGAAATTTCTGCCAATAGCGTTAAAATCAATGACTCTTCTGAAGCCTCATCAGCGAACACGCAAACAATCTCTGCTGCGGCTGAGGAGATGAGCAGCTCCGTGCAAGAGATCTCTCAACAGGTCATCAACACAAAGAATATCGCCAGTGATGCGGTGACTAAAGCCGGTGAAGCGGTTATCGTTATTAATACGTTGAAAGAAAACGCCGTTGATATTCAAAATGTTGTAAAACTAATTAGTGAAATTGCCGAACAAACAAACCTTCTTGCTTTAAACGCGACAATCGAAGCGGCGCGTGCTGGCGAAGCGGGTAAAGGATTTGCCGTTGTTGCCGGTGAGGTTAAAAGCTTGGCCAATGAGACGGCCAAAGCGACGACTGAAATCGCCGAAAAACTCGCAGGTATTTTATCTAATGCGGAAGATTCTGCGCAAACTATCGGCTCTGTTAATACCGTCATTGGTCAGATTGATGAATATGCAACGACCATTGCAGCGGCAACAGAAGAACAATCGGCAACCAGCTCAGAGGTCTCTGCCCGTATCAGCGATACCGCAACAAGCATTCGCGAAGTGTCAGAAAGCATACGCACAGTGACGGATCAAGCGGCACAAAACAACGAACAAACCGAAGCACTTCTTGACATCGCTATGATGCTCGAAACACAGTTTAAAGACTTAGCGCAACAGGCACAAAGCTTCTCGGACAGGGTTCGCGGTTAGTCATTCTTATTAACTAAACGCTCCATAAATTTTAAGCCCGCCCCTTATCTCAAAAAAGGGCGGGCTTTTTATTGGAGGGAGGCGTTTATAATCAAGCCAAAGCTTGCTCTAAACGTTTAATTGCTTCGTGTATTAAATTGTCTTTCTTGGCAAAGCATAAACGCATAAGCGTTTGAGGCGGCGGTAATGTTGATGCCGAATAAAACGGGCTCATTGGTATACCTGTCACGCCAGCTTTCTCCGTGAGCCAGACACAGAAATCATAATCACTGCCAACAAAACCAAGTTTCGCTGCGATGCGTGCAAAATCGACCGTTAGAAAATACGTGCCTTCACAGGGCAGAACATCAAAGCCAATCCGCCCGAGCCCTTCTGAGAGTATTTTTCGCCCGCCATCCATTTGCGCGGTAAGTTCTGCATAATAGCGATCATCCGCCCGTAAGCCTTTGGCTATAGCCACTTGTAAATTAGGCGGCGTTGTAAATGTTGTGAATTGATGAGCCGCAGCAATCGGTTTCAGCAAGGCTGCAGGCGCGGTGACATATCCAATTTTCCAGCCTGTCAGCGAAAAGGTTTTTCCGGCTGATCCAATGCGCACGCAACGCTCACGCATATGCGGTAAGCTCATTAATGGAATATGCGGACGACCGTCAAATAACAAATGTTCATAGACCTCATCACAAACCGCATAAGCGTCAAATTCAATCAGAAGCTTGGCGATCATCTCAAGCTCTTCACGCGTAAAGACTTTTGCTGCTGGGTTTAGTGGCGTATTCAAAACGATCAGCTTGGTTTTACTTGAAAAAGCGGCACGCAATTCTGCTTCATCCAAGCGCCAATGCGGCGGCGATAAACGTACAAACTTAGCTATGCCACCCGCTATTTTTATTTGCGGTTCATAGCAATCATAAAAAGGCTCAATAATAATCGCTTCATCACCATCATTCAGCAAACCTTGGAAACAGCAATTTAACGCTTCTGTTGCCCCTGATGTGACCATCACTTCGCTCGCCGCATCAATATCAAGCCCATAAAAGCGCTTATTATCCTCGGCGACCGCTTCGCGCAAATCCTGCACGCCCATTAAAGGCGGATATTGGTTATAGCCACTAATAGTTTCCTCAGCAGCGGCCTCGCGTATCCAAAGCGGTCCATCCGTATCAGGGAAACCCTGACCCAGATTAATCGCGCCATGCTTCGCGGCCAGCCCTGACATCACAGCAAATATAGTCGTTGGAATATTTGAGAAAAATTCACTCGTTGGCTTCATTATGCGCTCCTCTATAGAAATGATATTCGAAAACGAATATTTACAGCTCTTCGACTGAACGTACGCCTTTGATTTTATATAAAGCGCGGCGTTTCATTGGCGGTATTTGCCAGAGCCCCGGTATAACAAGGCGCACTTGCCCGCCATCAGGCATTGGCGCGTAAATATGCAATGGGCATATACCGCCCACATCACACCCCTTAAGGCCATCATGTAATTTTTTAATATCGGTGCGCGCATCAATCGTAATACGCACTTGCTGCACAGAATCGGCGAGTGCATCATCAAGGGGCAATGCATCTTGCACAAGGAAGCGTAATTCCCCTTCTTTCACTTCAACATCAACCGATAACAAAACATGGTCGCCGGTATTCATGCTATTGCGGCAACGCGCTAATGTTTCTGAAAACACCATGCCTTCCCAAACCCCAACCGGATCAGAGACTTGCAAAAACGCGAATTTATTACCGCTTTTCGCACTAACTTTTTCTTGTTTTTTCAAGATAACGCCCGCCATTCTAAAGCGCGCGGCATTTTTATTTTGTAGCTCTTTTTCAACTTCGGCCATATCCCGAATACGTAGGCGCTTAAGCTGGACTTGGCGTGTATCAAGCGGATGAGCGGAGAGATAAAAGCCAACCGCTTTAAATTCCTGCGCCATGGTCTCTAGCGGATCCCAATCCGTCACATCAGGCAAATTCGGCATGCCAAGCGCATGGTCTGAGCCGCCCACATCGCCAAATAAGTTATTTTGACCTGATTCCCGATCAATTTCCAACTGGCTGGCATGACCTAAAATCGTTTCAATACCTGCAAAGACTTGAGCGCGGTTTTTATTAAATACATCAAACGCCCCAGCTGAGGTCAGCATCTCCATTTGGCGCTTATTCATCGACTTGAAACTAAAGCGTGAGGCGTAATCTTCTAAATCTTTATAAGGACCGTTTTCTGTGCGCTCATCAACAAGCACATGCATGGCCGCTTCACCAACGCCTTTAAGCCCCGCAAGCGCATAGCGCACACCTTCGCCATCAACTTTGAAAAATACATCTGATTTATTGACATTAGGCAGCTTTAACGGCGCGCCCATACGACCCAGTTCCTGCTTAAAGACAGAAAGCTTATCTGTATTACCCGCATCAAGCGTCATGGATGCCGCCATAAATTCAAGCGGATGATTCGCCTTTAACCAGCCCGTCCAATACGACACCAAACCATAACCCGCCGTATGCGCTTTGTTAAAGCCATAGCCCGCGAAAGCCGCAATTTGGTCAAAAATATGGTTGGCTTGTTCTTCGGGGATTTGATTATGTTCGAAAGCGCCCTTCACAAACATTGTGCGCTGCGTATCCATTTCCGCTTGGATTTTCTTACCCATCGCGCGACGCAGTAAATCAGCGCCGCCAAGTGTATACCCCGCCAAAACCTGCGCGGCCTGCATCACTTGTTCCTGATAGATCATTACGCCATAAGTATCTTCCGTGATTGGTTTTAGCTTTGGATGCATAAAATCAATATCTTCGGGATTTTTGACGTTTTCAAGATAAACGGGAATATTCTCCATCGGCCCCGGTCGATACAGGGCGATAACAGCGAGGAGCTCTTCGAGGTTACTAATGCCAATTTGTTTTCCCAAATCGCGCATGCCAGCACTCTCAACTTGGAACACCCCAACATTATTGCCGACTTTGAGCATATCAAAGGTTTTTTTATCATCAAAAGGCAGCTCAAGCACATCAATCTCGATGCCCTTATTTTCTTTGATCATCTTCACAGCGCGGTGAATAACCGTCATCGTCTTCAGACCCAAGAAATCGAATTTAACAAGCCCCGCTTGCTCAACATATTTCATGTTAAATTGTGTTACAGGCATGTCAGAGCGCGGATCACGATAAAGCGGTACCAACTCATTAAGCGGTCTATCCCCGATCACAACCCCCGCAGCATGGGTAGAAGCATGGCGATACAAGCCTTCAAGCTGTAAAGCCAAATCAATCAGCCGCGTCGACATTTCATCTTTTTTAATCTCAAGGCGGAAATCTGGGTCAGAATCGAGCGCTTCTTGCAAGGTCACTGGGTTAGCTGGGTTTGACGGGATCATCTTGGAGATACGATCCACCTGTCCATAAGGCATTTGCAGCACCCGCCCAACGTCACGCACAACAGCGCGCGCTTGCAGCTTACCAAAAGTGATAATCTGCGCAACTTTATCAACGCCGTATTTATCCTGCACATAGCGAATAACTTCTTCGCGGCGATCTTGACAAAAATCGATATCAAAATCAGGCATGGACACACGCTCTGGGTTCAAGAAACGCTCAAAGAGCAAATTAAGGGCAAGGGGGTCCAAATCGGTAATTTTCAATGCCCAAGCGACGACAGAGCCGCCACCTGATCCCCGTCCCGGCCCGACCGGAATATCTTCAACCTTCGCCCATTTAATGAAATCTGATACAATCAAGAAATACCCCGGAAAGCCCATTTCATCGATAATATCAAGCTCAAAGTTAAGCCGTGCGAAATAGAGCTTATCTATCTCAGCGCGCTCTTCAGGGCTTTGTACTTCTTCGGTATACACATAGTTTTCAAGCCGCCAACGCAAACCATCTTCTGATTGTACGCGCAATTCAGCCTCTTCATCACGACCTGCCCCCGTATCAAAAGGCGGCAAAATCGGATCAATTGGTTTCAACAGATAACTACAGCGCTGCGCAATTATCCCTGTATTGATAATCGCCTCAGGCAGGTCAGAAAATAATTCTTTCATCTCATGTTGAGATTTCAAGTAATGATGTTCTGTTTCCGTACGGCGGTCTTTTTCTGTCACATAGCGCCCATCCGCAATACAAAGCAGCGCATCATGCGCTTGGTGCATATCGCGCGTGGCAAAATAACAATCATTCGTCGCGACTAATGGCAGCTCATGCTTATAGGCAATCTCAAGCATCGCCGCTTCAATCGCATTTTCATCATCAAGATTATGGCGCTGAATTTCAATATAGAGGCGATCGCCAAATAAGGATTTGAGTTTTTCTGTGTGGTCTTGTGCTTTAGCTGGCTGACCTGCCAATAAAGCCTGCCCAATCGGCCCACGATAACCACCAGATAGACAGATCAACCCTTCGCAACGATCATTCAAGTAACTCCAATGCGCGGCTGGTTTCTCGGTATCCTCAGATTTCATATAGGCTTCGGAGATAATCCAACACAGATTGCGATAGCCAATTTCATTTTGAACAAGTACGACAATTTGTGAGCGCTCACCATCAAGGGCCTTTAAATCAAGCTGCATCCCCAAAATCGGCTGCACACCTGCGCCCATGCCTGCCAAAGCAAACTCAAGGCCGCCAAACAGGTTATTCGTATCCGTCAGCGCCACCGCTGGTGCATTATCACCCGCGACCATTTTAACCAACGCCTTAACCTGCATCGCGCCTTCGGCAAGCGAATAAGCACTATGCACATGAAGATGCACAAAGGGCGTATCGGTTAAATCATATAATTCTTCAGTTTCGGACATGGGAAGAGAATACACATACTGAACACAATTCTCTAGTCACTCGAAGCGACTTGCCACAGCTTATTTGTTTTATTTTCAGTTAAAGGTACAATGTAACAACAAATCACGTCTTTTAAAGAGCGCACCATATACGTTCCCTATCAACCATTCATCACCCGTCACATCAAATGACTGGTTTTCTATCTCAGATAAGGTTGCTTTAAAACGCGCAGTCTGCGATAGGTGGTCCGCTTCAGAATAGTCAAAACGTGCCTTCCTGCGGCAATAGACATCAAGAGGATAAGCGACAGCATCATGTTTTACCATCAGCATATTAAGATCCTCGCGCATCGCTTCAAAATCAGCCTGTGTATCCTGGGCTGAAAGACCATTTACTTGAATATTTTCTTCCATTTTAGCATATGGCTTACAGGCTTTAACAAACAGCTTTTCTGTAACATTCTTGCCCCCTTCACTGATTTCAACTTTGAGAGCCTCAATAGCGTCTTTTTCTTTGCTGCGCTGCCTGACAAGGTTGTTTAAAGGCCCTTTTATCTGAGACGCTTTATGACTCAGAAGAACGCTATATTTAGGCCCCGCAATGCAATTGCAAACCTCCATAGGGGTAAGTGAGGAATCACGGACAGGGTCAATAAGCCCTTTCGGATCGTAATGTGAGTGACAATACTCAAGTAACTTTGCTTGGGCACCCGAAAAACCAGCATGAACGGGGCCTGAGAAGAGAGAGAGAAAAAGAACGACAAAACTAAGGTTTATAAGGCGCATATTTAAACATCTTTTCAATTTATAGCTACAATCATGACACAGCTAAAGGAGTGTGCCGTCTTTCAACTCAACAATACGGTCCATCTTATCAGCAAGCTCGAGGTTATGCGTCGCAATAAGCGCGGATATACCTGTACTGCGTACAATCTTAACCAGCATAGCAAAAACAATGGCGGCGGTTTCTGGGTCAAGGTTACCGGTTGGCTCATCAGCCAAAATCAAATGTGGTTTGTTTGCCAGAGCACGAGCAATGGCTACGCGTTGCTGTTCCCCGCCAGATAAGCGTGCTGGACGGTGATGCGCACGTGGGGTTAACCCCAAAGCGCTTAAAAGCTTTTCAGCGCGCTCAGCGGCAAGCTTACGGCTACGCCCTGCAATCATTTGCGGAATGATAATATTTTCTAACGCCGTGAAATCAGGCTGTAGATAATGGAACTGATAGACAAAACCTAAGGCACTTTGACGCAGCTTGGTGCGCGCGGCATCTTTTAATATACCTGCATTTCGGCCTTCAATTTCAATTGTTCCTGCGCTTGGGCGATCAAGCAGGCCAATTTGATGCAGCAGAGTTGATTTACCTGAGCCGCTTTGACCAACAAGAGCAACCAATTCGCCCTTGCCAATTTCAAGGTCAATGCCTTTGAGAACATGCAATACGTCACTGCCTTGTTTAAACGTGCGCTCAAGCCCTGTGAGTTTAAGAATACTAGACATAGCGTAGCGCCTCCACGGGATCCATTCGCGCCGCTTTCCATGCGGGATATAAAGTCGCGAGGATTGAGAGGACAAGCGACATACCAATAACGCCGATAACTTCATGCCATTCGACTTCAGCAGGAAGCTGCGAGAGAAAATAGATTTCAGCAGCGAATAATTCAGCCCCTGTTAGCCCTTCGATAAATTGACGTATGGTTTCAATGTTTAACGCAAAGCTTATGCCCAGTAACGCACCAAACGCTGTGCCAAACACACCAATCGCGGCGCCCACGAGCATAAATATTTTCAAAATAGAGCGCCTTGAAGCCCCCATTGTGCGCATAATAGCAATGTCATGCGCCTTATCCTGCACCATCATAATCATCGAGGATATAATGTTAAACGCCGCAACAATGATAATCAAAGTGAGGATTAAGAACATCACATTACGTTCAACCGCCAGCGCATTTAAAAAGCTCTTATTCGCATTGCGCCAATCATAAACGCTGGCTTTATTGCCCAGTAATATGGAGACTTGCTGCTTTATAGCTTCGGTTTGATTTACGTCATCAATATGAATTTCTAGAAAACTCACGGCATTGTCAGGCACCATAAATAATTTGCGTGAATCAGCCATGCCCATAAAGACGAAATTTGAATTATATTCAAACATACCAACATCAAATACTGCACCGACTTCATAGCTGCGTTGACGCGGTATTGTACCAAACGGCCCCGGCTTGCCTTTCGGCGCTGTTAAATTAATCGATGAGCCGACGCGTATATTCAGCTTATTGGCCATATCGATACCAATGGCGACTTTTGTCGCATCGAGCGTATCAAAACTGCCATTCAGCAATGAATCGGCTAAAGCCTGACGCGCTTTAATGTCTTCTGTGTATAGGCCGCGCACCATAACGCCCTGTGCCGCGCCATTGGCGTTGAGCAAAGCCTGACTTTCAACCATCGGCAAAACGTTTTTAACACCATCTAATTTGCGGATATTCGTGGAGATATCGTAATAATCTTCAAAAGGTGCGCCCGTAACATAGACATTCAAATGTCCATTAAGCCCTAAAATTCGCCCGACAAGTTCGGCGCGAAAGCCATTCATCACCGACATAACGATAATCAGCGTCGCAACGCCCAGCATAATGCCAAGAAACGAAAATGCCGCAATGACAGACACAAAACCTTCGGCTTTACGTGCGCGCAGGTAACGAAAAGCCATTAACCGTTCAAAGGGCGAAAACATAGATTAATACGCCTTTCCGACAAGTACAGTTTTACCGCCATCAGCCAATGGCATACAGCGCGGCGTCAATGAGAATTCATCACAAATTGCGTTAAATTCATCACTGCCCCAGAACTTCATATCGATCTTGCAAAATCCTGTATTTTCTTCATTCGCAAAGAAGCTACGCATATCATCAAGCGAGGCTTTGTCATGGATATTCGCATCCATAAAGGCTTTCGCTTTGGTATACATGCTGGTTTGAATATCTTCTAACAGAGCTTCAACCTGACCAAGGAATGCATCAATGCTACATGTTTCTTTAGAATCACGGCCAATATCACGGCGTACATGAGTAAGCTCGCCCGCTTCCATTTCACGGCCACCAATTTCAATGCGTAAAGGCACACCTTTTTTGATGCAGCCCCACATTTTATTCGGTGTGGTTTCTTCGCGCTTATCAGCATGAACACGAATGCCTTGAGCGCGTAATTGCGCGGCGATACCGTCAACATAAGCAAATAAGGCTGCTTCGTCTGTATCACCTTTTACAATTGGAATAATGGTGACTTGCTGCGGGGCAACGCGTGGCGGCATAATCATGCCATCATCATCACCATGCACCATTATCATACCGCCAATAAGACGCGTTGAAATACCCCATGATGTTGTATAAGCGTAATGCTCCTCACCATCGCGGCCTTGGAATTTAATTTCACTGCTTTTTGAAAAATTTTGTCCCAAATCATGCGATGTACCCGCTTGCAGTGCTTTACCATCTTGCATCATCGCTTCGATTGTAAAAGTCGCATCAGCCCCAGGGAAACGCTCATCCGTGGTTTTTTCACCTGTAATAACCGGCAGCGCTAAATAGTCTTCGACAAATTTGCGGTAGCTTTCTTGCATCAGCAATGCATCATCACGTGCTTCTTGCTTCGTCGCAAAACAGTTATGACCTTCTTGCCACAAAAATTCTGAGGTTCTCAGGAATAAGCGCGTGCGCATTTCCCAGCGCATTACATTACACCACTGATTAAGCTTTAACGGCAAATCACGGTAAGACTGCACCCAGCGCGCCATAGAATCGCCAATAATGGTCTCTGACGTTGGGCGAATAACATAAGGCTCTTCAAGCTTACCGGCGGGGATAAGCTTACCTGTGCCGTCATCTTCTAAGCGGTGGTGCGTTACAACAGCGCATTCTTTGGCAAAACCATCAATATGTGCGGCTTCCTTGGCAATAAAATCAAGCGGAATAAGCAGTGGGAAATAAGCATTTTGAACATCAAGCGCTTTGATCATGCCATCAAAGATACCTTGCATGTTTTCCCATAGCGCATAGCCATAGGGCTTGATAATCATACAGCCACGCACAGGCGAGTTTTCAGCCATATCAGCTTCTTTAACCACTTGTTGGAACCAAAGGGGGAAATCGTCTTCCCGTGTTGGGGTAATCGCTGTACGCGCTTTTTTCGCCATAATCCAAAAAACTCCTAAATAATAAGTCGTTAAGCCACAGCCACATGACGCAGCTTAAAGTAAAATATCAAAAGTGAATGTACTCACGGGGCTATGGCTTGTCCATAGTGATCTTTACAAAGGGCGCGTAATTCTTGTGTGCGATCTGCATCTCCAACGCTTACTTGCCCCTCTGGGGTTATTTCAAGGGGAACGCCCTGCGAGTCCAAAGCAACACCATCTGGTAAATTCATATAACGATCCGCTAAATCAAGCGACAGGATAAAGGACATGTTCTGTGGAGTAACAGTCTTACCCTGTTCATTAAGCCCTGCGGGAGCAACCGGCTTACCATGCACATCAACGCCCGCGACATAAGCTGCGCCAGCAATATCTTTTTGTGCGTCATTATAATCAATCAAGCTACATATAGCCGCTAATTGTGGGTCAGCCGCCTTAGCGCTTTGCGTAGGGAACTGTATATAGAGACCGCCCCCCAGCGCCAGAGACAAGATCAGTGCAAAGCGAAACCTTTTTATAACTGTAATCATCGTTAATGCTCTTTCTGTGTATCTATGCGTCTAAGTGCCTAAGTGTCTACATGTACATACAGGGGCAGACAAGATTACTCAGGGGTGTTTTCCCAAACAATCTCAGTACTACTCATGCTTCGCGCCATATCGTGAAAACTTATAAGCTTGCTCTCAATCATATAGGCAATTACAAACCACAGTAAAACAGCAATCCCTGTCGTAATCATAAATTTGAGTTTTAAACGCGGCAGGCTAGGCGCGCTCATTGATTGCCCTTCGACTACATCTTCTTCTTCTGGTGGTCTATTCCCCCATGGCAGCACCATGAACAACACCGTCCACCAAATCATAATAAAGACAACAACACCACTGACAAAACCCATTAGCTTTAATACTCCACTCTCACTCTATCTCTATACGCGTATAACATGAACGAAGACACGTGGCCTAATACGGAAGACCATTGAAGCGCGCTTACGAATGCCAATGCGGACTTCCTCAGCAATGAAGTTATCATCGCTACGGTCCTCTACAGACATATCAACCACGATGTCATAAATCTCGTCTTCTATTTCATTAATGCGCTCAACCTCATCAGCCACAGAAGGATCAATCAAACCATGGCTCGTCAATTGTGGATCGCCAGCTAAGTGCCCTCGTGCATCAACGGCAATAGAGACAAAGATAACGCCTTCATATTGTAATTTACGGCGCTGGGTGATGGCTCTATGTTGCCCAGGTACCAGCCCATTAGGCGAAACAGCTAAAATGCCTGTAGGGATATGGTCAATAATCCGTGCTTGCTTACCGTCAAATTCAAACAAAGTCCCGTTTATAGGCACAATAACTTGTTTGATCTTACACTCACGCGCCCAATCAGCTTGCGCTTCTAATTGTAGTCTCTCCCCATGGACTGGGATAACAATTTCTGGGCGTGTCCACTCATACATATCCTTTAACTCATCGCGGCTCGGATGCCCTGAAACGTGAAGAATTTCATCACAGGAGTTATGATCAATGACTTTAGCGCCACTCGCGACAATTAAGCTTTTCAGACTGTTAATTTCAACTTCATTGCCCGGTATAGACTTAGAAGAGAAAATCACACTATCGCCACGGCTTAAGCTTAAAGCATGGTGGTCTCCGCGAGCAATGCGTGCCAAAGCCGCGCGCCCTTCCCCTTGTGAGCCTGTAAGTACATAGACGACTTGATCATTAGGCAAGTCTTCTGCGCGCTCAGTACTCATATATTTAGGCACGTCATGTAGCATACCCACTGAACGTGCAGCTTCGCCCATATTAATCAGTGAGCGGCCAATAACGCAGACAGAACGCCCACAAGCCTCCGCCGCTTTCATAACCGAATGCATACGCCCAACGTTAGACGCGAACAAAGTCACGATAACGCGGCCTTTTTGTTTCTTAAATGTATTAAGCAAGCCCTCTGCAACATCGCTCTCGCTACCTGCGCGACCACTATACTGCGCGTTGGTACTATCCCCTATGTAAGCCAATACCCCTTCATCACCCATCTTCTTAAAGGGTGTGTCGACGGTGCCTTCACCTAATATCGGGCGTGGGTCCATATTCCAATCAGCGCTATGAACAATATTACCAACGTCTGTGCGGATAAGAACGGCGGCTGTATCAGGTATAGAATGAGCAACGCCTGCAAATTCGAGGTTAAACGGCCCGACGTCATGGGTCTGGCCATCTGTGTTCACGACAATAATCTCAGCACCTTGAACGCCCATATCTTTAAACTTATAGCGCATAACAGCGGCGGTGAATGGCGTACAATAAATTGGGCAGCGCAAACGTGGCCATATATGGGCAACGGCGCCAATATGATCTTCATGCGCATGGGTAACGACAAGGCCGGCTATATCTTCACGGCGCTCTTCAATAAAGGCCGGGTCAGGCACGACAATATCAATGCCCGGATAACGGTGAGACGCAAAGCCTATACCAATATCAATAATCAGCCATTTACCTTTATAGGCATATAAATTCAGGTTGATGCCAAATTCTTCAGATCCACCCAATGGCAAAAAATGTAATTTTTGCGGGTCAAGGCTATGTCTTTTCTTCTGTATTTTTTTCTTCTCAGTCATGTAATTCATTCTATTTATTTATAAGTTTTAGCATCAAAATCGATGCCGTATACTTAACGCACTGCGTTAAGTTCAATCTTTTCTTCTTGTGTCCGCTTGCTCATATCATATATTCTTTTCAAACCCTTAAGGGTTAAATCTTCATCTATAACATTAACGGCGCCATTAAGCCCTTCAGCCATTAAACGCGATAAACCACCCGTCGCAATAATCAAAGGTTTCTTATCGCCTAAAAGCTCAGCGCTTATGCGCTTAATCATGCCTTCAACCATCGACACATAGCCCCAGTAAATCCCCGATTTCATCGCCGAAACCGTGCTATCGCCAATGGCTTTATCGGGCATCTCAATAGATATTTTTGGCAACTTCGCCGCTGCGGCATATAATGCATTTACGGATAAGTTAACCCCTGGTGCAATGACCCCGCCAACGAAAGCGCCTTCATGGTCCACAACATCAAAAGTCGTTGCTGTACCGAAATCAATTACGATAGCGGGCGCTTGGTAATATTCGAGCACAGCGACAGCGTTAACAAGGCGATCAGCGCCGACTTCTTCAGGGCGCGGTAAATTTACGGCTAAATTAGGCAGTAAATCACGCGTTATTTGCTGCGCAGCGCAAGAAAACAGCTCATCAGCCAGTCTGGTAATCTCTGCATTGACATCAGGCACAACAGAAGACACCCAGACATCAAAAATTCGCGAGAAATCAATGTCGTCTTTTTGTGCAAGCGGATGCAAGAAAGCCATATATTCATCAGCCGTACGCTTAGCATCTGTTTGTAGGCGCCATAAAGCCTTAACATCATCCCCCTCAAAAAAAGCAAAAACGCTATGTGTATTACCGATATCAATTGCTAAGAACATGCCTGCCTCTATCCAGATTTATTATGCGGCCTATACTATAGCCGCGCCTGATTTATCTATCGCGGCTGTATTTTACGGCTCTTCATCGCCAAAATATAATTGTCCCGCTGTTATACGGCGTTTTTCACCAGTTTCCAACTGAATAATCATAGAGCCCACCTCATCGATGTGATCAAACTGCCCTGATATACGCTGATCGCCGAGTTTAGCAGTGATTGATTGATCTAAGCGCCATGCTCTATTCTGCCACGGCGCGATAATGGCCGCTGCCCCCCGCTCATTTAAAAGCTTTTCCCAATGATCAAAGCGCTCAAGCAGTTTTTCAAGAAATTCTACAGGGGGAATATCATCGCAGGCAAAGCACTCTTGTAATACAGACTTGCCCTCTGGCGCGGCTTTAAGGTTAACTCCCATGCCGATCACCAAGTAATCGCGCTCAGCGGCATTATAATGCTCCATTAAGATGCCCGCGGCTTTTTGGTCGTTAATCATTAAGTCGTTCGGCCATTTCAGCTCTATGCGCGCGCGCTTATCTGCGTCATAAAAACGCGCCGCATCAGATAACGCCAAAGCGCCTATATACGCATATAGCCCAAAACTCGACAAAGGAAGCCTAGGGCTAATCGCAAATGTCGCAAACAGGTTACCTTGGCTAGACACCCATTCGCGCCCATGCCTACCGCGCCCCAATGTTTGAATATCCGCGCGCGCTACATGGCGCACAGGAGAAGAAGCACCTTCTGATCCTGAAGCGGCGTCCTCATCTATACAGGCCTTAACCACATCTTGCGTTGATCCGACCGCATCATAATGACGGATAGACCAGCCCTGATGGTTTTGCTGTACATACATATTTTTTAAGAAATCATCTGTGCAGCTTGCTGCGCGAGGAGGATTAAAGGCTCTGGCTTCACAATAAAGAACAGAACAATCAACGCACATATCGCGACCACGAACTGACGTGAAGTTGACGCGGCTTTATCAAGGCTCTGTTCAATTTCATCAAAGAACATGACTTTGATAACGCGCAGATAATAAAAACACGCCACAACCGAGCCAAGCACGCCGACAACAGCCAAGACATACATTTCCGCATCAACAGCAGCTTGGAAAATAACCAGCTTACCAAAGAAACCTGCAAGCGGCGGAATACCACTCATTGAAAACATAAAGAACGCCATCATATACGCTAAGGTACGATGCGAATTCGAAAGACCGGCAAAGTCTTCAATCGTCTCTGCGGCCATGCCATCACGACGCACGTAAAGCACAACGCCAAACGCACCAGCCGTCATCACCATATAAAGCGCCATGTAAACAAGCGTAGCGCCGACGCCATCAAGCGTCCCAGTGGCCAAACCAATCAAAGCAAAACCAATATTGGCAATTGAGCTATAAGCCAAAAGACGTTTCATATTGGTTTGCGCGATACCGGCAAAGCTACCCCATAAAATCGAGGCAATCGCCATAAACCAAATAATTTGCTGCCATTGATCCATCAAGCTTTCAAACGGCCCCATAAGCAGGCGAATAATTAAGGCCACAGCCGCGAGCTTAGGCACCATTGCAAAATAAGCTGTAACGCTCGTCGGTGCACCTTCATAGACGTCAGGCGTCCACATATGGAACGGTACGGCTGAAATTTTAAAGGCCAGAGCCGCCAAAATAAATACCATGCCAAAGAGCAAGCCTAGATTAGTCGCCGCGCCGCCTTGTTCAACAAACGTTGCGATTTCGACAAAGTCGATACTGCCCGTAAAGCCGTAAACTAAAGAAATACCAAACAGCAACATACCTGATGATAATGCGCCCAGAACAAAATACTTCATACCCGCTTCGGCTGATTTCATTGAATCACGGCGAATTGAAGCCAGAACATAAAGGCTAAGTGATTGCAGTTCAAGGGCCATATAAAGGCCGAGCAAGTTACCCGCAGAGACCATCAGCATCATGCCGAGCGTTGCGATCAAGAACAGCACAGCATATTCAAAACGCGCGAAGCCTTCTTCATACATATAGGTCAATGACAACATCAAAGCCGCCGCCGTACCAATCAAAATCAGGCTCTTAACAAATACAGCAAAGCCGTCATGGATAAACATGCCATTAAGCAAGCTTTGTGGCTCAACGGGCGCTGCGTATAAAAACATACCAGCAACAAACAAAGAAGCAAGTGCGCCATAGGTCACTTTTTTTGCCACGCGAACTTTTTGCAACACGCCATAAATCAATAAGATCATGGCTAATCCAGCAAGGGATAATTCGGCATATAAAGGGGCTAAATCGGTCAAAGTCATAATTTATGCTCTACTCATTATAGTTTATAATTGGCATTGGTAAGTCTTCTGCGCTCATAGCGCCTGGCATTACCAGCGGTGTAAAAGTAACGCCTTGCGTCGTAGTCCCTGCTGCAGGCTGTATCATCGCGGCAGCGTCACCCTCAAGGGCAAGTGAAGCTAAACGTGCCATTTCACCTTTATGAAGGCCACTTTCATACAAAGTCAGTAGACGATCAACAGAGGGATGCAAGCGATCCATAATATAGCCTGGGAAAAAGCCAAAATAGAGCACCATCAGAACCAGTGGCACAAATAAAGACATCTCACGCATGCTCAAATCTGTCATTTTCGCAGCATCTTCATTGACCTGTTGACCGAAGACAACACGGCGATATAAAAACAGCATATAAGGCGCGCCAACAATCAGACCAAGCGCGGCGCATAAGGCGACCAAAGTGTTCACTTGATACACACCAATAAGGACTAAGAATTCACCGACAAAACCAGATGTTCCGGGCAGGCCGACCGAGCCAAGCATCAAGATCATAAATATAGTCGCATATTTAGGCATATTTTTAACAATGCCGCCATAACGTGAAATTTCGCGTGTATGCATACGATCATAGATAACCCCAACACTGAGGAATAAAGCCGCCGATATCAAACCATGCGAAATCATTTGAAAGATACCGCCTTCAATGCCTTGCGTTGTTGCTGTAAATATACCCAAAGTCACATAGCCCATATGCGCTACAGATGAATAAGCAATCAGCTTTTTCATGTCGGTTTGAACCAAAGCCACCAGTGACGTATAGATAATCGCGACAACACTGAGCCAAAACACCATCGGCGCAAATAATTCAGATGCCTCAGGGAACATCGGAATTGAGAAACGCAAGAAACCATAGCCCCCCATTTTCAGCAATACACCCGCCAAAATAACCGAGCCTGCCGTTGGCGCTTCAACGTGTGCGTCTGGAAGCCATGTATGCACAGGCCACATTGGCATTTTTACGGCAAAACTGGCAAAAACTGCAAGCCATAACCAAATTTGTAAATTACGCGCAACAGGGTTTTCCATTAATGTTGGAATATCGCTTGTGCCGACTTGTGCATAAAGCGTCAGCAAGGCAACCAACATTAAAACAGACCCAAGCAGCGTATAGAGGAAGAATTTATAAGACGCATAGACACGGCGCGGGCCACCCCAAATACCAATAATGATAAACATCGGAATCAGAACGGCTTCAAAGAACACATAGAATAAGAAACTGTCTAACGCACAAAAGGTTCCGATCATTAAGGATTCAAGAATAAGGAAAGCCACCATATATTCTTTGACGCGGATTTTTATAGAATCCCAGCTGGCCAAAATACAAATTGGAACCAACAAAGCAGAGAGCATGACAAAGAAGAACGAAATGCCATCAATGCCCATATGGTATGAAATACCCAGACTCGGGAACCATTCGTATTTTTCAACGAATTGAAAGCCACCATTGCTCGGGTCAAAGCGCGCGGCTAAATAGACCGCCAGAGCGGCTGTAAAAAATGACGTGAATAAAGCCGCATTTTTTGCATTACGCGCGACAATTTCTTCGTCATTACTACGAACACTGATTATAAACAATACGCCGACTAAAGGCAGAAATGTCATTAGTGATAAAATTGGTAAATCCATCATGATATAATCTTCACTATTCCCTAAACTCTATTTAGATACGCCGAAAAAGCCCAAAACACTGGAAACCAGAGACGAAACGTTAATCGGTGCCAGCCATAACATGATCATAACAAGGCCAATAATCATGACAAAAGCATATTGATATACAAAACCTGATTGGAAGCGGCTTGAAAGCTTACCAACTAAGGCCGTTGTTTTCGCAGCGCCATCAGGGCCAAAACGATCGACAATATTACGATCCGACCATGAAAAAGCGCAGCCTATACGCAAGGCATTCTTAACAAACACCGCATTATAAAGCTCATCAAAATACCATTTGTTAAAGAACAAGCTATGAAGCGGTTTAAAGGCGCGGCTAAACAAAGCAGGTAATGATGGGCAGCAAATATAAAATATATACGCCAAGAAAATCCCTAAAAGTGACATAAGGATCGGCAGTTTTTTCACCCAAAACGGCACATTATGAGCCGCTGTCACTGTATCATTTTCAGGTAAGACTTTTATTGAGTTCTGCCAGAATTTTGAACTATCAGAAAGCGCGGCAAAAATATTTTCTTCGTGCGTATCTACGACGATATGTTCGCCAGTATCAACGGCATGCTCACTACTCACAACGCTATGTGCTTCGGCATCATGATCTTCCCCAGCGAGTGATGCATCACTATAAAACACCACACCCTTTTCAGCTTCACCATGCACTGTGTTTTCAGCACTCGCGACATTATGTGGTGCGGCGTGTGTTGCATGCGCGCCATCGTCATGATGGCTACCACCGACGAAACCATTATAAAATACAGCGCCTGATAAAATCGCACCTATAGCCAAAACCAACAAAGGCACAGCCATAACAAATGGTGACTCATGGACATGATCCATCACTTTTTTATCCGCGCGTGGCTTACCATGGAAGGTCATAAAGATTAAGCGCCATGAATAAAACGCGGTCATCATCGCCGCCAAGATACCAAAGACAAAGGCCATTGTGCCAAACCAGCTATTATCCGCAAAGGCGACTTCTAAAATCATATCCTTAGAATAATAGCCCGCAAAGAACGGCAAGCCAGCCAAAGCCATAGAGCCGATCCACATCATCGCATAAGTAAACGGAATCTTTCTCCAAATACCGCCCATTTTGCGCATGTCTTGTTCATCAGACATTGCGTGAATAACGCTGCCTGCGCCTAAGAATAAAAGCGCCTTAAAGAAAGCGTGGGTCATAAGGTGGAATATCGCTGCGCCATAGGCTGAAACGCCCAGAGCAAAAAACATATAGCCAAGTTGTGACATTGTTGAATACGCAATAACGCGCTTAATATCAAATTGCGTCATGCCGATCGTCGCGGCGACCAAAGCCGTACACGCACCAAACACAGTAATCACCATCAAAGCAATTGGCGCATATTCGTAAAGCGGCGAGAAACGCGCCACAAGGAAGACGCCTGCAGTCACCATTGTCGCTGCGTGAATAAGGGCCGAAACCGGTGTCGGGCCTTCCATCGCGTCAGGAAGCCATGTATGCAGGCCAAGCTGCGCTGATTTACCGACAGCGCCGGTAAAGAGCAATAAGCCAATCAAAGTCATCGCATGAATGTCAAAGCCTATGAAATTGACAAAAACGTCTTTTTTCGCTTCAACAGCCGCAAAGATTGTTTCGAAGTTTACGCTGCCAAAGACAACGAATATCGCCATAATGCCCAAAGCCAAACCAAAATCACCCACGCGGTTGACAATAAAGGCCTTCATCGCCGCGCTATTGGCGCTGTCTTTCGTATTCCAAAAGCCGATAAGAAGATAAGAGGCCAGCCCCACACCTTCCCAGCCAAAGAATAACTGAACGAGGTTATCTGAAGTAACAAGCATCAACATCGCAAAAGTAAACAAGCTCAAATAAGCCATAAAGCGTGAGCGATGCGGATCATGGCTCATATAACCAACCGAATAGACATGCACGCAGCTTGAAACGATATTAATAACGCAGAGCATAACGACTGATAAAGTATCAAGGCGTAGTGACCAGTCCACGATGAAGAAGTCAGAAGCAATCCACTCTTTAAGCGGCAACACATAATGTTCGCCCCCAAGAATAACTGAATAAAAGAGGCTAATCGACGCAAAGGCCGCCAAGCCCATTAAGCCACAAGTAACAATTTGTGATCCACGCGCGCCGAGTTTATGACCAAATAGAAATGTAATCAAAAAGCCTACAAGCGGCGAAAAAACTGCAAAATACTCAAAATTCACGGTATTACCCTTTCATGCTCGCGAGATCTTCAACGGCAATTGAACCGCGCTTACGGAAGAATACGACCAAAATTGCCAAACCTATCGCAGCTTCTGCCGCAGCGACCGTTAATATAAACATCGTAAAGACCTGCCCTGTAATATCATTCAGTGCCGCTGAAAACGTCACGAAATTAATATTCACAGCCAATAGCATTAATTCAATCGACATCAGAATAACAATCACGTTACGACGATTAAGAAAAATGCCAAAAATCCCAATTGTAAACAACAGGGCAGCAACAGTTAAATAGTGAAAAGTTCCAATATCCATGGTGATTATATCCCCTCGCCTGAATTAACAGACTTAATTTCCATCGCGTCATCACGCGTAATGCCTATTTGTTTTGATATTTTTTGACGGCGAACGTCAGGGCGGCGGCGATGTGTAAGAACAATCGCGCCAATCATGGCCACTAATAGGATAAGACCTGAGAGTTGGAAGGCGTAAATATAGTCTGTATATAATACGCGGCCAATAGCTTCTGTGTTGGTTATAACGTCACCCGCATTATCAACAAGCGCGCCATCACCATGCGGCACAGCGCTTTCATTCCATGCCGCATATAAAGTTAGCAGTTCAGCGAGTAAAACCGCACCGAGCACAACGCCCGCGCCAATATAGCCGCGTGCATTTTCGCGCAATTTATCAAAGTTTACATCCAGCATCATCACAACAAATAAGAACAGCACTGCAACCGCGCCGACATAAACAATAACAAGGATCATCGCGACAAATTCAGCGCCGAGCAGAACAAAAAGCCCTGCTGCGTTGAAAAACGACAATATAAGGAACAAAACTGAATGCACGGCGTTTGATGCTGTTATAACGCGCAGAGCACTAAACAACATTATCGCCGAAAACAAATAAAACGCAAAAGCTGCAATCATTGAGCTGACCATTCTTAAAAAACGAACTATATATTAAGCCTTCAAAAATAAAACACGCTTAAAGACACGTGTTAATGAGGCAGAAGAATCAATTAGATAGAATCTAGAAACATCTTATCTTTTACGCAAGACACGATCTCCAGACAAGGCCATTGATCCACCTTTTTGTTTGCCCCGACGACCTAGAACTTGTATATTTCATAGACAGCACCTCAATTTAGCGCTACAGAACAAACCGATACAGTCCATTCATGACCAAATACATAAAATCTTTCTTGTTATCTTATTTTGCGATTTTTTTAATGGCTCTCCCCGCCCATGCGCAAGCGCAAAACACCTTGGTGTTCGCTATGGGGGCCTATGATATTTTAGATGATGAGGGTTCTTTGGCCTTAGACATTGAATACAGATTAACAAAGCCCGCTTTTTTAGGCATTAAACCCTTCATCGGTGCGACACTGACCACAGATAAGGCCGCCTATAGCTTTGGCGGCCTATACAAAGATTTCAAAATAACAGAAAAGCTTTTCCTAACGCCATCCTTAGCTGCGGGATTTTATGCCAATGGCCAAGGGCCTGACCTTGATTCACTCATTCAGTTCAGACCCATGGTGGACATAGGCTATCGCCTCAACAAAGAAACAAAGATCTCTTTGGGCTTTAGCCATATTTCAAATGGCGGTTTAAGCAGCAGTAACCCCGGCAGCGAAGCCCTAATGATACATTATCACCGCGCGTGGCCGTGAAGCTCCATACTCTCAACCATAATTTTAAAGCTGCGTTGATTTTTAGCCCAAGTCACAAAGTCAATTTCACGACTAACTGTATTCATAAATACGTAGCCATCGTAAACATTTGATTCAAGCAGCGCCATCCAAATCTCATAGCCTGTTTCAGATTCCGTACCGGGTTTAAGTGCTTTGAAAATATCAACGCGCCCTGCGCTAATCGATTCGTCGTAAGTTTGCCCTTCCAAAGTCTCTATGTGTGCGCCCAGATCAAAACTAACAATATCTGTGTATTTTTCTTTATAGAGTTTTAAATTCTCCTCACGCGTGCCGCCCGCATGACTGGCAAGAAAAAACGCGTCTAAGCGGCCATCATATTCCCCGCGTTGATTTCTTGACGTGGCCACCGCTGATAACTCATCAACAACCGTTAATTTAGGGCGCCTAACCTGCCAAGAGCCTGGATAGTTAAACTTAACAATATCAAGAATTGAGAACTCTTTGCGTGGCTCAATGGTTCTGTCATTTGCATATTCTAATGTAAATGTAGAGGCCGACCACACGGCCTCATCACGCTGCTCACCCCAAAAAGGATCTGGTACGCTATATTCAGCAATAACAACAAGGTCGCCACTAAGCATAGCAACGGAACGCATAACAAAGGTGGCTTCGACGTCAATGCGAATGGCTTCCGCTTCAACGCGGCGACCATCCGCCCACTCTTTAAGTGCTGTGACCGAATACCCTTTTGTGCCCATATAAGTAAAGTACCAATGCATGAGATCCATTTCACGATCCATCTTTAAGACCTTAACCTCAAAACTGCTACGCGCATACATATTAGGCGGGCCAATATAATGCGAAATCAACGTTTCCACTTTTGTTGAGAAATCAGTTTTCTTCGCTTCCCCCATTTGGTCTGTCCATGTTTTAGGCAGACGAAAGCTATGCTTTAACAAAGCCTCATCTTTCAATTCACGTGTATATTGCGCGGAAAGCTCCATATAGGTTTCTTTGGGCATTTCTATGCTCATGTTAAGCTCTGAGAATGGCAAGCTTAGCTTTTGTGCCTGTGCAGGCACAGCAAACGCAGCAAAACTCAGCGCCATAATTGCGGCGCTAATCATGACTAGAAAGCGGTTCGTTTTAAGCATATTTAAAAATCCTAAATGTTTTATAATTCCAGTTTTACTCAGCCGCATTTAACCAACAGTCCATTCATCCTCTCTGGGCCTCTGAAGCAATCCGTTGGCATAATGTCTTATCTGGCTTTCCCTGAGAATCTAAAGCCACAAATGTAAATATACCTTCTGCTACGTTAAAAAACTCTTTATTTTCAGAAATATGCCACACATTAACATCAACAGCTATGGATGAACGACCTGTTTTAACCAGATCTGTGTAAAGCTGAACCTCTTGCCCTATGATTAGCGGCTGATGAAAACGGATCTTGTCAGCAGATACAGTAACGATCCTTTGTTGTGCAATGCTGTAAGCAAGGGCAGCCCCCGCCAGATCCATTTGTGCGAGCACCCAGCCGCCAAACATACTACCGCCCGGATTAGCATCACGCTCAACAGCTATCGTTTGCATAGCCAATTGCCCTCGAGGGCCACTAAGGTCACTTTTTTGAGCTTTTGAAACAGAATTGCTCAGATCGTTATGCTTATTCTTAGACAAGGCTACACTCTCTTTATTTTATACTTTATTTTATAATAGCTGTTCATGACTGCGCGTATTTACTCGGCTGGGGCTTGTACTCCCCCATGATTATACGCTAAAGTCAGCGCTATTCAAACCATACCCTGAAACGGGCGATTACGGAATAGTATTAAATGAGCGATCTATTTACACAAGAAAAAGAAGATGCGTCCAACGAATATAGCGCATCATCCATTGAAGTTCTAGAAGGCCTTGAGCCTGTAAGGCGCCGCCCCGGCATGTATATTGGCGGCACGGATGAACGCGCTTTGCACCATTTGGTTGGCGAAATCCTTGATAACTCTATGGATGAAGCGGTGGCTGGTCACGCCACACGTATTGAAATAACTCTGCTTGAAGATAACAGCGTTGTTATCAGCGATAATGGGCGCGGCATTCCCGTTGACCCTCACCCTAAATTCAAAGACCAATCCGCCCTCGAAGTCATTATGACCACATTGCACTCTGGTGGTAAATTCTCAGACAAAGCCTACCAAACCTCTGGCGGCTTGCATGGCGTTGGTATATCGGTCGTGAATGCTTTATCTGATTGGATGTGGGTCGAAGTTGCCCGTAACAAAACCCTCTACAAACAAAGCTTCTCACGGGGGCTCGTCCAAAGCCCTCTCGAAGATCTCGGTCAAGTAAGCAACCGTCGCGGTACAACAATACGCTTTCACCCTGACCCAGAAATATTTGGCGAATCAGCGCGGTTCAAACCTGGCTGGATGTTCAAAATGGCGCGTTCAAAAGCCTATTTATTTCGTGGCGTTGAAATCCGTTGGAAGTGTGATGAAAGCCTTTTAGCTGAAGATTCCCCGACCCCGGCTGAAAAAGTCTTTAAGTTCCCTAACGGCCTTTTGGATTATCTTAACGCTGTCGTCGGCAAGAAAGAAACCGTAACGCCAGAACCTTTTCACGGCATAGCTGAATTTGGACACGTGCCGGGTAAAATTGAATTTGCGATGACATGGCCTGAATATGGCGAAGGCTTCTCACAGACTTACTGTAATACCGTACCAACACCACAAGGCGGCACACATGAATCAGGTATGCGCACCGCATTACTGCGTGGTATTCGTGGCTATGGTGAAATGACAGGCAATAAAAAAGCCCTTTTGATTACAACAGAAGATATTTTAAACGGCGCAGCTATTGTGCTTTCAGCCTTTATTTCCGACCCACAATTTCAAGGCCAAACCAAAGAGAAACTGGTTTCCGCTGAAGCAAGTAAATTGGTCGATAACGCCTTGCGTGATTTATTTGATCACTGGCTAACGGGCAATCCCGATGCAGCCAATAAACTTATGGCTTCCTTAATTGATAAAGCTGAAGAACGGCTACGTAAAAAAGACAGCAAAGCGCTAACGCGTAAATCAGCAACCCGCAAATTACGTTTACCGGGCAAGCTTTCTGATTGCTCTATCAATCACGCGGAAAACACTGAAATATTCATAGTCGAAGGTGATTCAGCGGGTGGTTCGGCCAAACAAGGCCGTGACCGTAAAACGCAAGCAATCCTACCTTTGCGTGGTAAAATCCTCAATGTGGCCAGCGCGACTAATGATAAAATTCGCAATAACCTTGAGATACAAGACTTAATGCTCGCGCTTGGCACCTCAATGGGTAAAGAATTTAACCTTGATGATCTACGCTATGAACGCATCATCATCATGACCGATGCGGATGTTGATGGCGCGCATATCGCCGCCCTGCTTGTGACCTTCTTTTACTTAAAAATGCGCCCAATGATCGAACATGGCCATTTATATCTTGCATTACCTCCACTCTACAGGCTGGCTTCAGGTAATATTTCAGCCTATGCGCGCGATGATGAACATCGCGAAGAGCTTATGAACACGATCTTTAAAGGTAAAAAGAAAGTCGATGTCAGCCGCTTTAAAGGTTTGGGTGAAATGCCTGCGCGTCAGCTTAAAGAAACAACTATGAATCCAGATTCTCGCACTCTTTTGCGTGTCACTCTGCCTGATTTAGAAGCCAAGCTTGGTATTATCGACGAAGATGAAAATTCAGATGATATCGAGATCGTTGATAAATTTGCTGCGATCGACCAATTGGTTGATGAACTTATGGGCAAAAATCCAGATGCACGCTTTAGATTCATTCAAGATAATGCTGAATTTGCAGAGAATATTGATATCTAAACATAATTATTATTAGGGGTCAGAAGACACAAATGAAACAGCTCGGACTTCTATTTGGCTTTATATTTATAATTATGGGCAGCGCTTATGTGTTTGCGCTGCCACCCCTCGTACAAATCATTATCAAGGCCGAACTGGCTAAGAACAACATGAATATTGTCCAAATTGGCGATATCGATGTCGGGATGTCATCAATCACACTCAAAGACATTGAACTAACTCATAATGCGGTTGACCTATCGATTGAGACATTCACAATAAAAAAACAGCCCGTCATATTACTCATTACAAGAACAGCCGCCTCGATTGAAGTTTCAGGCTCATCAGTCTTTATTGATACAACGTCAGCCCCTTCACAGAGCAAAGCCCTTACCGCACTTCTGCAAGAACCACATAAATTCACAGATAAACTGCTCAATACGACTATTTTAAACCTCCATAAAATAGCGCCGACCATATCCATTAAAAACATAAAATTTGATATTTTTACCGATACTGGCCTAATCACCATTAAGGGCGATAGCTTTATTCAAGACAATGAGATCCTTGCCAATTTTGCCGCCGCGCAAAAGCAGCTTACTTTTAACGCAGAGATCAACGGAACAATAGGTACTGGCCTGTCCCTTGAAGCAAAGATAGAGAATTTAAATTTAAACTTAGAGAAAATCAGCATAAAGCGTGGCAAAGCCAACGCCCAATATAAAACGCCTAACAATAGACAATTAGGCCGCTTCGAAAGCATCCTTAATGCCGGACTGCTCAAAATAAACAATTTCCCACTCAATGCAGTAAAGGTCAAAACACAAGCCTTTAGCAATGAGCATAAAATATATCTAATCGCTCAGCACAGCGCTGAAAGCACCGATAAAATTGAATACTGGTATAATATCAACGAAAATCAGCACAGCTCATATTTAGATGCTAAAAATTTAACGCCGACCGACAGCTTGAATTTTTATATTAAAAAAGGCAGTGAACTCCCTGATAAAAAAGAAAAAATACTCAGTAGGCTCTTTGCTCACCCGGCGGATATAACAGTCCAATACACACAGAATACTGATGCGGATACGTTTGACGTCTCGATCTATCCAAAGCAAAATGCACCTATTTTTAAAGCTAAAATAGTACAGAAAAATGGCAACACCTCCATTGGCATAGAACCGTATAACATGACAGATCAACAAGTCATGGCCATCGCCCCACACTTCCTTGACGCTTATATTTATGAATTTAAGGGCGAGGCCTCTCTTTCTGGTTCCTTTGCTCTGCTCTTTGGTAGCAACGCCGTAAAGGCGGCCAACAACAATCAAGAGCCTTTATCCTTACGCCTTAAAGACGCGCACTTTAAAACCAAGAACCTATCTGCCAAAGATGTGAACGGTGCGGTCAAATTAATACAAGACCCGCGCGTTACAAGCGTTATCACTTTCGGCGCGCTCCAAACAGAGGGCTTAACACTCAAAAATGGCCGCTTGAGCATCAGCCTTATAGATATTGGCGAACAACATTGTAAAATATGGGAGCTCAGATCTAACCTTGGCACGGGCAGTATTCTTCTTAAATACCTCCCTGTAAAAAACCATTACATATTGAGTGGCCGTCGCGTCAACGCCACATCTATACCATATGGATTCTGGCCAATAACGCCGCAATTAAAAGGCCTTATTAACCTTAATGGTACGATTAAACCGCAGCACGATAAATTTTCTTTGAATATTGACTATAATATAATCAGCACCGCGCAAAACGCAAAGCTCGACAAAGAGGCCATAGACAAAACACACTCCGCCTATAATTATTTGAAATATTTAGGTAGTACCCCAACACATGAATAAAGCAAAGCAAGCACAAAATACTCCGCTAAAATTAGCGACATTAATCGGATTAATGACCCTAACCCCGTTTGCATGTGCGAGCATAGCCCCGGCCCATGCTCAGCAATCTCAATCAGCGCCGATAAACACACAGCCGCAGCAGCAATATGCCCCGCTGACCAAAGAAGCCGCCAAACAATATGGCTTAATTGGTGAGCTGCCCAATGGCTTAGTCGGCGCGGTCGTGAAAACGCCCCACCCTCCAGAATTAACTGAACTGATTAACCATATTAATAAAGGGCGGATGATTGCTTACAAAGCCGCCGCACAGAAAAGCCATATGCCCTTAGGCTATGTTCAGCTTAAAGCTGGCGACCGCCTATTTCAAATGGTTGGCCCTGGGCATTATTACCACAAAGGTGGTAAGTGGCGCATGCGCTAAGCCCATCATGTCGGGCCAATCTATAGAAATAATTGATTTATTTATTTTGCTTGAGCTGCGTTTACTTATCGGTGAACCATAAGCCGTTTAAGCCAAAGTAATAATGCGCGATAAAGATATAGGTGACCCACAAAATCAAAATGAGTGGTACACCGGCCTTCATAAAATCACTAAAGCGATAATGCCCGGGCCCCATAACCAGTAAGTTGGTTTGATATCCAATGGGCGAGGCAAAAGAACAATTCGCAGCAAAAATGACGGTAATGGCAAAAGTAATAGGATCAATCCCCATTTCAGTCGCCAGATTAAGCGCAATCGGCGTAAACAAGATCGCACAGGCATTATTCGTCAGAATATTGGTGGTCAGCGCCACCAGTAAGAATAAGACCAGCGCCAAAGCCAGCGGGCTTTCAACGAAAGGTAATTCAAGGATTCTTTCCGCAATAAAATTTGCCCCATTGGTTATTTTCAAAGACGCACCAAGCGCCAACATAGAGCCCACAAGCAAGAAGATCTTACGATCTACAGCACGCGTCGCTTGGCGTACATTTAAACAGCCTGTGGCAATCATCGCCACCGCACCTGAAATGGCCGCCACAGGAATGCTCATTACGCCGCTCGCCGCCATAGCAATCACAAATAAGAAGACCACAGCAGCCACTGGCGCTTTTTTAACTTTAGCTAAGTCCTGTTTTGACCCAGAAAGCACAATCATATCTTGATTATGACGCAAGTCTTCAATGGCTGTACCACTGCCGCAAACCAACAGAACATCGCCCGCTTCAAGGCGAATACGACCCAAACGACGACGAACAACCCGCGCGCGACGCTGAATACCCAGAATAATGGTCTTAAATTGACGGTGAAAGCCGATTTGCTCTAAAGACATATCAATTAACCGCGAGCTTGGCGCGATCATCACTTCAGCCAATGTACGCGATTGTGCTTGCTCTTTTTCTTCAAGTTCGCGCGGTGAATCCTCACCTTCATCACCTTGATTAAACTTGGTCAACACATCCGATTCATCTGCTGATAATAAATAGCCTGGATGTTTAGATAGAATTTGCGCCAAAGAATCACGCGTAGCAGCCACAATAAGAATATCATTGGCTTCTATTTCATAGCCTTCAAAAGGCGGCAAAATAAGCTGACCGGCGCGCTGAATAAGGCGTACGCTTAAATTCGGCAATTGTGGGAACTTGCCTTCTTCACATTGCATACCAACCAAAGTACTGGCTGGGTCAACGTCAAATTCGGCAATAAATTCTTTTTCATTACCGACGAAATCCTGTGTCATAGAGCGTCTATCTGGCATAATTTGCGGCAAAACAAAAACCACATAAACAAAACCAACGGCCGCCAACACCATGCCCGGAATAGTAAAGTCCCAAAAACCAAGAGGGTCATAGCCAAGCTCTTCCATGGCTGAAGACACAAGCAAGTTGGTTGATGAACCAACCAACGTCATCATACCACCAAGAATAGCAGCATAACTAAGCGGGATCATTATCCGGCTTTCAGATATGCCTACTTGCGCCGTTAATACCTGAATTATAGGAATGGCTAAGATAACCAAAGGCGTATTGTTCATAAAAGCACTAATAGTCAATACAAATACGAGAATTGAGATAATGGAAACCCAAGCGAGAATAGGGTTTGACGTTTGAAATAAGCGCGATATAGGCCGCAATGCATCCGTTTGAATGACCGCCTGCCCCATAACGAGCAAAGCCAATACCGCGACAAGTGACGGATTCGCAAAGCCCGAAAGCAATGTCATTGAATCAAGCTGGTTACTGCCTTGTGCATCCAAAAGCGGGAAGAACTGACCAAATAATAATAAAGACGTTATGATTAACCCACTGGTCACTTCCAAAGGCCATTTATCGCGCGCAAAAGCAACCACGGCAAAAAACGTCAAGCCGAGCGCAAACCACATATGAAAGCTAGGGTCTAAATAAAATTCCAATAGGAGCCCCTCCTCGGGGTCTTTGTTTTCTCAATTATTTCACAAATTATTTTACAAGCGCTAATAACTAGCTGATTTTATAAGAATTAACAACTACAAAGCCACTTTATGCCTATTTCCTAGGCTCAATAAACTCACCGATATTCTTCAAACCAATACTCACAACGAATTCCGTTGAGCTATCACCTGAGGCGTCATCGGTCAAATTACGACGTAATGTTGATGTCAGGGATAAACATTGTCCCAAATAATCCAAACCAAAATCAGCATTACGCAACCCCTGCTCTTCGCCAAGATCATAACGCCCCGCTATACGAAAGCGCCATTCAGGTTTAAAATAATAAGCAAGGCTAGAGCTTAACTGCTCACGGCTGCCCCCATCATCACTGACATCACTCGCTTGAAAAGCCCGCGCATAGAAATAATCAGAAGAAAGGGTTAAATTATCCCAATTCGCCGAAGCTGAAACCTCATGACGCTCGGATGCAAGTGTTTCGCCATCTAGCTGGAAGCGATAATCAAGACTATAATCAGAGTTAAGGTCAATGCCTACAGATCCAACATAATCAGAATGCTGATCAGAAAGGCCGCTGCCCGAGGCAAATGGGTTATCATCTTCATCAAAGCGGTAACTTTGACCAATAAAAAATTCAGCATGCGAGCCTTCATAACCATAGACCCCTGCGCGAACACCATATGTCGCACGCATATCATCTTCCACACGATCAAGCCCTGGGAAACGGCTAGCTTCGAATAAATTAGAGGCATCAAGCTGCACATCTAAACTATCTTCATTGGGAATATCGTCTTCGGAACTTTCATTAAGATCTGGCGCTAAAGTAACGCCGGCAATCGGCGCGACGACCACTTGAACTTTATCAAAGGCACGAGAAACAGGAAATTCACTACGCCAATTCGCAACAGGGTAAAGGCGTGTTTCTGTTACATCATCATCGTTAACACCGACATCACGCGCATTATATAAATCACCATGCACATAAGCTTCTAAGTCACTGACAAGGCCGTAGCCATTAATAAAGCGACGCTCCCAGCCCCCTTGTACGCTTAAGCGGTTTAAATCTTGGCCGTTACCTTCGCGGCGCAGTCCCAATAAAGACACGTCACCATCAAGGCGCCCACCGAGAAAGCCACCAGCCTTCTGAATAAAGCTTGCTGATAATTGAGGTACAACATTGGGCTGATCAATATCTTCATCAATACGTAAATCTTGAAAAACAAGGGCGCGCGATACGGCATAATTACGCCCGTCAAAACGCTCTAAATAAATTTCACTCTCAAGCGTATCTTCGCTATTTATATTATATTGGTTCAAATATTGATTATCACTGGCAAATTCAACATCAAAGCCTGCGCGCCATTTATCATCAATATCCCAAAGGCCAAGGCCTTTTAAATGGCCGCGAATTTCATCATCAACTTCAATATCGTTACCCGCGGAGCGCTCTGTACGGCTAGAATCCGTTACGCTGCCTTGAAACGAAACGGCAGCATCGGCAAAACGCTTACGAAACTCGCCATACAAGACAGGCGCCTCTTGGGTATATGCCTCAAGGCCAATTGTCGCATCCATATCAGGGGCAATCCCCCAATAATAAGCATTTTTAAGCCCTGCGCCTAATTCACTGTCGAAAGATAAAGATGGCGCAAGAAAACCAGATTTCTGCGTTTCACTTCCATCAGGATGACTAAAATAAGGTGTGTAGAGAACCGGCACACCGAAAGCTTCAAACCATGCATTTTTATATGATACGGATTTACTGTCTTTATTATGCTCAACATGCGCAGCATTAATTGACCATGCCGGCGCTTTTTCAGGCGTTTCAGCACATGGCTTACACGGCGTGTAGCGTGCTTTTGTCATTTGCGTTACGCGGCCATCAATACGCTTAGCATCTTCAGCCCAAAAATAATCACCTTGTATTAACTCCACACGGATCTTTTGTGCAAAGCCATCTTTAAATGAATTGCTCAAATCTAAATTATCCGCGAAGTAAACATTGCCCTCTTCATCCGTAAGAGCCACGTTTCCACGTGCAACGACTTTGTCATTGCGTAAATCATAGACAATTTCATCAGCTCTAACAATGCGACCTGACTGTGCCAGTTCAACATTACCGCTCGCAATTATCTTTTGATTTTCATCATCATGCATTAAATTATCAGCGACAAAATCAACAGGCGCTTTATCCCCTGTGGGGACGATAGCCTGCGCATCACTCGCCAAGCTTGGCGTAGCCGCATTATCAACGCCAACCATTTGCGCCAATGCATTATGCGGCACAACAACACTCAAAATGGTTGATGCTAATAACGTGATAACAAGTGATTTAGAATTATATTGTGACAAGATACTGCCTGAATTGATTACACAAATTGATTAAACGCTGCGCTTATAATAATAGAATACGCCGATAGATGAAACATAAAAAACCCTTTTACCACCGATACAGCCTTAATTCTTATGATAAAAAAGAATACCGCCAACCTAAACAGGCAAGCGGTATTAATAATTGATAGAATAAAGCCGCTCATTAAGCCCAATAAGGCGCCTGATTAGCAATGCGTATTAACGCATAAAGGACGGCAAATCATCACCAAAACCAACGACATCAGATGGTTCATCATCTTTATAGCGCGGGTTGCGGCCTTTATTATTGGCATTAGGCTTCTCGTAATTTTCGATAAGCTTACTTTCTTTAGCAAGGCGCCCACCAGAGGCTTTGTGATCAGCGCGCTTAATTTCAAGTGGCTGTTCGTGATTATCAACCGGCGTATGCGCAGCAGCTTTACCTTTCTGCTCAACAGCCTTCGAAGCAACAGGCGCTGACTTCACATCTTTATCTGCATTTCTTACAGGACGCGGTCTTGCTTGCTTTTTATCTTGAGGCTTACCTTGATTTTTTTGCTGATTGTTTGGCTGAGATTTTTCCTGCGGTGCATTTTCCGCAGGTTTTTGTGCAGGGCGTGATTTCGCGCTCGCGCCAACTTCAACGACAGGCAAAGTCGACTTCGTTATTTTCTCAATTTCTTTGATGTATTTATCATCATCTTTGGTCGCCAAAGACCATGAAACGCCGGTTAAACCTGCGCGGCCTGTACGGCCAATACGGTGCACGTAATCATCTGCATGCATTGGAATATCATAGTTAAATACATGAGATACGCCCTGAACATCAAGGCCACGCGCGGCGACATCAGAACAGACAAGCATTGTAATCTCGTCATTCTTAAATTTAGCGAGGGTTTCTGTACGTGTTTTTTGCACCAAATCACCATGCATTGCTGCGGCCGTATAGCCTTCGCGGTTCAAATGAGCACATAAATCGGCAATATCGCGCTTACGGTTACAGAAAATAAACGCATTCGCGACTTTTTCCTGTTTAATGATTTGCGTCAGGACTTTCTTTTTATCCCGCGGCTGAACATAAGTTAGGTTCTGCGTAATCATCTTTGATGCCGTCGCAGGGGCCGATACCGACACTGTACGTGGATTACTTAAGAATTTTTCAGTCAGGCGCTTAACTTCGTTTGGCATTGTCGCTGAGAACAACAACGTTTGACGCATTGGCGGTAATTTACTGACGATTTTTTCAATATCAGGGATAAAGCCCATATCAAGCATACGGTCAGCTTCGTCAATAACCAAAACTTTCATATCAGCCAGCATCATCATGCCACGGTCAAATAAATCAAGCAGACGCCCAGGCGTTGCGATTAAAACATCAACGCCCTTATCAAGCTGTTTAATTTGCTCACCCATAGACACGCCACCAACCAATAAGACCTTAGTCAAATTGTGGTATTTGCCGTATTTATCAAAGTTTTCAGCAACCTGCGCAGCAAGTTCGCGTGTTGGTGCAAGCACCAGCGAGCGCGGCATACGTGCTTTGGCACGACCCGTTGAAAGAATATCAATCATCGGCAGCGTAAAGCTCGCCGTTTTACCTGTGCCCGTTTGAGCAAGGCCAACAAGATCCCGCGCCATAAGAATATGGGGGATGGCTTGTGCCTGAATTGGTGTCGGTTTTGTATAGCCCGCATCTTTAAGGGCTCTTAATGTTTCCTCGGTTAAGCCAAGGTCTTCAAATGTCTCTATATCACTCATATAAAATTTCTTATTCTTCTTATTTTTAGTATTAATTTAAATAGCATTACGGATTATAATACATATTGTCTGCACATAAAACGCATTATACGCCTAATTTGCAAGGTTTATTTGCACAAAGGCGCATAAACTCTGGTATATCAAGGTCGCTGAGCGGCGCATAGCGCTGTGTTTCCTCTGGATAAAAACGATAATCCCACCATTCCGCTGGTAAAGGCAGCAATTTCTCATCTAAAGCGTGCGCAGAATCAACCATACAACGATCTAAAACCGCTCTATTTTCAAGGCAATCAGCCGGCAGATCTGTATAGTTTCGATGCGCGGGCCAGAGACCAGAGCTTTTATCCTCCGGGAAGCAATCAAACGGCGTGCCCATATCAATATCACGCCCTAATTTAGGGCAAAACAGCGTCACATCAACCGCCATACCACGTGGATGTCCGCCCGCCCCAGGCGGAGAAATCAACCGGGGCTCAATCAACCATTCAGGGTGATCTAAAGCAGCGGGGCTTTCACCCATAGCGCCCTGCGCCTCCATTGTGCGCAATCCATCTTTGATATGCAGAATATAGCCCGCTTGTTTGGCACGCTCCGCCGCCCCAATGACGATAGCGGCTAATCTTTTATGCAGGTAAATTTGCGCATCTTTACGGTATAGCGCACAGCCAAACACATTCTCAGCATGGTCTTTATCAGCATAAACCACATCAACTTTATACAGCTCTGCATGACCATCCATATGGACAAGATCCGAAAAGGGTATTTTTTTCATCGCTCTGCTTCCATTCATTTTGTATAGTTTGATGAACATTTAAGGAATTGACTATGCCCCATGATACGCACGATCACGATCATTCTCATGATCATTCTAACGGCCATTCCCACGACCACCCTTCGAAGCATAATCACGCGCATGATCATAGCGCGTCACATTTAACGAAGAAAGCCCTTATCGTTGCAATCAGTATTAATGGCGTGCTCACAATCGCTCAAGTTATTGGCGGCATCATGGCTAACTCACTCGCCTTAATGACCGACGCACTGCATAATGCGAGCGATGCCCTTGCCCTTGTTCTGGCCCTTATTGCGATCATCATTGGTGAGCGCCCTGCCGATAAAATAAAAAGCTTCGGCTACAAACGCGCCGAATCGGTCACGGCCCTCATTAACCTGACTGCCCTGATTATGATCGGCTTATTTTTGGCTGGGAAATCAGTAACAAGCCTTATCACCCCCGAAGAAGTCCATGCCCCTATTATGATTTGGGTTGCCGTTGTGGCGCTTGTCATTGATACAGGCACGGCTTTATTACTCAGAACTCATGCATGTAGCAGTGACAATATGAAAGCCGCATTCTTGCATAACGTCATGGATGCTCTGGCCTCCCTCGCCGTCATTCTCGGCGGGGTCTCTATTTACTATGGTGGTGGCTACTGGATTGACCCAGCTTTATCTTTGTTGATTTCTGTCTATGTGATAATTCACGGCTACAAAGCCATGCAGTCGACTATTCACCTTCTAATGGAAGGCACACCGAAAAACATTGACCACAGCGCTCTCAGTGCGGCTATAGCCGCCGAAGACAATGTCTCAGACATTCATCACATTCACATTTGGCAAATCAATGAAAGCACAACCGCTTTAGAAGCGCATATCGTGATTACAGACTTAACCCTGATGGAAGATACAAAGTCGCGCATCAAAACGCTGCTTGTTGAACGTTACGACATAAGCCATTCGACCTTGGAATTTGAAGATCAAGAAATTAGCGATGAGTGCCTCAGCCATAAATGCTAAGCGCGATTAGCGGCTTAACTGCTAGCAGCGCCTAGAGCCACCGTCAAAACCCAGGCAATAAAAAACCGCCTTAAAAATAAGACGGTTTTTTATGTTAATGGTATCCCGTACGGGATTCGAACCCGTGTTGCCGCCGTGAAAGGGCAGTGTCCTAGGCCTCTAGACGAACAGGACGCATTAACTTATTGGCCTTAAGACGAAGCTGTTTACAAGCTGTTAGCCTTAAGACAAGGCAGTTTATAAGCTATATCTGATGCATTAATCAAGTATTATTTTCAAAAAAATGCATTTTTTTTCACAAGGCTCTATTTAAGCCGATAATAAGGGCTGAATACAAAGCGGTCTGAAAACGCTGTTTTCTAGGTAATCCCTGCGGTTTTATAGCGCTGAGCTTAAACCTCACACCCATATAACTTACAGTGAAACTATAAAGTAACAATTACTAGAATACATTAAACTTATATATTATGTCAAGATTTTGAGCGGCCAAAATTCGCTTTTAAGAATCAGGCTGCCCCGCCGCCATTGCCGCATCTTTAATGTGGAATTCTGCCGTTTCTTTGCCATTCCAGCTATTGATACGGATATAGCCCAATAAATGCATCAGCTTGCCCTGCTGTTTGAGCATCGCTACGCCCATCGGCACATCAGCCGCGCGGAAGGCCACCGCTTTGATTCGACTGCCGCCTTCGGCATCTGAGACCGTACAGCGCACATGGCTGCCGCCAACGACATCAACCATATTGAGCTTTACATGCGGCAGTACAAATAAAGGCTCTTCATTTTTCATGCCATATGGACCAATAAACGCTTCTATATCACGCGCGAGTTCGACTTGCACGCCGCGCACGGATAATACGCCATCAATTTCCGTTTCAATATTGACCTCACCTGAGCCCAATTGATGCGCAACATTCTCATTAAGGAAGGCTTTAAGCCCTTCAATTTGATCTGGCAAAGCTGTGAATCCCCCTGCCATAGCATGACCGCCGCCTTTAAGCACATGGCCCGCGTGGCGCGCCGCTATAAAGGCTGAGGCCATATTCACCCCCGGCACAGAGCGCCCAGAGCCACGCGCCTCACGGCGATCATCTTCGCCATCAGCATAAGTAACCACGCAGCATGGCTTTTTGTATATTTCTTTGAGCTGCCCTGCGACCAGACCACTTAGTCCCGGGTGACCGTCCTCATCATCTATAAATAATACAGGGTGTTGATCCAGACCTTCTGATTCGACCTTGCGCTTAGCGCGGTTCATCATTTCATTTTGAATGGCTTTGCGCTTATCGTTACAATCATTCAACGTCCATGCAATATTTTTAGCATGTTCAGAGTCTTCACTGGCGAGCATTTCCGCGCCAAGAAAAGCTTTATGAACGCGCGAGCCTGCATTAATACGCGGTCCAAGCATAAAACCACACGTAAACGAATCGACCTGCCCTGATACGCCGGCAACTTCGCTAAGCGCTTGGATGCCTATATTTTTGCAGCTTTCAATCATCGGCAAGCCATAGCGCACAAACAGACGATTAGCCCCCGTGAGTGGCACCATGTCACACACAGTACCCAAAGCCACCAAATCCAAAAAACTACGCATATCGGGCGCTGTGAGGCCCTTAGCTTCGTAATAGCCGCGTGTTTTCAGCTCATTATTCAGCGCAACACAGGCCAAATAAACCACACCAACGGCAGCCAGCGCATCAAGGCCGCTTTCATCATCGCGGCGCTTAGGGTTAATAACATGATTAGCGTCAGGCAGGCTGTCTTCTGATTCATGGTGATCGAAGATTACAATTTTCAAGCCCAGCTCACGCCCTGCTGAGACCACATCAAACGAAGTTGTCCCGCAATCCGCAATAAACACATATTCAGCGCCTTGATCTTGTAAATTTTTCAGCGCGTTAATATTGGGGCCATAGCCTTCTTTCATACGGTCAGGAATGTAAAAAGGAATATCAAGGCCAAGCGCACGGAAAAATCGAATAAACACAGCTGAAGACGTTGAACCATCAACATCAAAATCTCCAAAAATCGCAAATTTAGTGCCTTTTTCTATTTCATCACAAATCTCATCCGCAAAAGCGCGCATACCTTGCAAAGAAAAAGGATCAGGAAAATCTTTAGCCAGTTTTGGATCAACAAACGAATCAACATCATCAAGAGCAACATTGCGTGAGGATAAGATGCGGGCGACAAGCTCAGGCATTTTACGAAGGCGCATAATATCTTGCACATCTTTCATATCATCGCGCACCATAACCCAGCGTGCTTTGCTCAAAGATTGCTCGACACCGAAAGCCGCCGCCGCGACAGGAAGCTCTTTTTCAACCGCTAGGCTCATCATCATCACCTTATTTTAGAATTTTATAATCCGCATTACGCTATCGACAGAGAGTACGCTCTCCATTGCGTTTAGTTTTTCGAGCACAAGATCCAAAGATCCGCGCGATGTTTCATGCGTTGTCAAAACCACCGAGACAGGCCCCTCAACATGGAAATTGCGTTGAATAAGCTCATTAATCGATAGGCCTTGCATACTTAGGGCTGATGATATGTTCGCCATAACACCCGCTTTGTCTTCTACCGATAAATGAATATAGAATTGCCCGGCCGTTAGGCCATCATCCATCCATGTCGCGTCTTTTAAGTCTTCACTCGGCACGCCAAAGACATGCCCTAAATTCCCGCGCATAATGTCAATAATATCCGCAACAACAGAAGATGCCGTCGGCCCTGCCCCTGCGCCGCGCCCAACATTAACCACTTGATCAACAAAGTCGCCCTCAATAAATACCGCGTTAAACGAGCCATCAACTGAAGCTAATTGCGCTTTGTTATCAACCAGACAAGGCGTAACCATTTGTGCGATTTGGCCTTCGTCATTAACATGTGCGCTGCCTAAAAGTTTGATCTTATAGCCGAGCTCTTTAGCGATTTTAAGATCAAGGGCGCTCACACCGCGAATGCCCGTGGTGCTGGCTAAAACATTATCAAGGTCAGGCTTCACGCCAAAAGCCAGCGCCGACAAGATGCATAATTTATGCGCTGTATCGATACCATCGACATCAAAACTAGGGTCAGCTTCCGCATAGCCTATATCTTGTGCTTCTTGCAAAACATCATCAAAGCTACGGCCACTCATCCCCATTTCAGACAAAATGTAATTACATGTGCCGTTTAATATGCCGAAGACAGATTGAATATTATTCGCACTTAAGCCCTGCATTAGGGTTTTAATCGCGGGAACGCCGCCCGCCACAGCCGCTTCAAACTTTAAGGTTACGTTTTTAAACTCAGCATTGCGCGCTAATTGCAGGCCATGGCGTGCAACCATCGCTTTATTGGCGGTAACGACATGCTTGCCATTATCAAGCGAACGCTGCACCAAATCATAAGCAATGCCCTCTTCGCCGCCAATCAACTCAACAACACAATCAACATCACGCAAATCAGCCAGATTAATCGCATCATCGACCCATTGGCATGATGACACATCAACATTACGCTTTTTACTTTTATCGCGCGAAGATACAGCGACCAATTCAATAGATTGCCCTGTACGCGCTTCAATTAACGCGGCATTTTTCTGTATGATTTCAACTACGCCTTGCCCAACAGTGCCAAGACCGGCAAGGGCAATTTTGAAAGGTGGCTTATTTTGTGCATTCATATAAACAGCTTACTCGTTAAATGTTCGGTTTTCGTTGTTATAACGGACTTCACCAATATCCAAGCGGCCATTCCATTTTGAAGACATACTGCGCCACTTGCCATTATTTTGCACTTCAACATCGTTATCTATTTTCACAGCTCTGTGCGGCTGGCGCTCTTCTACGTTATAGATAGTCACGGCGCCGTTTTGTACAACGCTATGGTCTATGGCCAGTTCCCTTTTATCGTAAGTTGGCTCATTAGGCTTAATAGAGAAAACTTCAACATCGCGCTGCGTATTTACGCTCACACTCGGCGTGCTGCTCTGCTCGTTATAAGAATACCCATGATAACTTTGGCGTGTATCGCTAAACTCTGTGCTACAGCCCCCTAAAATAAACAGGCCACCAAGCATTAAAGATAATATTTTCGCCTTACGCATAATTCTCACTCTTCATAAATATGATTCATTGTTCCACTTCACATGTCATCAGAAATACGCGCATAGTGCAAGTTGAGCGCGAAGACTATCCACTACATATGGCACAAGAGGAAAAATATCGCGCTCTAAATTATAAAATCACTCTATATCTGGGCAAAATAATGCTATAAATTAAACCTTATTATAAAGGAGGCTTATTTCATGGCAAAAACATCCAAGACGCAACAAAATCATGAAGAAAAATCTTCGGATAATACGCATGATACGATGCAATTTGTACAGATGTGGCAAAACATCATGCAAGAAACCGCCCCTTTATACCAAGACTTTATTGAGCAATTCCAGCCCCCTGAATTGCTAGCTTCGACCATTGACCTTGAAGAATACACCAAAATGTTTTCTGAGCTTTGGAGCACGATGCTCGAAGACCCTGATCATCTTCTGGCTCTACAGCAAAAATACTGGGCGGATTGGTCGCAGCTCTGGCAAGAAAGCGCTCAGAATTTCTTTAATCAAGATACCGCAGCGACAAAGGACAACCAAGCGAACTTAAGCGAAGACATACTTGATCAGCATAAGAATGACCGCCGCTTTAAAGATCCCGCATGGCAAGAATCTGTTTTATTCGAATTCATCAAAAAATCCTACTTCCTAACGTCTGATTGGCTGATTAACTTAACCGACGAGGCCGAGAATCTAGACAGCAAGCATAAAAAGAAGCTGCAATTCTACATGCGCCAATATGCCGATGCCATTGCCCCAAATAACTTCCCCTTCACCAACCCTGAAGTTTTACGCGAAACGGCAGAGACAGGCGGCGAAAACTTAATTCAGGGCTTTCAAAACCTCATCAAAGACCTAAAACGCGGTCATGGCAAATTAAGAATATCAACGACAGCCGAAGATGATTTTACGCTCGGCGTTGATATTGCGACGACCCCAGGTAAAATTGTGTTCGAAAATGAGTTATTTCAATTAATTCATTACTTACCAACCACAGATAAGCAATATGAAACCCCTTTATTAATCGCGCCACCTTTTATCAATAAATTCTATATATTAGACCTGCATGAAGAAAATTCATTTGTTCGCTGGGCATTAAGCCAAGGCCACTCAATTTTCTTAATATCATGGATTAATCCTGATAAATCATTAGCCGAATATAAATTTGATGACTATATGGAACGCGGTATGCTCACCGCCCTAGACCAAGTCGAAGCGCTTACTGGTCAAAAGCAAACCAACGTGATTGGCTATTGCATTGGCGGTACATTACTCACCATTACTCTATCATGGCTAAAAGCTAAATATGGCGATACGAGCCGCATAAAATCAGCGACATTTTTCACCACCTTAATTGATTTCAGGGAGTCTGGTGATTTAAATATATTTATTGATGAAGACAGCCTTGATGACGCGGTTGATGACATTAGCGAAGCTGGCTTTTTAAGTGCTGATTCCTTGCGTCAAACTTTTGCACTATTGCGCTCTAATGACATGATTTGGTCTTTTGTAATTAATAATTACCTATTGGGCAAAGAGCCCTTTCCTTTTGACTTACTCTATTGGAATGATGACCCAACCAATATCCCCGCTGCGCTGCATAAACAATATTTAAAAAATATGTATGTGAAAAATCTTTTAATCAAAAAAGACAAATTGACGGTTAAAGGGCAAAAACTCGATGTGCGCTCCTTTGATACGCCCTGTCACTTTATCTCAGCCAAGGATGATCATATCGCGCCATGGATAGCGACCTATAACGGCGCTAAACAGTTACAAAATGCAGAATTCACACTTTCTGGCTCTGGTCATATTGGCGGGATTATAAACCCACCGAGCAAAAACAAATATGGTTATTGGAGCAATGCGGGCTTAAAAGGATCAGCTGAAGACTGGATAGCGAACGCACAGCACCACGAAGGATCATGGTGGACACATTGGCAAGAATGGGTCGATGGCTTTGGCGGCAAAAAAGTTGCGCCTTATACGCCAAAAGAATCAATAGAAGACGCTCCGGGGCGCTATGTGATGCTGCGCTCAGAAGATGAGTAATGAACGCGTAATGACGCTACATCATTTGTTCGCGCACTTCGATAACTTCAGGGACAAAATGTTTCAGCATATTTTCTATGCCCGCTTTCAGCGTTAAAGTCGCGCTCGGACAACCTGAACATGCACCGCGAAGCTGAACATAAACAATGCCATCTTCAAAGCTTGAAAATTCAATGTCGCCGCCATCTTGCGCTACGGCTGGGCGAATGCGTGTATCAATCAATTCAACAATTTGTTGGGATATTTCATCTAACTCAGCTGTAGCAACGCCATCAGCATGCGCCGCATTTGGGTCATAATTTTCATTAATAACAGGCAGCCCACCGCCAATATGATCCATGATAACGGCCAAAATTAACGGTTTAATGCGTATCCAATCGGTTCCATCATCTTTAGTCACCGATATATAATTACTGCCAAGGAACACACCCTCTACGCCTTTTATATCAAATAAGCGCGCGGCAAATGGTGATAAAGCTTTGGCCTTTTCAGCATTCTTAATCTCAATCGGCGATCCTGTGATGATCTCTTGCCCAGGCAAAAATTTCAATGCATTTGGATTGGGGGTCTGTTCTGTTTCAATAAACATTTTAATCTCAATTTCTTTTGAAGTGATTATTCTTTTAACTATATAGCGTGCTTAACAATTATAGCCAGCACAGAATGCGAAAAACCCTCAGGCTACGCACAGCATGTTCTGGGCTTAAAATAACTCATCCAACGCTTTTAAATCCAAATGTTCTGGAATAATTGTTATCGGCACATCAAGTTGATCCATACCCTTACCAACAAAATACTTAACAAGTTCTTCTTGGCGCGTACTGGCGCTTCGGCCACTTAAATACAAACCAACAATGGATTTATCAGCTTTAATCGTCTTAATGATTTCTGCGGTTAATTCGCCCTCACAAAAGTAAAATACTGGCTTATTGTCCATGTGATCCGTAATGCGCTGTGCAAGGCCATAGACTTCTTCTTCAGCATGGGCGCGTAGCTCACTTTTTATCTGCTGTTCAACATTGCTCCAATGTTGATATTCAGGAAGCTGTGTCGCGTGGATAATCCCCATATAGGCTTCATTTTTCTGCGCTAAACGCATCACATAATAAAGCAGTTTCTCACAGTTTTCGGGCTTATCAGACACAATTAAATAAACGCCGCCGCCGCGCTTAACTGGCGCAGTGCTTAATTCGTTAATATCGCTATGTTCACTCATTTATATCGTCCCTAATATTTTTATATTTAACGCTTCGCCAAAATTAAATGCGCCCCATAACCAAAGAAAACAGCAAATAAAACGACGAATAATCCATAGAGGAAAGCTGCGCCATGCGCATAACTATAAAGGCTGGCGCTAAAGCCCACTTGCCGTATTTGTAAAACCGCTTCTTGTTCGGCTATCTTTTTTTGCCCCTTAAAACTCATCGCTTTGACGTTATAGGCCCCTGTCGGTACGTCTGCGGGCAGGTCAAACGTCACTTTAAAGAGCTTATCTCCGATATAAGTGACTTTTTGCGGGTTGTAAGCAAAGTGTTTTGCATGTTGCTTTTGGCGGATAAGCGCCTCATGGAAAGGCTTTGTCTCAAGATCATCCGCACGTGAGCGCACTTCATAATGCATTGAATTTATCCCCACGCGCTCTTTGCGTAAAACACTTAAAGGCGCCAAAGACGCCTCATCACCATTAACGGCATAATCATAATAACGCGGAACATTTTTAAAACCAAAAGCCCGTATATTCGCCCAAATCCCTAAAACCTGCCCTTTTTGACGGATAATTGTATAGGATTCAGGGCCATTTAAAGTAACCACTAATGCGCCGCCTGTTTCATTGATACCAAAAACGACAACCTGACGACCGCTAAAATTCGTTGTAATATCAACATATTCATCAGCAAGCGATAAAACCAAACCGTCTTGGGCGCTTACCCCATTTTGAGCAAAACTTGTACCGATCCCACCGCCAAGAACAACGATAAATACAGCGAGCACAGCTACAGTCAAAATCCTCAAAAAGCCCATCATAAGCGCACCTCCATTGAGAATAACTCATGCGGTGCGATTAAGAGCTGCACAGCAAGCACAATACTCACCGTCAGAATAATAGCCGCGAGAATAATACGCGCCCATAGACCACTGACATAGCGACTGCTGCGAACGCCCAGCTGCGCACCGACAACGCCCCCTGAAATCAACAAGCTTGCCAGAACAACATCAACCGTCTGGTTAGTCGCGGCATGCATAATCGAGGCAAAGCCCGTGGTGAAGATAATTTGAAATAAACATGTTCCAGCCACTAATGTCGCGGGCATACCCAATAGATATATCATCGCAGGCACAAGTAAAAACCCACCGCCAATACCCAAAACAGATGCCAAAACGCCACCGATAAAACCAATACCGATGGGGGCCAGCGCCGTTATATGCAGCTTCGATACAGGGAAATGCATCTTATAAGGCCATTTACGCATTGAGACTTTCATGTTGTCCATGAAGCTTTTTTTGTCTTTATTGGGCTGTTCTTTATTATGCTTACGCCAGATAGAAAGCGTTGTTTCAAGCAGCATAAGTGATCCAATACTCCCCAATAAAATCACATAGAGAATACGGATAGCGACATCAATTTGTCCAAGTGCTTGTAGCAATTTAAAGATAAAAACACCAATAATAGCCCCGAGTATCCCCCCGCAGAGCATTACAGCCGCCATTTTCAAATCAACATGCTTGTTTTTCCAATGACCAAAAACGCCCGTAACGCTTGAGGCCACAAGCTGACTGGTTTGCGTCCCCACCGCTATGGCTGGTGGAACGCCCAAAAACATGAGAAAAGGCGTGGTTAGAAACCCACCGCCAACACCAAAAAACCCCGACAAAAACCCCACACACAGGCCGAGGCATAATATGGCCTCAACAGAGATCGACATCTCAGCTATGGGAAGGTAGACATGCATCACAGCAACTTTTCAAGTTAGCATTTAATCCTATGTACTTAGATACCATCCCTAAGCGGAAAAAAACACATAAAAAAAGCAGCTCGAAGCTGCTTTTTTATAAATATACGCTCATAAAGACCTAGTAACGCGTAGATTCTAGACCATCTTCGCGTGTAAATATCAAATTAATATCATTAAGGAAATCACGATATTCGCCGATGAATAATTCATGGTGAACTTTCTTAAACTCAATCGATGATATGAATGAGCCGAAATATCCGCGCCAGCGATCAAAGCCCGCGGCTTTTGCTGAACATGTCGCGACATATGCATCATCATGGTAAAGCGATACCAACATGATACCCGCCATAGCTTGTTCAGTTTCAGGGAACTTCTCATCATAAGTAATTAAAGCATAGCTGCCTAGACCTCGGCCAAAGCCTGCACCATCAAGATAGCGGTGAACTTTAACATTTGAGTAGCTTGCAAAAATATCGCTCCAGAAATCAGTGCTATAAGCGACTTTTTGAACCGCATCATGGTAGCGGCCCGGGAAATAAAGGAAACGTTTATCTTCTTGAACATGAACCTTACATGTCGCTTTATCATCACCAGAAGGCAGCGCCACTGAAAGCTTATCGCCCGGTTTTTGATTGTTAATGCGCATCCATGTATCAGGATATGACAATGTCATGCCTGTATCTGGGTCTGTCCAAACAAAATAATTGGCTTGCGCGCTCTGAGAGCCGCCAATAAAACAAGCGGCTGATATAAGCGCAGCTAACAAACTCAAACGAAATGACATCAAAAATATTCCTTATTATTTAAGGGGTGATTTAAGGGGCGGATATCCCCCATAAATGAACTCTGTATATATTTTGCCTATAAGTGGATAAAAAAGCAATGCGCGAATGCGACAAAATCAGACAAAGCCACACAAATTCAAATAAATTTAAACAAATTCAGGCAAATAGATTAGCTCTCACAGCTTTTCTTATGCTCTTGCCCAAGCACAACATAGTGAGGGGCTGACCAATCAATATATTTGCGCTCTTCATCAGTGAGCTCACGCACGCAGCGCGCAGGACGCCCAACCCATAGCTCTCCTGATTTGACGATTTTACCCGGCGAGACCAAAGCCCCTGCCGCGACCATGCCGTAGCTTTCAACTATCGCGCCATCCATAACGCATGCCTGCATACCAACGAAGCCTTTATCATGCACTGTACACGCATGTAACACCGCATTGTGACCAACCGTAACATCGTCACCAATATGCGTGCCCGCAAAGCCATGCGTCACATGAATAACAGAGCCGTCTTGAATATTCGTACGCGCGCCAATTTTAATATCATTAACATCGCCGCGCACCGTGCAGCCATACCAAATTTGTGAGTCCGCGCCAATTTCAACGTCACCGATTATACTAGCCGAGGGGGCTATAAATGCTGTATCATCTATCTTGGGTAGACTATTTTTATAAGGCAGGATAAATCCAGATTGTTTTTGTGCTGCCATGATATCTTCCTTGGATTAAGTTTTGAATTTTAAATACTAAAGACAAAATAGCATATAGAGCATGGATGAACCACGACAAAACAAGAATTATGAACCCATCTCTCAAAAGCTGCTTGATACAGCTTTAAAGAAAATTCATCGTGCCGTTAATGGGAATGGCGCTGAGCTTGATAAAGTTAAAATCAAATCATATGACGGTGTCGTTCATATATTTAAGACCAAAACTTTTTTACAGCTCAAACCCACCATCGCTAAGCGCACGGAACCTGGGCGCAATGCACTCGCCGCCCCCTTGCATAATGAATTAGAAATCAACAGCAAAGCTGCCGCGCGCATTCACAACGCTGTCATAAATGCAGGCGTAAGAGACACCATTATTCAAGCCTATACCAAAACCGACAAAACCCATGGCTTTATCGCAAAGGCGGCCAAGCTCTCTCTTGATTCACTGAAACAAGACTATGTCTTACATCAAGACTGCCTAAGCTGTAACAGCTCTGGTAAAATCATCTGCCAGCCATGCAACGCACAAGGTCGCCGTAATTGCGATTTATGTAACGGCAACAGAACAACCCCCTGCCATAATTGCAACGGCCAGCGCTTTATCATGCAAAATGGCCAGCGCCAAAACTGCACTATTTGCAACGGCCAAGGCACAATAAACTGCGTGAGGTGCCACGGCCAAGGCATAATGAACTGCCCGCAATGTAAAGCCCAAGGCTATTTGCCTTGTACAAAATGCGCACAGACAGGCAGCTTTTCAGTTATTTACCACCTCGATGTTTCCGCTATCAGCAATTTTGAGTGCAAAGACACGAAAGACTTACCGCTAGATATAACCAAATATCTAAAAAATGAAAAAGCGCGCCATATGTTGGCACAAGAAGCTAAAATAACGCCGCTTAAAGTTACTCAAGATGATTTCACCAAACAAAACACAGCCGATTCTCACATAACGCACGTCGCGCAAGAGAGCTCTGAGCCGCGTCATCAACAAAGCCTTATCTCTATTCCATTTGAGGTGAAATGCCCTTATATGGACTTGACGATAAGCATTGATGATCAAGAATACTCAGGAAAGGCCCTTGGTTTCCGCCCTTTATTTATGAATTTCGAACCTTTTATCGAAATAATTGCCAAAAAAGGCATAGAAAACCTCAAATCAGCCGCAAATTCGCGCAATGATGTCGACAAGCACCTAAAATCGGCCACAGAATACGCTATAATCAAAGAATTACTGTCTTTAACCGTGCGCAACACCAATAGCAACACGTTAAGGCAGATTAAACGTATTTACCCCGTTGGCGTGCGTGACAGCGAATTAAAAGCGATGATCATGAATATGCGCCGCGCGCTAAAAAACATTACCTTTATCCCGCGCCTTATTGGTACGGGGCTTGGGGTAACTGTAGCCTTACTGCTTTATTTCCTCTATTTGCACTTTAATGGCAACAGCATTATACCGACCACATTGTGGCAAACACAGCCTCTACTCGCACAGATAACCTCGAGCGCATTACAGCTCACGCCGCTAGCCGCGACTTTTGTTTTAGCGCTGAGCTTAACAAAAATGCGCATTCGTCAAAGCTTACAAGGCATAGTCGCGAGCGCTGACTTAACATCCGTCAAAGCCAATTTAGGACGCATCGGCCTTTTCATTCCTGTAATTTACGTCTTCGGCGCAGCGCTGATTTGTGAATTTGCGATAGAGACTGAGAATTTGCCATTATGGTTCACTATGCTACGCCAACATTTGCCGTTTTAGAGAGCCTTATCGTAAAGGTTAACTAAAGTTAAAAACCCTACAAGTGAGTGGGGTTTCAATGGTCGCGAATCTATATACTTGCTCTTCGGGCGTTAAGTTTTAATCAATATATTTTGTGAAGCTAGGCTGTTCCTTTTAATCATATTCATAATATCAACGCCCGCACTATCCCTTTTCGAAGGCCGCGCACGCCCGTAAGGGCTGGCGCCGCTAAACGCTTAAGAGATCGGGCATCGCGAAGACAGCCTTTGCCCATATTTGTAAGGGCTGGCGCTTCGATATGCGTAAGAGACGGGACACTGCGGAGGCAGCCTTTGCCTATAATTATTAACCCTGCCGCATCTATATGCGTTAGGGATGGTGCGCGGGAAATCCCCCCGTCACTTAGGGTCTTAAACTCAGGCAGGCTTAACGTTCTGATCTGTGAATGTTCAGCACCGATCAAAACCGCCCCGTCGAGAACCAAGTTGCCTTTATGAACATTTAACCCAGAATTACCACCATAATATTTGTTGAAATCATCGGCAAAGCTATCTGCAGTATTCGGATCAATATTCTTTAGGCTCTTGCTTTTGTTATCAAACAAAAAACCGTCGAACAACGCATCTCCGGCAGACTTGTTAACGGTAAAGACCTCCGCGTCCTCCGCCCATGAGTTATCGGCATAATAAATGTTGTTTTGCTCTCGATAGTATTGAAAAATCTGCTCCCCCATTAATACGAACCCTCTTGGTACCAGAGAGACAGAGGCTGAAAAGTTAACATTAAAATGATCTTTTAACGCCGCGGAAAGACCTGTGATAATATTATCTGGATTGCTGTCAAATGTATGGTCACAACCATCAACGCTATGATTATAACGGTTCTTAATACTGATAAACCCACCCTGCTTGTTCATTTGTATTGAAATGACTGACGTGCCGTAATCATCTTGGCGCTCTTCCTTGCCATTAAATGCTTCGCGCCGAATGTTATCTACATCATTTTTTATGGCGTGAACAATGTGATATTTCTGATAGCGCGCGCTATCATTAAAAGTGCAGAGTAGCTCCCCTTTCTTGTAATATGTTTTGATGCTATTTTGTTTTTCTAGCGTATCAGCATGAAAGGCTTTATATCCAGCTTGCTCGAGCAGCTCAAAAGGGCTACCTATAGCTTCAGGCTCTGGCTCTGGATCATCATCAGTGGCCAGCAAAGTAAGGAGATAAGGGAGTAACGGCGCTGCATCCCTTCCCGCATGGCGGAGAATAACGTCAAGATCAGGGATCTCCATAATTCCATTATGAAAGTCACGCAGCCTTTGCGCAAATTTTTCACCATTTTGTTTTTTTATTTTTTTATACATAAAGCCCTCAATATTACTATGGAAATATACTTCAGGGCTATTGGCATGTCAAGGGCTTTCCATATATCAACCTGGGCTTACATAAAAAAACCCCGCCAATATAAGCGGGGTTTTGAAATATATAAATATAAAGCCTGAAAAAACAGGGTGACAGCAAATTAACGCTTAGCCCACTGCTTAGTACGACGCGCTTTGTGCTTACCGATTTTCTTACTCTCAACGATACGTGCATCACGTGTCATCATGCCAGCAGATTTCAATGCTGGGCGTAAGCTCGGCTCAAATTTCTCAAGTGCACGAGAAATCGCGTGGCGAATAGCGCCCGCTTGACCTGAAAGACCACCACCTTTAACAGTACACATAACGTCAAATTGGTTCATACGCTTAACAACCAAAAACGGTTGGTTAAGAACCAATAAGTGTGTTTTGCGACCAAAGTAAACTGTTTGATCTTTATCGTTTACGATAACTTTACCAGTACCTGGTTTGATCCAAACACGAGCAACAGATTCTTTACGACGACCTGTTGCATATGCGCGACCAAAGGCATCAAGCGTGACAACACGCACAGGAACCTCAACTTGAACATCAGTGCCTGCAATATCAGCAAGATCAGTGATTTTTTTCTCAATCTCAACCATTTTAAGCTCTCTTATTCTTAGGGTTCATTGACGCGATATCCAGAACTTCTGGTTTTTGCGCTTCATGTTCGTGCTCAGTACCTGCGAATACACGCAAGTTTTTCATCTGTGTACGGCCCATAGTGCCTTTAGGCATCATACGCTCAACAGCTTTTTCTAGAACACGCTCAGGGTGCTTGCCCTCAAGGATTTGACCTTTAGAGCGCTCTTTAATACCGCCAGGGTAATTTGTGTGCCAGTAAAAGATACTGTTTTCACGTTTTTTACCAGTTAGACGGATTTTCTCAGCGTTAATAACGATGATGTTATCGCCACAATCAATATTCGGTGTGAACATAGGTTTGTGCTTACCGCGTAGACGCATAGCAATCTGGCTGGCCAAACGACCCAAGATTACGCCTTCTGCATCAACGATAAACCACTTTTTCTCCACCTCACTCGGTTTCGCAGAATAGGTTTTCATATTTTCGACTTCTCTGTTTTAGTTAATAGTTATTCCGAGGAGCATTTATGCATATTCTCGCGCCCCATGTCAACGCCCTTAACATGAATTAATACAAGCAAAAACAAAGGCTTATAAAATAGGTATAATAATACCCCACAATATAAGCTTATTTTTGCACGATTTTTAGAGGTTCCAACAGGAAAGCAGTCTATTTATCGTATTTAAGCTGCGTATTGCGCGCTCCGAATATGATATTTCGACGCACCTAGACGTGCAAAGCATAATTTTTAAGCACCGTCTTTACAGCGCTATACATTGGCGCATCGGCAAGGCTATGCCCTGCATCATCAACAAGTCGTACGACAATCTCAGGGCAATTAGCCTTCACAAATTCAGCATTATTTACAGGGCATATATAATCTTGCTTGCCGTGGATAAGCGCGGTAGGGATTTGTTTTGTCGCTTGAAGTCCCGCTACAATACGCGCACGCCCAGATTCGTTAAATTCGCTTTGAGCATAATGGCAAAATAAACGCGTCAGATTCACGCTTTCTTCGGGGGTCGCATCAAGCCCTGCAATAAGATCCATATTAGGCAAGGCTGTGGCTATCGACGTATCCATTCGATCAAAGCGAAGCCCTGCCTCTTTAACAATGGCTGGATCACTATGATTAATCAACATATTATAAGCCGCCAGTAACGGCATAGTCCCATAAGGAACGCCCGCTATATTTGGAAAAGACACATAATCAAGCCAAGCTTGGTCCAAAATGCGCATAGCCCTACTACTCTGCGTGGCATTGCGCGCTTGAATCACGCCGCCGCCGCCCGCAATATGTTCTGCGCCGTCGGTATCGCCGAAGAAAATCGCACGCATAAAATGGGCTGAAACATTTTCAGGGTAGTTAATTCTATAATGGCTCGACAGTGTTGTGCCATAAGATCCACCAAGCATAACCCAGCTATCAATGCCCAAATGAATGCGTAAGCCTTCCATGTCTTGCACTTGATTCGCTATGGTCTGGCCGTTCATTTGGTCTATATATTGGCTTTTACCTGTGCCGCGCTGATCAAAGCGTATAATGTTATATCTATCTAAATCGGCGATGCTCACATTAGAAGCATAGCTTTGACCACCCGGCCCGCCATGCACTAACACCAAAGGAATCCCCTCTGGATTGCCATGCTGCGCAAAATAAATCGAATGGCCTTGGCCAACATCAACGAAACCTTCGTTAAACTGTTGAAAATTGCTATCTTGTCCGGTCATGATGATTAGCCTCCCCGCTCACCTATTCAATATGCTTACTCAATACGCTTAACGCATTTTACTTATTATAAGTCTTAATCTACAGCCCCAATATAGGCTCATTAGGCGTAGAGACATCAATCCCCTCCAACGACCCTATCACAGGCTCGCCCGCCGTTGAAAATTCTATATCCAAAGAAGAGATGGTCGGCTCTATACGCACAGTTTTCTTATTCTTCTCTGGGATTTCTATACTCACGTCTTCTGCCATGTAACTTACGCCTTTTTTAATTTAAGCGCTCAGAGTAGTTTATTTACGTAATAGAGGTCAAGTGAAAAACCGCACAAGACTACATTCACCACCCCTATCAGCGCTCATATAATTGGAATCAGCAAAAAAATATATACTTTTACTAATCTCGACCTCCAGACCACTTATAAGCCCGACGAAATCCCTTATTCATTGCTTCTTTTACCGTATAAGCAAAGCAGTCATTTTTGCCTGAAATCTTGGTCCTGTCATACTGCTGATCCATAGGAAGATGGTATATTTTAGTTTTACCATATTCATCACAATTAACATTACATTTTATTCTTGGGAACGATTCAAAATCTTTCTTTTCAACATGTTTAACATTTAGGTAATCCGCAAACTTTTTTGCTGTATCAGACAGTGTAATATTCGTTACAAACACTGGAACAACCTTCTTTTCCTTAGCTCCTGATAGCTTGTACTGTATGGTCGTACCATATAGCTGGGCTATGTGCTTTTCATGAATAAGCTTTCTCTTTGCCCAGTACTTACATTGAATAACGTGAACAACCCCATCTTTCTTAGCAATCAAGTCACGCCCCATATCATTAAGCTGCTTATCTATGCCAAAATACTCAACATCCCATCCTGCGGAAGTATAAGCATAACCAATATACAATTCATAATCACGGCCAATTTCCCATTTAGATTTTTGATTATCAATATAACGATCTAGAGCAAGTTGGTTACGCTCATCTTCTGGTAAAGCTCTATACTCATCTTTGCTTAAATATTTTTTTGTGCGATCAGAGTTATTCTGTAGGTCATTCAAATCATCAAACTGATTTAGCTCATCTAACTCCTCTGCGCTATCTACATACATTTCAAGGTCTGGAAATAAAGTGAATAAATACTCATATTTATATTGTGCTAATTTACTATGCTCTATGACTTCTTTTGTTTGCTTTCTAAGTTCTTTAATACGTTGTGCTTCTTTATGTGCTGGATGCTTCTTGGTCGTGAGATATTTAGCCGAAATAGCATATTGTATTGTTTTAAAGTCAGCCATCAATGACGACAACTTTGAAAAGAACAACCCCTCCATACTCTCAAAAGAGCTATACAAGCCATCTTTTTCATATATAGCTCTTTCTAACTGTTCAATCCTCTCTTTATTTTTTTCGTCACTTTTTTCTAGCCCTTTCATCTCAGATCGTGACTTATATAAATCACTACGTACTTTAGCTAAACTAACAACAGCTTCTCGACCTTCTTTATATTTACAAAATATATTGAATATAAAAGTAATTACTCCAATCACAGCCCCTAATATTAATAACTCCACTACATAGCTCCCCGTTATTTATATTTCACTCTAATCTTACAGTTTATCACATAAAAAAAAACCTTTAGGTCTCGTTAAGGTTTGCAATCTCAGTTTTTATATATGATGCAATATTGCTTTCTCATCGAACGTCCACCATGCATATTAAGCGCCTTGACGACTACCGCGCCGTTTCGCTTAATGGTTTTTTGTTAAACCATAAATCTAATATACTTAAAAATACTGAATATAATAAGAAATAAGCATAATGGTCGGAACGAGAGGATTTGAACCTCCGACCCCTTGCCCCCCAGGCAAGTGCGCTACCAGGCTGCGCTACGTTCCGACGATACGGACTCATATAAGGCTATATGAAAAGCATATCTTGCAAAGTTTTTAGCAAACTGCTACCAAGATTGCAAGCTGTACGAACAGGAAAATACAGCAAATAAGGGAGAAATAGTAAAATGAATAAAAAAGCACCAATAGCCCCCACCCTTTCAGCCGCTTTTGCATTAAGCGCGCTTGCACTGCTCTCTGGCTGCATGGGCAATGGTCGTCACAGCTGTACTGGCGGTCAAAATGAAGCTGTAGATATCACATGGGGTAGCCAAACGGCAACGGCTATTGTGACAAAAAGCAATGGTGATCGCTACGAAGCCTCAAGCGTTAATCGCTTTCATCTGGCCAAAGCCTATGTTCAGCCTTTGGGCGGCACATGCGCATCATGGGACCCAAAGCTTTAAGCGCCAACACATAAAGTAAAATATGAGATAAAAACCATAAAAGCCCCCTTAATTATAAGGCGGCTTTTTTCTTAGCGTATAATTAGCGTATAAACGGATTACCTTGAATATCTCGAGAGCGCTTATTCGCCAACCATCGCTCGAAGCGCTTTGAGTTCACCGAGCATAGACTTCAATACTGCGCGTTGCTGCTCGTTAAAGCCAATCGATTGCGCAGCGCCGTTATCATTGCCCGCATTGGCGTTTAATGTGACGTCTTCGCCGTGCATTTCACCAGAAATTTGTGATGATTTATCAATTGCACGTAAGTTCATCGCACCGATCTTGGCTTTGCTTTTACCTTTTAACAGGTTCTGTGCGCCTTTAATCGTATAGCCTTGCACATGGAGCAAGTTATGAACCACGTCAAGCACAGCCATATCCTCAGGGCGGTAATAACGTCTGCCGCCGCTGCGTTTAACTGGCTGGATTTGTGTGAATTTGCTTTCCCAGAAACGAAGCACGTGCTGCTGCACACCGAGATGTTCAGCCACTTCTCGTATTGTACGAAAAGCGCTTGAAGACTTCTTGTTTTCTCTTAGTTGTGTTTTATGCATAAGGTTTTCCTTACTTTCTTGTAACCAAAAGTTTCCCCAAAGCACCCTACCTATGTAATCTTTATAGTCAGCGCCGTTAACGCAATAAAGACCTAAATACCAACCGATTGAACTAGTTAAGCCTAGTTTCTATTCATTTTTTCTTTAAGAATATGTGACGCACGGAAGATCAAAACACGACGTGGTGTGATTGGGACTTCTTCACCCGTTTTAGGGTTACGGCCAATTCTTTGTTTTTTATCGCGAAGCGTAAAGCTACCAAAAGATGATATTTTTACATTCTCACCAGCGACCAAAGCATCTGATACTTCTTTCAAAATATCATCGACAAATTCTGCAGATTCTGCACGAGAAAGGCCAACTTCCTCATAAAGAACTTCAGCAAGATCAGCACGCGTAATGGTTTGTGACATGGCAGAATTCTCCTCTTTTTATTTAAATTATTATACGTATGTATATTGGTCAAGCAAATCTGCATGAACATCCACAGCTATCATTTTGACATTTAAAGGAAAAAATTTTATTAACTTTATGTCGAATAGTTATGAATCAGGGCATTATATTCATTATATCTCAGAAACGCACCCAAGAAATTCGTTTTGAATACAGAAAATTAACGTTAGAAACGCGCCAAAGCTGCGCCCCATGTTAAACCACCGCCCAAGGCTTCAAACAGCACAAGCTCACCTGGTTTGATTTTGCCTTTACGGTTCGCATCATCCAGGGCCAGCGGAATAGAGGCTGCTGACGTATTACCGTGGTTTTCTAAGGTTAAAACAACCTTTTCCATCGGCATTGATAATTTTTTCGCAGCGCTCTCAATAATGCGGATATTGGCCTGATGTGGAATAAGCCAATCAATCTCTTCGGCGCTAAAATCACTATCCGTGAAGATTTCTTCAGCGATCGCGCTCAAAAACCCAACGGCGCGTTTAAAGACTTCTTGGCCGAGCATAACAATATGACCGCTTTCTTGTGTCGTACTAACACCGCCATCCGTATAAAGAATATCTTGATAATCGCCATTAGCCTTTAAGATACATGAATGTATGCCAGTATCTGATTTATCGCCCGTACCTTCGCGCGCTTCAAGCAATACAGCGCCTGCACCATCACCAAATAAAACACATGTCGTGCGATCTTCCCAATTAAGAATTGATGACATACGATCAGACCCAACGACAAGAACGCGCTTGAGCTGGCCTGACTTAATCATAGAATCAGCAACGCCCAATGCGTAAACAAAACCAGCGCAGACCGCTTGAATGTCAAAAGCGATGCCCACAGGCGCACCAATTGCATGTTGAACTTTCACAGCAACAGAAGGAAAAGTTCTGTCCGCGGTTGTTGTCGCCACGATAATGCCGTCTATATCTGCGGCAGTATATTCTGACATTTCCAAAGCACGCTCACAGGCTTTTATCGCCATATAACCGGCTGTTTCTGTATCGTTAGAAATATGACGGTTTCTTATGCCTGTGCGCTGAAATATCCACTCATCATTTGTTTCAACAATGCTTTCTAAATCAGCATTGCTCATAATTTTTTCTGGTAGAAAAGAACCTGTGGCCGTAATTGCTGAACGTATGGTCTTCATATGTTTAAATACCTTCTTGATCTTCAAGGTCTGAAATAAAGAATGATTCTTGACTCATAAGCTGCTCTATCTCTACAGCAACGCGCTTATTAAAGCCATGATGCGCAAGTTCGGCGGCAACTTTAATCGCATTGGCAAAACCAACATGATCGCTACTGCCATGGCTTTTTACGCAAATACCATTAAGCCCTAAAAACATGCCGCCATTATAGCTGCGTGGATCAAGTTCTTTCTTCACTTTCTTAAATGAGCGATAAGCCAATAAAGCCCCCAACATAGCAAAAGGCGACGATTTAAACGCGCGGCGGATATAAAATTGCGACATATTAGCCACGCCCTCTGCCGTTTTCAGTGCAACATTGCCTGTAAAGCCATCTGTGACAATAACATCAGCGCGGCCATTAGTGATATCAACACCTTCAACAAAGCCCATAAAATGACCTGGCAACTTCACCTTACTCAATACGGCAGCGGTCTCACGTAAAACTTCGCCACCCTTCATATCTTCGGTACCAATGTTTAAAACACCAATACGCGGATTAGAAATACCTTCAACCACCCGCGCATAAACAGCGCCGAGGACAGCAAATTGCGTGAGCATTTCAGCGTCACAAACAATATTCGCGCCCAAATCCAATACAACCGTATCACGCGCGATTGTCGGCAAAACGCTGGCAATTGCAGGACGGTGAATACCGGGAAGGCATTTTAAAACCATTTTAGCCATAGCCATTAACGCGCCCGTATTACCTGAAGACACAACACAATCTGCGCGGCCTTCTTTCACTGCGTTAATCGCCATGCGCATACTTGAATTACGCCCCGTGCGCAAAGCAATGGCCGGTTTTTCATCATTTGATATAGATTTATCTGTGTGAACAATTTCGCTGCGTAAGCGTAAATTATTATAACGCGCCAAAACAGGGCGTATTTGGCCTTCATCGCCAAAAATGAGGAACTCTAAATCTGGCATAGCTTTCAAAGCCAAATCAGCACCGGGAATTACCGCGTTTACGCCGTGATCCCCACCCATCGCATCTAAAGCTATTGTTAGTTTAAAAGACATAGGAGGCTCCAAGCCAGAAAGGCACTCTATTGAATTTACGCGAATATACGTTCCGATGACCACAATATAATGGTCGTAAACCATTATAAAAGCAACCACAGAAAAAAGCCACGGACAATCTCCGTGGCATTCTCCACAATCTACAGCTCAATCCAAGTAGAAAACCTACTCAGCAGCTTCAATAACCTGACGGCCTTTATACATGCCAGTCTTCAGGTCAATGTGGTGGCGACGAACAGCTTCGCCTGAGTTTTTGTCTTCAACCCAGTTTTCTACTGTAAGTGCATCATGCGAACGACGCATGTTACGTTTTGATTTTGATGTCTTACTCTTAGGTACAGCCATGGTCTGCAATCCTCAATATTATTCTAATTAAATCGAAAGGAGTTAATAATGCATAATGAACGAAACTTCAAGAACTTTATTTATTTCTTGTCATCTTTTTCTGCATTTTTACCTTCTTCACCAGTTTTCTTCTCGTCTTCTTTTAGCACAACGCTTGCGCGCCAATTTTCTAATTCTTTGAACGGACTATATTTTTTAGAAGCATTGTCATCTTGCTGCTTATCAACTTCATCGTCAAAAACGATTCCCATCTCATTCGAGGTTTTTTCATCATAGGCATCTTCTGCCCGCGGGTAAAGGGGTACAGCCAAAGTTAAAAACTGCATAACCAACTCACCCAGATTAATGACTCCATCAACCACCCGTGTCGGGTCATCTTTCTCATCCAGCATCGGCACTTCATCTTGGCCATAGCGGATCATAATATCCGTTTTGCCCTTTTCAAATGAAATGGTTTTATTCGTGTCTGTAAAATAGCCCTCAAAAGGCTCTTCAACATGCGTATGTACTGGCTTTAAGCTGCGTACACATTCTTGTTCAACATCCGCATAAAGCGTTCCGCTTACATAAATCAAATGATTATTATTCGGTCTGTTAACCTTAACATCGGCGTAAAGCCCCTCGACCTTGACCGCGTTTAAGGCGTGTGCCACCGCTTCCAAATCCTCTGGTAAAGCTTCGATTTTCAGGCTATCGCGCTGCGAGCGCAAGCGATCCACACGATAGTAAACACTCCAAGGTGGACGATCTTCTATTTCACTCATTTAAGCTACACTCTTTTTATTCATTGTATTTATATCTAGCGATTCATAACGCGGCAACGATAAGCGTCCTTCAAGCAATAACGCCTCATCAAGCCCCATTACAAAATCACTTAACATCGAAACTTTTTCAAAGCACGCACCCAAAACAGGGTCATTCTCAGCCAATGCGCCCGAATAAAGATTGCGATTAAGAATATTCAGCTTGTCTTCATGGCTCAAAACTTCGCCTTCTGCATTCTTTCCTGTTACAAAGGCCGCCTCATAGGCGTAAGAACGCCCCTGGAAGCCTTGCATCATACGTTTCATGTGTTTGGGTACAGAAAGGTCGCCAATGCCCCCCTCACGCAAGGAGTGATCAAAGCCGCGAAACATAACATCGAAAAATATTTGAGCGCATTTTTGCGAATCTTCTGTCGCCACTGTATTTAAACGCAGCATAATCAAGCCTGCGATTAATGAAACAAGATCAAAACGCCCTGTCATCGTGTCGGGCACAGCAAGCTCCGTATAGAAGGCCTCCGTGCGTGCAAATTTGTTTACTTCATCAAATGTTTTTTGTGCATTTTGAATCTGTACTCTCTTCTTTTTCGAAAAAACGTAACCAAACATTGATTTTTTTGCCTTCCTTGCCTAAATTCCCTTAAACGCCGTTTCTTTAAACTTAAAGTAAGAAACGAGAGCGGATCTAATTTATATATATAATTTTTTAAATTAAATATTATGCACTGTTAAGGATACAAGCATGTTTATATACAAAAAAAATCTACGCACAATAGCCATTATGCTTTTTGCGTCCATGTTTATCAGCGCATGTACCCCGACAACAGCGAATCGCGGACATATTATTCAAGATGAAGCGATTGCCGATATTGTCGCAGGGCGCGATACACAGCGCAGCGTCATCAAAAAGATTGGATCACCATCAACTATCTCGACCCTTGATAGCAGTATCTGGTATTATATTGGCCTGACAACGCAAAAACGCGGCATTTTGGACGAAGAACAAATCAGCAAAAAAGTCATCCGCGTCAAATTTGATGAAGAAGGCAAAGTTTTGGACATTGCCGAAGTCACAAAGGAAGATGTTAATATTCCAATATCCAAAGATAAAACACATACAGGCGGCAGCAAAGTTACTTTAGCGCAGCAATTCTTTGGTAATTTAGGTAAATTCAACAGCAGCGGCGGCGGCAACACGGAATAAACAATAAACTATAAGCAATCAACAAAAAGCGGCCCATATAGGCCGCTTTTTCGTATTCTGCTATGCTCATTATATATATATATATATATATATATATATATATATTTCGAGGGCCGCTTGAGACCT
>CAXBNJ010000005.1:0-228880 GCA_963977125.1 uncultured Micavibrio sp.
GACGCCCGCACAAAACCCGACAAATGCCGAGCATGCCCCCGCCCGCCCTTCACGCATAGAGGCTTTATATTCCGCGCGCATAATCGAGCCCCTTGAACAATTTGGCTATGACTTCCTTCAAAACAATCAGAACCCCACCACCGCCGCACCGCCGCTTGGCCTTGTTAACGATAACTATATATTGGGTGTTGGCGACACGTTAAGCATTGCCCTTACGGGGCAGCGCAATGCGCATTATCAAATCAAGCTTGATAGTAATGGTCAAATCCAGATTCCGAGCCTGCCACCGTTTAATGCTGCGGGGCAAAGTTTGGCGAATTTGAAAGCGCAAATTCGAGCAGAATTTGCAGGTGATTATAATCAAGCGATTTATGTCGCCTTAAGCGAGATGCGCCAGCGCTCCATATTAATCACAGGCCATGTTAAGCGGCCTGGTCGTATAACGCTCAGCAATCAACATAATGTCATTGATGCACTTATGCAGGCTGGCGGCATTGAGAAAACAGGCTCTTTGCGTCAAATACACGTGATGCGCAACGGCCAAGAGACGCGATTCGACTTATATAGCCTATTGCTGCGTGGGCCAGAGATAGTAGATCTCAGCCTCAAAGACGGTGATCGCCTTGTTGTCCCGCCGCTAGGGCCAACTTTGGCTATTTCAGGCGGCGTTAAACGCCCTGCTATCTACGAAATTCGACCTGAAGCACAAGGCAATCAAAGTCTGGCGCTAAATGATCTGCTTGATATGAGCGGCGGCCTGCTCTTCCCCGGCAAGATACGCTATTTAAAGCTTGATATGCAGCCTGATGGTGATGAGCAAGTCAGTGAAATAGATAACCCGCTTGCTCCGCTATTTAGTGATGGTAGCATATTATCCGTGCTACGTGGGGCAGAGCGCCGTGAAGGCATCGTCGAAGTGAGGGGGCACGCACGCGCAGATGGCCTACATAGCTTAAGTACCAACAAAACATTAGCGCAGCTAATTAAGAGCGATCGTGTTTTTGGCAAGGATATCTATCCGCTTATCGCCGTGATCGAGCGCTGGAACAGGCAATCTCTCTCTCCTGAATATCTTAATTTTTCACCATTACGCGTATTACATGGTCAATATGACGAGGATTTACATGATGGCGATGTCATATATTTCTTTTCCCATTTACAAATTGCGCAGATTAATGCTGACGCACCAGACTCATATCAAAACGAAGATAACCAAGACGCATCCGCCAATAATGCAGAAGACAACACGCCAATAGCTGAAGAACTCATAAGCCTGTTAAAAGAACGCAGTGTATTTGTTCGTGGCGCGGTTCGGCGCAAAGGGCATTACCCCATAGCGCAAGGCGCAACATTACAGAATATCCTTGCCGTTGCAGGCGGCGTCACATTAGAAGCGGATAAGAAGAACATCGAAATCACACGTCGAGCGGCCACGCCAGAGAGTGCGCTTTATGCGGAGCTTTCAAAAGCAAAGCGCCGCGTGGTGGATTTGAGCCATAGCGATGCGCGCAATATAGCTGTCGAGCCCGGCAATACGATTCGCGTTAATCAGAGATTCCAAAAGAATACGGATAACCACGTACAAATCATCGGTGAGGTAAACAACCCCGGACGTTATGATTTAATGGCTGGTGACACGATGCTCAGTTTAATTCAACGTGCCGGCGGCTTTAGTCAATATGCTTATGCTGAAGGCGCTATTTTTAGTCGTAAAAGCGAGCGTCAGATTGAAGCTATGCGTTACAAATCACAGGCGCGTAGCTTAGAGATGTCACTGGCGAGCAAAATACAATCAGATGAGCCGCCCAATGATACGCAAATTAATATGACCCGCCAATTAATTCAGCAGCTTAATAATACGGAGACTATTGGCCGCATTACTCTTGAGGCCGACCCGAAGATTCTCGCAAGCCATCCAGAGCTTAATATGCTGCTTGAGCGTGGCGATCGAATCTATATCCCCAAGCGCCCCCTAACTGTGCGTGTAACGGGTGAGGTTCTCTCCCCTTCTGCTCTACAGTTTCGCACAGACAAAGCCGCGCGGCGCTATGTCCAAGAAGCGGGTGGCTACACACGCAGCGCAGATAAAGAGCGCGCCTTTGTCGTTTACCCTGATGGCAGCGCGCAGCCTTTGCAACTGGGGAACTGGACTCATAGCGCGCCATTTATTCCGCCCGGCTCTACCATTATCGTCCCACATGACCCAAAGCCATTTAACTTTTTAGACAGCGCCAAAGACATCACACAAATTTTCACCAATTTAGCCGTAACCGGGTTTTTAGTCAGTGAAATTCAGAATGATTAAAGCAAAAGTTTGCGCTATACTCCTGTAGATTAAGAATCGCCCTCACGTCGCAAGCGCGGCCTAAAGAAAAGGACGAACCAGCAAGGAGAATTAATGATGCCGATAGAAAAATCAAATGCCGAACAAGTTTTATTCACGATCGTAACAGTCACTAAAGATAATGTAGAAGGCCTTAAGGCCACCGAAGCCAGTATAAAGGCGCAAAGCTTACAAGATTTCGAATGGGTTGTTATTGATGGCCTGTCACAAGACGGCACGCAAGACCACTTAAAAGAGGTCGGCGCGGATTATATAAGTGAAGCAGATCATGGTATATATGATGCGATGAATAAAGGTATCGACCATGCCAAAGGTCGCTATACGCTGTTTCTCAATGCAGGGGATTGCTTTGCCCATCCCGAAGTTCTGCGTAAATTACGCGTTACCCCAGAATTTTGGCCAGACTTAATCTATGGTGATGCGCTCGAGCAATCACCAACGAAACAAGGCAAGCATTTGTTTAAAGCCGCCAAGTCACATAAGCATATTAATCGCGGCTTATTCACGCACCATCAATCAATCTTCTACAAAACCAAGTTTTTAAAAGAGATGAAGTATAATACGCTTTATAAATTAGCGGCGGATTACGACTTAACCCTTCGATTCTTACAGGCTCACCCTGACGCCTATTATGTGACTCAGCCCATTTGTATTTTTGAATCGGGCGGTCTATCACAGCGCCAAGAGAAACGCGGCCGCATAGAGCAGCAAATCATTCGTAAAAAACTCTTAGGCTATAACTGGATGAATAATAAAAGCATAGCGCTCACCCAAACCATGGCCACAACGATAAAGAAACGTATGCCGCCTGTGTATTGGTGGCTGCGTGATCATAGCCCCAAAGCAAGCGCCCATTCAGATACAAAAAAGAACAAAGCTGATAAAGCCGCTTAAATAAGCCCAAGCTTAGTGAACAAACATAAAGAGAGGCGCATAATGCCCCTCTCTTTTTAATTCTGCTTAACTCTATGGGCAAGCGTGGTTTATACCGCGCTTGGCGCTGGAAGACGTTTTTGCTTAGGGCCTTCAAATTTAATGTTCAAAGCATCTTCATTATCATTTAAAGGTCCGCGGATAATAACATTATCGCCCGCCTTCAAAGCCTCACCACAAAAAGCGTCAACCAGTGGCGATTGGAAATATGTCTCCAAAGCCCCTTTCAAGGGACGTACACCCAATTTTCTATCTATACATTTTTGTGCGATAAATTCTTTAGCGGCCTGTTTAAAGTCAACCGTAATTTCCTTTGCGGCCAGATCATCTAATTGTGGCTGTAAATGTATATCTAGAATTTTTAAGACATCATCCATCTCTGTAATATCATTGAAATCAATGACACCATCAAGACGGCCAACAAATTCTTTACTAAACAAACTCTCAATCAATTTTAACTTCTGATCACCGACTGTTTCAGTATTTGATTTAAAACCAATACTATGCACTTCTTTAATATCTACACCAATATTACTCGTCATAACCACATAGACATTCTGGAAGCTTGCTTTGTTACCTTGACCATCCGTCAAAGAAGCATCATCAAAAATTTGTAATAATATTTTAAAGATTGATGGGTCAGCTTTTTCTATTTCATCAAGCAATAATACACAGCTTGGGTTTTGACGGATATCATTCACCAATTGACCGCCTTCTTCATAACCAATATATCCCGGGTCTGAACCCGTTAGGCGGTTAACGGATGACTTATCAGAAAATTCACTCATATTATAGCGAACCAAAGGTATACCCATTTCTTGCGCCAATTGACTAGAAAGCTCAGTCTTACCGACCCCTGTTGGGCCAGCAAACATGAATGAGCCAAGCGTCTTGCTCTTACGTGTTGAGGCAAACAAGTTTGACCCCGAGTTACGCACCCGTTTGGATAAAGCATCAATCGCCTCTTCTTGATTAATAACAGCAGCATTAAAGCAGGCTTTTAGACTCATGAGTTTTGCTTTAACGGCAGGGCTTTCAATTGGCCCAATCTCACGACCAAGATCGCGGCTTAGCTGTGCGTAAATATCACGCTCTGTGACAATATCTTTTTCGCCGCCTTCAGGTAAGAATCCTGCACGGCGCGCGGCCATGGCACTATCAATAATAGAAAACGCTTTATCTGGCAGGAAAGATTCATGCATATGGCGGCTGGTTTCTTCGACTGCGGCTGCAATAGCACTATCATCTAATTTAATGCCCGCATGAAATTTTTGATATTGCTCACGCTTACCTTCAACCATTTTAACAGCCAACTCAGCTGATGGCTCATCAACTTTAACCTTACCCATACGGCGCTCCATTGCAGCGTCCTTCATAATGGCTTTGGCTTCTTTGAATGTTGTCGCGCCAATGATACTAATTGGTTTTGAAGGATGGCTCATATATGGTTTAAGCATATTGGCCATTTCACCAGTCTGCATAACCGTATGCATCTCATCAATAAACAGTATCGCCTCTTGGTCTTGTGCATAATCAAGCACCGCTTTTAAACGATCCTCAAATTGACCGCGTAAAGATGTGTCCGCAAGCATGGTTGCTATATCTAAACTAAATACAGGTTTTGATGCCAAGTCTTCTGGTATATCACCATTCACAATATTTTGTACCAATGCGTGAACAATAGCCGTTTTACCAACGCCAGCTTCACCAACGATAAGCGGGTTGCGTTTTTCTTTACGCAGTAAGATTTGTACCATTGCTGCGGTTTCATCCGCGCGCCCAATCACTGGGTCATAAGGTGTTTCTTTAGCCTGCGCCAACATATCAACCAAAAACTCTGTTGGATCGATAGAGTCTTTCTCTTCCTTAACACTCTCTGTCTTCGGTGCGATATAAGGCGTCACTTCCTTGGAATAATTATAAGGCATAGTGACATGATCAGTGCCGTAACTTTCACGACCACCAGCACGGTCAATGATCTTCTCTACAGCTTCATCAAACTCATCAAGCACAACGCCTTCTTTAGCGTAGTTTAAAAACATGCCTGCGGTCATTTGTGTATTCTTTAGAAAAAACTGAAGAATCTGCACCATGTCGAAATCATCTTCTGATGCGTCGATTGCGCTATCTAATGCATCAAAAGCATTATAAAACTCTGCTGTGTAAGTATAATCTTTTGGCGTGTTTTTTCCCTCTAAGCCATTCATATACGTCATATGAATATTTTCAAGGCCTGCTATGCACGCTTCATCATCAATTTCTAAGCTCCAGAGCGCATTAGAAAAGGCTTCAGGATCTGTGTTTTTAAGGAGAATCAGGAAATCCATTGAGCCAAAAGTTTTCTTTGGGCATTTATGGTGGTTCTCAGCAATATATGTTTTGATTTCCTTACTATTATAAAACATTAAATCCTCAACCATAATACGCTCCCTTTATTGTTTGTTTGCTCTTACATGTTTGACGCTTATAACTTGAATTCCAAATGCGGCGTCTGAATATGAAACACAGTAAACACTATTTTTCATAACAAGTAAAGTAGAATCTGCTGATACAAGCAAAAAAGTACAATAACACATCTGGTTTTGTATTTATATTACAATATAGCAGGCTTTATTAGTTTTTCTGAGATAGGTTTCGGCGCAACGGCTACATCAGCATCAGCGCTTGCCACATTTTGTTCTTTCTCGGCTGGTTCTTTTGTTAACGCCGTAAAGTCAACCGCGCCACATGCCGTTAGTTCCTCTTTAAGCGCACGCATAAAACTCGGATCCGCATATTCGCCCATAAGGTCCACAAAAACAGCGATCGCTTCTTCTACCGTATGGATTTGCGTATTTCGCTGCAAAATGAAACACTCCTTAACGGCGCTCAGCTCCATTGTATAAAGGCTTTCGCAGGATTCTTTATTCACATCATAATAGCGTATGGCCAACTCTGAGCCACTGATACGAACCCATTCTTTATTACCCTGCTTATAAGGCGCATCTTTATTGTTAAGGGAAATGGCGCTAACCGCACGCATACGACCTGTTTCACTTGCCAGAGAAAAAAGAATCGTTTTAAAAGTCTCGAATTTTTCAGACAATATTTCAGGAGGTCTCTCTGCTATGGTCTTCTTCTGCTTGGTCTTCTGTGTATTTAGACCGAATAGGCGCTGCAAGCTTGGCATAGACATCAATAAACTCCTTATATAAACTTATATGACAAAAGTAATAGCGCCCCACTCGTGTTATGTCAAAATAATTTTGAGCATTTTCTTGATTTCTGCGGCGTAATTGATTATAAACGCCGCTTACACGCATATTTAAGGACTAAATAACATGGCTCTCAAGAAGAACTATAAAAATAAATACGTTGCCAAGCTCCCTATAGAGGGCGCACGCCGCTCAGAGCTGCTTATGCCAGCGGGCTCGCTTGAGAAGCTTAAATTCGCCGTTCTTTATGGCGCAGATGCGGTTTATATGGGTACGCCTGATATGTGTATGCGTGTGAAATCTAAATTCACATTGGAAGAAGTGATTGAAGGCGTACAGTTCTGCCACGATCATGGCGCGCGCGCTTATTTAACGCTGAACCTTATCGCGCATAATCGCGACCTTGAAAAACTCCCTGAATATATAGAAGCCATCCGTACAGTAAAACCTGACGGCGTTATCATTGCTGATCCGGGCGTATTTAACTTTGTACGCCAGCATGCCCCTGAATTATCGCTGCATGTATCAACCCAGGCCAATGTCACCAATTGGATGACCGTTAAATACTGGCAAGACCAAGGCGCTGACCTTGTTGTGATGGCACGCGATGTAAGTTTTGAAGAACTTGCCGAAGTACGCGAAAAATGCCCTGATATCATGATTGAACAATTTGTGCATGGCTCAATGTGTATGACCTATTCAGGACGCTGCATGTTATCAAACTTCCTCTCTGAGCGTGGTGCCAATCAAGGCAGCTGTACCAATTCATGCCGCTGGAATTATAAATTACACATCAAGCTCAAAGACGGCACGATACAAGAGCTTGAAATCAACGATGATAATAAAGACTTATTTGAGTTCTTCTTAGAAGAGAAATTCCGCCCAGGCGACCTAATGCCGTTTGAAGAAGATATGCGTGGTTCGTATATTTTGAATTCTAAAGATTTATGCATCATGCCACGCCTTGATGATTATCTATCCATTGGTATTGACAGCCTAAAAGTCGAAGGGCGCGGTAAAAGCGCTTATTATGCTGGCGTTGTTGCGCGTGCTTACCGCATGGCGATTGATGATTATTACGAAGATCCTGAAAACTGGGATCCGCGCCCTTATATGCAAGAGCTTGATACTGTTGGTAACCGTGGTTATACGCTGGCCTTCCATGATGGCCGCCTTAAAAATATCTCCCATAATTACGAGCATACATCGACCCTTGCTGAATGGGAATTTGCAGGCATCGTTCGCGAAGTCACCGAAGATTCGTTCTTGCTTGAGATTAAGAACAAACTCGCCGCGGGCGACGTTCTCGAATTCGTACCGCCAAACAGTAAGCAGACTTATTTGATCCGCTGTTATGAGTATGAAAATATGAAAACCGGCAAAGTCACAGAAGAAATACATGCAGGCCATCAGCCTATCGTACGTATTCCCTTTAGCGCCTTTGACCGCGAAAACATGGATGAAATCAAAGCGGCCATTGGCCCTTATACATTAATCCGTAAAGAATCATTCCTGACCAAAGCAGAGTGGGAGCGCCTAAAACTTGACCGCGTTTCACAGAAAATTGAATTAAAAGAGGCGCCTGATGATCTCTATGATGGCCGCTTAGAAAAATTACAAACGGCGATTGATGCCGATGAAACGGCGCGTCAAATTAAATCACCACGCTTTGGTGTGGAAGGCTGCTGCGCTAAAGGCTGTAATGGGTGTCGCGTTTTCTGGGACGACCCTAAATACGCAAAAGCCCGCGATTTATTGGCTGAACGCAAACAAGGCAGCTTACTGACCAATGCCGAAGCGCTTGAGGCTAAAGACATAGCCAAAGATTTAGAGAAAAGCGCAAACGACCAAGAAGCCGCATAATCTAAATGATTCTATGCTTTCGCTTGTGCCTTCACTCGTGAAGAGTGCGCCTAATAACTGGCGACTAAATATTGCAAAGTCGAATCACGGTAACCTTCGTAATCTAAAGGCTTAGCGGGAAAATCAGCGGCAAATGCTAAATCCCGCGGCGTCGCGCCGCATGTTCCGATATGGAAAGATGGTATGCTCAGCGCCTGCGCGTGTTCTTTCAGTTTAAGTGAGAATTCGGTGCATAGCGCCGTCCATTGCTGAGCGTTAAAATGGCCAGAGAGCGATTCAAGCGAGTCAAAAACCAATTCCCCTTTATCACCGCGCCAAGCCCAGCTTTGCGCGACAATCTTACCAGTTTTTTTAGCTTCGACGACATAAAACCCGCCATTTTCAGATAAAAAGCCGTGCTTAGCGCAGCTACTACCTTCATTACCTAGATGTTGACAGCAATCAGTAAATTCTCCGAGCAATAAACCCTTAACATCGCCATCGTCGAGACGACGGAAATGATAGCCTTCTTTGTCAAAAGCCTTACCTTCAATCGTGATCTCCGGAATAGCGCCGCCCTTTTTATTGTCATTTGCTGCGTATTTCTCACTATACTCTTCAATCAGCTCAAGCCCTTTATCGAAATATTGCTCTGGCCATGAGAAATCAAAACAGTACTTCGCCAGAACGGGTGATTTTTCACCATTTTTATATCTATATTTGGCCACTTCAGCCTTGGTATTATTATAAGACCAACCTTTGTCTGATGCGTCCTTCATTGGCTGTGTTAATTTATCAGAAAACTGTACTAAACGTGCCATCTTAGGGCCTTGTGCCATTACTGCATCGCCCCAGGCTTTTAAATCAAGCTCACCTCGTTGTGGAATTTTAATATTCTGAATGACATCATGCAACGGTTGTGGTCCATACGATCCCCAACGCTTTAAATAACGTAGTAGGCGGTCTTCGGATTTGAATAAACAAGCGGCGCCATAAGCATAGCGCTCCGCTGACCCCACCCAATTACTACCAACACCTTCATGTTCCCTCAGTATCTTATACGTTGTTTCAAAGCTGGTCAGATCAAATATATAAGGGCGAAAATCGATGAGCCGCGGATACTTTTTCAATAACTCTAGGTCAACACCCTGCCACTCGCGCATACGCTGAACCGCTGCACTGACAGGCTCACTGAGTAAAGCCCCATCATCACAATAAGTGAGCATAAGCTCCGCTTCATCGATTAAAACTCCATAGATCGCCCGCTTCAATGCTTCTCCATCGTTCACTAAGGGGTCTGCGCCATGCTTTAGAAGAAACTTTAACATTATGCCACCTTGCATTCTATCCATTTCCTCCTCGCACATTCTTTTTATAAGCTCAGAAAGAACAGAACGTTTTGGATCAGTTTCAAATAAGTTATAAAACTCTTCATTTGGGTCTGCACCATGTTTCAGCAGTAACTCGACCAGAGCAAGATCATCACTACCCAGCACTGCTCGCTTTAAAGCGTTATTGCCTTTAACGCTGGGATCAGCTCCATTTTTTATGAGCAATCTGGCGGTCTTAAAGTCTGCATCAGTTAAAGCATTACTATTTCTAGCCTTCGCGTCAGCGCCATGCTTCAGTAAATATTTCACTAAGCGATAATCCTTCAGCCTTTTCGCAGTAAACAAAGCCTCATTATCGTTCAGCTTGGGGTCAGCGCCATGTTTCACCAGCAGCTTCACCACCTTCATATCATAGTCTTTTTTGCTCGCGCATAATGATAGGCAATCTATAGCGCCAAGATCAACGCCAAGCCCTAACAGAAATTCCAACGTGCCTAACTGTTGGCTCGCTATCGCGTAGGTCAAAGCTTCATTATTTAAAGCGCCTGGGTTTGCGCCTTGCTTAAATACATCCTGCGCCGCATCGAAATCAGCCGACTTAATCGCTGCGATAAACTCTTTATCCAGTAAGTTTTGTGGTTTAGGGAATTGTTTGACTATATCTTGATAGCTAAGCGCTGTTTCTTGCGGCGGTTTTGTACGGTAGGTCTTGTTATAATCTTCAATATACGCGCAGCCCTTCGCAATCGCCGTATCAAATATTTCAGCCGATAGCGCTTGCCCCGCGCGATGTCGTATTGCGGCATATACGGGCAAAATTTTCTTTAAGCGCCCTTGCTCATCAGGCTTGATGTGCTCTTTATGTCTGCTCAAGGCTTCGAAGGCCATAACAATATAAGGCGGTAGCTGTTTTTGATCGACCATAACATACGGCTCCCATAGTCTTTTTTTATGGATAATAAACAGCGCTATGGAAATGTCAAGAGACTAAAAAAACAACATTACTTGACTTTTACATAAGTTATGCGTACTCTCATGGCCTGATGTAAATAAGCAGAGGAAAAAGGCGAGAATAATATGACGAGCCATACAAAGAAAACCAATAAAGACGCAAAGCGCGCATGGGGCAGTAAATTACACGCCAAGCTCAATGGCCAAAAACAGCCCGATGCTGTATTGGTTGATGAAGAACTTTCGTTGTTAAGCCTGCATTTTGAAGCATTAGCCAGTTATTTACAAAGCCATGAAGAGACGCTCCGCGCTGATACCAGCTTGCCCCAATCTACACAAGACTGGCTACAACAAGACGGCCTTAGCAATCTGAGCGCTCAGAGCTTACAAGAAATATTTAAAAAATCTGCCGCACACCATCAAGGCCTATTACGTACAGAATGCGTTTTGACCAGCGCTGACGCCCATGCACAAATTATTGGCGCAAGCGATGCAACCATTACAACCGTGCCTAAAGCATGTGACCCTAAAAGAATGACATTTGGTTTTGTGAGAAGCGCCGCGAAAAATGATAAGAAATCACCATCCGCTGCAATTACATTTCCTATGATCGCGCTACCGAGTAAAATCACCAAATTACCGGATATGAGCCCTGATCACCCTTTAGTCAAAACCCTACAAAACCTTTATACATCAACCAATCACGACTGGCTGCACCACATGAGCATCTCTGCCATTACCAAAGAGGTCTGCGCTTATAAAAATGATGATAGAGCGATTGAGAAATGGTCTGAAAAACATTTCTCGGACAATATTACCGAATATCCTATTTTTGATTTTGGCGCCTATGAAACACTCTATGAAGGCTGGGCTATTTATACGAATGCCCAAATCATGAAAAAGAGCCCCGCGGGTAACGCCCTTAAAGATGAAATCATGACTACAGCCATGCAAATGATCAATCTTGGCAAAGACTATATTGAATCGCATAATAATAGTGATCAATCGATGAAGACGGCTTTTTGGTTTATAATGCAAACCACCAAAGCTCTGCGCAGTATCATTCCTGTAGACAGCTTTGAAATGCATCATTTTGTAGAAGCGGCAGCAAAACACCTACCACACCCAGATCGCTATGCTGAAGAACAGATTGAAAATATAAAAACGCGTCTTTACTTAGGCCATGATGCCATGTGCATGCTTCACTCACCAAAGCTCGCGAAAAGCGAAATTCAACAGAAAAAATTCGAAAACTTCACAAATGATAACCCCAAAATCACTGTTGAAGCCATTGCGCATTTAGCGTGTAAATTTGGGTGATCGACATATGAAGCCCAGCGTTGCCAAAATATATAGCAAAGCGGTTAATAAATGTAACTTTCCATCTCATTGCCTTATTAATTCAACGAACAATCTATCTGTGTTGGCCCCCAGTTAAGGCCTTTAACCAGTCGAATCTCTACTTGGTTGATAGGCTTTGTAACTTCAAACCGCTCCATTATAGATATGCTAGAAATAACAGCCGCCGCTTCTTGCTCTGGGGGGATAAGCTTTAAGGCGACATGCTGCGTATGATCAACAACATCCCCATGCTCAAAGCTATAGCTATATCCACCACTCGGCGTTTCTAATCGCCCGCGAAGAATCAAATAGTTCTTCCCATCAAAATCAGCTAAAGACCCCACCTCTAAGTAAGGAGCCTCTTCATTCATTCCGCTCACTGAATCTATTGTCGTGCAGGATGACCAAGCAGGATCGCTCGCAAAAGCGGGCTGGGCGATCAGGCAAAGCAAAGCTACATATATTGATTTAATAAAACTCATCGGCTTCTCTTCCGCGTCACGATACGACGGAAAGGGTTGATCCATGCAAAGAAGCTCGGCATTGCACGGGTTTGTATCCATACGCGGCCTTGTCCGCTAAAATGCGTAACGAGGCCCTCGCCTGAGAACATAAATGACTTATAGCCGCCAAATTTTGTGACGCTATATTCCAGTCCTTCCGTGAAAGCGACGATGTGATTGTTATCGATGATATATTCATCCTCGACGTTTATTTCTATGATGCCGCCATAGGAGTTAAAAAATATATCGCCCTCGCCAGTACATTTAATTAAAAACAAGCCCGCACCAGAGAAAAACCCTTTGATAAAGCCTTGGAATTTAGTTTGCGTTTCTATGCCGCGCCCCGCAGCCAGAAAACTGCCGCTTTGTAAAAACAAAGCAGGGCCGCCTTGCGTTAAATATAGGCGTTTAATATCCCCGGGCAATGTACTGGCAATAACCAACTCACCCGCTTTATCTTGCGCCGTAAATTCGTTTAGGAATAAACGCTCCCCCGTAATTAACCGTTTAAAACCGCCGCGCATTTTCGTTTTTATCGTAATATTCGTGTCCATCGCTTGCATGGCTGAAGCTTCAACACGCAGCATTTCTTGCGCGGGTAGTTTTACGCTAAGATAAGAAAAATCTGGCGCCCCGCCAATGTCATGTTCAAGGGCGACGATCGGCCCGCTTGGTAAATCGCTCAGCGCCTTTTGTGTCGCTTGGTTCATATCACTCATACCCCAGAGTCCTTATCTTAATTAATTGCTGTACGCCTGTACTTACTTATTTATCTATCATGACGTACGTTTATTCTTGTACTTCTATTGGCTTCAATAAACGCCCTAGAGCATTGCCTAGATTGGCGGGGCTATGAGATTGGCACCAGACCGTACCCTTACCGCTAAAGCGGCAAACAATACCTTCCCCACCAAGGAACGACCCCGTCCAGCTTTTACCCACTTTAGAGAGTTTAAATTTTAAGCCTTCATCAAAAGCAACAATATGGCCCGTATCGACGATATACTCGCCATCAACCTCAACAGGGTAAATCGCACCAAATGTGTTAATCAGAACTTTGCCCTGACCGCTCATTTTTAGCCAAAATAGCCCTTCCGAAGACAGCAGGTTTTTAAAGCCCTGCCAGCTCATATCCATATCGACGCTCGCTTCATGGGCTAAGAACGAATAGCCCTGCACAATTAAGCTGTTGCCATTTAAATCATGGCTCATAATATCGCCGCTTAATGGCGGCCCTATATATAAGGTCGTCCCTGCCGCAGCGGCTTGATAATGATTAAGGAAGAAATTCTCCCCCGCGAAAGCACGCTTAATCGCGCGACCTATACCGCGTTTGCCGCGTTTATGGGTTGATGTCTCAACGCTTAGTCCCGCCGACATCGCCACCATTGAACCGCCTTCAGCCGTGATTTCCTCACCTGCTTCAAAAGTGATCTTGGCCACTGTATTGGTAGGTTGCGCTAAAATTTCTATCTGCATAATATAGCTCTCTTATAATCGCGGATTAATAAAACCAGCCAGCCCTTTTAAGCTGCGGCTTTGTAAATAGACCTTACCCTTACCCTCAAGGCGCGTGACAAGACCTTCACCGCCGAAAAAACTGGAAAATAGGCCACTGGATAGCTGAATATTTAAGCTAATACCGCGCGAATAACCCAGCACATGGGCGCTATCAACAATATACGATCCGTCCAAATTTTTCTCATAGATAGCGCCATAGCCGCCAAAGAAAACACTGCCTGTGCCATGTATGTAATTGCGCAACAAGCCTTCCCCCGCGATCCACGAACGAAAGCCCGCCCATTTAACATTAAGCTTAATACCGCTTGAACAAGCGACAAAAGCACCAGGCTGTACGAAAAAGCCGCCACCCGTTAACTTTACGGCGCGTATGTCACCGGGCACCTTATTACTAATCATTATCTTACAGGCCGAGGCGCTATTATTTGTATAATGACTAAGAAAGAAACTCTCGCGCCCAAATATTTTACGGGTAAGTGCACCGAAAAAATTACCATTTAGGCGCGCCCGATGGTCTAGCGCGACATCCATACTGGCCATAGCGCCCGATTCGGTGATTAATGTCTCACCGGCCTCGAGCGTGACGTCAATATGAGAGAAGGATGGAGAGCCCAGAATAACATGGTGCATGATCTGTACCTAAAAAATGAAATAAATAACCAATTAAGGCCTTAAACACAGTATATTATGAAACGTGGTAAATTCAAAATTGATTTCTGTGCGCATTTCCCTATATAAGGAGAAGCATAAAACGGCCAACCCTTAAGAAAAGAAGTGTTCTCATGGATATAATAAGCGTTATCGACAATTACAAAGCCGTCTTAGGCGCCTTATCCATTGCGATAGCCACGGTAATTGCTGTTTTTATTAATTTAAACCATAGCCGCCGCACCGAATACCGATTAAAAAAAGAACAAAACGCGACGTTTAGCTCAGCCATTGCCGCGGAGTTAATTGATAACGTCCATAATTTAATGGCCATTCACTACGAAATTGCTGAAAAAGGCGCACGCGTTCAACGTATTAATCAGTTCAAAGAATTTAACTTACTGGTTTATCAAAACCTGCTGACAGAAATCGGCCGCCTTGGCCCTGCTTTATCCTTTATGATTGTTGACATTTATGGCGATATTCAGAAAATAAAGAAATATTTGGAATATTATATAAAAGATGACGTCTTAGGACAAAAGCAAGAAATCTTGCTTGACGTACAAAGCGTGCTCGCAAAAGCTCTGACAGGCTCTATCATCATGGCTTTTTACGCGGATTACATGCTTGGCACGAAATGGATGGATTCTACGACTGAACAGCGCATGCTATGGCTAGAAAACACATTAGATGATTTTTGCAGCTATGTGAGCCGCACAGAGACTGAGAACCCTGTTTATATTTCCAACCCATCTGTAAGCTTTATTCAAAGCCTACAAGACGAAGAACAAAAACAAAAAATCATTCAACTCTTCGAGCTTGTCGAGAAAATTCAAAAGAAAATTCGTAAAAAACATGCATGGGAAGTCCAGCTTATATTAAGAGCTTTTTCCTATAAAATGCACAACACGATTATTGATTTCCTTGATATTGAGCCTGATACATACATGCTCAAAGCGGAGAGAGAGTATAGAGAGTTCTTGCCTCAGTGACATTCATCCTAAGTAACGCTTAATTCTTCTTACAAAACACCGTAAAATTTTTAAGGTAAGCAAGACTGCACTAACACGAATGTGCTTAACGCGTAAACGTTAAGCACATCGTTTTCAGGGAGCTGAAACTTGTGTTGGCTTTATATAGCGCTGTAAAAATACAGAGCCATTAAGCCCTTAATTTAAGCGTAATTTCCGTTGACGTCTTACATCTGGTTTCGCTGGGCAACATGTTTCATCAACAACATCACCGTCTTTATCAATAGATTGCACGACAATAGGATGTTCCCATAGACGATACATATGCTTAGTGATTTCGGTCATGTTCTTCTTATCCAAAGGCTTACCATTATGCATTTTATGGTTAAGCACTAAACGGCGATCAGTTTTATCGTAATATTCTGCAACGCCAATAACCGGCATATTTTCATCATAACGATATTGTGCTGAAAGGTTCTCACGCACAGCGCTATAACCATCAGTATCGTGGATAGCCAAAATTTCTACATAATCTTTGTCTGAGTCATTTTCCATCGCAAAGAATTTGAAATCACGCATAAGTTTCGGTGACATAAATTGCTGAATGAAGCTTTCATCTTTGAAGTTATTACGGGCGTCTTTCATTACAGATAACCAATCTTCATTACCCGCAATATAAGGGAACCATTTTTTATCTTCTTCGGTTGGCTCGAGGCAAATACGTTTAATATCTTGGAACATCGAGATACCTAAGGCATAAGGGTTTATACCGCTATAGATATTGCGCTCTTCTGGTTGACCATCCGCGCCACGTACAGTGACGGTATCAGTAATGCCGGTTTGACGGACAACGCCGCCATGTGAATCATAAAATTCCATCATCATGCCGTGATCAATCAAACCAAGTTCAGATAGATCATGGACCAATGTGTAATGCCAGAAACTCGCCCAGCCTTCATTCATGACTTGTGTTTGTCTTTGTGGGTGGAAATAAGTCGCGACTTCTGAGACTAAACGCATGATTTTGCGCTTCCATTCCGGTAAATGCGGCGCTTGATCCGCTAAGTAACAAAGAATATTTTGTTCCATGCCACAATCAAGCGGCGCTTCTGGATTCCCCGCCACGCGAGCGAATTGATCTTTCAAGTTAACGCCAGAGAAAATATCTGTTCTCTCGTCATTATCTAGACGTGTTTCATTGCTCTTAAAGAAATGCTCCGCTGATACAGCGTTATTCATTAAGGCATGGCAAGAATCGAGAAGTTTCTCAACTTCATCTTCGCCAAAGCGTGCTTCACATTCGTAGATAAAGTCACGAAGATCACGTGAAAGCGGCACAATGTCGCTCGCTTTTGTATATTCTTTGAACATATAGTTTTGTTTAAAGAAGTTATTGTGACCAAAGCTGGCGTGAGCAATAACCAAGATTTGCATCATTGGTGAATTACCTTCCATACAATAGGCGATTGCAGGATCACTATTAATAACAATTTCAAATGCCATGCCACCAGTGCGCTTATATTCAGCTTCATGCTGCGCGCGGCTTTTCGCGTAAGACCAGTGTTGATAGTTAACAGGCAGGCCAACACTTGTATATTGATCAAGCATTTGATCCGCAGTAATAAGCTCAATAGTGTTGTCATAGGTCTCAAGGTCGTATTTTTCTTTAGCAATAATGCCCACGACTTTTTCAACTAAATCAATCCACGTCTTAGGCAGATCTGGGCTTGGTGCAACACCTTCTTTAAGGTTAACTGCATAATCCCAAGTGCCTGCTTTTTTAGCGTTAATGAATATATCCCAACCTTCTTCGTAATTATCAAGAAGGTTTTTGATTGTTTCAATATAGGCTTTATTATCTTGTATTTTCTTTGACATAGTCTGTCCCCGTCCTTATCAACGTCCCTGTTATATACTCTGCTTAATCATTTAGCAGCCTTAAGCATATTTGCTTTTAAGGCTCTAAACGTAGCGCACTTGCTGATGGCTTACTTGATGAGCTTGGTGATGCTTCACCTTTTGGCGTAAAGAATTCACGGAAGATTTTATAAACGTCACGTGTCTCTTTAATGCGGCCCATAAAGAACTTACCTGGATTCTCACCTTCAATTTCTTTGTACATATCCCAAATATCAGAGTGGTTAGGGTCGCCCCAAGCTTGACCACTTTTGGTTTCTGCATAAAAGAAGGCCTGCATTTTAGGCAATAACTCACCGATTAAGTTCTTGGTCAGAACATTATCATCGCCGTAGTTATCTCCATCTGATGCTTGCGCAGTGTAGACATTATAATCAGCCGCCGCATAACGCTCTTCAAGAATATCCTTAGTTAATTGAATACCTGTTGAGACAATCGTACCGCCATTTTCACGATCATTAAAGAACTCATCAGCCGTTACTTCTTTAGCAACAGTTGTGTGCGCAATATAAACAACATCAACTTTATCTTCCCCATATTTTTCCGACAGGAAGTTATAAAGCAACCAGTAGAATATGGTTGAATCGCGCATCATTTCTTCGTTGATAGAGCCCGATGTATCACGTACGCAAAACATAACCGCTTTGTCAGCCGGTACTGGATTTTCATTGTAATTACGGAAGCGTAAATCAGTCGCTCTATTCCACTTTGGAATAATGCTCTTAGATTTATCAAGGGCTTCTATTTCATCATCTAGGCGCGCAATAGAAGATTTGTCGTCTTCTGTTAAAACTTCACTATATTGATCAGACATCTTTCCAACAATATCTTGCATCGCTGCAAGTTTCTCAGAAACCGTCAAATGCTGGTATGTTTCATCTTGATCTAAATCAGGATAATTTTCTTTATCAGCCGCATATTCACGATAAATTGAATATTGCTCTTCAAGACGCTTAATGATTTTTTTCTCAATAGGTTTTCTTGATGCTTTTTGACGCATTTTTTGTGCTGTTTTTGAGCGCACCAAATCCATTCTATTAGGCGTACCATCTTTAACGAAACCAGCTCTTTTTTGTTCTGTCTCTTCAGAATCTTGGCTTTTACGCTCTAGATTAGGCAATTCAAGATCTTTAAAGATCATTTCTTTTAATTCATCGCCTGTGAGCTGAAACACGTAGCCCGCTTCACCTTCGCCATCGCCAGGTTCGCCTTCGCCACTGCCTTGGCCGCCACCGCCGCCTTGCTTCTTATGTTTATCGCCAGCGTTATATTCTTTATTGCCTGGATGGACCTGACGGTTTACGCCGCCTTCACCATGCACAATATTTGGCTCAAATAAATCATCTTTAGGTATCGGAATATCGACACTCTCTTTACCAATTTGTTCAACGCCTTTGCCGCTACCGAGGTAATTATCTACGGCTTTACGAACTTGTTTATTATGACGCTTAAGTAAACGCTCCCGACTAGAAACGTAGCGATCAGAATTAGATTCCCGGCGTCTATCTACAACATTAGCCATAAGGCAACTCCCTGTATATCTTGTTTTTATAATTTTTTTATTATTTATTGGCCTGCATCACGTTGGCGATGCGGCGTATTTATAGAAAATACTATAGAAATATACGAGGCCCAGAGCGCCTTAGCCCTCAGGGCCTCGCAATATTAACAAAGATATTAAGGCGCTATGTAGCTACATGCGTTCTTAATCATATTTGGTGTGTAGCCTTTTTCGCCCATGTTCTCAACGAAGCGATTAAACTCAACAGATTGTTTCTCGTCACGTTGTGCATCATGCTTGATAAGTGGCAAGATATCTTCTAGGCGTCCTTCAACGCTTTGACGAATAACTTTAGCCATTTTCTCGTATGAGTCCCAAGCAACAGTTTTGTTTTCTGCGCGTTGACCAAGGACATAAAGAACAACATCTTGACGGAAAGTTGGGGCATTTGAAACATTCGCACCACGTTCAATTTCAGCTAATTTAGCTTCCAATTGTGGGCGACCCATCAAATTACCAGAAACTTCTTTGTCATTGAATTCTGTTTCTTTAAGCCATGCTTCAGCCATTGCAACATAACGATCAAATCTGTTTTGAAGGAATGTTTCATCAGCGTTTGTATAAGCTGTAACGATTTCAGAGGCCAAGAATTTCTTGTATTCTGGCGCCATAACGCCGTCAATATAAGCAAGAAGTTCTTTTTGGTTCGGAACGCGGTTATCTTTGATGATGCGTTGTTTTAGCACTTTCATCATAGTAACAGGATCCGCTTCCAAGATACCTTCATTAACGCGTGCGTTAAATGTCTCAGTTAGCGTTTTAAAGTTAAAACGTGTTGAAGCGCCACTCATACCAAAATCAAGAGGTTGGTTTTGTTTCAACGAAACATATGTAGGTACGTTATCTTGCGCGCCTTCAGCCAAACGGCCATCAAGAACATCTGCAATCACATGTGGAGATGATTTGCCGATATATTCTTCGCCAGCTGGGTAGATACGTGAAACAACAGCGAACTTAGCCAATAATTCAAGTGTTTTAGGCGCCATAGGTTTAGAGCCGTAACCTGATTCACTGAGCATTTTTTCGTAAATTTTTTGCTCATCTGTGTAACGCATTGAATAAGGCACATCGATAACGTTGACACGGTCAAGAATAGCTTCATTGGTTTTATTCCCAGAGAATGTATCCCATTCACTTTCATTTGAGTGCGCCAGAATAAGGGCATCCAAAGGAATTGTACCGATTGATTCTGTACCTGTGTATTTACGCGCTTGAAGAGCTTCCAAAAGTGGGTTTAGAACTTTAAGAGGTGCTTTAAACATCTCAACAAATTCCATCACACCTTGGTGCGCCTTACCAAAACCACCTGAGTATAGGTAAGTATCGGTGTCATCTTGCGCTGTGCCTTCACCAAGTTTATTGATGTCAACTTTACCAACCAATGTTGAAATATCTTGGTTGTTATCATCGCCTGGCTCAATTTTAGCAATCGCAATTTGATCATCCATTGAAGGGTAAACACGTACAACTTCAAACAATTCATCAACACTGCCTTCAGCTTCTTTCAAACGCTTAAGCGCCCAAGGAGATGGTGGCAATTTAAGGTAACGCTTAGGAATACCGTAATCAGCTGTTAGCTTCTCTTTCATTTTCGGAGAGTTGAACAAACCAAGAGGGCTTTCATTAATCGGTGACATTTCACCTTTATGAGGACCTGATTTAATGCGCAATGCATAAATTGGGTTTTCTTCCATAAGTTCTTTTACGCGCTCACCAAGTGATGACTTACCGCCACCAACTGGGCCTAGTAAATAAAGGATTTGTTTTAGGTACTCTGAACCTTCAGCTGCGCCACGAACGTGTGAAACGATTTTCTCAATTGTTTCTTCCATACCGAAAAAATCTTGAAATGCTGGGTAACGTGCAATTGTTTCGCCCATGAAAATCGTATTTAAACGGTTCTTTTCTTTGGACGTATCAATAATTTCTGGAGTACCAAACGCTTGCAATAAACGTTCTGCTGGATTGGCGTATGCCATGTTGTCAGTTTTGCAAAGATCTAAATAGTCTGTAAGACTTAATGTATCTACACTGCGCTCATCAAAATCGGCTTTATAGGCGTCAAAAATTGAAGCGCCCGCTGTCGCTTTAGTCATCATCATTCTCCCTGATATGTTCAACTCAATTGTATTTTTTTATATTTATTATTAACTAACAATTAAGACTATTATGCACGACTGTCAAGAGCCGTACTTGTAATTATAGCAAGTTAGGGGGTATTTAGTTAACATAAAGCACAACGGGGAAATTAACCTATTGAACGAATATATTAGAAATATGAATAATGGGGCGGCGTGAATATTCGTCGAAATCCTCTGTTATTGAGGATTCAGACAAGACTGAAAATATGGAAACAGAAGATAATTTAAATTACATAAATAGCGGTAATAAACTGTCATTTTTATACATTTTTTTGGGGTATTATTTCTTATGCATCCACTCATAACCGAGTCTTATGGAATAAGACGTGTCATCTTCGACAGTAAATGCAGCAGGATCATTATCCCAATCAAAGTCTATTTGTGCTGAGGCCACAATCCCTTTTGTAATCGGCACGCGAATACCGGTTTCGCTTTCAAACAAATAGGCATTAAAGTCATCCATAGGCGTTGACAGCTCATGTTCATGGAAGAGTCTGAAGCTATCCTCAGAAAATTTCTGATCATAAGCCATGCGCCAATTTAATACCGTTGAACTGTCATCACTACCATCATCAAATTCTTCATACTGGTAACCAGGCCCCATAATGAATTTCAAATTCAGGTCATCGCGCTTATAAGGCTGATAGCCCAAACCAGTGGATAAAACGCTCCGTAAATCAAGGCGATCAATCTCATCTTGTTCAAATTTAGCCAATGATCCGATAAACCATTTCTCCGAATAGAAATAATCATCAGACAGTTTTAACGATCGTTTATTAACGCTAATATCACTATCTTCTTCTTCGCGGCTATAGCTTAGCGCCAAGGCCGTTTTATGTTTGTCCCACTCGGCTTTTAATACGCCATCAGCGTCAATACCGCTCATCTCCGTATTGCCGGTTTTTAAATCAACGCCAAAATCAACACGCCCTGACCATTTAGCGCCCCAGAGGCCTCTTGGGTCTGCTGCCTTAGCACGCTCTAGGGTTTTTGTTTCTTTCGAGCTCTCTGTAGGTTCAGGCATCACATGAGCAGCCGAATCTTGCGCCATATCCGTAATCGATAAAGGGGCATTATTGGCCAGGTCAACTTCGCCTTGCTCGGCATGATGCTGACTATTTTGCGCCAGAAGCAAATGAATCGCCTGCGCCTGAGCATCATCTCCTGCAGCATAAGCGCCCTGAATGTGCGTAAGGGGGACATCAAAAAGGCCGTAAGCCGTTTTAATTGTGATGCTTTGCTCAGAATAATTGGTAATCGTACCGCTTAAACTATCGCTATTATGCATGAATAATTTATCTTCCGCATGCGCGCTTAAGGCAGGGAAAGACAGAAAAGAACTGAGCAATAAAGCTGAAAAATATAAACGCATAGCAACCATTTTTTGTTATGAGGGTTTTGTGACCTCAACATAACAAGGTTTGACGCCAGATAAAGCCTCTATTCTATGTTTATCAACGATATTCTTTGCGGTGTCTTGCTCAATGCCTGTTTGCTCAAGCAATGTGCGAACCAGCTGTAAACTCGATTCTAAAGTTTCTGGCACAACAGCGCTGGCGCCTTCTTCATAATAACATTCAATATTATGCGTATCGCGTGAGCGTATAATGATTGGCAGGAGCGGGTGTTTCTTACGCAGCGCATTTAAGATATTCCGTGATGATGCGAAATCATCAATGGTAATTACGGCCGCTTTAGCATCACCAATATTTAATTTGCCCCAAAGCTGAATATTACGCGCATCACCCCGAATGACCGGATAGCCTTCTTTTTTATGCTTCGCAACGCTTAAGCCATCTTTATCAATGGCAATATAAGTCATTTTTTGATCTTCGAGAATATTCGCAAGCGTTAAACCCACGCGCCCAAACCCTGCGATCACAATATGATTTTGTTTTGTTGTGTCATCGGGCAAATCATCATCATGACGACGCGCTTTACCAAATTTATCGACCAAAAAAGCTGTACGCATCGTAAAGGGTGAAAGCAACAAAGACGCCGCCGCAATTAATAAGAAGAACTGCGCGTCTTCATAAGAGAAAATCCCCCCCGCCAACGCCAAGCCAATAACGATAAACGCAAACTCACCCGATTGCGCCAGCAGCAATGCCGCTTGCACGGCTTTACGCGGCGCGACTTTAAATAAACGCGCGACGGGGTAGAAAATCACCGCCTTTAACAAGAATATACCAATCACCGAAGACAAGATCCAAATAGGGTGGTTTATAATTTCCGCTAGATTCGTCGCCATACCAACGGATAAGAAGAACACCCCCATCAACATACCTTTAAGCGGTTCAATAATCACTTCAACTTCGTGACGATATTCCGTTTCGGCCAAAAGTAACCCCGCCAAGAAAGCCCCCAGCGCTGCAGAAAGGCCAAAATAATAAGTCAGCATCGCCGAGCCAATAACCAAAAATAAAATAATCGCTAAAAGCCATTCAACATTTTTGGATGGGCTTAACAAGCGCAGCGTCGGGCGGAATAATAACTTGCCAGAGATAAAGATCCCTCCAACGACAATAATCGCCGTAATAAGGGCTTTGATTAATAGATATAAGACGCTACCGCCACTGGCCGCCCCATCGGAAAACGCGCCAACCATGACCAATATCGGCACAACAGCCAAATCTTGCATTAACAACACAGAAAAACACACGCGCCCAACGGGCTTGGATATTAAATGCCATTCTGTCATTAACTGCATCACGACCGCAGTTGAGGACAGCGCGAAAGCTGCGCCGATTAATATAGAGGCCGGTAAGCTATTGCCAAAAAACTGCGCAATAAGGAACATAACCGTCGCGGTAACAAAAACCTGCCCTGTACCAACACCAAGCACATATTTACGCAGCTCCCACAAACGCGACCACGTCAGCTCTAGGCCAATCATAAACAGTAAAAACACCACGCCAAGTTCAGCCAAAACAGGGATAAGGTCATTATCAGTAATCGCTATATGCTCTAATATAGGAAAATCGCCCGCAAATGTGGCGAGCCCATATGGCCCAATAAGCAAACCACAAAATAAATAGCCAATGACAGGCGATAATTTAAGCCGTTGCAGCACAGGTATAACCAAACCCGACAAGCCCAATATCAAAAGGATGTCGACGAGGATAGGCCAAATATTATGATGGGCGGCAATGTCTTCCATATTAAAATCACTTACTTAAACTGCGTTAAAAAGGGGGGCTTAAACTGCGTTAAAAAGGGGGGCTTAAATTGTCTTTGGACGATTATTCTGTTTACAGGATAGCGTAATGTGCAAAACAGTCTGCGCTCTAGTATAGCAAAGGGCTGGACTTATTTATATCAAAATTTTACTATAGAGGCCTCATTGATAAGCAGACTAGACGTATGCCTCGCTTATAAGTTATCCTATATAAGTAAATGCCTTTAAGCAGACTGAGATGCCCCTTTTATTCAATCCGCCCCTTCAAGCGCCACCCCCTATAGCGCGACCAGCACATAGACAAGCCCATCATGAGCACACAGCATTATAAATCAATAGCCTCTAACGCGTCATTTCTAGTCTTGGCGCAACTGATCGTGCGTATTTTACGCAGCCTATATATTATTTTGCTTATTCGTTATTTAGGGCCAGAGCTTTATGGCATATTTCAATATGTACAAAATTGGTATGTGACCTTTACTCCTTTGACCTTATTCGGTATCGGCGCATTGCTCAGCCGAGAAATTGGTAAAAACAAAGAAAACGGCCAACATATAGTCGTCACGACATTTGTTACCCGCCTCCTCTCCGGCTTATTATTTAGTATAGGCGCTTTATTACTCGGCCTGTTCACTGAGCCCGACCCTGAGATTCAAAATATAATGATTGTATTCGCCGCACTGATCTTAATGCGTGCGCTTGTTAATTGGGTCAAAGAAGTCTTTATCGCTTATGAACGCACGCATTATCATGTGGTACAAGTAACCGTATCAAACCTGGTGCAAATAGCTCTCGGCGTTGCGGTGATGCTGAATGGCGGCGGCTTGATTGCTCTTGCTTGTGTTTATATAGGCGCTTTACTCCTTGAGTTTATATGCGCATTCATTTTTATTCATCGCCGGATCATCCATATTCACCTTGAACTCAACGCCCAAAAAATATTCAGCATTATCAAGCTTGGATTCCCCATCGGGATCGCCGTCGCCCTTAATCGCTGGATGCTTTTCGGGCCAACCATATTAGGGCGCTATGTTCTTGACTACAAAGATAGCCTAGGGCAGATATCAGTCATTATGCTGCTGCTATTTTTTGCCTCTTTATTCGTTGATTCCATACTGCATGCCGCGCTCCCCGTTCTTAGCCGTATGGTTAATCACACGAAACATGGCAGTTCATCCTTTATAAATTTAACATTAAGCCTCAGTATTCCCCTTTGCTGCTTTATTGCGCTGACATGTAGTGTCTTTAGCGCGCAGATTGTCGATCACCTTTTCGGTGCTGATTATGCGCTGGCGGGTACTTTATTAGCGCCTGCTATGTGGTTATTACTGCCTTATGTTTGGATCTGCGCAATCTCACAAGTGTTCATTCTTAAACATGATACATTCCGCTTAAGTTTTTGGTCATTCCTTGGCGCATTATGGATGAGCGGCTTATTGCCTTTCCTTGTTTTGCGCTTTGATGTTATGGGCATAATTTATGCCGTCGGCATTGGCATGAGTATAATTGTCGCAGGTTTAAGCTTTCATGGCTTCAAACGTGGTTATTTACACCCGCTGCACCTCAAACGAATGACAGCTTTAGCGCTAGCCTGTCTAGGCCTATTCTGGGGGGCTAATTTTTATATAAGCCCTGCGCAATCTCTGGCCCTTTCATCCGTGATCTTCGTGCCATTAATTTTACCGCTGAAGCGCCATATCACCACTTTATTCGGAGCGTCCTCATGATCAAAAAACTTATTGTCATTCTCCTGAGCTGCGCTGTGCTTGTCTCCATTAACATGATGGATCGCTTTGACGCCAAGACAGGTCAACATATTTTAATAATCGGCACCGCAAAATCAGGCACGACGGCGATTTATAAATCCATAAAAGACGCCCTGCTTCGCGCCGAGACAACAGAGGGTAAAGCCGCGCGGTTAGTGTCGTTTTTTGAACCCAGCGCCGCCGAGTTTCAAACCGCCCTGCGCTCACGCGCTAAAAATCTTATTGTCAAAATTACGCTGATTGACCGCGCCGCCTATAAAAACCTCTATAAAGATATTGAAGCCTTTGACAAGCAAGTCATGATTATTCGCGACCCGCGCGATATTCTGATTAGTAACTTACTTTATAACACACGCTGGATGCGTTTCAGTAAAGACCCTGAGCGCATCGCATTATTTTTACAGGCCATAGAAGAAAAAGAACAAGACCCGAGCAGCCATTCACTCCTCGCGCTCTACCAATTACGCGATAAATTAGAAAGTGAAGTCATGCATAGCTGGGAAACGCCACGCTCTTGGCATGACGAGTATAATGATTATGCCATCGCTGTACGCATGATTGATATCTATAAAGACATGTATGTACTGCACTATGAAGATTACATTGATGAAAAGCTTAGCGGCGTACAGGACTATATTGGCCTTAACATTCAGGGCAATGCCGATGTCAGTAGTTTAAGCGAACAGCACAGTCTAAAAAAAGCTGTCGCCAATATTGCGCGCAGCAAAAGCTATGATAATTGGAAAAACTGGTTTACGGTCGATGATGTAAAAACGTTCCGCCCGCTATTTCAACCATTAATGAGCAAGGCAGGCTACACAGATGACTGGGCACTTAACCCAACCCCTGTAATCAAAGCTGAAAACGCGTCACTTTATTTAAAGCGCATCATAAATAAGAGTAGAAATTAAAATAGCCCTCCACAAGCAGAAAAGGGCTATTTTAAAATATTTCTATGGTTCGATACCTCATCCAGTTGCCTTATCATGACCATCGAAGCTCAGAAATCAATCAGGTTTCGCTTGAAGTGTTGTAGTCTGTACTGCAGGGCGCTCCTCTACAACTTGTTCTACAACCTTAGTATTTTCATCTGAAGCGAGCTGTGCTATATCAGCCGCGCTCATTGCAAAAGGACTTGATAACCCGAAATAAGCCCCACTAGCGGCAACGCCCGCCACGACCACATTTCTAACAGTATATTCTGCAACATTACCAGTCGTTTGTCTATCATGTGCCACTTGAGCAAAAAACCCAACTGTAGCAACTGTCGCGGCAATTATAGGGTTAAAAGCAGTAAGTAACGCCCCCACACCCAAACCAAAGCCGCCTGCAATAAATACTTCTTTTGCTTCACTCATATTTTTTGTCCTCTTATGCTAATATTTATTGAATATGGGCAAAACGCCCTTGTTTTTTTATAACTTAAAACCAAAAAACACCTTAACTTCGTCTTTTTATTATGTCAAGCCAATTAGAGAGTAATTATAACGCCCCACCAGGCACTAATAGAGATAGGGGCTAGAAAGGCACAGATCATTATTGATAAGGCTGCCCTCTAAAGACAGGCCTTGGAATTAGCGAGTAAAACTTACTGGCCTAGTTTAGCGCGGCGCTTAAATACACGATATTGCGCTTCTTTAGCATCGCTATAATCCTTATGATCAATCGGCTGCGCATTATCGTCCTTTTTTAAGGTTTTTAAGCCTATATCTGGCGTATTGCCGCCTGTGCCTATATAGAATGCCGTAATATCAGTATGTTTTTTAAATTGATAGCTCAGACATTTGGTTAGCTTCAACCAGTCTTCCTTATCCATACGATCACCAAGGCTCTCAAGGCTATCAAAGACTATCTCACCTTTTTTGCCACGCCATGCCCAGCTTTCCGCCACAATTTCATCGCTATCTTCTTTCGCAACAACATAAAACCCACCTTCTTCTGACAGAAAACCATGCTTAGCGCAGCTAGCCCCCGTACTGGCCAGATGCTGGCAGTTGTTTACATGCTCACCCAGCACTAAGCCACGCGCATCACCATCTGGTAATTTGTAAAAGCGATAGCCCTCTTTACCAAAGCGCTTACCATTAATATCAATATCAGGAATACGGTTATTGGGTTTCACGCCATTATTATCAGCATAGAGCGCTTCATACTTATCTAGCTGATCAACAGCCTCTTTAAAATGTGCAGAGAGCCAGCCCTTTTTAAAACAAAACCGCGCCAAATCAGGATGGTCATTCGCTGATTCATAAATGGACATAGCAAGTTTATCAGCTGTTTTCTCATAAGACACAACGCGACCACAGTCACTGCGCAGCGGTACGGGGCAATGATCCGCATATTTCACAAGATCAGCCATTTTAGGACCATGCTGCATTAGCGCATCGCTCCATGCTTTAAAGTCTGGGCGGCCTTGCTTAGGAATATCCACCCTCCACATTAAGTTATGTAATGGTGCGCGGCCTTGCTCACCCCATTTTTCTAAATAACGCAGCAACTTGTCCTCACGACCAAATAAGGCCGTAGCTTTAAAGCTCAACAACTCAGTTTGCACTGACCAAAGATTTTCTTTTTCTATCAACGCATAGAGGGGCCAAAACATATCAGTTTTGAAATAATGCGGATTATCTAACCATAGCTGCTTAGAGGGCATCGTCGCTTTAGGGGACTCATCTGGTACATCGGAGTCTAAATCAGCGTGTTCTATAACATGCGCCATTCTAATTTCTGACCATTTATGAGCACGAAACAAACCTGTAACTTGTTCGGCGGTCATATTCGCCTCACTCAAGCCATGACTTGTAAAATAATCACGCAAATCATCATGCCCGTGCTTAATCGCGAGATACAAAGCGTGATTATTTAGCTGTGTAATATCAACGCCGGATTCATGCATATATTTAACCAGATCCACGTCGCCACATTTGGCTGCGCTAAAAAAAGCCTCATCATCATTGGCATGTATATCCGCGCCTTGTTCGTGCAAATATTTGAAAGCTTCAAGCCTATTATCTCTGTCGCCCTTCGCTACAAGGCGCAGTGCTTCATCATTATTCACATGCAAGTCAACACTGTGTTCCCCCATATAGCGCAGAGACTCCACCGAGCCATTTTTCGCTGCAGAATGAAGCGTTCCATATTCCCCAGTAACAAAATCAACGCCCTGCTTATGTATGTATTTCACAACATCAATACTGTCACTATAGGTCGCCCATGTAAGCGCATCACTTTGACCAATAAGCGGCCTGTCAGCGTGTTTATACATATATTCAACAAGCTCAAAAGAGCCGTTAAGTGCCGCGAGGCGCAAAGGCTCCCCTTGATTCGTATTTAAATCACCACCAAGGCCGTGCAAATGACTGACGATATTTAAATGCCCAGGCAAAGATGCCTTAATAATTCCCTGATTAATCGTCGCTAAATCGAGATGAGTTTTATTCACCTGTTTGAGCGCTTCTAAATCGTCCGTACCGCAAGCTTGCAAGAATGCTTTACGCGCCTTCTGTTCTTCAGTTAGTTCAGGGCCTTTATGAGCAGGCAAAGCCGCAACAATGTCTTCATAGCTTTTGACAGTGCTTTGCTTTGAATTTAATGACGCAAGGCGTTTAATTTCACCAGCTATAAAATCGGCACCTTTTTCAGCTTGCTCTAAAAGCAATTTTTTGCTGACGCGTTGGCCTGATTTTTTAAGTTTAGCCGCAAGAATAGGCAAGGATTTCTTTAAAATGGAATATTCATCACAGCCCTTAGCCTCAAGCGTTTTAAGTGCCGCTAAAGCCATTGATATTTCTGGTGGTTTTTTTGATGTAGCCATTATGCCCTTGCTCCCTTATTATTTAGTCATAATAAGCATGCAAGGTGTTATGTCAAGGCACAAACAGCTTCTATAAAAAAGAATTAACCTGCGAAGCGGAACATGGTATTTTAGATAGCGATGAACCTAAACTGCATAAGTAAAAATATTGGGTAAGCTATGAGCAAAAAAATTTCTCGGCGTGACTTTATAGCCTTTGGCGCCGGCGTGGCAACGACGATAGGTAGCGCTTTAGCGTTTAACCAATGGGCTAGCCGAGACGTTCCTATTGCGCGCCCTGATGGCTCTAAAGTAAATGTGTTTTTACACATTCCTAAAACCGGCGGCACATCACTGCGCGAGCATATAATGAATAACGTCAAAGCCCATCAAATCACGATGCCCGAACAGCCTGAGAATATTTATCAGCTCAAGAAAAATTACAGTCATGCCCTCAATCACTATGATTATATTTACGTGCGTGGACATTTTGCCCATGATTGGCAACGTTTTTTAAATAGCTACAAAGAAGAAACGCAATGCTTCACAATGCTTCGCAATCCCATATCGCGCTTTCGCTCCTCTTATCAGTACCAAATTGAAAACTGGCTCACGAAAGATTCTTACATTGAAAGTGTCGCCGCGCGCAGCCCTAAAAACTTCAGCGATGTAATTGAAATTTATGATGCCGATTCTCGCCTGCCTGCGCATAAATATAATAAATTTTTTTTCGAATATAATGATGGCATGACTCGCCGTCTTTGCGGCGCCGATTGGAATGTCCCTTACCGTCAAACAACGCCAGCCATGCTTGAAGCGGCTAAAGCGAATTTAAAAAACCGCTTTAAGATTATCGGTGTTACTGAAGACTATAATAAATTCCTCTTTTTATTAAAAAATGAATTTGATTGGGATATTAAGCCGAGCATTCGTAAAAATGCAGCAAAAAAGAAAATGCCTATCAGCGATGCTGATCGCCTTAAAATGGCCGAACTCAACCAATTAGACATTGAGCTACACGCTTACGCTAAACAGCTTTCCGCGCGCTTATTTGAAGCATTAAGCCCTGCCCAGAAGCAAGCCTATAACGCGTTCATTACAGTATAAAGATTACACAGCAAAGCGAGCCGCTCATGAAGATTTTAATCCAACTTACACTGGCCTTCACCTGCCTAATTACAGCTCAACAAGCCCGCGCTGAAGAATTCACAGCAGAGCAAATCATCACGATTGTCGAAGAGGCTGGTGATATATTACTCAGCTATTACGGTCAAAATGTTGGCATTGATTATAAAAGTGACAACTCGCCAGTTACCAAAGCCGATATTGCGGCGAACAGCTATATTACACAGGCGTTACGCGCCCTCACACCTGATATACCCATTATATCCGAAGAAACAGCCACACATGCCGCGCTTAAGGATCAATTCTGGATGGTTGACCCAATGGATGGCACAAAAAGCTTTATCAAAAAAACGGGCGAATTTACGGTTAATATTGCGCTGATAGACCACGGCAAACCGATTTTTGGTGCTGTGTACTTGCCGATTAAGAAAGTCACTTATTTCACAGGTCTAGATCACAAAGCCTATAAAAAACACGGTGAATCCCCAGCCCTTATAAGCCCAATTGCCGTACGCGTCACGCCGAATAAAGACTTAACACTCGTCGCGAGCAGCTTACATAGAAGCGCAGCAGATGATGCGTTTATCGAGACGCATAATATTAGTGCCTTTAAAACCATGTCGAGTTCGATTAAATTTTGCTTACTCGCCGAAGGACTCGCCGATATATATCCGCGTTTTGGCACAACCATGGAATGGGATACTGCCGCAGGTCATGCTGTATTATTAGCCGCGGGCGGAAGAATCATTGAACGCGAAAGCGGCCTAGACCTCTTATATAAAAAACCTGATTTTCGTAACCCTCATTTCATTGCATTTGGCGCAATTAAAGGTTACCCAGAGTAAGTAAAAACAATATCGTTCTTAAGAAATACCCGGTATAGATATTTTTTGTGTAACTTTGTCTAAAGATTTTGGCGTTAAGACGAATTCTTCGATTTTGCCGTTCTTCTGTATATACGCAATAGATGCGCTGCCATCATCAAGAATGCTCACTTCATAATTCTCAGCATCATTGTTGCGCGCAAATTTTATGAACTTATTCGCAAGAGAGTCTTGCTCCTGAGCCTGCGCTTGTTCAGTTAATTTGGCCTCATAGAGCTTAAGAACATCGCGCGTCTTACTCACTTCTGGGCTATTGAGTTTTTGAGCCGCTTTGCGATTAAATTCTGCACGATCAACAAAAGCTTCAACCATAGATTTGATTTTTCTAGGGTCTTCAGTCATGTCAAAATTTTCTATTCTCTGAGAATCTATGTCTAAACAAATTTTTAGGCGATCAAGAATTTCAGACGGATCATGCGTTGCCGTACGCACACGAAACGCCGTACCACAATCACCCGCCTTACATGTACCATCCATAATGATGATAATATTTTTATCCGTATTCGCAATAACCAGCTTATTGGCAGATACATCATATCCTGCTTGGCTATTTTTCGGGTTATCAACGGCATCATAGATAATTTTGGCCAAATCATGGGGCGTACGTATATTCAGCAAGCGACCGTATTTTTTATTTTTAAATTCTTGGTCACCTTGATCATCGCCGCCTAAAACATGACGTTTAAAAGCATGGCCATTAGCAATCAGTGAAATAATATTATGCAGTTTTGACATTGCAGCCCCCCAGCTGAACAATTTATTACTTAACAGACGCTCAATTTAACATAAAACCGTTGCCTGGGCAAGGAATCTATAACAAAAAACTATAAACGCGATAAACATGCGCCAAAATCCACCAGAGCCGCCAAATCAGCCTTATATATAAAACCACTTAAAAATAAATTCAAAGGAATGTATACTCCTTGTCGTCATATAAGTAAGGCAGATGCTGAGTATAAGGGAAATAATGAACAAAGCAGAGCAGGATGCATTAATAAAAGCTGCACAATCAGGCGATCGGCGTGGATTTGAAACACTGATTGAGCTGCATTATGAGCTGATGTTTAAATTTGCCTATAAATGGTGCGGTAACCAAGGTGATGCGCAAGACATTACGCAAGATGCGTGCATAAAACTCGCCCGTGCCCTTGATAGCTATAAAGGCAATGCAGCGTTTACCAGCTGGCTTTACCGCATTGTCATTAATTGCGGCAAAGATTGGTATAAAAAACAAAACCGCCACCCAGCCACACCAGAGCTTACAGAAACAGCGCAGGTGAACAGCGGCAGCGATGAGACCCTTTATGCCAAACAAGTGATTGCCGCTGTGCATGAGCTGCCTGATGGTGAAAAAGACGCCATATTATTGGTCTTATCAGAAGGCTTAAGCCATAAAGAGGCCGCCAATATACTCGGCTGTAAAGAAAGTACAATTTCGTGGCGTATCCACGAAGCGCGTAAAAAGCTAAACGCGCAATTTAATAAGGAGCCGCATTATGGATGATCAAAATTTCAAGAAAATTCTAGAAAATATTGAAACGCCAGAGATTGACGTCAATGCAAAAAAACGCGCCCTAAACCTTGCTAGCGCGGCGTTTGACGCACATCAAACAGAAAAAGCACAAGAAAAACAAAATAAATTCCAAGGATCTTCACTTCTCACTCGTCTTATGGGTAACAGCAAAACAAAAACACATAAGAAAGCGAGAAGCCTCATGGAAAAGAAAACACGTAAAAACTTTATATATGGTGGCATGGCAACAGCCATGGCCGTTATCATCGTCGCAAGCGTAAGCTTTGATCATTTACCGCAATTCGGCGCAAAAAATGAACCGAATGCCCAGTTTGATAATGTATGGCATAACATAACAGAGGTAAAACGACAGAGTCTCTGGAAACTTATCAGTAAAGACAAAGCTCCCAATAATTATGAGCTACAACAACACCATAGTTCGGTTATGACGTACGAAGACGCAGGTGATCCGTCGAGCCAACAACAAAGCCCTGCGATTCCTAATAAAGCAAAAAACACAGCGGATAAAGGCGATGCGCTGCGCCCTTATGGCGCAAGACAGGAAAGCGATCTCACCAGAGAAATGCCCCCAGCCCAACCGATACCAAGCGAAAAGAAAAAAGTCTCTATAAATGAAAGCCTGAGCGATTCTGGATTAAAACCACAAGGCGCGGTTATGGCCTATACAGGGACAGGAGGAGGATCGTCAATTAAAGACCAAACAACAATTGCAAGAACCTCGATCGCCCCTATGAACCACCCGATTAGCCCGTCTATAGTCATATCCCAAGATGAAATGGCGCCTGATTTCTATCAAGATACAGGCCGTGATAAATTTGAAGACTTTAAAGAAAACCCGATTAAATCGGTTAAAGCAGAGCCTGTTTCGACCTTCTCTATTGATGTGGACACCGCCTCATACAGCTTTATTCGTCGTCAATTAAATGCGGGTGTATTGCCACAAAAAGATGCTGTACGTATCGAAGAAATGATCAATTATTTTGACTACGACTACCCCGTAGCCGAAGATAAATCTAAACCATTCGCGCCGACAGTAACGATTATTGACAGCCCTTGGTCTGAAGGCAAAAAGCTGATGCATATTGGCATTAAAGGCTATGATATTATCGGCGATAAACCGAAAAGCAATATTGTCTTTTTACTTGATGTATCAGGCTCAATGAACAGCCCTGATAAATTACCATTGGTTAAAAACTCAATGAAAATGCTGCTTGATAGCCTAAACCCCGATGATACCGTCGCCATTGCTGTTTATGCAGGCGCCGCTGGCACAGTATTAGAGCCAACGCCAGTATCTGATAAAGCAAAAATCTTTGCGGCGTTTGATCGTCTCTCTGCTGGTGGCTCCACAGCCGGTGCAGCAGGTATCAATCTTGCTTATCAATTAGCAGAACAAAACTTTGATAAAAACGCCGTTAACCGCGTCATCCTTGCCACTGATGGTGACTTTAATGTCGGCATTAACAATCATGATGAATTAAAGGACTATGTTGAACGCAAGCGTGAAAAAGGCGTGTTCCTTTCTGTACTTGGTTTTGGACAAGGCAATTATAATGACGATTTAATGCAAACCCTTGCGCAAAATGGCAATGGCACGGCTGCTTATATTGATACGCTGAATGAAGCGCGTAAAGTGTTGGTTGATGAAGCCTCCTCTTCGTTGTTTCCAATTGCTAAGGACGTTAAAATCCAAGTCGAATTTAACCCTGCGGAAGTGTCTGAATATCGCCTTGTTGGCTATGAAACACGCGCCCTAAAACGCGAAGATTTTAATAATGACAAAGTCGATGCCGGTGATATTGGCGCAGGCCATACAGTCACAGCGATATATGAGATCACCCCTGTAGGAGCCCCTCAATCTGTTGATCCTTTGCGCTATGAGAAACAAGATGAAGGCGCAATGGAAAACAAGGCTGTAAAAGACGGTTATGCAGAAATCGCTTACTTAAAATTGCGCTACAAATTGCCTGATAGCGAAAAATCAATCTTAATGGAGCGCCCAATCACCCAGAGAGATGATTTAAATTATTGCCCAGAAAATGCGAGATGTGAAATGGTCGCAACGCCAGATTACGCCGCTTTCTCGACAGCGGTCGCAGGCTTCGGTCTAATCTTAAAAGGCGGACAATATAGCGGCTCATATAGCTATGATGACGTTATCAACGATGCCAACGCATCCAAAGGCCCTGATTTATTCGGATATCGCGCAGAGTTTATTCAAATGGTGCGCCTTGCCAAGTCAGCCAGCGCTATGCAGCCATAAGGCCGATATATACAAGCAGAATAAAAACACAAAAAAGGCGCTGTTTTATCAGCGCCTTTTTTAATGTCTAATAGCTAACCTTACAGCATTACTGCGGTGATAAGCTTTTAAGATAGCTACGCTGGTTCTTCGTTGGGCTGCCGCTTATTTTAACACAATAGGTAATGCCTTCTTCGCTGGCGAGGCCATCAGGCTTAAAGCTTGAAAACTGTGCACCGCTGCTTTCGCTATCTTCTGCGCCAATACGTGCAAATTCTTGGCTCAGCTTACTTTTATAAGCTTTCAAAGCCGCCTCTTGCGTTTGGCCTTCTTCACGACAAGGCCCTTTAACTTTTGCGTAATTCATACTCTTTCTCCCTTATTTTTGTATTATAAGTATAACACCCCGCTCCTTATGTAAAGAAAATTACAAATTTAGTCATTATAGAGTTGCTCATAATAAAAAAGGGCTTAGCCCTCAGCTGCATCGCTGAAAGACCAAACCCTTTTAAAATCACTCTATACTTATATTATATTTTAGGCTGTGCTTTAGCCTGCACTGAAGGAGTAGGCGCTTCATGATTGTCCTTCACATATTGATCAATAAAGCGTACGCCGAAGCCTTTCGTCAAACCGTCAATTTCAGTTTTAGCGGCGCCCGCAATATCAACATGTGCCCAGCTGCGCTCTGTGCCTTTTTCATTACGATCAATAACCGCATGTAAAAACTCTGCTGCGAGGCTCGCCCCTGGGCCGCCAACTTGGTTGAGCAAGTCAGTATATTTACCCTTAACCGCACGGGCGAAATCAGCATGTAGCGGCATACGCCAGTTCAACTCACCCGATGCCGCGCCTGCTTTATCAAGTTTTTCCGCTAAGCGATTATCATTACAGAATACACCCGCAAATCGGCTGCCCAATGCACTAACGATCGCGCCTGTCAACGTCGCAAAATCAAGAACCGCACAAGGATCATATTCATTTTGAATATGAGTCAGCGCATCCATAAGGACAAGACGACCTTCCGCATCCGTATTGATGATTTCAACCGTTTTACCAGACATTGAAGTCACAATATCGCCCGGTTTAATCGCCTTGCCATCTGGCATGTTTTCAGCCAAAGCAACAATAGCCACAACATTGGCGTTCGCCTTACGTCCTGCCAAGGCACGCATAGAGCCGACAACCGCGGCTGATCCACACATATCCATTTTCATTGCGCCCATATTTGCGCTTGGCTTAAGTGAGATACCACCCGTATCAAAAGTTATACCTTTGCCGACAAGCGCTAGCGGCTTATCTGAGCTACCATTTGTACCGTTATATTCCATCACAACCATGCAAGGCGGCTTATCGCTGCCTTGACCGACAGCCAAAGCCGCGCCCATACCAAGCTTAGTCATTTCAGCCTGATCGATAACTTTCACCGTAACGCCAAGCGGAGATAATTCATCATCAATAATTTTCGCCATGCTTTCAGGGTAAAGCACATTGCTTGGCTCGTTACCCAGATTAGCGGCTAAAAATACGCCTTGTGTAATTTCATTAAGCGGCTTGAATATTTTCTTCGCTTCAGTTGCGCTCTTGCCTTGAACAGTAAGGCTAGAGAGTTTAACGCCCGCTTTATCTGTTTTGTATTTATCAAACGCATAGGATTTAGACAGCATCGCATCAGCAATCTGCGCTGAAAATTTTGCGCCGCTTATCTTGGCTGTGCTTTTCGCATCAGCTTGTACATCAAACTCCATATTCGCAGTATCAAAGCCGGTATTTTTAATAGCGGTCAATAAAAATGGCGCCATATTGCGCGCGGCATCGACATCTAGCGTGTTTTCTCTACCAGAGCCAAGCACAATTAATTTTTTATAAGCACTGCCCGCAGGAAGCGCGAGGGTGAGTGTCTGGCCGCGTTTGCCATTAAATTTTGGATCGCTATCTATGCTATAACGCACAAAATCGCCCAGTGTTTTATTAAGGGCTTCGGCGTTTTCGCCCAAAGCACCACCATCAAAACTGTTAATCACTAAAACGTCGCCGTTTTTCGCTGCTGTTTTTGAGAAATTAATCTTCATTACATCGTCCCTGTGTTTATTTATCTGTTCAATATTTTTTTATTTGATTGCTTTGGTTTTAGACCTGTCTTTACGTAAGGTCAAGGTTGTTGTCTATTCTCCCCATAATCTGAACGGGAAAACACAACAGATAATTAAACGTTTTCGATCGCTGCCGCATTGGTTTATACTACGCGTTTTAATGCGTGAAACATACGCGCGACATACACAGAGTACGCATCAATGTCCTTACTAGCCGTATCCCCCAAAAACACGCTTAAAGCCTATAGTGGCGGCCTTGCCTTATCGGCGTTAATCGCTGCATTGTCTAAATTGCTCTCCATACAATTTGGGCTGCCTGTGATGCTGGTATGTTTGATTTCTGGACTTGTATTAGGGCGGTTTTTCACCCAAGGCTTTTGGCAATCGGGTATTAACTTCACATCAAAAACGGTCTTGCGCCTTGGCGTGATCCTGATTGGCGCGCGCTTTGTTTTTTCTGACCTTAATGCTTTGGGCATACAAACCATCGCCTTGATTATCGCCGCGACCATTGGCGTGATTATTCTGAGCATTCTTGCCAGCAAGAAATTAAAACTTGATAAGTCCCTTGGCCTGATAATGGGCGGCGCTACGGCTATATGTGGGGCATCCGCTGCCATGGCGATAGCGGCGCTGCTGCCCCATGATAAGCATACGGAGAAAAACACCGCCGCTGCCGTGTTAAGCGTCACGGCGATCGGCACATTAGCGATGATCACCTATCCTTTTATCATCAGCGCCTTACATTTAACCGATCAACAAGCCGCTATTTTAATTGGCGGGACGATCCATGATGTCGCGCAGGTTGTCGGCGCGGGTTATAGCTTATCGCATGAAATTGGTGATCAAGCCGTACTCATCAAACTGATCCGCGTATTTATGCTTGTGCCCGTCTTATTGGGGCTCGCCGTTTATATACATTACAGCCACTCACGCAGCGCCTCTCAATCAGACCCTAAACCTCAATTTAAATTCCCTTTATTCTTAATTGGCTTTGTTGCTTTATTGGCAATAAACGGCCTTGGTTACATTCCGCCAGCCACCACAGATGCACTTAAACAAATTAGTCATTTTATGTTGATAATGGCGATTACAGCCGTGGGGTTAAAAACGCCGATTAAAGCCATACGTTCTTTGGGTTGGAAACCGCTTTGCCTTGTTGGGTTAAATAGCTTTGCGCTGATTGTAATTTATGCGCTGTATATTTAAGCGATAAGAACGCCATATAATTTACTAAATATTAGCTTTACCCTTGTAAAGTTTTTAGATGCAGTTTTTTTTACTCTATTCAATGCAAGACTATTTAATCATCGCCTATACATTTATGGGTGCGGTGGCTGCATTTGGCTATGGCCCGCAAATTTGGACGCTGATTAAATCAACAGGCCATTCCATGAGTACACCAATTTCAACATGGACGTTATGGTCGGCGCAAGCGCTTGTCTCCTTTGCTTATGCCGCCATCGTATTACAAGACTTCGTCGCATCCTTAGTTTTTGGCGCGGATATGATCGCCGCCATGGCGATCTGCGCATTGACTATATATAACCGCCATTACCGTTTTGGCCCGCCGCCAGGATCAAAAGCCTATGTCTTACAAGCCGCTGAATAATGGCTTAGCCCTATCTTTTTTAGACAATTTAAAGCGCTTTACTAAATTTTAAGATTCACCTTGTATGGTGGTCATATGAAGTTCCTTTTACTCTACTCATTGCAAGACTATCTCATCATCGCTTATGGCTTTATGGCCGCTATCGCCGCCTTTGGCTATGGCCCGCAAATCTGGACGTTAATTAAATCAACGGGACGCTCTATGAGTACGCCTATTTCCACATGGGTATTGTGGTCAGCAGAGGCGGTTATTTCTTTTTCTTATGCCGCTATAGTATTGCAAGATTTGATCACCTCTTTAGTCTTTGGTTTTGATGCACTTGCCGCTTTAACGATATGCGGCTTAACCGTCTATAATCGCCATTACCGTTTCGCCCCGAAGCTCACCCCTGAACAAGTTTCAAAAACATATGGCTTACAAGCCGCCGAATAAAACATAAAAAAACACTCCAAATAAATCTATCTGGAGTGCGTTTACGCGCGTTTAGCGCTTTATTCTTTTATTCCTTAATACTGAAATATCAATATTCAGCTCATTGCGGCGTATAGCATGAACCGACCATTATAAAGGCAAGATCCTCTGTGACTTCTTTGGGCAGCGCATCAACGGCTTCGTCAAATTCCGCGCCTGTTTTACTAAAGGCATCATCTAATAATTTATCCACTAAGGCTTCATTATCAGATTGTTTATCTTCACTGCTCGCCATTATTCTTTCCCCATTTCATTATGTACCTTCACTCTAATCTATAGTGATAACGTTAAATTCCTCTTAAACGTAGGTGAGTTATAGCAAATAAAGTTTAAAACTCCATACCAAATTTCTTTAAGCCCCACACGGTTAAGAAATACAGCGCGATTGTCATTAAACACACCGCCCCCAGCGCCACGAAAAAATGCACGCCATGGCGCAGTAAAATCGGCAGCACTAAGAACATCGGCAGTGAGGGCAGCACCAACCAAAAAGTCGCTTCTGAATGATCAGCAATGCGGGCGCTATCTTTGGTTTCAACCCACAGCCAAATCATCGCCATAACGGAAACAATCGGCAAGGAAGCCACTAATGCGCCAAAGGCGGCGCTGCGTTTGGCGGTCTCGGATACAGCCGCGACCAGAACGCCGCTAAGCGCCGCTTTAATAATACTAAACCACATAGAAAATTCCTTATATCTTGCCCCTACCAAACCCCTAAAATCATGCTATACTATATAGGCGTAAACGAAAAGACAAAGGCAAGCTATGAAAGATTTAGACACATTAGTGGATGGCTTTATTAAGCTGAATATGGAGGGCAAAATAATGCAGCTCTGTGAGCAATATTATGCTGATGATATTATCATGACGAGCGACGGTAAAGATTTTGCGACATCACGCGAAGAAGCCTCTGCCAAACAAAAAATCTATGTCGACACCATTGCCGCTTTTGTTATTACGCTGCTTTCAAAAGACATAGAGGGCGATAAAGCCGAGATCACGTTCCATTACGATATCACCACCATAGAAAACAAAAACTATGTTTTCACAGGTAAACACGTACAGCAATGGGCTGACGGTAAGATGATTAGGGAAGATTATGAGATGGTGGTGTAAAGGCTCTTAGCCTTAACACAATATAACTGCCCGATAAGGTCCCCGAAGACATAAAGTATATTTCCCCATGCGTAGTAAAAAAGAACGTCTCTACCAAGCCCTGAGCTTTGAAATAATCGCCCTATTTTTCGCCATACCTATGGGCGTTTTTTTCTTTAAAATGTCCATCAGTGACATTGGCATCTTAACCGTGATTGGCGCGACACTCGCCACTATATGGGTCTATATATATAATAGGGCCTTTGACACAGTGCTTAAAAAAATCACAGGACAAATACAGAAAACCATTAAACTCAGAGTGCTTCACGCCATCTTATTTGAAGCGGGCTTATTAATTGTGTTACTACCAATTATCGCATGGTACCTAAAAATATCGCTGATGGAGGCCCTCATCATGGATTTAGCCTTTATAGCGTTTTACCTAGTCTACGCATTTGTATTTAACTGGGTTTATGATGTTTTGTTTCCGGTTAAGGAGGCGCGTGCTTAGTTGGGGGCTTCAATGAATTAATGTAGGAAGAAATAAGAAGCGAGCCGCCTTTTTCCAAGGCGACCCGCATATTTTAAATTTTCTTAGATTAATTAACCTAAATATGTTATATTATTTAAGTTAAATCAGTCGTAAGAGCCGTTTTTCACTTCTGAAACACGGCCTTGATTGACACCAACTATAGCAGCTATTTGTTGCTGATATAAACAATCTTCCTTTAGCATAGACTTAATTGCATTTACTACGTCTGGTGTCATTGGAGTGCTTTTTTTCATTTAAGCATCCTTTCTTAATAAGGATCTCTTGACACTGGGACCCATATACCCCTAATAATGGGGTGATTGCTCTGGGACTTAACTTCCAGCCTCCTGTTGGACGAACCATGTGTCCGCAGGAGATTATAGCCCGATGCAGCTCTAACTGTGTCGGGTTAATTTTTTTAAACAAAGTTATTATAATAAAGCTCATGGTAAACAGAGCTTTCGATTCCGTAGCACTTGCAACCAATCGCCCCTGCCACATTATCTCTCCTTGCTTATAACTATCTATAGAATAAGGAATAGGATAAAACCCTCCTTATCTCCCTACTGATTCAACCTCACGAGTAGGTATAGTTTTTTTATTGGTCTTGGTCATTTTCTAACTTTTTTAAACTCCATTTTCCATCAAAGTAATCCAACCGCCCCCTATCTCTTAACCTAGATAACTGCGGTGACATGCTGGTTCTTTCTATATCCTTATTATATTTTTTATGTATCTCTTCTAAAATTAAGTTAGATGGCAGTCCATCATCAATTCCATATTCCTGCAAAATCTCAAGCACCATATCCATTATTGTAATATCTTCTTTTTCCTCTCCAATACTTTCAAGAGTAATACCCAAATGTTTCTCTATAACGCAAATAGCTGTCTCTATTTCTTTATATTCTTGCTCACGGCGTTCTAATGTTCGCTTTAGAGAAGTAATCTTTTTTCCTAAGCGCTCTTTTTCAGCAAAAATTTTTTCTAAGTCTGGCATGCGTAAAACTCTCATATTAACAACTTGTTAACGGTTACAATGACACAAACTCCACTCAAAGTCAACCTGTATTAGGCGGCGGACTCCAAACTACATAAGCCATTGTTATTGCTGGAATTATTGGCAGAGTCGTAACCTTACGTATACATTGATTTCTGGGAGTTACCATGTTGATTGCGTAGAGTTTTTACGACACTTAATCACACGGAGAATCACTTCAAGTCAGTACCCGCAAGTACCTTGCTCGCAACACCGGACACAACTCAATTCATGGCACGGACTTCATTAATGAGCTACGGTTTCAACCTCTCAAGGCTCCACCTCACCGCGAAAGCTCGCGGCCATACGTACCCTCTAACAGCATGCTACATAAATGCAAAATAAGGGAGATTCTGATGTGAGGAACGTAAACTTCATAATAATTCTTCACTACAAAGACAATTACTCCCACTCAATAGTCCCCGGTGGTTTACTCGTAATATCATAAACAACCCGATTAATACCGCGCACTTCATTAATAATCCGCGTGGCGGCGCGGCCTAGGAACTCGTGGTCGAAATGGTAAAAGTCTGCGGTCATGCCGTCTACGGCTGTGACGGCGCGCAGCGCGCAGACATGTTCATAGCTGCGGCCATCGCCCATTACGCCGACGGTTTTAACAGGCAGCAATACCGCAAAAGCTTGCCAGATTTGATCATACAGACCCGCATTGCGGATTTCTTCGAGATAGATGGTGTCCGCTTTTCTCAGGATTTCGAGTTTTTCAAAATTCACTGCGCCGGGGATACGGATGGCGAGGCCTGGGCCTGGGAAAGGGTGGCGCTTAATGAAGCTGTCAGGCATGCCAAGCTCGTGCCCTAAGCGGCGCACTTCGTCTTTGAATAATTCGCGCAAAGGTTCAACCAGTTCAAGCTTCATATGCTCAGGCAGGCCGCCCACATTATGGTGGCTTTTAATCATCTCGCTTGGGCCGCCGCCGAAAGACACCGATTCGATGACATCAGGATAAAGCGTGCCTTGCGCCAAGAATTTAGGTTCAGTGCCAATATCTTTCGCGATTTTTGTGGCGTTTTCATCAAATATATCAATGAATAAGCCGCCAATCAGCTTACGTTTTTTCTCTGGGTCACTGACGCCCTCTAAGGCGCTTAAGAACCGCTCCGAGGCATCAACATGCACTAAGTTAATCTGATAATGCTCTTTGAACATCGCTAAGACTTGTTCAGTCTCACCCGCGCGCATAAAGCCCGTATCAACATAAATACAGGTCAGTTGCTTGCCGATGGCTTCGTGGATTAATACAGCCGTGACTGAGCTATCAACGCCGCCAGACAAGCCGCAAATCACATGGTCATCGCCGACTTGATCTTTAATGCGCTGCGTGCTCTCTGCGCGGAAAGACGCCATGGTCCATGACCCTTCACAGCCACAAACATGATGAGTGAAGTTTTTAAGTAATGCTGCGCCCTCTGGCGTGTGGACGACTTCGGGGTGGAACTGTACGCCATAGAATTTCTTCTCATCATTAGCTATCGCCGCATGTGGCGCGCCTTCTGACGTGGCGACAATGCGGAAGCCCTCAGGCAAGGCATTAACGCGGTCACCATGGCTCATCCATACTGTATGGCGGCCGCCTACGGGCCAGATATGGCGGAATAAATCGCAATCTTCGACAATATCAATCACCGCGCGGCCAAATTCTTTATGGTCTGATCCCTCAACGCTGCCGCCGAGCTGTTTAGCCATAGTTTGCTGACCATAGCAAATACCCAAGACGGGCACGCCGAGATCAAATAATCCTTCAGGGGCCGCAGGCGCATCACTATCAGTGACAGAGCGCGGCCCACCGGAGAGAATAATGCCTTTGGGGTTATAGGCTTTGATTTTATCTATGCTCGCCGTGTGAAACGGCCAAACCTCGGAGTAAACGCCGCTTTCGCGCACCCGCCTTGCAATGAGCTGCGTGACTTGCGAGCCAAAATCTAAGATTAAAATATGGTCTTGTTTCGCGGCAGATTCGAGGTGCGCATTAGTAGTATCGGACATAGATTAAGGACTCCAAAGCAGGGGTTTATTTATGCTTTAGAGATTATAGCGAAAAGGGATAAAAACCAATGTTTAAGTTAAACCGCACAAAGATAACTACATGCGATAAACATTAAAGCGCGGGTGCTTGGCACTGACGAGCGCAGGGTCAATCTCGCTCGCTGGCTCTAAAGGCATGTTTATTGCGCTTTCCTCAGCCAAATTTTTTAAACAAGGCTGCAGATCCTGCTCTATAAACGCCAGCGCATCATCGACTTCAATTTGACGGCGCGGCGAGAGGAAGCGTTTTGATTGGTTTAGATAACCACTAAGTCGCGCTAAGGCCGTTTGGCGATGCTCAATATCTTTTTGGATAATCGTTTCAGCTTCGGCCAAGGGCAATGCATCATAATATTTGGGTAGATACGCATCAAAGCCCTGTTTTTGATAGCGCATTAACGCCGCCAAATCAGGGATTTTTCCTTGTGCAGATTTGGGCCATTGACCATCCCAGCCATGGCTGCGTAAATCTGTGCTGAGGATTAAAATCATTTGCTCTAAGGCACTGCCTTGCTGGCCTAATAATGGTGCGGATTTTTCCTGCTCATTATCTTGCTCGTTTTCACTCTCTGCTGAGCATTCGTGACGATCAATAGACGGGCGCGCCGTTGCGGCGATAAAATTAGCAAGAATAGATTTTGGGCCAAATTGATCAGTATTTTTTAAGGCGCAGAGCAAAGCATGTTCAACTTCCAAAGAAATCACATCAGCCATTGTGGTTATCTCATCTAATTTTGCATGCACATCAAGATTCTTAACCATAGCGTCTTCACCGACGCGTAAATAAGGCTCTTTGAAAAAGTTGATGGTCGCTTCAGCTTGCCTTGCGCGGCTCATTAATTTAAGCACTTCACGCGCTTGGGGCTGCGCGTCAAACGCATTAATTTGGTCTATCTCTAAGCGAGGATCTTCAAGATAAGCTATTTTATCATCTATATAATTTCGTACTTTTCTTTCAACAGCTTCTGGGAATTTAACTTGTCCAAAATACCGCCCTGTTTCAATATCAAAACTTCTATCTTCCCCCTTTTTATCCGCCAATTCTTTCAAATTCTGAATTTTATCACTCAACGTTATCTCCTCTGTGCAGAGGCTTTTTATATGCGCGGTGAAACTCGGTTTATCTTCTGAAAACAAAGTCATTTGTGCTGTTTTTGCGGCACTGCTTATGGCTTTGACCTGCCCAAAATCGTGCATGTATATTTGAATGCGCTCCAGATCTGTATTTAGACTGGTTATAAAACGCTCAAGCCCTTCTAGCTCTGCTTTATTCAGCATAAAATCATTATTACTCTGCGCTATGTTCATGAGGGTGTTCAGGGCACTATCCGCGCTTTGTACGCTTTGATTCTGTTCCTCTATCGTAATTCCAAACTCAGCCAGCCCCTCTAGCGTTATTTTTTGTAAAGAGTTCGTGTTATTATCGATCTCGTGATCTCTAAGCTTTAATTTACCCGCAGCGTCCTGCAAGCTAACGCAACGCCCGTGGAAAGTTTTATATTTCTGTGCCATTTTTAAAAATTCATCGACAACCATCGGCTGGTGAAGCACACCAAGACGGCCATTTAAATCACCCTTTTTATGGGCTTTATCAGGAATAGCATAATAGCGAGGGTAAGGTAGAGGCCCGATGCTCCAGTTGTAGAACCCCTCAACAACAGGATAAGTCAGCGGCGCTGTTTCTAAAGACCGCAACAATGTTGAGTTTCTTATTACTTGTGCCATCTGCGCACTCAAACCCAAGCCACCGAGTAAATCCTCTGGTGCTTTTTTAGGCCCTTTAAATCCTGTTGATTTAAGCGCTGCCTGCAAATATTTATCCTGCGGTTTTTTAAACATTTCAAGCAAAGCATCATTAAGCGTCTTTACGCTCTGCGCCTCTGGCGTATCAGCCTCAGTAAATTTTGCGAGTTGTTTAAGCTTCGTTTTACAAATCATAGCGCGCTTCCTTGAAAGATCCTTGCGAAAGGTCCTTGCCGCGACCTTAAAGCCCGTGGCAAATTATAGATAATTACGCCTCTTGGTACCACCTTATGTAAACTAAGTCAACTTCATTTTACGAAACACGGTTAAAACGCATGTTTTTCGATTCAAAGGGTTGAAATAGCGGGAATAATCGCGTACAAACTCCCCAGCGTATAAATTGTGATGGGCGATGCTTGGATAAATTTAAAGGTTTTCTTAATTGAACACCCGTATATTACACCGACTGACACCTGTTAAAATTGCCGTTTATGCGCAATCTAGACTATCGAAGAGGAATACCAATATGGCACATATAGCTGCTAATCTAAAAGACCAAGAGACCTCACTAGAGTTTGCAACTCTATTGGCTGAATCACTTGGCGGAACATTAAGTTTTGAAGGCAAGGTAGTAACAGGCAGAGTCGTAGGCTTTGAATCTGATCTTGCAGTCATCGATGTCGGCCTTAAATCTGAAGGCCGCGTTGATCTACGCGAATTCACCAAACCTGGTGAAGATAACGAGCTCAAAATCGGCGATGAAGTAGAAGTCTTCATCGAACGTATGGAAGGCCGTGATGGCATGACCAGCTTGAGCCGTGAAAAAGCACGTCGTGAAGAAGCATGGATTGAGCTTGAAAAATCTCATGAAGCTAATGATCGCGTTACCGGCATTATCTTTAGCCGCGTTAAAGGTGGTTTCACTGTTGATCTGGGCGGCGCTGTTGCGTTCCTACCGGGTTCACAAGTTGACATCCGTCCTGTACGCGACGTATCCCCACTTATGGGTACACCACAACCGTTTTACGTTCTTAAAATGGACAAAACACGTGGAAACATCGTTGTTTCTCGTCGTGCTGTTCTTGAAGAGAGCCGTGCTGAAGCACGCGGTGAGTTGATGGCTAACTTAACTGAAGGTCAAGTTCTTCAGGGTGTTGTTAAAAACATCACTGATTACGGTGCCTTTATTGATCTTGGCGGTGTTGACGGTCTTCTACACGTTACCGATATTTCTTGGAAACGCGTTAACCATCCTTCTGAAGTTCTTGAAGTTGGTAAGACTATTGACGTTCAAGTCATTCGTTATAACCAAGAGAGCCAACGTATCTCACTTGGCATGAAACAGTTGGAAACCGACCCTTGGGACGGCGTTACATCTAAATATGCTGTTGGTGCGAAATTCTCTGGTCGTGTTACAAACATCACTGACTACGGCGCTTTCGTAGAACTTGATAGTGGCATTGAAGGCCTAGTCCACGTTTCTGAAATGTCTTGGACTAAGAAAAACGCTCACCCAGGTAAAATCGTTTCTACTTCGCAAGAAGTTGAAGTGATGGTGCTTGACGTTGATCAGGAGAAACGTCGTATTTCTCTTGGTATCAAACAGTGTCAAGAAAACCCTTGGTCAGAATTTGCTGCAAACCACAAAGCTGGACAAGAGCTTGAAGGCGAAGTTCGTAACGTTACGGAATTTGGCTTATTTGTTGGAATGCCTGGCGATATTGATGGCATGGTTCACCTGTCTGACGTTTCATGGGAAGACCAAAGTGAAGAAGCGCTTAAAGCGTTCAATAAAGGCGACATGGTTAAGGTTAAGATCCTTGACATTGATGCCGATAAAGAACGTGTTGCGCTTGGTATCAAACAGCTTGTTAAAGACCCATTTGCTGGTGCCCTAGACGGCATTACAAAAGGCGCAACTGTTACAGGTACGATCACTGAAGTTAACGACAAAGGCGTTGAAGTTTCTGTAAACGATAAGCTTACAGGCTTCATTAAGAAAGCTGATTTGTCACGTGAACGCTCTGAGCAACGCCCTGACCGCTTCGCCATTGGCGAAAAAGTTGATGCGAAAGTTCTTACTCTTGATGCTAAATCTCACAAGCTTAACTTGTCTATTAAGGCACGTGAACTTGACGAAGATAAAGCAGCAATGGATGAGTTCGGCTCAACAGACACTGGTGCTTCACTTGGTGATATTCTTGGCGCTGCCCTTACTGAAGGCGACAAGAAATAAATCATCCGTGATTATAAATTCTAAAATAGCCCCCTCAAGCAATTGGCGGGGCTATTTTTTTGCGCTATATTTACCCAAGTCAAGTCGAACCAAGACAACAAACCATGGAAAACATCATGATCAACCCTGCCCCCCAAATATACTGCGCTTGTGATACCGCGAGCCTTGAAAGCGCCACAAATTTATGCAGCCAGCTTGATGGCCTGCCTATTGGTATAAAGCTCGGCCTTGAATATTTTATGGCTGAAGGCGCAAGCGGTGTTGGCGCGATCGTCGATAAGTTTCCTAAGACCAGCATCTTCCTTGATTTGAAATTTCACGACATACCGAATACTGTCGCATCCGCCCTTGCTGTCATAGGTGAGCTTGGCGTTGATTACACAAATCTACATGCATCAGGCGGCTTAGAAATGATGGAGCGCGCTTTAGAAGCCGTTAATCAAGCCAAAGCCCCACCAAAGCTGCTCGCCGTTACAGTGCTTACGGCCTTAAATGAAAACGGCCTTAAAGCTGTCGGTCAAGACACGCCGGTTGAGAACCAAGTTGAGCGTTTAGCCAAACTTACCCAAAGCGCAGGCCTTGCCGGCGTTGTCTGTTCTGCCCATGAAATAAAAGCCTTACGCGCCGCCTGTGGCGATGATTTCATTCTTATGACGCCTGGCATTCGCCCTGCAGGCAGCGCATTAAACGATCAAAAAAGGGTCATGACCCCACATGATGCGCTGAGCGCGGGCGCATCGCATTTGGTGATTGGTCGCCCGATAACCAAAGCCCAAGACCCCAGAGCCGCTGCTATGGCGATTTTAGAAAGCATTTAGCGCATGAGCTCGGTTAAAAATACCGCCGTAAAAATTTGCGGCATTACTGATAAAGAAAACCTGCTTGCCACTATAAATGCAGGCGCTGATTTTATCGGCTTGGTTTTTTACCCTGCCTCACCGCGCCATATTGATCAGAGTGACGCGCGGCGCCTATTAGCCGCCATCCCGCAAGAGCTTTTAAGCGCTGTGCGCATAGTCGGTTTATTTGTGAACCCCACTGACGCCGATTTATGTGAGGGTAATATCGTTGATATGCTCGATATGATTCAGCTCCATGGCGATGAAAGCCCCGCGCGCTGCGCAGAGATTAAACAGAAAACAAACGCCCTGATTATGAAGGCTTTCCCAATCAGCACGACGCATGATTTGGCGCAAATTAGTGCCTATGAACCCGTCTGCGACTGGCTACTTTTTGATGCTAAGCCCATGAGTGATAAGACAAAGAACAAAGATATTGTGCCCGGGGGCAACGGGCTGCGTTTTGATTGGACAATATTAAGCGGTCAGAAATTCACGAAGCCTTATATGCTCGCTGGTGGCTTGACCCCAGATAACGTTCAAACCGCGATTCAATTATTACACCCCGATGCGGTTGATGTGTCCTCTGGCGTTGAAAGCGCCCCCGCCCAGAAAAGCATAGAAAAAATTAGAAGCTTCCTACAAAACGTGCAAGGCGGTTGACTCAATAGCTGAATATGGATAATCTGTCTTTTCATATTACAAGCCATATTGCGAGGAGCCCGATCATGACATCAAAACCAGCCCTACTTATTGCCATTGGCGGATTACCTGCAACAGGTAAAACAACCTTGGCTGACACGCTCGCGCAGAATTTTACTGATATGGCGAAAGAAACGCACCGCATAAATTCTGACACAGAGCGCAAAACGCTCTGGGCGAAAGAAAATAATCAGGCTTGCGATCTTTATAAAAAATTACCTGTAGAAGCCTATAGCGCGGAATTTAGAACAAAATCTTATACGCAGCTTTTTACCGCCGTCGCATCCGCTATCCAGACTAATGATGTTGTGATTATTGATGCGTCATTCACAAGCGAAGATCAACGCACAGAACTTGCCGACTTAGCCAAAAAGCAAGGCTCTTTATTTGCAGGCATTTGGCTTAACGCGACAACGGAGACCATGATGAATCGCGCCGATGCGCGCGCACAAAGCACGGAGAAAAGCATATCAGATGCCGATGGCGCGATTGTAAAGCTGCAATTAAAATCTGATCTTGGCGTAATAAGTTGGCCGCAGATTGATGCGAATAAATGTACTCAAACCGTACATTTCCATGCCCTTAATGCCATTAGCAATGCGCTCGCCTTATAAGTAAACGCCACGCCCATTTAAGCACGACGAAACCGCGAAGTGAGGGCTAAGCCACCCTCGCGCATAGAGCTGCGTGCTAATTTTGTGGTCAGCACCATAGAGACAGATAGCACAACAGAAAATACAATATAGGAATGCAGCGACCAATATAATAAGGGCAAGGCCACCAATGTCGTTGCTAATCGCCCAAACCCTAAGGAAAATTCCCGCAATGCCAAGTTACAAATTGAGCGTTTTCTATACCAGCGGCTAGCCATACCCATGCTGTAAAAATGCTGTCCCGCCGTCCAAAACAAGCTTGAAAACATATATAATAGGGGTGTTTGTAAAAATAACCATGGCAGCCACCCTACAGCTTTTAGACTAAGGCCAATATCAAGGTCATCATCTGAAGATAATTCAGCAAGAGCGCTTTTATTGGTGAAATGCCCAACAAGCGGCGAGACTATAATTTTAAGCGCTATTTGCGCCGCACTTAAAAATCCAACCCCCATAGCACTAACCGCCATTAAGTGTAGCCACACGGGCACTAAGTAATTCGCAATGGTTTGAAATGATCCCTCATAAAACGTTGAAAATATATTCTTTTTCTTTGCGCGTAATGTTTGAAGATTAAAGCCTTCATTCTCGCCGAAGAAACTCAAATTCATTTGTGCTTTTTTAATGCTTTGCCCCATAGAGAGATAAAGAATAAACGTCCCCAAAACCACCATGATAGACCCAACAATAAAGGCAAGACCGCCAAGTCCCATTGTCAGGGACACACCGCCGAGCAAACTGCCAATTAACACCCCGACAGTCACTCCTGCATCAGCCATGCAGACTTCGTTACCGGCATTTTTATCCGTCACAAGATTCGACATCATTAAATGAAAAACGGACCAAAAAACGGCGACACTGATTGAAAATAATAAGGTTAGCAGCCAATTATCACCGTCTAGTCCAATATAACAAAAGGCCAAGCTCGCGATAATCTGGACGAGCGATGTAATGATCATAAAGGGCTTAAAAGAAATCACCGTACCAAGCCATAAGCAAAACGGCATAATTAACATAGACACAAACAAAGCCCGCACGATGAAATGCTCCATCACAGCCCACATACCCATAGTGGCGTAATCAAACACCATATATAAATAAACACCTGTCATACCCGCCACAGCAATAAACGCAGCCAAATACACCACACAAAGCGTCAAGCTTTTGAAGGGCGCAATAAAGGTAGAATGCAGCATTATGTATATTAGCAATTTCATAGATTGACGATACACGCATTGTAAAAAATTACAATTTAATCTTTTGTTATCGACATAATAAAAAGATAGTGATAAAAGCTGTTTCAATTATACATAAAAGGGATAAATGCAATGAAATTAAGAAATCTATTTATAGGATTTAGCCTTGCTGCAGTCGGCGTTGCCTCCTGTAGTGGTCTAATTGTCTATAAGCTTGCTGAAACTGGCTATGAAGCCATAGAAGACAATACTGAATGGGGCGAAAATAAAAAGATAAATGACCTTAAAGAAAAAGGCCTGACGCGCGTTTTTGAAGAAAACCTATCAGGGCAAGACGCCATAACCCAGCTTAAGATCCATGGTTTCTCTGAGGCTCAGGCTGAAAAATTCCCTGAATGCTCAAGACTTATTAAGGGCTCTAGAGGCCTTGATACAGAAGAAAAAATGCTAACAACCAAGCGTTGCTTAGAAATGTAAGCTAAACCAAGTATCACAAAAATAAAAAGCGCATTTAATGTGCTTTTTTTTCGACTCATCGTTATTGCGCATACACACCACCCGACGAGGCGGCTCTAACTTGGGAAGCTGTGTTGTAGCCCCAACTTGGATATTGACTTCCCCACCATATTACCGCAACTTATAAAAAATAAAAAAATATCGGGAGAGCCAAGCTATGAACATCAGTTTAACGCCAGTTTTTGAATTTGTTAAAAACCATTACGGTAAAGCCATCATCACCGCCGTGCTTGGCACAGGTGGCGCTTTTAGTTTTAATTATTTTGATAATGGTGACGCAGAATCTATTCAACGCGGCGCAGTGACCAAAGTGTTCAACCAAGAAGTTGCCGATACAACGCGCGGAGATTATTTATTTAATTACATGTTCTCCACCGATCAAGCGGCGCGTTATGAGGGCTGTGAACAGCGCGTAAAAGCCATTTATGACGCAGATGATCGCCAGAAAATCACATTGCTGATCAGCTGCATGAAAAACCAACCTTGAGCGTAAAGTCTATGCGCTGTAAAGGTTTAGATGAACAACAGAAACATGAACGCATATGAACCTTTATTTTCGCCTTATTCGCCTTATTCTTAGCCATTACTTCAAAAAGGCCCCGCGTAAGCTATTAACACAGCAAAGCATATTGAACTTTAAAGTCTGGCCTTTCGATTTAGATATAAATGCCCATATGAATAATGCGCGGTATTTTGCGTTGATGGATTTAGGGCGTATGGATTTAATGCTGCAATGTGGGATGGTTAAAACGCTGATGCAAAAAAAATGGCTACCAGTTCTGGGTGCCAGCACAATCCGTTATCGCATTCCGCTGCTCCCCTTTCAAAAATTCACACTGACCAGTGACGTCAAATATTGGGATGAAAGCTGGTTTTACATGGAACAGCGTTTTATTATTCAAGGCGGTAAAAAACATGGCGCAGTCGCCGCTATAGCGCTGGTTAAAGGCAGTTTTTTTGATGGTGGGGACAGCAAGAAGCTTTTACCAACAGCGCGCGTATTTGAAACGGCCAAAGACCAACAAGGCACGCCGCCTGAACTTGATGATTACATGAAAAGCTGGATAAAAGCTGAAGCCGACCTACAAAAAGTCACGGCAAATCAAATTAAATAGACTTAAAACTCAGCACGCACCGCAAAGCCAACGCCTGTTGAACCATCAGCCTCGCGGCTAATAGAGGGGCCCGCGCGGAAAGGCACGCCAAGGACATTTGTATCATGAAGCATTTGATTCTCGAGTTGAACCTGTCCAGCAGGACTTAACGTCGCTGTAAACACATTTGATAAACAACCCTTATCTAAAAAATCATCACAATCACGCTCTTGTGATAAACGCATATCCAATTCGACTTGGCCATATACGCCCGTATCTTGCTCATGGGGCGCCTGTACATAGCCGATAAGGCCTTTGGCTTTCATACGGCCATCCATCAGTAATGTTTCCGCCTGCAGCGCTGCTGATGCGACTATGCCGCCGTAACGTGAGGCATACATAATATCAACAACGGCCTTTAGCTTAAGGTCATTATCGCCATGGTCCCCTGACTGCGATGCGATTTGGCCAGAGGCCTCAGAGTCTGTGGTTTCTTCCTTGTCTTTTTCAAAGAAATTATATTCAGAATGGATACCAAGCTTATAATCACCATCAAAGGTCACACCGCCATAAAGCTCTGTGCTTAAATCACTTTCCGTTTCATGTCTAACGCCACCACCGACAACTTGCTCATCTAAACCGGCAGGCTTTTTTAGGTTATCAACACTGAGATTACCGCCGCCAACAGCGCCTGTTACGGTCTCAAGAAATGGTTTTTTTTCTTCTTTATCGGACATATATTGCCTTATTTTTATTTCTTATTCTCTAACATCCACCAGCTCACTTACATAGCCGTGCGCTAATATAGCCATAAACTAAAAATACATGAAACTTATGAAAATATAATTAACTTGTGGACGTCAGTCCCCTCAGTCTCGGTCTATTATTGTGAAGCGCCGATAAACTGTTAAGATTCTAATATGAAACTCGTCATTGAACCAGACAGCATCGCAGCCGGATTTAAAACCGCGCAAGCCCCAGAACATCAGTTGTTACGCTTTTTGGCGAATGGTGATTATAAATTATTACTCTCTGCCCCTTTATTATATGCCTATGAACAGAGCCTTTATGATAATCGGCACAGTCTTAACCTTAAATTTCGCGAGATAGAAGAAGCCTTATCTTTTATCGCTGAGCGCGCTGAATATGTGCCTTGTCATGCCCTATGGCACGCCGTGATGAATAAACCGGAAAAAGACCTAAGCGTTGCTTGTGCTTATATAGGCGGCGCCGATGCATTAATTGTTTTACGCCCCGATTTATACAAACAAGCCAAAACCACATTAAACCTAACGGTTTTAAGTGCCAAAAAATCACTCAAATTATTCGAGCCTCCAAAAACCAAAAGAAAGGCTGCCTAAACGATGAGCCAATATCCTTTACGACTACCTGAATCGTTAATGCGCGCCACAAAACGCGCTGCAAAAGCCGATAAGACGTCAATTAATCAGTTTATTATTACCGCGATTGCTGAAAAAGTCGCGGCGCTAGAAACAGAAGCGATGCTAGGCAAACGCGCCGTCATGGCTGACCGCGCAGCTTTCATCAAGCTTCTTGATAAAGTCAGTAATGAGTAATGAGTAATAAATCATAAAAAGAAGAATAAACGACATAAAAAATTGAGGTGAGCCCCATGAATATAACCATCTATCACAACCCCAAATGCAGTAAGTCTCGCCAAGCTTTAGCGCTGCTCACAGATAGAAATATCGTGCCTGAGATTATTGAATACACTAAAGATCTTTTATCAGAAGGCCAAATCCGCGCCCTTGCAGAAAGACTAAACTGCAGCGAAACGCCGCGCGATATGATGCGCTGCAAAGAAGCTGATTATAAGGAAAATAATTTAGCTGAGGCTGATAATGACGCCTTATTCAAAGCCATGGCCAAACACCCCAAACTTATTGAACGTCCAATTATCATCACGGATAAAGGCGCAGTAATCGCCCGTCCACCAGAAAACCTTTTGGCGTTACTCTAACGCTGTATGGCTCTGGTTTAAAACTTAATGCGCGTTAGCCGGCACGACGGTCAGGTCAATAGCATAGAGCATATTCACCGCCGCTTTAGCTGCGCCACCCTTATGCGTGTTCAAATAGTGACTTGCATTTAAAAAGTTACAGCCATATTGCACATAGCTCTGACAATCAACATTATTAAGCTCTATTGCGCTCATCACCGTGCAGCTTAAGTTTTGTTTGAGTTTTAGAATTTCTTGCACGCTAAATTTATTAGAAAATATAGCGAGGTCAATTTCTTCAATAAGCTCTTCTTCTGCATCAACATGCAGAGCGATAATCGGGTCGTCACCAATGCTCTCACGTGCGGCCTTTGCTTTGTTAACATCACTAAAGACAATGCCGTCAGCTTTAGCTTTCGCCGCCAAAGACAGTGAATCGCGCACAAGCAAAACTAGACCATTATGCGCGGTAATAACCTGCAGGCCTTGTAATATCTTCAAAGAATCTTCACCGCCACCAAGTGGCACAAATTCAATAATATGGGCATTTTTTTCGTAAGGCGCTGCATTAATTGCTAAAATCGCGAGGCGTAAATCGCGAACCATATCCAAGGCCGCTTTTTCATCACCCACGCCAAAGGCGCTCTCATCAATGCTCCAAAACAAGCCTGATGGCGGTGCGCCTTTTTTCTTTTTCTTATTCCAGTTTTCTTCGCTCATATCTTAAAACCCATCACATAAATGCATTTCCACTTTTATACTGTTCTAGACCTTTATAGAAAACCAACCGCGCAATCAAGGCAAAAACCAGCGTTGCGCCATACAGAGGCACAAACAATAACAAATTATGCGTCATAAATATGCTGACAGGTAACAGCCCCATAAAGCCAACAGGCAAGACTGTAAATATAAAAACCTTTGCCGCTAAAGGAAAGCCATGCTGAGGCATAGAAGACAAAATTATAATGAATTCAAATAATGAATCCGATAACGACGCCGAATTTGTCTTCCAAAACCCAATAGACTGCACAATCACAATCAGCGAAGCGAGTAAAATAGAGGTCGCGCTCACCGCTGCGAAGAATAATGCCCACTCACTTATATTAAAACCTGAAACATAGGCCATAAGAGCGAGCCCCGTAAGCATATCCCCCAAGCCTGCGACGCGTGAATGAGAGAATATAGCCGAAATAAGCACATCCCCAGGTCGGCATAGAAAATTATCTAATCCACCACTATCCACCGTGTAATTAAGCGTGTAAGCACCGCCGCAAAAAACCGAAGCCGCCCCAAAGGAAAAACAAACCAATGCGGTCAGCACCATCATTTCACGCAAAGTCCAGCCATAAAGATTATCGGCATAATTGAAAAACATCACCCAGATCATCATAAATATAATATTCTGAATAAACATAAAGATCACAGGTACATAAGCCCCCTTACCTTCGCTTAATGCGGATAGTAAGTTAGCCTTTAAAACCGTACGAACAAAATCGCCTTGGTTCATTTTCTTTACATGGCTTGGTTGCTGTTTCATTATCTTATCCTCCCACTATAGCTACGCGGCGGACAGCGCAGCGATGGACTAATAAACTTAGGCCGAGCAAGAACGTCATCCAAAAAGTTTGAATAACGATCATCATCATTGCGCTATAGGGCAATGTATTCAGCATAGTACTGCCCGGCATGAAAAATACGGCTGTAAATGGTAGGAACTGCGTAATTTTATAAAAAATTTCAGGATAAAGCGTTAAAGGAAACAGCAAGCCCCCCAAAAGAAAGCAGAGTTTTTGTGTGATCCAATAAGCGGGCGAGGATTCACCAATCCATAGAGCTGCTGCCCCCACCATATAATTTAAACACACAAAACAAAACAAGGCTTCCATGACCATAATAAGGCTCAGTATAATTTGGCCAAAATCTGGTTGCCATACACCTGTTATTAAATAGGCGCTTAATAAAGCCAGCGGATAGAAAAGTGTCATTTGCCCCATAGCACGGCCAAAGCAATTCGCGATCATACGGCAATGATAAGATACGGGGCGTATAAGTGAGGGGGAAAAATTACCATTCTTAATATCGACATACATATCATAAAACAAATAGCCTGCGCAGAAAACAACAGCTTCAGTGATCGCGATATACCAAACCAAGCCTGCCCGATCATAATCGCCACCACCGAGAATATCAGTCGGCACCATGCCCCATAGAATATTCCAAACCCAGACAAGCATCAAAAAAGACATGAACTTGCCAATCATATGCAGCCCATCTTTTATCCGCTCCAAATATCCAGTTTTGAAAAAAAGCCAACCCGACGCGCCATAACAGCTTAAGTGCTCATATGACCGTCTCGTTTTTTTATTATTCGCATTTACTGCATTTCCCTGTTCAGCCCGCATTTTCATGTGGTCCTGTAATTTCGGCTTGCGCCGATTGAACATAGAGCAGCTGTATAAGCGCATCGAGTGGCATATTCTCTACTGAGAAATCTTGGATGTTAAAACGCGTTAGAATATCCGCGGTAACCCCACGTAAAGAGACTTGATTACGGTCTATTTTAATTTGTACTTTATGCTCATTTTGCAAATCAATAGCGCAGCCATCAGGCAAACTATCAACATCAATCGGCGCATCGCTATGCAGCGTTAATATCTTAAAGCGGTCAAAATCAGCGCGCAATGTCGTTAAAGGCGCATCTTGTTTAAGGGCGCCGTGATCAATCATGATTACGCGCTCGCATATTTCTTCAATGTCGCCGCTATCATGGCTGGTGAGCATAATCGTCGCTTTTTCTTCGCGCCCCAAGACCTTCAAATTATTACGCAGCGCAATTTTTGAATCGATATCAAGGCCAATTGTCGGCTCATCAAGGAAGATGATTTTAGGGCTATGCAGTAGTGACGCCGCAATTTCGCAGCGCATACGCTGGCCTAATGATAATGAACGCGCAGGCTGATTAATAAATGCCTTCAGATCAAGCATATCATCAAGTATGGCTATGCGTGCTGTCAATTCTGCGCCTTTAACCCCATACATAGAGCCCAGTAATGCAAAGCTATCTCGAACCGATAAATTCGCCCATAGCTGCGAGCGTTGACCAAAGACCACACCGATTTCACGCGCCAGTAAGCTACGCTGTTTCCATGGTACGAAGCCTGCAATTTCTGCCGTCCCTGCATCAGGGTAAAGAATACCCGTCAACATTTTTAAAGTCGTAGATTTACCTGCACCATTAGGGCCGATAAAAGCGACAGATTCGCCCGCATCAATCGAAAAACTAATATCTTTAACCGCTTCAAAGGTCGTTTTTTGGCGCTTAAAAAATCCAGTCTTTTTAAAACTGTCAAAATTTTTGCCCAGATGCTCAACGCTAATAATACTCATATTTATTCTAACTAACTTTACTCTTACTAACTCAAATACGGCACAGATAAATGCCCCATGCGCAGTTAATCCATAAAATAGGGACTAACGGACTCATAATATCTATAAGAGCCATCTTGTGAAAGCTTATTTAATGAAGAAAAACCAACCCGACGTAATGAATATTCTGCCGCCAAATTGCGATTAGGCGCTTTAGCCAATAATTTGACCAAACCTAAATCTTCATAAGCATATTCTGAAAGACGCTTCATGGCTTCAATGCCATAGCCCCGTCCTTCATAATCGGCATCGATCGAAACATCGACTTCACCCAAAAGACCTTCATCGCTTGTTTTCATTACAAGGTTGATCGCCCCTATGTCTTCGCCGCTGGCTCTATCGCTCACAGTGAAACTCGCCGTTTGAGCACCACAGCGTTTTGTATTACTTAGCGTTAAGCGGCGTGAAAAGATATCTAGATACTCTGACATAGTAATTCCTCCATTAAATCTTATGGAAGAGGTGATAATCAATAGTCTTATAAAAAGGGGGGATTTGATTGTCAGCTCTTCCGTTTGGTATGAGCTGACATTTATTAAATACGTATTTTATAAATTACAGCTCCGAATGCATCGGTTTATGATTCGCTTGGTTACAGCGTGGCATAATCGCACAAATATGCAGCGCATAAGACGCGAGACGAGGCCATGAAATATTCATGCCATTCGTCTGGTTTGTCTGTGCTGTCATTGTGCAAAACTGCATAATCAAAATCCGTTGCTAGCATTTCAGCTAAGCTTAAAATCTATATCGCAAAAACACATTATTATGTTTTCGCTTATCTTTAGGAAAACATATACTGCAGTGCAAAATCAAGATATTTTTTAAAATAAAATAAAAACGCCCCGCAAACATCGTGTCTGCAGGGCGTATTTTAGGGCATTAAAGCCTGTGTTTAAAGCCTCAGTAAAGGCTGGTATATTTATTGAGTAACTATGCCATCTTCGCCGCGTACCGTCCACACGCCATTCTCTAGGCCAATTGACATGACACGACCAAGACCTTTGACTGTGTCCCCAACTGTCACTTTCAATATATCCGTTTGGCCTTCTTTAGCGATCCACGCGGTATTTTGCGCAATCCCCTTCAGAACCCACTTACCTGATGGCGCAGCTTTCTTAGTTGGCGCATGCGACTGATATCTCTCAACAGATGAAGCCTTCGGTAATGCAGGGGCCTTTTGAGTTTGTTGCCCATTACTCGAATGAACCGCGCCCATTTGTCCCTTAATTGATTTGAGTTCTCTGGACAAGGCCGAAACATCTTTATTGCTTGATTTAACCTTTGATAAATCGCGTTCCAATTGAGCAATACGATTAACAATCTGATCCATCTGAGAGGCGACACCATCAAGCTTAGCAAGAACGGCATCCGTATCAGCGCCTGAAGATATATTGCTCTCGCTTTCACTCGCTACAGGTGCAGGAGCTAGCGTTGGCGCTTTAATTTGAGTGGGCACAGGAGCCGAAACAGGTGAGGACGCGCCTACTGGCTCAGGCATCTTCATAGCAGGCATAGATATCGCCGCCGGTGCGTCTGGTGCAGCAACAAGATCTGGCGCGCTCATTACCGGCGCAAAATCATCCATCCCCATATCCATGTCAAGACTAGGCGCAGAAGGCGCGCTCATGGCTGCGAAATCGGGCATAGGGACAAGATCTGCAGGCTCAACGCTTGGTGTTGGGCTGAAATCAGAATCCATTACCATTGTGTTGGGCATAGGGGGCATGGAAGCTGTATTGTCAATACCGCCGAAACCAGACATATCGGGCATTGATGGCGCATTATTTGTGTCAAACTCAGACAAGCTTGACATTTGGTCTCCCATGGAATCAGATGGTAAAGACGTTGCCATTTGAGAAATACCATTCGCTTCATTATTCATTGTAGCGTTCATGGCTGTATTTTGCGAAGCTGCAGCGATTTCCCCTGATGTATTATCAGTCGTTTTATTACCACCATTAAATACGGTGAAATATAGACCGCCTACGCCCGCCGCTATAATTAATAGCACGAGGAACAAACCGCCCTTACCGCTTTTTTTCTTCGTCGATACAGTTGTATCTGTTGTCTCAAACGAGCCAGATTCATCGTCCCAATCTTCAAACTCTTCATCCCAATCTTCGCCGTCAGCAGATTCACCGTCTAGCCCAGTATCAAGATCGTCATCCAGTTCATCGTCTAGATCGCCGAAATCATCCGTAAAATCTTTTTCATCACTCATCATGATCGTAACTTTCACTCTATTTTAATTATGATTAGACCGTATAAAAAAACAGGCCTTTAATCAAGGCCTGAATTTAACTTATTATTTTTTGATTCGATTATAAATCAGGAACCAAGTTCAGCATTGAAGGATCAAATCCCGCAGGGCCTGCCGCCGCGTTTGTTGTGCCGCTAGGCATAGTCGGCGTCGGGGCACCAAAAGGCGATGATGTACCCCCCATACCCGCTTGCCCCCGACTCCTGATGCGGTTACTTTCATAGACAGGATCAACAAATAAGATACCAAAAGGTGTGCCCGCTTCGACGCGAATAAGAACTTTAGTATCGTCGCTAATCTCTTCCAACATCTCTGTTACAATTGAAGACGCCTCACTCACACCCTTCAGCAATTCTTCATTTAAATTAAGATCTGCTGTTTCAACAGCAACAGTTTCGCCAGTCGTCGAGCTTACGACATTTGTATTGCCCCCCTCTGTGACCGCCTCGGAGACACCTTCAATGAATTTTGAAGCCGCTGGCAAGAAGATGCGCTTAAAGTAACGCTGATCTACTTCCGTCGCCAGACCAGGCAAAGATGTTGCTGGGTCGACTGCCATAGCATTAATCCGATAGGCGCGGCCATCTTTCATAATTTTATCAAAATTAAGCACCAAGTATTTCTTTTCGACAGAAAAGCTCCCCATAATGCGCGAGCCTTCAAAATAACCGGTTAGAACTTGGCCAAGAACAACACTCGGGATATCTGAATTCGCTTCAATCAACATTTGTCCATAGACAATTTCGCCTGGATTAATAAGCGGTTCTTCTTCATTCATATTGTTCAACGACATCATTTGTTGGTCATTATTATCAAGGCCGTCGAGGCCGCCCATACCGCCCATACCGTCCACACCATTCATGCCACGGATTCCTCCGCCAAGGCCACTTCTAACTTTATTAGTATAAGCCTCATCTGTGATAATAGACATTTTGTGCGGCGCTTTGTATTCTTGGCGCTTTGCAATCATCGCCATTTGCTCCATCATCGCACCAGATAACTGGCCCAATGCTTTACCACGCGCTTCTGCGTTAGGGTCAGCCTGTTGCGGCATTGAAGCCATAGCACGTTGATTTTGAAGTTCCATCATGCGACGACGCTGGTTTTCTTCATTCTGACGTCTTAATCTTTTTTCCTGTAGCTCTTTCCACTGCGCCATAGGATCGTCTTTTTCTTCAGCTTCGCGCGCCATTGGTGCGATGCTCGTTTTTATGGGGTCAACAGGTACAGGCAGGAAACTACCCGCATCTTCTTGTGCTTGTTCAAAATCTTGCTCGTTACGTGTTTCTAACGCATTACGATAAACATCAGTAACTTCACCGCCAACTGCGCCACGCACATTACTGCCTTGGCCTGAACCAACAGCAGATGTTTCAATCTTGACATCATTGCTGCCAAATATATTGACACTAATGATAATGATAACAAGGCCGACAATAATTACGCCGAATTTAAATATAGGATTTTTGCGCCAAAGCTCTTTTATGCTTTGCCCACCCTGAAAATCTGTATCCAAATCAAACTCATCAGAACCATCAAATCCGTCATCAAATTGGTCTTCGTCACTCATAGAAATATTCCCGTCTAGGTCTAAATTAGGTTAGCCAATTAGTTAATCTGAAACTTCGGCAGTAAGGCTCGCGCGGACCATTTGGCCGCCATCTGACAATAGAAGAATTGGAGCATTGGCCAATTCATATACATTCATACCATCCGCCGACTTAACCGAACTTTTCCAACCCGGTGAAAGCAATGTCAATGGAGTACGAACATAAACCATACCATCAATTTTATAAGCACGTGTGCGTGCATCCGCGCCAGTCACGACAAGTTTCTTAGCTGAGGCTGGCGGTAAGCCATCCAGAACAGTCGCCAAAGTAGCGCTGCCTGCTGTAATGCTCAGGCTTGTGTTAATTAAAGGCGCCGCGGCATCAGGGCCATATTCTGGAACGCGAAGATCCAAACGATAAAACACTTTATCACGACGCGTATTAAGCGACATGACTACAGGCGCGTTAAGACCAATCAAACGCATCGACAAGTTACCTTGTGCAAAATGCGTTGTTGGCGTTATTCTAAATAAGTTTTCACCCGGTGCAGGCTTTATAATATCAAAATCGCCAGCCCATGTCATATCTTTGACAGGCCAAGGCTGCCCTGTAACATCAACAACAGAGACTGTCGTTACGGTTCCCATAGAAACGTCAATGCTGTCTGGCACGTGACCAGGGTCTAAGGATAAAGTCTTGACCGCCACTTCTGGTGTCGGGCGGTTAAACATTGGTGTGTCAATAGCCTGACGGTTTTCATCATAAATTTCCAAGAAACGGCGTATTTCTTCTGGCTTGAGAGGGAACATTGAATCAACCGCAATGCCGTAAGCCTCTTGATAAAACTTATCTTTAGCCGCTTGTGCGCGTAATTCATTTTGCTGTTCACGCGAAACGCCGCCGACTTCATCTTCGCTTACGCCTGGCAAAGAGGGAGGCACATTGCCTTGCGCTGAGCGCTGCGGTAAAGTTAGGCCTGGCATAGCCATACCGCCCGCAGCTTGAGCGTTCTGTTGCATTGGAGCATTTTGCTGTGCTCGATCAGCACTTGCGCTTGGTTGAGGCAAGTTTTTCAATAAGCTTTCAAAGCTACCCATATTTGATGCAGCTGGGGCAGGCGCTTGATCGGCCGCTGGTAAACTCGGTGGTGGCGGAAGGCTTGTGCCCTGTGCATACGCAGCAGATGCAGTCGTTAAGGCCCCCAATGCGACAAACGCAGAGATTAGATTAACTTTTTGGCGAAAACGAGTAATCATTACAGTGTTTTTCACCTTAGACCCCCAAGAAATAGAATACATTTAATTATAACCCAACGTAATTTAAGTGGCATCATGCCTGTAAATCGTAAATCCAAGCAACAGCCATGTCATTAAAAAAAAGTTTTTATCCCACATTGTTTATTACACATATGTGTAACACACGGTGAAACGCCCACTATTAAAACAGCAAAATTAACCATAAAAAGAAATCCACTGCTCAATACCAACCCCATTCGGGCTTTCAAGCTTAGGTACGCGAACGACTGTAAGCGTCACACGCATAGAATCTGTTTTGCGCTGAGAGCCTGATTGATATGTCACAATTAGCGGAATCTCTATGCGCCATGTGTAACGACCATTTTCAAGCCCTTCCCAAAGTAAAACCGGTGCGGCCTTAGGTGCCGCCGTCACAACTTGACGGTTATTCTGAACCATTTCCAAGATACTTGATTTCTCTAAAGCGGACGTAAAGCTCTCCCAGCCCGTTCTTGTGAAGTTACGCGATGATTCCTGTAAGCGACGACGGTAATCATGGAAACCAAAGGTTAGAACCTCTGTAGAAGCCTGCGCCACCCAAGACATCAAAGCTGGGTTAGATAAGTTAGGCTGAGAAAGCGCGACCATAGGCACGAGGCGCCCATCAACCGTTGTCGCAAAATAGCGATCCTCTGGTTGGTGCACACTAATCACATAATACATCGCCCCAATAAGCATCATCACCATTATAACCAGCAACAAGACAACTTTTTGTAATGTGCGGTAACCATCACGGTAATATTCATTACGAATAACAACAGAGCCAACGCCTTTTTCGTAAGGATGTACCTCACGATCAGCCTCACTACCTTCAACAGGTTTAGGGCTCGCAATGGAGGGCTTTTTCTTGCCTGTTCGCTTGATCGCTTTTTTATTCGTATCTGATGGTGGCTGTTGTGTATCTGACATATTCTTTGCGTACCTAAAATTTACACTCGACAAAGCTTTATAGTAAAGCTGCACTTATTTATTTTGAGACTAAAGAGAACGGCGCCATGAATAGCTCCGAATTTAAACCTATTAGCACCATGATACGATAGGCTGCAAATCTAAGCAAGTAGATAAATTCCCAGACAATCCACCAGTGTAAAAACGGTACAAAATATAACAAATCAAAACATTACCTTAAAAATCTTTCGTGCAAAAAAAAACTGCCTATGGTAAAATTTCAAATCAGTATGTAGTATATGTACGGTTAGATACGGATCGTGGTGATTCACATCATGGGACTTAAAATTAGTTTCAAGTCCTGAGTTGAAATAAGTGTAGTTTTTGGTAATTAAACGCGATGAACGACAAAAAGCATTGTGACTTGAAAAGACTATGGTCTAAACCAAGGTTAATCCTTGTTTTGGTTACTTTATTCTGCGCTGCTTTTACCTTAGCGCCCCGCGAAGCACAAGCCTGTTGCGCGTGCTGCTTAATTACAGACCACATGGATTTACATAGCGATACAGTCAGCACAATTAGCGATACGACTGAAGCTGGCTTTGAATCAATTGTTGATCTTCTTTATGCTGACAGCCCCAACACTTGGTGGGAAAGTATGGTCCTACCGCAATTGCGCTCCTATACATCGCAAATGACGACACTAATCATCAATTACCCCCTTGCCATTGGTGCTTTCTTCGATGCGCAAAGCCAACAGGATTCGATCACAAGAATGCAGGTTCTTAGCGCCAAGACGACGCGCGATCATATGCCCGCTGTCTCCATGTGTGAGTTTGCAACGCTATCTAAATCTCTCGTCGCCACAAAAATCGCTAAAGACAACATGGTGAAAGCCATGTCTCTACAAAATTTAAAACGCGTGACTTTAGATAAAAGCCTTGCGGGCTCAAAGAGCGTTAATGAAGATGCACAATCGCGTTTTGAACAATTTAAAGCTAAATATTGCTTCTCCACGCCACAAGCCTCGGATCACGCGGGCCTTTTAGAGGGGATATGTACGGCGACAGCCGGAACAAGAAAAAACAACATAGACATTAACTTTACGCAGCTTTTAGGCGCCCCCAAAACAATTTCGGCAACGCTTTATCCCGCGAATTACGGCAGTAATGAGAGCCGCTCACAATTCGAAGATATAGTCGCATTGAGCCGCAACCTTTATGGGGACACACCAACAGAGGCGATCACAGAAAACAACGTAAAGAAAACAACCGAAGGCCTTTCTCGCCTCCAACTAATCAAAAAACGCACCCTGCAGGCAAAACGTAACGTCGCTCAACATAGCTTTGCGAATTATGTCGGGCTAAAAGCGCCAACGGATAAAGCGGACGATTCCAGCCTTTCCATCACACCGCACATGCAAAATTTACTTCTAGCGTTGGGCCTTGATGGTAGCGCGGGCAACGAATTTAGTGATTACTTTGCACAGACCGGCGGTCCGACATCTCTATCAAACACAAGCCCTAGTTACTGGGCGCAAATGGAAGTCCTGACCAAGACCCTGTATCAGAATCCCAGATTTTTCGTTAATCTTTACGACAATCCAGCCAATGTTAAACGCCAGCAAGCCGCAATGAAAGCCATTGACCTTATGCAAGAGCGTGACATTCATGAAACAGCCTTGCGCTCAGAAACACTTCTTTCTTTATGGCTCGATTCAGCTTTGGAAGATTACGGGCAAAATATTACGCAAGAATGGGCAAATATGAAGGCGGCTAAAGAATGATGTTCAGCTTAGGAAACACTATAGAAAAACCACGCTCACGCCCCCGATCAAAAATAAGGGGCGCCGTGAAAATGAGCTTATTTACTTTGCTCTTCGTTTTCACGCTCGCTTTTTCAAGCGCTGTCCCTGTCAAGCAAGCGCAAGCGCGCTGTTGTGTCTGCTGTCCGACGCCCGCTCTTGTTGCCTATCACGTTTTAACGACGACAACCTTGACACTGCTGTATAAAACCACATTCGACACATTAAGAGACACGATGCTGTCTCAAACTTGGTGGCATACGGGCATAAAACCGCTTTTAACTGGCATGACTCAGGAATTAACGGCCGGCGGCTGGTTCCCCGCATTAGAATTTGGCGCGCAGACTGATGGCCGCTTGCAAAATGAGACTATACTTCAAATGCAAATCATGACTGCTGAAGCGACAAAACGACACCTTCCATCTGTATCTATGTGTAAATTTGCTTCATTGAACAAATCAATGGCACAGGCGGATATGCGTGCAAAAATGGTTCACAATGTATTGAATGAATATTCCTTAGGACGCCGGCTAGGGCAAAGCGAGACTATTGGCGCCTCTAGATCAAGAGATATACAAAGCCGCGTAAAAACGGCTTTAGAGCTGCATTGTAATAAAGCAGAATTTGGTGGCGAAATGTCCTTTTTATGTGGGGCTGGAACCAGCACGAATGGCCGCACATCAAGAGATATAAATTATACAAACACCGTAGACGCCCCCGACACGATTCATATGAGCCTCGATTCAGGCATAAACGTTGCGGCCAATCAAAGCGAGCTCATAGATGTTGTCGCCTTAAAATCGTTGCTCTATAGTAATGATTTGGCGCCACGCGTTGACGGCAGTGCATTAACTTGGGATTATAAAGGTGGACAATCAGCCTATATGGACTGGCGCAGCACACAAGCGAAACGCAGCGTCGCTGAAAATAGTTTTGATGCACTAATCGGCATGAAAGCCGCAAGCGGTACGGCCGTTACCAACCAATATAAAGAACAGCTGTTGAGCTTAGGCATGAATGCAGCCGAAATTGATACGCAAACAAAAATAGCGCCAAGTTATTGGGCGCAGATGGAACATTTAACCAAGGGCATATACCAGAACCCTGACTTTTTTGTCAATTTGTATGACAACCCTGCAAATGTGGACCGTCAAAGCGCTTCTATGGAGGCTATATCGTTAATGCAGCTACGCGATTATTATGAATCGCTTATACGCTCAGAAATGTCCCTTGCCATATTATTGGATACAGAGGTCGCTCAAGAGCAAAACTCCCTGAATAATACCCTAAGTCAGTGGGGATATTAAATCATGAGCATAACAACCCCACAAATATTCAAAGCAACATTAAAAACACTGCGTAACCTTGTGTTTATTAGCGCTGTGGTCCTTACCTTACAAATCCCCACGAGCCGACCTGCCCAAGCAACATGCTGCGTCTGTACAGATTGCTTTACTGTGTTTGGATTTCACGTCTCCACCATCGCTCAATTAACGTTGGATATACAAAGCAAAGTCCAAAGCTTCTTCATGGGGAATGTCATTGGCGAATTTACAGCGGGCATTATTAGACCGCAACTAACCAGCATGGCTATGGAACTGACTACGGCTAATCATTGGATAGGCGCCGCCATAGGCGCCATGGTTGATGGACAGGTACATAATAATCATATTAAAGAGCTGCAAACCTTGCAAGTAAACGCCATTAGAGATCATATGCCAGCCGTATCCATGTGCCAATATGCGACTCTAGCCAAGAGCGTAGGCGCTTCAGATCACCGCCGCGACATCACACAACAAGTGTTAAGTAAACGCTCGCTAGACCGCCAATTTGGCGTGCAGGGGCTTTCAGGATCAGATGGTGTCAACTCAAGCGTCAATGATCTTAACAGCCGTTTTGCCCAGTACTTATCGACCTATTGTGACCCTCAAGATGAGTATGGTAATATTGCATCCGCTTATGGGGCGGCATGCGCAGGGTCTGACGCACGTCTCAACCGCGACATTGATTACACTGGCCTTATCCATTCAAATGCAACGCTTGATATAGATTTAACCAACACAACGCCAACGAATGATGAGCTTGATGTTTTTTCAATGGCCACCAATTTGTATTCCAGTGACTTGATTTTAAGACCGCAAGATGAACTGCTTAGAAACCCTGAAAATAATGATCGCTACCTAGCCATGCGCTCCCTTATTGCCAAGCGCGCCGTCGCTGAGAATAGCTTTAATAGCCTTGTGGCGCTTAAAACAAAAAATCCCAATAGCACGGTTTCTTATTATGAAGAAATGGAAAGACTAACCAAAAATACTTATCAAGACCCGGGCTTTTATGCCTCTTTATATGACAACCCGGCCAATGTGACACGACAAAAAGCCGCGATGCAAGGCATTGGTCTGATGCAGCAGCGCGATATATATGAAAGCCAAATTCGCTCTGAAATGCTTCTGTCCGTTCTGCTTGAAACCAGATTAGACGAAAGTACAAAAGACACACAGGGAGCGATGTTGAAATGATAAACGGTAAACGCTCAATGCAAAAACGCAGCGCCGCAATCTGTAGAACGGCAAAAACACTACAGCGCAAAACATTATTATTTGTAACATTGTTTATGATTGCTTTTGCTTCGCCTGCCTCGATCAAGCAAGCTAAGGCTTGGTGCTGCTTTTGTGAACTTTGCGTATTTAGCACACTTTCACATATGGGCACAGAAACGGCTTTGAACCTTGTTTTGAAAGATGAATTTGAAGACACTATAGACTGGTTTCTCACGACACTTTGGCAAGAAAATCTATATCCTGCCATGATATCCATGAGTATGGAATTCACAACGATGGCCCTTGCCAATCAAGGCGCTATTGGGGCCATGCTTGATGGCGTGACCCAGAATAAAACCATTCTTGAAATGCAGAAATTAACCGCCGAAACCGTGCGTGATCAAATGCCCGCTGTATCTATGTGTACTTTTGCCTCGCTCACAAAAAGCCTCGCAGCGAGTGAATCTAAAGGCCGCTTCAACGCAAGCTTCTTGTCAAAAAGAGCGATAGAACGACAAGTTGGCGGCAAAGTCACTGTCGATGGCACAGGCCTTTACGCCAATACACAAGAACAAGTAACGCCAATTACCGATCATGACACTCGGTTTGACCAATTCTTGAATTTATATTGCGACCCGCGCGACTTGCAAAGCGGCCTCGCCGTACACCCCAGCTGTGGCGGATCACGCAAAAACAGAGACATAAATTATAATATGTTGGTTGATACGGCCCTCACGCTTAATGTCGATTATACTGATAATGTCATCACCCATGATGAAGTCGACATCATGGCTATGGCATCAAATTTATTCTCTGATGAGCTAATTGAGCGTAAGTTTAACCAATTTAGCGATGAGAAAAAAGCGCCCCAATATATGAAGTTCCGTGCCCTTATGGCCAAACGTAATATCGCCCAAAATAGCTTTAATACAATTATTGGCCTAAAAAGCGCAGGTAGTGGTGCATCCAACTTTCAAATGGCATCCGTTTTCAATGCCGTCACTGATGGTTCCGCTCAGACGCTACAAGAAACACAGGACCTCGTATTCCCTGATCTTTACGGCAGCGGCAACCAGCCAAACCCTAGCTATTATGCGCAAATGGATTTCTTAACACAAAAAATATTCCAGAACGTTAGCTTTTTCGCCAATTTATATGACAGCCCAGCCAATGTAGAGCGTCAATATGCGACAATGCAGGCGCTTGGTCTTATGCAGCGTCGTGAATCATATGAAAGCATGGTACGCAGTGAATTATTGACGTCAATTCTTCTTGAGTTAGAAGTTGAAGACAAACAAAAACAAGTACACTAGGATTTTATAAAGACTATGTATAAAAACGAGCTGAAATTAAACATCACAATAGCACAGACCAAAGATTGGCTGCGTCAGTTTTGCGTGCAAATTCTGACGCTATTTATGTGTGGTGCATTACTTCTCGCTTTTACCGATACCAATGCGCACGCTCAGGAACAAGTTTTCAGCAGTGCGCATGTCAGAATCACTGGCATTGTGCCTAATTCTACGCCCTCTATAGACATTGAAAATAGCGGCCAAAGACACACAGCTAAAGCCACTAAAAAAGGCACGGCTCTAATTTCTGGCCAGTTCCCTGAAAATCTTGAGATAGGTATCTCCAGCGGTATAAACTACACGTTGAAATACGACGTGCCTTACAGAGACCTGAAAAACAACAGAAAAACACTCGATAACTCTATCACGTTTTCATTCTCCGCTCTTTCCGGTGATGTTATATTTTTAGGCCGTACAAGTGATACTGGCCTTATAGAATATTCAACAGGCTCGAGTGAAATGAAGAGCGTTACGGCCGCGACTTCTGGAGTTTTCAGAGGCGGCGCTCTTAAAAATGCAGATTACAGCACGAACAGCCAAGGCTCGATGTTTCTTATTGTTACAAATACTGCTCCAGAAACAGGCGACCCACTACCGCCCGTATATATAGAGGCTCACTTTGCCTTAGCAAAACAAACACATAAGAAGCGCGACAAAGCCGGCTTTCAAAGTCTCTATGCTTCAGCAGCAAACGGTTTATTTAAATTTCCTGATAGCAAAATCCGCGATGCCTGGGGTAAAGGCCTCTATAGTATGGCTAGTGAATTTTCAACGAACATGTTGGCTCAGGCTGGTGCTGTAGGCGCGATACTAGACGGTTATGTGGGCAGCGTCACTCAAAGAGAAATGCAAGTCTTACAAGCCCAATCTACACAGCGTTACAAGCCATCAGTTAGTGTCTGTAAATTTCCTTCCGTTGGTAAATCAATCTCTCGTGCCAGTTACGCTGCGCGCGCGCAGTCACAAATTTTCGCTAAATATATGCAAGATTATGATATGAAGCATTCTGATTCCGCTGGCGCCATGATTAGTAATCACCGCTCCGCTGATTACATTCAGAAATTCCGCACACGTTATTGTAACGCACAGCAAAACGGCACAGACGGTTTAAAGAACTTTTGTACGGGGACCGGCGCAGACAAACAGCACGTAAACCATGACATTAATTTTCCTTATTTTTTCTCGACCTTGCAGGGCAATAAGGTTAACCTCATTGATGCTCAGGATCTAACCGACGCAACCAGTAATGACAATCAAAGCCTGAGTGATGGTGAAGTCGATTTGTTTTTACTAACGCATAATCTGTTCGACTCCAATATACGCCAATACCCAGAAAGCATTATCAAAACGACGGAAGGTGAGCGCGCAATCACAGATCTACGCTCCTTACAAGCCATCAGAAACGTCGCGAAAAACAGTTTTGCAACATTGGTTGGTAACCGCGCGAGCGGTAGCTCTCTTGGTAATAATGAGCAAATATTGAAAGTCCTTGAAACATTAGGCGCAAGTAATGTTCCAGAAAATTACGGTTTAAGCGATAAAGGCGGCGTATCTTATGACGCCATCATGGAGGCTTTGACTAAAAAGCTTTACCAAGACCCTGCTTTCTATGCCAATCTTTATGACAGTCCCGAAAATGTTGCGCGCCAGAAAGCCGCAATAAAGGCGATACAGCTTATGCAAGGCTGGGACGTTGTTAAGGCACTACATCGCCGTGAAATGCTGTTATCTATGCTTGTGGAAGTCAAGTTACGCAAAAAACAACGCCGTATAGAAGTCAATATGGACTAGCGTCACCCCATGCAAAGCCCCCCTATTATATTCTGGTTCCGCCAAGACCTAAGATGCGCCGATAACCCAGCCCTTAGCGCTGCGGTTGCTACGGGACGTCCAATAATTCCTATATATATTCTTGACGACAAGAACGCAGCCCCTTCACCTATGGGCGGCGCCTCGCGCTTATGGCTGCATTACTCGCTTAACCAATTAAGCCAATCCCTCGACAATAAGCTTTTAGTCTATAGCGGGGATCCGCAAGAGATTTTCACTCAGCTTATTAAAGCTTCGCACGCAACAGATATATATTGGAATAGATGTTATGAGCCTTGGCGCATTAAGCGGGATCAGAGCATCAAAGAATTCTTTAAGAGCACAGAAACGACGATCCACAGCCATAGCGCTAGCCTGTTATGGGAGCCATGGACCGTGTTAAAAAAAGACGGAACACCCTATCGCGTATTTACCCCTTATTACCGCAATGGCTGTTTGCAACAAGATCCCCCTCGCAGACCTTTACCGCCGCCAAAGGACATCAACTACGCTAAAAGCACTCAGGCTCTGGGTACGACAGACGTCACGTCACTAAAGCTTAAGCCCTGCCGTGAATGGGCCAACATTATAGAGAACTGGCAGGTCGGCGAAAAAGCCGGCCATGATAAACTCGAAGAATTTAGCCGCGCAGAGCTTCGCAATTACAAGACAGGCAGAGATTTTCCCGATAGGAATGCCCTATCGCGCTTATCCCCGCATTTACATTTTGGAGAAATTTCTCCCAACCAAGCGTGGCACCTATGCACGGATCAATATCCTGCCCAAAAATCAACAGATGACCTTAATCACTTCAAGTCAGAACTCGCATGGCGTGAATTTTCTTATTATCTTCTTTATCACTTCCCTGAACTGCCTACGCAAAACTTTCAAAAGAAGTTTGATGTGTTTCCATGGCAGAATGATAAAATACGCCTGCATGCCTGGCAGCGCGGCCAAACAGGCTATCCATTAATTGATGCCGCAATGCGTGAGCTATATACAACAGGCTACATGCATAATCGCTGCCGTATGGTCGTCGCGTCTTTCCTGGTTAAAAACCTGCTTATTCACTGGCATGAAGGCGCGGCATGGTTTTGGGATTGTTTATTTGATGCGGATTTAGCTTCGAATAGCGCAAGCTGGCAATGGGTCGCGGGCTGCGGGGCAGATGCCGCGCCATATTTTCGAATATTCAACCCGATTACACAAAGCCGAAAATTCGTTCCTGATGCTGAATATATAAAAAAATTCGTACCAGAACTGCGTGATGTACCCAACAAACTCATACATGAACCGTGGACTATGAGCATAGCTGAGCAAGCCATCTATAATGTAAAAATAGGGGCGGATTATCCAGAACCGATTATCGACATTAAATCATCACGTGAATTTGCATTAATGGCCTATGCACATGTAAGGAACAGCATTCCCGCAGAAGAATAGCCCAGGGATTATCGCTTAAGAGAGAGCATAGCGATGCTGATTTGTGAAATTTGGCACAACATTAAAAGGTAAGTCGTAATGTATATAGTCAATAATATCGCGTAAGACTGTATGTTTTTCATGAACCGTATTAATGAGCGTTTTAACATCTGTTATGAATGGCTGCCGTTTGCCATGATGTTCAAATTCTTGCCCAACCCAATCTAAGCCAACATTATAAAAACGCTGCAGCGTTTTTATTAAGATGGGTTCCATGCATCCAACCCAATGTGTAGCCCCAAGGTCTGTACTTATTTCTAATGCTGCCTTAAGAATTCCAGGCATAATTAAGACCGATTCTTTCTTAGTAACCCCCGCAGCGCGTAGGCGTTCATAAGATAAACACAGCCGCGAAATTTCTGCGTAGGAATGTTCTTTATTATTTATATTTGGAATTTTTTGCTCGCATGACGCAATCGTTGGCAAATCGCGACAACCATTGCCTTGGGCGACCATACGCACTGTGCCTACATAACTATCACTCGGACGGTGACGAATTAACGCCATATAAGCATATTGATCAAAGTCATCTTTTTCTTGGCTGGAAGGATCGCTATTTTCAAAATCATGCTCTTTGCAATAAGCATTATGACGAATTTTATAGGCCTCTTCTTCCAGCTGTGAATTCTTAATTAAGACATTTGCATCGTTAATATTGTAAGCTTTAACAATTTCAAAATTGTGTTCAAAACATTTCATCTCATTATAGAAACGTCCCGATTCACAAAAATGATCAATTAAATTAATAAAATTATCCACCATGACTTGCCCCCAATTAAATCCAAACGTGACTTAAGAATAAAGGATTATCTCAAAAACTGGGAATTATGTCAAAAGGTAGGTCTAAGTCACTGTTTTATAATTATTAACTAAGGGTGGAGCTTGAATTAAAACTCACCGCATATAAGGCAAAATTACAATTCATCAAGCTCTAACCAGCGATTTTCGGCGCGCTCTAGGCGTAACTCAGCTTTATCAAGGGCTTTGGTCGCCTCCATAAAACCGTCAGGGTCACGGCTATAGAAATCTGCGTCTTTCATTTTATTGCTTAACGTCGCGATTTCTTCTTCTAAATCAGCGATTTTCTGCGGTAAATTATCAAGCTCAAATTGTATTTTAAAAGAGAGTTTAGCTTTACGTTTTGCGGGCTCCACAACATCGGTCGTCTCAACAACTGGCGCAGCGCTTTTTGCTTTTTCTTTTGTTTTATCAGCGTCGGTTTTTGTTTTACGTTTCTCCGCGCTATCACGTGCGATCACATAATCCGAATAGCCACCAATATACCCATCGACTTTACCATCACCTTCAAAGGCCAGAACTTTAGTCACCACTTGATCCAAGAAATCACGATCATGCGAGACGACAAATAAAGTCCCTGTGTAATTCACCAGAATTTCTTCCAGCATATCCAGCGTGTCCATATCCAAATCATTGGTCGGCTCATCAAGTATCAGGAATTCGCCAGGGTCGGCCAGGATTTTAGCCAGCATAAGGCGGTTTTTTTGACCACCAGAAAAATGCATAACCTTGTCATCAACCCGCGCCGGATCAAACAGAAAATCTTTCATATAACCACAGACATGGCGCGACTTGCCTTGCACAACAATATGGTCACCACCATTGGTACACAGAGTTTCTTTAACCGTCGCAAGGGGGTCTAAATCAGCACGCTTTTGGTCAAAATAGGACACGCGGACATTTTTCTGGCGCTTAACTTTGCCCTTCTGCGCGTCTATTTCGCCAATCAGCAATTTTAAGAACGTCGATTTACCCGAACCATTTTTACCCAATATACCAATACGGTCCCCACGCGTCACACGCAGGTTAAAGCCATCAAGAATGATTTTGTCATCATAAGCCATATGAACTTTAAAGAATTCCGCACATATTTTTGAGCTCTTTTCCGCCTCAATCATCGGCACATCCATGCGGGCCATCATGTTGCGGAACGCCGATTTATCAGCCATTAACTTGGCGCGCGCTTCTTTCATCAAGCCGACACGGCGAACATTACGCTTACGGCGGGCTTTAACCCCGCGTGAAGCCCATTCGACTTCATGCTGTACGGCTTTTTCACGGTTTTTAATTTCGCGTGCTTCTTGTTCCAACAAGACGCTAGACCATTCATCAAAATGTTTAAAGCCCCGCGTACAAACACGTACGCCGCCACGATCAACCCAAAAAATACGGTTCGTAATATTCGATAGAAAAGTTTTATCGTGACTAACGCATAATAATGTACCGCTGTAATTATTCAAAAACCCTTCAAGCCACTCAATACCTTCTAAGTCCAAATGGTTGGTCGGCTCATCAAGCAATAATAAATCAGGTTCTTCAACCAAAGCCCGCGCCAGACAGGCACGGCGTAATTGACCACCAGATAAGTCCGTCATCATCGCTTCAGGGTCAAGCCCCAAAGGCATCAGGATCATATCTACTTTATAGTCTTGTGATTCAAGTTTGCTGACTTCAGTCAGGCCGCCGAAAGTATAATCAAAAACGCTCTGCCCTTCTTTAGGCGTAATATCTTGCTGCATATAGCCAACGCTAAGGCCTTGTACGGTCCAGCGCTCACCTTCATCAAGTTCGCGATCGCCTGTAATCATCTGCATTAATGTGGTCTTACCCGCGCCATTACGCCCCACTAGGGCGATGCGGCTACGGCCATGGACATTCAGACCCAAGCCATCAAAGATGACCTTACCGGACAAGGTAACGCCAGCATCATTCAAAGATAAAATTAATTGTTCACTCATAATGGCTTAAATACACTGTTGTTAGACGAATTAAACTCTGTAAACGCGGCGCTTTTCATCTTGTTAGCACAGCGTGAAATCCAGCGCGACTATACAAAGAAAAAGGCGCCACGTAAAGCAGCGCCTTCATCTATAAATATAGATTTCAAAATCAACAGGCGCCAGTTGAGCCTGTTGGCGTAGGTCCTGTGCCACCAGCCTTATTCTTCGGCGCAGCTGGCATGCGAATTGCTTCATAAGCACTTGCTCCTAAAAAGCTCTTTAGCTTCTCAGCTGTATTCTTACTCATTTCAGGCGCCGCCGCGATACGTTCAATTTGTTCAACCATCTTTTGCTGAAGCCCTGCTTTATAGTGCTTAAATTCTGCAAAATTATCCACCAAACGTGAAGCGAGTTGTGGGTTACGTTGGTCTTCCGCGCCTGATTCAAGCTCAATAATCTTAGTGGCTAAGGCGGCATAGCCGCTGCCATCCGCTGCGTGGAATAAATCAATATTACCTGACAGGCCGTTATACATAGAGCGAATACGGTTGGCGGTCTTATTACCCTTATTATCAGGGTGATTACACAAAGCCTCAAAATCCGTCATTGTTGTGTTCGACGCACTCGCCACCAACATGGCCCAACGATCTGTCGCGGTGACAAAGTCTTTACCCTGATTATAAAAGTCATCATTATATTTTTGCGCATCACCAGCGGCAAAACCGCTATTCATAATCGCGCTAAACGCGGCCTGTCTATCATTAAAATTATTAGATAATGTGTATTGCGCTTGTAGCAATGGATAAACAGAAGCTTCCTCGCTACGAGCAATATAATGCAGCGCTTTATTCGCTAAAGCACGACGACCTTTTTCTGCCATATTATATTCATAAGGTTTACTATAATCCGCTGTATTTTTATAAACATCCAACCATTCAGCCGCCAAATCTTTGGCAATGGTTGATTCTAGCTGAGCGCGTACATCACGAATTAACTGTGGGTCACGATCTGTTAATTGCTGCTCAATCAATTTTATGCCAGGAATAGACAGCATTAAAGCCTTCACTTCGTCATCCAAATCAGAATTTTGCATCGTCGCTTTAAACAAGCCAACAATACGGGAATCAAATACGGCGCTTTGACCACCTTGTTCAGCTTTAACGCCAGCGACAATTTCACGCTCAAGCAAAGTTTGCGCCGCCTGCCAGCGGTTAAACATATCGGTATCATTTTCAGCTAAGAATAGTAAATCATCATTACTATAGCTTGCAACCAAACTCACTGGCGCAGAAAAATTACGTAGCAAAGACGGCACGCAGCCTGCTGGCGCATCAAATTCGTAACGTTTTTTATCTGTTGAAAGCTGCAAGACTTCATTCGCAATTTCATTGCCTGCATTATCTAGTAGACCAAAGTCGACAGGGATAACGCGCGGCTGACCATTTGAGACGCCATTAATCGTCGGCACGCTTTGCGCTAAATCGAGTATAAATTTAGAACGATCTTCATCATAAGACCACGAAGCGTCCAATGTTGGGCGACCACCTTGTGTGTACCAGAGCATATATTGCTCAAGGTCCACTTGATTAGCATCCGCATGGGCTTGAACCCATTCTTCAACAGCAACAGCTTGACCATCATGGCGTTGGAAGTAAAGATCCGCGCCTTTTTTGAATCCCTCTTTACCAACAATGCCTTCTAGAATACGCACAACTTCAGCGCCTTTATTATACACTGTCGATGTATAAATATTATTCATCTCTTCAGCCATCTCCATGCGCGGCGCATGAACCATTGGACCTGTATCTGAAGGGAATTGGCTATTTTTCAATGCCGTAACATCCCCAATACGTGAAGCCAGCGCATTGCTCATATCGGCAGAAAAAGATTGATCACGGAAAACCGTCAAACCTTCTTTCAGGCAGAGTTCAAGCCAGTTTTTAACCGTAACGCGGTTACCTGTCCAGTTGTGGAAATATTCATGACCAATAACGCCTTCAACGTTATAATAATCAGCATCATCCGCATATTTAGGGTGAGCGAGCAAATATTTAGGATTAAAAACGTTTAGGCCTTTATTTTCCATTGCGCCCATATTGAAATAGTCATCAGCCACAACCATGTAATTATCAAGGTCATATTCAAGCCCCCAAACATCCTCATCCCATTTCATCGCGTTTTTCAGCGATTGCATTGAATGGAGCAAACCTTCTTCATATTTAGGCTCTGCATAGACTTCTAAAGCTACGCTACGACCAGAAGACGTCACATATGTATCTTCAATCATCGCAAAGTTATTGCCACAGAGTGCAAATAAATAAGTAGGTTTAAGGAAAGGGTCTTCCCAGCGGCGGCGGACAAGGCCGTTACCAAGATCTTCTTCTTCAGTCATATTACCATTTGAAAGCGCGTTCTTAATCGCACTCGGGTCAAAAATAATATCTGTTGTAAATTTTGCTAAATTATCTGGGCGATCAACCGCATAAGTCATGCGGCGAAATCCTTCAGCTTCACATTGTGTGGTATAACTGCCGCCTTGCTTATAAAGGCCTTCAGCCGCGCCATTATCTGTTGCATTAAAACTGGTTTCGACCACCAGTTCAAATTCATCATCATCAACGGCAAGGCTTAAGGTTTCATCATCCTTAACATAGCCACTGGCCAGGTCTTTGCCTTCGCTAATCGCTTGGCCGTTAAGCTGAACGCTATCCAGTTGAAAATATTCACCATTAAGAATAAACGGGTCTGAATGTGTACCATTACGCTTCACTTTGGTCGTGGTCACAATACGCGCTTGGCCATCAACGCCGCCATCATCAAGATAAAATGCCATATGTATTTCTGGTGTGAAAAATTTTGGTACTTCGTAATCTGCGCGGCGGATTGCTGTGTCTTTTTCGGCCATGATGTGGCGCTCCCTTATAATTTTATTTATTCTTATTTAAGGAAATGAATATAGTAAAAAGCGGGTGTTATGTCAAGGCCCATATATCAAATTCAGACGCGACAGGGGCTTTACCGCGCATGTCATGGGCTTCGCTATCCTTGAACTCTTCAAGCTCCCGAACATTCACGATGCGCGCATATATATTTGAAGGGTAAAGCGTTATACCGTTACGTACAGCGCCGACAGATTTATTATAAACCCTGCGCGCTTCGCCTAATTTTACTTCATTTTCAAAATATCCATCCATAAGCTGCTGTAGTGCTATATTGTCATTATATTCGCTATATTGTGGGGCGAGCGCTAATAGAAAATGCATTATTTTGCCCAATTTTTCCGCATGGCCAATATAACGGCGCAGCCCTGTGCGGTCATTCACTAACGGCGCTTGGACAGGTTCAAGTAACATCGCAATCGCATCGGAGAGTAATTCACGTTGATCAACCATGAATTTGTCTACATGCTGAATAATCTCAGGGGCAAGGCGGTGACGCGCTTGTAAAGCCACATCAATGCGTGCAACGTCGTCATAAGCACGGTCTTTCAATTTCCCCAAGTGACGGCACCAAAAATAGCTGCCGACTAAAAAGACAACAAGTGCGGATGTAATCGTATAATTTGCCGTTTGAAACATTATTGATCGTTCACTTATTCGATAATTACTATATTTGAAGTTATACTCGCAAAGACAAGAAAACTATCTCGAGAGACAATGAATAATAGTAATTCAAAAGAACGAATTTGGAAAGGCCAAGAACAGCCTTAACGAAGCTTATTCGAAGTCTTTATTTTGGCATTTTTGTTTGTAAAACCCGCATGAGTTCTTGTCTTTATTTTGTTGGCAGAGCTGATCAGCGCCACGGCAAAAGTCTATTTTTTGTTGCGGCGTTGCTCTTTGCCATTGCGCGATAAATTCTCTAGATTCAATTTTTTGATCCATATATTGATTGAGTTGACCTTGGTCCATATGGCCCGTGTAATCTTGCCCAGGTTCGAGCTGCTGCCTATAAGCGTCTAGCTCACTCATCGCCGCGCCACTACGAGCACCTTGCCCAGCCCCAGCTGTTTGCGTATGCATAAGCGTAAAACTAAACATAAATAACAAAAAATAGCGCATAAACAGCCTCTTTTCTTTACCCTTGTTGAACCAAATAATCCCAAATATCATCCGACATCGGCACATAAAGATCTAAACCTAAATGATCAAGATAGTTATCAATCTTGATGTCATCTTCGACTTCAGCAAAAGCCATTAGTAAGTCCTGCTGCGCTGCGCCCGCCGCTTCGAGTTGTTCTAAATCTTTGATTAATCCATCGACGGCAACGCTTTGTAACACGCCCTCAAGCTTATTGTGCGCAGGCGGCGCGGCAAAGACCATAACGAGCAACACACAGATAACGGATGCCAAGGCATAAGCCGGACGTGGCAAGCTGCCCCAACCAAAAAGCCCCCAAGACTGATTTGGACGGTTTGACCCGATAGCTGCTGGTGTCTTTATATCATTTGCAGCAAGGCTTTCCGCGCTATCTTCGCGTTTAATTTGCGCCAAAGCTGCCGCGATAACATCTAATTTGGCGTCTGGCACCGAAAAATCATCAAGGGCGCGATCTAAAGACTGCGCATCCATATATAAATCAAGTGCATGATCATGCGCTGCGATGAACTCACGAATATCGCTCGCGACAAAACCTGGCCAGCGATTAAGGTCAGCGCCATATAGCGCCAAGTGCTTTTCAAATATTTTTAATGTTAATTTTCTCATAATAAACCCTCACTTGTTTTAAGTGACTTTTTTAACATTTTCCGCCCGCGTACCAACAAAGCTTCAACAGCCTTTACTGAAACGCCCATTGATTGCGCGGCTTCCTTATTGCTCAGTTCTTGATAATAAATCAAAATCAAGGCGGTTCTCGACCGTTCAGGCAAAGTCAAAAGAGCGGCATCAATATGCGCTTTGCGTTCTCTTTGTTCCGATTGTTGATCGCTACTCACCGCGCCAGTAAGCGGAACAACATCAATATCAACGGCGCCTTTCGCGGGTTGGCGCGTGTTTTTACGATGCGTGTCTATACATAAATTCGTCGCCACGCGGTAAATCCATGCCCGCGCGGATATATTTTTCTGCTTATCCCAAAGCGTCGCCTTTTGCCAAATATGAACCAAAATATCTTGTAACATATCTTCGCAATCCGCGCTTTTGAAGCCAAGGCGATAGGTTAAACGGTTTAGCGGTTGAATATAACGCACAGAAAAGGCTTCAAATGCGCTATGCCCATTATTACCCCCTGCCGCCATAGCCAACAACAAATCATCATCACTCATCGCGTGATAATCTGGCTGGGCTTTAAGCTGTGTGCCGTCCTTTGTTTTCAAAATAAATCCCTATAATAACGTTTATGTTACTCGGCAATTAATCGTCTTATTTATTACATTTTTCACCATATGCGCCGCAGGCATATTTTTTATCTTCTTGTTCGCATTTATGCTGTAGCTTCAGACAAAATTGCGCGCGTTCTTCCGTCGAAGCATTTTGCCAGCGCTGTTCAAATTTCTGTTTATCTTGTTCTACCTGTGCGCGGTGTTCTGCGCGCAAAGCCTCTATACGTTTGTCGCACAGTTCAGGCGATAAGGTCATTAATTCACGCTTTATCTTCTCACCGTCAATACCATCTTCTTCAGCCTTATCGGCATTATCAACAGAGCTCTGATCTTGCACAACACTCGGCGCATTTTCTGCGCGCGCATCGCTATAAAGCGTTGGCGTCAGCAGCAAGCAAAGCGTAAAGATAAAAAGAATTTTGGGCATGTTTATAATTGTATTCACCTTCTCATATGTTCTGTTAACTCAGTATTTAAGCTGTATACGGCCTTATAGACTAGATAAGGTAGTATACAGCATATGTTTATCAATCCGAATATTTAAAATATCATTCCGCGTCTAAAGAATTTCCTAATTTCATTTTCATCTTATCTGCACGTTTTTCTTTATGCTCTTCACGTTTCTCGCCGATCATTTCTTTACGCTCTTCGTGCTTAGCCTTGTGTTCTTCACGTTTCTCTTTATGTTCTTCGCGTTTTTCTCCTAGCAGTTCTTTTCGCTCTTCATACTTGGCCTTGTGCTCTTCACGATTAGCCTGATGCTCTTCGCGCTTTTCTGCCCATGCAGCTTTTTTGTCAGAGTCTTGCGCGGAGGCACTGGCCCCCATACCCACAGCGCCAATAGAAAAGACACTTACAGACACGGCTAATAATGTTAAAAATTTCGATTTACTCATGTTTTAGATCCCCTAAATTGTTGTGTTATATAAACTATAACGTCGAGTCTTTAATAAACCCTTCACTTGAACGGTATTAATTTACAATTCTGATCTAAAACTGCTTCCATATACCCCACAGACGAAAAGCGCGGAACGGCTCGCAACATTGCATAATTTGCGAAGAAGGGCCAATTAAGGTATACTCTGTACATGTTGCGCGCGCTTAACCATTTGACCCTTAAGGAAATAATCATATGAAACGCATTATTCTGAGTTTAGATGGCACATGGCAAACCGCTGATCAAGACAACCCCTCCAATATTCACCTTATGCATGAATGCTTTGCCGCGACCGATAAAGATGGCAATGAGCAACGCTTAAAACATTTTGATGGTGTGGGCACTAAAGGTGGAAAATTAAAGCAAATTTGGGCTGGCTTAACTGGATCAGACGTCAGCAGCCGTATAAAAGAAGCTTATAAATATTTAGTCGAAAATTACGAATCTGGCGACGAGGTCGTTTTATCTGGCTTTAGTCGCGGCGCATTCACAGCTAGAACCCTCAATGGTATGATTTATAAATGCGGCATATTAGATGGCACAAAAGCTGAAAATATCGACATTGATGAGGCCGTTGATGAGGCTTATAGCTTTTATAAAAACAATATTAAACCGCAAAATAAAGGCGCGATACAATATCGCATAGATCATTCGCATGAGCAGAGACCACAGGTGATTCTGGCTTGTTTTGACACTGTCGGCTCTCTGGGCGTTCCCGCTCAACTCAGAACACTGGGGGGTATATTTAACAAACGCCATGCCTTTCATGATACGCGCGTTAACCCCCACACCAAACACGCCTTTCATATTGCCGCCATTGACGAGCAGCGCAAAAATTTTCCTGTTACCCCAATGACCAGCTGTAAGGACGCAACGACATCGGTTAAGCAAATATGGTTTTCAGGTAATCATGCCGCGATTGGTGGCGGCAGCAGTAAAAACAAAAATAAGCCGCTTTCTGATAATGCGGGTATAGCCATGATTAAATTATTGGAAAATGATGCTGGACTGGCCTTTGACCATGATAAAGTCAATGAGCGCTTTACCCCCGACCCATTGGTTAACCCACAGAGCGACTTTAAACAAAAAGGTCTTATTTGGAAAATTAGCGGCCTGCACACCAAGCGCCCAATCAGCCTCAAAGAAGCTTTTGATTTCTCTGTAATGGATCGTTGGAACGCGATTACAAATTATCGCCCCTCAGAATTAAAGAAATTTTTGTTTAAAGATGCGGATAATGCTGAAACTGAAGAAGTCTTTGGTGCGTGTGCTATGCCAAAGCCCAAAGCCAACTAAACGAACAAAACACATCGCTTTATTATTGTACAAATAATTTTATAGAGAAAAACGCTGAAAATCCTGTGCGGATATCAATGTCGAATGGGAATCGCGGCGCGCTTGGTCAAGCTCTGGCCCGAGGAGAATATCATGCATATGACGTGAGGCGAGTTTCTTTTCCGCATAACGTATCGCCGAAAATACAGGGCCAGAACAATCATCAGCTCTGCTTGTTACAGACTCATCGCTCGCTGACCAAAAATAATCCTTAACTTCTCCGAGTTCTAAAATGGCTTTAACTTTAGTGTTTCTAAACGCATAGCCCTGATCTCTGGCGAAAGCCGAAAATTCGGCTTGGCAATGCACCGCCATAGCCAAAGAAACTTGTATCGCGGCTTGGACGGCTTGCTCGCCGCCCGTTTGCTCTATGGGTACGCCAAGCCACAGACCATCACCTTCATAACGCAACAGATCCGCGCCATATTGCGCGGCGATTGGTTTCATAAAGGCACTACAAAATTGTTCTGCAAAATCCTGCGCCCGATATTGCCCAAGCTTCTGCGATAATTTCGAAAACCCAGAAATATCAATAAAAGACACCACAGCATTAGGAGCATAAGGCGCACGTACACGCAAAGCTTCATCGCGCATAGATCCCGCATCATGCAATAAAGGTGCTAAAGCAGCGGGTAGGGCGGCAAAAGAATTTTGCCCCCGCACAAACTGAATAATGTGCTGTGCATCAAGCGCCGCTTTTTTATTAAAAACTAGCTGTAACAAGCCTTTATCCATGACATCAGAGCTAGAACGACCCGCAGCCATAATTGGCAAGTTAAGGCAAAGATGCTCATCTGGGAAAAGGCGGCTATCATGAAGCGTCGTATCATTATTAGAAAAAATTTCAGCGGCAATGCTTTGTTCTGGGGCAAGGCGGCGCAGGTATACATATTTATCAGAGCGCGCGAAATGATCCGGCGCGCCGCCATTATGCGCAAGGGCAAAAACTGACCCTGCCTGCGCGGAGGACGCCACAAAAAGCGCTGAGGCCAAATAGCCATCAAACCCTGCAGTAGAAAATGACCGCCCTAAGCTCTGGACTTTATTTTCTAAATTTTTGCGTAAATCTGCTTTCTTATCCATAATCACGGACTATATATATGAGTAGCCCTCCATGCAAGATATTTTATTACAACTTGCCGCTTCCCTGCATGGCGTAAATCATGATAAAATCATTGAAATAAAGGGCTTAAGCACAAAGCTCATACGGATAGAACCATGACCGATTCAGATAATCCTATAGAAAATATTGACCTTAATAATTTGCCGCCCCATATCGTGCGGACAAAATATTGGCATAGCCTTGATAATGATCGGGTGCAATGTGATCTATGCCCACGCGCATGTAAAATGAAAGAAGGCCAGCGCGGCTTATGCTTTATTCGCCAAAATCTTGGTGGTGAAGTCGTCATGACCAGTTATGGTCGCTCTTCTGGCTTTTGCATTGATCCGATTGAGAAAAAGCCACTTAATCAGTTTTTACCTGGAACAGCCGTGTTATCACTGGGCACTGCGGGCTGTAATTTATCGTGTAATTTCTGCCAAAACTGGGATATTTCCAAAGCGCGCGCTATGGATAGCATTCAAGACCTTGCAAGCCCCGAAGCCATTGCTGAGGCCGCCGTCAAGTCAGGCTGTAAATCAGTCGCTTTTACTTATAATGATCCCGTTATTTTTCATGAATATGCCATTGATATCGCAAAGGCCTGCCACGCGCGCGATATAAAAACCGTTGCCGTCACCGCAGGCTATGTTTGTGACGAACCGCGTAAAGAATTTTATGCGCATATGGATGCCGCCAATGTTGACCTTAAAGCCTTCACAGAAGATTTTTATCGCCGTCACACAAAAAGTGAACTACAGCCCGTTTTAGACACTTTAAAATATTTAAAACACGAAACCAATGTCTGGTTTGAGATCACAACCTTGTTAATACCCGATGAAAATGATTCCACAGAAGAAATCACTAATATGTGTAAATGGATTGTCGAAAACCTCGGAACAGACGTCCCCATTCATTTCAGCGCCTTTCATCCCGATTATCGTATGAAAGACAAAAACCATACCCCGCCCGCCACATTAAAACGGGCCCGCCGCATCGCCTTAGATCATGGCATTGAATATGTGTATACAGGCAATATTCATGATCCGATTGGCGATACTACCTATTGCCCAAAATGCCAGAGCCCGATTATTCAGCGCGACTGGCATCAAATTAAAGGCTGGACTCTCACCGATGAGGGTGCATGCAAAAAATGCGGTCATCAAACCGCAGGTATTTATGATGGCCCTGCAGGTAATTGGGGGCGCAAACGTGTGCCGGTGCGCATTGGCCACCAAAGCGATCAAAACGGCAACGCACAACAAAGCTTAAGCGCCGCGCCGCCCATCAGTAAACGCACCCCGCCCCCTAAACGCCAACATAATATGCCGCCAGAAATGACGAAAAGGAGATTTGAAATGCCCCGAAATTCTGAGCTTGTAATGCTTGAGCCTCAAGTCGCGGGCAAGTTCTATCCAGATAATCCTTCGGCTTTATCGGCCATGGTCGATAATATAATGAACGCCGCCACGCCGCCCAAAATGCGTCCCAAAGCAATTATAGCGCCGCATGCGGGCTATGTGTACTCTGGCGCAATTGCGGGCAATGCCTATAAAACCGTTGAACCTTATGCCGATAAAATTAAAAAAATCGTCCTGTTTGGCCCCGCCCATCGCGCGCCCGTCAAAGGCATCTGCATTCCTAAATATGATGCGCTGCTTACGCCGCTCGGCCCCGTCACCATCAACAAAGAAGGGCTTAAAGCTCTGCGCGCCCTTGATTGTGTGTATGAAGATAACATGCCTTTTCGAGGCGAACATGACATTGAAGTACAATTGCCCTTTATTCAGCGCGTTTTTGAACATGCCGAGATAATCCCCGCTTTAATTGGCCAAACCACCTCAGAACAAGCCGCTGAAGCGTTAAGTGCCGTTTGGGGCGGCGAAGAGACCTTGATTATCATCTCCTCAGACCTCAGCCATTTTGAAGCTTATGACGAGACATATAAACTTGATAATGCCGCCGCCATTGCCATTGAAACCCTAAACCCCGCCGCGCTTAATGACCAACAGGCTTGCGGGCGTCATGCCATTCGCGGTTTGCTGCTCGAAGCGCAGCGCCGCCAAATGCGTGCAACAACACTTGATCTGCGCAATAGCGGCGACACCACCGCCGGCGATAAAAGCCGTTGCGTAGGCTATGGCGCGTTTATTTTTGAATATAATGATACGGTTAAGAGCGACCCTAAATTATCCGCCAATATGCTGACCGTTGCCAAAACCATGATTGTTCAATCCGCAAAGAAAAATGGCGAGAAAGCAACCTTACAGCTAAAAGGCGTGCCGCGCCCCTTGTTGAACCAGCGCGGCGTTTTTGTCACCATTAATAAAAATGGTCAGTTACGCGGCTGTTACGGCTCGTTTGTTCCCAATAAACCCGTCATTCTTGATATAGCCGAGCAAGCCTATAATGCAGGCTTTAATGATCCACGCTTTCCTAAAATTACGCTAGACGAGTTAAAAGACTGCCATATTGGTCTGTCGATATTATCTATCCCTGGGCCCTTAGAATTTAGCGGTGAGTCTGATTTACTCAGCAAAATACAGCCGAATATCGATGGCTTGATTTTAAAGGATGGGCGCAATCAAGGCTTATTCTTACCACAAGTATGGGAAAGCTTAAAAACCCCAGAAGACTTTCTCAAAGGCTTAAAACGTAAAGCTAGACTACCCGAAGACCATTGGAGTGAAACGCTAACCATACTGCGCTTTACGGCTGAAAAAATTGGCCCAGAATCCTTTTAATACGTAATACAACGCGATAACGAGTACAGATAAGAATTAAGAAAGCTGAGACATTATAATGCAACATTTTTTTGGTTTAAAAGATGGTTTTGATCTATTTTCCCTGGCCTTTCAAGGTTTTTTTCAATTTGGCTTCGCTTTAGGCGGCGCTGTGTTCTTACTTCTTGGCCTCGCCATTATTTATGATCACTTTAGCTGGCGCACCGGCGCATCAAAATACCGCACGCATGGTGATATTATAGGCATACGCGTTAAAGGACAGTCATTTCGCCAAGATGAAGGAGAGGAAGAAGCTAAAGAAAAAGAAGCTGAAAAATTAAAAGCCCTTAAACAGGCGACCTCCACCGCAAGCGGCTCTTTTTTAACGCAATTTTTTGGTAATACGCTCGGTTTCTTATTCGTTTTACTCATGCTCGGCCTACCGGTCGTTTTTATTGGTATTGGCGCTCACCAAGCCTATGAATATTACGACTTACAAAAGCATGGCCTAAGCGCACAGGCGCATGTTACTGAATATAAAAGCTATCACAACACAGATGGCGGTCAGACATATAATGCAGTATATCAATATCGCGATAATACTGGGCGCTTGCGACAAGAAAGGGACCGCATAGGGACAAACAAACCAAAACATGTCGTTGGTGCGCCGCTCACCATACGATACGACCCAAGGCAGCCGAGCCGTTTTCAGCTTGATGATTTTTGGCATAATATGGGCATAGCGATAGCCTTTATGAGCATTGGCGCTCTATTCATGTTCTTGACTTTTGGCGGCGCTCATATGATTTCTGAGCGCATTAGAAAATCTAAAGACACAACAACAACCCATATAAAAGACGCGCATAATACGCAGCACATAAAGCAAGAATATGCGGGAGAAATGTATTCTGAAGTCATCGAATATGTGAGCGATCGCGGCATTCGCCACCAAGCAGAAACAGGCGGCTCGAGTTCATCTCTTAAAAACAAAGCCCCCGGCCTGCGCGTGCCGATCATTGCAAGCCGTGACGACCCAAACCAAGTGCGCCGCGTAACCAATACATGGCTGTGGATTGCAGTACTGGTCTTAATCATACCAAGCTTTATTATACTCGCCATCGCCTTTAGAGACGGCATAAACCCAATATTTCTAGCGATAGTCGCATTTACATTCTTAAAATACACGCCAAAAATATTTAAAGCATGGCGCAAATATCAGGCTTTATCGCCCGATGAAAAAGAAGCGAAAAAAGATGAAATGAAATTCCGACGCTTAGAGAGAAAAGAAAAAAATCAGAACAATCGATTATTAGACAAATATGATGTTGAAGACCGTATGGGTTATTACGCCGCTCAAGCACGACGAGGCGCGTTATGCCTATTTGTCCTTGCAGCCGGCTTAATAACCACATCTTATTATGTGGCTAATGAGTTTATCTTAGAGATTTATAACGCGCCCAAATCACTGCTCGGACTACGTTGGGAGAATATGTCAGAAGAAGAGCATCTAAGCCTTGTTCTTAATGGCATAGGGCTGGTCCTGTTTGTACTTTGCGTGCAGAGCTATTTTGCCTCACGCATAAAGAGACGTTAAGTTTAGGCCAATCGAGAAAATAGAATTAAAATTATGACTTGTACAAATCATCGAACGGTCTATATTTTAAACTATGAGCAATGAAAAAATATTCATCAATAGAGTCAATGGAAACTTCACCCAGCAAAGCGGCAAAAGCCCTGTATTGCGCTATATAGGCTGGGTCATAAATGTCCTGTCTATATTAGCGATATCAGCCCATTGGGGCGGCGGTTTCATGGCGGTGTTAAGTGCCTGTATGCTCACTTTGATAGTTCCCCCTATTGCCGCGTTATTTGCTTTTTTTGCCGCGATAAGCACATGGGGCTGGCCGTGGTATTTGGCTTTATTAGTTTTCCTTTGGCCTATCGTTTTTCTGATACTTGGCGTTGGCATAATGGGCAGCGCTTATTTATGGATGCGTCACCGTTTTTCAAAGACTGGCGCCGCACAAGCCCACAGCCCTTTAGAAGAAGACTCAATTGAAGTGAGCTATGAAGTGTTAGATGACACCGTGGATGAAACGCTAAACGAGAAATAAGCGCGTTTTAAGGCAAAAACAAATCAAATACAAGCTTAAATAAACCAGTTGTTTACTGGCGTTGTGTTAGATTCATAGAGTATGTATGAGTTCTAGAATAATGATCGTTTTAAATCATTAAATCCATTCCAATGATAACGTAATATTTTGCCTGATAATCATTTCTTGATGATTTTTATCAAGGCGAATTGTGAACCGCACATTATTCTTCCTTAAAATCATAAACATAATTAATCATAATCATCTTATTCAGGGAGAACGCAGATGAATTTTAGAAAATGGGTGCTGTATACAGCAAGCCTAACCTTCGCGCTATGCACTATCGGGGCAAAGGCTTACGCATTAGAACCGATAGAATTTAGCCTACATAATGGCCACGAGCAAATTCATGGCTATCGACCATTGGCCACCGATTTATCCCTCCGCCAAGACAGTAAAAATGTAGGTTTCCCGATACAATCACATCACTTATTTGAACAAGCCCGTCCGCAATCACTTAATGCACACTTTCGGTATAAATTAAGCCCTCGCCTTAGCCTAACCAATGAATATGGCACAACATCCCAGGGCAATTCAGACCCAGAATTCCATACAATGCTGCGCTTTAATCTAAAATTTTAAAAGTGCCTATAAAAACACAAGCCAATATAATCGATAAAAACAAACTCAGCAGCGTCATATGAACGCTGCTTTTTTATTAAAATATATTGAGATTTAAAACCATATCAGTATCATGGACAAAGTTTATCGCCTAATCTTTACCCATAAAAGGTTCTCAATTAATGGTTCGCCCAGCACATATAAAATTCAAAACAAGCCTGCAAGAAAAAATAGCCCATATTGTTGAACACCCTAGATTTGTCGGTTTCGTAACTTTATTAATTATCATCAACACCATCACCCTTGGCATGGAAACATCCGCGCATATAACTGCGCGAACAGCTCTCTGGCTGCATATTCTTGATCTGTGTATTTTATCAGTCTTTACGATAGAGCTGCTGGGTAAGTTGTTCGCCTATCGCCTTGCGTTTTTCAAAAGCGGCTGGAATATTTTTGACTTTCTTATCGTCGCAATTGCATGGGTACCGGCTAGTGGACCTTTCTCTGTCTTACGGGCCTTGCGGATTTTACGGGCGCTGCGTTTGTTATCTGTTGTTCCTTCACTGCGTCGCGTCATTACAGCGCTTGGCCGCTCTATCCCTGGCATGTCGTCCGTGTTTGGGGTGCTCTGCTTGATCTTTTATATTTGCGCGGTAATTACCACCAAGATATTTGGTACATATCCAGACCCGCAAATGCATGAGCTATTCGGTACGATCGGTAATTCAACGTTTACCCTGTTCCAAGTCATGACATTAGAGGGCTGGACCAATGATGTGGTCTTCCCCACCATGAAGATATTCCCATGGGCATGGATGTTCTTTGTCCCCTTTATTATCGTCACAAGCTTCGCGGTGCTTAATTTGTTTATTGGTATTATAGTCGATGCCATGAACACCATGGATAATGACGAAAATGCCGACCTTCTTGAGAAGCATGATTTAAAAGCTCTACAGCATGAAATCACTGAAATCAAAGTCGAACTTAAGAAAATATCTAAAAAAATGGGTGATTAAAGATATCTTATACGATATCGATAAAATAATATTTAACGCATAAAAAAGCCCCGCAGAATAACTGCAGGGCTTTTTTTTATTGCTTGTATCAACCTTAAAAACAATGCGAATAGGCGTCGTTTCTAGGCATCTAAATTCGTAACTTTCAGTGCGTTTTCTTGAATAAATTCACGGCGCGGCAGAACAACATCCCCCATAAGCGTTGTGAAAATATGATCCGCTTCAGCAACATCACCGACTTTAACTTGCAGTAATGTACGTGATTCACTGTCGAGTGTTGTTTCCCAAAGTTGATCAGGGTTCATTTCACCAAGACCTTTATAGCGTGATATCGCCAGACCTTTACGGGCCGCATCAAGCGTTGTTCTATATAAATCATAAGGGCCGTTCATTTTGCCAAGATCTTTACCGTTAACGGAAATAAAGCCCTCACCGTTAAAGTTCTCATGCAGCCATGGAACTAAAGAATTAAGACGAACCGCATCATGTGAGTGGGCCTGTTCAACGCCAATACGCTGAATATCTTTAACGCCGCTTAATGTGCGTGTAAAGACATAGCCCGAAGCATCAAATTCACCAACCCAACCTTTTTCACGCAAAGGCAGCTGTTCATTAACACGCTCTGCAATTTCGCCTGCACGAATTGTCGCTTTAGCAGGCTCACCTAATAAATCAGGCGCAAAACCACCCATAACAGCAACCGTTTGCAATAAGCCTTGGCGAATAGCGCCATGGCGCATCATCGCTTCGAGTGACGTCACAAATTGACGTGATTTAACCAGCACTTCACGCAGATCGTTACCCGCACGCTGCGTACCTTCAAAATCAACAAAAACGGTATCGCTGATAACTTGGTCGATCAGATAATCATCCATCGCTGCATCATCTTTCAAATAAACCTCATGGCCTTTACCACGGCGCACTTTATAAAGAGGAGGCTGCGCGATATATAGATAGCCCTTCTCAATAATTTCAGGCATGTAACGATAGAAGAACGTCAAAAGCAATGTCCGGATATGCGATCCATCAACGTCCGCATCGGTCATGATGATGATTTTATGATAACGACATTTATCAATGTTAAATTCGTCATGAATACCCGTGCCAAGCGCTGTAATCAGCGTGCCAATTTCTTGCGAGCCTAAAATACGGTCAAGGCGCGCACGCTCAACATTCAAAATCTTACCACGTAATGGCAAAATTGCTTGGGTGCGACGGTCACGGCCCTGCTTGGCGGAACCACCCGCTGAGTCCCCTTCCACGATAAAGACTTCGGATTCGGCAGGGTCACGACTTTGGCAATCAGCCAATTTACCTGGCAGAGAGTTAATATCCATCACACCTTTACGGCGTGATAAGTCACGCGCACGACGCGCCGCGTCACGCGCCGTGGCCGCTTCAAGGATTTTGTTAACAATCAATTTCGCTTGCGCAGGGTTTTCTTCGAAAAACTCTGATAGACCTTGCGATACCGCTGATTCAACAACCGGACGCACTTCAGAAGATACCAATTTATCTTTGGTCTGAGATGAGAATTTAGGGTCAGGCACTTTAACAGACAAGACGCAAGTCATACCCTCGCGCATATCTTCACCAGTCAGCGCCAAATCTTTTTTCTTCAGCATATTATGTTCTTCAACATATTTACCAATTGTCCGCGTTAAAGCAGAGCGCAGCCCCGCCATATGCGTCCCACCATCGCGCTGTGGAATGTTATTAGTAAAGCATAATGTGTTCTCGTGATAAGCCTCTGTCCAGTCAATAGCGACCTCAACAGACATGCCGTTATCAGGATCTTCTTTCATGATGGCAATAGCAGGCTGGAATAATGTTGTTTTCGAGCGGTTTAACCACTCAACAAAGCTGACAATCCCACCTTCGTAATGCAGGCGAACTTCTTTGTCGTCCTCACGAAGGTCTTTAAGAAGAATATTTACACCGGAATTCAAGAAAGCCAATTCGCGCAAACGTTCTTGCAAAGTGTTAAATACATATAATGTGTTGGTAAAGGTTTGCGTTGATGGCAAGAAAGACACTTCAGTACCCGTCTTACCTTCTGGAGCTGGACCAACATCTTCCAAAGGCGCATCAGCTTCGCCATGACTAAAGCGCATATACCATTCGCGGCCATCGCGCCAGATACGCAAAGTAAGCCATTCAGAAAGCGCATTAACAACAGAAACACCAACGCCGTGTAGACCGCCAGAAACTTTATAAGAGTTTTGGTCAAATTTACCACCAGCGTGAAGCTGAGTCATAATAACTTCAGCGGCACTCACGCCTTCTTCTTTATGAATACCAACAGGAATACCACGGCCATTATCTGTAACGGTCACGGAGCCATCAACATTAATAGACACTAAAATTTCATCACAATGGCCAGCAAGGCTTTCATCAATGGCGTTATCAGTTATTTCATACACCATGTGGTGCAGGCCTGACCCATCATCGGTATCACCAATATACATACCCGGGCGTTTACGCACCGCATCAAGGCCTTTTAGAACCTTAATTGAATCTGCGCCATAGTCTTGAGTATTTGTCTGGTTGCTCATAATTTTTTTATCCGCTAAATATTTATAATTTCGAACCTAAACTTATAGCAGTGAAAGGCCTTCGCGTCTTGTATTTTCTGCCTTTTTACCCATAAACTCTGGGAAAACTACACAGAGAGAATAGTTATGAAATAGGCCACAGTTTAACAAGCCAAAAACACAAATAAGCAAACGCCACAGAGCTGCATTACACGGAGAAAAAATCAACATCACGCGCCATAAAAACAGCCATAGAAAAAGGGCCCAGATTACTCTGAGCCCTTTGGAATAAATTTACGGATCGCCGCCTAAGCTGTCGCGACTTTTTTAACATTCTTATCAGAGTTCACAAAATCATCAATTTTGAAGTTACGTGAACGTGACGTTGTTTGGTAAGCGATTTGACCGTGCTCAGGGCAATAAGATACGCCCGCTTCTGATGGAGCTGCGCAAAAGCCAAAATCCTCATCATTCGGGTCACCAATTGGCCAGCGACACATGCGCTCAGTCAATTCAGAAAGCGGAATACGCTGACCTTTATTCTTAATAATCTCAATATCTTGTTTTGTGTGTGCTGCAGCTGATTGTGCGCGCACAGGCTTTGGTTTTTGCTGCGCTTTAGCCGCGACTATATCAACAGGGCTTGCCGCTGTGGATTTTGCCTTAACTGCACGAACCTTAGTATTGCTCTGCTCTTTCGTTTTCTTAACCGTGGCTTTCGCTGATTGTATCGGCGATGCACGACCAGATAATTTTAAACGATGCGCTTTACCAATAACAGCGTTACGTGTCACGCCCTCACCAAGCTCTTTTGCAATTTCTGCTGCCGTTTTACCATCTCCCCACATTTTTGTAAGTAATGATACGCGTTGATCAGTCCAAGCCATTTATGTCTCCCACACTTTGGTTGAGGCTTAAAAAACAAAGGAGTCACAATGATTTAATTGCCACACACTTGTTCGTTAAAAATTTTTATCTATAAGTTTTGCTAATAAAAAGACCATATCACAACCGCGAATCGCTAGGATAGATTCACGCAACAAAAAAACGGCCTTATGCACACAAAAACATCTTTTTATCAACAGATGGTTGTTGATAAGTAGAAAATTTCACTATTTTCGTGGATTGGTGCAATTATCGACAGTTTTAAAGCGTAAACCCCCTAATAAAAAACGCGCAGTTTCAAACTGCGCGTTTTTTATAAAATCATGTTTGATGATGGGTTAACCCCCAAATGCGGTAATGCTCAGGGTCTTCATCCCATTGCGCGCGGACTTTAACAAATAATTTGACGTGGAAAGGTCGATCAAAAATCTCTTCCATTTCAAGCCGCGCCGCCTTGCCGATGGCTTTAATTTTCTGGCCGCCTTTACCAAGGACAATTGGCTTATGCGCATCGCGCGTCACATAAATCACCAAACCGACATCAACAGAGCCATCAGGGCGCTCTTCCCATTCCTCAGTATCAACAGCCATATTATAAGGCAGCTCATCATGAAGCTTGCGGAAAACTTGCTCACGCACAATTTCTGCCACCATTAAACGGGCAGGCATATCAGTCATTTCATCTTCAGGGTACATAAATTGCCCCTCAGGCATCATTTTGGCGTAATGGTTCAACACATCATCGACGCCACGATTTTTCTCAGCCGAGATCATAAATGTTGCGTCAAAATCAAAAGCCTCATTAAATCCTGCACTAATTTTAAAAAGCTTTTCAGGGTTTATCATATCAACTTTATTCAGCACCAAAGTCACTTTTTTCTTACCAAGCTGCTGACTTTTCAAGCCTTGCAAAATATCTTCATTCCAATGCAAAGGGCTTTTTAATGACGTATCAACGATATATAAAATCGCATCACTATCAACAACGCCTTCCCAAGCGGCAGCAACAATGGCTTTATCTAAACGGCGCTTTTGCGCTTTAAATATGCCGGGCGTATCAATAAAAGCGATTTGCGCTTTTTGGTCTTGGTATTCATGTATTGTGATGCCCAAGACGCGCGTACGCGTTGTTTGCGCTTTGGGGGATACAATACTCACCTTCACACCGACCATTTGGTTCATCAATGTTGACTTGCCCGCATTGGGCGCGCCAATAACAGAGACAAAACCAAATTTTGTTTTCTTCTCGCTTGTTACTTCGCTCATTATATTGAGGCCTTTTCATTAATCTTGTTTTGTTTTAAAAAATTCTGCGCTGCTTTTTTCTCTGCTGCTCGTTTCGAGTTAGACACGGCCTCTGCGGGATTATAACCCGCAACTGAGACGGAAACTCGAAATTCAGGCTGATGGTCTGGGCCGCTACGTTCAACCAGTTTATAAACAGGAACGCCCAAGGCTTGGCCTTGCGACCATTCTTGCAATTCTGTTTTTGGATCTTGTGGGGGAACAACCATAACATCAATATAGCTATCCCAAAGCTTCAAAATCAAACCATGACATGTCATATAATCACCAGACAGAAACACTGCGCCAATAATCGCTTCAACCGCATCCGCTAAAATATTATCATTTTCAGAACCGCCGCTTTGGCGCTCATTATCAGATAATAAAACAACATCACCCAAATCTAAATCTTGCGCAATTTTTGAGAGCATCTTACCGGAAACTAAAGCGGCGTGACGTTTAGCGAGGTCACCTTCAGCTTCATCCGGGAACCGTTTATACAGCATTTCCGCCATGACCAGACCAAGGACACGGTCACCTAAGAACTCTAAGCGCTCATAATCCGCGCTACCTGTACTTGAATGGGTAAGCGCTTGCTTAAATAAGCCAAGGTCAACGCCCTCAAGCCCCCATGATGTAATAAAGTTTGTGTATTTCATCTCTGTGATCTATTTCTCTGCAGGGCGAATAGGGCCAATGCTGTCAAACATACGACTGAAACGAATAGAGGAGGGCCACTTCCAAATCTCGTAAATACGCGCCTTACCATTTGTTGAGAAGAATAAGCGCTGCGCTTTACCAACTATATTTTCAACGGGGATATAACCGACTTGTGATTGCACGCGGCTATCTTGCGAATTATCGCGATTATCACCCATAGCAAATACATGCCCTGCCGGTACACGGTATTTTACAGTATTATCGAGCATGTCATTATCTTTGACTTCATAAATGTCATGCAGGATGCCACCGGGTAGCGTTTCTATATAATGGTGAACCTTTACGCGCCCGCCATTATCGCCCACATATTCTTTCATGCCTATAGCTTCACGCTCAACGCGTTCATCATTAATATAAAGGCGTCCACCAATCATTTGTACGGTCTCACCAGGCAAAGCCACGACACGCTTAATATAGTCAATCGATGTATCTGTTGGTTTTTTAAAGACAATCACGTCACCGCGCTGCGGTACTTTACCCATGATACGGCCATCAAAGCCACCAACGCCGAAAGGGAATGAATAACGGCTATAGCCATATTCATATTTAGAAACAAAAAGATAATCACCAACCAATAAAGTCGGGCGCATAGAACTTGAAGGAATATTAAAAGGCTCAAACAAAAACGTTCGAATTATCAAAGCAATCACAACAGCGATCATGGCTGTTTTGAACATGTCACTCCACTCATCTTTAGCAGATATCTTCTTTACGGCGTCCGTCGCGGGGGCTGCATCACTCATCTTATTTACCTTGTTTTCTTCTTGCTCGGAATTCTTCACTTAAATCTCACTTGTTTAATCATCACATATAGCCACAAAAATCAACCCTCAACCACCACATAGGCCACCGCATAAGGCGGCTCATCGGAGAGTGATATATGGGCGCGCACAGGGTCACTCGCCCGTTCTGCACCGCGATCTGACGCAAAGGCGCGCTCAACATAAGCTTGCGCTGCTGCACTAAGCTGCAATTGCGGCTGGCCATTGCCGCCGCGTAATATTTCTAAATCATGAAAACCAATCTGCGCGCCAATGCCCGTACCCAAAGCCTTGGATGCAGCTTCTTTCGCAGCATAACGGCGCGCTATGGCGCTCACATCACCTTTAAACAAAGCTTGTTCAGCCTTGGTGAAGCACCGATCCAAGAAGCGCGACCCATGGCGCATATGAATTTTTTCAATGCGCCGAATATCCACAATATCTGTACCGATACCAATAATCATATTTCTAAACTTCTCATCTGCTAAGAATCCTGCCCTGTGATTTCTCTGGCTATTTTATGAACTCTTTTTAAGCGGCGTAATTGTCTAAAGTATTTTAAACGTTTAACTACAATTAAAAATACCACAAAAAACACTGGCCATGTAAGAGCCGCCAAAACATACCCCCCGACCATCCATGGTAAAAACAATTCAAACGGTTGATGCACCGCCATATCAACCGCGACCCAAAATGTAATTCCGTCAGGAAAGCTTAAAGCCACTTCCATACCAAATAACGCGAAAATAAGCACGCCTAATTTATAACTGGCAAACCACATAAACGGAAACGTCCACGGATTACCCATTATTGTGCCGATAACCGCGCCAAGATAATTGCCCCGCACGACATAAGCCGCCGCCAAAGCCTGCATAATATGTGTACCGACAATTGGCGAAAAACTCAGTGATGCACCGAGCGCCATTCCACGAGCAATACGCGCGGGACTGTCTGACAGACGCATAATACGTCGCACCATATATTTAACCACCCGTAACCACCCCATAGAAGGCCATAATAGCTCTCGTAGATTTTGGCGCGGGGTTAAAGGACGGCGACGTTTAAACATAAAGCTATCTTACAGAAATGAGAAAAAAACACTAATGACGCATAAAGCGGTGAAGTGAGCGAAAAGAAGTTAAAAGGTAAAATCACGTTGAATGGCTTTATTACCATTTTCAATGACAACATGGATTGTTTGCCCTGATAAATCGGCGTTTAAATCCTCAACCCCGTCCATAGCTTTGATCTTAATCAATGCATGGGTCGCTGTCGATTCCGTATCAAGGGGCATAATTTCAGGCATCGCTGTGAATATAGCCGCGTCGCCCGCATCAACAAAGACCTGCGCGTGCTCTAAGCTGCTATTCGCGCGCACGGCTAAAACCAGCGTGTCTTTAGATAAGACAGCCGTATTAATTTCCAATGCAGAGAGCTTGCCCTTATGCGGTAAATCGCGCTCAGCTAATTTCAAAAGCGCCGTGTTTTCATTGATCGCTTGTTGATCCTGCGCATCAAAGCCTGTTAAATCGAGCGTGAAATCTTGCGGCACGCACACCATATTACACACCATAAAAAACGCATTAATGCGCCCTGTATAGCTTTCATTATCTTGGAAATCGGCTTTGAGCTGAATATCTACGGGTATATTAATATTCTCCTCATAGATAAAGCTCACCATGTCATAGGCTTCATGGCGTTTAGGGATCGGCCATTTTATTGTAATGGCTTCTATGCCGCTATCTTCTGTCGGGGTCATAGATAAAGGCAGGCCTGCATCACCGGCAAAGCGCCAATAGCTATACCAATCTTCACTCAGCTCTATTTGCAACAACGCTTTATAGACAAGGTTTTCGTCATCTTGTTCTTGATTAGCAAGCACAAGGCGTAGCTTTGCTTCATCAGTTTTTTGCCAATCTTGTGCATTTGCATAAGCCATCGACCCAAAAGCAATCACTGTAAGGCTGATAAAAAATGATAGAATTTGCATGAATTTCATTTGCTTTTGTCCCGTTCTGTACCTAAGTTCAGTTATAATAAGTCATTACCGTCATAAATAAAGAGCTATCTTTACAAGACGCTGATTTTAAAGCCATCTTTTTACGCTAAAATTTTAAGGGTACAAGAATGACGGATAAAAAAAACATCGAGCAAGAAAACACAAAAAAGAACCCTTTTCTTGTCGGCAAGCTATTAGTCGCCATGCCCGGCATGAGTGATGAGCAATTTGAAAAATCAGCGATTTTCATGTGCACTCATGATGAAAAAGGCGCAATGGGCCTAATCGTTAATGAAAAAATGCCCAATATCGATTTTGATCAATTGCTCAGCAAGCTCAAAATTGAGCAAAAAGATGAACTCGACATTACTGTACCCGTATTACGCGGCGGTCCACTTGACGCATCGCGCGGATTTGTTCTGCACGGGCATGATTTTAGCCGCAAAGATACCATTCATGTTGATGAACGCTTTGGCGTTACCTGCACAATCGACGCGTTAAAAGCCATAGCGGGCGGCACAGGCCCACAAGACGCGATTTTAATGCTTGGTTATTCAGGCTGGGATGCGGGGCAGTTGGAAGAAGAACTCAAAGAAAATAGCTGGATCATCGTTGAAGCTGATCGCGATATATTATTCAATACCCAGCCCGCAGATGTTTGGCGCAAAGCCTTATCAAAAATCGGCGTGAATCCTGACATGGTTTCGCACACAATAGGTCACGCTTAATAAAGCGCCTTTTTTCCGAGCTCTCTTCACATAATTTCCGTTGCCTGAGCATATGTGCTATACTAGCAGCGAGTTTACACAAACAAAGCTAAATAATGGGGCAAAAGACCATAAATAGAGCACCTAACAACACGCCTAACAACACACCGAGCGATATAGAGGCCACCCCTCACCACCTTGGACAGAAGAAATCAGGGCTGAATCGGCTCTGCGCGCTTGAGCGTCAACGCAGCCTTGATCAATTTGCTCAGGATTTTGAAGCCGCGCCTATACACTCGCCATCTCTGTCCAGTTTAATTCAGGCTTTCCACCAAGATGAAGTCTATTACGCCGCAGAGCCTTGGGTTAATGCCCAAAAGGACATTATCGCCAACGAGCTTTTATTTCGCTTTAAGCGAGGAGAAGACAGCGCCATAGGCAATTACACTTATATAGAAGATGATTTGCGCAAATCAGGCCTATTAACTGATTTTGACATACTGAATATTTTTAATATTCTTTCTTGGCTACCTCAAGATACGCAGCGCATTCACTCAACCATCAACTTAAGTCATGACACATTATGCGATAGCGAGCTCTGCGAGCAGCTATTTAGCGTCTTGCAACATAAAGAAGCGCCCTCACTCATCATCGAAATATTAGAAGATGACAAACAATTTAACGCTCAGCAAATTGCTTATTTATCAGATTTAAGAAAGCGCGGCACTATATTTGCTATGGATGATTTTCGTATAAATATACAGAGCGATTGGGCGCGCTTACAAAGCCTAAAAAGCCAAGACATTCTTTCTTATATCAAGCTTGATGGAAAACAATCCGTTCGCCCGTATTTAGATCAAGGGAAACCTGGGCTAGAGGCTCTGCGCGCAGAAATCATAAAAATCAAAAGCCACGCGGGCTGCGCCCCCCAAATCATCGCCGAATGGGTTAATAACGAACAAGAAATTGACCAGCTTGTCAGTATTGGTGTTGATGCCGTTCAGGGCACCAATTTAATACTCACCCCCTAAGATAAAACAAGGCTTAGGCTTATGCCTTTTTTTTCTTTTTCGGCACTTGTTTTCTAATATTGCGTTCAATCGCTTCAATCATCATGCAGGCAATATCTTTGCCTGTTATATCCTCAATACCCTCAAGACCCGGCGATGAATTGATCTCTAGAACTTTTGGACCTTCTTTAGAGCGGATAAGATCAACCCCAGCGACCACCAGCCCCATAGCTTTAGCGGCATTAATCGCTATTTTGCGTTCTTCTGCCGTGATTTTGACAGCCTTTGCTGACCCACCAAGGTGCAAATTGGCCCTAAATTCACCTGGCGCTGCGCAGCGTTGCATTGACCCAACAACTTTACCATCAATCACAAAACAGCGTATATCTTGCCCTTGTGCCTCTTTAATAAATTCTTGCACCAAAATATTAGCGTTTAAGCTCTTAAACGCATTAATCACACTTTCTGCCGCTTTATTGGTTTCCGCTAAAACAACGCCACGACCTTGTGAGCCTTCAAGTAATTTCACAACTAAAGGCGCGCCATTGACCATATTAATAATGTCTCTGGTTTCCACAGGCGAATGCGCAAAGCCTGTTGACGGCATAGGGATTTTTTTTCTGGCCAGTTCTTGCAAAGAGCGCAATTTATCGCGCGACCTTGTGATTTCGACCGCACCGTTCAAACAGTAAGTACCAAGGGACGAAAAATGGCGCATTAATGAACAACCATAAAAAGTCATAGCGGGCTTAATACGCGGAATAACCGCATCAACATCATTTAAAGATTCACCGCCGCGATATTTAATCTCAGGTTGGTTTGAATTAATGCTCATATAACATTGGCTAATATTCACAAAACGTATCTCATGGCCACGTTCTTCACCAGCTTCAATAAGACGTTTATTTGAATAGAGATTGGGGTTGCTCGCGAGTAAGACGATTTTAAGGCCATCTTTCTTATCTGGCGCGGCATGGTAATGGCTTGCAACATCATCAGCATTCATATCACCGAGGCAAAAAGATGCATCAGGGTCAATCAAAGTGCGTCCAGCCATAGCTTCACGACCAAGCAGCATACGATAGCCCATGGCATCACGGTTGGTTAGCGTCACTTCAATATCCCAGCTTTGATCCCCTAATGTGATCGGCGTGCTGATCACAAGGCGGCGTTCTTTATCCCCCCCAGAGTTCTTAACATTACGCTGATCGATCACGCGGCCACGGCAGCTATGAATGACTTTGCGGTCATCTTGCAAGGGATGGATGTCAAAATGGACGTATTTGCGGCCTTCTTCTTCAAATTCATGCAGGTTAAATGCATGCAAAGACGACGTTTTAGCGCCAGAATCAACACGCATTTTAATGGCAGGCAAACCCAATTCAGGCAATGCGCACCATTCTTCTTTACCGAGTACTGGTTTTTTGTCCATTTTAAAGTTCCCTTAAGAGACGCTGTAATAACAAGAGGTTGCCTTCATATAAAACATTATTCCGCATGATCACAAGATTTATTTTAAACCCCGTGTATAACCGCACGGGCTCTAGGCTGACGGCCGCCAATCCGCTTTATTTAAACCGTATAATTTATGATCTTGGCGCAGGCCATTTATCTGAATATAGGCTTTGGCTATGCCTTCTTCTTCAAACCCTGCGCGGATTAAAACACGCTGCGAGGGCAGGTTATCCAGCAAAGTCGCGGCATTAATACGTTCTAAGTTCAAATAAGAGAAACAGAACTTCAAAGACAGCTCAAGGACTTCGCCCATTAGGCCTTGGTTTTGATGGTCTTTATCAATCCAGTAACCAAGCGAGGCAAATTGCGCCGCGCCGCGCGCTACATTATTGACATTCATGCCCCCGACAAGCTCACCTGTCTTTAAAAACACAAGAAAAGAATAGCTGCGATCATTCAGCCATTCTTTTTTTTGAAAACGTAAACGTCGTGTAAAGAACGATTCGAGCAATGCATTATGCGGCCATGACGGTTCATAGGGTTGCAAATGCACCTTATTGCGCCGACGTAAATCACGCCAGACTGCGCTATCGCTCTCCATTGGCGGGCGCAAGCTCAGCCGTGCTGAGGACAGCTCAGGATATTCAGGCGGCCAAACGGGCTTTAAGATCATCGTAACGCTCCAAGTGACTTAGCGGCCCATGGCCTGACAAAGTTATGTTCGAAGAGAATATATCCCGCGCGACGCGTAAAACGTCTTCCTTAGTAACCGCATCTAATAGTTTAATGCGGCTTTCAATATCAAGCACCTCATTATGGGTCAGTAAGAAACTGGCTTGCGCGTTATTACGGCGCAATACAGATTCTTCGCCTTTCAGCATAGAAGCGCGCAAACGTGCTTTGGCGCGTTTAAGCTCAACATCACTAATGCTCTCGCGCATTGAATTAAGCTGATCACATAATACAGGCATGAGCTCTGTAAGCGATTTCGGGTCTGTCCCCGCATAAATGCCAAAGTGACCATCATCAAGGAAGGACATATTATAGCTATAGATCGAATAAACCAGACCGCGCTTTTCGCGAATTTCTTGGAATAAGCGCGATGACATGCCCCCACCCAATATTTGCGACATAACTTTAACAGGGTAATTATCTTCACTATATTGCGATATGCCTTGAAAGCCGAGAATGACGTGCGCTTGTTCTGCTTCACGCTCAGAGCGGCATTCGCCGCCCGTGTAGTTCGCTTTGGCAAAAGGCGCTTCTTGAGAGTCAGGCAGATGAACAAATAATTTTTCAACAAGCGCCACAACATCTTCGTGCTTGGCATTACCCGCGACAGAAATAACCATATTATTGGGTGTGTACAGACGCTCAACATAGCCCATCAAAGACTCACGCGACATGGACTTAATAATATCTGGCGTACCCAAAATCGGCGCGCCCAAGGTTTGATTGGCATAGGCTGTTTCTTGGTGAATATCAAAAATATGTTCATCAGGGGCATCCGCATACATACCAATTTCTTGGATAATAACGCCGCGCTCACGTTCGATCTCATCAGGTAGCATGGTTGAGAGTTGAACCTGTTCAGACAACACATGAAGCGCTGTGCCTAAATCTTCTTTCATCAAATGAATGTAATAACCTGTCGTCTCACGACCCGTAAATGCATTGGTGCTTCCCCCTAAATCTTCAACGGCTTCAGCCAGTTGGGTTGCATTATATGACTTTGTGCCCTTAAACAGCATATGTTCAACCATATGCGCTACGCCATTTTCAGCCATAGATTCATGGCGCGTACCGACGCCGCAATAAACCCCCACTGCGACAGTATGCACATAAGGAATTTCATCCGTAATTATGCGCAAACCGTTTTTTAAGGTCGTTAGCTGTCTGGTCATTATAAATATACTTTCTCGTTTTCAATTATGATTTTTAAGCAGCCTAGCGCGGGCTCTTCTCTTTAATATAGTTCTGTACAGCCATTAAGTCATTAGGCAGCTGCTTCATATGTTCGTCTTTTTCTAATATGTCTTTGGCAAAGTCAGGTAAAGCGGGGTGAACGCCTGTGGCCTTTTCAACAGCATCGGGGAATTTCGCAGGATGCGCACAGCCCAGCGATACAATGGGCGCGCCCTCTGCGCCTGTTTTGCTCTGAGTTTGATAAGCCGCATTAAGCGCAATCGCACTATGGGGGTCCATGAGCATGTCCGCCTCTTTGTGAATGCGGGCAATGGTTTCTAATGTTTGCTCATCACTTACACGATGTGCATCAAACAAATGGCGGGCTGATGCAAGGTGACCTTTAGTGACTTCAAAATGACCCGTATCGGCAAAGCTTTCCATCAGCGCTTTTAATTTAGCGCTATCGCGCCCCATAAGCTCATAAAGATAACGCTCAAAATTGCTCGATATCTGAATATCCATAGAGGGTGACAATGTCGGTTTCACACCGTCTTTTTGCATGGAGCCAGTCTCAAAGAACCGCGTCAGAATATCATTGCTATTGGTCGCCACAATGAGTTTTTCAATCGGGAGCCCCATTTGCTTGGCAACATAAGCGGCGAGTATATTGCCAAAATTGCCTGTTGGCACAACAAAGTTCAATGGTTTCTGGCAGGCAACAAGTTCAGCCGAAGCTACGAAATAATAAACAGACTGCGCGATTATCCGCGCCCAGTTTATCGAATTCACCGCTGATAAATTTTGCTTCTTACGAAATTCTTGGTCATTAAACAGCGCCTTGACCAAATCCTGACAATCATCAAATGTACCGTCAATGGCAATCGGATGAACATTGGCAGCATTTACGGTCGTCATTTGACGGCGCTGCACATCGGAGACCCGCCCATCTGGGAACAGAATAAATATATCGACATTTTTGCAGTTCAAACAGCCTTGAATGGCCGCTGACCCTGTATCACCTGATGTCGCACCGACAATTGTCACGCGCGCGTCGCTGCCTTCTAACGCCGCATCAAATAGATTGCCCAGCAATTGCAAGGCAACATCTTTAAACGCCAATGTCGGGCCATGGAACAGCTCTAGCGACCAAAGGTCTTCATCTATTTGGCGCAGCGGTGTAATCGCTTTGTCATGGAAGCGCGTCGATGATCCATAAGTATCATCGAGAATTTTTTTCAGACGATCACCCGCAAAATACTCGTCCATAAACGGGTTTAAAACTTCATAGGCAATCTCAGCATATGATTTATCGGCAAAACTCTTGAGCTGCTCGGCCGATAATTTAGGCCAGTGATCAGGCATGTATAGGCCGCCATCACTAGCGAGCCCCGCTAATAAAATATCAGAGAAACTCTTATCGCTATCGCCGCCACGCGTTGAACTATATTTTATCATCGCCTCACTCATCGCCTTAAACCTATATTTTTAAGTAATCTCTTCACCTAAGTAACGCTCTTTGAAATGGGAAATCAAGAATTCAGGCGAAGGGCCCTTTCCTGTGACATCGCGCATTAACTCATCCGTGTTCATTAAGCGCCCACGTGAATGCACATATTTATTCAGCCAAGCTGTAATCGGTAAAAAATCACCGCGCTTAATCAAGCCAAAGAAATCAGGTAAATCTTGGCGCATGGTTTTATAAAACTGTGCGCCCATCATATGCCCCAATGTATAAGATGGGAAATACCCAAATTTAGCGACGAACCAATGCACATCTTGCAATACGCCCTCGCCATGATCTTGCGGGGCTATGCCGAGTAAATCATAAGAGCTCTCGGTCCATAATTCAGGCAGTTGATCCACTTCGACCCGTCCTTCAATCAAGTCCCGCTCTATGCGATAGCGCAGCAGAACATGCAGGAAGTAAGTCACCTCATCGGCGCGTTTACGATCCACCGTGGTGCGCACATGAGTCTTAATCCCACAGAGGTTATCAGGGTGTAAAGTCGGATCGCGCATGGTTTGGAACAAGCCTTCAAGACGCGGCGATAAAAATTCGAAAAATTCGTGGGTACGGCCGATAAGCATCTCAACCAATAAAGCCTGCGATTCTTGCATCGCCGAACCCAAATCAGCCGCCACAGGTTGGTAGCGCCAAGATTTACGCGGTAAGCCTTGAATATACAAGCCGTGACCCGCTTCGTGCATAACGCTTTTAAGGCTATCTAAAAAGTTATTAGTATCAACGGTCTTAATCACAAGGCGCGTATCGTCAGGCGTGCCGCCCTCAACCGGGTTATGACCCGTCTGATACAGGCCGCCACGTTCAAAATCAAAACCAAATAAGCCAAGAACTTCTTCATTCAGCCACATTTGTGAATCAGCGGGGTAACGATCAACCAATTGTATCGGCTCAGGTGACAAGCTTTGTCGCTCCATAATACGGGGCAACAGGCCTTTTATCTCGCCCTCAAGTCCTGTGAACCATTTATCAATCGTTGAATGGCTAAAGCCAGGGCAGTAATCTTGTAATAAAGCATCATATAAGTCTTCGCCGCCACGCGCTTTGAGTTTTTTCTCTGCGACTCTGCGTTCAATATCAACAACGCGGCGTAAATGGTCGCGCGCCATATCCCAATCATGGTTTTCAAAAGCAAGGCGGTGACAACGGCGCCCTTCATTGGCGACTTTGGCGTTATGCTCCATCAAATCATCATCAATTAAGCTATGATCATCATAAACCGCTGCCATTGCCCGTAAATTTGCACGATCCCAATCATCCCAATCAGCACTATGATTATCTTCATGGATAAGTGCTTTATCTAATAAATTACGCACTTCTGCATTAATAATATCTTGGTGAATACGGCGATATAAATAGGCAATTTGGTTAAGGCGGGAGCGATAAGCGCCATCAGGCATCGCCGTCAAAAAATCACGACCTAAAATTTCACCAATAGCTTCCAGTCGCCCAACGTCACGAAAACGCCGTTTCAATTGCGTATATTGGTCACAAGGATGGAGTTGCTCTTGCTTACTCGAAAGAAGGGTAATGGGCATTGAGGGGTAAAGTCCGTTTTGAAATCCGTAAATTGAATAATTTAACTCTATTCATTATAGGCTAGATTGGCGGAATGTCTATATATAGAGCGAAATATATATGCACCAATCTTTGCCGTGATTATTTCAAACGCAAAAAGTCAGGTTGCTGTGATACTTTATAATTTAAACTGGCCACAAGTCCTTCAAAATAGAAAGCCTCTTGATCTGCCAAGACAGCGCTATTGTTAAATACAGCGCTAAAATCAATGCTATCTCGATCAGAACTGGCCGTTCCCAAAAATGCATTATCATTACGGCTTGTCGCAAATTTCTTAGGCTGAGCCTCTTTGTAATGTATATGCGCATTATACTCATGGGCTGTCGCCATCATAAAGTCTTTAACGTGGGTGCTGATCGCATTCACTTGCGCGGAGCTATAGCCGATAGCTCTTAATTCATATAACGCCTTAATCAGGGCTTTGGGATGGGGCTCTTGTAGCGTGACTTGATTATCGCGGGTGATCACAAAACTTTCTAACCAGCGCATGGGGCCCGTGCGATCGCCCCATGGCTTGACGCTAGATTCATGCCATAATTTGCGTAAGTTACTCACTTTTCCGCCAAGAGTATCTTTCGTTAAGCGGTCTTCGCGTAAAAATATGATTTTAGAAATGTCTTCTGCATTAAGAGCATTCATCGCCGTATACACCTTATATTGAATAGGGGGTCTTATCGCACAGAGCAGAAATTATGTCAACAAAGATTGCTCTAACCGTAATTTCGGCATGCACCCAAACCATTGCGCATAGCAAAGAAATTAGCCATACGTGCCTCGTTTAAATCAGTGATAATTGAACTGCTATGCCAGCGAGAGCCCATTTTCGATTCTTCACCCATAATATCTGGGTGATCCGTCCCCTTGATAAAGCATAATTGCGAAGGATCGGTTTCAATAACATTATTAGGGTCAATGATAACGCGCCTCATCTTGAAATCCGCCTCATTAACGTCTGAAAAATCTTGTCTATACAGCAAAGTTCCGCGTCGACCAATAAGGGTCGCGGTCATATGCGTGTCGCATTCATCAATATGCGGAATAGCCGTGCGCATCACGCCGCGCCGCGTAGGCACATATTTCGATGCATCAATATAAGCGCCGCCGCCAACAACCGCATGAAACACATCAGCAAGTATGGATTCTTTATCTTTAACATCAAAAATGAAATCTTGTTGACCTGCCGTTAAAGAGGCAAAGGGCGGATACTCACTTGGATGCAAATATTCCAAAAAATCAGCGCATTGATCAATTTCCTCAGCTTTTAGGCCTCTTACAGAGTCGTTAAAAGCGCCAGCCAAAGGCGATGTCATCAATACCGTATTTATCCGCGCATTACTATAAGCTGCCGCAGCGCCATCAATGTCGTAAGCGACAGCGAGATGCGGATCAAAATTTGAAATCAGATAAGAACACGGCACGTTAACACACTCTTTTTATCGTAATAAATATCAGGCGCAAATATAAGCCTAAAAACTTTAATATGCAAATAGATTCACTTGTGCAGCGCGCTAATAAGCGCAGAAAATGGAGTTTTTTATACTGGATGTAAAGACAGTATAGGTGCATTAAAGATGCATATTAAACACTTTGAACCGACACGCCCCACGCCTCAAGAAGTCGATTATTATCCTGCGGCATCCCAAGCGTTACGCGGATAGAGCGCGGTATTTGTCCTGACATATCACGCAGTATAATGCCGCAATCCGCAGCTTTTTTCATCATCACAGCAGGGTCTTTGACCTGCACCAATAAAAAATTCGTAGCTGAGGGCCAAATTTTATCAACATCTAAGCTACCTTTTAACGCAAGACTCATACGTTCGCGTTCATCAATAATGATATTGCGCATGTTTTGTAGCTGGGTTTGGTGTTCACTGGATAGCGCCCGCAGCGCGACGTCCATTGACGGGCGTGCCATAGGATATGCGGGCAGCACTTTGCGCAGCATCGCAATAACAGCTGTATGCCCAATTGCACAGCCCAAACGTATCCCGGCTAAAGCCCGCGCTTTTGACATGGTTCTTAATAAAATTAATTGCGGATTAAACGGCAGTAATTGCAACAGTTTTTGTTGATCATGATATTCAATATAGGCCTCATCAACAACAACTATCGCGTTGCTCTTTTGAATAATCTCAACTAAATCGACCATATCTATAATCGTTCCTGTCGGGTTATTAGGCGAGCATAAAAACACCACTTTAACCGATGATTTAGGCCCTATCTGCGCGAGAATAGCGGCTTTGTTAACGGCAAAATTAAAGGGGTCAAGTGACACTGAAATGACTTTGGTTGCATTTACAGCCGCATGCTGGGCATACATACCAAAAGTCGGCGGCGTTATGATTATCGAGTCATCACTGCCCGGATTACAAAAAGTCCGAATAATAATATCAATCGCCTCATCTGAGCCGCGCGACATCATAATATTATCGGGTTTCACGCGATATAATTCTGCGAGCTTGTTTAAAACAGCGGGGGGCTGCTGAGAATCATAACGGTTCAAATTTTCGCCCCCAGGAAAAGGCTCAACAGGCGCTTCATTTGCATCTAGATATAAATCCTGAACGCCCTCACCATCACTCGCAAGGGAGCGCGCAGAACTATATGCATTCATTGCCGCTATATCTGCGCGTACCAAGTTTAAAACTTCACTTAATTCCATTGCCTGCATTCCTTAAAAGATCACTCAGGTAATACTATATCAAAACTCTATTCCTTAGCCAAATTGAAAGACAAACCAAACAGAAAAGAAAATTTCAAAAAAAAGGCCAGCACATATATATGCTGGCCTGTCTTTGAATGTATAGATTTATCTGAACGTCTAAATACTTAACGCGCCCAAGAGAGTTTAGGTTCACGATATTCGCTCGCCTCGACCTCATCGACATTGACTACGCGCATGCGCGCCGCGTAAACATCAAGCAACGTATTGCCTTCCTCTTGCGTTAATGCGCCCAAGCTAATCGCATTGGCAATGCGGTCTTCAAATTGTTCGCTCGGCTTAAGTCCCGATTGACGATCTGCCTTATTAAGCTTCGCTTCAAGATCTTGTGAAGCCAGCGCCCCTTCAAATGCAAATTTAAGGTCAGCCACAGGGCCGCCCGCTGTTTTCGGGAAATACACTTCTTCGGTTAAAAGCCCCAAAGCTTCGCCATTTGTGCTTAATGATTTGGTGATTTCATCTTGCAATTTACCTGACGGTTTTGCATGGCGATGGCCAAAAGTGAATGAAACAATTTTCAACGGTATGCGCAGCCACGAAGTTAATGGATAAGTATCCTTGGATAGCACATCATGCAAAGCTTCATTCGCTTTATTAAGGCTGTCTTCAATAGCATAACGTGCCATAGGCAGCTCTGCTTGGTTCGCGCCGCGTTTCTCATATTGGCGGATGCTCGCTGAAGCAATAAATAAATTAGACAATACATCGCCAAATTTAGCCGATGCGCGCTCTTTAAACTTCAAAGAAGCCCCCATAATCGTTGAGGTCGGATTGGCCACAGCATTAAAAGAGGCACTGATTTGATCAATACGATGCGCATAATCACGCATTTCTTTACTTAGATCACCCTTAGAACTAAATAAACGCTTCAAACCAGAATTGGCATAAAGGCTACGCGCTGCACTAACAAATTGAGAGCCGACAAGCTTACCAATTATCTTCGTTGATTCCCATGCTTGCTCATTTTGTACCGCCTGTTGCAACGGTTGGAAATAAGGGTGCAAACGATAGCTGCCTTGACCAAAGATCAACATATTGCGCGTTAAGATATTCGCACCCTCAACAGTAATCGCCACAGGAATACCTAAATACCCTGATTGCGTATAATTGCTCGGCCCAGAAATAATCGCCTTACCAGCCTGTACATCCATGCCGTTAGTCACCGCATCGCGGCCAAGCTCTGTGGCGTGGTATTTGGCAATGGCTGAAGGAATAGCTGGCTTCTCACCACTATCGACCAAATCAAGCGTTGTATCTTTAAGCGCGCGTATTGCGTATGTATTGCCAGCTTGTTGCGCTATTTTCTCAGACACGCCTTCAAAATTTCTAATGGGCGTGCCGAATTGTTGGCGCACAGAAGAATAAGCGGTTGTTGTATAGGTCTGATATTGACCCGCAGCAGAGGCTAAAGACGGCAATGAATTGGCGCGGCCCTCTGATAAGCATTCCACCAACATGCGCCAGCCTTTTCCTGCATTTTCAGGCCCGCCCACAATTGAATTTACAGGGACAATAACGTCATTGCCACGTGTCGGGCCATTCATAAAGGCCATATTCATTGCGCGATGACGTTTACCAATTTCAACGCCATCTGTATTTGTAGGAATAAGTGACACCGTAATGCCCGGTTTTTCACCTTGACCAAGTAAATTATCAGGATCTTCTAAATGATAAGCAAGACCAAGAACGCTCGCGATAGGCGCCAAGGTAATATAACGCTTATTCCATGACAGACTAATCACAGCTTCACCCGTCTCTGGGTCTTTTTTAACAATGCCCTTGGCTTGAATGTTACCAGCATCAGAACCAGCATTAGGCTCCGTTAATGCAAAACACGGCACGTCTTTGCCGCGTGCCAAATTTTTCAAATAGGCGTCTTTTTGTTCTTGCGTGCCGTAATGAGAAAGCAACTCGCCGGGGCCTAATGAATTGGGCACCATCACACTTACCGCCGCGCTCCAACTCCGCGTAGAGATTTTTGTAACAACAGCCGAGCGCGCACGCGCCGAAAAACCAAGGCCGTCATATTCCTTGGAGATCAACATCCCCAAAAAGCCTTTATCTTTAATAAACTGCCATGCTTCGGCAGGCAGATCACCCGCTTCTTCAATTTTATAATCAACGAGCATTTCGCACAGCTCTTCTGTTTCATTATCGAGGAAAGATTGCTCTTCTGCCGTAAAACCATCCGTTTTATAGCCATTAACTATCGCCGACCAGTCAGGTGAGCCATTATATAAAGAGGCTTCTAACGCGCTGGTTGTGCCTGCGTCTAGAGCTTCTTGCTCAGTTCTTGATACGGGCGGCATAAGCTTTTTTAAGGCATTGAGGTAGCTTGTTCTGATCGACATGTTGAGTACTCCCACTTATGATTATCTTGAAGCTTATCAGTTTATTTTTGCTGCGCGTTAATCTAAATAAGCGCAGTTCATTTATACATTTTAAGTATCTTTCTTTAATAAGCCATAAGACTTTGGCAGTTATTATGGCCAAGGTCAATAAGACTCCCCCTCTTTATAGGCAGCTTTCTATGCGCCACCGCCTAAGTTGAGAATTTGCCAAGAGTAACCATATTTATGACCTCGCCTTAAAGGCCACGCACCAACAGATATGATAAACACCGTGAAAGCCTTGACATATTGTTACGAATAGACTTAATTAGAGGCATAAAAATAAAAAAATGCTTAAAAAAATGCTCAGGGAAAAATTTAATGACCGATACAAATACGCCACAAAACCCTCCATCCGATAGCTCATCTGATAAGCAACCCGCAAAAGATCAGAAGCCCGGCTTCGTAAAAAGAAATTGGGTTTATTTGTTAATGCTGAGTGCATTGGGTGGTTACTATGTTCATAATTTTAATGAGGCTGCAAATAATGCGCCGATTGAATTTGACCTCATCACACCAACTGAGCTTAATTCACAAATCAATATGGGTGATATTAAATCAGCTGAAATTGAAATGATTGATGGTCAATATGTGGTCACAGGTACTTACGCCTCAAAAGCCGATAAAAAAGCCCTCGCCGACAAAGAAACGCTTGATGAAGACGCGTTAAAAGAAGGCAGTAAATTCAAAGCCTTTGCACCGCTCGGCTCAGGCATAAAATCAATACTCGAACAAAATAAAATCCCTACGGAATCTATTCATCACGACGCAAGCAAAGAACGTCGCCTTGATGTCATCACCATTGATGATTTAGAGGATCTGATCGAACAAGATCAAGTCACACAAATAGCCTATCTTGACGTCACCGATGTCACAAATTTTTACGGCACATATAAAGTCAATGCAAAATTCGGCACAGAAGAAATTCCCTTCTTTAGCCAAGAAAGCGCCAAATACACAGACAATATCATAAAAAAAATTGATGAAGCTGAACCTAAAATAAAACGCTACCCTATTGAAGCAGATAAAAGTGGCTGGTTTTCGCAGAATGCTATGTCGATTGCTATATTCGGTCTGTTTGCCCTGATCTTTTTTGGCCCTCGCTTTTTGAATAAAGGTGCTGGCGGCGCTACGCATAAAAAATATATGCCCAATGACCCAGAATTAGATGTCCGTTTTGATGACGTTCAAGGCATTGATCACGCAAAAACAAGCGTGCAGCAAATCGTGCGCTACTTAAAAGACCCTAAAAAACTACAAAGCATGGGCGCACAGCCGCCTAAAGGTGCTTTATTAATGGGCCCACCGGGCACTGGTAAAACGATGCTCGCCAAAGCCGTTGCCGCAGAAGCTGGCGTACCCTTTATTAGTATTTCAGGCTCTGACTTTATTGAAATGTTCGTTGGTGTTGGCGCAAAACGTGCGCGCGCTTTATTTGATGATGCGAAGAAAAGCGCACCATGCGTTATTTTCATTGATGAAATTGATGCCATTGGCGGTAATCGCGGCAATAGCTTCACCAATGGCGGCAGTGAACAGCAGCAAACCTTAACTCAAATGCTCACCGCCATGGATGGCTTTGGTGCAGATTCAGGCGTTGTTGTGCTTGCCGCGACGAACCGCCCTGAATCGCTTGACCCAGCCTTGATGCGCGCGGGTCGTTTTGATCGTAAAATTGAAGTTAACGTCCCAGACCTCGCAGGACGCGTTGCGATTTTGAAACAATATCTTAAAAAGGCCGCATGCACGGATGATATCAATGTCGATATTATCGCTAAATCCGTCCCTAACGCTTCTGGCGCAGACCTTAAAAACCTTGTCAATGAAGCGCTAATGATCGCCGAAGCGGCTGGGCGCGACGCGGCAAGCATGGCTGATTTTGCCCAAGCCCGTGATGATATTAAGTTTGGCGCCAAAAAGAATTTTGACGTTACCGAAGAAGAGCGCCGCTTAACCTGCGACCATGAAGCGGGTCATGCGACGGTCATGAAGTTCACAAAAGGGTCAAACCCGATTCTCAAAGCCACGGCAGTTCCACGCGCAAACGCATTGGGCATGGTTGAAACTTACGCCAATGGTGATATGACCTCTTACAATAAGCAGCAATTACTCGCCTTGATGGATGCCTTTATGGGTGGGCGTATTGCCGAAGAAATCTGCCATGGCGAAGATTACGTCACAACAGGTGCATCTCATGACATTAAAATGGCAACCTATATAGCGCGTGAGATGGTGCTTAAATGGGGCTTTTCAAAATTTGGTATGCAAAACTTCACAGAAGAACAGCAAGCCACCTTTTTAAGCGCAGGCTCTTCTTCTCTCGTGGCGATGTCCAATGAACAACAAATGGAGCTCGACGGAGAAATCAACACGCTCATTAAAGAATCAAATGAACGTGCGCGCACATTGCTAGAAATTCATCGCGCTGAACATCAAGCCATTTCAAATGCTTTATATGATTATGAATCAATATCTGGCGCTGAAATTGATGTTTTATGCGAAGGCGGCCTGCTTACGCGCAAGCCAACAGAAGCATCCAATGATAATAAATCCGCTGCGCCTAAACGCTCTGGCGGAGACAATAATAAGCCCGGTGACATGAAAATGCGCCTTGGTTAGGCTGAAATTATAAAGCGAAGCCGCATTAAAAAAGCGCGGCACGCATTGGGGAAAGACTTCACGGCATCAGTTCACTAACTGGTGCCGCTTCTTTATCCGCTATCTCTAATGCTTCATTTTTCAGACGCAAAGCCTTGCGCCGCCAGATAATGAACCCCATAAAGCCCCATTCAGTGAGCATTAAAAACACAGGGTAGAACAGAACCACGATACCGAAATGCGGCACGGTAAACAGCGTAAAAAAGTAACGCAGCCCTGCCCAAAAGTAAGAATTAGGCGGTTCAGAGGATGGATCAACATAGGTTTTGCGCACAGTCGGGTAAAAAGTCAGCATATCAATGATAATAATCAGCACAAGCGTGATTAACGGGTCTTTTGTAGCCATCCAGACAGGGATTAACGCCAAAGCCGCTAAAAAGGCCGCCCAATCACTGCGCGTTATCTTCTTTTCGCCGTAAAATAAGGATAAAAACGCGATAAACAAGCACGTTGCCGAGACAAAAGCCAAAACATAAGTTGAAAATCCGCCACCCAGTGAATATTGCGCGTAAGCGCCAATCCCAACAATCAGCCCCCAATTCGTCCAACTGAATAAATGCGGGCGGGTTTCGCCTTTGAATATTGACGTTAAATAAAGCCCATAGCGCACCAAAGACACCGCAACCGCCAAAATCGCAAACAGGCCTGCACGGCTTAATAATTCTTCCATATACTCAAATCCTTTACAGCGCCTTTATATCGATATCACGACGACAACTCGTTTACCAAAAACATACTATAGGTGAATTTAGATTTAGCATAAACAAATCCTTCCGCGCGCTTGTCTTCATTATCTTTGTACGATAAAGTTTTAAGATAAAGATCGCCGCCCCCTCATAGACACATGCAAATAAGGCTAATAAAATGACTTCTATTCTTCTTCTCGATGGCGGTATGGGGCAAGAACTCATTAAACGCTCTAAAGCTCCGATTACGCCTCTATGGTCATCGCAAGTCATGCTCAACCAAGCTGAACTGGTGGAAGAGCTGCATAAAGACTATATAAACGCTGGCGCGCAAGTTATTACTTTGAACACATATACCGCGACCCCCGGGCGTTTAAAGCGTGATGCTGATGTCAGTTTGTTAAAACCCTTACATCAAGCCGCCATCGGCGCCGCTGAACGCGCAACGCGCCAATCAGACAATAAAAATATTCGTATCGCCGCCTGCCTGCCGCCTTTAATGGCCAGTTATATCGCCGATGCCGCCCCTGAGTATCAAGAATGCTTGGAGCAATATGCGCAAATTGTCGAGTTACAAAATGCCGCGGCTGATTTATTTATTTGCGAGACCATGTCAAACATCAAAGAAGCCCAAGCCGCCGTCACGGCTGCAAAGCCGACAGGCAAAGAAATCTGGGTGAGCTTCGTATTGGATGAGAGCAAGCAAACATTACGCTCAGGGGAAAGCCTGCATTCAGCCATAGAGGCCATGCAAAAATTAGGCGTTGAGGCCCTATTGCTCAATTGCGGGTCACCAGAAACCATTGACCGCGCCATGCCAGAGCTGATCAAGAGCTTCAAATGCACCGGCGCCTATGCCAATTTTTTCACAAGCGTTGAAGCATTAGAAGCCGGCGGTACAGTGGAGTGCTTAACAGAAAGAGAAGATATGTCTGCGCTGCGTTATACGCGCTATGGCTTACAATGGGCCGAAGCTGGGGCACGTATCCTTGGTGGCTGCTGCGGCGTTGATCCACAGCATATACACGACCTGCATGACGCCCTTATTAAAGCCGGTCACGAAATCACCTATAAAATTTAGAGCTTTAATAGCAATATAGCCCCAACATGCATTGGGGCTATATTTAATTCTGATCGGCTTAGCAAAGCGCTCTTTAGCTCTCTGCTTCCATGACCACAATTTCATAAGCAGTTTCTTCGGCATCATTCGCGGTTTCGATGTGCAATGCTTTAGCACGCGCCGCTGATAAGAGAGACATTTCAATGTCAGGCATTAAATCCTTCATCGCCATATCTGCGCCATTAAGCGTGATTGTGACCGATTCAAGCAAAGCACCCGCGCCAATTTGCTGCTCAGAGCGCAAACGACGCACGCCAGCCAATGTTTTAAGCACATAGCTCATATCACCGCCTATATCATGCGCAATGATTGCTGCGTCAGCCTTAGGCCATGGGGAGACATGCAAAGAGACATGATCTTCACCAAATTTATTGGCTTGCTGATAAATCTCTTCCGTGACAAATGGCGTGAATGGCGCGAATAGGCCAAGCAACATACGAACCGAGTCAAACAAAGTCGCTTGCGCTGATAGGCGTGCCGCATCATCCCACGCATAATCATCCCAGAAACGCGCTTTCACAAGCTCAAGATAATTATCGCAGAATGTACCCCAGAAAAACTTATGAAGCTTTTCCTTCGCGCTGGCATAATCAAAGCCATCAAAGGCTGTGGTCATTTCAGCCGTAAGCTGATGCAATTGCGTTAGCAACCAACGGTCTTCTAACGCGCGATCTTCAAATTTCGGGAAGCTTGCAGGATCAACATCTTTGTCCATATACATGAACGCCATGCGCGCCACATTCCAAAGCTTCACAACAACCTTACGGCCATCTTTCACTTCTTTTTCATGGTAGCGTAAATCTTGACCAAGCTGGCTGTTCCCCGCCCAATAACGCAATGCATCTGCACCATATTTAGAAATAACGCTACCTGGGTCATAACGGTTATAGCCATTGGCATCTGTGAATTTATCAAGATCACGCTTAGACACTTTTTTGCCTTGTTCATTCAAGCCCCAGCCTGAAATCATAACATTTTTCCATGGCAAGCTATCGGTGTGATACTCAGATTTAATCAAAGTGTAAAACAGCCACGTACGGATAATTTCAAACGCCTGCACGCGCAGATCCATCGGATAAATATCCATAGAACCTTTAACGCCCTCACGCCCAGCCCAGTTTGCATTGATAAGCGGTGACATAGAAGAGGTCATCCATGTTTCCATGACATCCGTTTCCGGAACAATAGTCATGCCTGCATATTTTTCCTGTGCCCATTTTGGTGGTTGGCTCTCCAATGGATCAAGCGGTAAATCAGCCTCGTCAGCCAAAATCACATCGCCTGTTTCTTGAACATACCAAATCGGGAATGGCACGCCGTAAAAACGCTGGCGCGAGATATTCCAGTTATATTTTAAGCCGTCAATCCAATGCTCAAGGCGGACTTTCATCCAATCAGGGAACCATTCAAGTTCATTCATGCGCGCTCTAAAGCGCTCTTTATGGTCAAGAACATTGATAAACCACTGCGGGGCCATAACAAATTCAACAGGCTGTTCAGAGCGTTCACCAACCGTGACATTTTGTACAATTTTTTGCTCAGCGCGAATAAGATCAGCTTCTTTCAAATCATTCACTATATTTGCGCGAGCATTAATCGCATCAAGGCCAGCATATTTGCCCGCCGCCTCAGTCATTTTACCATCTGGCCCCATAATGATACGAGTATCAAGCTTATCTTCTTTCCATTTTTTAACGTCTTCACCGTCACCAAAAGTACAAACCTGCATTAAGCCTGTGCCAAATTCCACGTCAACGTCTTCGGATGTTTTGATCGGCACTTCGCGGCCATCTGACAAGGGCACCTTCGCCATTTTATCGACCAAATGCTTATAACGCGCATCATCAGGGTTACAATACATCGCCACACAAGCAGGAATAAGCTCTGGGCGCGTGGTTGAAATAATCAGCTCTTCGCCCCCTGGGCCTTCAAAAGCGATATCATACATTTTGCCTTTACGCTCAATGGTTTCGCAATCCGCCTGCGCCAGCGCTGTTTCAAAATGCGTATCCCACTGTACAGGTTCGTCAGAGCGATAAATTAGGCCTTTTTCATACAAATCTAAGAATGATTTTTGCGCCGTATGGCGTGAGCGATCATCAATTGTTGAATAACGCATTGACCAATCAACCGAAAGACCAAGCGAGCGCCAAAGTTCTTCATAAGTCTTTGCGCCTTTTTGCGTTTCATCAATGCAAAGCTGACGGAAATCAGAGCGGCTGATTTTCTTCTTATTTACTTTATATTTTTGTTCAACATAACGCTCTGTAGGCAGGCCATTATCATCAAAGCCCATCGGGTAAAAAATATTAAAGCCAAGCATACGCTTGTAACGAATGATAATTTCAGCTTGGGTGTAAGACATAGCATGTCCAACATGTAAATGCGCGGCAGACACATAAGGCGGCGGCGTATCAACGGAAAAAAGCGGTTTTTTCGAATTGGGATCATAATCATGAATAGCTGCATCATCCCATAATTTGCGGCATTTGCCTTCTAATTCTGAATTTTCAAAACCTTTTTCAAGCTCAGGAAACTGTACCATTTTAGACCCAATTCTTTATATATATGTGTTTATGTATGTGTGTAGGCAAAGCGACGTGTACGAAACGCGCAACGTAAACAGAGTATAGTGCTTATACTACGAATTCAAGAAAGATCAACGCTTAACACACGTGATAACGATGAGATATTTGATATGGTTATTATATCTTTTGTTTAGATTTTGCTTAGCTTTTGTTGCAGGGCGAGCTAATCAAGCATCTTGAAAATACCGTCTTGATAAAATGTTTCCCCCCATAAAGGGTGATTAAACTTCAAAATATAGCGAAACATCCCCTTGCCTAAGTCGCGATGCTCAGCAAATAAAGCCCCTGGCGTGAACATAAGAGGAATAGGGATGTTAAAATGCTTAAACCGTAAAACATAAACGCAGCTAGAGAAATACAGACTTTTGCCTTCCGTCCAGACATTCATCTTTGTCGCCAAGCGCCTTTCTCCCTCTGCACCAACAGCATCGATAAAACCTAGCTTGGAATCCATAGCCTTTGAAGTCTGGACAAGCTGTTCATACCCATCAGAATAGGTGAATAATCGGTGCCAACATCGAAGATCATTTGAAGTCGGTGCAACGCGTACTGTTATTTTAACATTTTCACCCCGCTTGAAAACCAACGGTGCTCCGAATATTTTTGCCAAATATGCAAAGACACCGCCAATTCTTGAACGTCGAACAAGCCCACGCCCTTCAAATATGACGGGAGTAGATGAAGTGAGAAGCCTATCCATGCGTGCTCTAATTGGAGGGTAGACATTAGCCCAGTCACCCTTAACTTGTGAGCGAAAATCTTTGCTTGAAAACAATAGCTTTTCGCTGCTTACCTTCGTCGTATTATGTTTTGTATCAGCTATTACAATATCAGACATTATAGATTGCCCTCCGGTGGCACAGTCAAAACTTCATTGATGAAATACTCAACACCTTTTTTAACCGCAAAACGCTCAAGCGGCTGGTAATACCAAAGAGGGTCTAAATTCCGATCAAACGATACACTCAAAGTCACTTTTGTCTGGTTCTCACCAACAGCTTCAAAAGAAAACTCTGTCCCATGTAGCTTCATATAGCCCGATATATAGCTGCTATCTTTTATTGTGGTTTTAATACGATTTCTATCGACATCTTTAAAAACAACATTGAGGCTACCCACCTTCGTGTTTGTTACGAACCATCGGTGATATACAAAGTCATATTTACGCACTTCACCTTCATTTAATTGGGCGGTTCCAACATAAGTAGGCATTGGGAATACAGATAATATCCAATGCCTCTTACCGTTAAATTCTATTGGTTTCTGTAATTTATCCCTGAGCGTGTCTACGTCTATATTTACGACTTGGCTATAGCTCACCTCATTGTAGCGATTAAAGGTTAAATCAGGCGTCGTCCCTTCCAATGATGCTAAGAATATAATTATGGGCAGTACGTAGGATTTGGGCGAGCGATTGCCAAAGCAGTTCCATATATAGGCCGTGATAAAAGCAAGAACGACGACAATGAGGAAAAGTGGCAGCGCCATTATTAAGCAAACATAACCTTCCATGAGAAATATGGATGACGCCAGAATAATAATCAGACACGATCTAAAATTGTTCCAAAATCGTCGCCCCCATGTCTGTGCGGGTTTATATGGCGTTAAGTAATATAAAGCTAAAGACAGCACATAAGGAACAGCTATATACAATAATCCCGTGTGAAACTTTCCCTCATGCATGAGGAAGCGTGCAGACAACACAAAAAAACCGATAAGCGTCGCCGAGACAACCCAGAATGTAGCCGTATCATTCTTTTTTAATATGCGCATAGCGCTCCCTCAGAATTTCAAGCCTATATAAAGCTCGCCAATTTATAAAAAAGAAGAACCTATAGTTTAAACAAGATACAGATTTTATACTGCTTATTCAAGAGAGATTACAGGCTAAAGGTGGTGTATATGTACATGCTGTTCGATACAACTCCATCACTGGAACGTCGTCACACTCACGGTATCGATACCGACATCGTTAAACGCGCCATTAGGCCATGTGCCGACGTCACGGCCATCAACCACCATCAGCAGTTCAACCATGCCGCCAGTTTGAATATTGGTGACCGTCCAAGCTTCCCAATCAGCGTTTGAGTTTTGGCCGAAAGTTTCAACGAGAACCCAATCTTGTGCGCCATCGCCTTGATTACGTTTATACAAGCTCAATGTCGTGCCATTTTCTGCTGGTATACGCATATTAACAAAGAGTGAGAGCTCTAAGCCATTTGTCGCGTCATAGGCTTGGGGGAATTGTAGGTAATATCTGAAATGGTCAATAACCCCGTTATCAGAGCCACCCGAGCCTTCCGTATAAATATAATGCGAGCCGCCTTGCGCCGATAACGGCCCTGTTGTTGAGCCATTACTCGGCGTTGTGCTGTTATGCCTAACCCAGCGCCCTTGGCTACTTGTCGTTGTCGCAAGAGCCCCAAAAGCGCCATTGGGGAAAGCGGGGTTGCCGCCATTAATTTGATCAAGGCGTGGTGACATTGTGAAACCTTCATCATTACTATCAAAATTATAACTTGTTTGAACGGGCGCGAGGACCGAGAAGTTAAGCTCTCCAGATGATAGACCGCCATAAGCATTGCCGAAAAGATCTTCAATCACGCCCGAGGCTATTGTAACATCATAATCTGTACCAATCTCGAAATCGGTTGTCGGGTTAATGGTTAGCACCATGCCGCTGATGTTGATTTGTGGGTCCGTAATCGCGATTACTCGACTATCTGATCCATCATTACTATCCGTGATCAGAATATTACCCGTGCCAGCCTGAATATCTTCATCAAAGCTAAGAACAATATTCGCGGCTAACGCTATGCCTGTTTGGTTATCCGTGGGCGCGCGAGTGATAAGGGCTGGTGGCGTTGCGTCATTGGCGGTTGTAAAGCTCAGTTCCGTTGTCGCAATGCCTATAAAGTCATTACCCGCGAGATCTTCAACAACGCCCGCCGCAAAGGTCACTTCATAATCGCTCGACAAATCAAGCGGCCCAATGGGGTTGATGGTTAATGTATTCGTCGCAATAGTAATCCGCGCATCACCAACAGGAATAAGTACTGTGCTTGAGCCATCGGTTGTGTCCGTTATCGTAATATTACCAATGCCAGCTTGAATATTTTCATTAAAATTCAACACAATATTGCCAGAAGGGGAAAATAAGGGATCATCATCAACAGGGCTTGTACTCGACAGGCTTGGCGCGGTTTGATCATTAATCGCTAAAATAGTATCAGTAAACGCCGTAATCGCAGCAAGACCATTGCTTGCCCCCGTGATGGCGCCGCCATTCAGGTCAAGATTTTCAATGGTCAGCGAAGCTGAGCCAACGTCACCGGCCACAAAACTATAGCGGAAAACAGGCTGCGTTGGGCTACTCGCCGCTGCATTATAAATAAATGTCCGCGCGTTCACACCAACAAGGCCTGTGATTTGCGGCGCCCCTGTAATCGTCACCGCCTTGGTGAAGGTTAATCGTATATCTGCAGTGTTACCGGCAAATTGTGGGCCCGAGATAAGCGCAGGCAGCGCTTTTACAAAAGGCGCAGCCGATGCAATTAATGGCGGATCGGGGTTGGTTAAGTCAAGATTAGTAAAGGCGGCTTCTTGCCGCGCTTCTAATGGCGCACCAGCCAATAAAGATGTCGTGCCCGAAGCAATAGCCAGATTAACAATATCAGCCTGAGCCCCCGCCAGAACAGCCGCGCCAATGGCCGGCACAACATTAACCGCCCCAGAGCGTATTTGCACCGTGGTGTTTGTACCGTCATCACTGACATCAATATCAGTACCAAGCAAGTTCACAACCCCACCAGGGACATTCACAATGCTAATACCGCCAGAGCCTGATATGAACTGTACAAAGCCGCCATTAGTCGCCGTAACGCTCAAGGTCGTATTGTTAAATTCTAAAACCACATCCCCCACGCCTGATGCGGATATATTGGCAATCGCGCCATTGTCAAAATTCAAAATCGCAAAATCGCCATTAGGGATAGTAATCGCTGTATTGAACGGCAAGTTAACTGACGCGGCGGTAAGCGTACCACCAACATCAAAAGGCAAGCCTGTGCTCAAAGCGTTAAATTGCGCGGTAACGATGCTTGGGGTGTTATCTTCTTTTAAGCGCTCCTCAACACGAATGCGGTTTTCGCGGCGGATTTTTTCAAATATACGATCGCGAACAGAGGCACTGCCAGAGGCCGTTTCAAGGTCAGCCAAAGCGATATTGGGTTTATCCGTATCATATAGCGGCATAGTATATTGCAGCGCAAATTCAATGCCATCTCGGCCACCATTTTCTTCGATTACAGCGCCTTTAACGGTCAGGCGATCAAGCAGCGTATATTCTGCGCGCAGCTCCATACCGCGAATGTCATCATCCGTCTCTTTAAAATATTGATAGCCTTTCCCAAAGACACTCAAATTCTGTAATGCTGGTGGGCTATAACCTATTTCAACATCAAAGCCTTCTAATGCGCGCTCTTCATATTGGTTCCCCGCATCATCACGGCGGCTATCTTTGTAATCAGAGAGCGGCAAATAGTAGTTTGTCGCAAAATCTAAATAGCGCGCCTTCGCATCAAAACCGATGCCGAGACGAGAATGGTTATAGGGCCATTGATGATCAAGGAAGAGGCTACCGCCAAATAGATATTTTTCATTATGTGTAAGGTGACGATACGCTACCCCTAAATTTAAGGTGTGCCGCGCCACATCATCGTCGATATCAACGCTTTGTTCATTGAGAATGCCGCTACCTTGTAAAAATATATTATGGCGCAGATCAGCAGATTGATAGACAGGCTGCGTCATCAAAACACTGAAATAAGCGTCTTCATAATCATTTAGAGTATATTCAAGCTCCAAGTTTCGCAGCGCATAGAGATCACTACGCCGCGCAGCAGATAAGCCCGCATCGATAAAACTCCGTGCGCCAGAGAGTATTAATTTATCAACCTCATCTTTAATGATAATAACTTTACCATCGCCCTCACCGCTAATTTCTGCGACAACCCCCGCTATAATATTATCTAATGTTGTATGTGCCGCCGCTTCCAGATTCTCAGTAACGTGCTGAACAAAGCCCTTCGCTGAGCCTGTGCTCTCAGATAAGGCGCGCGTTATATTAAGCTGTTCAGCCAAAAACCCTGATAAATATGTTTCCCCAGCCGCTTCAAAGGCTGAGCGCCCTAGAGCCAATAGATTTTCACGGGTAGACTCTGCACTCTCCCCTGCATTAACGCCTCGTCCAATATTCTGCAAGGCTTGCACAAAATTATTCCGCGCGGCGCTATAAGCGGCTTTAGCTGCCTGTGCTTGTGGCGTATCAATTGGCGCAGAGGCAAGGGAAAAGCTCTCCCCATAGTCTTTGATGTTTTGGTGATATGTGGCTTTTTCTTCAACAATAGAGCCCTTAAAACGAGCATCGAATTTAGGCGCATCTGGCCTTTGATAAGACGATAAAAGCTGAGCGCTTAACCCTTTAGGGCGCGAAGCCGCACTGGCTGGTAATGCAGATAATGCCGCTAATGTTTTCACTCTGTCTGGCGGCGCATATTCTGTATCGCTCAAAACAAGTAATTGACGATGAGAAATCACACATTGTGTGTCACGCACCTTCAAATAAGCGCAAAAAATCTCTGCTTGCTCATTATATAAAGACGAAATATCAAGATAATATTCAGTAAGCCCCGAATCACTGGCATAAGCGTTTAACCAAAGTTGATCTGTGTCTATTTCGTTTTTAAACTGATCTGGCAAATGCTCAAAGAAAGATTGCGCGGCCTTTTGCGAGTTAAAAATACCGATACGAATAGTGGTATCACTGCTTTCCAGCGCTTTTGCATAGGCGCTCACGCCGACCAAAAAGGTAGCGAAAAAAAGGCATATAAAAATGTTAACTTTAATAAAAGCCAAGAAATAGCTTTCTGTAATCAGAACGATTTAAGAATTAATCTATTTCATGATACGCGATAACGCCCGCCAGCTCAACGCTACTAAAGGTTAGGATCGTTAGCTAATCGCGTGTGAGCTAGGGCAGTGACAACTCAAGGATTAGGGCGCGTGAAACGGCCAAACTGGATAAAGTTCAAAGTATATTCATGTGAATCGCTATGACTAACAAGGCCGATATGATCGGCATGAACAACAGCATGTTCTTTCATATAGGGGTGTTTTGTGGCCTCTAAGGCAACGCGGCCATCATTGGCGCGGCCATTAAACAAATGACGCGCAACAAAATAGGCTTTATTGACATCACCACCAATTGAGCCCAATTCATAATCAAGGGGTTTAATATTCTGCATAACCGCTTGTCTAAATGCTGTAGTTAATTCATGACCTGCAGGGCCAAAGGTCATGTCAAAATATTTTCTGTACAGCAATTTGCTTTTCATGAAGTCAGCAACATCGCTGCCCTGATAAGGCGTACCTATGGTTACAATACGCCCTAAACAATGCGGGCGGTGATTTTTAACAATTTCTTCAACAACAAGCCCACCCATTGAGAAGCCTACAAAATGAGTCTTCTGCGTAGACGCATTAAACTCATCACTTAAATGGCGTTGGACGATATTTTCTGCGCAATCTTTAATCGGTAGACTGGTCGAAGGGTAATCCCAGTTATGAACGTCATAGCCTTGTAAAACCAAGCTGCGCTCTAGCGCGGCCATATCATTATAACTCCCTGTCGCGCCGTGCAAAAGCACTACACGCTCGGTCTGGGCGCAGCATTTTTGATCTGGCGCCGCATTGGAAGAGCTTAGCGCAGAAGCGCTTGGCTTTAAGGCGCCTTCATCTGATGGATTTTCTTGTTTATTCTGGCCGTTTTTATTCGCCATTCGTTAAGATCCCAGTCCCAGTTTTTACTTTTTTTTATGAATAGCACATTATCAATAGTTTTGGCTAGTAAACTTATGATTATGGCCAAATAAAGTCACATTATTTTATTCTTTCTCTTATGGGCGAATAAGACTATACTTTTCGCACTATTCAACCCACAACGCAGGTGTTTTCTCGTGTCTAAGTTCGATTACGACCTCGCTTTCTCTAGAAATATTGGCCTTATATCCAAAGAAGAGCAAGCCGCTTTAAAAACAAAAAAAATTGCCATAGCTGGCCTTGGGGGCGTGGGTGGTTTCCACCTTCTCACTATGGTACGCATGGGGGTAGAGCGCTTTCATGTTGCGGATATGGATATTTTTGAAGTCCAGAACTTCAACCGCCAAGTCGGTGCAAAAATGAGCACAATCGGCAAAGAAAAAATTGCTGTCCTCATTGCAGAAGCCAAAGACATTAACCCAAATGTGCAAATAACAGGCTTTGCTCAGGGCGTCACCGAAGACAATATTCAAGACTTCATCGAAGGTGTTGATTTATATATTGATGGCTTAGATTTTTTTGTTCTCGATATACGTCAAAAACTCTTTAACGCCTTCTTAGCTCAAAAAACGCCATGCATCACGGCAGGGCCGATTGGCCTGAGCTTTGCGCTTTTAACCTTTATGCCAGATCAAATGGGGTTTGACGCTTATTTTGCTTTTGATCGCGCAGAAAATGACTTTGACAAGGCGCTGTTATTCCTTATGGGCTTAACACCTAAATTTTTGCATCGCGATCACATTATCGATCCGAGCAGCATTAACTTACAAGAAAAACGCGGCCCATCAAATATTCTGGCTTGCAACGGCTGCACAGCCGCCATTGGCGCCGAGGCTTTAAAAATTCTGTTAGGGCGCGGCAAAATATATGCTGTGCCTTACGCTCAACAATATGATTTTTATAATAGCCGATTCAAACGCGTCAAAAACAGCAAGGGCAATTACAGCATAAGCAATAAAATCAAATATAAGCTATTGAAAAAGCGCTTAGAATCACAGCTAACCGCGCCTGCAGGGCCCGTAAAAGCCCGTTAAAGCCCTGCCCGAGAAAAAACTAAATAATGAGGCCCAAATGAACAGGACCATAAAAAACACTCAGGAAATTCCGAATGTAACGGATTCTTTAGGCAAGAAATTCTCCAAACTTGTTTTACTTGCGGCTTTCATTCTTGGCGTTATCTCGTGTCTTTGTTATTTTTATTATACATACAGCATCTACAAAAAAACGCTTTATGATGTTATTCAACAAGAGATCATCTCATCAAGCCAAAGCGCTACACTTGCCGCCTATACCGTTGATAGCACCATGGCAGAACATTTATTAGACGGCATTGTCAACACGCCCGAAATTGCCCATGCTCAAATTATTTTAGAAGACGGTGTTTTGCTTTCACAGGCAGGAGACCCGCCACAAGAATATTACTTTGTAACAAGAATGCTTTTCCCTAATCTAGATAGTTTTTATGAGCACCTTAATTTCAAAATAGACGATATGGAGTTCGAAACTGGTGAGCTTATTATTCACCCAGATTATGATCACTATACGCGAGAGATATTCGTGCAATTACGCATCAGCCTCTTATATATTTCTTTGCTCTCTCTTTTGCTATTTATTATAATTAGGAAAATGATAAGTCGCGAATTATCTTCGCCTATTATTGCGCTCTCTCAGCGCCTGGCCGCCATAAAAAATGACCCAAATCCTATCTATCAACATCGCTTAATTAAACCTGCGAAGCATAATGACGATGAAATTGGCTATTTAATTGATAATTTCAATAGTCTTTTGGAGAATTTAAAAAATACAGAAACCATGGCGTCAAACATAAAGGATACTTTAGCCACCACTGAGATACAATATACGGCGATGGTCAAAAACACCTTTGAAATGTTCATACGGTTAGATGAAAAAGCCCGCGTTCAATTTTGTAATCCGGCCGTAAAAGACATTTTGCAATTTTCTTTAGGGGAAATTATTGGCACAAACCTTGTTAGTTATATTGATAATGCCGATAAAGAGCTCTTTCAAAGCTTATTTTCAGATGTTGTCACCGGGCGCGTTGAAAACACAACGTTAATACTGCACTTCGCAACAAAGAGTAACGAAGAGCGTATTTTATCATGCACAATAACCAATGCCTTAACCGTTGATAAGCTACAATGTATCTTGTTTGTTGCGCATGACATTACAAAATCACATCACACAGAAAACGAACTTCGCCAATCACAAAAAATTGAATCCATTGGGAAGTTAACCGGCGGTATCGCGCATGATTTTAACAATATTCTAACCATCATTATAAATAATATCGAACTGGCTCAATCTAAGTTAAAAAAATATAACGTGCCCAATATAGAGCCCGTTAATGATTATCTAGAATCGGCTCTTAATGCGAGCTTTGGCGGCGCGGATCTAACCAACCGGTTACTGGCCTTTGCCCGCAACCAACCTCTTAACCCTTTGATTTTTAACCCAAACGATCAAATCAGAAATATCCTACCGCTTTTACAACGCGCCATTAGTAATAACATCACAATAACGGACGGCTTAGCCCAAAATATTGGGCGCATAAGAATTGATAAAAGCCAATTTGATAATGCCATATTGAATCTGTGTATCAATTCGCGTGATGCCATGGCCCCCCAGCGCCAAGGCGGCATTCATATAACCACCACCAGAGTAAATATAATTCCAATGCCTGATGGAACGCTGCGCCAAACAAGCGAAGACTATATTCGTATCGATATAAAAGATAATGGCGAAGGCATTAACCCTAAAAACCTTAAAAAGGTCATTGATCCGTTCTTTACAACGAAGCCAATGGGTAAAGGTACGGGCCTTGGGCTATCTATGGTGCATGGATTTGTCCATCAATCTAAAGGCCACTTCAACATTGAAAGTAAGGAGGGGCTTGGCACAACCATCCAGCTTTATTTCCCTGCTTATGGCGACATAAACTACGACAAAAGTGAAGGTAATCCACTCCAGCCATGTGAAGACGAAGAAGAGCTTAACGGCACAGGCTTAACCATCTTGATTTTAGAAGATAATGTCACAATAGCCGATATTATTGAGAAGCTCTTACAAGATATGAATTTTACGGTCATAAAAACACATAAAACAGCGGATGCCTTCGCCGCTTTTGAAAGTAAGACAATTGACCTGACATTAAGCGATGTTTTATTACCTGATGACATTAACGGCTTTGCTTTCGCTGATAAAATCAAAAACCAATATCCCGACGCAAAAATCGTGCATATGTCTGGATATACAGACCCTGAAAACTTACTGAGCGATACACAATATAGTATTGCCCTGCGTAAACCATTTAGAAAACGCGATCTCGTACAGATCATAAAAGAGGTACTCCATGATAAAAACCTATAGAGCCAAGGCGTTCATCGCCATGTCTACGATAAGCCTTCTCATGCTCTGCGCCTTCGCGCCCGCGGCATACGCAGATCACCCAATGGGCATCAAACATGATAAAGTTTTACGTGTGGCCTTTGGCGTTGAGCGCCCACCTTTTGTATTTGAAGACCATGAATCAGGCCTAGAGATCGATCTTATTCGCGCCATAACTCACCATATGGGCTATCAGATAAAGCCCATATTTGTTCCTAATGCACGCGGTTACCGTGCCCTAAAAAACCATGAAGTCGATATATATACCATTGCATCCAAAGAAATGGCGGCTGACTTTGCTTTAAGCGCTCCTTATATTGCATTTGATAACGTCATTATCGCACGCGCCGACAATCCTACACCAATTAACAGCTTCGCTGACTTAAAGGGCTCGCGCCTCGCTGCATTTCATAACGCCCACGCCTATATAAAGGCACTCGGCGCGGTAAAGGATGAGCTCAGTTTTTATGTTGAGACTCCTAACCAAAGCACTCAAGTTTTATTACTCTATAAAAACCGTGTCGATTATTTATTCTGCGATAAGATAATCTTTGAATATTATCGGGATCGCGCCTTCGAGCAAAGAACAATCCCTAAAGATGGCTTTGATTACAAAATACACAGAATACGCGCCCCGACCTATTATAGCTCAGCCTTTAACGACGTTGCGCTGCGCGATCAGTATAATGTCGCGTTTAAAGCCATTATTGATAATGGTAAATTTGAATCCATCATGCGCCAATATGATCCGAGTTTTTCAATGCTCACGTCGCCATTGGCCGATTTCGCAAAAGCCTTGGACTAGTCGCCCCGCTTAAGCCTTTAACTTAAAACGGCATAGGAAAATCTCGGCGAACCGCTTCAATGTCGCTCAGGACTTCTTTAGAAAGCTTCACGTCAATCGCCGCAATGTTTGAGCGTAATTGCGTCATTGATGTTGCGCCAATAATGCTCGCCGTTACAAAAGGCTTCGCCAAAGTAAATGCAATCGCCATTTGGCACGGATCTAAACCATGTTTTTTGGCCACGTCAATATAACGGCGCGTCGCTTCATGCGCATGAGGGTTATCACGATGATTGGCGTTACGATTAGACATCGTCCAGCGCGTACCATCTGTCCAGTTATCACGATCCAGATATTTACCACTTAACATACCTGTGGCCAAAGGCGACCATGCTAATAAGCCGACATCTTCCTTCATCGCGATTTCAGATAAATCAGGCTCAAACAAGCGGCAAAGCAAGCTATATTCATTTTGAATAGACGCCATGCGCGGTAAGTCATGTTCTTGGGCAAGTTTCATATAATGCATAGTCCCCCAAGCCGTATCATCAGACAAACCAACTTCACGAATTTTGCCCTGCTTAACAATCTCGCCCAAGGTTTCTAGAATCATCAACATATCATCGCGATTTTCATCGGCATCACGCGCCGTCGGTGAGAAATTCCAGTTACGGGCAAAATGGTAATGGTCACGATTAGGCCAATGCAATTGGTATAAATCAATATAATCAGTCTGTAGGCGCTTTAAACTGCCCTCTACGGCTTCAAACAAGCCTGCACGGTCTATTGCACGCCCTTCCCTAATCCACGGCAGTCCTGGGCCTGCTATTTTGGTCGCAAGCACGATATCATCGCGTTTACCTGATTTTTTAAACCATGTGCCGACAATTTCTTCTGTCTTGCCTTGCGTTTCTTCACTGGTGGGGACGGCATAAAGCTCCGCTGTATCAAAGAAATTCACGCCTTGTTCAACAGCATAATCCATTTGCTCATGGCCCTCAGCCTCACTATTCTGATTGCCCCATGTCATTGTTCCCAAACAAATGCGGCTTACATTAATATCCGTGCGGCCAAGTTTCGTATATTTCATTGATTTTCCTTAATTTTGTAAACATATCAGCAGAAGCCTTAGAATATAGAATAATAAAATAAATTCTCAAGCTGTTAAATTTGCTGATCGCCTCCCCTTGCCAGAAAAAGCGGCTGATGGCAAAAACTGGTCACTTGCCGCCACCCAAGCGCAAGTGGCGCAATTCATCTATAAAGATGCGACAATACACCCAGAGCTTGCTGCGGCTTGTTTTGATTTTAATTGGGATGAGCCTGAATTTATAGATGCGGTCAAACAAGTGACAAAATATAAAAAATTATTCGCAAATCTATACACTTAGATTTTAAGTTTAGGAGAATCGTGGCTCTGTACTGGCGCAGCTTTACGGTATAAATTGGGGTTACGCACCATATTCTTACTTGATGTCGAAGCACATAAGCCGCGACCAATTTGTAATAATTTACTATGGCTATTCATTATATAGCTCCTTCATCTATCGACAATACGGCATTTTCTTTCGATGTACCTTCTGCGCCCAGCGCATAAAACACCATTTGCGATTGTCCTTTGGTTGTTTTTTCTTCGTTAATGTGAAAACGGCTCTGCGTTGCGCATATTTCACCTAAATCCATTACGTATTTATCATCACCATTAAGCAAGGCGACCAAGTTCATCACTTTCTTTTCACTTAAACTTATCGGCTCTGCGGCATCCACGACCATATAATCACCAACCGGTTCATAAGTGCTCTGCTCGTTGCGCTTTAAAATCATAAATCCACGTTCAGCCATAGGGTTGCGTTCATATCGGAACGTACTTTGTTCTGCTGGCTGGTTAAAATCCATGGTTATTGTCCCCTTTTATCTTGCATTTATGACTGACTATGATTAGATCATGCCTGTAAATAGTTAAAAAGCCGTAAAGCTTATGAAAAACATTGCAAAGATACGGAAAACATGCCGTTAATCATGCAACTCACACCCATATACTGAGGAGAGCCTTCATTATGTCCATCGCCGCAAAATCAATAGAACATGATTATAAAATTAGAGATATCAGCCTTGCCGAAGCCGGTCGCAAACAAATCGACCTCGCACAAGACGAAATGCCTGGCCTAATGTCGCTGCGCACTGAATATGGTGCTGAGCAGCCTTTAAAAGGCGCACGCATTGTTGGCTGTCTACATATGACAGTACAAACAGCCGTATTAATTGAAACGCTTACAGCGCTTGGCGCAAGCGTACGTTGGTCATCTTGCAATATCTTCTCAACACAAGACGAAGCCGCCGCAGCCATTGCCGCTACTGGCGTCCCTGTTTTTGCATGGAAAGGCGAGACAGAAGAAGAATATTTATGGTGCGTTCACCAAACCATTAAAGGCCCTGATGGCTGGACACCGAATATGATTTTGGATGATGGCGGTGACTTAACCGCATTGATACATAATGAATACCCAGAATTAATGGATGATATACGCGGTATTTCTGAAGAAACAACCACTGGCGTTTTATTCCTTAAAAAGATGGCTGTTGCCGGTACATTGAAAGCTCCTGCTTTTAACGTTAATGATTCCGTTACAAAGTCAAAATTTGACAATAAATATGGCTGCCGTGAATCACTTGTCGATGCAATACGCCGCGCGACTGATTTAATGCTCGCGGGTAAAGTCGCTACCGTTTGCGGTTATGGCGATGTGGGTAAAGGCTCGGCACAATCTCTTGCTTCACAAGGCGTACGCGTTAAAGTGACTGAGATTGACCCTATCTGTGCACTACAAGCCTGCATGGACGGCTTTGAAGTTGTGACCATGGAAGACGCTGTCGCTAATACAGATATTTTTGTGACGACAACAGGCAACAAAGACATCATCACAATTGAGCATATGCGTGAAATGAAAGATCGCGCGGTTGTTTGTAACATTGGCCATTTCGACAATGAAATTCAAGTAGAGCCATTACGCAAACTGAAATGGAATAATATTAAGCCACAAGTCGATGAAGTCGAATTCCCAAATGGCAAACGTATTATCTTGCTCGCGGAAGGCCGCCTTGTAAATCTTGGCTGTGCCACGGGTCACCCAAGCTTTGTTATGAGCGCATCATTCACCAACCAAACACTGGCCCAAATTGAACTTTGGAAAAATGCAAAAGACTATAAGAACGAACTCTACGTTCTGCCTAAGCATTTAGATGAAAAAGTCGCTGCCCTACATTTAGGTAAGCTTGGCGCTAAATTGACCGTCTTGTCAAAAGAACAAGCCGATTATATTGATGTAGACGTTAAGGGCCCATTCAAGAATGACGCTTACCGCTACTAAATAAAATTTGAGCATTCTCAACACAACAACGCCCTTTGTCATTTATTTGCAAAGGGCGTTTTTTATAAACCTTATTAATAACGCGCTGATTTGACTCAAGAGAGCATAATTAATATGTAAAAAAACCTTGCCTCAAAAATATAGTTATGTTAAAACACTGCAGGACTTATAGTAGTAGGTCGTGTGTAATCCACTAAATCGGATAAATGAGGACGGTAAAAATGGCTAAAGCAAACGAAGCAATCACATCACAAATTGACAGTAATGAGATTTATAGAGTGATCAGCAATATTCACAATGAGGATAGTGTTGGATCAAGCAAAATTGACTATGTCATCAAACAGTTTGAACAAGCCTTAGGCGCTAATTTTGCAACAGCCCTTAATCAAAACGCATTTGCCGAAGAATTACAAAAGCAAATCAAAAGCAATGAAGACGCGTTAACAAAACTCGCCATTGCCAATCAAGGCGAATTCACCGCCGATGATTTACAGCCCTATATCGACCAAGCTCATAAAAAACTCGCCGCCACCTATAAAAAGAATATTGAAACATATTCTGCTGGCGCAGGTTTAGAAACCGCTAAAAAATTCTTCATTCGTACGATAGATAACGGCTCTGACTTACAGCCCTTGAAACGCCTTGAAACTCTCGAACGGGATGATAAAGACCTTAGAGAAAGCATCGCTACAGCCACCAAGAATAAAGATACAGATTACGCAGAAACATTAAGCGGTCGATTGCCTTATGTGAAATATGCAATCTATGAGAATAAAATCAAAAACAAGCCTGGTACTTTTTCAAAAAGCGCGACCAAACAATCTTACTTAGATGAAATTCAAAATATCGCGCTACGCTTCTTAAGAGATAGCAATGCATTAACACAGATGGTTACAAATAACGCAAACGCCGTCATCGGCGCAGCGATAGCTGAATATGGCTCAACCGGCGCCGTTGCGAATACGCTAGAGGCCCTTATTGCCAACACGGTTGAAAGCGATGTTCCCAATGCGTTTCAAACCAATATGAATGCATATTATACTGCGCTTAATTCTGATGCTGTACAAAATCACATCAAATCTCAGCCAGCAAAAATAGGTCACGCGCTATTCACGCAAAAAATGACCAATGGGTCATCCTTTGCCATTAACGCACTTGCACTTGCCAAAACATATACGGGCGCTATTGATTTACAAAAAGAGCCTTTCGTTGTCGCGAGCTTGCTCAGTGCCACATTGGGCGAAGAATATACAACAGAGCTGCTAAATGCTGCGATTAGCTACAATACACGCGCCTATGGCAAGCTCCATTATGACGATTATAAAGACACAGCGGAACGCTTTAGTGATTACCTACTTATCATGAAAGAAGACCCTGCGTTTAAACTCAGCGATGAGAAAAACACCCCCGCTCAAGCGCTCATAAATTATAACCAAGCCATAACAGGCTTTGAAGCTTTAGAAGCGCGCTCAGTTGATGATATTCAAGCCTATCTAAAAAGCGATGTTTTAGGATCAGTGATTAGCCCGATTAAAGAAGCACTCTTTGCGAAGCCTTATGCAGGTCACACAAACTTTTTAGGCTTCCTGATGGAGCACAGAAAAGAGTCAAAACAAACAGCAAAAAACCCAAGTTCAATCAACGAAGCTTTTGCCATTGAACAGCTTGTCCAAGCAACAAGCCCTAAATTTGTCAAAGAACTAACGCAAGCGGTTATTAAAAAATCAAGCGATTCACTATTGCGCAGCCGCCTAGATAATATTTTACCATTATTTGACCGCTACGAAGACAGCACGGTTTATAACTATGCTCAAAGCGCATATGTTCTCTCTGAATCAGTGGAGCGCAAAGTTCCAGAGAAAATACTCTGGGCGCTTGATCAAGCCTTCCTCATCAATACAGATAGTGAATCACGTCTTAAAGTCTTTACACGCAAAACAGCACTTAACAGTCCTGATTCTACGCCGCTATTTGCACTCTATAACCATGTAAAATCTGACAATGTGACGTTAGCTTCTACATTGGCGAAAATCAGCACTATTTGCACTTCCGGTAAAGAAAAAAGCGCCTATTATTCAGAGCTCCGCGCACTGGCCAAAAAAGATGGCGAGCCTGCACTTGCGCTGCTAAATATCTATATCAGCGTCTTAAAAGATCATGATGAGAAAACCTTACTGGACCTCGCACGCACACAAAAGACCCTTCAGTCCTCTTTTGATGCACAAAACAAAGAAGCGCTAAACGCTTTATTGGCATCACCAGAGCTTAATGACTTACCACAAGACGTCCAAGGCCTAGCCATTGATAACAAAACGACCAGCCAGTTATTAATGGGCTTATTACAAAGCAGTGGTAATGATGCGGTTGCGCAAGCACAAAGCTTTGCACAGATCAACGCGTTGATCAAAAACCCTGAACTTACAAGCGAAGCCTTCCAAACAGCCATTAATGCCGCAGAGAGCAGACCTGAACTTGCGCGTCGCCTGAGGGATTATGTTGAAATGATCGCAACAGAAGACGGCCTAGAGCACATTAAATCTTATGCAACATTACGTGAGCGCTATTACACCGCTATAGCGGATAAAAACGCGGCAGAACTTGCACAAATATTACAAAGCAAAGACGCTAGAGAAAGCGTCTTACCTATCAAAAGAAACCTGTTTAACGGCCACAATTTAGCCCTTATTGCTGATATCTTATTAGAAGAAGCGGGTAGCGATATAAATGCACAAGCCAAAGCGCTCAAAGCACTCTCTGGCTACGAAGATTCAGATAACGTCTATAGCACAATTATTAAGACAGCCGCGAGCGATGCTGATCAATATCGTATAACGCAATTTGTTGCGCTTATCCAAGACGGTGAAACAGAGCAGCTCAAGGCCTATGCCGCGATCGACCAAGACATCAACAACGCCTTGAATGCTCATGATGCAAGCGCAATGCGCGATCTAATAAGCTCTGAGGCATTATCAAACGGCACATTATCCTCTGAGCGTATAAATACACTGATTAATCAGCCTTTAGGAAATGACACGAATATAGCTTCTATCGTGCTGAGCTATAAAGCCGCAGATCCAGAAGAGCTTGCGAAGAACTTACAAGCTATTTCTAAGTTCATCTCTAATGAGCAGCGTTTAGAAATCCTACAAAAACAAGATAGCAACACAGGCCTTGATGTCTTTTCAACCTTAATGGCCGATAAAGATATTTACGACCAAGCACAAACCATTGTGACATTTAACCTGCTTATGGGTGAAGATCATGAAGGGCGTAACACAGTGCAGCAAAACTATGTTAACCGCCTAAGACAAGACAATGAAGATAATGGCCTTGATGCCAATTCTGATGAAATCAAACAAATTGTTAATTTGGTCAATATCGTTGCGACCACATTAAGCGATGATGAGAAATCTGATGAAGATAAAACACGTCAAATTGCTAAAATAACCGGCCTAATTGATGCTATCAAGCAAGCCGATGGTGAAAACAACCCTGATCTTGTAATCGATTTTTTACAATCAGATACATATCAAACAAAAATCGAAGAATATGCGCAGTTCAGCACGCCAACATTGTTGATGCTCTACCCTTCACCAACACATAACGCCATTAATATGATGTTTGATGCGACAAATAATGAACCAGCAAAAGAACTGGCTTTCTTTGCTCGCCTTGAAACATTATTTGCTGATGAACCTTATATGAGCGCTCATATCCATGAAGACCTTATCCAAAAATCATCTGATAATGAGAGCCTCTCAGCGCGCATAAATAGCTATGTCAGCGCCGCACAAAACGGCAAGATTGGTACAACAATCAGCCTACAAACACTCAATGAACAATTCAGCGCAACAGCTGATAAACCAAGCTTGAAAAAACTTAAAGCCATCATTGATAGCGCTGAGTTCCAAGGTCTGGACGATAATGAGCGTCTCGCCTTTCTGTCCCGCAAAGATCCACAAATCGAAGGCAGTCTATCTATCGCCGAACAAGCTCTATTATTAGGCAGCAAAACGAGCTCTAAACTGGCCGATACCCTTCAATATATTGGGTCACAGCTTGAAAACCGCGAGAATAAAGCGAGCTTACTAAATCAAATTTCACAGTCCATAGCCTCAGAAAATATTCATGCGCAATTCCTTGAATATGCTAATTTATATATTTCTGATGAAATTGAAGCGTTAAATGGCTTAGCTAAAGTACAAACAACCATTGCCGCGGCCGCTGAAAGCCAAGATATAGCCAGCTTAGAATCTCTAATTCAAGATCAAGTCTTGAAAGACCTTGGCACATCGCGCCGCACCCAAATTCTAACGCAGCCCATTATCGGTGATAAAACACTGCTGACTTTACTAACTGAAAATGCCCATGGTGACCTTGACCAAGAATTACAAATTTTTGCGAACACAGCAAACGCCATTGATGATCCTGAATTATTCGAACAAATCGTCAATGCCACAATTGAAGCCACCGCTGATGATGCGATGCGCGCACGCTATAAATCATACGCAAAAATGCTTGATGAAGGCAGTATTGAAGATGCGCAAAATAAACTAGAAGCGGTAAAAACCGTCAATAGCGCTTTGAGCAACCCAAAATCACTGACCGTCGCAAAACTTTTAAGCTCAGACGGCTTCAAAGGCATTTCTCAAAACGCAGCACTTACCATGCTGCTAGAACAGCCACAAAACGACCACAGCTTATTCAGCGCCGCCTTTGCAAATGAAAAAACAATGAGCGACAAAGCTGCGGCTATACAAGTCATTGCCAGCTTCTTCGAGGACATAGATGATGCGTCACGCTTACTCAAAAGTTATAATGAAGCAGAAAACATTGAGGAAGATAGCACAGCAGATATGCGTTTATACTACTTACAGAATATGGCCTATAACGAAGACATTGAAAGCGAAACAATCACCGCTTATGCCAGAGTTATGACGGACCTTGACGCTGCAAAAGCTAAATCAAGCCAAATAGCCATGAGTAATATCTTAAGCTCATCCGCCTTTAAAGCGCTGCCAAGCGAATACCAAGAACGCTTCACTGAAGGCTCAACGCAGGATAATGTTTTCTATTCTATGCTCGATATGGCGCAAGGAAACCCTGTGCAAGAAGCCGAAGTTGTCGCTGACATTATTGGCGCGACCAGCAATCAGAGCAACGCTTTTAAACAAATCAGCAGCCTGATTAAATACACGCAAGATAGTGATCAACAAGCGCGGTTAGAACAATATCGCACAAGTTTGTTTTCTCAATCTATTGAAATGGAGGACGGCACCTCTATTGATCCTACACAAATCTCCACGGTCAAGAGAACAGGCGGTTACTATAGCTACAGACTTACAGGCAAAGATGGAACCGCTCGTGAGTTTGATAGCACCGCTACATTTAAGGCGTTAAAGAAACACGAATTAATGTTTAATATTAATGGCGATACACTCTATGCAAAAAGCGATATTGGCTACATCTGTCACAATCAAAGCCAAGACACTTTAGATGTTTTTCACATTCATCATAGTGATAAAAACCTCGTCTTTACTGCAAACAAGCAAAGCCTCTCAGATTCACTGGATGAAATTGACTCGCTTGCTGCCAATGCTGACTTTGTTCGCCTGCCAGCAGCCAAGGGACAAGCCTTAAGCGCGATTAACATAGCGCGCATTGAAGCGGTCACTTATAACGCCGATAAAAACCTTTTCACTTTAGAAGCTATTGGCGGTTCAACTCCATTCAAAAAAGTCGACTGGGACGAGGTGAAGCCTATATTGAAAAAACTCGCTAAGCATCAAGATTTTTTATCTGATGGTTCGAAACGCTGCTTTATCCGCAAAGATACGATCAATACACTGACCGCGAAAGGCCACGACCTTCTTATTGAAGGTAAGAATAAGAGCTTTAAAGTTACAGGTATTTCAGAAGATTCATGTATAGAGCTTATGAATGCTGCACGCAGAAGCGACTTGTTTATAGAAGAGGATAAAGGCAGCTATATCGCGCTAGATCATATCGCGATGGTGTCTTACGAGCCTGGCGATGACTTAGTTGAACTTGCGATAAGCAAAGATAAAAAATACCCAGTCAGCACCAACGGTGATCGCGAGTCACAAAGCATGCTTGAGGACCTTGTTGCAAGCAATCAATGGATCTGGCGCGACAGCACAGCCGTTTCAAATATTAGCCGCGTAGAATCAGCACATTTCGATACTGATCTTAACGCCTATACGTTGAAATTAGTTAACGGCCAAGAAGTCCCGCTATTTGATGTTTCGCAAGATAATTTACAAGCGTTCAAAAGCGCCTTGCGTGCGAACCAAAACATCACTGAGGATAGCGCAACTGATTTCACTGTGATCACGCAAGACGCACCGTCTCTTAAAATCAAGAAAGCGTCTCTTTCAGCGCAGTTTAATGCCACCGCGATTGTTGAACAATTGGTCCAACAAACCAGCAAGAAAGATGTTCAAACAGCGATTGATGCTGCGGCTAAATGGTTAGATACAAGCCACGCCAAAGAAACTGAGAATGAAGAAGACAAGAAAATGCAAGTTCTTGGTGCTTTACTGGTTAACGCCTATACGCTGCACACTGCGGCGCCGACGGATCTTTATGCCGCCAATGACACAAAACCAAAAGCGGCAAAAAAACCGAGAGTAAAGGCCGCAGCTTCGCAAGATGTATTCTCTGAGTTAAGCGCAGCCTTTAACAATGCTTCAAATGGCACCGCATCTGAGCATGCTGAAGTCATACAACTGGATACATCTGATAAGATTGGCGCAAATAACCCAATCATGCAGAGCTACCAAGAGGCACTCAACGCCTATAAAGTGAAATAGTACACACACGCTATTTACGGTGCGTGGCTACTACTGCGCACTGAAAATATTCGATTACCGTCGAAACACTAAAAAACCGCACTAAAAAACCGCATAGTCTAGCCACTATGCGGTTTTTATATTTATGATCTCTAAAGCAGCGGGGCTCGTGCTTACATGTTAACGCGTGAACACGCCAATCACTTCAACATGTGAGCTATAAACAAACTGATCAACACATTGCAGCGTACGCAGGCGATAGCCGCCTTCTGTCAGCAAAGCTGCATCCCGTGCAAAACTGCGTGGGTTACAGGATATCGCGACGACCAAAGGCACTTTTGAGTCTGCAAGCTCTGCGGCTTGTTCTTTAGCGCCAGCGCGTGGCGGGTCAAAAATAACCGCTTCATAGCTAGAGAGCTCTTTGACCGATAAAGGCCGCTCAAACAAGTTGCGCTCATGCGCCTGTATAGCGAGGCCGCCAACAGCCTTAGACAGCGTCTGTATCGCATCCTCAGAGAATTCAAACGCATCAACAGAGCCTCTTGCGACTAAATGCCCAGAAAAACAGCCACTACCAGCAAATAAATCGGCAAAGCGTGGTTTCTTCTTGGTGATATACGTCTCAACAGCGCTCATCACGGCTTTAACCAAAGCCTGCTCACCCATCGCCGTTGGCTGCATGAATGTGCCCGGCGGTAAAGGCGCGGTTAAGCGGCCATATTGCTTCGTAAAGCTCTCGCGCTCAAGCATCACGCGGGCGGTATGTGTATCTTTAGCGCGCCAAGAAATGCGGGCAATATCTAAATCCTGCCCCAGATCAGCAATCGCCTCCATGATTTTCAAATCCATCTCACCACGTTTTGAGGCCAGATCACCCGTAATCAAGATTTCCGTTTGCGTATCAGAGCGCTGCGCGAATATGCTGGCATTACGGCCATTGCGTAATAATCTCTTCAGATAGGGAATAATTGATGTCAGCATGTCATTAAGCTCAGGGCATAAAATCGTGCAATCATTAATCGGTGTAATGCTGTGCGTGCGCTGCTGATTATAGCCAATATCAACATGGCCATTACTATGCATTTTAACGGCCCAGCTTGTGCGGCGACGTGAATGCGCGGGCACAAAAATTGGGTCCAATATTTCTTCTGGGACGACTCTGCGAATGCGCAGGGCTTCTTGCACGAGGCCAAGCTTCCATGTGCGGTAGCCCTGCTCGCTTATATGTTGAAGCTGACAGCCGCCGCAGGATTTAAAATACGGGCAAGGTGGCTCTACGCGATCTGCGCCGCGTTCTATTTCTTCAAGAATGCTGCCGCGCAAAATGCCTTGTTTATTTTCGTGGACTTTGACCCGTAACTTATCGCCCACAGCGCTGCGCGGGACATAGACAGATCGGCCATCTTCCAAATAAGCCACGCCATCGCCGCGCGGCTCTAAACCTTTTATTTCAATTAATTCTTCACGCATAATATTCTTTTTCCTTAAGCATTGCTCCGCTATCTCTACCACAGGGGCAATCTTAGGCAAGAAAAAACACGATTTAAAATTTTAAATACAAGTCGAGCCTTGACACTGTCACGCCAATTGAGTACAAACCATAAGCTTGCCGCAGCGAAGCAATTTTATTGCCCGCCGCAGTTAAGAATTTTATATATCGCGGGGTGGAGCAGCCCGGTAGCTCGTCAGGCTCATAACCTGAAGGTCGTCAGTTCAAATCTGGCCCCCGCAACCAATCTTCTAAATCCAAACACTCTATGGGCATTATAAGCCTTCCCCCAAGGGGCAGAGTTCTTGGGCTTTTGCCATGCAAAGCTGAAGGAATGCTGGGCGTGTCGCAGGCCTGTTTTCAGACCGTTTTCTCTCTAAATGCCCCTTTTTCTCTAAAACCTATAGAGCGACACTCAAAACTTACCTTCAGGTTTAGGCCTTATTTTCCGCTGGTTTGAGAACGGAGAATTATTAACGGTTTTTGGGTCGCAGCGTAAACCGATGGACATACGAACAAAACTTTTTAATCGCTATTCCCCAATCGTCTTGTTTATTTATTAAAATTTTGTATCATAACTGTAATGAAAAATGCTTTCTTCTCAGTTTTGATTGCTCTTTTGGTGTTACCTGCATTTACGCCGTGGATGCCGCATGGGATGGTGCATGCCTTGCACAATCATCAAGAAAGCCACCATCAAAGTCGTCAGCAAGCCGATCAAGGCCATGGTCATGACCACGCGGCTCACGACCATGAAACCCAAACGCAGGCAAGTGACCATCATCCTATAAATCTGGATGTTGTGACCTATTTCAGCGAGTATTTGCATGTGGATCTGCAAAGCCCTGATCAAGTCGTATTGAAAGCCCCAACGCCAGATTTACACGACATTGTTTTTATTTTGCCAGCGGATATTAAGCCGCAACACCGCTATGAACAGGCTTCTGCGCAAAGTCGTGCGCCACCCGATTGGCGATGGCATAGGCCGGACAATACCCCCCTTTATCTCTCAACGCAGCGTCTTCGGATTTAGAAAATAATTCGTAAGGCGTATTTTTGTGTCTGCTTTGCGGCGGACGCATGTAATCCATGCGCCTTTTTCTAATTTTCTAAACAACAACTCTATAAAATGGAGACAATTTTAATGATGAACTATTTTCAATCTATGACGGGCAAAGACCGCCTGTTTGCCTTTATGGGGCTGGCCATGATGCTGGTTGCCCTGTTTGGCATGATCCCCGATGCGTGGGCGCATGGCGTCACGCAAGGCGATAAAGGCTATATTCAGGAAACCGTGGGTGTTCACCCGATCCCCTTTATCTATCTTGGGGCTAAACACATGATGACGGGCTATGACCATTTGCTGTTCTTGCTCGGCGTGATCTTCTTCCTCTACCGCATGAAAGACGTAACAATTTATGTGACCCTCTTTGCGGTTGGCCACATTGTAACATTGCTTTCCGGCGTGTTAATGGAGATCAGCATTAGCTCGTATATTATTGATGCCATCATCGGTTTCTCGGTGGTTTACAAGGCATTGGATAACATGGGTGCGTATCAACGCTGGTTTGGTTTTCAACCCAACACAAAAGCAGCAACGCTTATATTTGGCTTGCTTCACGGCTTTGGTTTGGCGACTAAAATTCTGGACTACGAACTATCGCCCGATGGCCTTCTTGCCAATTTGATTTTCTTCAATATTGGTGTGGAATTGGGGCAGATTTTGGCTCTGGCAGTTATCCTGATCGCCATTACCTATTGGCGAAAATCCGGCAGCTTTCTGCACCATGCTTATAAAGCCAATGCCGTCATGATGATGCTGGGCTTCTTGCTCATGTTTTATCAAATCACTGGCTACATCGTTCAATAATTCAAACTGACAAACTTAAAAGGAAAATAGAATGTTTAATTCAAACATACCATCTGACAGAGAAGTGCCCTCAACAGGGAAGCTCATTAAATCAACTATTTTGGCCGCAATCACCGCTGGTGTTTTGCTGGTGACAGTTGTTATGCCAGCCGAATACGGCATTGATCCTACAGGCGTGGGCAATGCGATTGGCTTGAAACGCATGGGTGAGATTAAAACCTCACTGGCCGAAGAAGCCGCGCAAGATGCCGCCAAGGATGCCCAAGCCGCAGTTGTGGTAGAAGCTGAGCCAGAGCCAAAACCAGAGCCGCAAGTCGTAACGGAAGCCGCACCGACACAAAGCCATGAAATGAGTGTAACGCTGGCTCCAGATGAAGGTACAGAGATCAAGGTGGCCATGTTAAAAGGCGCAAAGGTTGATTACGTCTGGGAAACCAACGGCGGCAAAGCAAACTTTGATGTCCACGCTGACTCCAAAGAACTGGATATTGATTACCACAATTACAGCAAAGGTTCTGACGTAAAAAGCGAAGGCACTCTGGTTGCTGCATTTGATGGATCTCATGGCTGGTTCTGGCGTAATCGTACGAAAGAGCCTTTGACCATCACCCTCAAAACCAACGGTGAATATTCATCAATCAAACGTTACTAAAATCTAAAACACGAAAGGACTAAAACAATGAAAAAACTGAAAGACCCAAAAATTCTAGTAGGAATTGGCGTTATTGTTATCGCTGTAATTATCTTTGCGGTGGTAATATCAGGAAGTGACCCCACTGGCGGTCACGGTCATACCCATTAAGAGAAACTAAAATGCTAGAGCCACTTAAAAATGCAACCTATCGTCATTTATTTGCCGCGCAAGTTATTGCGTTACTGGGGACGGGTTTAACAACAGTGGCTCTGGCATTGCTTGCTTATGATCTGGCGGGCGATAAGGCCGGAACGGTCCTCGGCACAGCCCTTGCCCTTAAAATGGTGGCCTATGTCACCATTGCTCCGATTGTTGGGGGGCTGGCGGCTTCTCTGCCACGCAAACGGCTTTTGGTTACGCTTGATATTGCCCGCGCTGGATTTGTACTGTGTCTGCCATTCGTCAGTGAAATCTGGCAGATTTATCTCATTATCTTCCTGATGCAATCCTGCTCGGCTGGCTTTACACCTATGTTTCAAGCCACCATTCCCGATATTATTCCAGATGAAAAAACATATACCAAGGCGCTCTCATTATCACGGCTGGCCTATGATCTTGAATCTCTGATTAGTCCGGCTTTGGCTGCAGCGGCGTTGCTTGTAATGAGTTTCAGCTTTCTTTTTGCCTTTAATTCAGTAGCGTTTCTGATTTCTGCTCTGCTTGTTATCACGGCGGTTCTCCCAAAAAGAAAAGAAGCGAAAGAAGTTAAAGTCGTATCAGTTTGGGAGAAGATCAGTTTTGGCACACGCGCTTATCTCGCCACGCCGCGCCTGAGAGGCTTACTTGCCCTTTCCCTTGCGGTTGCCTCGGCAGGGGCAATGGTGATCGTTAATACCGTTGTTATCGTACGAGGTGGCTTTGGGTTGGGTGAACAAGATGTGGCTTTGGCTTTCGCGGCCTATGGCGGCGGTTCTATGCTGGCGGCTTTCACGCTTCCAAAGTTGCTTGAACATATGCCAGATCGCCCCGTTATGCTCGGCGGTGCTATTATTTTGGCCATTGGGTTATTAGCTGGTTCTACCGTTTCATCATTCTTCTGGCTTCTGCCTGTCTGGTTTTTGCTGGGCAGTGCGGCATCCCTTATCAATACACCCACAGGGCGCTTGTTACGCCGTTCTTCTGGCGAAAAAGATCGTCCTGCATATTTCGCGGCGCAGTTCTCTCTTTCCCATGCTTGTTGGCTGATTACGTACCCGCTTGTCGGCTTTCTCGGAGCATCCATGGGGATAACGGGAACTTTTTATGTTCTTGTCGGAATTGTCATGCTGGGTTTTGTTCTTGCTCTTCTTTTATGGCCTGCCGAGGATCAAGCCGCTCTCACCCATACGCATAAAGATCTTGATCCCAATGATCCGCATCTAGCAGATGCAAAAGCCGTAGAGGGTGGATATCAGCATAAGCATGATTATGTGATTGACCATCACCATAAATTTTGGCCGTGATCAAAACCCAAAATGTACCCGTTGGGCGTTCCAGCAATTGGGGAATGGGCGCATAAGCTCGGCGAGAGTCATGGCCAGAGGCTGGCGGCCATTTAGGATGGCCTCAATGATGTCAGGTGCCAGTTGGGTCATGCGGAGGGCTTTGGCAACGTAGCCGTGATCGAGCATCTCGCGCTGGGCCAGTTCTTTGATAGTGAGATCTGGCTCTTTGTCCATCATATCTGAAAATCTATGGCCGCGCACAATGGCCTGCATCATATTGGTTTGGTATTTCGGCTTTCTGTAAGAGCTAAGATCTCTGCCGTCCGGTGCGGTGATGTATTTGCGTCCGCTACGCCTTCTTAATTTGATTGGGATTTCTATGGTGATGGGGCTGTCTTTCGTGGGCTGGGGTTTGGTCGTTTTGGCATCCGGCATAATCTCATGGAGCAAGCCGACCATGCCCACGGGGCGCAGCTCGATGCTGACACTCCGCGTGGTTACGACAACGCGCTGGATCAGGAGTTTGACCAGCCGCTCTTGCTCCACCGGAAACAACTCATCCCAGAGCTGTTCAAAATTCTCAAGCGCGCGGATGATTTTTTCTTCGCTTTTGGGGTCGCTGATCTCCTCCCACTGTGGATCGGCGAGGACTTGTTTTGTCCATTCCGGTCGGGAGAGCAATCTGCGCATCTGATCAACAATCACATTTTCTAGCAAAGTTGCTGATACGGTTTTCAAAGCACTGTCGGCATAGCTTTTCTTAATGGCTTTTGTGCTGACATAGTATCTGTAACGCTTGGTTTTCTTTTTGACGGCGGCGCATGTCAGGGCATAGCCATCCTCGTCAAAGACAAGCCCGCGCAAGAGATAATTGGCAGTTTTGCAGCGGAGCGATGAAGAATTTGGTTTGCGGTTATTGCTGATGGAGCGGGCTTTTTCAAAGGTTTCTTTCGAGATGATGCCGTCATGCTCGCCTTCATAAACGGTACCTTTGTGAAGGATCTTTCCAGTGTAAACCTGATTGCACAGGATCTTGTAAATCGTACTTTTATTGATCGGGTTGCCTTTATGGTGTTTTCCGCTGCGTGATACCCAGCTTTTTGTGGTGTAACCTTTTTCGGCCAGCTCTTTCACCAGAACGGTGGTCGATCCCATCTCAATATACCTGTGGAATATGTACTGTATGATCTCGGCTTCTTGCGGATTGATCTCCAGCTTGCGCTTGCGCACATCATAGCCCAGAGCGGGCACACCGCCCATCCACATGCCCTTGCGTTTAGATGCTGCGAATTTATCGCGGATCCGCTCAGCGGTCATTTCTCGCTCAAACTGGGCGAAGGACTGCAGGATATTAAGTGTCAGCCGCCCCATGGACGTGTCAGTGTTAAAATGCTGGGTGACGGAGACGAAGGAGACCTTTTGTTTGTCAAACAACTCCATCAGCTTCATAAAATCAGCCATAGAGCGAGAGAGCCTGTCAATCTTATAAACCACCACCACATCAATCAGACCATCTTCCAGATCTTGGATCAGTCTTCTGACCGCAGGCCGCTCCATTGAGCCACCGGAAAAACCGCCGTCATCATAGCGGTTGGGCAAGAGAACCCAGCCTTCGTGAGCCTGTGCGCGGATGTGGTGTTCGGCGGCTTCGCGCTGGGCATCAAGGGAGTTGAACTCCTGATCCAGCCCTTCTTCGGTGGATTTGCGTGTGTAAATGGCGCAGCGCTTTTTTATAACGTCCTGGTTTCTCATGATCATCTTTTCAATCCAAAGAAAACAGGGCCAGACCAGTTTGTTCCGGTAATGACGCGGGCGATTTTAGACAAGTTCGTGTATTTCATGCCCTGATACTCAAAGCCGTCATTGAGCACCATGACGCGGTACTCCACCCCTTGATATTCCCGCGAGAGAACAGTGCCGGGCGGCGGCATATCGCGATTGCGTTTCATGATGCCTGCAGTAATATCGCTTTTCATCCGCCGGATTTTTTCTTTTGTTTCTTGAGATAGGCCGCCAAAGGCAAGCTCCTGAATGCGGTAGGCGATTTTGCGCTCAAGATTAGAGCGGTTGAATTTAGGCGGTTCGGTATCGAAGTATTGCGGCCATATGTCCTGCAATTCTGCCATGGTCATATTTTGGATTTCACTCAGTTGCTTCAAAGCCGTTTTTGTCATGCTCTTTCCTTTTCTTTTGTTTGTTACATGCATGCTTCGGTTCGCAGTGAAGTCCAGTAAAACTCTCTCCGGATGAGCTTATTTCTTCGCGTTTTTGAACGCGCACGATAGCTCTTGCCAGAATGCTGGCAATTTCATCGAGGCGTTCTGCCGTGGTCATTAAATGGGGACGTGTTTGGTTTTGATTGATCATTGAGCATTTGTCCTGTGAGGTCATGCTCAATAGTCTGTGATAAATGCGCTGGTGAGCGCGTGGTGCCCGGTTAGTGCTTAGGTGGTGACGGGTTGGTGATGACCAACCGATTCAAGAAAGCTATCGTTCAGCCGGTACATGCCCCGTCCATCGGAAATAATCAGATGCCGCCAGAGCGGATTGCGCTTGAAGATATTGGAGAGCGTGAAGCTCTGCGATCCGGCTTTGGCCAGAAGCTGTTTGCCGTTTTGCCAAGGCGCCCCGTTGATGGCGCCTTCGTAAAGCTGGCGGATAACATCGGCCTGCATGTCGCCAAAGCTGTGCTTCTGGCCGTTGAAGACAATCTTTCTGAAGGTCGGATCATAATCTGTAATTTTAAACACGGGCTGCGTTTTTCCAACGCGGCCTATTATTTTGACATTACAAACGCATGTCTCCTTTATGTGATGTTGTTCTTCAAAGCACTTGCGCTCTTCATTTAAAATCACAAGATCGCTAAGTGTAAATCGCAGGCTTTCAGACGTGTCGGGAAGTGCCAATTTTGAATTCTGCTGCGCGCATAAAAACTCCCGCAAATACACAGTGCCGGATCTGAAAACCTTACGGCAGTGATGCGGGTAAAGCGGTGTGTATCCTTCCCAGTGCCGAAGCTCTTTTGTCAGGATGATGCGCGCGCCATCGGTTTCTTCTTTGATTTCATAAAGGCTAATCATCGGCAGCCAGACATGAGCTTTCAACTGACCATGCATCAGCCACTGTTTTAGGTCGGAAGGATCCGCATGCCATAATTTTTCAATGTCGTTTAGAGAATAAAATACCCGTTCTGGCAAGCCCTTCATCTCCCAGCTCCTTTCCTTCCTATCGCAATTTTTTTTCGTGATATTGGCGCCAGAGAATCTGCAACTCAAAACCAACTTGATTCTTGTACCACAATCAAATAAATTGAGTCAATCTTAATACAACTACAAGGATAAAATCATGGGTGATCACGGCGGAAAAAGAGACGGCGCAGGTCGCAAAGCAGGCTCCGGAAAATACGGTGAGCCAACAAAAGCGCTGCGGGTTCCTGCGAGTCTTGTCAAAGATGTTAAAGATTTCATTCAGGTCAAAAAAGTGAAACGGCAACGCATACCATTGTACATGTCCGGAGTTCCGGCTGGATCCCCTTCGTTTTTGGAAGACCATGTCGAAGATTATATCGATCTCAACGAATTCTTCATCAAAGATATGGAACAAACCTTTATGGTGATGGCCGAAGGCGATTCAATGGTAGATGCCAATATTAAATCCGGCGATATTCTCATCGTGGATCGGTCCATTGAACCGCTACATGGTCACATTGTTATTGCAGGTATCGATGACAATCTGACGGTTAAACGATTGCAGATTAAAGGCAGTGAAATTTCCCTGAAGCCAGAAAACAAGAAATACGCCCCCATCATTCTTAATGACAAAAACCGCCTGCATATCTGGGGCGTGGTGACGAATATTATCCATCGGGTGGTGAGTTAGGCCGTTTGAATTTTATCCATCAGCTTTGGTAGCGAAATTACGGTCACATCATCGCCGACCGGGAATTCGTCATCACCGCCATAGACAACGTATTTTTTTGTGGCGCCAACATCATCACATGTCTGGCTGTAATGTTTGCCGAGTTTGGGGGCAACGCCATGTTTGATTTCTACGGCCCAGATTTCTGAGGATGGCATTTTAATAACCAGATCAATTTCAGCACCGGCGGATGTGCGGTAAAAATATGTCTCAGCGCGGCGCGGTAACACAGAGTGAATGTTCTCTACCACAAATCCTTCCCAGCTCTTCCCTAATACAGGGTTTGACAACAGGGCATCATGGTTTCCAATACCCAGCAGGCGATGCTGAATGCCGCTATCCCGAATGTAATAACGTGGTGATTTTACCAGCCGCTTTTTGACGTTCGCATGCCAGGGTTCAATACGTCTGAGCAGTAATAGATCGGTGAGAATATCAATATAATTGCTGACGGTTTTACCATCAATTTCAAGATTGCCGCCCAGTTTTGAATAATTGATGGTCTCGCCTTGCAGGTGGGCAAGCATGGTCCATAGTCGGCGGAGCCTGTTTGCAGGGACGCGGAAGCCCATTTGCGGCACGTCACGCTCCAGATAGGTGCGGATAAGATCCTCCAGCCAGTCCATGGCCGTATCATCATCTGCGGCCAGATAACTGTCCGGAAAGCCGCCACGCACCCATAATTTCTGCAAATCTTTTTTATCTTTGCCGATTTCCAGCACATTCAAACCGCCCATCTCAATGTAGCTGATCCGCCCGGCAAGGCTTTCTGATGATTGGCGCAGTAAATCCATCGAAGCGGATCCGAGCAAAAGAAACTGCCCAGTTTTACGGCCTTGCTCTCTGTTTTTATCAATCAGTCCGCGCAGGATCATGAATAGGTCTGGCGCGCGCTGGATTTCATCCAAGATGACCAGCTTATCGCTATGCGTGCTTAAAAAACTTGAAGGGTCACTCAGTTTAAGCAAATCTTCGGGCGATTCCAGATCGAGATAGAGGGAATCTATGCCCTTTGCCACAGCCTTGGCCAGCGTGGTTTTGCCGACTTGGCGCGGCCCAAGCAAAGCCACAGCAGGAACCTGTGCAATGTTTTTTTGAAGTTTATCTGTAATCCATCTCTCTAACATACCTTGCATATTAGGATATGTATTCCGAAATTGCAAGGTATAAATACGCCATCACCACCCCATCATAAGCTGAGCACTAACCGCTCACCAAGCGCTCACCACCCTTAATAATCCAAGCTGATCTCCTAACGCACACAAGGAGATCAGCAAAATGCCCACCGATAAACGCCCCCTCGAATTAGACGACATATATAAAACACCTGTTGGTGACCTGTTCGTACTTTCGGATCAAGAGCTTGATACTTTGATAGCCGATGCAGAAGCAACCATTCAAAGATTCATCCTGATTAAGAAATGGTTGAACGGCGCTAAGCGTCAAAAAGCCTCCCGCCAGCCCAGTAAAAAATTGTGGGGTTGGTTATGAACCATTTTCAAAAACATGGCATTGAGCATCTTTCGGCATCGAGCCTTAATCTCGCCCGCGATAATTTCCCGCTTTGGATCATTCGCTATCTCGGAAAAGTTAAAGGACAGCAAAGCGTTAACATGCTGGCCGGGATTGCCGTTGAAGATGCGGTTGCACGCGGCCTCGATCATCCGGACATGGATGAAGAGACAGTCATTCAATTCGCCAAAGATGAATATCTGAAAAAGACCGCGCTCGGTTTTGATCAAGAAGCCCGTGAGAACAAGCTACAGGAGATTACAGGTCGTCCGGCAGAAGGTAGAAAACAAGCCTGGGACGGTATGGTGCGCAATGCGCTTCGTACGCTGCGCCCTTACGGCATCCCCACCAAGCCGGAAAACGGAAAACAGCACCGCATTGAGGTTTTTCTGGATGGCATTCCCGTTCCATTGATCGGCTTTAAGGATTTTTCATTCGATCAGCATGGCTTGGATATCGATCTTAAAACGACTGGGCGCATGCCTTCGGACATGTCTTTCGATCACCAGCTGCAAGGCGCTGTTTATTGGAAGGCTTCCGGCAACCGCGCACAGCGATTTGCCTATGTCACGAAAAGCAAAGCAGACGTTCTGGAATTAACGCCGGAGGCTGCTACTTACGCCATTCATACCGCTACAGGCATTGCACATTGTCTACAGCGCTTTTTATCCCTTTCCAGCGACTGGCAGGAACTCAGCCATCTCACCATCCCCGATTACACAAACTTCCGCTGGGATTCTTTGACGGCAGGTGCCGCCAGAGAGCTTTGGGGTTTTTAAACAACACGAAAATCAAGAAAGGAAAATGACCAATGCCACTTCATAACCTCGAACGCTCTGCCAATGCAGTGCCTCATGTCCGCTATATGGCCGGAACCGCCAGCTGGATGCTCTCTACTGATGAGGGTATGCAAACTATACAGCTACCACAATGTCTGTTTGATTTTGGAAAGATCAAAACCGGATGGGGATGCTTTGCCGAAGATCAGGCCCCTGAATGGGTTTGGGATCCGTCACTAGAGCATCAGGCACCAAAGCCGAATGATGGCCGCGAATGGAAAAAAGGGTTTCATGTATTGATCCTGTTGCCACAGGACTATGCCCCGTTCCAGTTGCGCGAATTTGCTACCACGGGTGTTGGCGCTGTTGAAGGCATTAAGGGGCTGTATGCCCTTTACGAGCAAGCCAAGGATCAAAACCCTGGCAAAGTGCCGCTTGTTCAATATGTCGGCGCGACACCCACCCAGATTGGGCGCAAAGGTGGCCGAACCAATATCCCAAGCTTCCAGATTACCGGATGGATTGATCGTCCGGCGGCTTTTGATGAGCCGCTCGGCGATGACGGGAACAATCAAGGCCAGCAGCAATTCGTCAGCCAGTCCGGTTTCGCGCAGCCTGTGCAACAGGCAAACACAGGGTTTAAGGCTGCGCAGCCAGCCCCACCACCTTCGCAGGCCGCCACGTCTGTCCAGCCGCCGCAAACGGATAACTCCTTCCAATCGGCTCCACCTCAGCAGGACAGTGGCGACCTCAACAAACCTGTCTTTTAAAACCTCCCTGAACTTGGTTGTCCGGCATTGCGCCGGGCAGCCGCCTTTTTTGAAAGCTGAACATTTATGAATGCCGATCCGTCACATCTCCAACCAAACAAAGAGGCAATGCTGTTGCAGCTGACGCATCTGTTTGGTGAAACCCATGCGGATGGTCTGATTGAGTTGGCATGGACGGATCCGCAGAATAATCATGCGCTTTCCAAAGCCCGTCTTTTTGATATTACAGATTTTGGCGAGATTCCTGATTTTGCCGCCGCGCGTAATGCCGAGGGCAGTAACGTTTACATTGGCGCGGCCTTACGCAAAAAGGGATTGCCCGAACATAAGCGCACCAGTGATGAGGCGTTCTTTTCTTTAACCGCTGCTTACGTTGATCTGGATGAGCCGGACGTAGCCTCAAAAGCGCGGGATATTTACGGAGCGGTCGGACCAACATTGGTGGTGATCACCGGGCAGCAGCCTCATTGCCGCGCGCAATTATGGTGGCGACTGGATGAGCTGGAAACGAATCCGGACAAAGTCAGGTCTCTCAATAAGCATCTGGCCGTTGCCATGAGCGGTGATGAGACGGTGGTTAATCCATCACGGGTTATGCGCCTTGGCGGCTCTATCGCATGGCCGGTTAAGCCAGGACGCATTGCGGAGGTTACGGAAGTCCAGCTTTTAGGGCGACCTGATGTTCCGGCGGAGGCACTTGTAAACATTGTAATACATGACCTTCCGCAACTTCCGCAGACTTCCGCCACTCTTCCCGATAACACGCAATCACCTGTAACACATCAAAACACATTAAATCTGCCCAATCTGAACGGCCTTTCGGTTGATGGCTGCATTGCCAATATCAGCGCCGGGCGGGAATGGCACAAAAATATGGTCAGACTCACCGCGCACTGGGTGAATTCTGGCATGTCGGATCAGGAAATCCTGCTGGCTTCGGAAAGCTTGACTTTATCCGGCTACACCCGCGAACAAACGCGCAGCGAAGTTTCAAAGATGCTGCAAGGCGCGCGCGGCAAATGGGGCATACAAAACCCGTCTGTTATTTTAGAGCAGCCTAAAACTACCGCCATCCCATCCTTGGTTTTGAAAGATTGGAACGGCCATAAATATGCAGGCCAAGCGCCGGAGCAACGCTGGCTGGTTGAAAATCAAATTCCTCTTGGCGTGCCGATCCTGCTCGCAGCGATGGGCGGTGTCGGCAAAAGCTATCTGGCTTTGGATTTGGCGCTGCATGTTTCATTACCCACCACATCAATGTCTTTTCCGTACCGCGTGTTTGGCGGGCAGTTAAAAGAACACGGCACAGCGGTCATTCTGGCGGCAGAAGATAGCTATGAAACCATTCACCGCCGCTTCAATAAGATTGATGAAGCCGATAAGCGCACGCTCTCTGGTGATCGGCTGATTGTTGTGCCCATGCCCAGCGTTGGTGGCCCGCGCCCTTTGATCGATGTCGAGAACGGCGTACCGCAAAAGACCGAATTTTTTCATGACTTCAAAGCCCAGCTTCTCGAATTGCCGGATTTAAAACTGGTGGTGATTGATCCGCTTCAGGCGTTCGTCATGGCGGATGTGACATCGGATCCGGCGGCGGCGCAGTTTATGTGGTCGGCGCTCGCGGAGATCTGCGCGGAGACCGGGGCAACAATTATCGTCACGCATCATATGCGCAAAGACGGCATGCACAACATCACCAGCGTTGCCGGAGCGCGGGAAGCGATACGCGGCTCAACGGCTCTCGTGGACGGCGCTCGCGGTGCTTATGCCCTGTGGCAAGCGGACAAAGATTATGCCCGCATCTGCTGTCAGTTTTTAGGCCGTGATTTTGAAGAAAACGCCATCATTCAAGGCGCCATCGTCAAAACCAATGATGATGTACTACAGGCTATTCACACATACGCCAGAGCAGAAAGCGGTCTGCTCGTTCAGGATTTAAACCTCAGCAATCTGGATCCGGACGAGATTGGCTATCCTGATTTTGAAACAGAGATCGCGATCCTGAAAGAAATCGAAAACCACTGGAATGCCGGAGAGCCTGTATCACAGGCACCGAACACCGGGCCACGATATATCGTCAAATTCCTCAAAAAACATTTCGGCCTCACCAAATCAGTCGCCCAGACCCTTCAGGGCAAATGGGTTGATGAGGGCATCATCGCCACGGAAGTCATCAACTCAAGCTCAAAACTCAAAGGCTATCGCCTGATCAAACTCCCAGAACAAAAAACGGAAGGAGCGGAAGCATGGTACACAAACCATTGATTTCATTATGCGGAAGTGTTTACGGAAGCTGCGGAAGCATACCCCTTAACACATTGATTTTATTGAATAGGTATTTGCGGAAGCAGTTACCTAGATCCTTAAGGATCTATTTCGGAAGCCGCGCTTGCGCTGCGCGGCGTCCGAATACGATCTGGTCTTTGACGGATCTTGCGGGAGGTGCGGCATGAGCAAATACCGCAAGCCATACGTCAACCCGAATGCCCTTCGTGCTGCCCAGCAAGCGATGGCGCCAGATCATTACAAAAAACGCTCCCTGACCGAGGGACTGGATTATCTGGCCAGAGAAATGGAAATCAAATGGGGCGTGGATCGCTTGCCGTTACTCGTTTCGGATCAGATGCGGGCGGCTTTTTTTCGGCAGAAAGATTTGCTGGATGAAGCGCTGCAATCCGGTGATCTCACCCTGATTGATGTACAGGTGGGTGGCATGAAACGCGCCTGGCAGGCTTTGGATCAGGCCGCCACGCAAGCTGGAAAGCCAGTCTTATCGGCGGAGATTTGGGAAATAAAACTTCCGGTATCAGGCCGCATTGTGGCGTTTGTCAAAACCTCCGCCGAAGCCCACGCCATTGCCAGACCGGATTTGGAAACATGGACGGTCAGCGAGATCGCCCAGCTGATCGATGGCATGGACGAGAACGTGGCCAAAATCAAACAGCTATTCCCCGGCGCAGAAGTCACAGCCATCACGAAAAAAGAAACACCCTCCGAGCAACAGGACAAGCCGTTCGACTGGTCGAAGGGCGATGACATTCCGTTTTAACCCGAAAAGAAAGGAGAAAGGCCATGAGCCATTACCAATGCCCACTGGGGAGAGCCGCAGGCGCTAGCCCCAAAAACGAAGATGAGATGGAGCTGATGCGCAGAGCTGCCTGGCGTAAGCAAGGCGTGCTGAACGTAGCCCCATCTGACAGCCGTCTCACATGGCCAGAAAAAGAACTCGTTAAACAAATTGCAGAGAGGCTCTACGGCGAGCGGAAGGAGTACCAATGAAAATGATAGGCCCACCACCAGAACCATACTGGACAGAGAAGATCGTCATGGCGTTCATGGAAGAAGCGGCAGAGATCCACAAATGCATCCCGGAGGTGAGAGTCCCCGGCTACCATTCGATGTGGCCAGACACGCTCAAGGATGATTGGGAACGATACTACGACATGCTGCACGCAAGGCAGCGGCGCAACTACGCTCTGCCCAAGCAGGTGGATTTCATGGAAGAAGTCATGCGCTGGCTGCGCTGGTTAAACGTGATCGAGCAGCGGGTGATCTGGGCGCGCGCCAATAACATTCCGTGGAAGGTGCTGGAGCATGACTTCAACAGCAGCAAGACCACGCTCTGGCGGCACCTCAACGTGGGGACAAACCGTCTGGCAGCCATCCTGAACAACAATGATCCGGATGGTGACTACCAACATACTCTCAAGCGTTTTTGAAGGTCAGTCTACGCTTGCGATGCATTTGAAACAGTGTTGCAACACCGTTAACACACATTCCTTGAAACACTTTTTCGATTTTTGAGGTATATTTTTTCTATGCTGGACAGAAATGCGCGATTTGCTGCTGCGACCGCCCCTTATCAACTTGACTTACAAAATCTCGCGGGTCCTGTGGGGCCGAAACCTATAGGGGCGGGGAACGCGCGGGAGTTTTTTAGCGTCAGGGCTTTGAACTTCCTTGACACGCCAGCTTGACACTTTCCTTTTAACCTTTTGACTAAGCGTTGTTATTTGGAATAAAACCAGAATAGCAAAACGCCACTTACTTGACATTATGACCGAACTGATGAGCCAGAAAGCCTATGCTGAATATAAAGGATTCAGCAGGCAGTATGTGAATGAGCTTGTCAGGGATAAAGTTTTACGCCTGAAGCGCGGAAAGATTGACCGCGATGAAGCGGACAAAACTCTTGAAGCTCGCAGAGAACCTGCCCGGCCATTACGCCGCAATTCGCAAACTTCCGCACAGGATGCAGTGCCGCCCGCAATGCCTACGCAAATGTCCGGCAGATTGCCTGTATCGGAATTGCCAACACTGCTGCTGAAAACACGGATCAAGAGTGAAACTGAAAAAGCCAGATTATTGGAGATTAAGGCCAAGGTTGAGGCCGGAAAATATATCGACCGTGATGAAGCCGAAACACAGATATTCAAACACTTTCGCCCCTTGCGCGATAACTTGCTGACGGTGCCTGATCGGCTTGATGCAGAATTGGCGGCAACGACTGACCGTCACATTGTTCATAAGATTTTATACAACGAAATCGTCCGCGTTCTGGACGATGCCAACAAACCAGCTTTGAAACCGAAACGTTAAGTGTGGATCATCATACCTCATCAGTGCTGTCCCTCTGTTCTGGGGCGGGCGGACTTGAACTCGGTCTTAAACTCGCAATGCCTGGAACAAGAACCGTTTGTTATGTCGAGGGGGAAGCCTATGCAGCCGCGCAGCTTGCAGCGCGCATGGAAGATGAAACCATGGATGCGGCGCCTGTCTGGTCTGACGTTAAAACCTTCGATCCAAATCCGTGGCGTGGCTGCGTGGATATCATCACTGCAGGATATCCTTGCCAGCCATTCTCCATCGCCGGAGCCAAACGCGCAGAAAAAGACCCGCGCCACCTCTGGCCATTCATACGGGAAATCGTTCGAACCATCGAACCCAGAATATGTTTCTTCGAAAACGTCTCACACCATTTACGATTGGGGTTTGAACAAGTCCACGATGACTTACGATCAATGGGTTACAGCGTTGCGGCGGGTTTGTTTACAGCGGAAGAAGTCGGTGCGCCGCATCGCCGCGAACGCCTCTTCATCTTGGCCTACCGTGACGGCAACCGATGCATCGGTGAGCAGCGCGCGCCCACCGGAAAAGATGATCCGCAAAGACGGTCGCAATGTTCTGCGCACACCGTCATTGGCGGAAACAGTGATGCAGCCGGAGGGCTTCCCTTACACGAAGCAGGATCTTCAAGCTCGAAAAGCGGGCAAGGATTACCAGACAGCCAAGGTGCAGTGGCCAACACCGCGTGCGCAGGAGCCAGGATCAACAAGTGCAAGCCACGGATCGGGACTGGCGGAGACAGCACGCTATTGGCTGACACCTCGCGCAACAGAAAGCGGGGAAAAGCAAGAGACCTTCCTAAAAAGGATGAGCGACCGGACGGACAAAGCTCACAGTTCGCTCACGGCACAAACCAAAGCATGGCCGACCCCGATGGCGCGGGACTGGAAAGACAGCCCCGGCATGAAAGATCGGGACACGGGACAAATCTCCCTGCCGAATATGGCGTTCCGCTCTGGCCACCAGGGCCAGGAGAGCATGAACAATGGGGACATGTCCCAGATGCGCTTAAACCCGCTGTTCACCGAATGGCTGATGGGATGGCCAATCGGGTGGACAGACTTCGCGCCTGTGGAAACGGCGTGGTGCCATTGGTGGCAGCGTATGCATTCCGAACTCTTTTATTTTCTATCAATAAATAGTAACGGATAATTTATTCTGCTGTTTTACTTGTCGTAGAGCCATTGTTAGAAGTTGCTGCGGGAGTGGTTTCTGTGGCAATAGGCTGCATAGATGGAATAGTTTGTCCTAAAGGTATACCGCCATTAGGCTCAACGGCTTGCATTGACGGAATTTCCGCCCCTTTTGTAAGAGGGACTTGTTGCATTTTGGGCACTTCTGCACCTTCTTGTAAAGTTTTTCTATCTGACATTTGAACTCCTTGTTGTTGACTGTTTATAAGATTGAATGAAACAAAATATATAGTAAGGCCTACAGCTATTACAAATAAAAATGCGGACAATGTATTTAGGGCGGTTGTTACGGCAGCAAAAATATTTCGTTTCTTTAAAAATTCGTCCTTCTTATTTAAGTAATACTCTTCAGCATATTTTAGTTGGGTTCTTATACCCCACTGACTTGTATGAAATGAAATCATTGTTGCAATTATTGCCATTCCAAAAAGAATCCACGATGCAATTAGGCAACCTAGATGTTCAGCTGAGTCAGCTGGCACCACATCCTTAATATAAGCAATTGAGACACCGAGCGCACCTAATGACAAAGTAAGAATTGCACCATCATACTTTTCAGAGTTTGAGAGCAATCGCATAAGCAAGTCTTGTCTTGTTTGAGCATATAATTCTTCACGTTTTTTATCTTCATTGCTCATCAGCTTATTCCTATATTTTTAAAGAACCGAGATTAGCATGAACAATTTAAAAATTGAATACCGCTCGCTGGACGAGTTGATCCCCTATGCCAATAATGCGCGGACGCATTCTGATGCCCAAATTGCGCAGATTGCCGCCAGCATTGCTGAATTTGGGTTTGTAAATCCGGTGCTGGTCGATGAGGACGGCGTGCTTATTGCCGGACATGGCCGGTTGATGGCCGCGCGGCAGCTCGGCATGGCAGCAGTTCCAAGTATTCAGCTTGCTCATTTAAGCGAAGCCCAGCGCAAAGCCTTAATCATTGCCGATAATCGCATCGCTCTGAATGCCGGATGGGATGAAGAACTTTTGAAACTGGAGCTGGAAACATTGGACGATCTGGATTTTGATTTGGATCTTCTGGGCTTTGATCCGTCTGAAATTGACGATCTTCTTTTTGCCGAGGATGAAGAAGAGGAACCAGAAGAAGCCATTCCCGAAGTGCCGGAGGATCCGATCAGCAAACCCGGTGATGTCTGGATTTGCGGAAACCATCGTGTGCTGTGCGGCGATGCCACCATTTATGACGATACGCAAAAGCTCATGGATGGGCAGCTTGCCGATATGGTATTTACCGATCCGCCGTACAATGTGGATTACGGCAACACCGCTAAGGATAAGCAGCGCAAGGCTAAGGGCAAAAGCGGTGGCCGCACGATTATGAATGATAATCTTGGCGAAGCCTTTGAGCAGTTTTTATATGATGCTATTACCAATATGCTGATGGTGACCAAGGGCAGTCTATACATCTGCATGTCCTCCTCAGAGCTGCACACGCTGCAAAAATCATTCATAGCGGCGGGTGGCAAATGGTCGACTTTTATTGTCTGGGCGAAAAACACCTTTACGCTGGGGCGATCTGATTATCAACGCCAGTACGAGCCAATCCTTTATGGCTGGAAAGAAGGTAATGATCGGTACTGGTGCGGTGCGCGCGATCAGGGCGATGTCTGGTTTGTGAACAAGCCGCGCGTCAATGATCTGCACCCCACGATGAAGCCCGTGGAATTGGTGGAACGCGCAATCAAGAATTCAAGTAAAACCAAGGATATTGTACTGGATCCCTTCGGCGGCTCCGGCTCCACGCTCATTGCCTGCGAACGGCTGGGGCGGCAATGCCGGACAAGTGAGTTGGATCCCAAATATGTCGATGTGATTGTGAAACGCTGGCAGGATGCCACGAAGAAGAAAGCAATTCATGCGGAGACAGGCGAAGAGTTTGGATGTTGATTATTTTATCTCAATCAAAAATTCATTTTTAGGGTCTGCGTTATTAATGATTGCGGCTATGCCTATTGGGTAAAGGATAAAACACAATGGCGGAAATATTATCGATACAAAAACAATTATTGCAGCAAGAACCCAGCCATTTTCAGGTATGAATTTCAGAATTTGAATAGCTTTTAACAATTTGATAAACGCATTCCAAATCTTGCATAAAAGTATATTTAAGACAGATAGAATACCTTTTGAATATTTTTCTGCGGCTTCAATCTTTTTATTATTTGGATCCAAGAGCTTTTCTTTTTTCTTATTCACTTTTGACCAAACAAAGAATCCAGCAGTAAAGCTTATTATTGTTGCTATTATATTTGGGATAGTATTCACACCGCCGTGATGAGAGCAAGCACCTTGGGAGCCTATAGATGTTGATCCCCATCCATCCATACAGGTAGCGGCAGGCAAAACTATGCCAAACAGTATTATACAAAGAATGAATGTTGATATTCCGTAGAACAGAGGACTTCTTAGCATTTATTTCTAATCCTTTTTCAAAAGGATCTTACGATACTTTTTAATGATTTTCCATGGCACAACTTCAAGGCTTGAAAACGCATCCGGATATTCAGGTGTCCAATCCTTGATGGGTGAACAAATTACGCCATCGCCGTTAATGCCGAGAATCATGTGGTAAGTTACACCTTCCTTGGCAATATAGGCGCGGATGATGTCGGGAATTTCATCACGACTTATGTTTTCGCGTTGAAGCGTTTCGTTTTCTAAGTGGCCATAGACGTGATACAGAACCAGATCCTTACTCATCGATCTGACCTTCTGTTTTTTCAAGCGGTTCGAGTTTGTACATGGTTTTGCCATCGCGCGTGTATTTGACGATTTGGCTGTCCTCGCCTTTTTCTTTGAGTTTTTTACGAATGTTCGACAAAAAACCGCGTGCGGAGTGAGGTTGCCATCCCGTCATTTCGATCAGCTCGTCAATAGTAACGCCGTCATTGCGGCCCAGAGCCTCCATAACTTGGAGCGTTTTGTTCATGCGCGCAGAAAGCGGTTTTACTGGCGTTTTTGGGGCTGGTTGTTTGGGTGTTTTTGTTTTCTTGGTCATGTGTGTGGCTCCTTATTTATCAATTGCTTACATGTCCATGAATGCGTGCTTCGCAGAACTAATCCAGTTAATTCAAGGGTCATTTAATTGCTTTTTCCAAGGCCAGCGCGGGTTTGACAGATGAATGCAAACAGTAACCGAACAATCAATTTCACGGGCGATGCGCCGGGCGCTCCGTCCCGACCAAGCCTTAACGGTTTCCGAATGGGCAGACACACACAGACGGCTCTCCGGCAAGGCTGCCTCCGAGCCAGGGCCGTGGCGTACCGACCGAACGCCGTATTTGCGCGAGATTATGGACTGCCTGTCCTCAAGCTCTCCAGTGCAGCGGATTGTCTTCATGAAGGGCGCGCAGATCGGCGGGACAGAATGCGGCAACAACTGGATCGGATACGTCATCCATCATACGCCGGGGCCAATGCTGGCGATCCTGCCCACGGTCGAAATGGCCAAGCGCAATTCCAAGCAGCGTCTGGATCCGTTGATCGAAGAGTCGGATGTTATCCGCAAGCGCGTCAAACCTGCTCGTTCACGCGACAGTGGGAACACGATTTTGCAAAAGGAATTTCAGGGCGGCATTCTCGTGCTAACGGGCGCAAACAGTGCCGCAGGCTTACGATCCATGCCGGTTCGTTTCCTTTTTCTGGACGAGGTGGACGCTTATCCCGGTGATGTTGAGGGTGAAGGCGATCCGGTTGCGCTGGCCGAAGCACGAACACGGACATTTGCCCGTCGTAAAATCCTGATGGTCAGCACGCCAACCATTCGTGGCATCTCACGAATTGAAAGAGAGTACGAGCTGAGCGATCAGCGCAAATACATGGTGCCATGTCCGGAATGCGGAACGCATCAATGGCTGAAATTTGAACAACTCAAATGGCCAAAGGGTAAACCGGAGGAAGCGCTGTATGAATGCGAGCATTGCGAACACAAGATTGAAGAGCGGCACAAAACATGGATGCTGCAGAACGGTTATTGGGAAGCTCAGGCTGAATGCGATGGCAGAACAGCCGGATTTCACCTGTCTTCCCTGTATTCACCATATGGCTGGCGGTCATGGGCGCAAATTGCCCGCGCCTGGGTGGATGCTCAAGGTTCGGACGCGGCGATTAAATCATTCAAGAACACTGAACTTGGCGAAACCTACGTGGAAACTGGCGAAGCACCCGATTGGCAAAGGCTTTATGAGCGCCGTGAGCCTTACAGAATCGGCAGTATTCCCAAAGCCGGGTTGTTCATTACCGCTGGTGCCGATGTTCAAAAAGACCGGATCGAAGTGTCCATCTGGGCATGGGGGCGCGATAAGGAATGCTGGCTGATTGATCACCGCATTCTGGAAGGTGACACAGGCCGCGCCGCCGTTTGGAATAAGCTGACGGAGTTTCTTGGCGAGACATGGCCGCATGAAAACGGCTTTGATTTGGCCTTACGCCGCGTGGCTGTCGATAGCGGTTACGCCACTCAGGAAGTTTATGACTGGGCGCGGAAACAAAGCCCATCTCTAGTGATGGTGGTTAAAGGTATCCAGCGCGGCGCGGCTTTGGTGGGATTACCGAGTGCGGTTGAGATTACTGCCGATGGTAAAAAGCTCAAACGCGGTCTGCGCATTCGCCCCGTTGCTGGCGGCATTGCCAAGCTGGAGCTGTTTAACAATTTGCGGAAAAACCCGCCCACGAAAGAGAGCGGTGATCCGTATCCGGCTGGATATGTTCATCTGCCGCAAGTGGATGAAGAATATTTGAAGCAGCTCTGTTCGGAGCAGCTGATTACATCGAAAAACCGCCGTGGCTATGCGGTGCGTGAATGGCAAAAAACCAGAGAGCGGAATGAAGCTTTGGATTGCTATGTTTACGCCCGCGCCGCTGCGGCTGTTGAAGGGCTGGATCGTTTTGGGGATCGCCACTGGCGAGAAATGGAACGATCCCTCGGCCTGGACGAACCCGTTAAACCACGATCATCGCAAGACGATCAACCCAAACCACCAACGCGCAAGCCCGTGAAACGGCGTGCGCGGAGCAAAGGCGTGAAATTATGAGTGACACATTGGAAGAAAAACTGGAGCGCGTGCAAAAGGCGATTGCCGCCATTGAAGGCGGAGGGCAAAGCGTTTCCTATGAAGGCCGCGCTGTAACAAAGGGTGATCTCAAAACCCTTTATGATCGTGAAATCTATCTGGAGAAACGGATTGAGCGAAAAAGTCGCGGTGGAATTCGTATGCGCGGAGGTGTTCCGTTATGAGCCGAAAGCGTATCTCTCTGCCGGAACCAACCACGCTTGATAAAGTTATTGGCTGGATTTCGCCCGAAGCAGGCGTTCGCCGCCTGAAAGCCAAAACCGTTATGGCGCTTTATGGCGGCTATACGGGCGCACGTAAAGACCGCCGTCAAACCAAAGCATGGCAGACCATGGATGGCAGTGCCGATCAGGTGACGTTGCCTGATCTGCCAGCCCTGCGGGAGCGTTCCCGCGATTTGATCCGTAACGCTCCTTTAGCGACGGGCGCGATTAACACCGTTGTCACCAATGTTGTCGGTACTGGCCTGAAAGTGCAATCCCGCGTGGATCGGGATGTGCTCAAAGGCGTTCTGGGCGATACAGAAGAGGACTTCGAAGCCTTTGAGCGGGCTGCCGAGCGTGAGTTTCGCTATTGGGCAGCGTCCAAGCATTGCGATGCTTCTCACATGCAGGATTTTGCCGGGATGCAGGATCTAGCGCTGCGCTCTGTACTGGAGGCTGGCGATGTGTTTGTGTTGCGGCGTTTTACGCAAAGGCCGGGCGCACGCTATGGCACATGTCTGCAGCTGGTGGAAGCCGACCGGATCAGTAATCCTGATTGGCATATGGATACACCCAGATTGGCAGGCGGTGTTGAGAAAAACGCATTCGGCGCCCCTGTTGCTTATCATGTTTTGCAGGCTCATCCCGGCGATCTAAGGGATCCCGGTTCGCGGCACTGGGTAAAGCTTCGTGCTTATGATCGGGATGGAAACTGGCTGGTTAACCATCTGGCGCGACCCACACGCGTGGGGATGACACGGCCAGCACCTTATCTGGCGCCTGTTATCGAAAGCCTCAAGCAGCTGGATAAATATTCCGAAGCCGAGCTGATGGCGGCGGTCGTGTCGGCCATGTTCAGCGTGTTCATTAAATCCGAGGATCCAGACGGCCTTGCGCCGATGGAAGATGGCGCTGGCTCGGGCCGCGATGATAAGGATTTTCAGCTTGGCCCCGGCGCGATATTGGATCTGCTCCCTTATGAAAGCGTGGAGATTGCCGATCCAAAACGCCCGAACGCAGCTTTTGATCAGTTTGTGCTGGCCATTCTGCGGCAGGTTGGCGTTGCGTTGGAAATCCCCTTCGAGCTGCTGGTGAAGCATTTTACGGCCAGTTATTCGGCGGCGCAGGCAGCCTTGCTGGAGGCATGGAAGTTTTTCCGCTCCCGCCGGGAATGGCTTGCCTGCATGTTCTGCCAACCCGTTTATGAGGCGGTGATTACTGAAGCTGTGGCACGAGGCCATTTAAACGCTCCTGGGTTTTTCTCTGACCCCATGCTTCGCGCCGCCTATCTGGGCAGCGAATGGATCGGGCCGCCACGCGGACAGATTGACCAGCTCAAAGAAGGCAAAGCCGCGCGCGAGCGTGTGGACATGGGAATTTCAACTCTGGCCGAAGAAACAGCAGCGCTGACTGGAGGTGATTGGGAGCGCAAGCACCGTCAGCGCGCCAAGGAAAAGCGCCTGCGTCTGGAAGCTGGCTTGGATGAAGTCCAGGCGCCTGTCGAGCAGACCCCGGTTCCGGAAGAACCAGAAGAACAAGATTAACCGACAAATGAGGAGATGATTATGACTGAACGCATTATCAGTGCGGTCAGCGGCAACGCTCATGTGCCTGTGCAAGCCCCAAGTTGGGACTATTCCAACGCACAGAAGGTGAGTTTTACTGCCACTGCCGCGCCATCTGCCACCATCAATAGCCCGTTGGTGCGGTTGATTGCCTCTCAGGATTGCTTTTACACGGTTGGAGATAATCCGACCGCCGCAAATGCGGCTGGAAGCGCACCGTTGCCTCAGATGCAAAATTGGGCAGAGACAATTACACCGGGGCAAAAAATTTCCGTCATTTCCAATGGTGTCGATGGTGAATTGTTCATCATTCCCGCCAAAACGGAAGGCGGTGCATGATGTGGGATATTCCATCTTCAACCATTCTGGCGATCATGCCGGAATGCCTTCCGGTCGAAGCACCGGGGGCGTTTCAAAAGCAAGGCATGCATTTAGCCGATGACATCATGTCCACACATGACAAAGTAGCCGTTATCGATGTCGGGGGGATTATCACGCCGTATCAAAATATTCTCTCCATGCTGTTTGGCGGCACCAATATCGCCAGCATTGAAGAGCAATTCACACAAGCACTCAATGATCCGGAAATTACGGGCATTATGCTTCGCGTGGATAGTCCAGGCGGCTTGATTACAGGTGTTGAAGAGCTAGCCAGTACCATTATGGCAGCGCGCGGTCAAAAACCGATTGTGGCTTATGCCTACGGCAATGCAGCTTCGGCGGCGTACTGGATTGCTTCTGCCGCTGACAAAATCGTGGCTGGGCCTACAACCATGCTGGGATCAATCGGCGTGGCGGTTGCTGTTCCCAAAACCCGTGAGAGCGGCTGGGTCGAGTTTGTATCTTCGAACGCTCCCAATAAAAGGCTGGATCCTGAAAGCGAGCAAGGCCGCAATTCTATTCAATCGCGGCTTGATGCTATGGAGGCTGAATTCATCGGTGCGGTGGCCGCAAACCGCGCCGCTTCTCAAGACAAAGTCCTATCGGAATTCGGGCAAGGCGATGTTTTGCCTGCCCGTGAGGCTGTGCGTGCAGGCATGGCCGACCTCGTGGGAGGGATGAAAGATGCTCTCTTGCTTATCACCACTCTGCAACCCAAACCAAAAGGAGTCGTTATGACGAAACAAACTGAAACGCCGGAAATACCTTCCGGAAACTCAGGTGATATGGTCGCAAAAAGCACGATCACGGCTGATTATATCACCAAAAACCATCCTGAAATCGCGTCTGCTCTCACCAAGAACAGCTTCAACGAAGGCTATAAGGCCGGATCTGAAACTGAGCGGGAGCGGATTTTGGGATTGGAGGAAGTCTCCATGCCTGGGCATGAGGCTTTGCTGGAAACAGCCAAGAAAGACGGCAAAACCAAAGCTGCCGACCTGGCTGTTAAAATCGTAGCCGTTGAAAAGCAGCGTGGCAGCAATGCTCTAAAAACCATCACAGAGGAAACTGCCGCCGAACCTGTTGTTACGCCAAGCACCTCAAACGATATGCCGAATGCACCGCAAATTGATGCGAACGCGCCTATCGAAGAGCGTGCGGAAGCTGAGTGGAACGGCAATGCAGAAATCCGGACGGAGTTTTCCGATAAGGATGCCTATATCGCCTATCGCAAAGCTGAAGATCAGGGCCGCGTCAAACGCTACGCCCCTAAAGCCAAGTAACCCTTTAACCCTCTAAAAATCAGGAGAAAACCTATGACCACACTGGCAAGTGATGTCCAGCGTCCATTTGAGCTGGGCACAATCAACGAAGTCCCGGTTATTGCCGGAGACATCATCTATGAAGGCGCAGCGGTTGGCGATAATGCCAGCGGCTATGCACGACCTCTGCAGGCTGGAGATTATTTCTACGGCTTTGCAGAACAAAATGCTGATAACGCGGCTGGTGCCGCCGGAGATGTGAAAGTGCGTGTTCGCACGCAAGGTGCCGTTCAGGTGCCGATCTCCGGCCTTGCCATTACCGATATTGGCGCTGCTGTGTATGCCTCCGATGACAACACTTTCACCCTTACCGCCACTGATAACACCTATATCGGTCGGCTTTCGCGCTTTGTGAAATCGGGTGTGGGTGTTGTGTCCTTCAACACTTTGATTACGGCAGCCGCCTAATCATTTCGTAATCCCTTAAATCAAGAAAGGAAACTATCATGTCCGCAAAAGGATTATCCTCACGCGCCATTATTGGGCGTTTTTATCAACGGCTGGAGCAAAACCCCGGCCTTGAATGGGTGGCTGCGCTATCCAATTACTTCACCTCTGACCAGGAATCCGAGACCTATAAATGGCTCGGCCAGGTTCCTGTCATGCGGGAATGGATTGGTGGTCGTCAGGCCAAAGGCTTCCGTGAAAACGGCATCACCATCGAGAACAAGCATTTTGAAGCCACGCTTGAAGTGCTCGTTCGAGAGTTGCGCCGCGATAAAACGGGTCAGGTTATGGTTCGTGTTGATGAGCTTGCCGACCGCACCAATGCCCACTGGGCGAAGTTGCTGTCTGAGCTGATCATTAATGCAGAAAGCCAGATCTGTTACGATGGCCAGTATTTCTTTGATACTGATCATACCGAAGGCGATAGCGGTGCGCAGAGCAATAAACTCTCCATCGATATCTCTGGTCTGCCAACAGAAGTCCATGGCTCCACCACCATTCCATCCGTGGAAGAGCTGCAGCTTTCTATTCTGCAGGTGATCCAGCAGCTTTACTCGCTGAAGGATGATCAGGGCGAGCCGATGAACGAGAACGCGCGGTCTTTCCTTGTCATGGTGCCAACCAAAATGTGGCATGTGGCCAAGGCGGCAACGGCGGCTCCGGTCATCACGCATGGCCAGACCAATATTGTCCAGGTCATGGATGAGGTCACGCTCTCAGTGGCACAAAACCCGCGTTTGCCATGGACGGACAAGTTTGCCGTCTTCCGCACTGATGGATCCGTAAAGCCGCTGATCCGCCAGGAAGAGGAAGCCGTCATGCTGAAAGCCATTGCCGAAGGCTCCGAACTGGAGTTTGAGGAAGATAAGCACCGCTACGGTGTAGATACATGGCGCAACGTTGGTTATGGCTTCTGGCAGCAAGCCTGCATGGCACAGCTGGTATAAGGAGGATCTCATGACAAAACGCTATAAGGTCACCGGGGTCAAAGTTCGATTTGGTCCCGGTTTTGTTTTGGAGCTGGAAAAATCGCAAGCCGATGCCCGCGCCCATGTTCTTCATCACAAGAAAGGCAGTCTTTATGCCGTTCTGGATACGGTGGAGTTTAAACAGGGCGAAAGCATTGGTATCTCCGAAGGCGATGTCCCTAAATCATGGTGGGATACGGTTGAGGAGATTGGCGCGAAAAAAGCCAAAAGCAAAACTCCCGATCCAACGCCTCCAGCTGAGGGTCAATACACCATTAAGCACCGCCACTTTGGCAAGTATGATGTGATTGATCCTGATGGTAATGCAGTGACGGAAGAGCCTCTTCCCAAAGACGAGGCAGAAGCCTGCGCTGCTGAATTATCGAATGAGGCCGAAACATGAGCAGCTTCGCAGAGACCATAGATACGGTTTTTGCGGAGTTCGGCCTCGATGCATCATATATTCCGCAAGTCGGCGATTCGGTAAGCGTTCGCGTTCTCCCAAGACGGGGAGATAGTCTCCTCGACTTGGGTGCCACGCAAATTGCCATCGACTCTTTGTTCTTTGAGATTCGGCGCGCAGAGAGCATTACGCCTGCAGAAGATGATCGGCTGGAAATCGATGGGCAGACTTATCTGATCCAGGCTGAGCCGCGCATTGAAGATGTCAGCTCTCATGTCTGGATTTTGGATACAAGGAAAATATGAGATTGGATGCCCAAACCATAGGCGATATTCGCCGCAATCTCCGCAAGGAGACGGAGTTTATCAGCCGTCTGGCGAGCAAGGCGACAAAGGAAGCCACCAACGGTCTGAAAGCGGATTTGCGAAATGATGTGGTGGGTTCTGGTTTCGGCGTGCGCTTATCGCGTACATGGCGCTCCAAAATCTATGATGATAACGGTGTCGATGTTAAAGGCTTTGTTTATTCGCGTGCGCCCCAGATTATTGAGTCCTTTGATCAAGGCGCGGTTATTCGCTCTCGCAGCGGACGGTATCTGGCCATTCCAACGCAGAATGCACCCAAGCGCATCAATCGGCGGAAACCGACACCGGATTTGTATGTGGAGCATAAAGGGGATTTGCGCTTTGTCCGCAGCAATAGCGGCACTGCCTTTTTGGTGGCGGATGATCGCCGCGCATCATATAGCCGCAAGACAGGTGATTTTCGCGGCTTTCGCAAAGCCAGCCAGCGCTCATTAAAAACCGGACGCGGCCTGACCACAGTGGTGATGTTTATTCTTATACCTACGGCGAAGATGCCGAAAAAACTCGATGTTCAAAAGATCGCCGATCAATGGGGCATCAAACATATTGATCTCATGGTGAGCCAGTACAGATGACCAGCAAAACTGAAACTATAATGCAAGCCTTGGCAACGCTTGTAGAAGGATCCGTAAATGCCAAATTTGAACGTAACGCCTCAGTGCCGGAGAAAATACCCGCTGATGGATTGGTGATTTTACGTGACGGCAATCCTGGCCTTCCGGATGAAGCGTTGGGCGGTTTTGGTAATGCGTATTACGAACATGAAGTTGAGATTGAGATTTATGTGGCGGACGGCGCACAAAATAGCCGTGATGGATTGTTCGACACGATCATTACCCAGATTGGCGGCGCGCTGGAAGCAGATCCTGATCTTGGCGGTCTGATTTTTGGTATGAGCTACGCCCGTCCAGATGTAACCGTTGAGATTGTCCCAGGCTCCCACGCCATTAAATCCGGCGTACTGACTTTGATTTTGGATTACGAAACCCCAACAGCGCTTTCATGACTATGCTCTTAAATCCCGGCCTCTCGTCTGGCTACTCAGGCTTGCCATTTCATTTGCCAAAATTGCTGGCGTGGTATGATCCTGTTCTTTCAAAGCCGGATGTGCAGCCTGATGGAAAGATCGATACACTGTATGATATATCTGGAAACGGTCATCATTTGCGGGTCAGGACAGAAGCCAGCCGCGTGCATCCGACCTATGATCCGAATGTATTTGGTTCTGTGCCGGGCATTGGAAATTCGCTGCAGGATCAGTTTGTAGAGATGCGTGGCGACAACGATGTCAGGCCGTATGTCACAGAGCAACAGACTTGGTTCATGGTTTACAAATCATACCGTCCCAATAGCCGCCGCATGATGGCTTTTTATAATAATTATCATACGCCGCTGGATCATCCGGCAGGAATGTCATGGGGGCGCAATCAGGACGGAGGATTTCCACGAAGCGACATTCTTCTGATTAACGGCGCAATCTGTACATTTATGTTTCAAAGCGCAAGCGAATTGATTGTTCGTGGAAATGGACAGCAAGCTCTCGATTCCAATGGCCTGCCTTATAACATTGATCCTAATGACTCTTACTTTGTCGGAACAACGCCAAAATATATCACTCTTTTTACCGGATATAACATTTATGCCGTTGAAGGTGCCTTTGGTGCCGTCATCTTCTGCATGGAGCTATTAAACATGCAACTCGTCCAGAAAGTTGAGCGCTATTTATCTAAGCGTTTCAGCATTCCGCTCATAACGTAACAAACATTTTAACCCTCGTGAGAACCCGCCGCATTGGCGGGTTTTTCGTTTTAACCAACCCAAAAAGGAGAAAACTCATGGCGCGTGCATATGGCTCGAACGCCTCGCTGCTCCTCAAGCGTGAAAGCGCCTACGGTCAGCAGGTATCAGGAAACTACTATCAAATGCCCTTTAACAGCTCGGATCTGGGCAGTGAGCAAGGTTTGATTGAGGATGCCGTTCTTGGCTATGGCCGCGATCCACTCCAGCCGCTTCGGGATGTGATTAACGATGACGGCGATATTGTCGTTCCGGTGGATCCGCGTTATCTGGGGTTTTGGCTGACCGGATTATTTGGTGATCCGACCTCCGGCGATGTGGCCGCAACAGGCTTTATTGATTTTTCGGATATTCCATCTGAGAACGATACAATCACGATCAACGGCACTGAATTTACCTTTGTAAGCTCGGCCCCGGCGGGTGATGAAATCCTGATCGGTGGTACCGCTATTCAAAGCGTTGATAATGCCGTCTCTCAATTAAATGCCTCTTCTGACGGTAATGTCACTGTTGCGACTTACAGCCGCCCGACGGGTACGTCACGCTTGCTGGTGACATATGACACGGAGGGCACAGCCGGGAATGCATTTACTCTGGCTGAGAGTTGTGATGTTGCCACGCTGAGCGATAGCACGCTTGAGGGCGGCGGTACGGAGCATGAGTTTGTGTCCGGCAAGGACACGCTCCCCAGCTATTCCATTCAGGTCGGCATGCCAAAAGTGCCAGCCTATTTTATGCACACGGGCGTGGTGATGAATTCCATCGCTTTTGATTTTCAGCGCTCTGGCGCGGCGGCGGCAACCATCAATGCCATTGCCCAGGCTGAAAAACGTTATAGCGCCACACAAGGCGGCACCCCGCAAACATTGACCTTTAAGCGCATCAGCCAGTTTCAGGGTGCGATTAAATCCGGCGGTGTCCCCATTGGAAACCTGACAGCTGGCTCTGTGACCTATAACAACAATCTGGAGCGGATCGAAACCATTCGCGATGACGGCTTGATTGACGGCGCGGATCCCACCATTGCCGCGCTCACGGGCACTATCGAGGTTCGTTTTGCCGATACAACTCTGATTGATCTGGCTTCTGCTGGTACGCCAGTAGATTTGGAGTTTTCGTACACGCTCACCTCTGCGCTGCGGCTGCAGATATTGGCGCATGAGGTTTATCTGCCAAAACCAAAGCTCTCCGTAGATGGCCCCGGCGGTGTGCAAGCCAGCTTTGATTTTCAAGGCGCTTATAACACGGCAGAAGGCAAGATGCTGACGGTCAAAATCCTCAATGATTTGGATGGGAGTGAATATCTATGATCACTCTAAAACAGCCCAGCCAGCCTTATAAAATCGGTCTTGCGCCGGGTTTTACGGTCACCGTCAAGCCACTCAAGACCTTAAGTTACTCCGTGGCCACCATGACGGCGCAAAAGAAAGTCGCTGATCTTGAGAAAGGCTTGCGCGATGTGGAAGAGTCCGGTTTTACGGTTGAGCATCCGGTCGATCTGAAGAACCCGCAAGAGCGCAACGCGCTGTTTCTTGATCATCTGATCAAGGATCTGGCCGTCACGCATATTGTTGGCTGGGAGGGCGTTTTGGATGAGGAGAAGAATACCGCCGCCGATCCTACGCCGGAGAATATTCGTAAAGTTATGGATGTTTCGGAATTTGCCGAAACCTTCTTCCAGCTTTTTACCCGTTATGTGTTTTTGTTGGGCGAAGCCAAGGAGCGGATCCGCAAATTAACTGAATGGCACTTCAAAAAAAGCGGCGGCCCGTCTTATTGCGCGACATGCAAGGAGCAGGATCTGCCATGTGCGTTTGAAAATCTCTGCCCGTATCAGAAATACGCACCGCGCCTCGTACAGGAACAACAAGCCTGGGAGATTTTAGAAAGCTGTACATCGCAGCTGCGGCTTGCGCCCTCTGGCCGGGTGGTCGGCATTGATATGAGCGCCGCATTAGAAATTGCTAAAGCACGAGGCTTTGATCTGGAAATCGTAACTGAGCTTTTAAAGGAAGGTGAAGCCGGAATTCTGGATGCGATAGCGCAGGAAGAAAAACTGAATGGCTGATCGGCAGTCCAATTACGTCATCCGGCTGAAGGTTGATGGCAGCGTCAAAGTCAGCCGGGAGTTTGATAAGGTCGGGGATAAGGGCGAGCAAAATTTCAAGAAGATCCGCAAATCGGCTGGTCGTACCAATCAGGCAATGGCCGGGATGGCGCGCAATATCACCTCAACGCTTGTTCCAGCATTTGCAGCGGCGGCATCGGCTAGCTCAATCTTTCGCAATATTCAGACTTTTGAAAAGCTGGATATTCGGTTGCGCTCCCTGACCAATAGCGCCGAGGATTACGCGAACACGCAGGACTATCTGAAAACCAAAGCCGATGATCTGAATGTCGGTATTGAAACCTTATCCGATGGTTATGCGCGGCTTCTGGTTTTGCAAAATAGCGGTATTTTGAACCGCGAGCAAGTCAACCAGCTTTCGGAAGGCTTGGTGAATGCTGCCGCCCAGCTTGGCGCGAGTGGCACCGATATTGACCGCGTTCTGTTTGGTCTCTCTCAAGGCTTAAGCTCCGGCACATTGCGGGCTGAAGAATTAAATCAGGTGGTCGAGCCGCTGCCCGGCCTGTTGCAAGAGCTGGATAAAGCGGCGGGACTTTCTGCTGGCGGTTTCCGCCGTATGGTGAATTCCGGTGAGGTCACAGCAGAAATGTTCTCCACTACGCTAGTGAAAGCACTGGAATCCTATGACGGCGCCGCCTCAAAACTGGACGGCACCATTAGCGGCTCATTGGCGAAGCTGAATAATGCCTGGGTCGATCTGGCGCGCACGATTGGCGAAAGCGGTATTATTGATTTTCTGGCTGAGCTGACATCCGGCATGGCCACCAGCATTGGTGTGGCGTCCAAGGCTGTGAATGGGCAAATGGCCTTTGCCGAGGCCACAGGCATTGTCGAGAAAACCGCCTTTATCGCCGGGCGTGGTATCAAGGCCGCTTATCTGGTTGTGCAAACCTCTATTCTTGGTTTGGCACGCAGTGTATTGCGATCACTGGAAACTATTTATGATGGTGCGGTCGGCATTATCAATTTGCTGCCTGGTGTTGAGTTAAAAGCCCAGCAAGGCATTACGCGCCTTGCCGATGCCGTGGACGCGGCGATTGCCGATAATGCGCGGCAGTTGGTCGCCACATTTGATTTTGGCCCGTCAGAGGAATCCATTAAGGCACTGCGGGCGCAGGAAGAACGGATCCAGAAACTGCAGCGGGATGCTGAGATTGCCCGGTCAAAGGCAGAACAGGAACGTGTCCGGCAAGAACGTGATGCCAAAAGCGGCCCTACAAAAGCCGAAAAAGAAATTATCAAGCAGCTGGAAAAAGAGCGGCAGAAAATTGAGCAAGTCACACAGGCGCTCAAATTCCGGAACGAACAACTGCTCCGCGATGAAAAAACGCAAGAGCTTTATAACCAGCTGCAATCTGCAGGCGTTGATCTGAAAACGCGTGAGGGCGAGGAAATCCAGCGGCTGGTCGAAGAGTATTACCGCCTGCGCGATGCCAAAGAGGAAGAAGAACGGGTCGAGCAGCGCAAGAAAGAATTGATCGAAGAGATCAAGAAAATTACGGATGAGAATATCTCCGCCCAGGATCAATACAATGAGCGGATGGAGGAGCTGAACGAGCTTCTGAAAGAAGGCGCCATCAGTCTTGAGGAATTCGAAGCCGCCGGGAAGAAGGCTTATGACGAGCTGGTTGCCGCCAGTGATAAATGGTTCGATGGAGCGGTTCGTGCGCTGGATAAATACGCCAGCGAGGCCACAGACATGGCAGCAAATGTTGAGCGCGTGGTCACCAATGCCATGCAAGGGCTAGAGGATGCGCTGGTTAAAGCCACCACCACAGGCAAGTTTGAATTTAAAGAGCTGGTGGATAGCATTCTGGAAGATGTCGCCCGGTTGCTTGTCCGTACCCAGATCACCGGGCCACTGGCGCAAGGATTGAGCGGCCTAATCAGTAATATTTTCGGCGGTGGTCAGAGCGGTAGCAGTGGCGGCAGTTTATTTGGCGGCCTGTTTGCCGATGGTGGCGCCTTCCGTAATGGTCGGCAGATTACGGCCTATGCCAAAGGCGGCATTGTTGGAAAACCCACGATTTTCCCAATGGCCAATGGCATGGGCTTAATGGGCGAAGCCGGGCCGGAAGCTGTGTTGCCATTGACCAGAATGTCGTCTGGCCGTCTGGGTGTGGAATCTGCGGGCACAGGCGGCGGTAACTATTTCTCAGTAACGGTTGATGCCAGAAACTCTGCCAATCCATCTGCTACATCTGAGATGGTCAAAAAAGCCGTTAATGAGGCTTTGAGCGCGCGGATCCCTGGCATTATCCAAACATCTGCGCAAATCGCCCACCGCAAAACCGTCGACACATGGCAGCGGCGCGGATCTAGGTTTGAATAAAATTGAAAAGGAAGGCAAATGACTACTTATTGGTATTTCAAGCACCATCATTGTAGCTAACAAATTTTTCTGGGTGCTGTTTCATAAAATCTATGGCGGTTTTGTAGTCTGTTTTGGTTTTCAAAGAGACTTTCTGCGCAGTTTTTACTAAAGTCTGTCCTTCGTCTTTCACCATGTTTGGATATTTGCAGACTAGCCATGAAAAGAATACTTTGAATTCTACAGGCCAGAATTTTTTTTCTGTTTCAATGGCCCCCAAGGCTTTGATTGCTTCTACAATATGAAATATGTTTATTTCCGGATCGAATTCGATGTTTGTAGTGCCATTCTTAAGATCTCGATCAGCATGTTTAAAGAAGTTTTGCTCTTTGCGGATGCTATCTTGCCACAATTTACGGAATTCATCTTTTATATATATTGTTTCTCGATGAAACATAAGATTGTTATCCCAAACCACTCCTTTGTCTGTGATGTGGTCATGCAGAATGCCCAAAGATGCCCCTAATAATGTGTGAATAGATACAGGATCTCTTTCTTCAAAGAATAAATTGATGGCCTCAATTAGTTGAGATTTTGCTGCATCAATTTTTGATATGGTTATTTTCATCACTCTGAACTTTCGAAAATCATATTTTTGAAGAAGACGCTCTGAGTTTATAAGCAATACTCTCAAGCTTCAAAGGTTTATTAATATGCCCGATATCGAACTCAACTGGCCGCTGGATTTACGTCCGGGGGAGCAGAGTTTTTACATTCGCACACTCTCGACCAAGTTTGAAAACCCGCTCACAGGGCAAGTCCAGGTTTTGGAGCGGGATGCGGCGCGCTGGGTAACAAAGCTCTCTTTGGTACGAGCGGAGCTGGATTCACGCAGGCTCGATGCGTTGCTGGCGGCCTTACGGGGATCGGTCGGGCATGTGTTTGTGCCTGATTTTCGGAGACCTTCTGCAAAGGGATCTCTGGCCGGAAGTCCCCAATTGGTAAGCGGCACTGGAAATGCAATTACGATTAACGGCTTTACGCCGGATGCGGTTGGCGTTTTAAAGGCTGGTGATCTGATCCAGACCTCACCGGGGCGCAGCCATATCACACTGCAGGATGTGGATGCCGATGAAATCGGGGCGGCAGCGGTGGCGATTGCGCCGCGTTTGCGCGAGGCCGTGACGGTCGGCCCGCTCATTACGGATAATTGCCGCGTTCGCATGCGTCTGGTGGATGATGATGCAGCAGAGAATGCGACTGACAATCGCCGCTTGAGCAGTTTTGAATTGGAATTGATTGAGGTGTTGCCGCAATGATCTTGAGCTGGCCAGAGGGCATTTATCCAAAGAGCCAGAGCTTTTATATCAAACACAGATCGACCCGGTTTTTATCCACGCTCACCGGACAGTTTGATGTGCTCGAACGTGAAGGCGCACGCTGGGTGGCGGAGTTTACCTTCGAGCTTGAGAATGCTCGTGCACGCCGTCTTGATGCTTTGATTGCAGAGTTGAAAGGCGCAGTTGGTCAGATATTGGTGCCGGATTTTCGAAGGCTCACATCAAAGCCGGTTACGCTGAGTATGGATGCTTATGCCGATGAAATCGGACTGACATTCTTTGATGACGATTATGATTTTGACGATGACACCAATGATGACGGCTTTCTAACCACAGAGGAAAGTCCGCCGCTTGGCACCGAAGATAATGCGCTCTTTGGCAGTGCATTTGATGCTGTACTAATTTTTTACGATGAGGTGAATTTATTGACTGAGGCTGGAGATACGCTGCTGGCTGATAATGTTGGCATTCCCTTTGAAACAGATAGAGGCTTTATCCTGACGATTGAGCATGGTGATGCGCTGGAGATTGCAATTGAAGAAGGTTACGGTCTGCAGGCACAAAACGATGACGATCTGCTTGTCCAGCTTGGCGGTGCTTTCTTTGAAGGTGAAGGTCAGCCAACTTTGATTGATGGGTCTGGACGGCAATTGCAAATCAATGGTCTTCGTCCCTTTGCTACCGTTATTCCTGCCGGAGAAAGCATTTCCCCGGCGCAGGGTCATGCCCATCTGATTTTGGAAAATGTGGTCACAGATATTGAAGGTGTGGCCTTTGTCCAGATTGCATCAAAACTGCGCAGCGTTATTACCGAGCAGCCTCTTGTTCTGGGCGGGATCGCGGTTTTGATGCGCCTTACCCAAGACGATGCGGGTGATAACCGCACCGTCCCACCGAACAGATCTTCTTACACACTGAGCTTTGAGCAAATCCTGAATTAAATGTCCGAGAAACGCCTTGATACAACTCTGTCTGCCGAGACGGAGAAGCAGGTCGTGCGCCCAATTCTCCTCGCTGAGTTTGATTTTGGTGAAACGATTGACAGGGCATGGAGCGGTATCGGTCAGCTGACATGGAACAGTGAAATTTGGTACGGCGCAGGCAATCTCGGCAAGGTTAGTACAGTTGAGGAAACCACAGAGTTAAAGGCCACGGGTGCGAGCTTTCAGCTGAGCGGTATTCCCGCCGATCTGATTACCAAGGTCAGCACTGCGAAAATTCAGGGGCATAAAGCGCGGATGTATCTAGGCTTTATCAATGAAGATTTTACCACGCTGATTGCTGACCCGTTTTTGATTTTTGATGGCCGGATGGATACAGCCGAAATCGCTGATGGTGGTGACACGGCAACGATTACCCTCACGGCTGAAAGCCGCCTGCGGGATCTAGAGCGCATTCGCACCCGTCGTTACACCGATGCCGATCAACAATCACGCTTTCCCGGCGATAAAGGGCTGGAATACGTACCGTCCTTGCAGGACAAACAAATCGTCTGGGGCAGAGCGCCGGAGTAATCATGTCAAAAATCAAACGTTACCCTGACTGGCCGGAAAGGCTGGCCAGATTCATTGATGCTGCCCGCACGAAGCCCTTTGCATGGGGAGAGAATGATTGCTGTCTCTTTGCCATGGATTGTGTACAGGCAATTACTGGACAGGATCTGGTGCAGCCATACCGGGGGTACACATCACAAATACAGGCTTTGCGCTTATTAAATCGCTCTGGCGGTATATTGGGCATTGCCGATACGGTCGCAGCCCAATTTGGCATACCAGAAATACTGCCACTCACCGCTCAGCGCGGCGATGTTTGCCTGTTTGATATTGGTAGGGGCGATACTCTGGGGATCCGCGCGGGGGAGCATATCTATGCGCCTGGCTTTAAAGGCTTGATTGGCTTTCCGGCTTTGCAGGCGGTTCGCGCCTGGAGGATTGGATAATGCCACAGGTCATTCCGGTTGTTCTGGGGGCTGTGGCTTCCAATTTTGTCAGCGGCGTTGTCGGCGGCGGCATTATCGGTGCCATTGTCGGCGGGGTTGTGGGATCGGCGGTGGTGTCCTTTACCGCGCCTATATTCGCGCCGAAGCCCAAGCAGGCAAAGTTTTCTGCGCCGTCTGTAACTTCGATTTCAACAGGCAGCCGTGGCCGCACAGAGATGGTGAACCAGCCAATTACGGCGCACCGTATTGTCTATGGCCGCACGCGTGTGTCCGGGCCGCTGGTCTTTACACATAGCCGCCCGGTGAGCGGCGGCGATAATAAGCTGGATGTTCTGCATTGGGTGATTGTGCTGGCCGCGCATGAGGTCGAGGAGATTGAGGATATTCTTTTCAATGATGAAACAGTGCCGCTGGATGGGAATGGCGCGGCAACATCCGAGCCTTACAAACGCGATGGCACTGTCTATGCCAGTATTTATAAGCATCTGGGCGCAAGTGATCAGACGGCGGATCAGGTGCTCGTTGATAATTCCGGCGGGCAATGGACGAACGCTCACCGTCTGCGCGGCCTGGCTTATATCCATGCGGAAATGCGCTATGACGATAAAGCCTATGCCAGCGGCACGCCGAACATTTCGGCAATCGTTAAAGGACGTAAAGTCTATGATCCGCGCCTTGATGATTATGCTTGGTCTGATAATGCCGCGCTTTGTGTGCTGGATTATTTGCTCTCAGATTTTGGCCTTGGCGCTTCAGCCGAAGAGATTGATATGAATTCGTTTATCGCTGCTGCCAATGTCTGTGATGAAACCGTTGCCACGCTGGATTCCACCGAGAAACGCTACACCTGCAATGGTGTGGTTGATCTGAATGATAGCCCGCGTGATGTTCTAGAATCCATGCTGGGCAGCTGCGCTGGGTATCTGACCTATACGGGCGGGAAATGGCGGCTGCAAGTCGGTGCCTATTATGAACCTGTTAAAACCTTTGATGAGAGTTTCCTGCGTGATGCCGTTGTCATGCGTCCGCATCGCTCACGCCGTCAGTTGTTCAATACGATCAAAGGCGCGTTTGTCTCGCCGGATCATAACTGGCAGGCCACGGATTACCCGGCTGTGGCTTCGGATTTATATATCACAGAGGATAGTGGTGAAGAGATTATCTCTACGCTGGATTTATCTTTCACCACGTCTCACACGATGGCGCAGCGCATTGCCAAAATCGCGCTGGAGCAAATCCGCAGACAGCGGCAGATCCAGTATCCAGCCAATCTGGCAGGGTTTCAGGTGATGGCCGGAAATACAGTCGCTATTGATTTAACCCGTTTTGGCATTAACGGCTTGCCATGCCGCGTGGTGAATTGGCAGATGACGGAAGAAATGGGCGTTGATCTCACCCTCGATGAGGATGGAGAGAATATCTATGCCTTTACGCAGTCTGATTTGAAAACGATTGGCGATGCACCGCAGGTGGTGGTGCCAAATAACCAGTCTGTGCCACCGCACGAACCAAACAATGTCACGGCCACCGCTGGTGAAAATTACATCACGATCAGCTGGGATCGGATTACGGAGAGCGATTTCCGGTACATGGAAGTCTGGGAGCGTACCAGCAATACCAGTGATCCGGAAACCGATGCCGCTCGCATTTTGGAAGTCTACGATAATTCATTCACCCGTAATCTGCTGGCGGGATCCGAGACGCGTTACTACTGGCTGCGCGCCGTGGATCGTTACGGCAATAAATCCGACTTTGCCGGGCCAGTCGAAGCCACAACAACCGGGGATCAAACCGTTGTTCTCGTTCTTGAATAAATCTTAAGGAGCCATCTATGACCACGACCAAGAAAATCTCCGAGTTGCCCTCGGTGGTAACGCCGCTTGCGGGCGATGAAATCATGCCGATTGTGCAGGATAATGCCACGCGGCGTGCCACTGTTGATGAAATACGCGCTGGGCTGGCTGATGAAGTCCACACGCATACATTATCGGATATTGCCGATGCCGGAACCGCCGCTGGGGCAGATATTGGTGATTTTGCCACGGCTGCCCAAGGCGCACTGGCGGATACGGCCTTACAGCCGGATGATGTGGGATCGGCGGCCTTAAATGAAACCGCTGACTTTGCCACTGCCGCGCAAGGAGCGCTTGCGGATAGCGCCGTCCAGCCCGGTGATCTGGCTACCGTGGCCACCAGCGGCGATTATGGTGATTTGAATGATATTCCGCTGGCGGGGCTGGCCAATGCCATTATCAATGGCTGCGGACGCATTTCCCATCGAGGCGATCAGGATCTGACGACCAGCTGGGGCAAAGCCCCGGTGGATCTTCTGAGCGTCAAAGCCGAAGGCACTGTATCGGCAGGGACTGTTAAGCGCATGACATCTGCATTTTCCCTGACAGAGACCGGCCATGCCACTTTTGTGGAGAATGTAACGTTGACCGGATCAGGGGCCATTTTGTTTCGCCGCCGTATTGAGGCCAAGGATGCCTGGAAGTTTTATAACCAGCCCGCCCATTACTCGGCGCGGGTTTATCATGACCACGGCGCAAATGTGGATTTCATTATCACGGTTCGTAAAGCCGATACGGCAGATGATTTTGCCAGCACCACAGACATTGCAACGGATACGATCAGCATCGCCAATGATGCCAATGCCGATATTGATCTGGCGATTGCCGACATGGGGGATTGCCGCAACGGCATTGAGATTGAGGTCAAAGTGGATTGCGGCGCAATCACCTCAAAGGATACCTTCCTAGGGCAGGAGCAATTTTCCATCGGGACGGCAAAGCGTCCGTTTCTCGCCCGGCCTCCTGCATTAGAAGAGGCGTTGGTGCATCGCTATTTACGGCCCATCGGCGCCATTTTAGGTGTGGCCAATTCCGGCAGTAATATGCAGGCGGTGTTTTCTCATCCCGGCATGCGCGCCGCGCCAACTTATGAAGTAGATGCACCCATTGCCATGACGGATGGTTATACAGCAGATTTCACTCAATCCACGGCCAGCATCACATCAATCCATGAAAACACACCGCATCATGGCCGCGTGGATATTGCCTATTTTTCCGGCCTCACCTCCGGACGGTTTCATATTCAGCGCGGTGCAGGCGGTTTGATCCTGGCCTCGGCGGAGCTTTAATCCATGGCAGAGATTGATAATATTCTGATCCCCGGTCAGAGCGTTAACAAGCAAAAACTCCGGCAGTATCTGGCTGCGCGGGAGATCGCCCGTCCGCAGGATTATGGCGCTGTCGGTGATGGCGTCAATGATGACACGCAAGCAATTAACGATGCTCTGGCTGCTGAAAAAGCCATTTATCTGCCGCGCGGTGTGTACCGAATCACCGGGCCGATCACCATGCATTACGGCAACGCCATTATTGGCATGGGTGATGAGAGCGTTATTCAGGCACAGGACACGCCGCTCAATGAAAACGAAGTCCCGCCCTATACGGCAGAATTTAACAGCATAGAGATCGTTGAAGGGTACTGCATCGTTGAGAACATTAAAATTGTCGGCGGGGCATCGGCGTTGTTTCTCGCTGGCAAGGTCAGCCCTTGTGTGAAGAACGTGATCGAAAATGTCACCATCTGGGATGCGCAGATCGGGGTGACGCTCGATGGTTGGAATGACACAAACAAGCCATGCTACTGGAACAATATTAGCCGTGTTCTGGTCGCTCGCCCCAAAATCAATGGTGTGCTGCTGACCACTACGCCCACGGATTGGGAAGATCCCGAAACTTTTGGCGATAGTCCCAATGCCAATAAATTCTATGATGTGCGGGTTTATTCGCTCTCATCGCCGTTGTCCGGCTCTGGCTTTTTCGTCTCCACTGGGCAATACAACAACTCCTTTGTCGATTGCGAGGCCAATGTCCATGAGGATGCTGAAGCCTGCTTCCGACTTGGGTTTCTGGCGCGCAGCAATATCATCAATAATTTCTATGCAGAATGCTTGGGATTGGCACCGGGGATCCGCATTGATAATGGTTCTTACGATAACACCATTATGCGGCTCTTCTCTGCAACGGGCGGCGCTGCCATTTGGGATCCAACATTGCAGGGCGAGTATCAAGCCTATGATGCGGGTTTCCCAAAGAAAAACTTTATGAAGGATGTTTATATTACCGATGTCCATGTGGACGGCATGACGCGCGGGACGACCTATATCGATCCGGCGGTTGATCATGTCGGTGATATTTCAATCGATCTGGAGCATACATTTTATCTGCTCAGCTCGTTTAATAAATCCTATGATTTGATCCTGCCCAATGCCGGAGATGCGACCGGGCGGTGGGTGACACTTAAAAAATCTGATCTGCGTGATAATCCGATCAATATAAAGGAAAATAGTGGCGCCGGGCCGGATAACAGAACCCTCACTTTGCTGCAGCAATATGACACTGTCACGCTGGTTTCCAACGGCGCAACATGGTGGGTATGTCAGGACAACCGGATGCCACGCCCCAGTCGCTTCATTGATAATGCTGCGGCACCATCCGGTACATTTCAGGCTGATATGCTGAACCGCGTGTACTTAGTTTCGGCCTTTGGCGGGCAGATCATCTTTGAAATTCCTGCACCTTCTGCTGCGGCTGGGCGCGTTTGTACAATTAAGAAAATCGATCCCTCCAGCAATCACGTCAAAGTCCAAATGGCAGGAGGCTCCGGCGGCCCGGATGCACAAATCTGGTCACTAACATCCCACTTCGCCGCCATCACCATTTACTCAGACGGCGGTCAGTGGATCGTGCTCTCGAAATATTAATCATCGTCAATAGAAAGGAAAAACCATGACACCAGCAGAATGGGGTCTGCTGTTCGGCGTTATTGCCCACAGCGTGGCCGTTATTATGGCTCTAGTCAAACTTGTAGCTTGGGTGACCGAGCACATCACGGCCAGCGAGCAGCGGATTAAATCTCTCGAGTATCAGGTGAACAATGACGTAACCGGACGGCGCGTGGTCGGCGAGATGCGCGAAGATCTGGCCACGATCAAAGCACAAGTGAACGATATGCGTCAGGACATTCATCATCTGCGCAAAAAAGTCGATCAATAGGAGGTACACATGGATATCAGACAATTCAGAGATTTCATCGTTCGTCCCGCCTTGCAGCAGATCAACGCCTGGACACCGAATGCCGAGCAGCTTGTAATGGCTACGGCCATGGCAGAGAGCAATATATTCTTTGTGCAACAAATCGGACGCGGCCCGGCGCGCGGCTTCTTCCAGATGGAGCCTGTAACACATGATGATATTTGGGAGCGGTATTTAAGCCGCAGGCCGTCACTTTTGAACGATCTCAAAGCCCTTATCATGCGCGACATGGATTTGCACGATCAGCTGCGCGGCAATCTCTTTTATGCGGCAGCCATGTGCCGAATTTTTTACCTCCGGTTTAAAGAACCGCTACCGGAAGCAGGCGACTGGCAAGGCATGGCCGCTTATTGGAAGAAATATTACAACACCCACCTTGGCGCGGGCACGACCGAAGGCTTTCTCAAAAAAGCGCGTCCGGCCATCGATATTTATGCAGGAGGATTTTGATGCTAAAACCCGATAAGAACGACCCGATGAAAGTCAGGCGCGCCCTGGCTTTTTTTGTATCTTTTTATGCCTTTGTGGTGCTGCCCAATTTGCTGGTGGCTTATCAGATACTGGCCGGAGTCGATATAGGCTTGCTGCAAGCGATCCTCACCTATGTTGGTATTCTGGCGGGCGGTCCCATAGGCGCCTATCTTTACGCCGCGCATAAAAACGGCAATTCCGAATGCAAGAGGGATCAATGATGGCCTTCATCTTAAAGCATTGGCGCTGGTTGGGGAGCTTTCTCGCGCTGGCGCTACTCTATGGATGGATCAACTGGCAAAGCCATCAGATCACCACATTGAAGCAAGAATTGCTGGCATCTCGCACCAGCGTGGCCTCTTACGAGGAGAGCCTGGATATTCTGCAGGCTGACACCAAAGCCAAGATTGAAGCGCTGGAGCGAGAACGCGACCGCCAGATTGCAAGAACCCAAAACATGGAGCGGCTTTTAGGCCGCATTGAAGGAGCAAGCGATGAACAAGATGCCTCTGTGGCCCCTGTGCTGCGCGATACTATTGACCGGCTGTACGGGCGCACCGCAGACGCAGATCAAAGTCGTTAGGCCGGAAACCCCCGTATCTTTGCAAAGCTGCGCGGACGCTCCGGACTATCCCGGCGATGATATGACACAGCGTGATATTGCCGCCAATTATACCCGGCTCTGGTACGCCCATGCCGATTGTAAATCCAAGCTACAGAGCCTTAATTATGTCCTGAATAATTCGGCAAAAACGCTCTCGAAATAGCATCTAATTCACTTGATAAGCCTTGGGAATGAAGCGTTACTGTAATTGTAAAAACGATGCAAAAACAAGGAGATAAGCACATGAGCAAGTTATTTTACAAAGGAATGGTTGAGGACATCCAAAGCGAAAAATGCACAGATGCCGAGATTGAGGCATTGCTGGCCGCCTTTGACTACACCGTCAAACGCACCGCCACCACATTGGCCAGAAAAGCATGGTTTGCGCTGGAAGACTACGCCACAGCGAAAGAGCGCGGCATTGACCGCTTTACCCTGATGCTGGAACGCCGCAACGTTAACGGCCAGGAACAATGGTGGGGCAGCTTTGAATACGGCGGCAAAAAACTGAAGGTTATTGCTACTCTGGAGAGATAACATTGGCTAATATTTGTACCAACTTTCATATTCTAAAGAAGAATTTTGGTTTTTGGAAGATTTATGAAGGTTGCAACTCTCGCATAATAATTGCAAATTTATGACATCGTTCATTCCGCCTTTAGCAAGCGGGATTCTATGATCAAAGTGTAATTTTCCTTGCAGATTTACAAGATGCGTAAGATTAGTTTTACAATTTGAGCACATACCCTTATCTCTATGGAATATAGCATTTTTAGCCCATTGCGGAATTGATGTTCTTTTTAAATACCCTTTAGATGTAAGTTTTTCAGGATAGAATGAGGGTGCTGTTTCTAATATCTGAAAAGCAGCATGCTCTCCAAAATTTTGTAGAATTTTTCTATTGGAAAAAAGAACGTGAAATACTTCTTTGGAAACAAGCTCCAAGAGATCTTCTAAGACCCCTTGTTCCCCTAAATACTGAAAATAATCTTCGACATCATTTTTTTCTTGATTATTTTCATGCCATTTTAAGAGGCTTATATCAAACTTGTGAGCCTCTAAAAGATGATCAACCCATATTTTTCCTCTCCATGGAGAAGCATATTCATTGATGACATCCTGAAGCTCATGTTTGTTATCTTCCCAAATAACACTTTCTACAACATATTCAATATATTGATGGAGCGGATTGTATTTGGGATAACTTTGCAACAAGATCCCGCATGCTGCATCACCCATAAAACCATCAATGTTCCTTGCATAGGTTAAGCCATCTTTTAATGAGCGGTCTATCATCTGACATATAAAATATAAGTCTTCCCCCGGCATTCTTATGAAAGAAGCATCTAACTCCATTTTTAGTAATGCTCGCTGATATACGCGTAAGCTTTCTCAAATAGCTCCGCATCCTTGTGCAACTGAAATTTAAGAAGCGTTTTTCTCAGTACCTGCTTCATCTCACGGTCACCAGCTGTAGTATTCTGCCATCCTGGGAAACGTGTTGCTTTCACGATTTTATCAATATCATCTACAATGCGTGAAATAATTTCAGGCGTTTGATCATTCCTGACTTCTTTGAACAGCTCTGATAAGGCTGTTTTGTTATCCTCGACAATTTTGTCATCATGCTCAGCGCCATTGTCTAAATGAACGGTCTCACGTGCAGCATCCAAAAGCTCTTTTAGCCAGTTGATAGAGCTTAAAACGCCGGATTCATATTTTTCTCTCAACTTCTCTAAACGTTCGCCCAACTCAATATATCTTGGATCCCCCGACTTCTTGCGAACTTTTGCCATTAGACTGATTTGAAGCTTTTGAGCTCGTCTTTTTTGTTCTGCCTCAGTAAGGGTAAAGATAGAATCTTCATCCATGACCAATTCATCCAAATCACCGCGAATTTGATCGATATCTGTATGCTGATGAATGAGACGAATAGTTTCAGGGCCGAGGGATTGCCAAATCAAAGAACCTAAGCCGCCGACAGGGCGTACTGAATCATAGACCTGTGCCAACCAGCGATAATCTTTCTGATGTGGCTGAAGGAATGGATCAGGCGTCAAAGCCTCCCACAGTTTTTTCAAAACGTTAAATTGCGCTGCAAATTTGTCCCGCACTTCATTCGATGCTAGACAATCTTGCGCTGCAATTAAGCCTTCATAACCACCGACACTGCGATCAACGCCATCAAAGAATGCAAGGCATTTTTCAAGGGCTACCGGAACCTCATCCTTGTATTTTCCAAGCTGCTCTACAACGCCTTCAATCTCTTTAGGATCATAGGCAAGAGCCTTAGCTAAGTTCTCAAATACGCCGAGATAATCAATGATCAGGCCATGCTGCTTGGTGTCATCATACAAACGGTTGGTCCGGCACATGGCCTGCAGCAATGTGTGATCCCGCAGTGGTTTGTCGAGGTACATACAATAGCAAATTGGCGCATCAAAACCCGTCAAAAGCTTGGCTGTTACGATCAATATTTTAAGCGGATCGCTGCCATCACGATACTGATCCAAAACCTTTTCTTGATTGGTTGAACTCGCATCAATTGCTTGCCAGCGTTTAAATGCCGCTTTATCAAGAGGCAACCCAAGCTTCTCCCACTTTACCCAGTCAGAGGATTTTTTCTTTGGGTTTCCATTTTCATCTTTTTCGTCATCAACGCTACCTTGTGAGACATTCATGACAACTTCACAGGTGCCTTCACCAAATCGCTTGGTGAGCAGGTCGTACATCAAAACACAAGCTTCTCGGTCATAAACAACGACCATGGCTTTTAGCCCTTTAGGCTCGACATGGCTGGTAAAATGTTTCTCAATATCATTGGCAATGGCTTCCATGCGCTTTGGTGCCTTGAGCAAATGCGCCAGCTTTCCGGCCTTTTGCGATAGCTGTGTTTTTTCCTCTTCACTCAGATCATTGGCCTCAGCCAGAGCATCGAATTCTTTATCAATGGCCTCCTGATCAACACGAAGTTCTGCAAGCCGTGGTTCAAATTTAACCGGCAGCGTTGCTTCATCGCGGATAGATTGCTTGTAGGAATAGCGGTTCATATACCGCCCCTGATCTTGGTCAGCACCAAAAAGGCGGAAGGTGTTTTTTTCTAATCCGGAAATAGGTGTGCCGGTCAGACCGAAGAAATACGCATTAGGCAAGGCCCAGCGCATTTTCTCGCCCAGCATACCTTCTTGCGTGCGGTGTGCCTCATCGACCAGAACAATGATGTTTTCACGTGGGTTCAGGCCATCCTTGTTGTTTTCGTCGATTTCCACATCATCAAATTTAAAGACGGTGGTGACGAGGATATTGCGGCTATCATGCTCCAGTTCTTTGGAAAGTTGCTTACATGATTTCACCGGGGTGACGTTCTTCACATCGGCGTTATCAAAGGTGGTGTTGATTTGACTGTCCAGATCAACGCGGTCGACCACCACAACCACGGTTGGGTTTTTCAGATCGGGGTCAGATTTCAGCATTTTGGCGGCATAGAGCATCAACAAAGACTTACCAGAGCCTTGGAAATGCCAGATCAAACCTTTGCGAATTTCACCAGATTTTACACGGTCAACGATTTGTTTGGCCGCTTCATATTGCGGATAGCGCGGCAACAGCTTGATTCGCTTAATGACATTGGTGTTGGGCAGCTTGGTGGCGGAGTACAGTGCAAAGGATTGCAGAAGTTCTAATAAGGTTTTTGGCTCCAACAGACGCTCGGCGCTGGTCAGAACCGTATTCATATTTTGTGGTATTTCGTCACCATCTGTGGTCTTGTGCCACGGCATCCAGTGTTTGAACCCGGCATTAACGGCCCCATAGGCAAAGGTCTTCCCCTCTGTTGCGAAGCACAAAAGATTAGGCACAAAAAAACTGCTCTGGTTGCCCCAATAATGCTTATCGCCACCCATAAAATCAGAGGCGCCATCCTGCCAGCTGATCGCCATGCGGACAGGTGTTTTGACTTCCCCAACCACCAGCGGAATACCGTTCACATACAACACCAAATCAAAGAAGGCATTTTTTGCGCCCATGGACGGCACTTGTTGTGAAACGACATAGTGATTTTTGGAAGGATCGTTATAATCAATCAGATTGATGGTGATATGCTCGCCATCCTTGCCTAGTGGCATGGATTTTTCACCGCGCAACCATTCGGTAAATAGCTCATTGGCACGAACAAGGCCGCTATGGCTGGCCTCCAGCAATACGCCGCGCAGCTTGTAAATCACTTCATCGGCTTTTTCCGGGTCTTTGGCAATGTCGGGATTCAGGCGGCATAGCGCATCCTTCAACCAACTTTCAATCAGCACATCCTGTGCCTCACGCGGCAGGTCGGAACCGTGGATAAATGTCCAATTATCACCCGGTAACGCAGCAAGACGGTCGCGGATGGCTTCTTCAATTGTGTTTGCTTCGTTAAATGCCATATAACCACTCACCTTTTCTAAATATGTAATTGATTGACTTTTTACTGTTGGATATTTTTTCAATCATCAATCTTAAAGAGTTTAGAGATACCGAAATTCTCTTTTGTGTTTCTAGGTTTGGAACAGGAATTTTTGATTTTTGTATTTTAGTCGGTGAAGTATGCTTTACTGTAGATCCTGTCGCTGTCGATATAATCTTTGATCTGTAGGTTTGGGTGCACAAATAATGGAAAAGATAATCATCAATTAATTCTTCGCTTTTTTTGATGACTTTTCCTAAACGCTGATTGTGTAAATATGTCTCTGAAGTCTCAGGTATTTTTACAGGCAAGCCCAGTGTATCAGATTGCTTACTTAAATCGGTCATGTTGATTAAAATATCACCTGCTCTCAATACATAATCATTGTTGATCTCTCCTCTAAAATAGCGATCTTTATCTGTGTTATATCCGCCATAAAGGTGATAATTTCCAGGAGTAACAATTATAGGGCCTATTTTGTCATCAATGATGTCTTTCCCTTTGAAGGCAAAGCCATGTTTTACGTCTATAAAATCCGATAATTCCTTTACTTCAGTTTTGTCGCCCCAGATAAGTTCTTCTTGAAGCATCTTGAGTAAACGAAAACCGGATGTAAGAGCTTCTGAGTATTGATTATCTAATTTTTTCATGAAATTAGCTCTCGACAAAACCTCAACTTGATGTGGGCGGGGCGGCAGTGGGAATTCGAATTCAGCCAATGATTTGAACTTTGTGCGCGGTGACAGACCGCCTGCGGAATGTTTTACTGCCCAGTCAAAGAAGGGATCTGATTGTACAATGAATGGCAACAGATCAGGCAACAGATCTTCGCCTTTCGGCGCGATCACCGTAATATCGCCCGAGCAAATGCCATCAAAATCAGCCACTGCTGCTTTTTTCAGATAAGCGCGACGACGGCCAAACAAGATATCACCTGCACTGAATTTCTTTGTAAAGGTTGGGTTATCTTCGGCGATTGATCCGTAGCGTGCCAGTCGCAAGGATTCTGGATCAATATGTTCCAGCCCAACATAACGCTCTATGCCTTCGCTAAGCGGGTCTTTTGTGCTGCCTTTTACCTCTTGCGCGACATCCCCAAATTTAACGATGCGCCAGCCCTCTGATTTTTGTTTCTCTGTTAGTTGCATCGTTGTTTACGCCTCATATCCCAATTCTTTCAAGCTCTCGAACAGCTTGTTTGTTTGTTTCTTCAAAAGCGTGCGAGAGATTTTCCAATCTTCAATCGCGCCTTCTAAATCTTGTTCCTCGCCGTCATCGCCTTTGCCATTCTTGGCCGTGACATAAAGCGGAATGGATAGGTTGTACAAATTGTCTTTGACCTCATCCAAACTCACTGAGCGCGCAATGTCCGGATGGTCTTCCGGATCAAAATAAGCCTCGACCAGTTTTTCCAGATTAGCGTCAGATAAAAAGCTGGTGGCGCGTTCGCGGGTGACTTCATGCACGCCGTTGATAAAGATGATTTTGTTTTCATGTTCTTTTAATTTGTTCTGGCTTAAAACCACAACGCAGGATTCCATGGGGCTGTTGTAAAACAGGTTTGGTCCCAGACCGATGACGGCCTCAATTAAATCACTTTCAATGATGCCTTTGCGGATCGTTTCTTCCTGATCCCGGAAAAGGACGCCATGTGGCCAAAGCATGGCGGCGCGACCTGTTTTGGGGTTCAGGCTTTTTATAATGTGCTGGAAGAAGGCATAATCAGCACAGCCCTGCGGAGGCACGCCATACATGTTACGCCCGTAAAGGTCTGATCCGAAGGCGTCTCTATCCCATTTTTTAATGGAGTATGGTGGGTTTGCGAAGATCACATCAAATTGCTGGAGTTTGTCGCCTTTGGTAAATTTGGGCTCTTTCAGCGTATCACCGCGCGCAATATCAAATTCCTCAATATCGTGGAGCAGCATATTCATCTTGGCAATCGCCGAGGTCAGCAGATTAACCTCTTGCCCATAGAGTTTGACGGTGCGCCACTCACGGTCGTCTTTGCGTAAATCCATGACGGCGTTCAGGAGCATCCCTCCGGTGCCGCAGGTGGGGTCATAAGCAGTTTCACCGGGCTGAAGCGCAAGGATGCGCGTCATCAAATGAACAACGGTTCGGTTGGTATAAAACTCAGCAGCCGTATGACCGGAATCATCTGCAAATTTCTTGATTAAAAATTCGTAGGCATCGCCCAAATCATCTTGGTTGATATCTTTGACACCAAGCGGAATTTGACTGAAATGGTTGATGAGTGAAAGCAGCAGATGGTCTGGCAGGCGCTCTTTGTTCGTCCAAACAGCGTCCCCGAATACGCCGTAAAGGCGCGGGTTGGATTTCTCAATGGTCCGCAGAGAATCCTGCAGAGCCTTGCCAACATCTTTTGTGGTGGATTGAACTACACTCCAGCGGGCATTGTCCGGGATAATAAATCGGTGCTGTTCTGGTTTTTTGGCAAGCTCATCATCTTCATAAAGGGCCAGAGCTTCGGTGTATTCTTCCTGATAAACATCATCCATGCGTTTATAAAACAGCAGCGGAAAGATGTACTGTTTGTAATCGGAGGCTTCGATTTGTCCACGCAGCAAAACTGCCGCGCCCCAGAGCAAATCTTCCAGTTGTTTTTGTGTGATGCTCATAGCTCGAAACCCTCCTTGGCCAGCAGGGCCTCTAATTCATCTTCTGCCTTTTCAAGATCGGCAAGTTTTTGTTTGAAGTCTTTCAGGGCTTCTTCCACCGTGATGGTTTCTTCCTCAAGCGGCTTTTGCACGTAACGCGCAATATTCAGGTTGAAGTCGTTTTCTTCAATCTCGCTTATTGGCACCCAGCGACTAACGCCTTCAATTTCTTCCGACGCGTTATGCTGGCGTTTGTAAATGTTGTAGATTTCATCGGCTTGGGCTTCGCTCATGGTGTTTTGGGCGCGGCCTTTTGTGTAAATCTCATCGGCATTGATGAATAAAACTTCTTTACGTTTCAGCGTTTTTTGATCTTTGCGAAGAACCAGCACGCAGGCTGAAATGCCAGTGCCATAGAATAGGTTTTCAGCAAGGCCAATCACACATTCCAAAGCACCGTTCTTGATGAGGGCTTCACGGATTTTAGCTTCAGAGCTTCCTCTGAACAGGACGCCATGTGGCACAACAACCGCCATGCGGCCAGTGTTATCACGCATGGATGAATACATGTGCATGACCCATGCAAAGTCGCCATTTTTCTTCGGCGCGACGCCATAGACATGCCGGTTATATTGATCGGCGATCCAACTATCATGCCCCCAGTCCTCAAGGCTGAAGGGAGGATTTGCAATCACACAGTCGAATTTTTCAAGCTTGTCGCCATCCGTGAATTTGGGGTCGCGCAGTGTGTCACCGCGAAGGATCTGAAAATCTTCCATGCCATGCAGGAATAGGTTCATGCGGGCGATGGCTTCGGTCGTGAGGTTCTTCTCCTGACCTTTGAGCTTAAGCAAGCGCGGGTCTTCGCCGCGTTCTTGAACATGATGGATCGTCTCTAGCAGCATACCACCCGTTCCGCAGGCCGGGTCATAAACAACTTCACCCGCTTTAGGGTCAAGGACATTCACCATCAGCCGGACTACAGTACGTGGAGTATAGAATTCACCAGCTTTTTTATTGGCTTTGTCTGCAAATTTTTTGATGAGATACTCGTAAGCACGCCCCATATCGTCATCACGAACATCCTTCACGCCCATTGGAATTTGATGAAAATGGTTCAGGAGTTCAGTAATCAAGCTATCTGGTAATCTGTCTTTATTTGTCCAAGCGGCGTCACCAAAAATACCATACAAATGCGGGTTCGCCTTCTCTACACATCTAAAAGCGCCCTGAAGAGCCTTGCCAACATCTTTTGTAGTCGCCAGCACATCATTCCAGCGACAACTTTTTGGAATCTGAATTCTGTGCTGCTCAGGCGCATTGGCGAGTTCTTCATCGCCGTAAAGCTCCAGCGCATCGTCAAACTCTTCGTTATATACGTCGTTAATTCTCTTAAAGAAAAGGATTGGGAAGATATAGGTTTTATAATCGGATGCATCGATGGGGCCCGTAATAATATGTGCGGCCATCCAAAGCTGATGCTCTAGTTCTTTTAATGTCAGCTTTTTACTCACCGCGCTTTCCTTCTTGTTCTATTATCCAGCGGTCAATTTCTTTTTTACGAAACCTCCAGGATCCACCCACCTTAAACCCGGGTAATTTCCCCTCTGAGGCCAATCGATAAGTCGTTTTTTCGGCTAATTTTAAATATGCCGCGACTTCTTTAATGGTAAAAATCTCATCTTTGGACATTGCTGATTGAACCTTAGCTATGATTAGGTTAATTTGTAAAAATAGAGGAAAATTTGGAAATCATCAACTTATTTCCTGGACAATAAGTTCGAATATTAATATACTGATTTCTATGGTGAAATATACGGGCGACAAATACATGGCATCACTAACTTTTATAGATCTTTTTGCAGGCTGTGGCGGCTTGTCACTGGGCTTATCAAAAGCTGATTGGCGCGGGTTGTTTGCTATTGAAAAATCACCAGATGCTTTCCAGACCTTTAAACACAACCTGATTGACAGGAATGTGGTCACACCGTTTGATTGGCCTGCATGGCTACCTTGCCAATCTATGACAACCTCAGAATTAATACTGGGGTATTCATCACAGCTAAAAAAATTACGTGGCAAAGTTGATCTAATTGCCGGAGGGCCCCCATGCCAAGGCTTTTCATTTGCAGGGCGTAGAAACCCGAATGATCCTCGCAACAGGCTCACCGAGGAATATATCCAGATTGTCGAGCTTGTGCAGCCGCGCTTCTTATTGTTGGAGAACGTTAAGGGATTCAAAGCTGCGTTTAAGCAGAATGGCACCAACAAGGAAAAAGTTTACGCTGAGGTGGTAAAAGAAAAACTCGAAAAACTTGGATATTGTGTATTCCATCAGATGTGCAACGCGTCCACGTTTGGTGTTCCCCAGCCGCGAGCCCGGTTTATAATGATTGCGCACAAAAGAGGTGAGAATATTTCCCAGCCTCCCTTTGAAGTATTAACAGCGTTTTTGCCAGAATATCGGGATTCAAAGGGCCTTCATAAAATTAAGGATACGACTGTCAAAGCCGCAATTTCAGATCTTGAGGTAGATAAATGTTCTGTTGTGCCATCCGTAGATACAAAGAATTTTGAACAAATTCATTATAAGAAAACAAGACTGAGCACATACCAGAGGCTTATGCGCGAGGATTGTAATGATAACTACGCTCCTAATAGCTTGAGACTTGCTCGGCATAATGCTGAGACAATGCGCAGGTTCAAAGTGATCCTCAAGAAATATCCTAAGGGTAAGAGCTTAACTAAGGCTGATCTTGTAGCTCTTGGCACTAAAAAACAATGTTTTACGCCACTCCATCCAGAGATGTTGTCACGGACAATTACGACTTTGCCGGACGATCTATTGCATTACAGTGAGCCCAGAATACTAACAGTCAGGGAAAATGCTAGAATACAATCCTTTCCAGATTGGTTTGATTTTCTTGGGAAATACACAACTGGTGGTGCTCGTCGTAAAGAAGAGTGCCCGCGCTACAGTCAAGTTGGGAACGCAGTGCCGCCATTAATGGCGGAAGCGCTAGGGCTTTTGATAAAAAAAATTGAGGATGAGAATGGCCATTAAAAAAAAGATAAATTTTAAAGCTAATGCTGCGCGATTATACACTTTCATTAAGATAGGAATATTTGAGGAGATATAATTGAGTGCCTTATATATAAAATACAATCATGCGCTCAATGAAATATTTTTTTCAGGCCGGTTTGCTTGGCGCCCAGTTTACTTATCTCTTGATGCAAAGATGCGACTTGAGCTTGCAGAGATTCTCGATGAAGATGAAGAAGGTTTAGAAGAAAAAATTTGCCGGGTTGTCGGTCATGTTTTGAATAAAACCGGAGATCCCTACGAGTCTATGAACTCACAAGCAAAAATGTGGTGGCGCAAGTCACGATCATCACCGCCGCCATTCACAGCATTGCTGTTCACACTCTCGCACGCTGCCGCGCTGATGGCAGCAGAGGGTGATTTTGGCTCAAATAACTATTATCTGCGACTTGCCCAGATTACCGGTCGAGAACGACAGGTCCTTAGCGTAAAAGGTAAATCGACTGATCAATTGTGGGGATTCTTAAATCTGTGGTTGGTGGAAAATAACTATGAGCTCGGACGCCCTACCGCCGTAGCAATTAATTCATGGAAATATGTTGGCAAGGCCCTATCGCAAGTAGTCGTGCGTGCAAGTGACAGGGAGCTTTTCCATGACCTCTTCTCTAGGTGCGGCTTTTCTGGCAACGAAGACATTTCCCCGGATGAAATGCGGCATTATTTGGCGAATTGGATGGTGACTAGCAAGCCTAATGCTCGTTTAAAGGCGGCTTGGCAAAAGCCTGAGCTCCGACAGCGTGTTTGCGAAGCTGCCGCCGCAGAGCTTACAAGCTGGGGTAACGATGATTGTATATTCTTCAAGGAGAGTTCTTTTTCTGAAAATCGCTCAATTAAATTGTCGTTGATCGCTAGTTTTATAACACGCTTTCCTCGCCCTACCATGCTTGATTTACAGCTCGGCCGAAGTGAGGAACGAAACGAGCCTTTACGGCCATTGTCCTTGAATGCTGCACCAGAACAAGAGTTTGCCCTCGCTAATGAAGATTTTGGAACATTCGCGACTATCCTGCCTCGCCTCATCAGTCCGGAGGAGCGGAGCCTAAGTCGATCTTATAGCTTCATAGCATCAGACAAAAATATTCAACTCGACTGGAGGTCTAGACTCGTCATTCCGCTGGCTAGAGCCAATGATGGACCCTACTGGATTGAAGTTTCTCGTGTTACGTTTGGCCAGCCGCATATCATTCTTGTCAGAAACATTGCAAACTTCCCAAACAAAGTTGAATCTTACCTTTCAGATGCTGCTTTAGAAATGCCAGAGAAAATTATGCCGAGCGATCTCCCCGGCCTTCCTCCTGATTGGATTCTTTACAAGGATGCAAGACTTGGCACGCCATCATCGACACCTCCACTCGACCTTGAGACCCTTGTTCCGATTGCTGATGATGGAGCGCTAATCGTCGAAGGTAGCTTCCAACTTGCGCGGGGTATTTTTCATTCACGCTCAAAGCTCTCTGTCAGTTTCTTAGCCTCCACAGGGCCGACTGAGCTAATCGCCTTGTCTTTATCAGCTCAGAAAGAAATTGTTCTAAAACAGGTTCAGGAAACTGGCAAAGCGTGTCGACTTGAGCTTTCTAGCGAAGAGTTAGTGGAATCCAGCTTGCGCCTTGAGGGTCGCAGGAGCAGGAATTTAGTTGCAAGTGTTGAAGTGTTGTTACGAGATGCCGGCTTGCCAAGGGCTCTTGATAGACAACAAAGTGATGCACTGAGCTACAGCAATCCCATATCTGCGAGTGTCTCCGTATCTCATGCGGAACAAGTAAGTTCCGTGATGGTGACAGGAATGGCAGTGTACGGAATCAGCCAAGCCCACTCCGTCATTGAAACTCAGTCTTTGAACAAGGAGTTACCATCGGGCGAACTAGAGGAGCTACAGGACATAGCGTTTACGAACCTTATCCTTAAACATGTTATTCACCAAACCTGTGCTGAGCGTGGATACCATATCTGGCTCTGTGAGACCTTGGAACCAGGGCGGCCCAAGAAGACTCCGCTGAGGCAGGAATGTAAAGACTGTGCTCAGGCAATTGTTGTTGTGGACCGTGGAAAGGCTACCTCACGAGTTTTAGATGTGGGGCTCCGACCAATGAAGTCTGCCTTGGCCAGCACTGGCCCATCTCTGCCAATAATCGATCATGATTTATTGTTTGATGCCTTGTGCTTTCTTGGCACAGGATCTTGGGGGAAATTCGAGTCATTGTTGGCAGATAAAGTGGATATGCCATGGCAAGCGCATGAAATTGTCTGTAATTATGCTTTGCTCGGCCTTCTAGATATTGAACTTAGGCAAGGTACTAACATTATTCGGCGTTGGTCCGTCCCTGATTGTGCCGCAAGTTTTATTGGTGAGAAGACAGCTTTTCTAGCCGGGTTTCGTTGCCTGTCAATTCTTGATTCTATTAGCACCGCTGTCGAGTGCGCCGGTGAAAAGATAATACAGACACAACGGTTATCTGCGCCCACTCATATTGAGATAGTTGGCCTTTCGCCCGCTCAACTGTCAGAAGCATTAAAGCTAATAATCGACCCATTAGGCCGGGCAGTTTCTATTCATCAGAATACAGGGCAGAAAATCGCACGAGCTTGTATGGAATGGGATGGTATCGAGTGCAGTGTATCGCCTATATCGATTGGACGGCAAGAAAATATGCAGTTTTTTAACCTGAATACAGCACGATGGGAAACAGTTAATAGCATAGGTTCGGAAGGGGCTTATCGTTGGAATGATGGTAAGCAAACTTACGCTTATGTTGATAAAAATAGACATTCTCTGGTTGGCCCATATCAAGTTGTAAAGTTAATGGCTGCTCGAGCGCAACAGGTACAGCTGCACACTTATGATATAAAAAGAAGGGAATTCCTTGCTGCTTTAGGATGTGATGCTCCTGGTCTCCTTGGACGAGCTCTTGTAGTTTGCTCCGGAGGCTTACCAGAAGTTTCTGGAGGCTTGCTTAAGTATAGTAATGTCGACCCACAAACCGCACAATATGTCCTAGATTTAATGTATAAGAAAGAAGAAGTATACGATGAAACAAGCTACGCCCACCAGCGTCATTGAATATGTGCGCGATGGTTACCGTCGTTACTACGATAGTGCCTTCTGGATGCGAGATTCTGCCATTATGGCGGAACGTCTGGAGATCCTTAATTCTTATGGTGTTATGGCTCAAGAACCTTTGCTTGAAGCCGTCCCACAATACCCTTCTGTACGGCCTATTGAGGCGGCTTGCCAACAAGCTGGGCTAGACCCCACCGTTGCTCAGAACTTAGCGCGCGTTGTATTTGGTGGCGATACAAGTATAAAACTCAGGGAGCACCAAGCGCAAGCTCTCCAAACAGGGATTACTGGTGATGAAGAAGGACGCAACAATTTCGTTGTAACTTCAGGTACAGGCTCAGGAAAAACGGAATCTTTTCTGCTGCCCTTACTGGCACGACTGATGCAGGAGCGCAAAGGCGGAATAAGCCCTATGGGGCTTAATTTCTGGTGGGAAAGGGAAACGACAGGTGGCGATTCTAGTTGGCATCACTCTCGCCATGGCATGGATACTTATCTTACACCTGCAGTGCGGGCGATAGTTCTATATCCAACTAATGCCCTTGTGGAAGATCAGATTGCAAGGCTTCGCCAAGCGGCGTCTCGCGCTTTGACGATTCATGGTAAACCACTATTCTATTTTGGACGCTATACTGGCGCGACAATCGGCTCCACATGGAGTCCTCCTGCCACGCTCAAATCTGCTGATCGCAAGCGAATTAATGATGTCGCTCGGGAAGTGGATCGTATTACTAAGGAGGTCATGGCGATTGAGCAGTCCATGCGAGATGAGGGATGCAATGAAGAAAGAATTCTTGAGGTATGTAGCCAATTTCAAGATCCACGAATTGGGGAAATGCTCACACGCTGGGATATGATTGCGGCCCCACCTGACATTCTCATTACAAATACTAGCATGATGAATATTATGCTAATGCGTGATGTTGAGGCACCTATCTTTGACAGCACACGACAATGGCTTCGGCAAGATAGCGAAAACAAGTTCACGCTTATAGTTGATGAGCTTCACAGCTATCGTGGTACGCAAGGGACTGAAGTGGCGCTTGTTGTGCGTAATATGCTTGATCGTTTAGGGTTGTCCCCTGATTCTCCGCAACTGCGCTGTATAGGCACTAGCGCCTCGTTAGATGGTGAATCAGGTAAAGAATACTTGGAACAATTTTTCGGAGTCCCTAGCCGAACCTTTGCAATTTACCCTGGGAAACCAAAAGATTTCAACATACCTCTCCCAGTTAATACATGTATCATCGAGGAAAACTCTGCTGCGCTCGCGGAGGGAGGCGAAGCAGCAACCTCTGCGCTGGCCTCTATTTCGAATCATTTTTCTCCTAGAGAGGCTCTTGCCTCTGCCTGCCGTTTAGCTGGTCAAACGATGGTTCTCAATCCTACGACCGGTAAGCACGAGCAAATCGTGCGTCCAGCATCGATGTCTTCAATATCCCAAGCGTTATTTGGTGAGCAGGCTAATGTTGATCTTCTTGAACCATTTTTCATTGCCGCTAAGTTGGAAGGTCGTGGGTCATGGGAAGAGCCAAAGCCTACATTTAGATCTCATATGTTTCTTAGACAGGTACAAGGCATATGGGCTTGCTCTAATGCTGACTGCACGGAAGTCCTCCCTGAATTTCGTTCAGAAAAACGTAAGATTGGCCGTCTGTTCAAAGCACCTGCGATGAAATGTAACTGTGGAGGACAAGTCCTTGAGTTATTATATTGTTACGATTGTGGAGAGGCCTTCCTTGGAGGCTTTGTGGTCCCACATAGTGATGGAGCGCTTTCAGATTATATCTTCCTAGAATCCACTAAGGCTGGGGAAGGTAACGGTAAGGTCAGCCAAGTATTTGAACGAACACAAGATGAATTTCGTTGGTACTGGCCCGGTGGTAAGATTCCTGCTGGTAATTCAAGATGGACTCACCAGTCGCCTAATAACAAAACAATTACTTTGCAGTTCGCCAAGGGCCGGTTTGATCCCTTCTCTGGAACTCTTAATCAAGGTGAGGAAGGTGGGGTAGTATTTGCAGTGTCCGGTAGCCTTACCGAAAGTGAGAAAGTGGCTGCGCTCCCAGAAAAATGTCCGTGTTGCGGAAGTTCACGCTCATTTTTTAACTCTCTAGACAAGAAGGCGTTTTTTAAGGGCTCAGTCGAAACACCTATTCGTGGGCTCCGCACTGGTTTAAATGTTACAACCCAACTCGTAGCAGATCGCGTAATGTATGCTACAAGCGATTCTCATGACGCTGAAAAGATGATTGCATTCACAGACAGCCGTGACGACGCTGCTGATCTAGCTGCTGGTTTAGAGCTCCATCATTTCCGTGACTTGATACGCCAGTTAATTTTTATAGGTATACAGCCCAGAGCCGTATCCTCTAGCACTGAGCTTGAAGCGCTAGTGGGCAAAGATCCTGATACAGACTCCAGTTGCCTGTTTGATGAAGCCGAGAGGCGGACACCCGGTATATTTAATGCTGTAAGAGCCAACAAATTTAATGCAGCCACCTCCAGCGAGAAAGAGCTTATTACTCAACATGATGCGAGCCTCGCGGTGAATGCTGTTATGTGGCCCTCGCTTCTAGTATTTATACGTAATGAACTAATTAGGTTAGGACAAAATCCAGCAGGAACGGAAGCCAGCCGCTCTAAATGGGGAGATGGAAAAACGCCGTGGTGGCTTTACTTCGATCCTCCAAATGATGAATGGGAACCTCTGAACAACGAAGTGGCTGCGGATGAGCGGCGAAGAATAATGGGGTATTTTGCATCACATGTTGCAAAATCCTTGTTTGATAAGGCTGGCCGCGACATGGAATCTATGCGTGTTGCCACTATTGAAGTTAATCATCATGCAGGCCTATCTCTCGGTCTGGATGAAAAATATGCCCAAGGTATTTTGACAAATACTGTCCGTATTTTGGGGCATACCAGACACTTTGCTGACGAACGTACAAGAACTTCAACTAAGGCACCCAAAGCGGTTGAACAGTACATAGGTAAGGTTTCCAGCTTACTGAATCGTGATAAGGAAGAGCTAGGTGGCCAAATAGGTGACTTTTTGGAGAGTATTGGTATAATAAATGAGAATTGGTTGCTTAGGACGGATAATCATACCAACCTTCCTTTAAAGATCGTTCCAGCGGGCGAACGTCCGCTATTCAGGTGCGATAGCTGCTCACGTCTGACAATGGTTTTACCAGTCAACGTATGTACGACGCCTCATTGTCAGGGACGCAATTTTACTGAAATCGAAAACCCGGATGAAGATTATTATAGCTGGGTATCACGGGAGCCAGCTCACCGATTGGCTGTTGCTGAGTTAACCGGCCAGACGAAGCCAATGAGCGAACAACGGCGCAGGCAAAGACTTTTTAAAGGTACGGCTTTTCTAGGAGGTGAAACTCCAACAACCCATGGCCTAGAAGCTTTATCAGTCACAACGACGATGGAAGTTGGCGTCGATATAGGATCTTTGAAGCTCGTCTTGATGGCCAACATGCCTCCTCAACGTTTTAATTACCAGCAGCGTGTTGGTCGTGCAGGCCGCGCAGGTCAGGCATTCTCTTATGCCGTTACTATCTCTCGCGGCGCAGCCCACGACGATTACTATTTTAACAATCCTGAGCGCATGACTGGTGATGTACCGCCACAACCGCAATTAGACCTTTCTCGACCAGAGATTATAAGGCGTGTTGTTGCGGCGGAATGTTTGCGTCGTGCATTTGCAGGATTAGATACTATCCCAAAACGCAACGAAGAAAGTCTGCATGGTAACTTTGGCCGTATTAGCGAATGGCATGGGGGCTATCGCACGCAGATACTGAATTGGCTAGAAAATGATGATGATGTTTCATATGTGGTAGCCAGACTGGCAGCACATACAGGTATGGTAGGTCGGGAGGAGGAACTTATTGAATACATCCGGCGCGATCTATCTGTCAGAATAGATGATGCCGTTCAAGACTCACGTTTTATCCAAGATGAGCTTAGCCATCGACTTGCTGTTGCTGGAATCCTTCCGATGTTTGGTTTTCCAACACAGGTACGCAGCCTTTTCCGGGATGATTTCAGGGCAGGCAAAACAGAGGATACGGTAATTAGTGATAGGCCACTCGATCACGCTGTTTGGGCGTTTTCGCCTGGCTCCGAGATACCAAAGGATAAGCAACTCAATACTGTCAGTGGATTTGTTATCAAAAAAGATGGAATTAGAGGTGTTGAAAATCAACCAGAGCCACTTGGTAAGCCCATGCTATACACACGTTGCACGAATGAGTCATGTGGGACGATTGCCAACGGAAATGTTACGGTATGCGGTGTTTGTCAGCAGCCTTCCCGACCTTTTCCGGTTTATCAACCTAAAGGATTTTTGGCTGCTGTCAGGGCCAAAGACTACGATGGACAACGGCAGAGAGGACCGGCACTTCCTCCTCCTGTACGCGCTTTCCCGCAAGAATATACTGATCTGGCTTGTGGACCTATGAAGCTAGCAATTGGTTCCGGACCTGTAGCTGTCGTGAATGATAATGGCGGGCGTTTGTACGACTTCTATCAAGAATCTAATAATCGTGTTTCAGTACGTGATCCTGATCTTTATCGTCTTAGCGTGCCGTGGCCAGATTCTTCGACGCAACCTTTTGATAAAGGTGCGATTGGCGCGATATTTACGACAGACGTTCTTAGCTTTCATATATCGGGAGCAGCAGGCATAGGGAACTTTGGCGTGCTTGATGTAAGAGGCCAGCCTTCTGCACGTGCGGCCATTGCGTCTTTCGCAGAGTTAGTAAAACTCTCGCTTGCCACGGCCCTTGACGTAGACCCCTCAGAATTTCGTGTAGGTCGTCAAGCAATTGCCATACCGGCATGCGAAACAGAACAAGTTTTCCTCGCGGACTCATTAGAGAATGGCGCTGGTTACGCACGCTGGGCATCCGAACCCGCCCACATGGAAATGGCTATAAGAGCGTTTCACGCCAGCGTTGAGCCGAAGTGGGCGCATTCTAATCATGCAGGAGATTGTGATCGCTCTTGCCCTGATTGTTTGCGAAACTATGGAAACCGTTTTAGCCATGGTATGCTCGATTGGCGACTTGCTCTTGATCTTGCGGATCTAGTACTTGGTAAACATATAAAGTTGGAAAGATGGCTAGAGGGATCCGAAGAACCTGTCATCGATTCCTTCTTACGGATATGCAAAGGCGCGGGAATGTCAGTTGAGTCAGATCATAGCAGCGAGGGCTTACCAATATTAAGCTCTGGGACCCGCGCATTGGTCCTTGGTCATCCCTTATGGCATACGCAGAATGGATTGTTACAGCCGCAGCAGATGTCGGCACGCGATGAGTTAAGAAATATTGGCATCGATCCTATATTTGTCGATGTGAGGGATTTTGCGGCCAGAAGCGCTGCCTACTTTTTGAGGCTCCAATCATGATAGAAGTTGTGGGAATCTCAGGAAGTCCTGAATATGATGCCGCGCTTGCAATTAAACAAGCGTTCATTCGTGCTTGGCCTGATATAGAGGCTTCACCAAAAGAGGATGACTTTATTAAGATAGCATCAAACGTCAAACTTTCAGGGCACAAAGTTAGTGATGTTGATGTCGTGGTCATAGCGCGTCTACGAAGCAAACGTTACATTGTAACTAACGCCGTGATCCATGACACTGAAGGAAATCGAATTCTAGGCAGCCAAATAAGGGTACGGTCATTAGCGGCGGCGATAGAGGTAAAGGATCACGCTGCCGATGCTATGCAAATTGCCGCTGGCGGGGTTATGGTGCGATATGCTGGTAGATGGAAAAGCGCTACGGACCAAAATGAAGAACAGCGGTACGCTTTACTGGAATATTTTAAGGATACGACGAATACTAATCCTTGGGTTTATCGATGTTTGATACTAAGAGGCATCGACCAGCTACCAAAAATCAGGGGAAGGATTCATCCGGCAGCTGGTGCGGTCGCTGGTCAGTTCACGATTGCAAATTTTCTGGTGAGCATGGCTGCTGTCAATGGCATACCGAAAATTGGTAAGGAATATGTCATTCGCTCGGCAAACGATGAAGGTATGGAACAGATCATTGATGACGCATTGCTTCGGCCTTTGATGCCTTCTAATCTTGATAGGAAGCGGATGGATCGTATAGCAGCAAGGCCTGTCGAAGCCAAAGAACTTGCATCTTTACTAGGTGAACATCGCGTACATCTTCGTGGCCATGGCGGAACTGGCAAAACTATATTACTTCTGCAAACCGCCTATGAAGCTTATATATCTGAAGGAAAGCGTTGCCTTATTCTCACATACAATACAACATTAGCGGCCGATATACAGCGGACACTCGCCCTTATGAATATACCTGTTGATGGGGATGGTGGAGGTATTACTATTCGAACGGTTATGTCCTTCATGTGCTCTTGGATTAGTAGGCTTGGTATTGCAGATGAAGAAACTTTGGATTTTTCTACCTATGAAAAAAAATGCCGAGAGGCTATGGCCTATATTGATCAGGGCGCTGTAAACGAAGCAGAAATAGAAACCATAAAATCTAGTGACTTTATGCAGTTTGATTTTGACGCGGTATTGATTGATGAGGCACAGGATTGGCCTCAGATTGAAGCTGATTTACTCTGTCGTTTGTATGAAGGAAAAAAGGTTTCGCTTGCGGACGGGTTATCGCAATTGGTTCGTGGAAATCCTACAAATTGGAAATTATCCGTTATAGGCCAGCCGAAAGTTGGACAACGTCACTTGCAAAGCGGCCTTCGCATGAAAGCCAACCTTTGTGTCTTTGCGAATATCTTAGCAGAAGAGGTTGGCTTACCATGGCGTGTTGATGTTAATCGTGATGCACCCGGAGGACGGGTGATCGTCATTGAGGGTAGCTATTCCGATGCAACGGATCTCCAAAAAGAAATGATGGCATCCGCTCTCGAGGCAGGGAACATGCCATTGGACCTACTTCACTGCGTGCCCCCCTCCGGAGTTATTAACAAGGATGGCCGAAAAGTTAGTAAACTTGGTCAGGCATTCCTTAATCAGGGCTGGAAAGTTTGGGAAGCGGTAGATGAACATACACGCCGACAATTTCCTCGGTCGACTGATGAACTTCGGATCGTTCAGTACGAATCTTGTAGAGGCCTAGAGGGATGGACTGCCGTCTTAGAAGGGCTTGATGAGTTCTGGGAGCTTAAATGCTCACAGGCCTTGCGTGAACGTCAGGATAATTCTGGACATGACGTATCGGCTGAAGCCATTGCTTGGCGCTGGTGTATGATTCCTCTGACGCGTCCGATTGATACTTTGGTCATTACTTGCGCTGCTGGTGGCATTGTCAGCACTGCGCTCAGAAAAGTACGAGATAGGGTAGGAGATATCTTCTTCTAATAGCTAGCTGATGAGTTTTCAACATTGCATTTAAAGCGCTATATACCCTTCAGGTTTTGATTTTTGAATCTTTGGTGGTTTTTTTATTTTATTTCTTTATTTCAAATGGTTACTAAGATTTTGAATCTCGCTTAAGATAATCCCGAAATATAACCAGTTTAGTTCAGGGTTCGAGCACACAACCAATAAATACAATAAAACCGCCCTTTGTGGCGGTTTTATTTTGTCTAAAAATCTCTGTGCTTACCGTGGGCTTACTGTCTTTTAATGCAAACCTCCACAAAACAGGCCTTTGCAATACATTTAAGTATCTAAAATAATGTGTGAATTTCGCACTTTAGATTTAGCCGAATATAGAACTAAGCTCATTATTAAATTTTAAACCATAGAATGTAATAGGAAGCTGACACTCGCAAATGTGTGGCCCTCCCGGAGGAGGACACCCTCTTTCAAAAATGAAAGAAAGTATGTACCGCATAACGGTAAGGCAGAATATCAACCTCCCGCAACAATTATAACTTATAGATAGCCTGTATTCAACTGACTCTTTTGTAAAAGAGTTAACAAATCAATTGTATCCCAGTTAACAAACCAAGGCTTCAGTCCTATTTGCTTTATTTCTTCTTCTGCAGTTAGAAAGGCGGAAGATTGAAACTCATAATTGTTTTTAGCATAATACAGTATGAATTTTTTAAACCTCTCACTTAAATAAGGACATGTAAGACTATCTAATATTAAAAACGTAATTTCAGAGTTAGATTTCAAATCTTTTTTATTAAGATCACGCCGACAATCCCACAGCTTTTTAAAAATGACCTCTTCGATTTTCTGCCTAGTCGTTAAAAACTGTTTTTGATCTTTGATATAATAAAGCGCACCTATAATATCAAAGTATTTGGCCGTTTGTTTCTCTTCTAGCCTGAAAATTCTCTCTATGACGGGCTGAGGATAAAGATACTCATCTCCCATATCCCCTATAGCTAATATAATATTGATAATCTCCAAGTCAGCGTTGCCATATTCTGACGGGAATTGATTTTCGCGCCCCTCATAAAACGAAAGAAACAAATCATAAATTCTTTGCTTAATAGAATCTGAGAACTCTGGCATATGCTTGTCTGAAAACCGAGTCGTCAGAACAATTAAATATGATAAATTTACCGAAGATGGAACTGTTGGCGTCATTGAGTATAAGAAGAATGAAACTTCCAGTAAACAGCAAATAAGATCATAATATTGGCTGTGAACATCACCTTCTTTACTTAAGCACACATCAACGCTTTGCGTAGCTATCAAAAAACGTCTTAAGATAAGACCTATGCTAAAATTACCAATATCAGTATAATTTTTTCTACTTTGGGCGGTGTTTTTAATATCCTTAAAAAGCTTCTTTTTGAATCCCGCATAATGCCATATTTTCTTAGGGTATTGATAGTTCTGCTTAAAGGGCTTTCCATCTACCATTGCTTCAAAAAATTTATTTTCTACTATTTTCTCAAAAAAATTATCCCAAATCACGGTAACCTCATGAACGGCTTGGGACCTTTCTGTCCAAAAAGGACGCTCTATTTGATAAGATTTCGCATCATTTAGATGGAAATTATACTTGAATAGCTCATTTTTTAATTGCTGCGTAACCAGCTCAGCGTTTTCTTGATTTAATGAGAATATAAAATAATCGTCAATATATCTACGGACTTCAAAATCTTTGCCCTTTATAAGGTTCTTTAATTCTAAAGATTTTAAGGTTTTATTATCTATTTCTTGCAAAATTATCTCAGCAAATATTCGGCTAATCTCAGGCCCAACGATTATTCCGTTAGTCTCATTATGCTTTGCTTTCCTTATATGAGAATCAAACTTATCAGCAAATTGATGGTGTTTTTTTGAAAGATGTTTTTTTGCATATTCCTTATTCTTTATAGACCATAGTAAGGTATGTGTGTAGATACTTTCAAAACACTTAGAAATATCAACAAATGATAGGTGGCTAAATTTCTTTTCACACTCAAAAAATTCTTCTGAATTAAAATACATAAATTGTTTTCTTAGCTTATAAGAAAAAAAAGATGTTACATGCTTAGTTTTTAGTTCTGTATCTATTGTAGATATATTAGAAATTTTTTTATATTTATTAAGATCAAATTGTGAATCTTTATAAAATGATTTTGAGGCTACTTTAACCGGGTACCTTAAGGAGAAATTATTACGATCACTATTCAAATCACATATAATATCAGAATATTCTTGATAAAAATCTATGCATTCATATTGCCATGAGGGGTGTGCAAGACTTAGAGTCCTTAAAGAACCATTGTTCTTAAAGATTTTATAACTATACGGGATTGTCGCAGACTTAGTGCCATCAATCATTGCTTTAAAAAGCTCATTGAAATTATATGAACTATCTGAACATCGATACTGTTTACAATGCCGATAAAAACCATCCTGACTAAAGATAATAGGCATATCAGTAGGCGCAGTTTCACTTAACACGACTCTAGCTGCATCTAGTGATTTGTGCTGTTTTCTAGACCTAGACATTTTTCCAACATTCTCTTATTCGATTATATTCTTTAGGGCTAAAATTATAAAAAATTTTATTCTCATACCCACGCTTAAAACTAAATCTCAATAAATTTTTTCTTTGTCGGTTTGTAAGGCTGCCCCTCAAACTAATCCCTATAGGACTTCTATTAGATAATAATAAGTTCTTTAAGTATTTATCTAATTTGTTTAAAGAATTATCAGGGTCACAAAAGTCAACATTGAGAAACTTTGAACTACAATATATCCCATGCTCCATATGCCTTTTGCTGTAAGAGTTATAAATATAATAATTCGATGTTAATAGCTTAATTCTCTCTTGAAGTAGCGGGTAGTTATTGTTCTTTATGAAGTCCATCAGAGCTAGAGTGACTTTTGTTTTATATCGATTGATCTTTTTTTCTGACATATCAACTTTCAACTCCCTTTTCTTGTAACTGGGACTTACTAAACATGAGATGTCATAGCCTAAAAAGTTAAATTTACCTTCTGCATCATTTACGTTCTTTCCTGCAACAGGACCAGTTCTAGATAAAGAAATAGAGTTACACTTCTCTTCTTTATCGTGAAAAGAGACACCAGCAGGCAGGAATAATTCGCTATTTTTCCAAAACTTTTCTTTTTTTATAATGGGATCCGCTATTAACAAAATATCATCAACATACCTTGCATAAAAGAACACTTTTGGGTGGTTTATTAAGTGATTATCTAGATCTTTCATCGAAAACTCAGAAAGAATCGCGCTCAAATAGAGGCCTCTTGGTAAACCCGTTTCAAAGATAGAAAAATACTTAAAGAAATTCTCGACAATAGCAGTTGTTTTATTTGATATGTGAGTACATGAAATAAGGTTTTCAATTATCCAATCTGGCTCAATACTCGCATAAAAATCTTTAATATCCCTTCTGTAGACCTCAAAAGGTGTGGACTCTCTTAAGTGCTTTAAAGAGTTGCCTATAATATAATCTCTTTTTTTCTGCTTGTTGGGAAAAGTGTTAATTATATTGTGGCCCGTTTTCCTATAAACAACGTCAACAACGGGCTCCATTATATGGAAGATTTTTTTCCCTTTTATCTTCGTTATATCTATTGCAGGAGATCTAACATTTTCTTCTAAAATAGATTTAGCTTTTTTTATCTCGTTCTCTTTTTCTAAAGCAGGATCTAATCTTTTTGCTTTTTCAAAGACAGGGGATCCTATTTTTATTAAATTGTGAGATATATAAGACTGATCATACATGTGGGCTCCATAAATATTTGCCCTATAGTATCAAGGTTCAATCCATTAAACAACTTTAAGTAAAATGTTTAGAGGTTTTTATTCTAATTGTTATACATTTCCTCGTGAATAGCTTGCTCCATAACGCTTTTGAGATTCATATTAGAAACAATATAATTGTTACCTTGTTTCTCAAAACATTTGTCTAGACTTATTTCACAAAACTTTACAGCTTCCCCTTTTTTAAATACCCCATAACTTGTTTCCCCAAAAGTCATTATTTCATAAGAGTTCACATGACCACTCCAAAAAATGGAGAGCGAAATAAAAACCGCCGCTACTAGAATTTGATATTTAACCATCATCGGCACTCATAGGTTTGTGTGGGCATGGGACCACGCTTTCCGCTTACTGTTGGCACGGGCGATTTATCGTATTCACCACAGTGCTCTGTTGCAGCCTGCATAGCCTTGCTGTAACCACCCATTATCGGGTCATAAGCAATGGTTATGGCCTTTTCATTGGCCAAGACAATGTCATGTGACCCGCCCCATCCAACGGGCGCATTAGCGCAAGCCGAGAGTGGCAAAACCAGAATTATAAGTAATAAACGCATATGTGATCCCCTTTATGCTGTTGAGTAACTATAGTTACGTATTAAAATAGGTGCAAGTCCCTGATTATGTTTTGTTATGAGAGACAAGGAATCAGAGATATTGGCTGAAAAAGTCATTGCTGAATTAAAACGCGTTCGTAAAGATCGTGGATTGTCGCATGAGAAGCTCTCCGAAATGACTGGCTTGAGCCGTGCGGGTATAAGCTTCATAGAAAGTAACAAGCGCAATCCTACTTTGATCAGCTGCTTAAAAGTTGCTAAAGCCTTAGATATCGACTTAGGGACGCTCATTACAGAAAACCAGAAATAATCCCATTGGAATATCTGTGCACCGTCAGCGAAACCCAACAACCGGTAGGGGATAAACCCCATGTCAAAAAATACATATGCCGAATTGCGCGGCGTGGGTCCCGCGACATCATAACACTTTAATGGGTTGATATATTGCACGTATCGACCTCCATCTCTAAAAGCTCATAATAGATATTAGTGTCCTTGTCATAGGCTTTTCCGCCCTCAAGAATAAGCTTCGGTAGCCCGAGGCCATACCCATAGCTTGCGTGACACCAAAGGCACTCTTCTGCCCTCTCCTTGGACAAGAAGACCCCTAAGATCACATCTTCCATCGACTTAGGCGTACCGCCCCAGCTATCACAATGTTCGCACAAAATATAAATTTTCATTATTTGCATACCTTTCTAATATTCTTCTCTATATAAACAAGTAAGCCCCGTGGTAAACACAGGGCTCGTTGTAAGGGTAAAGTCTTTTGTAACGGGATCTTTCTCATATTTGAACCGACGACCCCCTGGCTAAGATATCGTTTTCTTGCTTGCTTTTAATGCCGTAGACTTCATTCAACTCATTCATCATTCCATCATATTCACGTACGGCGTGCGTATAGTATTGGAGTGTAATTTGTGGGCTAGAATGCCCCGCTATCTTGGCGACAAGGCCAATCTCCACGCCTTGCGCTTGCAAGAACGAGATGGCCATATGCCTTGCGGCATAAATAGAGACACGCGGCAAACCTAATTTATCAAATAAAGGATACCAAACCCGATTACGAAAGTTACAGAGCAAGAAACGTCCGTCAGTGTGCAATTTACCACCACTTCCCTTCCCATCGGCACTTCCCTGTGCTGGAAAAACTCGATATAACTTGCCATTAAAGCGCGGACAAGATTCCTGCCATTCTTTGAGCATCTCAAGCAATAGAGAGTTTAGAGGTATCTGGCGAACCCCTGCCTCAGTTTTAGGGCAGTCCTTGAGGCCGCCTTTATCATCTTGCGTTCTGCATATATGCACACGACCATTAATTAAATCGACGTCTTCCCACAATAAACCCAGCATCTCACTAGGGCGCACACCTGTTAGAAAAACAAATGCATAATACACCCCCCATTTCTTATCAGTCTGCGCATAATCCAAGACAAGCTTAACTTGATCCTCTGTAAGTAGCTTACGGGTCTTACGGCGGTGCCTAGCTCCTGCACGGCTGGGCATTCGAGCAAGCCGCAACTCATAATCTTCTTCAATTAATCGAAAAATAGAAGACAAATGCTTTCTTGCTAATCTGGCATTATATGCGCTCGAAACGCTCAGGATCCGCTGTTGCCACATACGAATTTCAGATGTGCTAATTTCATCAATCTTGGTGTTTGGGTTAAGCATTTGCACGAAGTTTGCGCCGAGCGGTTTAACGCCTGTTGCTTTGAAACTACGCTTTTCCGCTGTTGTCCCTTTAAACATCTGGCCAGTAATATAATCTAGCGCCACTTGTTTGTAAGAATGGAATGTGTGATCGGTAATAATCCCCTTCTTACTGTCGAGCCAATAATCAACCGCTTCCTTTAATGTGGGCGTGGCCCCACCTTTACGGCGTTTCATGCCATCCGCATTTTTAATTAAATCATTCCGCGCTTCTTCGGCCTCTCTTCGCGTGTTGAATCGACGCATCTTGCGCTTGCTCGTTGCTGGATCTTTATAATGCAATATGTAGCGATCATATTCGAACAGCTTACCTGCCCGATTTTTCTGTCTAACTTTACGCTTAGTGATATTCGTGTGCGTGCTCATACTCGCCCTATCTATTTGTTATAACTGCATTAATTATTAAAACACATCTAATATACTGAACACAATATCTTCTGTGGTTGGGTCTTATACGTGGGGTGTGAGGCCTGTGACGCCAGTGATGATCGAGGTGTCGTGAGAGGCACTAGAGTGACTATATGCGCCTCTTTTTTTCTTTTTTCATTAAAAGGAAGTTCTTGTCGTCACAAGCATCACACCATCACAGTGGTATCCTATCTTTTGTGTTTTTTGAGGCCTCATCAAATGATCCTCTGTCCTCCATCCAGATTCGAATTGGCCTACCCTCGCGATTTTTCTCAATAAACTCGACACTAATTCCTATCTTTTTAAGGGCAGGCTTCATGCGTGTTATCTCTCGAGACAAATGCGCTGATGTTTTTGGAAAATATCGATCCTGATTAAATTTTTCAGTATTAATCTGTTGGAATAAATCCCCTATAAACCCTTCAAATGGCTCCACTTCGACAAGATTAATAATGGCAACGGCAAGGGCATTGGTTTCTAGGACATCCGCATAAATTTCAGCATGGCTATCTTGTAAAGTTTTAAGAAATGACCCTTCCTCAAATTCCAAACCTTTTTCACAAGCGATAATCCATTTTGCTGCGTCAGCCATGCGGATTGCTTTAGGCGTTTCTATTTCATCATAACAATGCAAGCCATGAGATATGCCTTGCAGCAAGGCATCCTGAAGACAAGGCCGCATTGCCTCAAACTCAATTAGTATTTCGGCCTCAGTAAGGATTTTGTCTTCAGGCATGGATGGCAAGTTGATTGATATACAACGCTCAAGCAAATCAGGCCTATTCGCAACACCTGTGATACCGTTAAGGATAAAGGGGCGCGTTACATTAAAAACCTCTAACTCGCTATCTGTATAAAGTTTTCGTGTAGCCATCCCCCCGCCCGTTGACAAAACACATAAAGAATCTGAAAGCTCCGCCTTAATACCAGAAACATTGTCAAACACCATGAGATGCGTATCTTTCGCCATGATCATCAGATCATGGGTAGATTTTGGCATGCGCATCTTGGTTGCAACACTGGGATCCACAAGCATTTTTATGAGCTGACAAAGTAAACTCTTACCGCTCCCCTGTTCTCCTTGAACCAGTAAGAAGAAGTAAGGCCCCTCAGGCTTCAGGCAATTAATCATGAAAGCCAGAACTCTATTAAAAGTCTCTTGTTCCAAGCCAAGCAAATCCTGAAACTTACTGAGGTGAAAGTTACTATCCTTTATAGGCTTTGGCATAGCCGACATGGTGGGAGAATTCACAAAAACAACTGGCGGTTTTTGAGTGATTTTATATCCACTCCTATCAACACACAAAGATGTTCCTTGCATATCTGATAAATTAATAATAACAGCGTCACCATCACGTGCCACACGCAAGAAAGTCTCCTTAACTGGGCCCTCGAATAAAGCCCTTGCTTCTAGTACCCCCATAGCATCATTAAAACCCTGCCCATGGATTGCGCGATTGTATCTTTTGTAAAATAGACGTTGCAAAGCGTGTTTAGCGCTTTGAGAAGATAAGGCATAATGGGAGATCCCTTTATCATCATCCTGTATTGATATATAAGGCCTTTTATAAGCGTCATGAAAAAAAGATATAGAATCCCCAGCATCATCAATAACACTTAAAAGCTTTGAAGATGCTGTACCAGACTTGTCTTCTGTTTCTTTTGAGGGGCCCTCATGAAAACCTTTCTTAATAGCCCCATCCACCATTTTATCTATTTCCATTAAGGTGTTGCCTGAGTAGTCCTCTGGGAGACCACTTGATATAATGTCTTTGATGAGCTCTTTGTTCTGCGTATGGTGAATTAACTGGCCAACAAATTTAAGAGTTGGTTCATTGGTTTCCTGTCCAGAAAATAGCGCGGGGTAATATTCACTTTGAAAGCATGTTTTTATTAATTCTATTGATATGGCTTGTTCTTGCATCTTTCATTCTCCAATCAAGGGTAAAAGTTTATAGTCCATTTTATGAAGGGCAGGCCCTTCCCAATAATATGGTTGGCTGGTCTTTGGATGAATACTTGGCGGAATAGCGCAATAACAATTTTTAAGAAAAACTTCTGCTACATCTTCAATTTCAAATTCGGCTTTAGTTTTCATTTTCTTTTTAGTGTTAAAGCCATCGACATAACGAAACGGAATAACGACTCCCTTCTGCCCGTACCTAACGCAAATAGGGTTATCCAACAGAACCTTCCCTAATTTGATAAAATTATCATGATCAATATCTAAAAACCCTAAACGTGTTCCATCTGAGAATGATGAACCGGCCACCAAGCCAATATTATGGCTTGGCTTTTCTTCAATCCATCTCTCTAAAGTACCGTCAGGCAACTCATTGTTCGGTTTTTGCCAACCACTCTCGAGACATTTCTTTCCTAATAAGGGGCGTGGCCAATAACCAAGATCACGATATATAGGCGCAAATTCTGCAAAAGGTTTTAAGGGATTATTCATGGCTTCCTCCACGTGTTTGCATGATTGAAACCACCTCTGGCACGCTCACCAAACGTCGGGATTTTCCTAGCTGATAATGCGGGACGTTTCCTGTCTCCACGGCATCCAGAAGTTGCCGATATTGCACGCCGATTATCTTTGCCGCTTTAGGTATCGGCAAAAGTCCTGAGAAATCGGTTTCGTTAAGCGCCGCTTTTTGTCTTGTTGAATATTTATGTTCCATTTAAAACTCCTTTTCTTTTCGTGAATGGAGTTTTATTTATAGCCAGGAATTCTAGGCTGACTATAAGATGGATACCCGGTTAGTCACTGTCCGGAACTTTTATATCAAAAGGGGGGAGTTTATAATCGCTGCATGCTTTATCCGCATAAAAGGGAATATCTTTTCTGACACTCATCTCTTTTCGAAGGTCGTTATTAAGCTTAGGTTCAGCCAGACTACTTTTTTTATGTAGAATTTTTTCAAACTTCAGCTCAGACCATAAAAGAGGCGTGGGAATCTCACCCGCTTTGATTAGCTCCGCAAATTTAGCAATCTCATATTGTATAACTTTACGGTGCTTTCCTTTTGCTTTTTCTTTCATATAGACACAAGCAAACCATACACGTCTTTGTTCTGTGCCACGGTCATACTCACCCCGTTCTTTTCTGCTATTTTCTTCACGTTTAATCAAACCAAGAGAAGTATAAGCTTTACAAAATTCAGCCCACAAAATTGTGAACTCAGGTGTCATTATACTGTAACGAATATGCTCTTCGACATCTGGTAATAGCCTTTTGAACTTTTTTAAATGACTATTGCCTCTTTTCTGAAGTTCTGAGTTCTTTCCCGTATATTCGTATTTTGCAATCATAACTCGCATAAGCAAAAACGCACCAATGATTTCATACCAATCATGGTCGTAAGGCAAGCTTTCAGATTCATACCAACATTCGTCATAATAATCGCTGTCCACGTCCGATATCTCATCGAAACTCGGTTCATATACTTCAAATTCTAGTTTATCTAATGTCATGGGATACTTACAATCGTATTAGTTGCTTAATTAAGGCTTTTTGTATAATACTTAATGCCAAATACAATCATAGAGATTTCCCATGTTCGAACAAACTTTTAAAAATATTGATAACGTCCTTTGGAAAGAAGCAGGCTGCGGTAGTGAGCTTGACTATACCGAGCAAAGCTCATGGATGCTGTTTCTCAAATATCTGGATGATTTAGAAAAAGCGCGCGCGATGGAGGCCGAATTGATCGGCAAACCCTATGAATATATCATTGATGAGGGGCATCGTTGGTCAGCTTGGGCCGCACCAAAAAAGGCTGATGGCTCAATTGATGAAGACAAAGCCTTAATCGGCGATGATCTTATCGACTTCGTTAACCGAGACTTATTTCCTTATTTACACGGATTCAGACTGCGCGCCACGGGCCCTGATACAATCGAATATAAAATCGGTGAGATTTTTGGCGAAATTAAAAACAGATTTCAAAGCGGCTATAGCTTGCGCGATGCGCTTGAGCTGATGGACGAGCTGCGTTTTAGCTCACAAAAAGAAAAACACGAGCTTTCCCACCTCTACGAAGCCAAAATCAAAAACATGGGCAATGCGGGCCGTAATGGCGGGGAATATTACACCCCACGCCCCCTTATTCGCGCGATGATCCAAGTAACCTCCCCCCAAATCGGCGAGCGTATTTATGACGGCGCGGTAGGGTCAGCAGGATTTTTGTGTGAAGCGCATGATTTTATGCGACAAAAGGAGCTCACCACCAGCGAACTTAAAACCCTGCAAACCAAAACCTTCTATGGTAAGGAAAAGAAAAGCCTTGCTTATGTCATCGCCATTATGAACATGATCCTGCATGGGATTGATACGCCCAATATCGTACACACCAACACGCTGGCGGAAAACCTCAACGATATTCAAGACAAAGATCGCTTTGATATCGTCCTCGCTAACCCACCCTTTGGCGGCAAAGAACGCCCAGAAGTGCAGCAAAACTTTCCGATCAAAACGGGCGAAACCGCGTTCCTGTTCCTGCAGCATTTTATCAAATATCTAAAAGCGGGCGGGCGCAGCGCGGTCGTGATCAAGAACACGTTCCTATCAAACTCCGATAACGCCTCCAAAGCCCTGCGGAAAGAACTGCTGGAAAATTGTAATCTGCATACGGTGCTGGATTGCCCATCGGGCACGTTCATCGGCGCGGGGGTAAAAACAGTGGTGCTATTCTTTGAAAAAGGCTCCGCGACCCGCAAGGTTTGGTATTACCAGCTCGACCCCGGCCGCAACATGGGCAAGACCAATTCGCTCAATGATAATGATTTAAAAGAATTTGTGCAGCTGCAGGCGAGCTTTGCGGACAGCGACAAATCATGGAGCGTGGATATTAAAGATATTGATCCGAGCAGCTTTGATCTCTCCGTCAAAAACCCGAACGCGCCGGAAGAAGAGCCCTTGCGCCATCCCGAAGACATTATCGCGGAGATTGTAGCGCTGGACGCGGAGAGCGCCGATATCCTTGAGAAGATTCGGGGAATGTTGTGAGTTGGCGACAAACAAAATTAGATGATTTATTTGAGATCGGCTCGGCTAAACGGGTGCTGAAGGCACAATGGCAATCAGAAGGCGTCCCATTTTATCGCGGGAGAGAAATTACCAAACTATCCAGCCAAGGATATGTTGATAATGAGTTGTTTATTTCCGAAGAATTGTATTCTGAGTATAAAAATAAATATGGAGTCCCTTCGTCTGGCGATATAGTCATCACGGCTATCGGAACGATTGGGAATTCCTATATTGTCCAAGATAGCGACAAGTTTTATTATAAAGATGCTAGCGTCCTTTGTTTAAAAAAAGTCTCAGACGTGGATAGTCAATTTATTAATTATTGGCTAAAATCATCAAATATGCGCTCTCAGCTTGATGAAGGTAATGGGGCGACAGTTGATACCCTAACAATATCAAAGATGAAGAGCCTCACGATTGATCTGCCAACGCTCCCCGAACAAAAGCGGATTGTGGCGATATTGGATGAGGCGTTTGCGGGGATTGATCAAGCCATCGCCAATACCGAAAAGAACCTCGCCTCCGCCCGCGAACTCTTCGAAAGCCATATTAATACTATTTTCATCGAGAAAGGCGAAGCGTGGGAGACAACAACGCTTGGCGAAGTGGCTGATGTTGAGTATGGATTTACTGATAAGTCGGGATCTGATGGTGACTTTAGATATGTAAGAATTACTGATATTGATAATAATGGCGAACTTACAAAGTCTAATAAAAAATATATTTCTCCGCCTGTGGAAGCTGAAAAATTTGTTTTAAATGATAATGACTTATTAATGGCCAGAACTGGCGCAACTTTTGCAAAAGTACTCCTTTATAAAGATATAGAACCATCCATTTTTGCATCTTACCTAATTAGAATTAGTTTTAAAGTCCCAATTAAAAACGAGCTATATTGGTTTTTTTCAAAATCGGTCAATTATTGGGAGCAGGCTAATTCTTTATCGTCTGGCGCGGCTCAGCCCCATTTCAATGGCGCGGCTTTAAAGAGAGTTATTTTCTCTTATCCAACTTCAATCCGTGAACAAGAAAAAATAATAAAACTATTTCATAGTATGTTCCTAAAAACACAAAATCTTGAAGATGCTTATAAACATAAACTTGCCTCCCTCAACGAACTCAAGCAATCACTTCTGCAAAAAGCCTTTAGCGGCGAATTAACGGCGGACGCAAAAGTCCAAGCGGAGGCTGCAGAATGAACGAAGCCGAAACCCGCGCAGAACTGATCGACCCCGCCATCAAACTGGCGGGCTGGGGCGTGATCGAGAAAAGCCGTGTGCGGCGCGAGGAAATCACGCTTGGTCGCCTGCAAGGTGCGGGCAAGCGCGCCAAGCAGGACATTGCCGATTATGTGCTCTATTACAAAGGCCACAAGCTGGGCGTGATTGAGGCCAAGCGCCGTGATTTGGCGGACACCGAAGGGGTGCAGCAAGCCAAACGCTATGCAGAAATGCTGCAGGCGCGCTATGCTTATTCCACCAACGGCCTTAAAATCTATCAAATCGACATGAAAACGGGGGAGGAAAAATACGTTGATCGTTACCCCACCCCGCAGGAGCTTTGGGATCTTACCTTTGGTGATGTGAATGAATGGCGAGAACGCTTTGGCGATGTGCCGTTTGAAGATGGCGGCGGCAAATGGCAGCCGCGTTATTATCAGCATAATGCAATTAACAAAACGCTCGATGCGATTGCGCATGGTAAAGACCGCATTCTTTTAACTCTTGCCACCGGTACGGGTAAAACCTCCATCGCCTTTCAGCTGGCGTGGAAGCTGTTCTATAGTAAATGGAATCTCGGACGCGCACCGACCCGCCGCCCGCGTATTTTGTTCTTAGCTGACCGCAATATTCTTGCCAATCAGGCTTATAATTCTTTTTCTGCCTTTCCCGAAGATGCATTAGTGCGAATTAAGCCAAGCGAGATTAAAAAGACTGGTCGCGTCCCAAAAAATGCGAGTATCTTTTTCACCATCTTCCAGACCTTTATGAGTGGCAAGGATGAAAACGGCGAAGATGCGCCATATTTTGGTGAGTATAAGCCTGACTTTTTTGATTTTATCATCATTGATGAATGTCATCGCGGCGGCGCGAAAGACGAAAGCAATTGGCGCAAGATTTTGGAGTATTTTGGGCCTGCTGTGCAGCTTGGCTTGACGGCGACACCAAAACGCAAAGACAATGTCGATACTTATGCCTATTTCGGTAACCCTGTTTACACCTACTCCCTAAAAGAAGGAATCAATGATGGTTTCTTGACGCCGTTTAAGGTGCGCCAGATTGTCACAACACTTGATGAATATGTTTACACCTCTGATGATGATGTTGAGCAAGGTGAGATTGAAGAAGGTAAGCGATATACCGAGGGTGACTTTAATAAAAAGATTAAACTTCCTCAGCGCGAGCAATACCGCGTAAAGACGTTTATGGAGATGATTAACCAGAATGAGAAGACGCTGGTTTTCTGCGCAACGCAGGGCCATGCTCGTGATGTGCGCGACTATATCAATCAGATCAAGACCAGTAAGCACCCAGATTATTGTGTACGGGTAACAGCCAATGACGGTGCGGCGGGGGAAACATTCCTTGAGCTATTCCAAGACAATGAGAAATCCATTCCAACCATCCTCACGACCTCACAGAAGCTCTCAACGGGGGTTGATGCGCGCAATGTACGGAATATCGTTTTGATGCGCCCTGTGAACTCCATGATCGAATTTAAGCAGATTGTAGGACGCGGGACACGGCTGTTTGATGGTAAGGACTACTTCACCATTTATGATTTTGTCAAAGCCTATGAGCATTTTAGCGACCCTGAATGGGACGGCGAGCCGATTGACCCTGTAAAACCAAAGCCCCCCAAAGGCGGTGATGACGGTGACGGCGGTGACGATGAAAGCGAGCCTCCGACAAGCGGACCAAAAAACCCACCAAAGCAAAAAATCGTGGTGAAGCTTGCAGACGGTAAAGAACGCACGATCCAGCATATAGCGGCGACTATGTTTTATAGTCCAGATGGGCGGCCAATGTCAGCGGCAGAGTTTGTTCAAAAACTGTTCGGAGAGCTGCCTGTATTTTTCAACGATGAAGATGAATTACGCGCGCTTTGGTGCAAACCAGAAACGCGCAAGGCTCTATTAGAGAGCCTCACAGAAAAAGGTTACGGCACCGAGCAGCTTAAAGAAATAGGCAAGATGATTGACGCAGAAAAAAGCGATCTGTTTGATGTTCTCGCCTATATTGCATTTAATTTGGGGCCTATAACACGACAAGAGCGCGTCGATACGCATAAGGATAAAATCCTGTCTCAATATGATGACAAATTGCAGCTATTCTTACATTTCGTGTTGGACCAATATATCCAAGAAGGTGTCGGCGAACTTGACCGAGAAAAACTCCCGCATTTGCTTGAACTTAAATATCAAGCCGTTTCAGACGCGGCAATAGAATTAGGTGGCGTATCACGTATTAGTGAGGCGTTTGTTGGGTTTCAGAAAGATTTGTATTAGGAGATATTATGGTGCAGCCCTCAAAGGATAAAATAACAACATTTCCAGATGCGCATATGAACTCTCAAATTGAAGGTGAATATTCTTCACCCACAGATTTAGGAGCTGCAATAGTTAGTGTGCTGAACCCAAGGTTAAGTGAAACAATATATGATGGGGCATTTGGTAGGTTAGGCTTTCTCTGTTCTGCAAAGGATTATATTGAGCAACAAGAAGAAGAAATAAATCCTTATAATTTTTATGGAAGTGAAATCAATCGAAATGTGTTCCTTTCATCTTTGCAGCGCGCAATCGAAGCGGGCTTAAAAGGGGACAATCTAAAAAATGAAGATACTTTAAAAAATAACTCCAAAGATGAATTTGATGTAATTATTTCGCACCCGCCTTTAGGTCTTCGCATTGAGAATACAGAAGGTGATCTGGGTATAAAGACCAGCGAAGGAACTAATAAATTTATTCAACACTATATAAGACGTCTCAAGGTTGACGGACGCGCTGCTATTGTTGTTATGAATTCCTTTTTTACGTCCCGCTCTAAATCAATGGCCGCATTGAGAAAATATTTGCTGTTGAACTGTGATCTTTATACGGTACTTGAGTTACCACAAAAAACATTTAAACACACTGGTGTGGGAGCATCTGTCCTTTTTTTGAGAAAAGGTGCGCCAACTAAATCCATTCAATATTATTTGAAAGATTTAGATGAAGATTATCATGGGTTTATAGCGTTCTCTAAAAATGGTGTCGCTAATGAAAAATCATTTATTTTTGATACTAAAGAGTTGGATGACAAATTATATCTTTTACCCACTGCAACTAGCCTTGCAATTGATAAAGAAGTTATTGAAAAAACAAAAAACTTTAAAAATTTTAAATGCTACAAAATTGAAGATTTATGTCTTGAGATAAATATGACTAAGGGAAAGTTTGACCACATAGAGAATGCTGCTTATCTCCCTAAAATTGGGAAGTCAGATTGTTTGATACATATAAACGACGCAATATTAAAGCATCAAAACTATTTTCAGCTAGTCCTAAATAAGCAGAAAATATCTAATGGGTATTTCGCTTATTATATGCGCTCTATTCTAGGCCAAAGGATCTTAGAGCGCTGTACTACAGGCTCAACTATTCCAAATATTACTAAAGCTACACTCCGGAACAGTTTGGATGTTTATGCTCCAGATATTGAAGAGCAAAACTTAATAGCGTCAACTTTTGATGAGTTGGCAGTTGTAAAAAATATAATGGAAAAGACAGCTTTAGAATTGAGTTCCGACCCTAATAGTGCAAGACATATTCTACAAAAACTACATGACACAAAAGAGGCTTTTAATCAGATTTCTTCCGAAGAAAAAATAATTAAAATTATTAAGGGGGGAGAAAATTTAAAGGTAGAATTTAAAGAAACACTTTCAAAAAACATTCACAAAAGGGGGGGGAAGGATAAAGATCTTCAAACGTCCGCTCTTAAAAACATCGTAGGTTTTTTAAATAAAGTTGGTGGTCAGCTTCTAATTGGAGTTAGTGATAAGGGTGAAGTAAAGGGTATCGAGGAAGATTTCTATAAAAATGATGATGATTACAAAAAGATGCTTAGTAATCTAATCAATGATCGTATTGGTTTAAAAGAAGCAAGTTATATAGACATGGAAATCCAAACAGTAAAATCTAAAAAAGTTTGTATCGTTAGTTGTTCAAAAGCGAGCAACCCTGCTTATTTAGATGATGGTGATTTTTATGTTCGTACAGACCCTGAGTGCCGTAAGCTATCGGCAAAAGAGGCAAACGAATATATAAAAGAAAACTTTCAGTGATTTGACTGTGTTTACCGCGTGTTTACCGTTATCCACTACAAGGTGTGCTATGGCACGGAAAGTGTTCGCACGAGAATTCAAAAACTCAAAATTGACAAAAGCCCCGATAAGCGTTGCGTTCGGGTGTATTAAGATGCGTTTAAGTGTATCTAATTGAACCTACGATCACCTGTCTAATTTTCAGCTGAAGGTCGTCAGTTCAAATCTGGCCCCCGCAACCAATAAATACAAAGGCTTAGCACATCGTGCTAAGCCTTTTGTTTTGGGTGGGGCTACCTTTCTCACAGAATTAATTGTAGAGCGACTCTCAATAGTATTGAAAGAGTATTATTAATTAGTATGGTAGAGTGCCCCAAAGTAGGCATTAACTTGATTGTAATAAGGGTGGATTCTATGAATACATACACCATTCAACACAGATTTCATACGTTGGCGCAGTATTACAGCGATAAAAACGATTATTTGCCATCGTTCGAATTGCGTAGCGTTAAGTTTTCTCATTGGGATTTCAATTTTTCTGAGGGCCACAAAACTAACTTTTGGCTCATTGAAGATCAAATTGAAGCTGATGATTTCAGATCTGCAATGTCCAAGTTCAATAAGAAAAACACACCTATCTTTGCTAAGATTTCACTACTATCTCAATGTTTCAGCGAACAGCTTAATGAACCTTTTTTAGTTCGTAAACATGGCTGCGATATAGCTTTCTTTAGATATACAAGAAGCACAAGGGGCGTCCCCTTAGCTTTTGATAGCAACTCCATGAAAGCTTTGGAAGCGCTACAGGACAGGAAAGATATCAGCCCTGAATTTTATTATTATTGGAACGATATGCAGAATGTAACAGGTTATTCCGCTAAGTTACTACTGTCGTGTTCCGCTTTAGAGGCATTAGCAAAAAGTTCGATAAATACACAAAAGAAAAATGAATTTTTCAAAGAGGTTCTTGGCGAAGAACTGGCAAGAAAGATCTGGGGAAACAAAGATGTTGGTATTCGTCATAGGTTAGTGCATGGGGAGTACTTCAACGAAGGAACAGATAAAGAAAACTACCTTAAACAAATCCATGAAAAAGTTATTGAGTATTTTAACAAAGAAATTTTCAAAGAAAATTTAATAAGGCATGTCGCAAACCCTCAACGTCATCCTGATGGTAATAAGGAAGGTGGTTTTTATTTTATAAAACGTATAAGTGATAGTCCGTCTTTTGACTTAAAAAGCTTAATTAAAGGGTGCGATGATAATTTCGATAGCTACCTTGAAAAATTCGAACTTTTGTCTGAAAGTGAGATAGATGTTCAATATTAGAGGGGTATAAATCTTTAATACGCCCCGCCCCCTCGCTTGTTGTACAGAAAAGGGGGAGGCGATTCCTTACAAGTCAGACCACCCACCCGCCACAAAATAAGTTTTTACCCAATCCGCACTCATATTATGCTATACAACACTAAGCGCCGTTATTACCCATTATCAAAACGCGCTTTAATTCTGCTGTTCGACGGAATCCATTTATAGACTCTTATCTGGCCTTTACGCGCTCGAAAGTCAGCGATGGCGGGGATGGCAGAGTTAACACTATTGACCTTAACCAAGATGACCAAAAGGATTTAACCATGACCGTCATGACCATGATGAAACTAGAAAGCGGAATGTGCCGCTGGCCTATTGGCGAGCCTGAGGATAAAGACTTTCATTTTTGCGCCGCTAAATGCGAAGCGGGTTCGCCCTATTGCCCAGAGCATATGGCCAAAGCGCAAGCCCCAACGCGTAAGCCTAAAGCCTCTTAATGATGGAAATGCGCCGTGTATGAGATGGTCATCATCTCATGCCTTCGTCACACGACCGCGCCCTATCCCCTAACCAACTTTTCAGTTAGGCCTATCGAGCTCCCGAGCTTTCTTGATCTCGAAGGATAGCAGGAAAAGACGGAGCGTAATCATTGACCGGCATCAACACCGTAATTAACAACGATTGCCCCGTCTATTTCATCTAAACTCGAGCTATAACCTTTAAAAGGAGCTTCTTGCGTGATAACCCGAAGAAAGAGCCCTTTTTCGTTTTGAAAATTAAACTTACAATACCCCATGCCACTACCAGAGCAAGCCTCAACCTCAGCATAACCGAGCGCACGGAAGTGTGGCACACGAACGCCCATTTCTTCGTCTGGAGCCGTGTTAGGCACAGGCTTCCAACCATTTTTCAAAATGACCTGCCTTGCCTCGCTATATGGCATGTTTACTATTAATGACTGTTCACTCTGTATCCTCACGCAAGAGGAGAGCGTGAGCGCGCTCAAAGCCAAAAGACTTATAAAAAAATATATAGAATTTCTTTTAAAAACATTGCTCAACATAAAAACATTTATACACCAAAACCTATTCCTGCAAAAGGTCTTTCAAGGTTTTAAAATCAGTATGAGCTTTATTATTGCCAGTCCCTGCCCAATAACTTTTATTAGATTTATCCTTGGGAATTGCCGCCCCTACAAATTATATGAAAATAAAAATTAAGAGTAATTGACTATTCGCGGCGTTTACCATACAAAGGCGACATAAACTCTTTTGATGGCGCGAGATGGCGATAGCGTAAAGCCTCCATCTAATCTCCAGAAGTTCACAAAATTACTCTGCCCCCTCGCGCGGTTTGCAGCGCAACGCCGGCCCTTGTTAAACAACGGGCCCGCAAAAGGATATATTATGACTACAACTACATTCCACGATCTCGGCCTTGTCGAGCCACTTACCCGTGCTCTTGACGAAAATAACTATATAACACCAACCCCAATCCAGCTGAGCGCCATACCTGCGCTGCTTAAAAAACAAGATTTATTGGGCGTTGCACAAACAGGAACCGGTAAAACGGCCGCCTTTGCTCTGCCGATCTTACAAGATCTATTTACAACACAATGCACCCGTAAACCGCGCACAACGCGCGCTTTAGTGCTTGCCCCAACCAGAGAGCTCGCCATTCAAATTGCTGATAATTGCAAAATATATGCGCAATACACCTCTTTGCGCCAAGCAACTATTTTCGGTGGCGTTAAGCAAAAACCACAAGTTGAAATCATGTCTAAAGGCGTTGATATACTTATCGCAACACCTGGGCGTTTACTTGACCTAATGCAGCAAGGCCATATTGACCTTAGCTCTGTTACGCATCTGATTTTAGATGAAGCGGACCGCATGTTAGATATGGGCTTTATTAATGATATCAAAAAGATTATCGCTAAAATCCCTAAAAAGAGACACACATTGCTGTTTTCTGCGACAATGCCAAGCTCGATTAGTAAACTGGCGAACAGCCTGCTAGATAATCCTAAAACGGTTGAAGTCACACCAAAGGTCATTACAGTCGAGAAAATCGATCAGAGCCTGTATAAAGTGGCCAAACAAGATAAACGCGCTTTGCTTATCACTTTGTTGAAAAACGAAGATATCAAAAAAGCGATTATCTTTAGCAGAACCAAACACGGCGCTAACCGTATTGTACGCGAACTTGAACATTCTGGTATTACAGCGGCGGCTATTCACGGCAACAAATCACAAACCGCCCGTCAAAAAGCGCTTGAAGCCTTTAAAAACGATGAAATCAGAACGCTCGTCGCGACAGATATTGCCGCGCGTGGTATTGATGTTGATAATATTACTCATGTAATCAACTATGATTTACCCTCTGAGCCTGAAAGCTATGTTCACCGTATTGGCCGTACAGCCCGCGCTGGCACGCAAGGCACAGCGATTTCATTCTGTGACGAAACAGAAGGTAAGACTTTAAATGACATCGAAAAAGTCATTAAGTTCAAAATCGCGGTATCAAAAACGCCAGAGCTTAAAAGATTAGCGCCCATTGCCGCTCTAACCAAAGACCGTAACGTCACAGGTAAAAAGCAACATAGCAATATGCCAAAAAACTATAAAACACCAAAAATATTCAGCCGTAGTTCAAAAAGAAAATAAGAAGACTCCAAATCTCACTCGATAGAGTTTACGAGCTATAGATAAATCAAGACATATCAAGACATATCAAGACGGGGGCTTAGCATTATGTGCTAGGCCTTTTGTTTGGGTATAATGCCCTAACTTAGGCTTAAGATTACTTATGTCTAAAATAAGCATAGGGACGCTATAGCAAACCCATAGAGAGCCCAAAGCGCCCCAAGCAGAAAACAAATTCCGCTCAACCGCACGTGGCTATTGCGTTGCAGCGCATTGAAAATAGTGTGATTGAGTGTTTTTATGCTATAATCATAGTTATGGATATAAAAAACAGAGTCACTATAATGGTGGGTATCTGTGCTTTAGTAAGCTTCGCACAGAACGCTTCCGCTCAAAATGCGCCTTCAGGTAAATCTGACGGTCACGGTACTCTTGTTGACAATGCGCCCAATGATAAAAATAAAAGAGATTTCAAAGCAGAAGATCGCGACTACGCTGAACATCTCATGAACAAAATCCCCTATAGCCAGTCGTTAAAATACTCATGGCATGTCGTCGATGGCGATGTTGATCTCTATTTCGAAGATTTGCGCGTTGATCGCGGCAATAAAGGCATCAGCTACACAACACAATCCCTACCAATGTTTGGCGAGATCGATGGCGCAGAATTAAGAGCCGAATTAGGGGAAGACAGCCAACTCTCCTTCCAAAGTGATTACATGCCCTTTGTTGGCCATGTTGATGGCTTCCAATTCCGCGCCGCCGCCGGCACTGATGATAGCCGCATATCTCTGCGCTATAAAATAGATCTGGGGTGGTAAGGGACGGGATGGTTCATCGCTGTGCCTTGCATAATTTTCAGCTAAATATAGCACAATGACATGCTACAGAGCACAACAGTTCCGTAGTAATGGACGGCCACTGAGCCAAGCAGCAAGGCTAAAAATAAGCTATAATAAAGTATCCAGCTCTTTGTATTGTTCTTTAATAAAAAAAGTAACAGTGTCGATACCCCCCATAGCGGAAAAAAGCTAAACATTCCGAGATAGATATACCCTAGAATGTTGATTATATGAGGGGGCTTACCGCCCATAAAATAGCCATAAATATAATACACAGCAAACAACACAGGCCAAAAGCAGCAATAATAAG
>CAXBNJ010000006.1:0-204278 GCA_963977125.1 uncultured Micavibrio sp.
CTGCTGATGGTGCGCTCGCTCGTCAAGGTGATATTCTTCAGCGTATGAAGTCACTTGCTACACAATATAACTCTGGTACTGTTGATGCGAATTCACGGACATTTATTAACTCAGAGTATACTGCTCTGATTGATCAATTGAACTTGATTTCATCATCAACTGAATTCAACGGTAGTAATCTTATCGATGGAAGCTATAACCAGAACTTTGTTGTTGGTATCCAATCTTCGGATGCTATTGCTGTTGACCTTAGTGGTATCGACACAACATCGGGTGGCCTTAACTTAAGTGACTCTTTAAGTGTCTCTGGTACAGGTATATTTAATGCCGATTTAAATGTTGGCGCGATCGCAGCTGAAGAATCTACATTGTTAGTCGACCTTACAACAGGTATCGTTGCATCGGCTGGTAACACCCTTGCATTTGTACTTGATGCTAACGCGGATGGCGATGTATTGGATACGGGTGAAGGTACTGTAACTGTAACAGCGACAGCAACCACAACAGTTGCTGACCTTGTTAGTCAAGTAAACGCGTTGAACGATAGTGATGGTAACCAAATCTATGAGGCTCAGTTTATTAATGGTCAATTGACGGTATCTGTTATCGATACAAGTGTCTTTGATACGGCCGGAACTGGTGTTTCTACAGGTGATGTAACCCTTACTACCGTTGGTCTTACCGTCGCGGGTACTGACGCACTCGGTGCTACGCTTACTATTGCTGCTGGCGCAAGTGGTGAAGCGGTTACCGTAGGTGATACAATCACTTCATTCAATGATGATCTATCAATCATTGATACGGCGATCCAATCTGTATCATCTGCTCGTTCAGAAATTGGTGCGTTTACGTCAGCGTTCCAGTTCCAGAACGATAATATTAATACGCAAATCAAAAACTTATCTGCTGCAAAATCAACAATTGTTGATGTTGATATCGCAGAAGCGCAAACAAACTTCACGAATGCGCAAGTTTTAACAGAAGCTGCGACGGCTGCTCTGGCTCAAGCGAACCAGATCACAACATCGCTATTATCACTTCTTAGATAAGCGTTTAATATAATACGACTTTGAAGACCTGAGGGTATATGTATGTCTTTATAAACATACACTCCGGAGGACACAGAAAGAGAGCCGCCCTCCTCTCTTTCCCTCTATTTTTATTGAGACAGGTGAAGTATGTCAGAAATATCAACAGGAACAGTTACACAATCAGGGTCAACGACCTTCGTTAGCGGGACATCGTCCGGCTTAAACACGGCCGCCCTTATTGAAAACGCCGTCGCATCCAATAATGCTGATGCTGACGAAATTGATATCCAAGTTCAGGAAAATGACCTGAAAATCTCAGCCTATGAAGAATTATACGGCTTAGCACAAAATATCCAAGATTCACTCGCATCACTGAAAAGCTCAACCAGCTTTCTTGATGACGCAAAAAACGTATTTGTTCAACGCACAGGTGATTTATCATCTAATGGCGCATCACCGACAGGCCTTATTGATGTGGGCATAGAAGAAGGTGCCGCATTGGGCAGCTATTCTATTGTCGTCGAACAAAAAGCTGAAGCCTTTTCAATTGGTAGTACAGCGATCACTGATCAAACCGCCGATCTTGGCTTTACAGGATCATTCACATTGGGCCTAGCGGGCTATACAGACGAGCAAATTGACGTTACCGCCACAGATAGCTTACAAGATATTGCCGATACGATTAACGCTCTAAGCGCTACATCGGGCGTGAGCGCGTCTATCCTTAAAGTTTCTGAGACAGATTATCAGCTTATTATTACCGGTACAGACACGAATCAAGCGATGAGCGCCTCTACATTAAGTGGTGATGTTTTACAAAACCTCGGTATTGTTGATGTTGGCGACAGCTTTGAAGCCGCGCAAATCATTCAAAACGAGCAAGGATCACGTATCTTACTCGGCGGCGCAACAATTACGCGTGATGATAACAGCTATGATGATTTAATTGATGGTGTAACCATTGATATTAAAACCGCAGATGCAGGTACAACGATCACGCTGGCCATTGATAATGATATTGCGACATCGAAAGATGCCATTTTAGACCTCATTGATACTTATAATGCTTTTCGTGAATTTGTTATGATTAACCAAGAAGTCGGCGCGGATGGCACAGTCCCTGATACCGCCATTTTATTCTCTGACAGTATTTTAGATACATTGAGCTATTCTATTTCGAGCATGTTATCTAGTGCGACAGGTGATGGCGATGCGGGATCATTGCGTAACTTAGGCATTAATTTCGATTTAAATAACCGCCTTGTCCTTGATGATGAAGCCGCGCTTGATAATGCTTTGCTCAATGATTTTGACAATGTTGCCAATTTCTTCAGCACGGATGTCGATATTGATAACAGCGAAATGGCTGTGATCAGTAACACCTCGCAACAATCCTCTTTAGAGTTTTCAATTGATATTGTGACTGATGTGGATGGTAATATCACTTCCGCGCAAGTGGGCGGCGCAAGCCCGTTCACTATTAACGGTACGAGGTTGATTGGTAATGCGGGCACGGCCTATGAGGGTTTAACCTTCGCTTATGCGGGCACAACAGACACAAGCGTGGCTATATCGCTTAATGCTGGCCTATCTGACTTGCTTTATAACGCGATTGAGGGCTACACAAATCCCAATGGCATCATCCAAGACGAAATTACGCAATTTCAAGATGAAAATATCGACTTTGAAGTCGAAGCCGGTGAAATTCGGGCGCGCGGTGAAGAAATCCGTGAAGATGAGATTGCCAAATATGCATTGATGGAGGCGAAGCTTTCTTCGCTGGATTCTTTATTGAACACAATACGCGCATTATTAGGCACGAATGATGACTAAACCAGACGAACCAAGACAAGAACCCACAGGGACCACACCACACCAGGAGGTAACGATGAGTAACCAATACACCACCCAACAAGCCACACAGCCAAACACAGCACAAACGACGCCTTATCATGTGAACCAACATGCCAGCGCTGCAGGCGCTTACCGTACCACCCATGTTAACACTATGAGTGGTATGCATATTGTGGTGGAACTCTATAAAGGCATGATCAGCAATGTTGAGCAGGCAAAAACAGCCTATCTGGATGGTAAACTAGACCAAATGTGCCGTCTTAATGATAAAACCTATAATATCTTAGTTGGCTTACAAACGCATTTGGATTATGAGCAAGGCGGTGAAGCGGCCGTATTCCTTAATCAATTCTATAATACAATTTTCGGCTCACTATCAAAAGTCCTCAGAGAGCCAGACACAGCGCAGGCCTTTGATGATATACTGGCTGCTATCCACCCCGTTTATCAACGTTGGTGTGAATTCGCGCGCGGCGAAAAGCCCGCTGCCGAATAGGTAAAAAGACCAAATACATAAAAATTTGACGCATTTAGGCCAGTTGTAGAAAACTGGCCTAAAATTTGCATTGTACCTATATAGTACGTTATTATAGGAATGGAGAACGCTCTTGATAGATAGTTTAGCAATGCAAAATGAAACATCCACCCCAATCGATTTCAACACACTTAGTGATGACCAGCTCGTCGCCAAAGTCGTTAGTGGTGATAACATTTCCTATCAAGCTTTGGTTGCACGTTTTTACACCAAAATCTGGCGTTTAAGTGTCTCTATCCTTAAAGATGAGCAAGAAGCCGAAGATGCGGTACAGGAAATATTCCTCGCTTTATGGCAGAATGTTAAAAACTGGGACCCTAAAGGCAGCGCCAAATTCTCAACATGGATCTACCGTGTGTCGTTTAACAAATGCATAGACATTAAACGCAAGAAAAAACCTGATACGCATGGCGATGAAATCGAAATCGTTTCAGAAGATAAAAATGCCTACCAAACCGCCCTTCAAAAAGAAGTCACGGCAAAAATGGCCGGCTTGTTGCAAACACTGCCACAAATGCAACGCAACGCCCTACATATGTATTATTATGATGAGCTTACCGTTGACGAAATCTCAGATAAATTAGAGAAAACTGAGCAAAGCGTTCGTTCTTTATTAAAGCGCGGCAAGGCCACTCTTAAAGAAAAAATGCAGTATGACAACACATTAAACTCGTCTGATATTGATAGTAATGCGTTGAACATATTACGTTAAGATAAGCTTCCGCCCCTCCTCTTTTCCCATTAGATTATTATCAAGCGCCTTCGATTTTAACCTCGACAGCGCTTGATAAATCATTTAACTAATCTATATATGAACACTCAGCTGTAATCTTTTGATAACTATAGAAATTATGCAGCGTTGCTGATGTTTAAATATGCGCTTTTAAATAAGCGTGCAATGAAATAGCTAGGTATAAGAAACGTGTCCTTTAAATATCTACATATTGTCAGTTTACTGTTTTTATCTTCTTGTACCGTTGGGCCGGATTTTTTAAAGATCTCCACCCCGGCTGATACAGCCTCCGCCTTTATCAATACATTAGACGACTCCGCACAAACAAGCGCCACAATGAACCATTGGTGGGAAAGGCTGAATGACCCGACTTTAAATGGTTACATTGATCAATTACTCGCACAGAATTTATCCTTACAGCAAGCGGGCGAGCGTATTATACAAGCGCGCGAACAACTCTCCTCGAGCCGCGGCGATCACCTTCCAACATTAAGCGCTGATGGCACAGCAACGCGTAGCTTTGCGCCCCTACTCGGCAATCGCACTTACACAGACACCTATAATGCTGGCGTTTCAACATCGTGGTCTATTGATCTGTTCGGCAAAATCCGCCGCAATTCAGAATCCGCAAAAGCCAGTTTCGAAGCCACTCAATTTGATTATCAAGCGTTAACTCATTCACTTATTGCTGAATTGTTAAATCGCCGCGTTTCAATTGCGGTTAATCAGCAGCAATTGGCCTTGGCGCAAAAAAACGCCGAGAACCGTCAAAAAATCTATCAAATCACCAAAAAACGTTATAATTTAGGCGCTGCAGGCACGGCTCTGAGTGATGTCTATCTGGCTGAAGAAAATTATAGCTCAGTACAGGCTGAAGTCTCGCAATTTGAACGTCTCCTGACCGATGATCTCTATAGCCTCGATATCTTACTTGGCAAAATGCCTGGCTCAACCGTGATTATGCAGGCCGATTTTCCTATACTCGCCCCGCCTGTTGATGTTGCAAGCTGCGTACCTGCCGATTTATTAGACCGCCGCCCTGACTTGCAAGCATCCTTGCTACGTCAAAAAGCCACCAATGCCAATATAGGTGTTGCGATTGCTGATTTATATCCGTCCTTAACCTTGGGCGGTGCAATAAGCTTTAATGGCAATTCAGGCCAAGATTTATTTACTGCAGATCAACTTGCAGGCTCGCTATTAAGCAGCCTGACAACACGCATATTTGAAGGGGGTAAGCTGCGCTCCACCATTCGCTTGCGTGAATCACAAGCCCGTGAAGCCATGGCTGCTTATACAGAAGATGTATTACAAGCAGTTTATGAAGTGGAAACCAACATCAAGGCCGATACAGAGCTGAGCAAAGAGCTCAGTAACCTCCAGCAATCAGCCACGGCTTTGGCCAATGCTGAGCGCGTCGCCGATGGGCGCTATCAACGCGGCATTCAAACACTTACGGGGTTTTTGGATATTCAACAAAGACATTATAGCGCAGAGCAAATTTTACTGCGCAAACAACAAGATAAATGGGCTGCCCGCATTGCGCTTTATTTAGCGCTTGGCGGTGATTGGTTTATCGCGCCATCAAACGAAGATGCCAACGCCCCGATATCAGAACACAATAAACCACAATGTGGCGCAAGCCCTAGAGAAGCGAGCATAAGCAATGGATAAGCGTAACCAGACCAAAATCAAAGGCATTATTCAACTCATCGTCGTTATCGCGTTTATCGGCGGGGCGTTTTTTACATCATCACTGCTACAAACACAGAAGCCTTCCTTAAACAATAAAGGCAATGGCGAACGTTCAATTTTTGTGGAAGCTCAAGACGTTACCCCCGCACCTTACCGTATCGAATTTGACACAACGGGCACAGTTGAAACCCGCGCAAATGTCACGATAGTCCCGCAAGTTAGTGGCCGTATCACCCATGTGAATGAACAATTCTTTGAAGGTGGTTTATTCAAAAAAGGCGATGTTCTTTTTGAAATTGAGCCGCGCGATTTTGAAATTGAATTACAGCGCTTTGAGGCTGAATTAGCCCGTGCCAAGACCGCCCTTAATGTCGAAGACGCCGAAAGCAATGCGGCGCTCGAAGAATGGCGCATGCTCAATGGCGATACACCTGCCCCAATGCTTGTCAGCCGTGATCCGCAGCGCGCTGAAGCCAAGGCCAATTTAAAATCCGCGCAAGCTCAGCTTGAAAATGCACAATTAGACTTACAAAGAACGCGCTATATATTGCCGTTTGATGGCCGCGTCATCAAAAGCGCCATTAGCGAAGGTCAATATGTCACCCAAGGGCAAGATTACGGCAGTGTATTTGATTTAAGCGGTTACGAAGTGCACGCCTTTTTAGAAGACCAAAAACTCGAATGGCTCTTAACTCATGAAGATTTAGATATTGAAATAGCCGTTGATTACCTTGGCGCGACACAAACATATACCGGCCTATTAAAGCGCGGCGCGGCGACGCTTAATGCACAAACACGCTTCGCACAAGTCAGCTTTAGCTTAGAGGGCGATACGCGCGACCTGATACCGGGCATATTCGCCACAATTCATGTAAAAGGCGCCGTCATTAATGATATAGCCCTTATTCCCGCCAGCGCCTTACAGAAGAACAATGTAGTTTGGACGGTGACAGATGAAGATACTTTAGCGCCCCTAACCCCAGAAGTTGTGTATAGCAGCGGTGAACATGTCGCGCTGAGCAATATTACAGCAACCACGCGTATCGTGACCAGTAAACTTGCCGGCGCTATTGAAGGCGCAAAAATAACTGTAAATAATGAGTCTGATAGCGAAAATAAAGGGGCGAAGCATGAGTAGCCTACCCCCTAATACTGAAATGAAAGGCCTTATTGCATGGTTCGGCCATAATCATGTTGCCGCAAATATTCTGATGATTCTTTTTATCGTTGGTGGTTTATTCAGTATTGCCAATATGCGCACAGAAACGTTTCCTTCAATTGACCCTAAGCTAATTACGATCAGCGTAATCTACCCGGGGGCATCCCCCTATGAAGTCGCGGAGTCGATCACCGACCGCGTAGAAGAAACCCTTGTCGGCATTGATGGCGTGAAGCGGATTTCTGCTTCTGCCTCTGAGGGCTACGGCCTTATTATGGTTGAGCTTGAAGATTTCGCCAATGGCGATGATGTTTATAACGATGTTGATACGGCTGTGAACAGTATATCGGACTTTCCCCCTGAACAGGCAGAGCGCCCTATTATCAGCAAAGCCAAGCCAACACCGAATGTTATGACCTTGGCCATACATGGCGATGCCGCTGAAGCCACCATCAAATTCTGGGCAGAAAATTTAGAAGATGAATTAAGACTACTACCGGGCGTATCTCAAACCAATTTAAGGGGCATACGCAATTACGAAATATCGATCGAAATTTCTGAAAACACGCTGCGTAAATATGATTTAAGCCTGAGTGAAGTGCGTGATGCTGTTGATCAGTTTTCTGTCAATGTGCCTGCGGGCACTGTAGAATCAAAGCAAGGCGATATCTTGCTGCGCGTACAAGAACAGCGTTATACAGGCGTTGAGTTTGAGAAAATCGTCATTCGCGCCTTGCCTGATGGGTCAACATTGCGCCTGTCCGATATTGCCACTGTCGTTGATGGCTTTGAAGATATTGACTTAGTTAGCCGCTTTAACAGCGAACGCGCCGCCTTTATTGATGTATCCAGAAGCGAAACAGATGACACAATCACTGTCGCTAATGAAATCAACGCTTATCTGAACAAAGCCAGTTTCCCTAAAGGGGTTAATGTCACCTTACAGCAAGATGAAACCGTTAACTTGCGTGACCGTATCAATTTAATGATGCGCAATGCGATTATCGGCTTTGCCCTTGTTTTCCTTGTGCTTTTACTGTTTTTAGACTTTAAGCTCGCCTTTTGGACAAGCGTAGCGATCCCCGTCTCCTTTTTGGGCGGTTTGATGATTATTAATTTTCTGGGTTACAGTTTAAATATGATCTCCCTTTTCGCGCTTATTGTGGTGCTCGGCATTGTTGTTGATGACGCGATTGTCACAGGTGAAAGCATCTTTGATGAACAAGAAAAGAATAAAGATGATCCAAATGCCTTTTTAAAGGGCCTTAAAAAGGTTATCGCTCCTGTCACAATTGGCGTGAGCACAACGATTGCAGCCTTTGCGCCGTTATTATTCAGCACAGGTGTAATGGGGCAGATTATCGCGGTTATTCCAATTGTAGTTATCCCTATATTGGTGGTCTCTTTAGCCGAAGCGTTCCTTATTCTGCCTGCGCATTTATCCAAAACTAGCCGCTGGAGCGTTGGTATTGTTGCCGATATTCGTAATCGTTTCGCCGCTTTATTAAACCGCTTTATTGATAAAGGCGTTGTGCCCTTTGCACGGTTTTGTATGTCATGGCGTTACGCCACTTTAGCCGCCTTTCTGGCTTTAGCTATTGTGACGGTTGGTATGTTTCAATCAGGCACAATGCGCTTTATTTTCTTCCCGCAAGTGGAAGGTGATCAGGTCACCATTACCGTGACGATGCCAACAGGCACGCCGTTTTCCGTGACACAAAGCACCATGCTTAAAATTGAAAATGCCGTAGAAGAAGTACGCCGCGAAACAGAAGTGACAGACCCCGTGTTTCAAAGTGTTTCGATTAGCATTGGCCAAACCACCAGTACACTGGGCCCACCGGGTACAGCAGGTACAAACTCAAATGCCGCACATTTAGGGCAATTAACGATTCAGCTTATGCCTTCTGATTTTCGCATTGTGTCGTCAGCGCAAGTTGAAAAAATGATCCGTGATCGCATTATTAATTTACCCAATATAGAAAAGCTTGAATTTCAAAGCTCACTTATTGGCGGCGAAGCCGATATAGATGTCGAACTGGCTCACCCAGAAGAAAAACAGCTCAATGAGGCAGCAGAAGAACTCAAACAAATCTTATCCGCCCTTGAAGGCACAAAAGAAGTCGCCGATAGTTTTGAACCCGGTAAGACTGAATATGTCTTTGAACTTACCGATGAAGGCTACGCCGTCGGGCTCACGCCCTTCACACTCGGTCAGCAATTACGCTCAGCCTTTTTCGGATTAGAGGCGGAACGTTTCCAACGTGGACGCTCAGAAGTCATTGTTTATGTGCGCTACCCTAAAGCAGAGCGTGATAATTTGGCGAGTTTGCAGCAAACACGTATTCGCCTGATTGATGGCACGCAAGTTCCGCTTTCAAGCGTTGCCCATATTCGTGAACAAACGGGCTATTCATCGATACAAACTGTTAATGGCCGCCAAGTGGTGAATGTTACCAGCAAAGTTGACTATGAACTTGTCACGCCAAGTGAAGTACTGGCAGAGTTAAACACCACCATATTGCCACAGCTGCAAGAACGCTATACGGGCTTATCTTATAGCTTTGAAGGCGAAAGCCGCGATCAGAAAGATGATTTAGCGAGCCTTGGGCGCAACATGTCGATAGCCTTACTGATAATTTATGTTCTGCTCGGCGCGCAATTGCGCAGCTACGCACAGCCCATTGTCATTATGATGGCTATTCCCTTTGGCGTTATTGGTGCGGTATGGGGGCATTTCTTACTCGGTCATGACCTGACCTTCATATCGCTATTTGGTATCGTCGCCCTGACGGGGGTTGTTGTGAATGATAGCGTTGTCCTTATGGATTATTTGAACCATAAGCGCCATGAGGGCTTTACTATGTATGATAGTACTGTAGCGGCAATTAAACGGCGGTTCAGACCTATATTATTAACCACATTAACCACCAGCCTTGGCCTTATGCCGATGTTGTTTGAATCAAGTATGCAAGCGCAATTCTTAATTCCAATGGTGATTTCACTGGCAACAGGAATATTGTTTTCGACATTCGTTATCTTGCTTTTAGTGCCCAGTATGCTCATGATCAAAGTCGATATATTAAGAGTGTTTTTTAAAAAAGAGATTTAGCGAGCTATGCCAGAAAAAGCCAAACTCCGCGCCTTATATGAACCTTATATGAATGCTTTGGATAATGAGCCCCTCAAATTGTACTTAGCACAGACAATTGATACCCTCAATAATGGCAACGCGACAGTAGCGATGAATATATTAGATGAGCTGCCTTCAATCGACATTCACTCGAGAGTTCTTGATCAAGATGTTGTGCGCGCGACCGGCTCTATTGACGCCAATACCACCCAACAAATCAACGCCACATTGCGTCAATTCAGCCCGTGGCGTAAAGGACCATTTGCGATTTGCGACATTGATATAGATTCAGAATGGTGCTGTAATCTTAAATGGGATCGTATTGCCGATAAAATGGCACCGTTAAAAGATCGCCGCATCCTCGATGTAGGCTGCGGCAATGGGTATTATGGCTGGCGTCTACGCGGCGCGGGAGCCCGCCATGTTGTGGGGATTGATCCCTCTTGGGTATCTGTTTCGCAATTTTTCGCGATTAGCCATTTTATTCAAGATTATAACCATGTTGTTCTGCCGCTGCGCATGGAGGATATGCCCCCCAAACTGGCGGCCTTTGATAGTGTGTTATCAATGGGCGTTCTTTACCACCGCCGCGACCCGCTTGCCCATATAACCGAGCTTTTTGATGCGCTGCGCCCTGGCGGGGAGCTTATTATCGAAACATTGGTCATCGCAGGCATAGAAGGCCAGCACCTGATGCCGCCTGCGCGTTATGCGCGTATGAATAATGTTTGGTTCTTACCTTCTGCGCCGAGCCTTGAAACATGGCTCGCCAAAATTGGTTTTGAAAATATAAGAACCGTCGACATTAGCCACACAACAATCGATGAACAGCGCGCGACATCTTGGAAAACGGGCGATAGCCTCATCGACTTCCTTAATCCTGATGATTTGAGCCAAACCGTAGAAGGCCACCCCGCCCCATTACGCGCTACTTTAATCGCTAATCGGCCCGAAAAAGCCAAGCGTTTAAAGCGCTATGATTATTAGAAAATAGTGCTTCCCTATTCTTTTATTACTAGATATATATGGGAAAGATCTAGCGCATTATAAATGCCTAGACGACAACGATTTTTGAAATGTAAAAGAGCTTTCAATGCAAAATATTAAACTCAAAAACGACCAAACAACTTTGGCGCAAGCCTATTTTGTTGGACAGCGCCTTAATTTAAGAGATTTTGAAAAAACCAACAGCCTTGCTGTATCACCGCTTGTAATCACAGCCGGTCAAGGCGGCTATGCTGTATTATTCCGCTATGGTGTGGTGGTTTTATTCGGTCTGAATGATTTGGAAACACAAAAATTCCTCAGCGATATCCAAGACTATACTTCGTCACCTTATGAAACGCCCTCTTATGAGAGAATGAAAATCGACGTGAATAAGGACAGCGCTGAGATGCCCTTGGCGCATTCTTTCTCAATCAAACATTGGGATCTTGAGCGCCTACAGTTAATTGCCGAAGTCCTCGCCAAAGCGGCTGTACTGGAGCATTACGAGCAAGCCATTTCAGAGATTTTTGATCGTATAGAGCCGATGACTTTTGAATTACAGGCCGGACGCCTGAAAAAGAAATGGTCAAAGGCCTTATTGAAACATATTGGTCTTGTACTTTCCATTGAGCGTAAAATGATTGCCCATGTTGAAATTCAAGGCAAACCAGAGCTGCTTTGGGAACACCCCGATCTTGAGCCGCTTCATATTCGCCTTGAAGATGAATTTGAAGTCCCTGAACGCCATAAAGCGATCAGCCAAAAACTGAATCTTATTCATCGCACAGCCGACACAATGTTTAGTGTTTTACAAGACCGCAACACTTATCATGTCGAATGGTACATCACAATTCTGATTGTCATAGAAATTGTGATGGGTGTTTATGAAAACTTCTTTCATTAATCACTTTTGACCATCAAGCCCATAAAGGCGGTAACAGGCATAGATTCTAAAGCATTCTGATCATCACAAATATCGATAATTTTTTGTGTGTCAGCGGCGCTATAATGTGTTTCTAAATTGTTTCTAAACTTGGCTTCCAATAAAGGAATACCATCTTTACGGCGCGATGGATGACCAATGGGGAATTCAACTTCAATGCGCGGCGTTTTGCTGCCATCTTTGAAGTGAACCTCTATTGCGTTGGTAAAGGCGCGTTTTTCAGGGTCATGGTAATCTTTACTATAACCAAGGTCCTCTTCAACCACCATTTTCTCGCGCAGAATATCAATCATTGGCGTGGCGGCATACTCATCTTCATAATGCTCCGCAACCAGAGTGCCTGTCATTAGGGGCACGGCAACCATATATTGTAAACAATGATCACGATCAGCCGGGTTATGCAATGCGCCTGATTTTGAAATAATCCGCAAAGCCGCTTCATGAGTGGTTAACACAATTTTTTCAATATCATCAAGGCGGTCTTTTACCTCTTCATGCAAGGCTACCGCACATTCCACGGCCGTTTGTGCGTGATATTCAGCAGGGTAGGATATTTTGAACAAAATGTTATCCATGACATAGTGACCGTAAGGACGCTGGAATTTAAATTCTTGCCCTTTAAACAGCACATCATAAAAACCCCATGTTTTGGCGGTCAGGGCGCTTGGGTAACCCATCTCACCATCAAGCACCATCATAGATAAGCGCACAGCGCGGCTGGTCGCGTCACCCGCGGCCCAGCTTTTACGCGAACCTGCATTTGGCGCGTGGCGATAGGTGCGTAAAGACTGCCCGTCTAACCAAGCATGCGATACGGCATCAAGCGTTTGCTCGCGCGTGCCGCCCATCATTTTAGTGACAACCGCAGTTGAGGCTACTTTTACTAATAAAACATGGTCTAAGCCGGCGCGGTTAAAGCTGTTTTCTAAGGCAAGACAGCCTTGAATCTCATGCGCTTGAATCATGGCGGTGAGAACATCTTTCATCGTCATACCGGCTGTGCCGCGCGCTTCACTTTGCTGGCTAACATAATCAGCCACCGCCAATATCGCACCGAGATTATCCGAAGGGTGCCCCCATTCTGCAGCCAGCCATGTGTCATTATAATCAAGCCAGCGTATCATCGCGCCAATATCAAAGGCTGATTTTACAGGATCCATACGATAATTCGTACCCGGAACGCGCACGCCCATTGGCACGACTGTCCCCGCCACGATTGGTCCCATTAACTTGGTACAAGCCGGAAAGCTTAGCGCTAATATGCCGCAGCCCAATGTATCCATTAAGCAATGGCGCGCGGTTTCATAAGTCTCAGATGTTTCAATTTTATAATCAAAAACATAATCGACAATATCTTGAATGACCTGATCATATTCAGGGCGAATGTTTAAATCGGTATTAGCTGAATTTTGCATAGATCTTATCTTTCATTAATAGGGACAAAGTGAAGCTTTTCTGGGCCGACATACTCAGCGGAGGGACGAATAAGCTTATTATGAGCGCGCTGTTCAAAGACATGCGCCGCCCAACCTGTAATGCGTGACATAACAAATAAAGGCGTAAATAAAGGCGTCGGAATGCCCAGTAGATTATAAACAGAGGCGCTATAGAAATCGAGATTAGGGAAAAGATGCTTTTCATCCCACATCACAGTTTCAATGCTTTCTGATACCTCAAACATCGTCATGTCGCCGCTTTCTTGCGATAATTTACGCGACCATTCTTTAATCACGCGATTACGCGGATCAGCTTCTGTATACACGCGATGACCAAAACCCATGACCAGTTCTTTGTTTTTAAGCATACGATGCAACGCGGTCTTGGCTTCTTCAGCCGCGCTGAATTTCTCAATTAATTCCATCGCCGCCTCATTTGCGCCGCCATGTAATGGGCCGCGCAAGGCGCCAATGCCGCCGGTTATAGCTGAGTAAAAATCTGATAAAGTCGAGGTAATCGTACGCGCGGTAAAGGTCGAGGCATTAAATTCATGCTCGGCGTAAAGGGTGAGTGACACGTTAACGGCGCGCTCATGTAGCGCTGAAGGTGCTTTTTGGTGCAAAAGCGTCAGAATATGTGCAGCCATTGACTCTGTATTCGTCTCGCAGTCTATACGTTTTCCGTTTTGGCTGTAATGCCACCAATACATCAACATCGCAGGATATTTCGCCAAAAGACTATCCGCCACATCGTCTTGTGGGTTTGTGGCGCTTTCAGGGGCTATATTACCCAATATTGATGTAGCGCTGCGTAAAACATCCATCGGATGGGCTGTGCTTGGAATAAGCTCTAAGACTTTTTTTAGGGCTTCAGGCAAATCACGCATAGATTTTAAGCGCGTGCGATAAGCCGTTAATTCTGCCTGATTAGGTAATTTGCCTTTAAGTAATAAATAAGCGGTTTCTTCAAAATCTACATGCTCGGCTAGATCATAGATACTATAGCCACGATACTCCAGATTATGGGCACCACCTGCCGCTGATATTTCTGTGCTACCCGCGACGATGCCGGCAAGGCCTGATGGCTTTTTGACTTGTGCTGTTGCTGTCATTTTATAAACTCCCTATTTATGTTTGCTATTATGAAGACGATCAAGCTGCTGCTCGTAATCCATATAATTTAAATGCTCATAGAGCTCCGCGCGGGTTTGCATCTTATCAATGCATGATTTTTGTGTCCCGTCGGTTTTGATCGTTTGATAGACATCAAGCGCGGCTTTACTCATGGCGCGAAACGCGCTTAATGGATAAAGCGCCATATCAACGCCATATGCGCCTAATTGGTCGGCGGTATATAAATCCGTCTGGCCAAATTCTGTAATATTGGCCAAAAGCGGGACGCCGATAGCCTCTTTGATGATTTGGTAATGCGATAAATCAGTCATGGCTTCAGCGAAAATCGCATCGGCGCCACATTCAGCATAATAGGTGCTGCGCTCAATTGTCGCATCAAGCCCTTCAACCGCCAGGGCATCACAGCGCGCCATCACAATAAAGTTAGAATCGGTCTTAGCATCCATGGCCGCCTTAATGCGATCGCCCATTTCTTCTTTGCTGACCAGTTCTTTCCCCGGGCGGTGGCCACAGCGTTTCGCGGCTATTTGGTCTTCCATATGCACAGCGGCGACGCCTGCATTAGTCATCTCTTTGACGCAGCGCGCAATATTAAACGCATTACCCCAGCCAACATCAATATCAACCAAAAGCGGTAAATCAACGGCGCCCGTAATGCGCCGCGCATCTTCAACCACATCGGTTAAGTTGGTCATCCCTAAATCAGGCATACCAAATGATGCATTGGCAACGCCAGCCCCCGACAGATACAAAGCTTTATGGCCTGCATCACGCGCCAGCATAGCGGTATAAGCATTAATAGCGCCGACAATTTGTAGCGGCTTTTCACTTTGTAATAAGCGGCGCATATCCGCGCCTTTTGAGTGCGTCATAGTCTACTACTCCTGAGTTCTGTTCCGTTTTTTTCTTTATTTTGCGGGCAAACGCGCCGCGCCATCAAGGCGAATAACTTCGCCATTTAACATTGGATTTTCAACAATATGCGCGGCGAGCATGGCGAATTCTTCCGATTTTGCAAAACGGCTTGGAAAGGGAATATTCGCGGTAATTGCATCTTGATACTCTTGCGGCACTTTATCCATCATCGGCGTTTCAACCGCGCCCGGCGCTATGGTCATCACGCGTATGCCACTGCGGGCAAGTTCGCGCGCAATAGGCAATGTCATTGAAGCGACGCCGCCTTTAGAGGCCGCATAGGCCGCTTGACCAATTTGACCCTCATAGCCCGCAATTGATCCTGTATTGATAATCACGCCGCGCTCACCAGTCTCGCTATCGGGCTCGCCCTTTGCCATTTCGGCAGCAACAAGACGCAGCACATTAAATGTGCCTGATAAATTAATCTCTATAATTTTCTGGAAGCCCTCAAGCGATGCGACACCTTCGCGCCCTAAAACGCGCTCTCCACCTAAAATGCCCGCACAGTGAATAAGGATTTTGGGCGTACCAAATTTATCCTTACAAGCCTCTAGCGCCGCTGTAATACTGGCGGAATCTGTAATGTCGCAAGCAGAATAGATAAGCGCATCACTGGCCGCAGGCGCATTATCAACGTTAATATCCCACGCCGCGACTTTACAGCCCTTTTCGACTAAATAAGCCGCTGTTGCGCCGCCAATACCGCCGCTGCCACCTGTAACAATAGCAATTGATCCATTAAGCTGCATCTTCAGACTCCTTCAAAATTTCGCGGCCAATGACAATGCGCTGAATATCGCTTGTCCCTTCATAAATACTGCACACCCTCACGTCACGATATATACGTTCAATCGGGTATTCTTTTAAATAGCCATAGCCGCCAAAGATTTGCAGCGATTCGCGCGCGACTTTCTCAGCCATTTCTGAGGCAAACATTTTCGCCATGCAGGCTTCTTTCTTACAAGGCAGTCCCGCATCACGTAATGCTGCTGCATGGTGTAACATTTGCCGCGCCACTTCAATTTGCGTCGCCATATCCACCAAGCGGAAACTGAGCGCTTGGTGATTCAATAATGCTTTACCAAAGCTCTTGCGCTCTTGCGCGTAATTCAAGGCTTGTTCATAAGCCGCGCGCGCCATACCGATAGATTGCGCAGCAATACCTAAACGGCCACCTTCTAAATTAGCAAGCGCGATTTTATAGCCTTCGCCCTCTTCGCCAACGCGGTAAGCCTCAGAGATCAGCAAATTATCGAGAATTATTTGGCAAGTATCCGAAGATTCTTGTCCCATTTTGTCTTCAACGCGCGCCACCACGTAGCCTTTATGATCTGTTGGTACAGCAAAGCATGAGAGGCCGCGCTTACCTGCATCAGGGTCTGTAATCGCAAAGACCAAAGCCAACTGACCATTTTTACCCGATGTAATAAATTGCTTTGTGCCATTAAGCAGATAGTGATCGCCCTGCTTTTCCGCGCGGCAGCGTATGGCTGAGGCGTCAGAGCCCGCATCAGGCTCGGTTAAAGCAAAAGCGCCAATCCATTCACCCGAAGTCAGTTTAGGCAGCCAATCTTGCTTTTGCTGCTTAGAAGCATAAGTGAGCAAAGCGGTTGAAACAGGGCAGCTATTAACGCTTAATATTGTTGAGAGCGCGCCATCGGCTGCCGCGACTTCTTCCATTGCAAGAACATAAGATAAATACCCCGTATCACTGCCGCCATATTCTTCGGGGATCAGCATACCTAAAATGCCAAGCTCCGCCAATTTGGCCAATTCTTGTGCAGGAAAACGTTTCTCTTCTGCGCGCAAAGCCGCCTCGGGCATGATTTGCGTTCGGGCAAAATCACGCGCCATATCGCGGATCATTTTTTGTTCATCATTTAAAATCATCAGTGATTATTCCCAATTTTCAACAGCAAAAGCCACCGCTTCACCGCCGCCAATACAAAGCGACGCGATGCCTGTTTTTAGGTTGTTCCGTTTCATAGCGTGAATAAGTGTCACCAAGATCCGCGCCCCAGATGCGCCAATCGGATGGCCAAGCGCACAAGCGCCGCCATGGATATTGACTTTATCGTGGGATATATCCAGATCACGCATAGCTGCCATAGTCACGACAGCAAAGGCTTCATTTATTTCAAACAGATCAACATCTTGCGCCGACCAGTTAAGTTTAGACAATAAAGACTGAATAGCGCCCACAGGCGCCGTTGTGAATTGATCTGGGCTGCGTGCGTGCACATCATGCCCCGCAATGCGCACAAGTGGCGTCAGCCCCCTCTTAAGCGCTTCGCTGGCACGCATAACTATCACAGCCGCCCCGCCATCAGAAATCGAGCTGGCATTCGCCGCTGTGACCGTACCGTCTTTACCAAAAGCGGGCCTTAAAAGCGGAATCTTATCAGGCAGCGCATTGCCTGGCTGTTCATCAACGCCAATAACCACATCACCTTTACGCCCAGAAATCGTAACGGGCGCAATTTCATCTGCAAAAAAACCTTCTGAAATCGCTGTTTGCGCGCGAGCAAGCGAGGTCAGCGCATAAGCGTCCTGTGCCTCGCGTGAAAAATCATAATCCGCCGCGCATTTATCAGCAAACACGCCCATTAAGGTGCCCTGCTCATAAGCATCTTCAAGCCCATCCAAAAACATGTGGTCGTAAGTTGTGCTATGCCCCATGCGCATACCTGCGCGCGCTTTAGGCAATAAGTAAGGCGCATTGGTCATGCTTTCCATACCGCCCGCGACAATGATATTATGGGTTTCAGCTTTGATTAAATCATGCGCATACATCACGGCCTGTAGACCAGAGCCGCACATTTTATTAAGGGTAACGGCAGGAATGCTCTCATCAAGCCCACCATGGAACGAGGCTTGGCGCGCAGGCGCTTGGCCTTGCCCTGCTTGCAGGACGCAGCCCATTATGACGTTATCAACATCGCTCGTGGTAAGATTGGCTTGCTGACAAGCGGCCTCAATGGCGCGGCCGCCAAGCTGTGAAGCTGTGCAAGGCGAGAAACCGCCTTGAAAACCACCAATGGCGGTACGTTTAGCCGCAACGATCACTATCGGATCTTGTGCTGGCTGATTTGTATTTCTCTGATTAGACATTTATATCCTCCCTTGCCCTCTAATTAACACCACAATGCGAGAAAGAATTATCTGCCGCTTATCATAGTAGATAATTGGCTAAGGTCTAGAGAATATTATATTTTTTCTGCAATTATAATCCACGGCGCGCCATGGCCTTGTGCGAGGAAGTTACGCAGATTTTTAAGCGCCAATTTGAAATCAGCCCCGATAAACGGCACAACATCATCTGCAGGCTCATTATCGATGATTTTTCGCGAAAATTGGTCACACTTCTCCTTATGCGCAACATTAAACCCTGCGCCTAACAAGCTGTTTTTATAGGCGGTATAGTCGCTCACATGGTCCGAGTTTGAATCAGGACTCCAGGGCAGCGGATAGCCGCCCCCTGCGCAAACGCCAGATTCACTTAACACAACGTCATATATTATAAGTTTACCTTTGTTTTTCAGGTGCTTATTTAAATTTTTGAATAATTTAGATTTGTTTTTTATGTTCATGCCCACATGCGCAATAAGCACGGCGTCAAAAAGGCCTAGCGGCGACAAACCAGACAGCGCGTCGCCACACACATAATCGACGCGCCCCTCAAATGCGAGCAAATCATGCAATTGCTGCGCAAATATAACATAAGCAGGCACCAAATCGAGTGCAGTGACCGCACAGCCGCTAAAATGCGCAAAATACCGTGCCGCGCCGCCAAGCCCCGCACCAACATCAAGAAGGCGCGATTCAGGGGTTAACCCCGCCAACTCAGCCAATTTTTCTGTTGCGACCACACCCCCAATATGAAACTGGTCGTATTTAAATATCGAGCTAAGCTTATCTCCGTAATTACAATTAGATAGGCTGCTTATCTTATCTACCAAATAATCAACAACCTCATCATTGCCGTAATGTTCTATAAGCGAATTATTGTGTTTTTCTTGGCTGACCATGTCATGCACCCTGTTTACAGTTTCATGCGTTTACGCTACTATTATGCATCGAAAAACGCTTTATTCCATCATAAATTTATAAGGGTCATTAAACCATGCTGTGGCATAAAAGATACACCATACAAGATGCGTTAGATTTAGTGACGCATGAAAATATTCTCGACCAATTAGGCTTAGAGTTCACAGAAATTGGTGATGATTTCCTCACAGCGCGTATGCCCGTTGATAAACGCACTCATCAAATTCATGGCATATTACATGGCGGGGCTACTTGCGTGCTTGCCGAAACGATCGGCAGCTTTGCCTCTATTATGTGTGTAGATACAGATACATATTATGCGGTAGGCTCACAAATTTCAGTTAACCACCTACGCCCCGTAACACAGGGCTTTGTCACAGCGCATTGCCTGCCTGTTCATATAGGCCGTAAAAAGCATGTGTGGGATATTCGCATCACTGATGAACGTGATAAACTGGTCGCCAAATGCGAGCTCACCTGCGCTGTTATTGATAAGCCAAAAACTTAAAGTAAAAAAGAATATCTACAAAATCAGAAAAAATAGGGTCTCAAATTAAGACCCTATTTTTATAAGTGCAGCGGCGATATCCTTTAATTTTAATAAGCACCATCCGCTTGTGCTTCTTCCATGATTCGAAGCAAGGCCATGCGCATATTATCAAGGTTTTGAGTTTGTTGCTTATGCAGAGCTTGCTGTTGTGCTAAAGACTCTCTTGCCTCTTTCAAGGCGGTTTCATACGCGTCATCAACATCATGTTCAGGGTACCACTTCTCTGCAAACTCACGTCGCGTCGGTGTGGTGGAATGGCTATAGCTCGTTACTTCCAAATCAGCATGCCGGCCTGATAGCTCTTTCTCCCCCTGTTCTTTCATATAGGCAATTCTTGCCTCCCCTGTCAGCTTTAACTTATCCGCTTGCTCCGCAATTTTTTGTAGCGCCGCTCCGCCTTCATGCGTGACAAGAGCGCCTTCACCCGTAATATAAGCCAGAATTTTCTCCCCCTCTGAAAACACTGCTCTGACATTAGATGGGGAGTCTGGGTTGAGATCCGCCTCTATAGACTCAAGGTGCTGCTCAGCGTGTTCAAGCCCTGGAGTTATCTGATCTTGCATGTCAAATATGGATAGAGTTTGCTGCGCTTCCAGCCATTTATCAAAGCTGGGGATCATTGCTTCATATTGAGCTGCGCTGAGCTCTACAGCACTGCTCCCATTGGCTGTTGCAAGCGCCTTAGAAGCCGGCCCACTGGATTCCGCCTCCTTCATATCAGCAATACGCTCTCGCACCGGGGCATAGGCCTCTTCAAAATATGTTTCCAAATGCGGGCGCATGGAAGAATCAGAGAACATGTCTTTATTAAAGCTCATAGTTTGTGATATTGGGCTAGTAGAAATTGATGTCATCGCTTTTAATCCTTTCGCATAATTTTATATATGCGAGTCTTACAAGCAAAAACTGTGCCCATTAAGTTATTAAGCCCATTATGAGGTCTAAGCCACCGCCTCTATTGGGGGTTGATATTCCAAAGCGCTGAGAAGCTCCGCATGGCATTGATAATATTTCTCAATATTCTCATCTTTAACAGGGCCATAGCCTTTAATCATATCCGGTAAATTCAGCAGCTCTATGCATGTATCCACTGTTTCAGGTGATAATTTGGCTAACACAGTATCAACCAGCGCTTCATAATGCTTAATCAATGCGCGTTCATCTTTGCGGGCTTGGTGATAACCAAACACATCAAACGGCGTACCGCGCAATGCTTTCATTTTCGCTAATATTTTAAAGCCATGCATCATCCACGGGCCAAATTTACGTTTTTTAGGGCGACCTGTGGCAGGATCATCTTGTTCAAAAATGGGCGGCGCAAGATTAAACTCAATTTTATAGTCGCCAGAGAATTGGCTTTTTAGTTTCTTGAGGAAGGTGCCGTCCGTATAAAGGCGCGCCACTTCATATTCATCTTTATAAGCCAGTAATTTTTGGTAATACCGCGCCGCTGCATAGGTTAAGGCATCACTATCCGCGCCGATTAGGGTTTTTTCTTGCTCTGCAACCTTCAGAACAAGGCGATGATAGCGCCCTGCATAGGCTTTGTTTTGATAAGCGGCGAGGTAATCAACGCGGCGCTCAATCATTTCTTCTAACGTTTCAGAAACCGCTTCTTTCGTGTCGTTTTCTTTAAGGACATCTTCGACCATTTTATTAACGGCATTGATATCATGCGCGGCAAGGCGGCCAAAGGCGAAAGCTTTTAAATTGGTTTCAATCGCCACGCCATTAAGCGTAATCGCATGGGCAATTGAATCAAGCTGCAGCGGAATAAGGCCTTTTTGCCATGCATAGCCAAGCATCAACATATTGGTGTTGATCTCATCCCCCAATAAAACCCGTGCATATTCAGTCGCAGCAATGAAAGACACGCCCTCCGATGTTACGCGTTTTAATAATGTTTCACGAACTTTATCTTGTGCAAAATCTAGGTCGTTATCAATCACAAAAGCCGAAACAGGGGCTTGGTCGCCGTTAATAACAGCATGAGTGCGATCAGAATTAAGCGTTTTATACGCCGTCGCGCCAACAGCGGAAACAATATCACAAGCCAGCAGCAAATTCGCGCCGCCTGCAATAATATTACCGGTTCTAAGGTCTTCTTGCTTATTGCCTATGCGTACATGGCTCAGCACTTCGCCGCCTTTTTGCGCAAGGCCGGTCATATCAAGGTTACGGCAGAATTTATCTTCAACATGCGCCGCCATCCCTAACAACGCGCCAATGGTTAACACTCCTGTGCCACCAATACCTGTGACCACAATATTATAGGCATCATCAAGACTTGGTACATTAGGCTGAGGCAAGCTTGCGAAGATATCACCGCCGCCATCTTCATCCGATGCTTTGGTTTTGCGTAACTCGCCGCCATGGACGGTCACAAATGATGGGCAGAAGCCTTTCAAACATGAAAAATCTTTATTACAAAGCGATTGGTTGATTTGGCGCTTACGGCCATATTCAGTCTCTAGTGGCTGTACGGCAACGCAGTTTGATTGCACAGAACAATCGCCGCAGCCTTCACAAACACTGTCATTAATAATGACCCGTTTGGCTGGGTCAGGGTAAAGGCCGCGTTTACGGCGGCGGCGTTTTTCTGCCGCGCAGGTTTGATCATAAATAATCACGCTCGTGCCTTCAATTGTTTGGCACTCTTTCATGATATTTTCTAATTGCTCACGTCCTAATACTGCGACGTCTTTCGGAATTTCTTTGACGTTTTTATAGCTTTCAGGGAACTCACTTAATATCCATGCTTTGCTTACGCCCTCAGACATAACTTGCTGCGCCACGCGGTAGACAGGAAGATCGCCATCAACATGCTGACCGCCCGTCATCGCCACGGCATCATTATAGAGAATTTTATAAGTAATATTCACTTTAGCTGCGACCGAAGCGCGTATCGCTAATGAGCCAGAATGGAAATATGTACCATCGCCCAGATTAGCAAAAATATGTTTACGCTTAGTATATGGCGCCATACCAATCCACGGTACGCCCTCGCCGCCCATTTGCGTACAAAGCGCTGAGTTACGATCCATCCACTGCACCATATAATGACAGCCAATCCCCACCATAGCGAAGCTATCTTCTGGGACTTTGGTTGAGGTGTTATGGGGGCAACCTGCGCAATAATAAGGTTTACGCAAAGATGGCGCAGCATAGGCTTTGGCTTCTTGTTCATAGCGCTCATGAAAGGCCAGAGCCGCATCAATTTTTTCATTATGATAGAAACGCGCAATACGCTGCGCAATTACGCGCGCGACCATGCCAACATTATGAGCATTATCAAGCGGCAAGAGGCGCTTGCGGTTTTCATCATATTTACCAACCACCATAGGGCGTTTTTCAGGTGGCCAGTTGAAAATTTGCTGCGTGAGCTGATTTTCGATTAATTCGCGCTTTTCTTCAACAATCAGAATTTCTTCTAATCCTTCAACAAAAGCATGGGCGCCTTGTGGCTCTAATGGCCAAGGCATGCCGACTTTATAAAGGCGCAGGCCAATATCTTTGGCAATATCATCCGTAATACCTAGCTCGATTAAGGCTTGGCGGACATCGCCGTAAGATTTACCAGCAGTCACAATACCAAAGCGTGGTTTATCGCTATCCATGACCACACGGTCAATTTTGTTTTTACGGCAAAACGCATGACAAGCAAATAATTTGTAATTTTGTAAACGGAAATCGACCTCACGTGGCACGTCATTGAGGCGAATATGCACCCCACCTTGGGGCATTTCGAATTCAGATGCGTCTGGCGTAAGAATAAGGCGGTTTTCGCGCGACAAATCAACCGTGCCCGATGTTTCAACATTCTCACTCGTCACTTTAAGCGCCGTCCAGCAGCCAGAATAGCGCGACATTTCAATGCCCAATAGGCCATATTCAACAAACTCTTGAATACTCGCAGGATATAAAATTGGGATCATATAAGCAGATAAAGCATGGTCACTCTGACATGGTAAAGTCGATGATTTACACGCATGATCATCCCCCACAATGGCCAGTACGCCACCTTTGGGCGCTGTACCATAAGCATTCGCGTGGCGCATAACATCACCGCTGCGATCAACGCCAGGGGATTTACCATACCAAATACCAAATACGCCATCATATTCAGAGCCGCCAAGCAAATTCACTTGCTGCGTGCCCCAAACAGAGGTTGCGGCTAAATCTTCATTAACGCCCGGATCAAAGGTAATATTATGACTTTCAAGCTGTTTTTTAGCGCGCATAAGTTCCATATCATAACCGCCCAGTGGAGAACCACGATAACCAGAGATAAAGCCCGCCGTATTTAAACCTGCCGCGCGATCTCGGCGCATTTGTACCAAAGGAATACGCGTCAGCGCTTGCAGACCATTCATAAAGGCAATGCCCTCTTCTAGGTCATATTTATCATTAAGCGAAACGTTTTTTAATGGCTTAGTCATAGTCTATATACCCTGTTTATTGCTTATTATTATTTATGGAGTAATGCGTGTGAATATTAGCGTGAAATGCGCTAACATTCTAGTGCTCACCTGTGCTGCGCCGCCGCGAAGGCCTTAGGCTATTTCGTTTCTTCAAACAACTCACGGCCAATCAGCATACGACGAATTTCTGATGTACCCGCGCCAATTTCATAGAGCTTGGCATCACGCAATAAGCGCCCTGCTGGAAATTCATTAATATAGCCGTTACCGCCAAGGGTTTGAATGGCTTGCAGCGCCAATTGCGTTGCCGCCTCTGCACTGGTTAAAATGCAGCCTGCCGCGTCTTTACGCGCGGTCTCACCACGATCACAAGCCGCCGCCGCCGCATAAACATAGCTGCGCTGCGCTGACAGCGTCGTATACATATCAGCCATTTTACCCTGCATTAATTCAAAAGTACCAATAGGGCGTCCAAATTGTTCTCTATCATGGATATAGGGCACAACAAGATCCATACAAGCTTGCATAATACCCAAAGGCCCGCCTGATAGCACAACGCGCTCATAATCAAGACCGCTCATCAAAACGCGCACGCCTTGGTTTAAGCCACCCAGAATATTTTCTTTAGGAACAACGCAATCTTGGAAGACGAGCTCACACGTATTTGACCCACGCATACCAAGTTTATCAAGCTTTTGCGCTGTTGAAAAACCCTTCATATCGCTTTCAATGATAAAAGCTGTGATGCCTTTCGCGCCCGCCTCTGGCTCAGTTTTGGCATAGACCACCAATGTATGAGCATCAGGCCCGTTAGTAATCCACATTTTATTGCCGTTCAGCACATAGTGATCGCCATTATCGCGCGCGGTGAGTTTCATGCTGACGACATCAGAGCCTGCGCCCGGCTCACTCATCGCGAGCGCCCCAATATGTTCACCGCTAACCAATTTAGGCAGATATTTTTTGCGCTGTTCGTCATTGCCGTTTTTAGAAATTTGATTAACGCAGAGATTAGAATGCGCGCCATAACTCAGACCAATTGAAGCCGAAGCGCGAGAAATTTCTTCCATCGCGATGACATGCGCCAAATAGCCAAGCTCTGAGCCGCCATATTCTTCACTAACCGTAACGCCGAGCAAGCCCATTGCACCGAGTTTTGGCCAGAGCTCATTAGGGAATTCATTTTTCAGGTCAACAGCTTCGGCCATTGGCGCAATTTCATTTTGAGCAAAGCTATAAATGCTTTCACGCAGCATATTAATATCTTCACCATGAGCAAAATTTAATGTTGGATACGGTATCATCCGTTTTCTCCCCTGAGATTAAGTTTTAAGTCGTTTTTTAATTATATTTTTAACGCATTGGCCACATGGCCGGCGGGCTTACGCCCTAAATAATCAGAAATAAACCACGCCGCTTTGACGAGCTTATCAAGATCAAGCCCAGTATCAAAACCAAGGCCGCTCAGCATATAGGCGACATCTTCTGTTGCTACATTGCCAGACGCGCCCTTGGCATAAGGGCAGCCACCAAGACCCGCAATTGAACTATCAATGACCCGCACGCCGCTTTCTAACCCTGCATAAATATTTGCCAGAGCTTGCCCGTAAGTATCATGGCAATGCAAAGCAATATGCTCAATAGGTACTGCAGTTTTAACCGCCGCGATAATCTGTTTGATTTGATTGGGCGTACCAACGCCAATTGTATCACCTAGTGATATTTCATAGCAGCCTGCTGCATATAATTTAGCGGCTGTATCGACGACGGCATCAATAGTTATTTTACCTTCATAAGGGCAGCCTGCAATGCAAGACACGTAGCCCCGCACTTTAATCTGTTTTTCGCTCGCCTGCTCCATAATTGGGGCAAAGCGCTCAAAGCTTTCAGCAATCGAACAATTAATATTTTTTTGTGTGAAGCTCTCCGATGCCGCCGTGAATAGAGCGATGCTCCGCACATCATGGCTCATAGCCTCTTGCATACCGTGCATATTGGGCACAAGGACAGGATAGCTAACGTCTAAATCATTTTTTAGTGCCGCCATAATCTCGTTATGGTCAGCCATTTGTGGCACCCATTTAGGGGCGACAAAACTGGTGGCTTCTATTTGCGTCAAACCTGCGTCTTTGAGCTGCGCAATCAGGCTTAACTTAATGTCCGTCGGGACATTTTGCGCTTCATTTTGCAAACCATCACGCGGGCCAACTTCATATAATGTTACATGATCACTCATTGCTTATGCGGCCTCTTCTTCTGCAGCTTCAGTCTTGCTCAGTTCAAGCAATACAGCGCCATCACTAACCTGATCATTTTCGGCATGGTTAAGCGCGGCTATTATGCCCTCATGCGGGGCGCGCAAGGTCATTTCTAACTTCATCGCTTCCATGATGATTAAAGGCTGATCTTTGGCGACATGTGCGCCTTGTTCAACCAATATTTTGATAATCGTGCCGGGCATTGGCGAAATAATCTGCCCTTCATGCTGGCTCGATTCTGCGCCGTGTAAATCATGGCTATCACGCTGAAAAGCAATAATCCGGCCATGACTTAATAAAGACAACGTTTGATTATCGGCGTTATAAGCAGTCTTTATACTATGCAGCGTGCCATTAATACGCGCCGCAAAAGACTGTTCATCATCACTACCTTCTAATGATGCCTTTATCGTCTCACCATTAACCGTGATGTCATAATGATCATCGCGACCAACAATGCGGGCTTCAATAAGCGCGCCGTGATGGCGAAGTTTAATGATTTTATTAAGCGCCATATTCATACGCCAATTATCATGCTGCCCCCACGGGTCAAGCGTTTCATAGCCAGCATGCCCAGTATCAAAGCCGCATGCATAATAGAGCGCTGCGCAAGCAAGCTCTTGATTATCAGCATGAGCATAGTTTTCAGGAAGTAAATCGGCTTCATAATGTTCAACAAAATGCGTATGTAGATCGGCCTCAACAAAAGCAGGATGCGCGATAATATTGCGCAGAAATTCTTGATTATTATTCACCCCAAGAAACGCCGTCTTTGAGATAAAGCGCTGCATTTTCTTTAATGCCACCTCGCGGTCTGGGCCCCAGCAAATTAACTTGGCAATCATCGGGTCGTAATAAACGCTGACTTGGTCACCGGCTTCAACTCCTGTATCAATCCGGCACTCTTCATCATCCATGCCGCGCAAAACATCGGTAATGCGGCCAATTTGCGGGACAAAATCATGGGCAGGGTCTTCGGCATAAATACGCAATTCAAAAGCATGGCCTTGAATTTCAAGCTCATCTTGCGCAACTGGCAAGGGCTCCCCTGCTGCGATGCGTAATTGCCATTCAACAAAATCTTGGCCGCTAATCATCTCACTTACAGGGTGCTCAACTTGCAAACGCGTGTTCATTTCCATGAAATAGAAATCGTCAGCGGATAGGTTTTTACTCGCATCGACAATAAATTCAATTGTGCCTGCGCCTGTATAATCAATCGCGCGCGCAGCTTTCACCGCTATTTCGCCAATTTTAGCGCGGGTCTGCGCGTCTATACCTGGCGCAGGAGCTTCTTCGACAACTTTTTGATGGCGGCGCTGCACGGAACAATCGCGCTCAAATATATGTACATAGTTACCCTGCGTATCGCCAAAGACTTGCAGTTCAATATGGCGCGGTTTTTCGATATATTTCTCGATTAGCACAACGTCATTGGCAAAAGCCGCTTTGGCTTCGCGTTTACAGCTCGCCAATAACTCAAGAAAATCTTTAGCGGCATCTATGCGGCGCATACCTTTACCACCGCCGCCTGCAACGGCCTTAATCAAAACGGGATAACCAATTTCATCAGCCTGTTTTTTTAAAAACTCTGCGTCTTGATTATCACCTTGATACCCCGGAACAACAGGCACGCCCGCCTCGCGCATAATATCTTTCGCGCGGTCTTTTAAACCCATTTTTTCTATTGAATCTGCAGAAGGGCCGATAAAGACAATGCCTTCATCCGCGCAACGTTTGGCGAAAGCGGCATTTTCAGACAGAAAACCATACCCCGGATGAATAGCTTCCGCGCCACTTTGTTTTGCAGCGGCAATGATTTTATCGACAACCAAATACGATTCAACGGCTGGCGATGCACCAATATGAACCGCATGATCCGCTAGGCGCACATGGCGCGCGCCTTGGTCTGCATCAGAATAAACAGCAACGGCCTTTATACCCATGGCCTGTGCTGATTCAATGATGCGGCAGGCAATTTCGCCGCGATTGGCTATTAATATCGTATGAAACATTATCCCTGTCCTTAACTTTTAAAGTCTTATTTTTGCGTCTATTTCTACGCCTATGCCTTAATCCAGCTTGGCTTTCTTTTTTCTAAAAACGCGCTGAGGCCTTCTTGCGCTTCTGCGCCTGAGCGTATTTTTGCAATGCGACGCGCTGTATTATCGAGCAATGCATCGTCAATTTCACCATCGGCGCTGATTTCTGTGGCAAGGACCTTCGCAGCACGCATCGCGCCTGAGCCATTTTTTCTTACCACTGATAATGTATTATTCAGGGCAACAGCGAGCTGATCTTGACCGCTGACAACTTCGTGAATGAGGCCGATAGACTGGGCGCGCAATGCGGGTATAAATTCACCGCTTTGGAAATAACGGCGCGCTTGACGCTGACCAATGGCGCGCATCACATAAGGCGCTATCGTGGCCGGAATTAGGCCTAGCTTAACTTCAGACAGCGCAAATTTGGTGTTTTCTTCAGCAATCACCAGATCACAACAAGAAACAAGCCCCATACCGCCGCCCATCGCTGCGCCTTGCACTAAAGCAATGCTGAATTGCGGCAGATCAAATAAGGATTTTAGCATACGCGCGAGGTTTAAGGCATCGTGATGATTTTCTTCTTCGCTATACTGCGCCGCTGCTTTCATCCAATTCATGTCCGCACCCGCAGAAAAGCTTTTCCCTGCGGCTTTGAGCACAACAATATCAATATCGGCACGATCAGCAAGCGCTGTGAAGCATTCTGCCAGCGCTGCGATCATCTGTTGATTAAAGGCATTATGAAGCTCAGGGCGATTAAGGGTCACATAAGCAACGCGGTTCTCTATGTCTAATATAACTGTATCACTCATTTATAATACTCATCGCAGCCCTACATGGCCGCCCCTTTTATAGTGTATGGATGCTTACATGCGGAATAAGCTCGATTTAACAGGATCTAATGGAGCATTCAGCGCCGCAGATAAACCAAGCGCCAAAACGCGGCGCGTATCTAACGGATCAATAATGCCATCATCCCAAAGACGCGCAGAAGCGTAATAAGGATGCCCCTGCTGTTCAAACATAGTGACAATTTCATCTTTCATGGCTTTTTCTTCGGCCTCTGGCCAATCTTTGCCGCCACGTTTTATTTTATCGCGCGTCACAGTGGTCAGAACCCCTGCCGCTTGCTCACCGCCCATCACGGAAATGCGCGCATTTGGCCACATCCATAAGAAACGGGGGCTAAAGGCACGACCGCACATACCGTAATTGCCCGCACCAAAAGAGCCGCCAATAATCATAGTGAGTTTAGGGACGCGGGCATTGGCAACAGCCGTCACCATTTTCGCGCCATCTTTGGCAATACCGCCCGCTTCATATTTGCTGCCGACCATAAAACCAGTGATATTTTGCAAGAAAACCAATGGAATGCCGCGCTGATCGCACATTTTAACAAAGTGCGCACCTTTTAGCGCAGATTCAGAGAATAAAACACCATTATTCGCCACAATACCTACAGGCATGCCCTCAATATGCGCAAAGCCCGTAATTAAAGTCGTGCCATAGCGCGCTTTAAATTCTTGGAACTCTGAACCGTCAACGATACGGCTAATGACTTCTTTGACATCAAATTGCGTTTTAAGGTCAGGCGGAATAACACCATAAAGCTCAGCCATGTCTTCGCGCGGCGCTTGTGGTTCTTTGAGCCCAAGCTCAATATTTTTTTCACGATTAAGGTTCGCGATGCTTTCACGTGCAAGCTCTAAAGCGTGATGGTCATTTTCAGCCAAATAATCAGCCACACCAGAAACGCGTGTATGGAGATCGCCGCCGCCTAAATCTTCGGCGCTGACTTCTTCGCCCGTTGCAGCCTTCACCAAAGGTGGGCCTGCAAGGAAGATCGTGCCTTGCTCTTTAACAATAATGCTCTCATCCGACATGGCGGGCACATAAGCGCCGCCTGCCGTGCATGAGCCCATGACAACAGCAATTTGCGGAATATTTTGCGCGGACATATTGGCTTGGTTATAAAAAATGCGGCCAAAATGATCGCGATCAGGAAAAACTTCATCTTGATTAGGCAAGTTAGCGCCGCCACTATCGACCAGATAAATACAAGGTAGGTTATTTTCAGCGGCGATTTCTTGGGCGCGCAGATGTTTTTTAACGCTGAGCGGAAAATATGTGCCGCCCTTAACCGTTGCATCATTACAAACAATCACGCATTCCTGACCAGAGACCCGGCCAATACCCGTCAACACGCCCGCTGAGGGCACATCATCGGCATAGACTTTATAAGCAGCCATTTGTGAAAATTCGAGAAAAGCTGTGCCATCATCAAGCAATTGATTAATGCGATCACGTGGCAATAATTTACCGCGTGACAAATGACGCTCGCGCGCTTTATCACCACCGCCTTGTTCTATATCAGCGATTTTGGCATGTAAATCATCAACCAAGGCCTGCATAGCGGCTGTGTTGGTTTTGAAACTTTCAGACGAGTTATCGATTTTGGAGCGTAATATACCCATTGGCGCGTCAATCTCTTCCCTATTTAGTCTTATTATTCTTATTATTTTGTCGTGAGTTTACCCTTAAGTACTTAAGAACTAAAGCGAAAAATATTTCGTACCTTAAAACGATATAATTGTTTAATTATAGACGCAGATCATTTATAAATATTACAAAACGAAAACGAACAACAGGGGTATATTATGCAAGAAGTTGACTACATCTGGAAAAATGGAAAAATTATTCCTTGGGCTGAAGCTACCGTGCACCTGATGACACACGGCCTACATTACGGCACCAGCTTTTTTGAAGGTATACGCGTTTATGACACCCCTGAAGGCCCTGCTGTCTTCCGTTTACAAGAACATGCACAGCGCCTATCTGATACAGCTAAAATATATGGTTTAGCGCTACCTTACAGCGTCGAAGAAGTCATGGAAGCCTGCGTAGAGACCGTACGCGCCAATAAATTACAATCCGCTTATATCCGCCCCATTGCGTATATTGGCTATGGCAGCATGCTTGTTGCGCCGAAAGAAAGCACGATTGACCTTGCCGTTGCCGCCTTCCCTTGGGGCGCTTATTTAGGTGAAGAAGGCCTCAATAATGGCATTGATGTCTGCGTATCCAGTTGGAACCGCGCTGCGCCGAACACAACGCCTACTCTGGCGAAAGCTGGCGGTAATTACTTATCAGGATTTTTAATCTGTAGTGAAGCGCATGATCGCGGCTTTGATGAAGGTATCGGCCTGACCGTTGATGGCAAATTAAGCGAGGGCGCTGGCGAAAACCTATTCCTCATTAAAGATGGCGTGATTTATACGCCTGATAGCAGCTCGTCTATCCTCTCTGGCATTACGCGCCACACAATCATGACCCTCGCCACAGAAATGGGCTATACGGTTAAAGAACAAGCGCTAAGCCGTGAAGTTCTTTATCTGGCTGATGAGATATTCTTTACAGGTACGGCGGCTGAAGTGACGCCTGTGCGCTCAGTCGATAGAAAACAAATTGGTACAGGTGAAGTCGGCCCTGTGACCAAACAGATCCAAAAAGCCTTTTTCGGCTTATTTAACGGCTCGACGACAGGCCATGAAGACTGGTTGTTTCATGTTCGAGACAGCGACAGCAAAAAGAAATCAGCTTAAGGTAACAGTAAATATGTATGGACCAATTATTACGGAAGCCATGTCCCATTATGGTGAGAGCGCTTGCCACTTGGCCAAAATAGTCGAAAAAGATTTAGAGAAATACACGACGGCTATGGCGCAATCAATTAAAGAAACAGATAAGGAGCAGGCCTTTATTGCGGCCCATTCCTGTAAATCTATCTGTTCGTTGATTGGTGTAGAGGAAGCCTTCACGCTCACATCCGAAATGGAGGTGCATGCGAAGTCTGGAGATATGAATTCATATGCAAGCCTGTATGAACAATTCTCTGTTCTTTACAAAGACCTAGATAAAGACCTAAAAATATATAATGCAGATGCAAAATAAGCTTGTAAAGGTCGTTATTTCACGGCGTTCAAAGCCAAGGCCATATCTTTATAGTGTTCTTGCATGAATCTCTGACTGTTTTTCATCTGGCCGTTTTCGCCCCAAAATGATGAATCGAGCTCATCTCGAGATAGAAACTTATTGAAGTGTTTCGCAAAATGCTGCCTTGGCCCAATTTCATGCGCCATATCAAACATACCTTCTAGCCATGATCTCATCTGATTTTTTTCAGCATCCATTGGCCAGCCGTGGTCATCAGCGAGTACATTAAATATTTTGGTTTTCGCGTTAGATTTTTCTGTTTCGTCAACCGTCCGAATATAATCAGATATATCGGCTAATTCATGCCATATGGCAAGTTCGTCTTTGCAGCATTCCGCTGTGAAAAGGAAGTTATGTTTAGTCGCGCGTCTAAATATGCGCCGTAAAGAAAGCATCATTATCGTGTCCCATCCCTGTATATATTTTTATACTTAGGTGACATAATAAACACTGAGGCTAAAAAGTCAAAAAATAATATCTGCCCTGCGTATAGTGCATAGCGCATAGCACATAGCACTAACCTGCCTTTACTTTATCTTACTTTAACTGGACTCTGACAAAATGCAGATTAGTCGGATCAGATAGTTCTGGGGTATAGGCATAGCCATCTGTAGTAAAAGACTTTAAGCCCTCTGGCGTGTCTATTTTGTTCTGGACAATATAGCGCGCCATCGCGCCGCGCGCGCGCTTGGCCATTAAACCAATAGTCTTTAATTGACCGCCGCGATCTTCTTTAAAGTGGCAGGTGATAAACTTATCGCCAAAGCTCTTGGCATTAATCGCTTTGATATATTCCGCCGAGGCAAGGTTAATAATATATGGGTTCTTATGCGTTTTTAGCGCCGTTTCTATATAAGAGGTAAGTTTGCCACGCCAGAAACTATAGAGATCCTCCCCATGGCCATTGGCCAGTTTCGTGCCCATTTCAAGGCGGTATGGCTGCATCATATCGAGCGGGCGTAATAGGCCATAAAGACCAGAAAGAATAGCAAAATGCTGCTGAGCATAATCAAGCTCCTCAGCTGAAAAATTCTCCGCTTGTAAGCCCACATAAGTGTCGCCTTGAAACAAATACACTGCTTGGCGCGCTGTTTCGACGTCAAATTGATCCGCGAAGTTCTGAAATCGACTATGGTTCAACGTCGCCAAATTTTCTGAAATATGCATAAGCTGCATTAAGTCTGCTTGCGACTTAGTTTTCATGATGGCAATCAGGCTTTGTATCTCATCCATAAAAATGGGCTGAGATACGGGCGTTGATTGAAAATCATCCGTGAAATTTAATTTTTTAGCCGGAGACACAATTGCGAGCATAGATATCCTCATGAAAATACAGATGTTGAAGTGAGGCTTAGGATAACGAAGTAAAAAAAATCTGTCCAGAGGGCAATGGTGCCTCTGGACAGATTTTTTTTAAATTAAATGACTTAGATTACATTATGGAGCTATTTTAGGGCGCGTATAAACAGGGTTATACTGAACACCTTCACCGCTTGTACCTTCAGCATCAGCTTGGTCTAAATACTTACCATAGCCATTTTTGCGTAAATAGCCATCAGGCGATAATGCCTTCACCTCTTCACCCAAGGCTTTATAAACATTGTCAAAAGCCTCACTCGCGTCTTTCATACAGCCCACAGAAGTAAATTCGCGCTTAAATGCATTCACCGCTTTTTGACCATGTTTTTCGAAAAGATCTTCAATCGCTGCAACCATAAAGTCAGCATAAAGGTAGCTATAATAACCTGCCGAATAGCCGCCCGTCATAATGTGACTAAATCCATTCACCATAGCATTCTCCGTCTTATCTGCAATTAACTGCGTTGGCGCATTAACCGCTTTATTAAACGCGACCACATTAGAGATTTTGTCTGATTGCGAATAAAGCTGCATATCAAGCATGCTCAATTGATTTTGTCTTAGAAGCTGTGTACTTGGCTTTTTCTCGATCAATTTATCGTATAATTTCTTAGGCATTTTCTCGCCCGTATCACGATGGCGCGCATAGCTGTTAAAGTGGCGGCGATGCGCTGCGAAAATCTCATTAAACTGCGAGGGCAGCTCAACAGCGTCCCATGCAATATTAATCGAGTTCAGGCTTTGATATTTGGTTTTCTGGCTGTTGTGACCGTGCGCTGCATGCCCCCATTCATGGTAAAGCGTTTCGACACTATTAAATGATATATATTGCGCCGCTTTATCAACCGCGTAATTACAATTGACTAATGTAATCGGCACTTGCCATTCACCATCAACAAAGCCCGCTGGACGCATTTGGTCCATCCAAGCACCACCACGCTTATTATCACGCTGGTATAAATCGACAATAAATATACCATCAACTTCACCATTGCTCTTTTTAGAATAAAAAACCTGCATATCTTCAGATGGCATTTGGAAGTCATCTGTTTCTTCCAAATTCAAGCCATAACGGCGTTTCATGGACCGTTGTAAACCATCCATAACAGCGCCAACTTCAAAGTATTTTTTCTCTTCTTGTGGGTCAATACCACCTTTTTGTTGCTCAAGGATATTCATATAAAATCCCGCATCCCAAGGCTGCATGGCTTTTTCTTCATTGCCGCCAACGTCTTCAGATTTCAATGCTGTAATACCATCTTGCTGTGCAATCGCCAATAAATCTTGATAGACGTCAACACTCGCCCGGTAGCCAATATCACGCATACGGTGTAAGATATTCCACACCGTCTCAGGCGTTCCTGCCGCTCTATTATCAGGGCGAATAGTTTTTTCTACTACATTGTCATAGCCAAAAAGCTGCGCCATTTCTTGCTTTAATTGATGTATTTCGCTTGTTAGGACACTGTTATTATGCGCCCCGACATTACCCTTACTCGTCCAGTTTAAATAGACTTGGCGACGGGTTTCACGATTTGTGCATTGTTCTAAAATATCCATAGATTCAGGTATGGCGCCAATCACAACATCGCCCGTATCTTTTTCTGTAAAGAATGAGATAAGGTCTTCACTAACGCCCGCTAAACGCTCTGCAATTTCTGATTTTGCAATAACAACTTTTAAACCACCTTCTTCGTTCTTATTCGTGTGGATCATAAGGTTTTTACTATAAGCTTGCCCCTTGGCCGTGAGCTCTGCTTGGATTCTTGAGTAGGCCTCGCGCTGTTCATCGTTCAGGGAAACGGGGCCGTTTTTAAATGCTTTATAGTTAAGCTCAGTGATGCGTTTTTCTTCTGCGTTTAAACCATTTTGATTCTGATAGACAGCCTCCACTTTCGCATAAAGATCCTTATCGGCCATAGTGCTCGTATAGAAAGGCTCAATTAAATTACTGATTTTCGTTTCCAGTTCATCTAATTCATCAGTGGTCGCATTATTCGTATAGTAAGATAAAACATGCATAATACGCCCAATATCGGTGTCTAGATATTCAAGCGGCTCAATTACTGTTTTAAATGAAGCTTGTTCAGGCGCTACGGCGCGAATAACATCAAGATTAGCCTGTGCTTTCTCCATGGCCCATTCGACTGCCGGCAAAAAATGCTCTGGCTTGATCTGATCCCATGCAGGCATATTAAATTTTGTTTTCGGTGGGTTCACCAAGGGATTATTTTGTAGCGCTGCGCTTTGCGTGTTCTGTGACATATCAACCTGCTTTTATGTTGTTTTTGATTTTATAATACAATATGTATATGAAAATTGGTTTGTTATGTCAAGAGGATAAGAAAAACATGCACAAATCTATACGCGGTTTAGCCACGTTTTCAACACTGCCATAAGGTCGGCATAAATAAGCGGCTTAGTTAAATAATCATTCATCCCTGCCGTTAAACAGCGCTCTTTAACGCCGACCATAGCATCCGCCGTTAGGGCAATAATGGGTACGGCGTGCGCCCGGCCCTGAATGGCTTCAAGCGCTCTAATATCCTCTGTGGCCTCATAACCGCTTCGTACAGGCATATGGCAGTCCATTAAGATGAGATCAAATTCGTCTTGTTTAAATGCTTCAACCGCCTCTAAGCCATTACAAGCAAACTGCATATCTTTAAATCCGATCTTATTAAGAAACTTCTTAATCAGAACAACATTAAATTCATTATCATCGACGATAAGAAGCCTTGCCTGTTCAATGACGTTCTGATCAATCTGCGGCATGTCCTTTGAGACTCGCGGGCTTTTTCCTTCTGGTTTATATTCTAATTTACCCTTTGATATTTTAATCGGCAATTCAAAGAAAAACGTCGACCCCACACCCTCCGTACTTTCCACCCAAACACGTCCAGCCATTAACCTCAGCAAATCCTGTGTGATAGCAAGCCCGAGCCCCGTACCGCCGAATGTACGGGTCGTTGTTTGGTCGGCTTGAGTAAATTTATCAAAAATATGATGGATCTGAGATTCGTTAATACCAATCCCCGTATCATTAATGGCGCATTTAAATTGAATCGTCGTGTCATTGATGTATTCATAGTTAATCTCCACGCTTACCCCGCCTGTAATACTATATTTTAAGGCGTTGCCGATAAGGTTCATAAATATGCGGCTTAAGCGTAAAGGGTCACCAACCAATAACGGTATATTCTGGTTGTTATGCGTATAGCGCAAATAGAGCCCTTTACGCGAAGCAATTGGCTTAAGAGCGTTAATCGCATTTTTGACAACCTCTTTCATATCAAAATCAATATGTTCCAGTTGCACTTTACCGGCTTCAATTTTTGACAAATCCAGAATATCATTCACAATTTCCAACAACGCGTTAGATGAGGATTCTAATATTGCCATCATCTCTGGGTCACTGACGAATTCATCTTTTATAATGCTCGTAACCCCCAATATACTATTCAAGGGCGTGCGTAATTCGTGGGACATATTCGCAAGAAAATCAGACTTCGTCCTGTTGGCTTGTTCAGCTTTTAGTTTCTCTTCCTGTAAACTTTTATAAATATCCATTTGCTGGAGTCGTGCGAGCTCGAGCTTATCGGTATAGTCTTGCATACGCAGGTTAAGTTGTTCTTTTTTGAAAATTTCTTCGTTTAAAGTATTCTGCGCCATTTCATCATGTCGCTTTTGACGCAAAATCATATAGAAATAAGAGGCGAGAATAAGCGTGAATAAAACACCGCCATAGAGAACAAAATATTTTTGCCATATATGCTCTTCATAATAACTGTTTTGCGGCACAAACTGTAAAGACCAATCAATCCCAAAGGCGAAAAAATTACTTACAATGGCTTTATGTGATTTCTCAGCCACACATGAATTAGTGGTATATATGTTTTTGTAATAATCATTCTGTTTATACGATAAATCCAAACAGACATTCTTTTGTATGCTCTCTAGAAAAGCAAATTCTTGTTGAAAAAAGGTGTCTATTTTCAACCCCAAAAAAATAAAACCATGATCAGCATAATAATCAGCAAAATTAATACGGTTAACAATATTAGGCTGGCTTTTATCGACAGAAAATAAAGGGTCTATAATATACACATCCTTTTCCGAACCACTGACATGGTCAACAAAGACAAGCTGAGGCTCTGCATTTTTAAAAACAGCGTTAATTGCGGCGTTAATTGCAGGGTAATCAGCCAGATTAGTGCCTGTAGCCAAAGGCTTTTGACTAAATGTTTTTAAGAAATGCGCAGGGTAAATTTTGTCAGATTTAGAGGCTTGTGTTGAACGCGCCGATACAGGCAGCGCCGAGCCGTAAATAGCTTCGTGCAACTGGGCATAATTACTTTGCTGCTCAGGTAGAACCTCTAAAACAAACAATAAGCTATCAATGCTTGGTTCAAATAATAGAATACTGGTTGAGAACAACTCAAAAGCCTCTAAATCAAGCGTATCATACGCATAAAAATAAGCCTTCATATAGCGTAATGTATTATACTTGCTTGAAAGAAAGTCTTTAAAACCCTTAATGACGTGTTCCGATTCCTCAGATAAGCGCGCGTTACTTTCGCGTATTTCAAAGGCATTGATTTTGCTATAACCACGCGCCGAGAGAAATACGCCACTTATAAGAATAAGAAGAATATAAACATATTGAGATTTTCGTAACTGTGCGCGCATCGTATAGATCCTATCCTGTGGCAAGTTAACAGCTTCCCTAGCTCAACGCAATCTTTTGCCGTGAATAGCGAAAAAACATAACCTAAGGTTTTAGAAAAAGCCTGCACTCATACAAAGCTGTGCAAGCTCTACGCCCTTAGCACTTACAAAAAACATTAAGGTTTACTCAAATACGACAATGAATTATTATGACCTTATATTTATTTTCTATCGCCATTACATTCATATTATTTATTTCAATTTCAAAAGGCCTCATTAGTGATCAGAAGCATAAGAATAACATTGCTATGCGCATTAAGCCTCGCTGTTCTTAGTCCTGCTGCGCATGCCGCATCCAAAAAAGATTTACAAATCTTAGGTAGAGCGCTTGGCTTTATTGAGAGCGGTCCAATCGACAATGTAAAAATCGGCCTTGTTTATACTGATAACCATCCTAGATCAAGCCGTGAAGCCGACCTCATTCTGGCTATAATTGGTAATGGTATACAGTCTGGTAAAATCAATTTACAGGCAGAAAAAATCCATGCCCGTGATGCGGCCAACGCCAGAAACCCTGTTTTATTTCTTACAGAGGGTATCGAGGAGCACTTCTCTTCTATATTCTCTGCAGTTAGCGCAAGGGGCATCATAACCGTATCCACCCATGACACATGTTTAAATACAAATCATTGCGTGATGGTTATTAAAAGCGAACCTACCGTCGACATTCAACTTAGCGCGGCCGGTGCGGCCGCGACGTCCGTCTCATTTTCATCAGCATTCAGAATGATGGTCACAGAGCGATAGATAACACAATAGACAAATAAAACGATATGATCTTTTTAGGAGACCACTTTAAATGAGAAGTTTTTTATTTCAAGCTACAGCGCTCTGCGCCCTTGGTCTTGCAACAGCGGCAACAAGCGCCCACGCACAAAGCATTGATTACGGCATCATGCAAGACATGTTTGGCGAAGCTGTGACAACCTCAGCCAATGGGTCGCCGCAGCGCTCATCTGATGTGCCTTTGGATATGACGATCATCACATCAGAAGAGATTGCCCGTTACCCTGCGCGAGAAATTCCTGACATTTTGCGCCACTATGCGGGGATATCTGTCCATCAAAACACATCCAGCGAATATTCTGTTGGTATTCGTGGCTATAATACAGCCAGCAATGAGCGTATCCTTGTCCTTGTAAATGGGCGTCAAGTTTTTGAAGATTATTTTGGCCTTGTGAACTGGTCTGCTATTCCCGTTGAGTTAAACGAAATTCGTCAGATTGAAATTGTTCGTGGACCAAATACGGCTTTGTTTGGCTTTAATGCAACATCTGGCGTGGTCAATATTATCACCATGAACCCCCTCCATGACGACATTGATGTCTTGGAGGCGTCTACGGGCCTAAATGGTTATATGAACGCCTCTGGTGTATACACCTTCCAAAATGGCGATGATTTTGGCTTGCGCCTTTCTGCTGGCGGATTTACCGCCGATGAAGATGAGAACAATACCCACGCATCAGTGACGAGTTTGCACGATGCAGCGCATGCGCGTAATTATAATGCTGATCTAAGCTTACAACTCAATAAAAACACGCAGCTTCGTATTGAAGCCTCTCATGCCATTACAGATGAAAATATTCTTGATCCCTATGATGCGGGCTATGGGCGTGATTCAGAGAATATGGGGATTCGTAGCAACCTTTCCTCTGATACAGAATACGGTATTATAGAGGCTAATATTTATAGGAACGCCATCGAGGCCTGTTATAATGGCGCAACGAATGACTTTTTCTTCGAAAATGATGTCTTCGTCGCACAGCTTAGCGATACCTTTAAAATCGGTACTAGCCATACGCTACGTATAGCTGGCGAATACCGTAACAATGCGACTAATCATCACGTATCTGGCACTTTCCTTGGTAAAAACACGCTGAATATTAAATCAGCAAGTGGGTTATGGTATTGGAATGTAACCAACAAACTCTCAACAAGCATTGCTACGCGTTACGATCACGTCCAAGCAGATTATGATGTTGGTCCATTGGGTTTATTTGCAAGCCCTTATAGCAATGACGATTTTAATAATCGATATGATGAATTTGGCTATAATTTAGGCGCCGTTTATAAGCTAACGGATATTGATACTTTACGCCTCACCGCCTCTAAAGGGGTTGACCTGCCAAGTTCCTTTGAGCTTGGCGTTCTTGGGGCTGGCGCAGTTTCCTATTATGCAGATCCAAACACTGAAGCCTCAAATGTACATGACTTCCAATTGGGCTATGAACGCCACATGGCTGATATAAATGGAGCATTAAAAATTGCTGTGTTTTACCAACGTATAAATGAACAGCAAGGTTTTATTGCCCAGTCATCGACCCTCGGCATCACCGGCAATATCGGCGATTCACAAGTTTATGGCCTTGAGCTAGGCCTAAAGGGTCTAACAGATAATCATATCCGTTGGGGTATGACATACAGCTTCTCGACCATTGAAGATGATATCAATGCAGGTAGCCGTGTTAATTATAAAGATTCAAACTCAGAGCATATTGTGAATGCAAATATTGGCTATGCTCCTAATGAGCAATGGGCTTTTGATGCCTATGCATCATATCAATCACAATTTGACTCCCATGTTGATACATCCACGACAACCACAGAAGCGGTCCGTATTGACCCTGACCTTGTTCTTGATGCGCGCATTGCTTATAAACCCTTTGAAAAAATGACCTTATCTTTAAATGGACAAGCGCTATTTGGGGATAATGAGCAATCGGCCTATGGTGAAGATGTCGATCGTCAGATATTCTTACGGGCTAAATACGAATTTTAATTGATGAACACAGCGATCAAATTAAATTTTCAGCGCTAAGAGCCTTAATAAGCGCTTGATAAGCCTCATTTAAAGCTTGAAAATGCGCACGTATAAGCACCAAGTCAAAAACAGACATAGCTTCGGCTTGCTGGCATAAATCCTGCACATTTTTAGCGCCAAGTATGGCTGCACTGCCTTTTAGAGAATGGCTCGATTGTTGCCAAGCCCCTAAAGATTCATTGGCAATGCTTTGTTCAAGCGCCTCGATATCTTTTTTGGATTTGCGCAAGAAAATCTCGATAATTTCCCGTTCTTCCTCGTGGTCGCCATCCAAATAGCTTCGCATCGCTGATAAGTCTAATATAGTCATAAATACAGCCCCTCTTTTGCCTTTAAAAACTGTTCACACTTTGGTGCAAAGCAACATGCTTTTTGATCTAATTCGATTTCTTACTATGCTAATATCGACAAAATCTTAAAACATCATATAGGGACTTATACTATGTCAGGATCTGATAAAATACAAAAATTTGATACTCTTTCTGTTCATGCGGGCTGCGGCAGTGACCCCGCCACTGGTGCGCGCAGCGTCCCGATTTATCAAACTTCAGCCTATAGCTTCCCTAATGTTGAAGAAGCGGCGGATATTTTTCACTTAAGAAAACCCGGTTTCGTCTATTCGCGCCTGACTAACCCGACTGTATCCGCGTTAGAAGAAAAACTCGCAGCTTTAGAAGGTGGCGTTGGTAGCACATGCACTTCTTCAGGTATCTCTGCGCAGCTTCTTATGTTCTTTACACTACTGAGCCATGGCGATGAATTTGTTGCCTCCAGCAAGCTTTACGGCGGCACACTCAGCCAATTACGCTACCAGTTTAAGCGCGCCTTTAACTGGACAGGGCATTTTGTTGACCCAACCAATCCTGATAATTTCAAGCGTGCAATCACAGAAAAAACCAAAGTTATTTTTGTTGAAAGCCCGACCAACCCTGAAAACGTCATTGTTGATTTTGAGGCCATCGCTAAAATTGCCGAAGAATATAACGTTGTATTTGCCGTTGATAATACAATCGGCACGCCTTACTTATGCCGCCCATTAGAATTTGGCGCGAATATTGTGACTTATTCAACCACTAAATATATTAGCGGCCATGGTAACTCTATGGGGGGTGCAGTGATTGATGGCGGTAACTTTAATTGGAAAAAAGACGCCGCCAAATACCCTACACTTGCAATGCCTGAGCCAGCCTATGATAATGCAGTTTTCGCCGATATGTTTGGCGATAAAGCTTTATGTATGCATAACCACGCCGTTGGCCTACGCGATCTCGGGATGAATCAACAGCCCATGAATGCTTATCTGACGATAATGGGACTCGAAACCCTTGGCATGCGCATGGAGAAACACTCTAAAAACGCGCTTGATGTTGCTCAATTCCTTGAAAATCATTCTGGCGTCGAATGGGTGAGTTATGCGGGGCTCCCCTCACATATCTCTTATGCGAATGGTCAGAAATATATGAAAGATGGCTTATGCAGCTCTGTTATGACTTTTGGCATTAAAGGCGGCTATGATGCTGGCGTTAAAATGGTTGAAAATGTGCAGCTCTTCTCGCATCTTGCCAATATTGGCGATACGCGCAGCTTGCTTATCCACCCAGCTTCGACCACACATGCACAGCTCACTGATGAGCAAAAAAATGCGGCTGGCGCCAATGCGGATACTATTCGCCTATCGATAGGTATTGAAGACATTGCGGATATTATTGCGGATCTAGACCAAGCGTTAAATATTGCGCAAGGCCTAGAAAAGGCCTGCGCGTAGATGTTTTTTTACGTAATTAATATCGCTTGACATAAGTTTTGTTAATTTCTATAATCCGACAAATTACACATTTGGAGAGTTAGAAACATGAGCGATATTTCAGCACCGACAGAAACAAAAAGCCTATGGGGCAAAGCAGCAGCATGGAGCCGCCAGAAATGGGCGCCGCTTGCGATGGGCCTTGGCACAATCGCCATTGCCGCCGCCGTTGCCGTAACAAGCTTTGGTGGAGCAGACCTTAACCAACAAACAGATAGCCAAGCGCTTGATAGTGGATCAGACATACAGCAAAATGTTGATACAGATACTACAGCGCCGCTTGATGACCTTGGTTATGATGCAGAGAGTAATACACTGACTATTGGTGATAATGGGCAAGACACACTGGAAGATACAGTGACAGACAGCCCTGAAGAAGTGCTTGAGTTAATCGAAAGCCTTGGTTATTCGGATGTTTTTGCCAAACAAGTGAAACGCATTCAATCTGGTAATGTTGACGTTGCTTCCCAAGCGACCAAAGATATTGGTCACTTCCTCGCTAATGGTATTAACACAGCTGAGAACGACACAATCGCCAATACGTTTTTCCAAGCATCTTACGATATGAACAATAATGTTCAAGCCGCACATAGCATTGGTTATCAAGCTTTGCACGGCCTTGGTATGGATGCTCCGAATTTGGACCTGGCTGAAGATATGCTTAGCGAAGCCAATGATCATGGCCATAAACTGGCGGGCGCACATCTTTCTTATTTATATTCAATTAAATAAGCTAAGAATAAAAAGCTTTTACAAAGTCACGCAGATCTCATTTGCGTGACTTTTTTATTGTGATATTATAGGTCTTAGGTTTTTAAGGCCCATAGCAAGCTTAAGGAATATATTTATCATGACTATTAAAAATACGCCCTCAGACGAATTTAGCATTAATAAGCTATATATGTGGCGCTGCATTATTACTATGGCGCATGCTGATGGCCTTATTCATCAAGATGAACGCACCCATCTTACAAAGATTTTTGACGTCATGCGCCAACGCGCCGGATTAAGCCAGGAAAATTACATACTGCTTATTTCCGATCTTTCTTCACCGCAAGACCCAATTGAAATGCTCTCACATATTAATGATCCGGCTTATCGTAGCCAAGTGATCTATTTTGCGCGGCTTCTGGCTTATAAAGATGGGCATCTGCACCCTTCTGAGGAAGAATTACTCATAAAACTCCACACAAATGTCACAGAAGGCCTTGAAATTGGTCATTTACGCCAAGAAGTGCAGGATAATATTCGTAAAGAGCTCGTTATTCATGAAATTGAAAATGACTCCCATCGCCCAGAAAACGGCGCAACAGGCTTGATTGATCAGTTATTAGTGCATTTCGGCATTGATTTAATGGATTAATGACGCGGCCTTAATTTATGCAGCTTGTGCGAAAAAGGCTGATATTTCTTCTTTAACCGCAGCGACTTCTGTCAAACCATTAATATAATGGCGGATTTTTGCTGCGCCTTCGATATCTTTAAGATACCACGCTAAATGCTTGCGTCCAATCATGAGCCCTTGCCGCTCTCCATAATACGACAAAAGATCATCATAATGATCCAAAACAATATCTTTTTTTAGATGCATTTGCGGTTCAATGAACCCGCCCTCTGCTCCGGCTAAATCATCCATGATCTCTTTTATTTTCCATGGCTTACCATAGCATGCACGTCCTACCATAACCCCATCCGCCCCCGATAGTTGCATCGCTGTTTTTGCGTCATCGCCATTATGAATGTCCCCATTCACAATAACAGGAATAGAGATATTCTCTTTTACCGCTCGTACGGCCTGCCAATCCGCAGCGCCGCGATATAATTGACAGCGCGTCCGTCCATGCACAGTAACCATTTTTATGCCCGCTTCCTCCGCACGCCGCGCTAGGCTTGGGGCGTTTTGATTATCTTCATCCCAACCAAGGCGCATTTTCACTGTTACGGGGACGTTTACCGCCTCACACACAGCCTGCATTATATCAAAAGCGAGGGGCTCATCCTTCATCATCGCTGAGCCGCCCATTTTATTGACAATTTTTTTAACAGGGCAACCAAAATTAATATCAATCATCGGCGCGCCGCGCTTTTCGCATAAAATGGCGGCTTCGGCCATGATTTCAGGCTCGCAGCCCGCAAGCTGTAGAGCAAAGGGCTTCTCATCAAGGCGATCTTCTTGCAGACGTTTTGACCCGCGTACTTGTTCGACCATAGCGCGGCTGGCGATCATTTCAGAAAACACGAGCCCCGCACCAAATCGGCGCACTAAACGCCGAAACGGTAAATCCGTAACCCCTGACATTGGCGCCAAGAATACGGGACTGTTAACCTCTATATTTCCAATTGATATGACCATAACCTGTCCTGTTTATGTGATAAGGCGCGAAAATGCAAGTAAATGCAGTGCGCCCCCGCCACCCATATTCATTTTTTCTATATTTTATTGTATATTAACTGGGCATAAGGTACAAAAACCTACAGCAGTGCCTATAGCGCTCAGTTTGTACGCCTTCTTAAAATTTTAGACTTAAAAGTATCGGTTAGCCCATGTCAAATACAGTAAAAGACAACGCAGATAATGGATTTTTTGGTGAGTATGGCGGGCAATACGCCCCCGAAGCGCTGATGCCTATACTTGAAGAGCTCCGCGTTAGTTTTCGCAAATATGAGCATGATGCCGATTTTCAAAATGAATTTCTCAATATCATGCAAGATTGGGGCGGTCGCCCTACTCCGCTTTATTACGCGGAAAATCTATCTAAAATCCATGGCGCCCATATTTATTTGAAGCGTGAAGACTTACTGCATGGCGGCGCACATAAAACAAATAACGCACTAGGCCAAGGACTTTTAGCCAAAAAAATGGGCAAAACCCGTATCATTGCTGAGACTGGAGCCGGTCAACATGGGGTCGCCACGGCAATGGCTTGCGCCAAACTGAACCTTCCTTGCACCATTTATATGGGTGCGACTGACGTTGCACGCCAAGCGCCCAATGTACAGCGCATGAAAATTCTCGGCGCGGAAGTGATTAGCGTCACAAGTGGCGGCTGCACATTAAAAGATGCAATTAATGAAGCTATGCGTGATTGGATTTCAAGCTGCGACACCACTCATTACATGCTCGGCACAGCTGCTGGCCCGCATCCCTTCCCGAGCCTTGTGAAACATTTCTTACAAGTTATTGGCAAAGAATCGCGCCAACAATGTTTAGATAAAATAGGCCGCCTGCCCGATTACGCCATTGCCTGCGTCGGTGGCGGTTCAAATGCTATGGGCTTATTTAGCGGCTTTATGGATGATAACAGCGTTCAACTTATCGGCGCTGAGCCTGGCGGCGAAGGCATAGACACCAATAAGCACGGCGCTGTGCTCGTCAAAGGCGTGCCTGCCGTATTACACGGTATGCGTAGCCTTGCTTTGCAAGATGAAGACGGCCAGATTTTTGACACACATAGTATCTCTGCCGGGTTAGATTATCCCCTTGTTGGTCCTGAACATGCACATTTACGTGATATAGGCCGCGCAAAATATTATGCCATTGATGATATTGAGGCGGTGGATGCCTTTTACGCATTATGCGATGCCGAGGGTATAATCCCTGCGCTAGAAAGCGCCCACGCCCTCGCACAGGCCTTTAAAACCGCAAAACAGCAGCCCGATAGCATCATTCTGGTTAATCTTTCTGGGCGCGGCGATAAAGATTTGCACCATGTTATGGCCTATACACAAAGCCAGCAGCAAGACAGCACAGCAGGATCAGCATCATGAGTAAAACACGTTTCCAGCATATTCAAAATAAAACGCGCGCAGGGCAAGCGGTCTATATGCCTTATGTTTTAATGGGCTACCCGAATTTCGAAGCCTCGCTCACAGCGGCAAAAACCCTTATTGATGCGGGGGCTGATGGCTTAGAATTAGGCCTTCCCTTTCGCGACCCCGTCGCCGATGGCCCTGTTATTCAAGATGCGGCGAATATCGCACTGGATAATGGCTTTAAAGCCAATGACGCGCTTAAATTCATCACCGCGCTGCGCGCTTATGCGCCTGACACCCCTTTTACGGTGATGAGCTATTACAATATTATTCTGGCTAAAGGCGCCGAAAAATTCATCGCAGAGCTTGGCCGTGCGGGCATAGACGGGCTATTAATCCCCGATCTCCCCCCTGAGCATGCACAAGAAGTCTTTCCAACCACACAAGCCCATAATATTGACCTTGTCTTTATTGTCGCACCAACGACCAATGATGCGCGCATTGAAAAAATCAAGGCCTATGCTGGCGGCTTTATTTATGTGGTCACAAAAATGGGCACAACCGGCACGCAAGAAAATTACGATCAAAATTTAGAACAGTTATTTACGCGGATAAAATCAGCGGTTGACCTGCCTGCCATAGCGGGCTTTGGTATTTCCACCGCTGAGCACGCGCAAAACATGGTCAATATCGGTGCAAATGGCGTTATTGTCGGTTCACAAATTATAAAACTCTGTTCCCCTGATAAAAACGGCACAGCGCCCTGCCCTACCCTACTCAGCGCGCACACAAAAAAAATTCAGGCTGGTTTATCCGCCTGAATTTAAAATTAACGATCGATGCATTTATCTGAAACTTACAAACTATCGTGGAGCTTCTGCATCTCGCCGATCTTATCTTTGATCATAACTTTCAAAGCGTTAACGACATATGGCTCTAAATCGAGGTCGGTTTGACCTGAATTTGAGATCACTTGATCGTAGAGTTTCTTGGTCTCGTTACAAACAGAGAGAACAATCGTATCATTGCTGATGCGATCATCAATCAAATCACGTATATAGCCACTAATATTCACCTCAAGAGCATGGAGCTGATTGAGCTGTTCGGTTCTGATCATAACGCTAATGCGCACTAAATCCTTAGACATTTTTATCTCCTAGCCTATGGCCATTTATCAAATTACAGCGTTAGTTTAACAAAAATAAGGCGTTAACCTAGTAAAAAGATTATTTAACCAAATAATTTCTGCCAAAATGTTTTTTCTTTTTCTTCTTTAAAGGCTCTGAATATAGAACGGTTCTGCTTTCTGAGCTCTAAAACCGTCTTTTTAAGGGTATCAAGCTCGCTTACCGTCTCTTCTTGCTTCTGCCCCTGCTTTTCACGCTCGCTGGTTTGATTGGTCAGCAATAAGGTAATATTGCGGCGCTCCTCTTGTTCTGTGCTCAGCATGCCACGTAAGTGTTCAATCTGCTCACTTAGCTGTTCGCGCTCTCTATTCCGCTCTTTTTCAAGATATTCTAAGCGCATCCGCAAAATTTCCGCATCCGCCGCTCTGTTTTTTGTCTGCTCAGCTGTGTTACCTGATGTTTCAAACAGTGCCGTTTGTTGTGTTTCTTCAACAGGCTTAGCCAGTGTGCCGTAAACACGCTCTAATTCAGCGACATGTATTAAACGTTTCTTCTTATCCGTCAGCCCATAACTTAACGTTCCTTTTTGCATATCTGCATATAAGGTCTTACGCGTAACGCCCGCAATTTGCGATGCTTCGGTTGGATTAACTTTCATGTGTTTCTCTCTGTATCTAACGGTCCCTTAAACTGTGCGGGATGTCTGTAATTGATATTCAAGATAACAGATGTGATTCGAAAAAGCCAGAATGCTAAACAACTCATAAACACTTTATTGGAAACACAAGAAACACAACTAAACAAATGCGCGCTCTGCAGGAGAGGGGCGCGAATACAGATACGAATCGCGACGGGAAACACTTAGAAACGATAAAAGAAACACAATGCGTTTACTTGGGTTACACTAAGTGTCGAAATATAAAACGCTCAACCACAACCCATTGTATCTATTGACAATAAAGTGTTTCTTTTGTTTTTCCTGCGTTACGTTTACAAGTGTTTACTTGAAACACCTTGTTACATTTGGTAACGTTTCTATGGGATCGCAACGATTCTTAGGCTCCGGCCTAGTTCTACGAGCACTTTCAACCCGAAGAAAACTTACGATTAAATAAGTTAAGGAGGCATATAACAGACCGATAAAAAAAATAGCCCTTGCTGTAAAGCAAAGACTATTTCTTGAAATTTATAATTTCGTCTGACAGCTCAATTATAGCCATTTCAAGACTAAACACAAGGTTTAACGACTTTTGTGAATGCTTTTTATTGCCCTCTGTTTAGAAAAAACCATGGAAAATATCAATCGTTTCGTAGATGGCTACGATCGGGGCATGAATAGCTCTGGTCGTAAACAGGCTTACTATGCCTTAACGCTTATAAAACGCCTTGGAAAACATGATGGTTTTTCAGCGCAAATGATCGCTTTATTAGACTATTATATGTCCTTCACGAAAGACTGTGATTGGGAAGAGGGGCAAACGCCTGTTGTTTTTCAATCGCTTTGCCGTACCGCGCAGGATTTTTGCTTATCAATACGCCAAATTCAACGCATTGAAAAAGCCTTGCAAGAAAAGAACGCATTAAGCTGGAAAGATAGCCCGAATAATAAACGCTATGGCACACGCAATAGGGCAGGGTGCCTTATTAGTGCTTATGGCGTTGATTTATCAGCCTTGATTGATCTGATACCTTATTTAGAGCACGCTTTAAATGAAAAGAAAGCCAAAGAGCACACTTGGCACTCTTTAAAAAGAACCGTTCACAGCCTACGCAAAAACATTCGAGATCTTTTAAAAAGCTGCGATGCACAGCCCCCAATCCTTGATGAAGCCGCTTTAAACGAAGCGATCAGACCGAATATGTGCTCCTCTAAGCTACAAACCATCATTAACGCTCTCACGCTTATGGTGGATAATTTACAAAACATGGCACAAAAAAATACGGCCAATGTTGACAAAAATGTCGTCCACAAAGAGGATACAAAAACTAGTATTATAAACAAAGCTTCTAATGAACTTCGACTCTTGGGGTTAGATAAGATTGCTTTTCAAGATGTGATAAACTTCATTAAGCGTCATAAAACAGATATTAAGATACATAATTGGACTGATCTGGTTAAGTTTTCAGAAAAGAACAAACATTTATTTGGTATATCTGATCATTCTTGGCAAAAATCATGTCAATCTATGACAAAAATAGGGGCTTCTTTAGCATTTCTATTGCTCAATGCTGGTCTTAGTCGAGAAATGAACACTATTTATAACCCTAATGCATATTATCTCGCTTTGATTAAACGTGCAGAGAAGGGCTGCTTGCATTTGGATAAATCTATTTTTTAATGCCCTTGATGTTTTACCGTTGCTGCTAATTTAGCCCGTTTAAAATGGACAATCAGAGTTAAATGTCAGTAAGCTCCCGCTATGCGGATGAATGAAAGATAATTTATGTGCATGCAAGTGCAGTCTTTTATAGGGATAAAAAGCCGCATCATGTGCATAGAGGCTATCGCCCACAATCGGGTGACCCAGTTCCAGCATATGGACGCGCAACTGATGAGAGCGCCCTGTACGCGGTTCAAGCAAGACACGGGTTATTTCTGCGCTTGGCGCTGATTTGTCTAAATCGGTATTTTTATGGGGGACGGGCAGGGTGGTCCAAGTGGTCTGGGCGGGTTTTCCCCCTTCAAAATCAACCTTTTGTTTGGGGCGGTTGGGCCAATCACAGATAAGCGGTAAATCAATTTCCCCCGAAAAAACGGATGGTGTGCCGTATATATCGGCGATATAGGCTTTTTCAACTTGGCGATCCATAAATAATTGACTAAGGGCGCGCTGGATATCTTTGCTGCGTGCATAGACCATAAGGCCAGATGTTTCCATGTCGAGGCGGTGTACCGTATAAATTTCACCATATTCGTGCATTAAACGGCTTTCAAGACAATCTTTCATCGCTTCTTCGCGCCCAGGGACGCTGAGCAATCCGGCTTGTTTATTGCTGATAATGAGGTGCTCATCTTGATATATAATATCAACAAGGGGCTGTTTAGATGGGGCGTATGTAATTTTTCTGATGCGCGCAGCATCAATTTTTTGCGTATCCATGCAAGCATATAACCTAAATTATAGGATGCAAGCAAGCCTGATGGGCTTAGATAATGAATGTTCCATCATCAACGAGAGTCTCAATGCTGTCCAATTGTGCGCCTCGAGTAATCTCCACAAGGCTGACCCAATCGCCAGCGCCTTGTTCCCGTATCTCTAACGTTGCACTTTTGCCCTTATCGGCATCAACTAAGCGCACAAAATCAGCAATGAGGGCATCAGATTCTGTATCGAATTGTAGTAGATCTGATATATCAATCATATCACCTTGTTTGGCGTTAAAATCAAAGACGCGATCAATGCTTTGGCCGTCTAAATCATTTTGCTCCCATGTGAAGCGGTCAGCGCCTTTACCACCATAAAGCCTGTCATCACCAGCGCCGCCATTAATTATATCGTCGCCGTGTCCCCCTTTAATGAGGTCATTTCCCTCGCCACCAAAGACATTGTCTTGCCCTGCGCGACCAATAAAACGATCATCGCCATTACCTAAATGAACGGTGCTGGTCTCATATTGTCCTAAAATACGCACAGAGTCAGCATCATCACCGCTATCTACGCTAAAGATTGTGTAACCTTGGTCGCCTTTTAAATATAGCGTATCTGCGCCGTCATTGGTCTCAATGGTGAAATTATTAGACCAGCCAGAACCATTAGACTTGGCGAAGACTGAGATTTTATCATCGCCATCACCTGTTTCAACATCACCACGTTTGGCATCACGAATAACGACAGTGGAGTCTTCTGATCCGCTCAATGTCACGCTCGTATGGACAAAGTTTTTTACTGTCACGCTTGCATGGTGGTTGGCGTCTATTTCTATGTTCTTAATGCTGTTCCATTCAGATTTTAATAGAGCATTTACATGGCCATTGGCTTTGACATTATAGACAAATACAGCGTCATCACTTACGGTGCTTACGTTAATATCCTCTGCCGTTAGTTTACGTCTCTCTGCGCTTAAATCTGATGAGATATTGTGGCTCTCTGAATTATTTGTTGTGCCAACATGGAATGTTGCATTGCTCAAACGTATACCAAGGTCAAAACTGTCTTCTGTTACGGGCTCTAATGGCTGGTCATCGTCGGTAGCTGCCGGTAGAGCGATTAATGAGGCGTTATCAGTCTTTACCTCGTTTGTGGCGTTTTGAGCGTATTGTGTTTGGTTTGCAACCAAAATAGAGCTCAGAGGTGATTGCGCGTTTGCGTGGCTCGGCAAGCGCGTTAAATAGTCAACGATGGTTTCCTCTAACGGGCCAAGGTCATCATAACCTGATTGAAAAACAGCTGTGGTGAAACCACCAATGCTTGGTGTTACTGTTGTTCGCGTCTCTGCCATAGGGGCGTCCACGGCCTCGCCACTTTGTGGCTCAATATTTTGTAAGCTTTGTATAAGATCAGCTGAAATCGTTATCTCATCTTCATCGCCCTGTCCACCTAAACTATAAAGAGAACTGTTTTGCGCATAGAGGATCTCTTCTACAGCGGTAAGCGCCTCTTCTAAAGTATAGTGTTTAGGGTCTGTTTCTGAATTGTATTTTGTCATGATCTATCCTTTTAAGTATATACAAATGCTTATATGCAAAATAAATGCCAGTTATGTATATACAGCAGGGAGGCCGATAACTTACTGTTTTGTCTGTATTTATTGTCCAATTGATGCGAGAATGTAATGAAAAACTAATACTAAAGCCTATAGGCGAGTTTTGCCTTACTCGGCAGTTCGTACCATAATGAGACGCGTAAAACGCCCCTATGGCTTATAATATGCGTGCGGAAAGCCTTGCCAACTATGATTTTTTTGATTATAGAATATTATATTAATTCATTAATTTAACTTATTCATAGGGGAAATATCAGCATGGACGTTGATAATATAACACAAACAATAATTGGCTATATAAGCGTGTACGGCCTTAAAGTTCTAGCGGCTATCGCCATATTCATAATTGGTAAATGGGTTGCTAAGAAACTCGTCGGCATAGTTAAAAATGCAATGCTTAAGTCAAATGTCGATGCGACACTCGTGGCTTTTGCTGGTAACATTATGTACGGCTTAGCTGTTGCTTTTGTTTCTATTGCGGCATTAAGCCAGCTTGGCGTTGAAACAACATCTCTTGCTGCTATTATCGCTGCGGCTGGTTTGGCTATTGGTTTGGCCTTACAAGGTTCTCTGGCCAATTTCGCAGCCGGTATTATGTTGATCATATTCCGTCCATTTAAAATGGGTGATTATGTTGAAGCGGGCGGTACAGCAGGTACGGTTGAAGAAATTTCAATTTTCACAACAATCTTTAAAACGCCAGATAACAAAGAAGTGATCGTTCCAAATAACATGATCACATCAGGCATCATTATAAACGTATCAGCCAAAGCTGAGCGCCGCATTGATTTGGTTGTTGGCGTAGGTTACGGCGATGATTTGTTGAAAGTCAAAAAAGTCCTGGCTGAGATCGTTGCCGCTGAGCCACGCGTTCTTAAAGACCACGATGTAACAATCGCTGTCTCTGAGCTTGCTGATAGCAGTGTTAATCTGGTTGTACGCCCTTGGGTGAAAACAGAAGATTATTGGGCTGTGCGCTTTGACCTTACAGAAGCTGTGAAAACAACATTTGATAAAGAAGGCATTTCTATCCCATTCCCACAACGTGACTTACACGTTATTAATGGCGAAATGGCGATTGCTAAAAAAGCAGCATAATAACGCCTAAAGTAAGATACATAAAAACCGCTAATCATTATGATTGGCGGTTTTTTATGCGCTTAAGCGTTGTTCTTTGAGGTGGCGGGCGCTATAGATACTCATGCTCTTCTAAATAGCGAATGACTTGGTCGGCAAGTTCGGCGGCGCTAAATTGGGTGGTGTCGAGTGATATTTCAGCATTCTCTGGCGCTTCATAGGGGCTGCCAATGCCCGTGAAGTTTGGAATCTCACCACTGCGCGCCTTTTTATACAGCCCCTTAACATCGCGTTTTTCGGCAACGCTTAACGGCGTATCAATATAGACTTCGATAAAGTTCTCAGCGCCAATTATATCTCGCGCCAAAAGTCGCTCAGCTCTGAATGGTGAAATAAATGACACAACCGTGATCATGCCCGCATCGAGCATTAATTTGGAGACTTCTGAAATACGGCGAATATTCTCCGCGCGGTCCGTATCCGAAAACCCCAGATCTTTATTAAGGCCATGGCGCACATTATCGCCATCAAGTGTGATGGTGTGTTTATGCTTGGCGTGTAATTTTTGTTCTAAAATATTGGCAATAGTTGATTTACCTGCGCCTGATAAGCCCGTCATCCAAATAGCGCACGGCTTTTGATGTTTGATTTCAGCGCGCGCGTCGCGCGTAATCACCATGTTTTCTTCAAAAACATTATGGGCGCGGCGCATGGAGTGGTTAATCATGCCCATAGCAACCGTTTCATTGCTGAGTGGATTAATGAGAATATAAGAGCCGAGGATTTTATTATCCTGATAAGGCATAAAGCTCAGCAGGCGGTCTAGATATAGGGTAGAGCAGCCAATTTCGTTCATTTCGAGCGTTTTACAAGGTAATTTCTCGTAATGATTAACGTCAATCTTATAATCAGGCTTACCTAAAGTGCATTTTGCTGAAAACGCAGCGGATTGGAAAATATATTGCCGCCCGGCAATCAAATGCTCTTGGTTCATCCAAATCAGCTCTGATTTAAAAATATCGGCTGTTTCACATTGTGAATGGGGTGAGGTGAGGACATCGCCGCGTGACAAGTCGATTTCATCATCAAGGGTCAAGGTGATGGATTCACCCGTAAAGGCTTCATCGCGCTCACCATCCGCCGTGACAATTGCTTTAATAGTGCTGGCTTTGTTCGAAGGGCTGGCCATGACGCGCTGGCCTTTTTTTACGCGGCCTGCGGCGACCGTGCCGGCAAAACCGCGAAAGTCAAGATTGGGTCTATTGACCCATTGAATAGGCATTGCGAATTCATTTGAGGGGCTTTTAGCGCTTGCTGTGACGTCAATATTCTCTAAATAGTCTAAAATGGAGTGGCCTTTATACCATGGCGCTTTTTCTGATTTTGTGACGACATTATCACCGTTAAGCGCCGAAAGCGGCACAAATTCGATGGTTTCAAAGCCGAGCTCTTGGGCGTTGTCGAGAAAGGCGGTGCGAATATTGTCAAAAATAGCTTGATCAAATTCAACCAAATCCATTTTATTAATAGCGACCACCACATGTTTGACGCCAATCATTGAAACAATAAAGCTGTGGCGCTTGGTTTGGACGAGCAAGCCCTTACGGGCGTCCACCATAATAATGGCAAGGTCAGCATTTGATGCGCCTGTGGCCATGTTACGTGTGTATTCTTCATGGCCAGGCGTATCAATCGCAATAAATTTACGCGTCCCTTTAGAAAAGTAACGATAAGCGACATCAATGGTAATGCCTTGTTCGCGCTCAGCGGAGAGGCCGTCAATTAAGAGCGCATAATCGATAGAATCGCCCGTTGTGCCAAATTTCTTGCTGTCTTCTTTTAGCGCTGCAATATGGTCATCAGGCACTTGACCCGCTTCAAAAAGCATGCGGCCAATCAGCGTGGACTTACCGTCATCAACCGACCCACAAGTAATAAAGCGCAAGAGGCTATGTTCTGTTGAAATACTCATTCTAGAAATAGCCCTCTCTTTTCTTTTGTTCCATTGAGGCATTGCTATCTTTATCTATGGCGCGGCCTTGTCGCTCAGAGACTTTCGCATGTTTCATTTCATCAATAATCGCAGGTAGAGTATCGGCCTCGGAGAGCACCGCGCCGGTTAGCGGATAACAGCCAAGGGTGCGAAAACGCACAGAGCGCATTTGCGGCTCTTCGCCTTTGAGCAGCGGAATACGTTCATCATCGACCATAACAATCATGCCATCACGCTCAATAACAGGGCGTTTTTTTGCAAGGTAAAGCGGCACAATATCAATATTCTCAGCGGCGATATAATCCCAAATATCTTGCTCCGTCCAATTAGAGAGGGGGAAAACGCGAATACTTTCGCCTTTGTTCTTGCGCGTGTTGTACAGATTCCATGGCTCAGGGCGCTGATTTTTAGGGTCCCAATGATGGTTTTTATCACGGAAGGAGAATATGCGCTCTTTGGCGCGTGATTTTTCTTCATCGCGCCGCGCGCCACCAAAGGCTGCGTCAAAACCATGTGTATCAAGCGCTTGGCGTAGCGCCGCGGTTTTCATGATATCGGTGTAATTTGAGGCGTGATCAAATGGATTGATATTCTTCGCCACTCCGTCTGGGTTTGTATGGACAAGAAGATCAAGACCGTGATCTTTGACCACCTTGTCGCGAAAAGCGATCATTTCTTGGAATTTCCATGTGGTGTCGACATGCAAAAGCGGGAAAGGCAATTTTGCTGGATAAAAGGCTTTAAGCGCCACATGCAGTAAAACCGAGCTATCTTTGCCAATCGAATAGAGCATTACAGGGTTATCACATTGCGCCACGGTTTCGCGCATAATGTGAATGGCTTCGTCTTCAAGTGTTTTTAAATAGGATATATTCATCATGACCAGATAATAAGACAGTGTAATAGAGTGTTATTTATATCTGATTAGCGGATTCCCCACAATAGCCACGGCGGCCTTTGCGCATATTATAGGCGGATAAATCACGCCTGAAGGTGCGGGGTTAAAAGATTTATTGGCGTGGAAATAAAGAACTGTAAAACATATCTTGTCTTTGTAGACTGTTTCGTGTTATGTAATATCAAAATATAAGCGAATTGGAATATACAGCTATGCAAAATACAACGCCACAAGGTGAAATAGAGACCCCATCTAAGTTACGGGTCGCTTGGGATGCAGCAAAGGACTATCCGGTTATAGTACACCGTGATTGGTCTGCGAAGCGTACACGTAGCCGCAGCGCGACGGAGAGACGGCGCAGTTTAACGCTTAAGCACCATCCTTTATATTGGGATGCAAAATCGCGCGGTGATTATATTGCCGCACAAGAAATTGTTGATGATTTAATTTGTGATGAAGCGTTATTGCGCTTATCGGCGATTATTGGCGAAAATAGAACGCCGTTGATTGTGGCGCCGTCTTTAACCAAAGAAGATCCAACCAATGTTATACCTGTAAGCTTCGCGCATAGCTTGGCCTTTGAATTTGATTTTCAGGTTTGCCGCGATATTTACCAGCATGATAAAGCGCATAGAACAGGCCGCAGCGGTTTTTATCGCTTGGCAATGAGCCCTGAATTTTACGGTCATGTGATCGAAGGGCAGGACTATGTCATTGTTGATGACGTCGCAACGCTTGGCGGAACATTGGCTGGATTGCGCAGCTTCATTGAAGATAATGGCGGAAATGTTATTGCCATGAGCGTTTTAGCGGATTCAAATATGAAAGCGCGTACAGGGCAGGGCGGTTTAGAAAAAGACTTTAATTTGAATGCCTCAGTTGACGCAATTAAGAATTTGGAGCGCAAACACGGCAAGAGGCTGGATGCCTTTTTTAGGCGCAATAATGGCTTTGGCTTAGAAAGTCTAACGGCGCGCGAAGTCGATTTTTTGGCCTTTTTTGGCCGTGAAAATGGTATAGAGCGCTCAATTCTAGAAGAAAAGCAGGCTGCGTATATTGCCGATAATGCGCGCAAGCAGCCTTAATTTAAAGCTTTAAGCTTAAGCCTTAAATCACATGGCTTCTTTGCTCATCAATACCCATAGCCAGAATATAAGGGTCGGCTTTTTGGCGGGCGGAGAATTCAGCCTTGCTGCCGATATCTTGCCAATTAATCTCAATAAGGGACTGCGCGACGGCGCCGCCCAGTGTTGTGCCGGGGCCTAGAATGATTAGGCAATCCGGCGCAAATTCTTTGACACTGACTTGAACCGCGCTTGTGAAGTCATAATGTTCATAGACTTGATGTCCTAATGTATAATCAAATATGTCTTGCGCAGGGCAGGCGTGGGGGCGCCAAATATGGCCGCGTCCATCAATCAAGCTCGTTTGTGGGTTTTGGAACATAGTGGCATTAAATATGTTTTGTGCCTGCTCAGCAATCGGTTTTTGCAGCGGTGTGTGAAAGGCGGCGTGATTGGGTAAAATAAGCGGGAAACGATCATCTAAAGGCGGTAATTTTTCCTTTAACGCGCTCAAAGCGTTTTGATTGCCGCCATAAACCAACATGCCACCAAGCATAATAGAGATATAAAGCTGAGCGCCTTGCTGCGCGTTTATCTCATCAATCAGGCCGATAAGTTCGGCTTTTTGATCGTGCTTTACCTGCCAGTTTTCATCAATAAAGGGGTAAATGAGCTGCCCACCAATCAGCGAGTCTTGCATTAAGCCGCCCATTGTATTGATTAGGGTCAGGGCGCTTGTAAAACTCAGCGCGCCTGCACAGGCCAGTGCAATATACCAGCCCATTGAATTGCCCGTTACGCCGACAATGTCATATTTACCACGGTTGATTGATAAAAAATCAGCATAGGCACAGCCATAAATAAGCGGTGAAGCATTATCACCGCGCGTATGTTCTTTAAGTGAATAAGCGGGGCGGTTATCAAGCTCGCTAATTGTGGTTTGTCCTAAGGCGGCGCGGAAGCTATCAATCTCGCCAATCAGCTCATTTTTGTCGCTATGGTGGCGGCCGAGATAACCAAGTTCTGGTTTATTATAAGTGCCGCGACCTGGCGCGATGACAAGCGCTCTTTTTTTCATGATGTTTGCCCTGATTGTGTTGTGCTGGTATCGGTCGATGTTAGCTCAAGCGCGGCTTGCGTAATGCTGTCAGCGCTTGGCAGTGTTGATGCATAAGCGCGCCCTAAGGGAATAAAGCAATCCGTTGCGGTTATACGTTTCATGATCGGGGCAGGGCTGATGGCCTCATAAAGCTTGGTCATGATCTCTTCGCTTAGTGAGGCGGTCTCGCGGCATTCATCGACAATCAAAATGGACTGACAGTCCTGCGCAGCTTTGGCGGCGGCCTGTATATTTAAAGGGCTCAACCAACGCAGATCAATGACCCGCAGTTTAACGCCATGCTGCTCTTCGAGTGTTTTGGCGGCTTTGCGCGATAAATAATAACCATTACCATAGCTGATAATGCATAAATCGGTACCTGTGCCGTGCTGATGTATTTCACCAAGGCCTATTGTGTCTTTTGAATCAGGCTCGGGATAATCAAACGTCCAGCCATTATCTTTTTCGTTGTGCAGGTCGCGCGCCATATAAAGGGCGATGGGTTCTAAAAACGCAATGATGCGCTGTTCTTCATTGGCAAGGCGCACCGCTTCGCGCATCATCAGCACGGCGTCTCGTCCATTAGACGGGCAGGCGATAATCAAGCCCGGTATATCGCGCAGGACAGCAATGGCATTATCATTATGGAAGTGACCGCCAAAGCCGCGCTGATAAGGCAAGCTGGCAATGCGGATAATCATCGGATTTGTATATTGGCCTTTAGAAAAATAGCTTAATGTGGCCGCTTCACCGCGCAATTGGTCTTCGGCATTATGCAGATAAGCGAGGAACTGGATTTCCACAATCGGTAAAAAATTATTTTGGGCAAGCCCAATACCAAGGCCGAGTATGCTTTGTTCATCAAGCAGCGTATTAATAACGCGATTACCACCAAAGTTTTTATGCAGTTTTGCAGTGACATTATAAACGCCGCCTTTGGGGCCAATATCTTCACCGGCTAGAATAATATGATCTTGCTCAAGCATTAAGTCATGCAGCGCCCAGTTAATCAGCCGCGCCATATGTTGAGGCTGTGCCATGGTTTTAAAGTCGCTGCCAAAACTGCTCTCGCGCTTTTGAGCGCTCGGGGCGCTTATTGTGTTTTGTTTGCTCAAGGCTTTGTGCGGAGGAATAATACTGGCCGCGACTTCGGCGGCTGTTGTTAATTTAGGTTGCTTAATTGCCTGTTTAGCGGACGCTCCGACGCGAAATCCAATTTCTCCATAAATATCAAGCGCTTGACCGGCGGAGAGGATGTTGTTTTTCACCAGTAAGTTGGCGCTGTGTAATAACGGATCATCCGCCTCGCGCGCTTCAATATCAGCTTGGCTCATATAGGCTTGCTGCGCATCGGCGCCAGCATGACCATAAAGACGCACGCAGGTAAAATGCAAAAAAGCAGGCTTTTGTTCACGGCGTACATAATTTTGCGCTTCGTGCGTGATCTTAAAGCTGTCGAGTAAATTGAGGCCATTGCAGGTGAAATATTTAATATGCGGGTTGTTTTGATAATTGCTTTTGACCCATTCATGCGGCGTTGGGGTGGAAATGCCTATGCCGTTATCTTCGCAGATAAATAAAATCGGCATAGCGGCGCCGCGATACCCCGCCCAAGCCGCAGAATTAATAGCCCCTTGCGCGGTGGAATGGTTCAAGGAGGCATCGCCAAAACTACATACCGCAATGGCCTTACGATCAAAATTAGCTTTGTGTGCAATTTTACGGCTAAGTCCGATGCTAAATGCCGTTCCTACGGCCTTAGGAAGATGCGAGGCTATGGTGCTGGTCTGCGGCGGTATATTGAGGGCGAGACTGCCTAGAACCTTGTGACGCCCCCCTGAGATCGGATCCTTGGCTGAAGCGCAAAAACTTTGCAGCATATCCCAAAGCGGTGTTTGGCCTGAAAGCTGTTTAGAGCGTTGAATGAAAAATGCCGCGTCACGATAATGCAAGAAAGCGGGGTCGTTAAGTGATAGGGCTTCGGCGACGCCTGCGAGGCCTTCATGGCCTGAGCTACCAATGGTATAAAAGCCTTCGCCCGTGGCTTGCAATTTGCGGGCATAAATATCCAATTGGCGGCTTAAGACTTGTGATTCGAATAATTCGACAAGCTTTTCTGCGCTTAAGCCAGAATGCGCGATATTAACCAAGCCGGATGTTTCGGGCATGGTGTTGTTTTTTAACCGATTAATAAAGTTCTCATGAACAATTTGTGTGCGATCTTTCATGTGTAAACTTTATCATTAAGCGGCTGTGTTGTATAGTTGCTATCAAACAAGTCGAAACAGGCGAAAACAGGAAGAGAATCATCATGTCGAATTTTGCGTTTAATTGGGAAGATCCGTTATTATTAGAAGGGCAGCTAAGTGAAGAAGAGCGCGCTGTTCGTGACATGGCAAAAAGCTTTGCGCAGGATAAATTACAGCCGCGCGTTATTGAAGCCTATCGCAAAGATGAATTTGACCCAAATGTGATGCGTGAAATGGGCGAATTTGGCCTGCTAGGCTCTACGCTTCCAAGCGAATATGGCTGCGCCGGAGCAAGTTATGTGACTTACGGCTTAATTGCGCGAGAGATAGAACGCGTCGATTCTGGTTATCGCTCAGCAATGTCGGTGCAGTCCTCGCTTGTGATGTTCCCGATTTATCATTGGGGCAGTGAAGAACAGCGCCAGAAATATCTGCCTAAACTCGCAAGTGGTGAATGGATTGGCTGTTTTGGCTTGACGGAACCTGATGCGGGCTCTGACCCTGCGGGCATGAAAACCCGCGCGGTAAAAACCAAAACCGGTTATAAGCTCAGCGGTAGCAAAACATGGATTAGTAATTCGCCAATCGCGGATGTTTTTGTCGTTTGGGCAAAATCTGAAGCGCATGATGGCAAAATTAAAGGCTTCGTGCTTGAAAAAGGCATGAAGGGGCTCTCGGCGCCTAAGATTGGCGGAAAATTATCACTGCGCGCGTCGATTACGGGCGAGATTGTGATGGATGAAGTTGAAGTTGGTGAGGAGCATTTATTACCCAATGCTTCAGGCCTTAAAGGGCCGTTTGAATGTTTAAACCGCGCGCGTTATGGCATTTCATGGGGCGTTATGGGCGCGGCTGAATTTTGTATGCACGCCGCCCGTCAATATGGCTTAGACCGCAAACAATTTGGCAAGCCTTTGGCGCAAACTCAGTTGATGCAGAAAAAACTGGCTGACATGCAGACTGAAATTGCGCTTGGCCTGCAAGGATCACTGCAAGTTGGTCGATTAATGGATAGAGGCGAATATGCACCTGAAATGATCTCTCTCGTTAAACGCAATAACTGTGGTAAAGCCCTTGATATAGCGCGTCAATCACGTGATATGCATGGCGGTAACGGTATTTCAGATGAATTCCAAGTGATGCGTCATATGTGTAACCTTGAATCGGTAAACACTTATGAAGGGACGCATGATGTCCATGCGCTTATTCTTGGGCGTGGGATAACGGGGCTGCAGGCGTTCTTTTAATGAATAGGCATAGCCCGTAATAAACAGCAAATGATAAAACCACAGGTATGAACCCTATATGGATAGAGGCTATTTGATAGCCTGTATAGTGTTTCAAAACTGTCGCCGCTAGCAGGCTTAATAAACCGATTGAGATAGAACAATAAGCCGCCAAGAGCGAGCGCTTACCCCATGTGAAGGATAGGAAAGTCGGGATCATGAGCGCGGAAATTGCGCCCGAATACACGGCTAAATCAGTCATATATTTAGGGGGATTTAGGCCGATAATAAATGAAAAGACCAGAACACCAAACATTATGGCTTTAGAGAGCATCACTTGACGCGTCGGAGAGAGGTCAAAAAAGGGTCTGATCATATCCCGCGTGGAGATTTGCCCGATTGAGATCAGCAAGCTGTCCGCCGTGGACATTGCCGCGCCCAAGGCGCCCATCAGCATGATTACGGATAAAATTAGCCCAATCATGCCAAGACGGCTTAAATCGCTAAATACTTCGCCCATCATTAAATTAGGTTTTAAATCGCCGCCATAGGCATTAAAGGCAAAAATGCCGAAAAACAACGCAAATATGACGGTTATAAGACGCCCGATAATCGTACCGACCACCATTGTGTTGATGTGCTGCTCCTTTTTGGCCATTAAAGCGCGGGTCAGTAAATGTGGCTGAATAAATACGCCGACAGTGACCAGCCCTGTGGTGAGTGTCATCAACCACTGAAAATGACCTTTAGCGCCAGGGGCATGTAAATGCATAGGTGAGGTGGCGCCGATGTCAGCAAACATCGCGGCGGGGTGTAGATCATAATGATTACACAGGAATAGAGCACTAAGCATCAAGCCTAAGGCCATAGCGATAATTTGGATGAAATCGGTATATGCCACAGCGCGCATACCGCCGAGGAATAAATACAGCAAGACAATAACCATCATTGAGCCAACGCCGCTAACGTAATCAATGCGGCCGCCTGAATAAGCATCAATAAAGGCGCCAATGCCGACAAGCTGTAAGGCGATATAAGGTAAAAGCGCAAGCGTAAAGACAAGCGCCATTAACAGCCCGAGTTTTTCAGACTTATAAGCATGGCTGATGGCTTCAAGCGGTGAGAATATCCGTATATTTTGTAAGCTTCGGTGTAAACGTTTCCCGATAATAACTAAGAGAGTTAAACCAAGGACGTCGGCAATCGCCAAAAAATACAAACCGCTAACGCCATGGGCGTAGACGAGCCCCGGCATGCCGAGAATTGAAAATGTGCTAAAGACGCTGGCAACATAGGTGCAAGTCAGAACGAGGGGCCCAAGGTTGCTGCTGGCCAAGAAAAACTCGTTAATGCTCGGCAGCAAGGTTTTTGTGGCTTTGTAGCGCGCATAGAGAACACAGCTGAGAATAAATATAAAATACAGAAATGTTAGGCCGAAAACCAAAGGGAGATTCATAAAATTATCCTATTAATAATACGCCCTGCGCATCTTTAAGGTCCAATCAAGACCATAAGAATATAACAAATTTGAAACTGTAATTATATTCTTAATTATAAGGGCTGTTATATAGGGGAAGAATATGTCAGTAATTCCTAGGTTTATTTTGACATAAGGGGCGCTGCATGCTAAAAAAAGTCATAAAAATAATAAAATACAGGGAATGACTATGGGACAGAAATCCGATCTATTTAACACTTTAGAAGATATTCAAAAGCGCGCGAAGAAAAAAGGCGCGGATCAAGTGCGCATCGTTGCTTCGCAATCAAAACGTTTAAGCGCGGGCGTGGCTAATGGTGACGTTGAGACGATTGAGAGCAAAGAAAATAGCGCTCTTAATATTGAAATTTATATCGGCCAAAAGAAAAGTGCCGTTTCAATTGGTTTAGGTAAAGCTGATTTGGTTGAAACTGCGCTTGATGAAGCCATTTTTAATGCGAAATTACAGCCTGATGACCCTTATACAGGCTTGGTTGACGCAAGTGAGCTTTCTGATGAATATGCGACGTTAGATATTTTTGACGCAAAAGTGCCTACCGTTGAAGAATTAATCGAAAATGCGAAAGAAGCAGGCGATACAGCCTTTGCAGCCAATAAATTAATTGTGCGCGCGACCAGCACGGCGGCGTGGAGCGCGGGATCAACGGCTATCTTATCGAGCAATGGCTTTAGCGGATATCAAGAAAGAACACGTAATAGCTTAATGGCGATGACCGTTGCTGAACAAAATGGTCAAAAAAACCAAGGCGGCGAAGGTGATGCTCAAATCTATATGGGCGATTTAGATAGCGCAGAGGCCATAGGCCTTGAAGCGGCGAATAGTGCCATAGAAGGTTTAAATCCCCGCACGGTTAAACCGCAAAGGGCAGAGGTTATTCTTGACCCCGGCGTAGCAGCTGAACTGGTTTCGACCTTCATTAATGCTATTAATAGTACAAATGTAGTGAAAGAAAAAACATTCTTATGTACGAGACTGAATCAAGAAGTATTTGCACCAGCCATAACGATTATTGATGATCCTTTGATTGAGCGTAGCTTAGGTTCACGCGCTTATGATATAGATGGCATTGCTGCTAAAGAGCTTGTTCTTGTTGAAAATGGTGTGCTGAAAACGTGGTTGTTTGATGCTTATGATGCGCGCGAATTTAACGACAAAAAAGGCACGTCTTATAAATCAACAGGCCATGGCGGTGTTGGTTTGGAATTTTATGTTGCCGCTGGTAAAACATCACCAGAGCAAATGATTTCTGAAGTCAAAGACGGTTTTTACATTACAAGCCTGATGAATTTACAGGTTAATGGTTTTGACGGTAGTTTCAGTTCTCCAGCCAGTGGTTTCTGGATTGAAAATGGTAAAATCGCCCATGCGGTTGACGGCGCATCGATTGGCGGAAATATTATGGATGTCTATAAAGCAATGGAACCAGCCAGCGATCTTGATAGAATACATCATCAGCCTGTACCAACTATGCGTGTTGGTGCCATGAAAATAGGCTGATTTAGGTCTCGATATAATTAGATACGTAAAAAAGCGCCAGATTTATTCCGGCGCTTTTTTGTTGCTGTGTATTTTAAATAGCGCTCAGCCCATAGGGTAGAATTTTAGCGTAGAATATAATAAAGCCGCATGAGCTATTGTGCTCTATGCGGCTTTATCTTTAGATCATATTAGTGCGGTTTTATTCTAAACCACTAATTTTGAGGCCGTGCATCAAGGTTGTGCCTTGACCTATGCCAACTGGTACAGATTGTCCAGCTTTGCCACAAACACCAATACCGTTATCGAGGCAGCTATCATTGCCCGTCATTTTGACGTTTTGCATGGCTTCTGGGCCATTGCCTTGAACCGTTACATCTTTAATTGGGCTGTCATATTGGACTTGGCCATTTTCGATAGGGTAAGCTTCTGTAACCACGAAATTAAATTTGCCTGTAGTGGTGTTAACGCTGCCGCCAGACATGCCGGCAATGTAAACGCCTTTTTTAACCGCGCCGACCACTTCATCAGGGGTATAAGCACCTGATTGCATGAACGTATTGGTCATTCTTGGCATTGGTCTGTGATTATAACTTTCGCGGCGGCCATTACCTGTAATGGCCTCGCCCATTAATTTGGCGTTTTTTTGGTCCTGCATATGGCCGACCAAAATGCCGTTCTCGATGAGAACTTTCTTACCTGTTTTGAAGCCTTCATCGTCAAAATTCAGCGAGCCTCGGCGATCTTGTAAATTACCTTGGTCGATGATTGTGACATCTTTGGCGGCAACCTGCTGACCGAGTTTACCAGCATAAACAGACGAGCCCTTACGGATGGCGTCGCCTTCAAGGCCGTGACCGACGGCTTCATGAATCATAACAGCAGGCCAACCTGGCGCCATAACGATAGGGAGGCTAGAAGGCTTGCTTGGTTTAGCTTCAAGCGCAACAAGCGTTTGTCGATAGGCTTCATCAGCTGCATTACGTAGCGTGTCTGTTTGTAATAGTTGAGCGTAATCATAGCGACCGCCAAAACTGTGGCTACGCTGTTCAAGTTTGCCATTTTTACCAACCAATACGCTAATATTAAAGCGCGTCATTGGCCTGATGTCGGCAACACGGTGCCCGTCAGCGCGAATAATTTGTACGCTTTGATGGCTGGCACTCATGGAGACTTGTACGTCAAGGATATCTGGATCTTTGGCGCGCATATAGGCATCAATATCTTGCAAGATAACAATTTTTTCTTGCTTGCTCATTGAGTCTAATGGGTTGTCAGCCATGTATAATGGCTTGATAATGCGGGATTTAGGCAGAATAATGTCAACATTTTGGCCGTGTGTATGGATGGCTTTTACGGCTTTTGCGGCATTTTCAAAAGAGGCGAGAGAGATTGTGTCGCTGCTGGCAAAACCTTCTTTTTCTCCAGAGATGAAACGCAGACCAAAACCTTCGTCATAGCTTGGCTGTGAAGGTCTCAATTTACCTTCACTAAAGCCGAAACCTTCTGAAAAACTCTGTTCTAAAAACAGCTCTCCACCGTCGGAGCCATAAAGCGATTTCGTGACTAAGTCTTTGACTTTGCTTTGGTTCAAGCCGTTGGCGTGAAAAAATATCTTATCCGTGTCGGTAAGTGCACTCATTATATATTCCCTGTCGTATTTTTTATTTTTTTAATTACGATCAATTTAGCATAATGTAATAAATAAGCAAGGAAATATGTGGTTTTCTGTCGGTATTGGGTATAAGAAAGCCTCTAAGGCGCGCGCCTTAGAGGCCCCATGTGTTTTAGCTTTATTTGCACTTTAGAGGCGTTGTTGTAGTTGTTCTAAATGCTCTAAAACGCGTTCATATTCCTCTGTGATTTGTTTGAGCTTTTCTTGTCGCGCCGCTTTGTCCGAAACAAGTAAGTCTTCGGCGGCTTGAAGAATCTCTACGAACTTGGTTGCGCCAATAATCAGGACGCAGCCTTTAAAGCTGTGAACCGTTTCAACCCATAGCTGGCTTTCCCCGCCTTTGCAATTAGCGGCGAGGGTGAGAAGGTAATCATCGCTTTGAGTTTTAAATAGATTAATGAAATGTTTTATCTGCGTTTTGTTGTTCATAAATTGTTTAATCAAGGTGAGGTCTATCGGTGAAGCTTCCGGTGAATCTTCCGGGGAGGCATCTTCAGTGCAGTGGTTAATTTCAGGGTTATGATCTCCAAAATCAATCCATGTGGTAAGGACTTTTCGTAAATGCGTTACATCGAGGGGCTTGGCTATATAAGCATCCATGCCTGCTTCAAAGCACTTCTCATCGGCACCTTTCATCGCATCGGCTGTCATTGCAATAATCGGGATTCTTTTCGCTTTCGATGCGTCTTCTAATTGGCGTATTTTTATTGTGGCATCATAACCGTTTTTCTTGGGCATATGACAATCCATCAAAATCAGATCATATTCTTCTTTTTCAAAGGCAGCCAAAGCGCGCTCGCCATTGGGCGCAATGGTAAAGTCATGTATCCCTAAATGTTGGAGTAGGCGGCCAATATATTGCTGATTAAGTTCAACATCCTCGGCGACTAATATGCGCCCTTGTGAGGCTGTAAAGCGTGTTTTATGCATGTCTTGTGGTGTGGAAAGACTGAAATAGTCGTTCCTTTTCATGTCCTCAACATGGGTCGCGCTTGATATCGTAAAGGGCACTTTTATCCAAAATAGAGAGCCCAAGCCTAATGTGCTGCGCACGCCGATTTCACCGCCCATCATCTGTACAAGGTCTTGTGTTATAGTTAGACCAAGGCCTGTACCGCCAAAACGCCTTGTGATTGTGTCATCCGCCTGTCTGAACTTTTCGAATATGCTTGTGACTTTATCGGGCGCAATTCCGATGCCATTATCTTTCACTTCGACAATTAGTTCAATTTGTTCATCATCAATTTGAGTGAAATCGATGTTTATATTTATGAAACCTTGTTTTTGTGTTGCTGTGGAGCCTCTATTTTTATCGAGCCTGTCATGTGGGTCTTGTATGTATTTAATTGCATTGCCGACAAGATTCGTCAGAACTTGATGGAGGCGCAGGCTGTCGCCTTTAATAATAGGTAGGGGTTTATCAGGAAGGGACGCTGTAAGGCTAATGCCGTTCTTGCTGGCAATCGGCGAGAGTGATTCCAGAAGATCGGCGATCAACTTTTTAAAATCAAGATCCTTTTGCTCCAAAGTAAATAAACCTGATTCGATCTTAGATATATCGAGGATGTCATTTACAATATCAAGTAAGTTTTGTGATGATTTATAAATGACGTTAGACATCTCTAGGATGTCTGGACTAATGTCGGTCTCAACCTCGATGAGCTGGGTCATCCCCATAATGCTGTTCAAGGGTGTGCGTAATTCATGGGACATATTGGCCAGGAAAAGGCTTTTCATTCTATTGGCCGATTCGGCCACTTCGCGCCCTTGGATAATAATATTCTCGCGCTCTTCCATTTTTTTGACCATCATATTGAAGGCGTCAATCATGCTGCCGAGCTCATCATTCGAGGTTTTCTCAGCTTGGATACTAAAGTCTTCCTTTTCAATAAAATCACGCGCAGCTTTCTCAAGGCCGATTACGGGCAGAGAAATGATGCGCTGTACTTTATTGGCGACTATATACACAAAGATCATGACCGTGCATAAGATTATAAGGTTCATAATAATGTCGAGAAGCAAGCTTTTATGGGCTTGATCTAAGCTGTAGCTCAGCGTTATGTATCCGATATGGTTATTACTTGATTTTGCAATGGGGGCCACAACCCGTATAACGCTTCTTGTGCTGGTTGAGAGGCCCTTTTTAAGGAATACGGGGCATTCACTCTGTGCAGAAGAATCGGTCGTGGATCTTCGGTAACTGGCAAATAATCGTGAGCCAATATCATACGCACAAGCCCTATCCACAGAGTTTTCAAAAGCGAGTGAGGCAAGATTTTCACTTGCAGCTTGCTGGTCTAGGAAGTCTAATGGAGAAATGAGGTTTTGTGCAGTAAAGCTGGCTAGCACGCGGGCGCGCTGATTAATTTCTGTTTTTGTTATGACATAGCTAGCTATATGTCCAATAATCATGGCTGTTAGCAAGGTTATAAAAGTCGTCCCGACGGTGATCAGTAATAACTTAGAGTGAATAGAGAGTTTATTTATGTATGTCATGCGTGTAGAGTCTCTATAATAGTTAGAATAATGTATAATATCGTATTATGATGGTGCGGTACATATAAACTCGTAATAATTTATTTAGATGGTTTTAATTACAACAGATAGAGACTAGACGTTGAAGATTCGTATCCGACATATTACTCGTATTATTGTTAGTGTTAGTGCTCTTTTATGCATAAACACAAGCGTGAGCTATGCTGGTGATCAACTGACTAAGGTCAAAGCCGTTTTCCTATTTAAGTTTTTTGACTATGTGTCCTGGCATGAGGCTGTCCCGAAATCGCAAACACTTTGTACATTAGGGCCTCACCCTTTTGGGTCTATGTTGGATGATATTTCTGAAATGCGCAAAAAAGATCAGCTACATGTGGTTGCCATACAGGATATTAAAGAGGCTGCAGCATGTCAAATTCTATACATTAGTAAGGCGAGCGATGAATATGGTTTAGGTGATTTGGCCTTAGATTCAACGCTGGTGGTCGGGGACGATCTTGGCTTTGTTAAAAATGGCGGCGTCATTATAATGGCTGAAAAAGCTGGGAAGATTAATTTGACAATTGATTTGAACCAAGCTGAGAAAAACAAGCTTAAAATTAGTTCCCGCTTATTAGGTATTGCCGATGTTCTCCGTTAGTCTTTCTATCCGCTTCTCTGGCTGACAATTCTAAAAGCTCACGCTCTTAAAACTCAACTAAAACTCAACGCTAAACCGCCCATAAACGGCGCGGCCACTATCAATTGGAATTGAGTTTATTTGCTTCCGATTAAGTTCAGGGAAATCAATATCTTCATTGAGTAAGTTTTCGCCATAAAAGCTGAGCTTCATCTGGGGCATATTGGGCGCAAAGTCCAAAAATTCATTTAAGTGCACTTCGGCATTAAGCGAGACGAGGTGATAACTTTTCGGTTGGTTGTTCACTTCAGCCACAGAAGGGTTGGTTGCGCGTATATCTTCTGGATCACCATACCAACTATCAAATACACCAAAGCTCCATTGTGGGGTTTTGTAGGAGATTCCTAGTTTAGCCATGACGTTGGGGGAGAAGGTAGGGTTATCTATCCCCGTATCGCTTTCGCCTTTTTGGAATGAAGCGGAGCCGCTAATTTGTAAGCCTGTATCAAAATTGAGTTTACCTTCAACTTCAACGCCTTTAAATGTTTGTTCGCCTGTATTGGTGATTAAAAAACCAGTGGCAGACGGATTATCAATGCGAGCAATTATATCCTCAATGCGGCTATGATAAGCTGAAATAGCAGCATATAGGCTGTCGTCTGAGTAGAATATCTGCGATTCCAGCGTTGATATTCTTTCAGGCTGTGTGTTTGTGTCGCCCGCAATAAGGTTTGGTATGGACAGCTCAGATTCTAGTGCGCTCGCTGCTCTGAAGGCTTCACCATAAAGGATTTTTGCACCAATATGTGGCGAAAAATTATAAAGTGCGGCGAAGCGCGGCGATAAATCAGATTTGAATTCTTCGGCATCGTTTAGCTGCATTCCGCCAACAAGCTTTAATTTGTCGGTGGCCTGCCAGTCAAACTGAGCGTAAGCATTATAGAGGTGCTGTTGATAGGATATATCGGCGACCGTGCCATCTTTATGCTCTAGTGACATGCCCGTCAGTAGGTTTAGCTTATCGGTGATTTTGCTTTGTACGGAGACTTCAGCGATAAGCAAGTCATCGCTGTTCTTTTCTGGCGCGTCAGTTGTATAGCCGTCACGCAGTCGATTATAAGTTAAATGCGTATCCAGTTTAATGCGTGACGAGAGTTCTTGTGAGTAGCTAATATCAGCGGTCGTTTTTTTTGCGTCAATTTTAGATTCAGGCAAACGCGCATAGACACCGATAGAGCCTTGATCTGCCCGGCCTTTAAATATAAAGCCATGTAAGTTTTTATAATGGCCTTTAATCAAATAACCATAGCCGTTATTACCGTTTTCATAGCTGCCGGTTACGCCCGCCTCATCAGTAATTGTGAAGCGATCCCCATGCGTGTCGGTACTTTTAATGCTGCCCAATAAAGACCAGTCTTCGCCTGCATAGGCGGTGGCGCCTTCCCATTCATTATAGCCAAAGCTGCCTTGTGTGGTAGATAAGGTTGTTTTTTGTTCACCAGCATCACGCGTCACAATGTTAATAATGCCCGCAAAGGCATTTGAGCCATAAAGAACAGAGCCTGGCCCGCGAATAACTTCAATTTGCTCAATAATGCTTACGGGGAATTCTAAAAGTAGGGGAAAGTTAAGTGCCCCTGCATAGCCATCGCGCACAGGGCGGCCATCAATAAGCATGAGCACGCGGCTTGTATAGTGTTGATTTGTTGAGGCGCGCATTGTGAAGACGTTATTAGGGGCGCCAGTGCTGCCCAAAACTTGCAAACTAGGCACGCGGCTAAACACATCGAGTAAATTTATGCCACCATAGCGAGCGATTTCATCAGCAGAAACAACACTGACGATACTCGGCGCATCAGATACATTTTCATTTTTTTTGGAGGCTGAATAGATCTGAACTTGTGAGAGGCTCTCAATGTCTAAATCAAGGAGGTCATTGATAGATAGCTCCGCTGCTTGCGCGCTTGATGCGGCAAATATGCAGGTCGTTGTTAAGAGCAAAGCTAACTTCATTTAAATAATCACTTCCTTAAGTAAAAAAGGTATTTTAACGATTTTTCTTATGAATCACTAATCTTTTATTAAGTTTCTCCCGTGCTTGTAATGAAACGGCATATTGAACACATACATAAGTGCAGTGAATAAGGGAACCTCTGAGCTTAAGATATGGGAGGAGTGAGGGGACTATATTGCGAATCGGCTATGATTTGTAACTCTAGGAGGCGGGGGTGGTCGATATTTCTAACGCAAAGTTTTAGGCAAAAAAAAAACACCGGAAGTATGACCAACCTGTGTTTTTCCAAATTTATAAAGAGACTGAAATTAAGCAGCTTCTACAAGGTTACAAGCTGATTGCTTACCTTTTTCTTCTTGAACGTCAAATTCGATTTTTTGACCTTCATTTAGGCCACGTAGGCCAGCTTTTTCAACAGCACTGATGTGTACAAACACGTCGTTACCGCCATTTTCAGGCTCGATGAAACCAAAACCCTTAGTTGGGTTGAACCATTTAACTGTACCGGTTGTCATAGTAATATTCCTTTTTACAAGTATCGGTATTTATTTAGTCACAACCTTGTGACTAAAAGTCTTTGTTTGATAGCAGTCTATGTCTTCCACGCCTATTAACTTAAGTAGCCAATAATATGGGGAGGCTCATATAACTGTTTAGCAAACCTGTCCGCAATAAGCACGCTTTCTTAACTTGAGTCAACATAAATCGGCTGTTTCCTACATAATTCTAAGCTAAATGGTGTATTTTTATGAAAAAACTTATCATTATGAGAGAATGTTTAAGTTTAAGCCTTCAGGCCAGAACGCTCGCCTGTCTCGTTGTCTTTTATTGACATAAGACAGCGCTTCTGTTACTGTCTTGCATGTTTGAAGCGTACTCGAAGAGTATTTAATGGACGTTTATTAGAAGGTTAAAGAGTTTATGAGTCAGTATAAAGCTATCTTTTGGGATATTGATGGGGTGATCATCCTCAGTGAACCTTTGCATGTTGAGAAAATAAACAAGACTGCTGAACGCTATGGTGTGATTGTGTCCAAAGATGACTGGGCGGATTGGCACGGTATTGGCGATCACCGTATATATGAGCAATTGGTTGAGAGGGGGCTTCCTATTTCAGAAGATATTTTTATCGCAGAATGCTTGCAATATTACATGGATAATAAAGAGTGCTTAACTGTACGTGAAGGCTTCCACGAGGCTTTTTCCCATTGTGCGCATAAGGACTTAGCGCAAGCATCGGTTTCTAGTGGCGTGCGTGGGCAAGTCGATGCCAATATGAATGTGGCTAAGGTTGGACTGTCTATGGTTTTTAACTTAAGCGCCAGCGAGACGGTGGAAAAAGGACTGAAAACCAAACCCGCCCCGGATCCGTATTTAGAAGCGCTCAATATGCTTAATGCAAAGAACGACACAGCCATTAAAGCATCAGAATGCATTGTTGTCGAAGATAGCGGCAGTGGCGTCGCTTCAGGAAAATCGGCTGGTATGTGCGCTATTCATTGGCGCCCTGATATCGGCCATAAGGCCACTGATATTGCTGATCATACAGCATATGATAAACCCAGCTTTATGAAGGTCATTACTAAACTCACAGCATAACGGCTTGCTTTTGCTCTTGATGCTTAAGCTGTCTTATAAACCACATTCTTTAAGAGTAGCGGTGCGATCATGGTTGTCAGCAAGCTCATAACAATCAGTGCGACAAAAGCGGATTGTTCAATAATGCCGCTGGTGAAAGCCAATAAAGCGATGGTCATCGCAACTTCACCGCGTGGAGACATGCCGACCCCGACCCCAAAAGAATCACGTGTGGACAGGCCTGATAGCTTGGCTAAAAGGCCGCAACCAATGACTTTTGTTGCAATCGCAACGGCGGTGAGAGCGAGCGCGAATTTAGCCGCCTCCCAAGTGAATGTCGAGAAATCAGCAAGGACGCCCAGAGAGACAAAGAAGACGGCTCCGAATATAATTCGAATATATTCAGCGCCGGTTCTAAAGTCTTTACTGCGCGTTGTGTGAACATGTTCAAGGGAAACGCCCGCAATAAATGCACCGACAATCGCTGAGAGGCTCATCGCTTCTGCAGCCATGGCGTATAAGAAGGCGACCATCATAACAAGAATGAAGATAAAATCAGGGTATTTATTGCTGATGTCAGATTTATCAATTTTATGAATAAGCGGGGTCAGAACGCGCAGGCCAACAAACCCACCAATGGCAATGAAAACCATCGCTTTGGCTGAGAATAACAATAAAACAGGGACTTCAATGCCGCCACCCGCCAATTGTTCGGCAATCGCTAAAGCCAGTAAAGCCAGAATATCATCAATAATGGCTGCGCCAATAATCGCTTGTGCGGCTTCTGACTTAAGCTTGCCCATTTCGCGCAACGTATCGGCTGTGATGGCGATACTGGTCGCGGTTAGCGCCACACTGATAATAATCGCTTTTCCAAATTCAAAGCCAAAGGCTTGAGCGATCCAAAATCCACCAATCCAGGGCAATACAATGCCGCCAAGTGCGATGAGGAAATAAGACGGTTTTGTTATTTCTTTAACTTTAAATTCAAGCCCAATAACAAAGAGTAAAACGACGGCGCCAATATGCGCGATGCTCGCAACAAATTCGGAGTAATGGATCAAGTTCAACGCTGTGGGGCCAATAAGCACCCCCGCCAGAATAACCCCCACAACAGCGGGTTGTTTGAGGATGTTCGATAATAAATATCCGCCCAGTGCCATAAATAACAGCAAGCTCATTTGAAATTCTATTGACGATAAAAAGCTATGAGCATGTGCGGTCATTAGGGGTAGATCCTTTTAATTTATATCCAGCGGGATTTTTTGAGTATAGCAATTTGTATGAGGATTATGCCGCATAAAATAAGCAAGAATAGGGCGAAAGCATAAGGGTTATCCGCACCGGGAATGCCCCCGACATTAATGCCCAATAGACCCGTTAAGAAACCGAGCGGTAAGAAAATCAGGGAGATGATAGAGAGGACATACATATTTCTGTTCATACCCGAGGATAAAAACGTATTGAGCTCTTCCGTTACAATCATTGTGCGCTCTCTAATCGCATCAAGATCTTCAATATAGCGCGTAACGCGATCCCAGCTTTCTTGTATATGGCGTCTTTGAGTGAGGTCTAGCCATTCCATTTCGGTGCGCTTCAAGTGATTTAAGATTTCACGCTGCGGGAAAATGTAACGACGGAAGATTATGGTTTTTTTTCTAATTTGTGAAATATCGTTACGTTCAAGCTCTGAAGGCTCTTCCATGACCTTTTGTTCAAGGTCATCAAGCTGATTATCTAAATCAATTAATGTCGGTTCCATACGGTCATATAGGCGCGAAAGCAGCATGGTTATGAAGTCACCTGCATTTTTAGGGCCTTTGGCTTTTATAAGGGCACCGTAAACATCTTTTACAGCTTTCAGTTCACGTCTTTGCAGGCTTATAATGCGCTCAGGGTCAATCCAAATACGTAAGGACACCATATCCTCAGGCGCTTCGTTTTCATTAAGGTTTATGCCCCTTAATATCAGAAGGACGCCATTATTATGTTCGATCATTCTGGGGCTTGTTTCCTCAGCCAGTAGAGCATCAATAATCAAATGATCTAAATAGGGGACTTCGCGCTCTATCCATGCGCGGCTGGCGTCATGTGTGGCATCCATATGCACCCAAGACAAATTCTTGCTCTGAATTTCTTCAGACACATGTTCCAAAGCAAGGTCAGTGCCGCCGCCATTATGGTCAAGTTTTACCGCAAAGAGTATATGGTCATCATTATCCATGCTTAATATGCCTTTTTTTGTATGATTTGTGTCTAATCAAATTCATTTTTCGGACGGTAAACAACCAAAAAGGGGTCACAATAAGTGACAGAGCAATGAGCGACACTACATATTTATATCCATCCTCCATAATCGTCGCGGCCGAGAGGCCTAAAGCGGCGAGTATAAAAGAAAATTCCCCAATTTGTCCAAGAGCAGCGCCAATAATCAGCGCATTTCGCCGTGAAAAACCTAAGAAATAGAGAACGCTTACATTTAAAAATGTTTTCAAAAACATAAGCAGACCCAATAATAAGGCTATTCGCCAGAATTTTTCTATTAAAAAAGTGGAATCGAGCAATAACCCCACAGATAAAAAGAACACCATCATAAGCACTTCGAATATAGGTTTGACGCTTTCTTCGAAAATGGATCGCTTGGTTGTGTGCCCAATAATCAGTCCCGCAATAAACGCACCATAGGCAGGGGAAAGCCCGGCCATGCCAGAAAGTGCGGCGGTGACGATGCACATTGTTAAGGCTGATACAGCAAATTGATTTTCAAAAGGCAGCTTTTCAACGAAAACAAGGAACCATTGCGGGCGATAGCTTAAAGTCGCGATCACGCAGGCCATGAAGCCCATCGCCAGAATAATTTTAACGCCTGCGAAGAGGGTAAAGTGATCGTCGCCCATAGCGCCTATGATTAAAATCATCGGAATAACGGCAATATCTTGCGCAATTAGAATGCCTACGGCGGCGCGGCCAAGCGTGGTGTTGAGCTCTTTCATTTCTTGCAGCAGTTTTATCGCAACCGCGGTACTGCTTAACGAGATGGCAAAACCAATGAGGATGATCCGCTCTATCGACCAATCGAATAATTGCCCCACACAGTAAATCGCCCCCAAACTGACAATGATTTGAGCGGCGGTTACAATTAAGGCGGCACGATAGACGCGCGCAAACTTTTTAAGATCAAGTTCTAAGCCCACAATGAACAGCAACAGTAAAATGCCCAGCTCGGCGAGTGTTTCAATTTGATGCTTATCATCAATTAAGCCAGAAACGGACGGGCCTAATATAAATCCGACCAAAATATAACCCACCATAACAGGTTGATGTAATTTCTGTAAAATTGCGCCGCCTGCAAAAGCGGCCGCCAATAAAACAGCCATATCCATTAATGCTGCATGTGTTTGCATTGTTTACGCCTTGAAATGAAGATATAATTTGTAAAAATACGTTATCACAGATATAGAATAAATCTTACTATAAATGAGAGCATCATGACGAATCTATGGCTAAAAATCATCCGCCCAAAAGCTTTTCACGCGAAATGGCTTATCTTACTTCTTCTTGTCGCTATTATTAGCCTCGGAGCAGGAGGGTATTTTGATGTTATTCAATCCTATTTGGATACAGAGCAACTGACCTTTAAGGTTGGAGACTATAAAGTCAGTGCATATCAGGCCTTGCGCTCCATCACAATTTTGGTTCTTGTTTTTTGGTTGACGGCGATTTTTATCGAAATTGCAGAAAGCCGCATTTCTAAAATGAAGAAAATTCGGGCGGCTAATCGCGCCCTTATTCTTAAAATCGTACAAATTTTCACCTATTTCATAGCCGCGCTGCTCGCGCTTGATATTGTAGGGATCGATTTGACGACACTAACGGTATTTAGTGGCGCGATGGGTATTGGTCTTGGCTTTGGTTTACAAAAAATCGCCTCTAATTTCATTAGCGGCCTTATTTTGATGTTTGAACGCTCCATTGAAATTGATGATTTAATTGAGCTTTCAGACGGCACTTTTGGCTTTATAAGAAAAGCCAGCGCTCGCTTTACGCTGATAGAGACGCTTGATGGCAAAGAAATCCTTGTGCCGAATGAAGATTTAATCACCAGCCGCGTCACCAATTGGACGTATAGCAATAAACGTGGCCGCATAGAAATCCCCATAGGCGTGTCTTATGGTACGGATATTGAATTAGCGCAGAAGTTAATTCTTGAAAGCGCCGCGGCACACCCGAAATCTATGAAGGACCCTGAACCGCGCGTTTATTTACGCAATTTTGGGGACAGCTCGGTTGATTTCATTTTGCATTTTTGGGTGGCCGATATTTGTGAAGGCCGTTGGTTGCCGCAAAGTGAAGTGATGTTCACGATCTGGCGTGTTTTCAAAGAAAACAAAATCGAAATACCGTTTCCACAAAGAGATGTGCACATTCACAATAAGAGCGTAGATTAACGCCCTATAAGCTGCGCTCTAACGCTTTATTAATATATTTTCTATACCCTATAGAGAATATGGTTAACAGGGGTGTTTCAACGAAACGATGAAGAGTTTAAAACAAAAATTTGCAGCCGTCGCTATGAGTGCGGCCTTAAGCTTTAATTCTGTAGCGGCCAATGCTGAGCAAGCAGCACCTGATGTCGAGCCGACAGATGAGCTAGTGCAAGAGCTGGTACAAGAGGGCCTATACCTCGATGAAATAGGTGATTTCCCGACGGACAAATCAACAGAGCAAATCAAGGCAGATCTGGCTAATATTACAAAGCGATCCCAAGCGGATGATTATTTAAGAGAGCTGAGTAACAGCAATGATTTTGCACAAATTGAACCCAATTTATCTTCAGCCGATCAACTGAATAGCCTGCTTGAGAATACAGCGATTTCACCTTATTATGTGTTGCCGATACTTGTTTATGGGCCCGATAGAGAGTCTGTACTTAACCCTGAAATGATCGAAGTGCTAGAAAAGCATGGCCTTGACTTAGAGGATGTTGATACGCTTGTTAATGTGAGCACAAACGGCCACAAACATTTATATAATTACACGACAGATGCTCTAGAAGAAAAACTCAACGACCCGTATATTAAAAGCTCCTTTTTCATACAAGAAAATGGCTACACTGAATTACCCGCCGCGGCTCTACGTCATATGAAAGATGATATGGCCTTCACAACGAAGTTGAAAGCGATAGCAGACCCTTCGGCGCCTGAGTTTACGCTTGATGATATCGCCCCACGTGACTTTGCGCGAACTCAGAATATAATCGCAAAAACGGATAATATTTATGAGGTTGGGCTGAGTGCTTTATCTGATGCCAGCTATAAAACAGCACTCTATGGGCGTGAGCGCAGAGTTGTTATGGGCGGTAATCAGGTCACTGTTTCTAGCGAAGATATTATGTCAAAGTCTTATAATGCCAATTTAGAAAGCGGCATTAGCTATTTTTACGCGGCGGGATTGAACTTACCAGAACAACAAAATAGAGATTTTGACCTTGTTGTAACCGAACCTGAAGATCAATTTTGGGGTTTATCAGGAATGAAAACTCATAGCTTCCATGGTGATATGACCATGCGTGTTGCAGAAGGCCTATCCACGCAAATTTCGCCCGATGGGGAAGGGGATAGTGATGTTCATTTCATGGCCACGAATATAAATTTTTCAGAAAAAAATGATATTCTTACGCTCTCTCAAATAGGAACAGACCGCCTAATATTCTCAGAGAGCACAGGGTTAATGACGCAATACTCTGACTTAAAGGATGATTTAACGGCAGGTATTTCCGTCAAAAGAGTATTAGAATTTAGCTTCCATGAGCAATTAGGCACGATGAAGATGGTCGCTGCGGGTAATGAATATGCTCATTTTTCAGGGGCTGGAATTACGAATTTTAATGACCTTTCTGACGTACTTATGGCCGCAACAATTTCTTCCAGAGCGTCTGCGCATACTCACCGTAGTGTTAGCATTGGGGCAGGTCATATTGATGAGGCGGGGCAAATGTATATGTCGTCTTATTCCTCACCAGGGGCGGCATTCTTAGTCGAAACACCAGATTTTTATGACGGCAAAATTCAAGGCACTTCATTCTCTACGCCAGCGGCCGCATCTTATTATAAGGAAATCGCAGAAAGCTATGGCGATGTTCTCACCCATGAAGAAATGATATTTGCGGGCTTATATAGCACGCAGACGGATATTTATAATGTCAATCACGCCAAGGCGGAGGAAATAGACGAGGGCAATATAGATGGGTTTGGTGCAACGACGTCGTCTTATCAAGCCGCATTAGATAGTAACGAAAAACAAGACATATCACCCGAGGAACTTACCAAATTTGATAAGACCGTATTTCGCACGAATGCTGCAGGGCTGCCTTATCATGAGCGCGCTGGCGCAGGGTTTTTAGATGTCTATAAGTGGAAAGAGAATTTAGATACGATGCGCGCCATGAAAATGACGTTCGAACACGAGCCTGAGTTTATCAAAAATACAACAGCCCCACAATTACAGCCAGGTGCTGATGGCGCAGAGGGTAACGCGGCGGATGCGGAATTCCCTTACCGCTACGCGGTGCCGATTACTCAAAATATGACACTTGATAAGCAAACTTTATATTTAGACCACGCAGGCCTTAATGCCCTGCGCATAACAAGCCCATCGGGGATGGAGTCTGACTTTATCGGCACAGCAAGTGGCTATGTATCGACGCGCGCTTTTAGTGGTGAAGATGTTTATGAAGGCGATGTTATAACGATTCAATCCAAACAGCCTTTAGGAGAATTAGCGGAATTTACGTCGCGTGGCACGGAAGATGGTAGCCTTATTCAAGCTTTCCGCGACTATCAATTGGCGGGCAAAGATGGCTTAGAGCCTAACCAGACCTATCAAGGCGGTAAGGTCGTCTTAGAGGCCGATAAATCACCAGATGGTAACCTTATTCGTCAGGCACAAAGCGTTTATGATGCGGTACTTAACACGCCGTCTATATAAAATTTCTTATGAATAATGTGACGAATATAGATATAAAAAAGCCAGCCCTGTATTTCAGTGCTTGGCTTTTTTATTAGTATTAAAGCATACGCCTAGCTGTTAGAAGGTGTTTTGGGACTCGGGTTTTTCTGAATATTTACTATCGCTTCCTTGGTGACAGCAAAGTTTTCTCTGAACCACTGATTTGAAACAGAAGTATAGCCATCTATATCATCAGAGTTTTCAAATAAAACTGATCCTGCTTCCTCTGTGTATGGGCCTTCTTCAAAATCAAATGTCACTTTTTCTGCAAGGACGATAAAGCGCGTTGAGGTGCAAGATTCATCGGGTGCTGCGCGATAAAAAGCTTGGCTGTTATCTTGTGGCGTTGCGATGACGTTAAATTTTGCGCGGAAATCAATATCTGAGAAGAAGCGGCGTTTACCATTTAAAGCCACAAGATAACCATCTTGATCGGCCGTGGTTTCGATGCCCATATCAGTATCAGACCAAGGCTGAACCATAATTGTTTGACCTTTTGTGACGGCCTGCATATTTGCATCAGCAGGTAAGTCAATTTTTGTTATGCCAAGTTCTGCTGCGTTTACTTTTTGGTAGTCTTTTATGAATTCTGCATAATCTTCGTTATTGAGAAATGCTTTAACTTTACCTTGCTCTATATGCCACCCGTTTTCGTCAGCTTTAGTGTGTATAGGTAAACCAAAATTGTTAACAAAAATTGTATCCCCTTTTGAAACGCTACGGATTTTAGCTATAGGAGCCTCATAGCACTCACCAGCGTTACCTTGATTTTGATTAAAATATTGATTAGCTTTCATTTTCAAATCCTTTATTTTTGATGTCGGCATTAAAATTTCTATTGCTTAAATATAAACTAATTTTTTTACCATAACAGCGCGGTGAGAACAAGGGGCTTTTTCATAAAAATATGCGGTCGGTCTATACACGAAAAACGCCCCCTAAATAAGGAGGCGTTTTTCGTGTGTTTATTTATAGATTTAAGCTCAAGCTTTAAACAAGTCCCAGTTTTTGTAAGCCCCACATTGTGCGTTGGCTTAATTTAGACATGCTTTTAAGGCGTTTTTCTTCGGCGCCAGAAAGCGGCTGACCATCAGGGCTGCGTAAAGTGGCCTTTATATGGTCGATCTCGCCGCGTATCTCACTTGGTGTTGGACGGTTATCTGGATAATCTTCACGTAGAGGCTTATTCTTAGCCACCATATGCGCCATGCGGTCTTTTGTAGACTGTCTGTTGAATAAGGTCATAAAGTTATCACGCTCAAGCTGCAAGATGCGGGCTTCGGTTAAGGGGATGCTCGGGTTCACGGCAATGAAGCCATCAGCGCGCTCTGCGCTTAATGCCTCATAGCCCGCCGTATTACCGGCAATATGAGTCGGTATTTCTTCTTTTGTAATATATGTACCGCCGCTTAAGGTGTGACCAAGGCAGCTCATCACGCCAACATCTACATGATTTACAGCAGAAATTTTAGGGTCACCGCCATAAAGATACAAGCCATCAACTTGCATATTTAAACTGGCCTGACCCGATGCGCCCGGTAAGTGATATACGGGCTCGCTCGGTGGGGTGTAGCCTTCATTGACCATATCCAAGGCCCGTGTTTTAGCATCAGCCAGAACGCGATCAGCATTCATAGAGATTTTATCATCCTTGCTAAACCATAATTTGGTTTTGGCGTTTTGTCCTGATGTTGACATAGCTTGCATAGGCTGCGATATCGCGAGTGCTGAGTTGGCCATAGCTTGCATGGGGCCGTTCATTTTTGCGGCGTCTTGCGAGCGCTCTAAGTGACGCGCGCAGCCACCCCAACCGGGGATAATACCGACGCCGACTTCAACAAGACCCGTATAAACTTCTGGCCCAGATTGAACGCCATCACAATGCAGCAAAGCTTCACAGCCGCCACCAAGCGCCATACCATTTGGCGCACCGATAACAGGGAAGGGGGCTTCGCGCAGGGCTTTATAAACGGCTTGCCCTGTATAGACGAGGTCTTCAACGAAATTAGCGAGCTTGGCATTGGCTTTGTTGTTGAAATAACTAAATGGCACTTTGCTTGCCGCTTTCGAAAAGACGTCAATAAGGCCGAGATTAGCGCCAACTGAGAAATGCGTGCCTTCATTATAAAGAACCATCGCCTTATATTGGCCTTGGCTATTATTAATCAGTTTAATACTGTCATTCAGCACTTCAAATACTGCAGGATCAATCGCATTTGCACCTTTGACGGTATGAAACTCAACGGCAACAACGCCATCGCCAATATCCCATAGACTCGCGGAATCATTGCCGATAATACGCGTATTGGCGCGTTTAATATCTTCAAGTTTAATAACGCCGTCTTCACGTTTAAAGTCTTGATAGTGACCATCAAAATCTAAGACCTGTTTCTTACCAGCATTTTCGCGATAGAAATTGCGACCATTGGCTTTGGTAAGAAGCTCTGGTATGGCAATACCACCTTTCTTCAAGCGGTTTGTGAACCACTCCACGCCGAATTCATCAACCAACTGAAAGGGGCCCCATTTCCAGTTATAGCCTGCTTGCATGGCTTCATCGACAGATTGTATATCATAGGCCATATGCTCGGCATTATTCATGGCATAGACGATAACGTCGCGTAAGACAGGCCATGCAAAAGCGGCCGCTTTATTTTTTGAATCAAAGAATTTGGCAAAGCTACCCGCTTCTTTTTTGAAGTTCTTTTTAAAGTAAGGGCTTTGAGCCGCATCTCTAAATTCACCTGTTGTTAGGTCAAGGACTTCTTTAATGGGCTTGCCTTTGGCATCGCGAACGGCGCTGCCATCATCATTTTTCTTTGGACGATAAAAGCCACCACCCGTTTTCGCACCAAGCTGCTTATCAGCAACTAAGGCGTTTACAAGATCAGGATTATAGATGCTGTGGAAATGGTCATCTGCCCCAAGGCCAGAAGACAGGTTCGTGCCCACATGTTGCATAATATCAAGGCCAACAAAATCAGAAAGTTTCATCAAGCCCATATTGGTAAAGCCAAAAGCGGGGCTCATAATGGAATCAATATCTTCGATATGCGTGCCTTGTGCTGTGCCTTCTGTAATAGCGCGATAAATCGCGTAGCCGCCAATGCGGTTGGCGATAAAGCCCGGTGTGTCTTTTGAACGCACAACTTTTTTGCCAAAGCCACTATCGCCAATATCTTGTAATAATTTGAATGATTCAGCGCTTGTATCAGGGCCGTCAATCAGTTCAAGCAGTTTCATAAAGCGCGGTGGGTTGAAAAAATGTGTATTCATGAACCGTGCTTTAAAGTCATCGGCCATGCCGTTCATCAAAGTTCCAATTTGAATGGTTGAGGTATTTGAGGCGATAATGGCGTCTGCATTAGCGTGTTTATGAATGGCGTTAAATGTGTCTTGTTTAACTTTCAAGTCCTCAAACACAGCCTCAATGATTAAATCTGCATCAGCGATTTTATCCATATCATCAGTTGTGTTGCCACATGTAATAAGCTTGGCGTTTTTGGCGTCCATGAACCCAGCATTAGGGCCCGGCTTGGCTTTGATCATCATATTGACGGCATTTTGCGCACCATCAGGGCGAATATCAAGCATAACAACTTCATAGCCTGCATTGGCCGCTTGTGCGGCAATACCTGATCCCATAGCGCCCGCGCCGATGACGGCGACTTTTTTAATGTTTTTACTCATCTGTCTAATCTCCATTTATATGTTTGTCAGATCTGCTGAATTAAACAGGGCCCGGGGTCGGAGCTTTTGCAGCAGCTGCGGGGTTTTCAATCACCATTGCAACGCCTTGACCGCCACCAATACACATGGTCGCAAGACCGTAACGTTTATTCTCACGTTGTAAGACTTCAGCTAAATGGCCAACAATCCGCGCGCCAGAAGCGCCCAAAGGGTGCCCCATAGCAATCGCGCCACCATCAAGATTAACTTTTTCAGGGGCAATGGCCATGCCTTGACGGTCAAGTTCTTTCATCACCGCAATAGATTGTGCGGAAAAGGCTTCATTGAGTTCAACGACGTCAATATCGTCCATTGTTAAGCCTGCACGCTCAAGCGCTTCTTTTGAAGCACCAACAGGGCCCAGCCCCATAATTTCAGGCGCAAGAGAGGATTCGCCATAGCTCAAAATAACCGCTTTGATTGGTAAGTTATTAGCCGCGGCAAAAGACTCGGAGGTCACCATAACAGCCGATGCGCCATCGGTGATTTGTGAGGCATTACCAGGGGTGACACTGCCGCCTGATTTTGCGTCTTTAAAGACCGTTCTTAATTTACCGAGGCTCTCAATGCTGCTATCGGCGCGCGGGCCATCATCATAATCAACGCCATTTATCGGGACGATTTCATTCGTGAAATGACCTTTAGCATGGGCGGCTGTCGTTTTTTGGTTGGAGGCAACGGCGAAAGCATCTTGGTCAGCGCGGCTAATATCATAGGCTGTGGCGAGATTTTCAGCTGTGATGCCCATATTCATAAAGCCCGGCGCATTACCGCCTTGTACTTTTGCATTGATAAGGGGATTAAGGCCACTCATCGGTACCATGCTCATGCTTTGAACGCCTGCGCAAATATAGACATCATCAGGCTGACGCGCGAGAAAACCATCAGCCATCGCGATGGCTTCAAGGGATGAACCACAGAAACGGTCTATCGTCGTGCCGCTGGTTACATTGTTATCAAGTACGCTATCTTCGTGTAGAACGCTCATGCGAGCGATATTGAGGCCTTGCTGCGCTTCTTGGTGGACGTTACCAAGGAGAATTTTTTTGATATGTTTGGGATCAATGCCAGTGCGCTCCATTAAGGCATTAACAACAGGGACGATAAGATCAACAGGATCAACATCAGATAAACGGCCAGGTTGCTTTGGCGTTGAAGCTTTGGCAAAGGCGCTACGGGCATAATCGATAATTACAGCTTTGTTGGTCATGTTCTTAAGTCTCCATAATGGTTTTGAGTATTTTGCACGTCTGTATTAAAGGTGCGGGGCATCAGGTTTTTTATTGTCTACATTGCTTAATGTGTTTTTCTCGCGCTTGGCGCGCTCTTCATCTTCAAGGGCTTTGAAATCAGGTTTACCAATTGATGTTTTGGGTAATTCTTCTTCACGCACTTCAAATATTTTTGGTATTTCCAGCTTATTCATCGTCTTACCGAGAAATTCTTGCAAATATTGCGCATCAGGGCGCTCATCCTTTGGCAGGTCAGGTCTAAAGCGAATAAAGGCCTTGGCCGATTCCCCAGAACTTGCATCGGGCACGCCGATCACAACGGCTTCGGCAATGCTTGGATGTTTGCCGAGCTCGTCTTCTATTTGACTTGGATAGGCATTGTGACCATTAACGATGATCATACGTTTCTTACGGTCAACAATCTTTAAATACAGCGTGTCATCAAGGAAGCCTAAATCACCCGTCAGATACCAACCATCTTGCGTTAAAACTTCTGCGGTGGCTTCGGGGTTATTATAGTAACCTTGCATGACTTGCGGGCCGCGAATGCATATTTCGCCGACTTCACCAATGGCTTTTAGTTCTTCATGATTATCAGGATTAACAATTTTTATTTCAGTTTTGGGGTAAGGCATGCCGACTGTATCGCTACGGTTTGGCTTACCTTCTGGCGGGTTAGAGGCCGCAACAGGTGACGTCTCCGACAGGCCATAACCTTGTATAATCAGGTCTTTCTTACCAACAGCCTTTTCAAAGGCGGTTTTAACATTGGTTGAAAGCGCCGCACCGCCAGAAATAACGGTTTCTAAGCTGGTTAGATCATAATAACCAACATCAGGATGTTCTACAATCGACTGTAAAAGCCGCGGTACAGCGGGGAATAATGTCGGTTGTTTCTTTTCAATGGTTTTCATCAGCTCTCTAGTATCGCGCGGATTAGGCATGATAATAATTTCGCTGCCCATTTTTAAACTGCCCACCATGGCAACCATCATGCCGAAAACATGGAAATAGGGTATGGCAGCTAAGACTTTTTCACGCCCGTGTTGCAAGGCCTCAAAGGGGTTGTCACGATTAGGATTTGCTGTGAAATATTCTTGGATTTGGCAGCTATTAGCGACCAAATTAAAATGCGAGAGCACCGCACCTTTAGGTATGCCCGTTGTGCCGCCCGTATATTGCAAAACAGCAGAGCTTTGTGGTGGAATGGCCACAGGTCTATAATCGGCTTTATTATTGGTGAGCTCTGAAAAAGTCACAAAATTACGCGCACTGTTCACGCTGCGCGTGGCATCGCTCTTTACGGCAGCGCTTATTTCATTTCGTTTAAGGAAACGATAGGCGTAGCTTTTTAAGGTCGGTAACATATCGTAAATTGGGCATTGTACGACGGTTTTAACAATGCCGTCTTTTTGCAGTTTTACAGCTTTATCATAAAATTCACTCAGCTCGGTGGTAACGATTATGCTGGCTTCGCTGTCAACACATTGGTTGGCAAGCTCGGTTTGCGTATATAAGGGGCTGCAATTAACGACGCTTGCGCCTGTACGCAGCGCGGCAAAAAACATGATGGGGTAATAGGGGGTGTTGGGCATATAGAGGCTGATTTTATCGCCTGTTTTAAGGCCGAGTTCTTGTAGACCAAGAGCGGCTTTATTAATGAGTTGGCCTAACTCAGTATAGCTTATTTTCTTATCCATGAAATCAATGGCGTGGCGTGGGCCAAAGCGGACGATAGCTTCATCAAGGGTGCTTAACAAATTTACAGGGGGGATATCAATATCCCATTTGACCCCCGCAGGATATGCTTGCGGTAAATTCTCACTATTGGCATGCGCCAAAGGCTGTTGATCTTTTCCCATGTTCTCCTCCCCAGAAGAATTCTGATGGCTGCGCATTTTTTTAATGCTGTCTATGCCATTATTCTTTTCTTATTTTTATATACATATGTGGTAGCAAATATTTTCAGAACAGTAAAGGGGGGACCAGACTCTGCTGTGTACAACTATGAGGGGGATAAAGGCGTGGTTTTAAGCCTAAAGCCATAAGCCGCGCCGCCGCAGATCGCCATGGCCAATATAATTGCAGGGCCTGCTGGCCAATCAAATAAATAAGAAGCGGCTAAACCAAGGCCATAAGCCGCAATAGAAATAATCAGGCCTTTTAAGACTTTGTGCCCAGCCAGAGTGGCGAGCGCTAATGCGGGGAATATAAGGCTCGCAAATACTAAATAGACACCAATCATGCTGACAGAAAACGGAATGGTAATGGCAAAAAGTGGGTAGAATAAGAGAGGGCGCTGTTTCTTACATAAAGTCCAAATAAGAAATACGCTGATAAAGATAGGTGCGACAAAAGAGAGCGAGCCCCAACTGGTCCATAAAATTTGGCCTTCTAATATCGCTTTTATTTCTTCGCCGCCATGAGGGTTATTGGCGACCAATAAAAGCCCCATAGAGGCGGATAAAACAAAGGCGCAGCCGATAAGCGCTTCTTGATATTTGCCTGAGCGCTTTTCTAGAAAATGAAAGAGCATCGCACAGCAAATCGCAGCGATGAGCCCCGCGATCAGGCGGCCATAAGCGGCGAATAAGCTATATTCATCCACCACGGCAAAGCTCTGAAAAGCAATCATGCCCAGAGCTGCAAATTGGGCGACAGCCAAATCAAGAAATATAATGCCACGGCGCAAAACTTCTTGCCCTAACGGGACATGGACTAAAGACACAAGTGCCCCAGCCACAAGGGCTGGAGCAAGCAAGGCAATGAGGTCAGGTAAAGTGCTCATTTATTTATTGTCCCTTTAATATGTTAAGGGTTTCATCAAATAAGCGGGTTAAATCAACCACTTGTTTATTGCCGCCGACGGTAAAGGGCAGCGCCAGAATAGGCAGGCCGCTTTTATCGGCTAACCATTTTGCAGCGCGGCCATTTTCAAAAGGCGCCACAAATATGCCAAGGATATCTTCCCCTTCTATGTCATGTAGGACTTTTTCAAGATGCGAAGCGGTTGGGGGAATGCCCGGTTTTGGCTCTAAAGATACAACATCATGCATACCCAGCCAGTTAAGGAGGTAAACCCAACTTTTGTGATAAACGACAACCTTCTTGCCCTTTAAATCACTGGCTTGATCATCCCAGCGGCGCATAGACGCCGCCCATTGGTTTTGGAAGGTTTTGAGCTTCGCAGTATAAAGGGCGCTTTTCTCTGCATCAAGCGCCGTTAGACGCTCAGTGATTACATCAGCGATAAGTGCAATATTACGCGGGTCAAGATGCATATGGGGGTTGCCTTCAGGGTGAACATGCCCCATTGAGCGATCAACATCTTGCATGATGCCGAGCAGTTCCACATAATCAGCGGCCATAATAGAGCCCATTTCGCCATATTGCACTGAAGGACTGCCGGCTTTATTAAGTAATATCGGCAGCCAACCGACTTCTAACGATGCACCGCTACATATAACCAAATCAGCACGGCGCATAGCGGCTAATAAACTGGGCTTAGCACGCATATGATGGACATCTTGATTGGCATTAGATGCGGTGTAGATTTCGAGGTTCTCGCCGCCTAATTCCGAGGCTAAAGCTGCCCATTCAGGCTCACAGGCAAAAACATTAACCGCCGCTTGTGCTGAAGAAGGGGCTGCGGTAAGCAGCCCCAATCCAGCGAGAGTACAGAGTAGGATTCTCATGATAACTTCTCCTTAGATAGAATAATGATGGCGATTAATAGCTATGTGCACCATGTGCGCCAAGGCTCATAATATACTGCAAGGTGAATTGATTATCTTGCTGTCCATCGGCGACTTCTTCGCGTGAGAATTGAGCGCGAACGCGTGAGAATTCACTATTCGTCCAATCAACCATAGTGCTCGCCGCCCATGGATTATGCCCTTTATCATCCAAAGCGCTGCCTGTTAGCCCTGTTGGGACATCACCAGCGTAAAGCTGGCTATAACGGGCGCCAACACGCCATTGTGGCAAGAACTTATAGACGCTTTGTGCATACCAACCACTTTGACTATCATTGTAATTAATAGCGCCCGTGCCTACATCACTATCTTCATAAGACCCTTTTTCATCGCGCATGAAATATTCGCCTTGGAAGATGATTTCTTGATCGGCGTTATTGCCTGTTGGCGCATAAACCGCGCGCGCATCGGCAATATAAAGATGGCTATCGCCGCTGAAGTTGACAGCATCTTCATTGGCATCACGGCTTATTCCGTTGGCTTGTAATGTTGATAGCCCTAAACGCCAACTGGTGTTGTCGCCAATATCACCACCCACACGACCATAAGCTGTCCATGCGCCAATATCATTACCGCTCGCGCCGCCAGCAGGGAAGTCATCACCGCGAAACGCGCCGACACCAATTTCAGTATAAAATGGCGTCGGTAGAACAACAGATAATTGCACGCCATCATCGCCATAATTATTATCTAGAAATGCGCGATTAGGCAGCGGTCTATCGGCGAAATCATCGGCATGGCTGTGATGGGCGTTTAAATAGCCAAGCTCGGCAAAGAAGCGCCCCGCTTTGGCTTCAACGCCGTAAGGTAAGGCGGTTGTTGCGATATAAGTTTCTTCAATCTCAACAACGCTTTCGCCGTCTTCTTCCAAAATGGCCAAAGTCGCAGAGCCACGGAATTTATCATCAATGCTCGCCGCTAAATTCAGTTCGGTTTCATCAATTGATAAACCCTCACCACCGCGTTCACCTTCTTCACCAATGGCAAATCCAGCAATATCACCGCTTTCTGCTGAGAAGTTCTGATATTTACCATTTAGAATAGCGCTGATAGATGGATTAAAATTATTTCCCCTAATTTTACGTTGCGCCGTTGCAGGCACGGTTTGTTCGGCTTTTACGGCTTGTTCTGGAGCGGCGGATTGTTGCGTTTCCAGATTGTGGACCTTATGCGCTAATTGTTCAATTTTATCCTCATAAGCTTGACGCATAGAGTCGATTTCAGCACGTAAGGCCTCAATTTCTACATCGCTTGCGGCGAAGACTGGGGATGATGTGAGTAGAGCAGCAACACTGGCTGCCAATAGCAGTTTCTTAGACATAATATATGTCCTTTCTTATCTAATAATATAAATGGAATTTTGGTTTAGATAAGAAAGCGCGGGGGGGCACGTGCGGCATTGGCGTTATAAATAACATTGGTGTGGAAATTTATATGCTGCGGCGCTGTGGTCTTTTCAGAAGAAAGGACATGGAATAAAGCGGCTTGCTGATTATAAAATGCGCTCTGTAGAGTTTTGGTCAGTAAACATTCTGGGCATTGATGTTGTTTACTTTGTTGATCATGATCTGAATGTGCGCTGACATTCTCGGCCTGCAATTGAGGCGCGTCTTGATGGTGCGTAATCCCATGGTCAATATGCACGGCGCTGTGATGCGCAACAGATATCTGTGCAACGAATAGCGCGAGCAGGGCGCAAAGGGATATGAGCTTTCTAAGATTCATAAATAGACAGGTAGCAAATCCATTATGTTTTTGCAAGCGCTCTTGTGCTTAAGCTTTAAAAATCTGCCCAGCATTATACGCAAGGCCAAGCCCGACACTGCCAAATTTATTATCTTCGGAGATTTGCGCATTAGGAAATTTCTCTGAAACCATATGATTGATAATCGGTAATTCACTCGAGCCACCTGTTAGAATGACCAAATCAATATTTTCAGCCGTGATACCGGCTTTTGTAATGCATTCCATCATCGAGTCTTCAATGCGCTGAATATAGCGAGCAATGGCGCTTTCAAAATCATCGCGGCTGACCTGAACATCAAAATCTAAACCGATATCATTAATCGATGTCGTGGTGTTGAGGGTATCTGTGAGGTCGATTTTAGTACGTTCAACATGCTGCAGAAAAGCATGACCGAGTTTTTCTTGCTGAATTTTTAACAAGCGGTGCAGTTTATCAGGCTCTAACGCTGTACGTAATGTCGTACGTGTCTCGCGCATCGCTTTGTCCGTTTGACCAAAATGGACTAAGGGCCAATCAGACAAATTATCATAAACACGGGGCGGCACTTGCAGTAATTTCGTTTTATCAAATTCTGAGCTAAACTCACTATTTAGACCCAAATAAGGCATAAAAGAGGTCATAGATAAGCGTTTATCAAAATTTGTACCGCCAACGCGCACGCCAGATGTCGCCAATATATCTTGGCTGCGATCTTGGGCTAAATAACGCTCGGGCGATAATCTAATCACGGTAAAATCAGATGTACCGCCGCCAAGGTCAATAACAAGGGAGAGTTGCTCTGTTTCCAAGCGGCGTTCATGGGCAAAAGCAGCGGCAATCGGTTCATATTGAAAGACGATATTTTTAAAGCCGATGGATTGGGCTATTTGTTCCAATATCGCCTGCGATTCATCATCCGCTTCGGGGTTGTTTTCATGGAAATGCACAGGACGTCCTATAACCACATTTTCAATGGGCTGGCCCGCCGCAGCTTCGGCTTGGGTTTTTAAGTTGCGTATAAATGTCGCTAGAATATCAACAAAGCTTTTTGCGCGGCCATTAATAACCGTTTTTTCTTTCATCAGCGCGGTGCCGAGTACGGATTTTAATCCGCGCATCAGGCGGCCTTCTTCGCCTTCAATATAGGCTTTCATCGCAGCGCGCCCATAAAAGACATCGCCTTCTTCGCCAAAAAACACAGCACTAGCGAGGGTTGTTTTGCCGTCTTCTAGCGGGATAAGCGTGGCTTGCGTGCCGTCTGAGACGGCGCAAGTGGAATTTGATGTGCCGAAATCTATACCGAGGGTTTTTAAAGTGTCCATATGTGTATTGCCAAAGCCCGTGTGTTTGAATAGTTACTCTGCTGACAAGGTGAAATCATTGTGGAAGACTTCAATCGCTTCAAGCAATGCGGCTTTGCGTGTTTCTGGCGCAAAACTGCCCTTAATCGAATTGGTGATAAGGGTATAGACATCATCAATTGATAAATCAAGAGCTTGCTGAATGGCTTCGAAGTTTTCATTCATATACCCACCAAAATAAGCCGGGTCATCTGAATTTATGGTCGCCATAAGGCCTAAATCGAGCATTTTCTTAATCGGGTGGTCGTGCATGTCAGCGACGACTTGCAGCCTATCATTACTCAAAGGGCAAACGGTTAGGGCTTTGCCTTCGTGCACTAAGCGCGCGACAAGGGCGGGGTCTTCAAGCGAGCGGTTGCCATGATCGACGCGGTCAATATTGAGCAGGTCAAGCGCTTCATACACATAAGCGGGTGGCCCTTCTTCGCCGGCATGGGCGACAAGCTTTTTGCCTGCTGTGCGCGCAAGGGCAAAGGCAAAAGTGAATTTTGAAGGCGGATGGCCAAGCTCAGAGCTATCAAGGCCAACGCCTATAAATTTATCCAAATGTGGCTGAGCTTCTTGCCATGTGTTAAGGGCATCCTCTTCGCTTAAGTGGCGCAGATAACTCATAATCAACGCCGCGCTGATGCCGAATTGAACCTCACCATCCTGCAGGGCATTATCAATGCCATTAATGACTGTTTCAAAAGAAACGCCGCGGCATGTGTGGCCTTGCGGGTCAAAGAATATCTCAACATGCTGGACATTTTGTTCATGGCATTTCTTTAAATAGGCCATTGTTAGGTCATAAAAATCTTGCTGCGTTTGCAATACATTCATGCCCGCATAATAAATATCCAAAAACTCCTGCAAATTGTCAAAATCATAGGCTTGCCCCAGTTGTTCGGGCGTATCAAACACAATCTTAATGCCGCCATCATCGCTGCGCTGAGGGGCAAGCCCTATGGCCTGCGCTTTTTTACTGAGCTTCTCAATCGCGGCTTGATCTGCATCGTTTGCGGGAGCAGGGCGCTCAATCTTGACCTCAAGGCCATTACGATCAGCAATTTGAAACACTAATTCAGGCTCAAAACTGCCTTCAATGTGTAAATGCAACTCTGCTTTTGGCGCGCAGCGAATATAATCTGTAATAGTTTTTAATGTGGTCATTTTGGCGTGTATCCAGGAATGTTTGGTGGTGTTTTTGGATGGTATTGTATCATTGATGGGGGGATAGTGGACTAAAAATATTTGGAGAATTTTTCTAGGCTTTATTCTCATCTATAATCAAAGGGTTGCGCCAAAGTTTTAAGTCTTTTTCCAAGTATATTTTTATTTACTTTTTCTTAATCCTTAAGGCTCATTCTAAGGGTTGTTTTATTCTCTACTTTAACTCGCCATAAAAATAAACTATATGACTCTTTCAGTCGAGGGTTAATTACATAATGACAGGCTAAGCTCTTAATTTATTATGTTTTTGGCGAAAAATATGTTATAGTAGCAATATGTAATACAGTCATTAACACGGTTGAATGTTGTATCTATTGGAGTATCTAAATTAATGGTCGTACGTGCACTACATATGTCCAGACTCTCTTCACAGTTTTCGGGACGCAGATTAATCTGTAATTCAGCTTCAGTAATGGCGCTGATAATCGGCATGACCAGCTTCCCAGTTCAATCCCAAGCCCTTGACAATACAGCCCTTCCTTCTGGCGGAGCGATTGTTGCCGGGGAGGCGTCTTTTGATTATGGTACAGCCAATGAACTGCATGTACAGCAAAGCACAGACCGCACGGTTATTAATTGGGACAGCTTTAATATTGGTCAAGATAGCTTAACGGAGTTTCACCAACCAAGCAGCTCTGCTTTGGCGGTTAATCGTATTACAGGGGCATCGATTGACCCAACGCAAATATTGGGCAGTTTAAAGGCGAATGGCCAGATCTTGGTGCTTGATGGCAATGGCGTTATTTTTGGTGAGAATTCAATTATCGATGTTGGTAGCCTTATCGCGACGACGGGTAAAGTGGATACGCAAAAAATCATGAATGGCAGCGCCATTGAAATTACAGATATTGGCGATACCGGTTTTGTGATTAATCAAGGTTCCATAAATATTAAAGACGCTGGACTGGCTGCCTTTGTTGCACCGATGGTTATTAATAATGGCGTAATTAATGCTCATTTAGGGCGCGTGCAGATTGGCGCCGCTTCAGTGGCAACGCTCGACCTTTATGGGGATGGCTTAATGGAGCTGGCCTTAGATGAAGGCCGTACGCAGACTTTAGTTAATAATGGTCTTATCAGCGCGAATGGTGGTTTTGTACAAATTCATGCCGCAGCGGCGCGTGATGTTGTCGATAATTTAGTGATGAATACGGGCGTCATTACAGCAACAACGATATCCCAAGATGAAACAGGAAAGATTATTCTTTCGGCGGGCGGCGCTAATAAATCTGATGCGCAAGGTATAAGCGCGACTATCCAAGCGGGCGTACTTGATGTTTCTGGTTATGACGCAGGGGAAACAGGTGGCGCGGTAGAAGTGCTTGGTGATTTGGTTGTTCTTGAATCAGGCAGCATTATAGACGCGTCAGGTTATGCGGGCGGCGGCGACATTAAAATCGGCGGTGATTATTTGGGTGGCGGTGATACGCAAACAGCGATGTTCACTTATGTTGATGACAATGCCTATTTATTCAACGATGCCGTTATCGATGGTGATGGTGGCCGGACGATTATATGGTCAGATGATACAACAGAATTTCGCGGCAATATTTATGGCCGAGGCGGCGCGCTGAGTGGTAATGGTGGCTTTACCGAGACATCAGGTAAACTTAACTTGTTAGCACAAGGTTATGTTGATTTGACTGCAGAAAATGGCGATAAAGGGACTTATCTGCTTGATCCTGCGGACATCACAATTTACGGCAATGTCGATGCGAGCTTTGTCAGTACAGATTCCACTATAGATCTTAACGAGAACCTGCTTGTCTGGCTTGATGCGAATGATGCCACGACTGTGCTGGACGCGGATGGCGACAATGCTGAAACGGGCACAGGCGGCAATAATGACGGCTTTTCAGGTGTTGTGTCGACTTGGATCGATAAATCAGGTAATGGCAATGATGTGGTCGGGTCTGCAACGCCGACTTATACCCTAAATGGGCTTGGTGAGGGTATGAACTCCATTACTCTTGATGGCAGTGATTATTTTGAAAAAGCAGGGTTAAACATCGATCCTAATGGTGAGGGTTTCTCATTCTTTGGGGCTTTTAACTATGCGAGTGGTGATGGCGCGCTGGTTAACTGGGGGCGGATTGACTATAATTCTCTTTTGCTTGATCACTTAGAAATACACGGCACGTTATTTGGTAAAGGCACGACTCCTTGGGTGGGCTTAAAAGATAATCAATCATTTTTTGGCTTAAGCGGCGCGGATAATGAAAATTCACTCGCTTATATTTATTATGATGGCGCGAAACAAACTTATTTAGAAGCCAATGGCGTTAAAGTTTATTCGAGCGGCACGGCGAATAACACCACGAATACCTTCCGGATTGGTGCACGTAGAGATGTCGAAGATCAATATGCGAATGGTGAATATGGTGAAGTTCTTGTTTATGATAAAGGGCTAGAGACAGAAGAAAGCAATATTCTTGAACAATATCAAGCCGCTAAGTGGGGCATAGCCTTAACAGCGCCAGGGACAGGCGCAAATGAAGCTGAGCAAGCTATGGCCGCTGATGGTTATGGCGCATTCACAACGCGTTATTTAGAGCGCTTATCTGAAACCGCAGATATTGTTTTACAGGCTTCGGATTCAATTACACTGGACTTACAGGGCGATACTTTATCGCTTGCGGATGACCGTAATATTTCCTTAGAAACGACGAATGGCGACATTACGGATTTATCTAGCGGTACAATTCAAACGAATATGCTAACAGATGGCGGTAATATATCTATTACAGCGGGCGGTACAGGCGATATTAACCTTGGAACCACCATATTTGATACGCAAAATGGCGGCGTGGTGAATTTATCCGCAGGTGGTGATGTGAATGTTGAAACGACCGCATCCCTTAATTTAGGGAATGTCACGGGCACGAATGTTTTGATCAAAGCCAATGGTACGACATCAGATGTCACGCTAAATGATACTGTCACCTCAACAGCCGCAGGGAATAGCTTGATTGTTGCGGCAGGCCAAGACTTTTTTAATAATTATGGAGCCGATGCCTTAGATGCAGGCGCAGGGCGCTTCTTAGTTTATTCTTCAAGCCCTCTCACAGGCTCGCGCGGCGCACAGAGTTTTGACTTTAAACGCTATGACACCAATTATGATAGCTACACACCAGCTAATGTGACGGAATCTGGCGATGGTTTTTTATATTCAATTGCACCAGTGATCACCGTCACAGCCGATGATTCTACGCGTGATTTTAACGTTAGTGACCCGACATTTACGGCTACATATTCGGGTTTTATTGATGGTGATACTATAGACAGCATTAATGGCGTTACGAATTTCACCACTTCAGCGAGCTTGAAATCGGCGGGCGGGGCGTATTCTATTACACCATCAGGCAGTTTAGGCTATGGGTATACGGGGACTTATGTTGAAGGGGTGTTAACAGTTAATAATGAAGTAATCACCGACATTATCCCCGATTCTGTTAAAATCGGTATTACGCAGAAACCAAAGCCCGTCACCGTATCAGCTTTGGGTTCGACCAGCTCATCCAATACAGTTCTTAATGTGGTTGAGGCCAGCGCTTCTGATGATAATGGTGCAGATCAAGGTGACACACCCACCGACAGCACAACGAAAAGCTGCTTAGATTCAGTGATGGGCGCTGATTGCGTTTTCCATTAAGTGATTGCGGACGTTCTTAATTTATGCTCGGCTGATTACTTGCGGTATTAATATTAGGCCGGCCTGTCCGTTGGCGGATACATCACCAGATTTATGGATGCATATAGATTGGCGCGTTTTTTTATCGTCTAGATCTCTATATCTGGGGTGATTGTCTAGATTTCTAAGGTTTTTGGCGATAATTAATGCGCTGTCAGGGAAGCTCATTAAGTCCTTTTCTGCCGCATTTTTTGTGAATTTCTTTAAAACCAGCGTGTTTTCACGGTCTTTCTTACTGGCTTTGCCCCTTGATTTTCCTTTGGGACTAGGTTTCAAAGCGCCCCAAACGTCTTGTGAGACTTCGCCAATATAGGCTTGAGATGCGGCGCGGTTGGCATAGGGATACCACATAGCGGTTAGAACAGAATGATCAACATGCAAAAAAGGCGTGCGGCCCAAGGCGCCTTTAGGGGCAAATAATTGCCATGCACGCATAACAAAATCGTCACGTTCAATATGCATATAGTCTTGAAAAATATCAGAAAAATCACTTATCGCTTGCAGCATTTTCCTGTGTAACTCACTGAGCGCCGCTGCGCTGAGTTGTTGATCTGCGGCCTTTAATTCTGCCGCGACAGAGTCTAAATCGAGAAGGGCGGGTTGTTGTCCTTGGCGTTTTAACGCTTCAAGCGAGGCCGCATCTGCCACATAGGTTATTTGCCCCGGCGATATAAATTCTCTTTTAGGCTGATCTGGCGAGGTCCACCATTGCGCCAGCACATCGGTATCGGTATCGACGTTTTGTATCTCATTTGCCTCAAGCTTATAGCGCTCATTCACCACAATCGCCGCTTTGACTTTGTGGCTTTTGAGCAGTTGCACAGCATGCTTCGCGCTATGGGCAATAGGGTAGGCTGTTTGGTTTTTATAATATGTGGGCATGGGTCAGTATACTCTGATAATGGCTATCATAAAAATAATTGATTTAAAGCCTTTTTAACCGACCCATGAACAATAAGATTATTGCGCGGAAAACACCTGTTTAAGTAACTCTGTGGTTCTCTGTGCAGGGTTTTCGCGGATGGCGGCTTCTTCTTTGGCGACATAATAGAATAGGCCATCCATGGCTTTGTCGACAACATATGCATTGAGGTCCGTTTTAACAGTTTGTGTAAAAGGGATTTGGCTATATTTGCCGATGACTTGATCATAAGCGCGCACGGCGCCTGCTTCTGCAAGGGTTTGTTCGATCACAGGATAGATCTCTTTGGCCAGATCACCGCCCATTGTCTTGCGCAAATACGCTGTCGCGGCATCATTCGGACCAGATAAAATGCTTGTCGCGTCATCAATCGTCATGCTTGAAATCGCAGCAAAGAATAACTCTTTAGCTTTTGGCGCGGCCTTTTCTGCGGCGACATTTAGACGGGTTTCAAGATCTGCGGTCAATGAGTTTAGACCCATTTTAGATAATGTGGCATCAACAACCGACAGCGTTTGTGGCAGCGGAATATGAATTTTATCATCAAGGTTAAACGCATTTTCTGTGCCGAGTTGCTTTGTGACTTTTTCAGCGCCAATACGCAAAGCCTCTTTCAGGCCTGCACCTATTTCACTGCTTGATAAGCTTGATGCGGTTGCGCTGCCGACAGAGCCAACCGCTTTTTGGCCTGCTTCACTTTTGATAACCGCAGTGGCTTTTTCCCACCATCCTTGTGCGGCGGCTTCATTCAAAGGCATAAACGTCGATGATAAGAGGGCCGCAGTGATGAGGATACGTAAATTGGAATTGGCAGACATGATGTTCTCTATTCTATAAATCTAAGGACTGAATTTCAGGGTAATTATCCATAGCTAATAGCTATGAGTCAATCATTCTCAAATTTTATGCGGGGTTAAGTTTGATAACTGGGCAAGATAGACTTAAACATTAGCGGTGATCTATGTATGATCACCATCTGCTTTCACAGATATAATAGTGACGATTAATAACGAGAGAGAAAACCATATGCGGGTTTTTATTGCGGAAAAACCAGAATTAGGCCGCGCCATTGCTGAGGCTTTAGGCGGCGGCAGCCGACAAGATGGCTTTATTCGCTGCGGCAGTGGCGATATTGTGACATGGTGTTTTGGTCATTTATTAACCCTGACCGACCCTGAAGATCATGACCCAAGCGCTTCTATGTGGACGATGAACAGCTTGCCGCTGCGCTGGCCCGTGCAGCATAAACCGATAGATGGTAAGTCTGCGCAAATCAATATAATCAAGACTCTAACGAATGACGCAAGCGAAATCATCCATGCCGGTGACCCTGATGATGAAGGGCAGCTTTTGGTTGATGAGGTTTTGGACTATATCGGCAATAAAAAGCCTGTAAAACGCATATTAATTAACGATCTGAATAAGAAAATTGTTCAAAAAGCATTGGCGACAATGCGCGATAATAGTGAGTTTTTTGGCATGTATCAAAGCGCCTTGGCGCGCTCGGTCTCAGATCAGCTCTATGGCTATAACTTAACCCGCGCTTATACAATTGCTGGGCGCGCAGGTGGGGTAGACCAGGTTTTATCGGTTGGGCGCGTACAGACCCCTATATTAGGCTTGGTGGTGCGCCGCGACCGCGCACATGAAAATCATAATGCGCATTTTTATCATGATATAAACGCTATTGTCAGCGATAAAGAAAAAGAGTTCCGTGCTAAATATCGCCCTGCAGAAGGGGTGAATGTCGATAAAAAAGGCCGTCTTCTTGATGGGGATCTCGCCCAAGAGATTTGCACAGCAATAAAAGATCAGCCCGTATCAGATAAGACGATTAATAAAGAAGATAAAGAATCCGCCGCGCCGCTGCCCTATAATTTGCTTAATTTACAAATTGATGCGTCACGTAAATTCGGCTATGCGCCTGATAAAACGCTGAAATTAACGCAAACACTCCGGGAAAAACACCGCCTTATTACTTATAACAGAAGTGATTGCCAATATTTATCTGATGAGCATCATGATGATGCGCCGCGCGTCCTTGATGCCATTGCCAAAACGGCGCCTGTTTTAGCCAAAGCCGCAGGCTCAGGCGATCCGGCAATAAAAAGCCGCGCATTTAATTCCAAAAATGTCAGCGCTCACCACGCGATTATACCCACGGAAAAAACCGCCGATTTATCGCGCTTAGAAGATGGCGAAGCAAAGCTTTATTTGCTTATAGCCCGTGCCTATATCGCGCAATTCTTCCCCAAATATGGCTATTGCCAAACAACGATTGATTTAACCATTGCTGGCTATGATTTTCGCTCCACAGCACGCGTGACAACGGTGGAGGGCTGGAAGAAGCTCTATAGACAAGATAAAGATAATGACGCGATAGAAGACGATGCCGCGCATGGCGGCGGTGAAAATCTTGATTGGGTTATGCCCGAGTCCGAGCTGTTCTGCCGTGATATAGATAATATTAAAAAAGAAACAAAGCCGCCTGCGCCTTATACTATGGCGGCCTTGCTTAAGGATTTAACGCGGGTTTCTAAATATATTACAGACCCGAAAATCAAAAAATTACTGCTGGCTAAAGACCAAGATAAAAAAGGCGAGCAAGGCGGCATTGGTACGCCCGCGACCAGAAGTGCGATTATTGCGCAGTTAATCAATCGCGGTTTTATTAGCGAGAAGAAGAAAAAAGTCACCAGTACAACGCTTGGCCGTGAATTTCATGATTTACTGCCCGAGGCCGCGACATCCCCAAATATGACAGCCCTATGGCACGAACAACAACAAGAAATCAAAGAAGGGCGTTTGACGATGCTTGGTTTTGTTGATGGCATTGCTGAACACGTTGCCAAAGAAATCGACAATATCAAAACGGGCGGCTTAAAAATTGTCGCCACCAATCTGCCGAAATGCGGCGTCTGTGATACGGGGTATTTACGCCGTAAGAAGGGCAAAAAAGGCTTTTTCTGGGGCTGTGGCAGTTACCCTGAATGCGGCGCGATTTACCAAGATAAACGCGGCAAACCAATGTTGGACGAAGAACCTCACGTCACCCCCGCACCATCCGCAGACCATCTTTGCCCTGATTGCAACAAAGGCCTAATACGCCGCCCTGCGAAGAGCAAGGGCAATTTTTGGTGGGGCTGTAGCGGCTTCCCCGCATGCACGTTCAGAGCTTTTGATAAGAATGGTAGCCCTGTATTGATTAAACCGCAGGAAAACGCGGCTGAGAGCGAGACTAAGGCGAAGCCTCAAGCTCAGACTCAAACCCAAAATCAGAACCAACCCCCACCCAAAGAGTGATGCCCTGCAGGCGTTGACAACCAAAAGGTTTAAACTTAAGCTGCAACTCGCGTTGTTCGGCGTGTGTAAACCTACGCTGAGAAAAAATACAGGACATATAAAATGACAAAATTGGCCCTATTTTTCCTTAATTTTATCCTTGTCTTTTCAATGAGCATTAACGTTGCTCATTCATGTGCCTTTGGCGTAAATTCTCATAAAACAGATATAGAGGAGAGCGCGGCAATTTTTATTGGTCAGCCGATTAATTGTAGCTTAGATGATGAGTATTATAGCTTCTTAGTCTTAAAGAACTATAAGGGGCCTAAAATGGCCAAATACCAAACAAACATAACCTGTAATATAGTACTGGAAGGTCAATCATACTTGATTTATGGGCGGAGTGATAACCCATCTAAGGGAGAGATAAGCACATCAACAGGGTGGAGCTGCTCCAAAGGAATGTATCTTCTTAATATCGTACCTAAAAGAATACAGCAAAGAGCTTTCATTAAATTACCGTATGTCTACAGCAGGATTTTGGAGTTGCGGTTAGACCGTCTTACGGCCGCCGCCTCAACTATTAGTGACAAGGACCGACAGTCTAGAGAGTATAGAATTAACAGAACCCATTTTCGCGTGCCTGAGAATTTTAAATACTGGCGTTATAGCGGGACAAATAAAACCCCTGTGCTTACGTTTATTGTGAATTCACGAACATTCGAAGGCGGAACAAGGATTGATTTAGATTCAGAAGATTTTTTAAAAATCAACATTGCCGATATAAATGCCCCGATTATGAAATGGCGAGACTGTAATGATAATGAATCCCTTCGGTGTACAACTGATATAGAAGTATCAGATAAAATAAGAGCATATATATCTTATAAAAAAGAAACAGGCCCTGTTGATCAGGGTGTGAAAGATAAGGTCAGTGCTCTTATTACGAGCATGGTCGTTGAGCATGAAAAGAAGCCAGAATAATGAGTTATTTAAAATTAATATTGTTCTGTATTTTAATCTCTGGTGTCACGCTTTGAAAGTGCCTCTCGCGGGATAGTTTTTGTCTTTAATAAAATTGATGGCATTTAGAATGTCAGCACAATGCGGGCGTGCAAAAGGCATGGTCTGTATAGAGGCGGAATAGATCGTGCCATCGGCTTGGATCAAAAATAAACTCGGTTCAGAAAATAAAAGCGGCTCTGTCAGCGCGGGCGGTTTTTTCTCTACTCTTTCAGACAAGAATAAACCCCATTGCTCGGCAGTGTCTTGGCTGAGGCCATAACCAATATTAATGTTCGGTATATCCCATTCATTACGCGTGCGCTGTGCGCGCTCTTCACTATCCATACTCACCGCAATTATGCTGACGCCAATTTCTTCAAATCGAGCATAATAGCTTTGCAGCTCTTCTAATTGCTGTTTACATTTTGGGCAATGTAGACCGCGATAGAAAACAATCATGGTAAAGGTCTCTGGCGATTGTTCATGGAGATCCCATGACGGGGCGGCGAGTGTAGAAAGCTGTAATACTGGCGCTTTACTGCCGGGTAATAGTGTTGAATGGGACATAGGAATCTTTCTTGTCATATGTTGTTTGCAATACATATAGTTTGAACTTAACGCTTATGAATATCTATTCGCGCGCTAAGATGTATCGGTTACATTCTAAATTTGCATTTCTTATAAAAATAAAGGCGGCTGAATCTTTTGACGTGCCACCATTTAGGGGGTAGCATCGCCCTCAATAGTCAGAATAAAATGATTCTGCAGTCAAAAAATTTTAGCCAAATCTAGTTACATCAAGTGTTAGGAAGTATGAGTTATGAGACAAAAAATAGCGTTGTTTATTATGGGGCTTATTGGGGCTTTTGGTTTCCTTGTGAGCGCGCCGCATTCAGGCTATGCCAATGAAGCCGCTGCGGGGGATGAAAACTCTTCATATACTCAGTCCCTAGAACACTATGAATACCCATTTGCTGTTGAGCGTTTTATATTTCAATCTCAGGGGCAAGAATTGGATATGGCCTATATGTATCTGCCCGCCACGAAGCCAGAAAAAGGGGTTGTTACGCTGCTGCATGGTAAGAACTTTAATGCGGCATATTGGGCACAAACAGCGCTGTCTTTAAATGCATCTGGTTATGGCGTTTTGATGCCAGATCAAATTGGTTTTGGTAAGTCGTCAAAACCAACGAATTATCAATATAGCTTTGAAGCGCTGGCGCTAAACACTAAAAACCTTTTGGCGCATTTGGATATTCAATCATCATTGGTGCTTGGCCATTCTATGGGCGGTATGCTGGCATCGCGCTTTGCTTTACTGTACCCAGAGCTTACAACGAAACTTATTCTTGTAAACCCGATCGGTTTGGAAAATTATTTACACTATGTCGAGTATAAAGACATTGATTTCTTCTATAAGAATGAATTGGCGCAACAGCCGCAAAAAATCATTAATTACCAAAAGAAAAACTATTATGATGGCGCGTGGAATACACAATATGCGGCCTTAACAACGCCTTTAATTGGTTGGGTTAATGGCCCTGATTGGCCTGTTTTGGCGCAAGTGAGTGCACGGAGCTATGATATGATTTTCACAGGTCCTGTGATTGAAGAATTTAGTGATTTTGTCATGCCTGTATCCCTTATTCTCGGTACGCGTGACCGCACGGGCCCTGGGCGCAATTGGATGAAGGCCGGCGTGGATTATGAATTAGGCCGCTATGACCTGTTAGGCGCACAAATCAGGAAACGTAACCCGAATATCAATGTTATAGAGCTGGATGGTTTAGGCCATTTGCCGCAAATTGAAAACTTCACGCGTTTCCAAAAATCACTTGAACAAGCGCTTACACAATAAACGCTAGGCTGACGCGTTGAAGGGATATTGACCTTATCTTGACTTTAGACAAAGACAAGAGGGCGCGCCTTGGCTTAAAGTATCATGCGCGGTAAGAGTAATGCGTTCAAAATAACAAATTTGAAAAAGGGTGTTTCATGAAAATAGGTGTTGTTGGCTGCGGTCAGGTTGGTTCTGCGAGTGCTTATGCATGCGTTATGCGCGGTATCGGATCGAAAATTGTGCTTGTCGATATGAACCCCGCTTTGGCTCATGCGCAAGCTGAAGACATACTCCACGCCACGCCCTTTGCTGCCCCGACGCAAGTACAATCAGGGACGTATGAAGACCTTATCAACGCCGATATTGTTATGATTGCTGCGGGCGTTGGCCAGAAAAACGGCGAAACGCGCCTTGATTTACTGAAAAGAAACGCCGATGTGTTTCGCGACATTATTCCCAAAATTCTGAAGGCTGCGCCTAATGCTATTTTGATGATTGCGAGCAACCCAGTTGATATTATGACCCACATGGCCGCCCATATAGCACGCGAGGCCACTGGCCATGACAGCACGCGCGTTATCGGTTCTGGTACAATATTAGATACTGCGCGATTCCGTGCCCTTGTCGCGCAGCATTTGGGGGTTTCAAGCCACTCCGTGCATGGTTATGTGATTGGCGAACACGGCGATTCTGAGATCTTACATTGGTCAGGTATGACAGTGGGGAATATCGGACTAGAAAATTTCGCTGCACAGGTACAAACTCCAATTACGCAGCCAATACGTGCCCAAATTGATGACGGCGTGCGCAATGCTGCCTATCGCATTATCCAAGGTAAAGGCGCGACATGGTATGGCATAGGCGCAGGTATGGCGCGCATTGCGCAAGCTGTAATTAATGATGAGCGCGCCGTTATGACATGCTGCACGCCAATGCCTGAAATTTTAGGCATTCCCGACGTTACATTATCCTTACCGCGCATTATTTCCAGCAATGGCGTACAAGATACAATGATTCCAGAGCTTAATGCCCAAGATACCCAAGCCCTAAAACAAAGCGCCGAAATCATCAAAGAAGCCATAACCCAGATTGGGTTTTGAGGGCGCAGCGTGCGCGCTTTAGACACCCGCATTTTCGAATGACCCTTTTATATAAGAATTTTGGTAATGGATATTAAACACTTACATGTTATTATCTACACCGTATCGATTGTTATTTTACTATAATAGGGCTCTTAATATGTTTCATTTGCGCGCCGCTTTCCTAATTTTCACTTGTTTATTTGTCGTGTCTTGTAAAGAGGATTCAGCGCAAATTGTAGAATGGCGCTTACAGTCTCAGGCCAGTAATACCAGTGTTGATTTTATCGAATTACAGCGCTTTGCTGATAATATTAAAGCCATGTCGGCTGGACGGTTTATTATAACCCCCCATGCCGGCGGCGGCATTACCAATGGCCCGGATATTTTTGATGCCGTATCAGAAGGGCGCATTGAAATGGGGAATGGCTGGCCTAATTGGTGGTCGGGTAAAAATCCAGCTTGGGCGATTATGAATGCAGGCCCGTTTGACTTTATGAATTTGGATTCATCGATGATGTTTTTCTTGGCTGGGGAAGGCACCAAGCTAGCTAATGAATTAGCTGCGCCTGAGGGCATATTATGGCGCCCTGCATGGTGGCCAGGTATGGAATTTGGCCTATTATCTAAAACGCCAATTAATAGCCTTGCTGACCTTAAGGAAAAGAAAGTAAGAATTGGCCCCGGATTGCCGAGTGTAGTTTTGGCGCAAGCGTCAGGCGCGTATACAATTCCCCTTGTTGCACAGGAAATATATTCAGCGCTTAATAATGATGATATTGATGCTGTAGAATGGACGACGGCGGCGGGCGTTCTGGATTTAAACATTCACGACATTGCAAAACACGCGATTGTCCCTGCGGTCTGGCAGCCTTCTGTGCTTTCTGATTTTTTGATTAATCAATTGGCTTATGATGCTTTGGGCGATGATTTAAAAGCGATCCTTGAATCGGCGATGAAGGCTTATGCGCTAGAAACTACGTTTAAATCTAAACAGGCTGATATCGCGGCGATGCAGAAGCTGATTGATGATGGCGTTAAGGTCGTGAGATGGTCAGATAAAGACATTGGGCATTGGGCCGAGGCAACAGACGCAATTTTACAGCATTATAAAGAAGACCCTTATACAAAGAAACTACTTGATCAAAAGCATGAATTTAAAGCGCGCTATTTAGAATATTACAAATATTTCAAAAGATATGATTAGGACTAAAAACACTTGAAATCCTCAATTCATTTGCTTGTTATACTGACATTGACCACCATGATTATTATGGGGGCTTTTGTGGGCATGCGTTATGTGCTTGAGGTTTCGAGTAATCATAAAGATCTGGCTATACGTGCGGATAATATTGCGACAAGAATATCAAATGCGGTACAGCCAACTATTTGGAATATCTATAGCAAATCAACGCATCGTGCTTATTCCGAAGATCTGACCTCTGCTATTGTTGATTCTGAATTTCTTGATCCTTACGTCATCGGTGTTTCAGTCTATGGTAATTTTGGCCATGTGTTCATGGCGCGGTATCGTGATGAAAACGGCACTATTGTCAATCATGCCCCCTCTATTCATAAAGCATCTTTGTTGCGGGCCGATCAACGCAGTCTCATGTCTGTTAAGCAGGGTGAAATGACGATTGGTAATGTGTTGGTTTTGTTAAGCAGTGCACCGAACCGCGCGAATATCAGAAAGCTTCTGGTGGTTGAGCTTATTCAGATCTTAAGCATATCGATTATTTTTGTCCTGTTTTTATTCTATGCGATAAGGATGGCGCTGTTGAAGCCTGCCGCTGAATTAGCTGCCGCAAATGCCGAGCTTGAAGAATTCACCTATAGAACTTCGCATGATCTAAGAGCGCCGCTCATTTCCGCTATTAAACTATCTGATATGGCTATTGATGCTTATAAGAGCGACAAAAAAGAAATGGCTATGAACTGCATGCAGCATATTAAAACTTCTCTTGTAAAATTAGAAGCGCTGACTACCGACATTTTATCGCTAACGCAAACGCAAAAACAGCAAGAAGAAAAACAAGAGATTAAGTTTGACGCACTCATTCAAGACGCGATTGAAAAACTGCAATATATGGACAATGTTGAGCGCTTAAATATTACGGTTGATATACAATCAAACCCGAAAATAATGCTCAAAAAGAGCCGTATTCAGTTGATTGTTGAAAACCTGATCTCAAATGCGATTAAATACCAAGACTTGAATGCAGAACAGTCTTTCATCACCATTAGCACTTATACTGAAGGTAAAAACATCATATTTGAAGTGACGGATAATGGTCTAGGTATTCCAGAACAGAGTAGAGATCAGCTCTTTAAAATGTTTAAACGTTTCCATGTGAGAACGTCTTTTGGCTCGGGGCTAGGTCTTTATATGATTAAGAAAAGTGCCGAGATCATCGGCGGCGCGATTGTCTATGAACCTCGGACGCAGGGTTCAACCTTTAAACTTGTTGTGCCTTTCGGGCGCGCGATTTAACTAATGATTTTTTAACATACGGAGTTTTAAATGTTATCCAAGGAAAGAGTACAGAGTCCAGAAAAACTGGCAAAGACCATAGAGGAATGCAAAGCTGCTGGAAAAAAGGTGGTTTTTACAAATGGTATCTTTGATTTTGTGCATGCGGGCCACTTAGAATATCTAGAAAAAGCGCGAAGTCTTGGTGATATGCTTGTGATGGCGATTAACAGTGATGCCTCGACTAAACGCATTAAAGGTCCGACGCGCCCTATCAACAAACAAGAGGATAGAGCACAAATCCTCGCGGGCTTACGCTGTGTAGATTTCGTGACTGTGTTTGATCAAGATACACCGACTGAAATATTAGACCTACTTAAGCCCTCTATTCATGCTAAAGGTGGGGATTATGACCCAGAAAAAATGCCTGAAACGGCGACCGTTCGTAAACATGGCGGTGAAGTTGTGATAATTCCGCTTAAAGACGGCTACTCAAACTCCAAACAATTCGAAAAGATTCAAGATACGCAAGATGATAGTTTCGAGCGTCCAGACTGGTTGGCGGGGGCGCAAAAATAAACAGGCTTGATCTTATATAAAATTATCTAAGATCAAAGTGTTACACCTTATACTAATTAACCAGAATTTTACTCTTTTGACGTATAAATTACTAAGTATATTTGATAAAGGGACTGAAAATAGGGCTCAAATAATGTAGCTATTTAATTATGAAGGCCGAAGGCTGTAACGTGCTAACGTCTCTATATAATTCACAGTCCTCCCCTAAAGACTGCATAAGAAATGCAATAAAGAAGCCTTTATGCCCCGCTTGCTTAGTTTAACATATAAACCCTGTGTGGTTTGTGCCCAAGTAAAGAATGACGTATATGAATTTTTTGATCAATCTCTATAAAATCAAAAACCCTGATAAAGCTTTAACGGCGGCCTATGTGGTGGCCTTTTCTGTGATTGCTGCTTTTACCCTAGCGGGTCATTTTACAACGTATTATATTATGAAGAAGCAGGCCGAAAGTACAGAGCTCACTTATCAACTGAGTCGGATCAAAGGCCAAGTACAAAGAGTGCCTTACCATGTTGCTAACTTTGCTAAGCACGCCACTGAGATTGATCAGCTTATTTTAAGCCAGTCGTTAAAGGAAATTGAAACCAATCACTTATTTATTGTCTCAAAAATTATAGGCAAGGATACAATTAGCGAGCGTTTAACGCAGATTTATTATAATTCTAGTTTTGATATCCACTCAAATGTCATTCGGTACCTTGCTATTGCGCGCAGATGTGTTGAAGAAGACCTTGTACACGGGGACCCTAAAAAAATATGTGAAATTACGGAAGAATTGATCGCTGACGGTTTGGAAGCTGAGTTATCAAGCGGTTTTGATGTCGCGCTTGAAGGCTACAGGGCTGAGACCGTTGACAAGATTAAAAAATACCACCGGATTCAAGTTTACGGCACAATTATCATTTTATTGGTTCTTTTGCTTGAGGCTGTTTTGATCTTTCGTCCTTTAATCACCCAAATCAAAGCATATCATCGGGCGCTGTTAAAACAAGCACTTGAGGACCCTCTGACAAAACTTAAAAACCGTCGCGCTTTTTCACAATCCGCTGATGCTGAACTTAGACGCGCGCAAAGAGATAAGACCCCCATATCTATCGCATTGATGGACCTTGATAAGTTCAAACTTGTTAATGATACTTATGGACATGATGTTGGTGATGCTGTGCTCATACATTTTTCGGCGATGCTCAATGAACATCTGAGGGTAGGGGACATAATAGGCCGTGTAGGCGGAGAAGAATTTGCTGTCGTGCTCCCACATTCAACCGATGGCCCAGAAGCGTTTAAAATTCTTAATCGTATGCGTGAGATTGTTGCCAATACGCCATGCCCTTATACAGATAAAAGCGGGAAAGCATGCACTTTGAGCTATTCTGTGAGTATTGGATTGGTCGCTGTGGTGCCTGACGATCAGAAAATTGAAGAACTGCTAATTATATCAGATGAAATGCTTTATAAAGCCAAGGATACGGGTCGTAATAAAGTTGTGCTGGCCGGTGCTTAATAAGCAGGCCCGATTTGAGCCATTTTTGGCTGTTCATACGGAGTGAGTTTCTCACCTTTCTTTGAGGTCACGATCTTAATTATTTCCTGTGTTTACCCGGGGTTCTCTAGGCATACATATCCTTTAGCTTTGATTTTGAGATTCGTCTGGTCTATATGCCCATCTCTTGGCGCCTTTTCACAGAGAGAAAAAGTTATAGATGTTGATAAATACGCGCACCGAATAGCTAAGGTTTAGGATGCGAGCTAAAACCCTGACCTTTAGGTGACTTACGAGATCTTGTGTCGCACGGTATACTTAATAATGAGAGGCGGACGGCTATATGAACAAATGCGTTACACATAAGTTATTAGATTCTTCGTGCAAAAAGAGCCCTGTTTTGTGCAAGCCTTTATGCACTCTTGTTCTAACGTCTTTACTGCTCAGTTCTGCGTGTTTCATACAGCCTAGCTCAGCGCAGGCGCTGCCGACAGGTGGCAGTGTTGTGCACGGGGTCGCTGAGTTTGATTACAATGAAGAAAACGCGCTGCATATTCAGCAAACAACGCAGAAAACAATTATAAACTGGGATAGCTTTAACATAGGTGAAAATCAGCTTACTGAGTTCCACCAACCTAATAATAATGCCATCGCGGTTAATCGTATCGTTGGGAACAGTATTGACCCAACGCAAATTTTAGGCACGCTTATAGCCAATGGAAAAATTCTTGTTCTGGATGGTAATGGTGTATTTTTTGGGCCTGATTCACATGTCGATGTCGGCGGATTACTGGCCTCTACAGGCGATATAAAAGATCAGGACTTCATTACAAACGATGTGATCACAATATATAATGCGGCAACGCATGGTGCGATTATCAACCAAGGCCAAATTAATATTAAAGATGCAGGCATTGCCGCCTTTGTTTCGCCGACCATCATTAATAATGGTTATATAACTGCAAAATTAGGGCACGTTGTCTTAGCGGCGGGTACGCAGGCAACGCTTGACCTGTATGGTGATGGTTTATTAGAGCTTGCCCTTGACCAAGGCCAGAAACAACAAATTATTAACGCAGGTCATATTAGCGCGGATGGCGGTTATATTCACATAGAGGCGGCTGCGGCGAGTGATGCCGTTGATAACCTCATTATGAATACGGGGGTTATTGCGGCCAATAGTGTCAGCGTTGATGAAACAGGGCAAATTCATCTTTATGCTCAAGGAAGCCAAAATACAGCGTCTGGCGCGAGTGATACAAATCTTATTGTCAATGATGGCCTTATTGAAGCATCAGGACGTGAAGTTGCTGCGCAAGGCGGTGATGTGATCCTTCGCGGCGGCGCACAAAGCGTTGTTCAGGTCTCGGGCTCCATTGATGTGTCTGGCAAAACAGGTGGCTATATTGAGGTCACAGGCGACAAAGTCGCTTTGTTTGATCATGCTTTTCTTGATGGGCGCGGTGATAATGGCGGCGGCGATATATTAATTGGTGGCGATTATCAAGGTTCTGGCGATACATACACAGCGCAATATACATATATTTCATCAGAGTCGACTATTGCGGCGGACGCATTGCTCTCTGGGGATGGTGGTAAAGTGATTGTCTGGGCGGATGATACAACGCGTTACTATGGTGACATTTCCGCCCAAGCTGGCGCGCAATCTGGTGATGGTGGATTTGTTGAAGTCTCAGGTAAGAAAAGCCTGCTTATGCGCGGGGGCGTAGATTTAACTGCGGCAAATGGCACTACGGGACAATTGCTTGTTGACCCGCAAGACATTTACATTGTTGATGCCGCCGCCGCTGATGATGGCGCGACAGCTGATGCCGTTTTTGGCACGGCGACATCCACAGATTATACTTTCTCTGATGATCATATTGAAACGCTTCTGACGTCGGCAAATTTAACTTTGCAAGCTGAACGCGATATTTACGTTAATGAAGATATTGATACCAGTGCTGGTAATTATGCGCTGAGCTTGCAAGCGGATAATAATATCAATTTGAACGCTGATTTCAACATTGATGGCGCGCTTAGTTTATTGGCGGATGTTGATGGTGTCGGTGGCGGCGGGATTGTTTTGAGTAAAGATATATCCATCACCACAACAAATGACACTATACTCCTTAACGGATCAATTGATAGCGACGGTACAGCCAGAGATTTAACATTGGCCGCGGGTACAGGTAATATTGATTTTATAGGCAATGTTGGTTCAAGCAGTAGTCTTGATGTTCTGACCATTTCTTCCGCTACGGATGTGTCGGGCGATAATGCGGATGTGAGCAACAGCGCGACAGCCTCTATGGATGTCAACGTGCTTGATGTTACGGCCATAGGAACTGTGAACTTGGGCGCGGTAGAAATCCAGTCCGACACAGTGACGGATGAGATCTCTATTCTTGCACAAAATGTTATCCTTAGCGGCGGCTTAACAGATCTGGATAATGGCAATATAGGCACGCAAATTTGGGTGCATAATGACCTGACAATTAATGGTGACGTTAACTTAAGCCATGAAACTGATTTCAGAGCCGGTGGTAATATTGCCTTTAATGCCAATGTTACACAAAGAGGTGGAAATTATTTTAGGGTCCTGGCGGGGAATCATGACTTTACGGGGTATGATACGAGTCTGGATTTAACGCTTAACCCTAACCTAACTATCCCTGACGGCGTGCGCGTATTTCAAGATTTAGGATATGAAACCTACCTAAGTCTTGATACGGGCACAGGCAAGATTGATATTGATGGTGTTTTGGAATCTGATGTTCAGATGCGCATGTATCGTGGTGATATTGAGTTAGAGGATGGCAGCATTATTGCCCATGGTAATTTATTTATTAGCAATGGCCGTATTACAACGGATGCTTCAACAGGGATCGATATATCTGTTGCTGGAGATTTAAGTTTTAGTTATGGGTATGATGTCGGGGATGCCGCTAACCCTTTACGGATTAGCCATACAGCTTCAGGGGGGACATTGACCTCAGGTTACCCCAATCAAGCGAACTTAATTATCACGGATAATCATTATGCTGATGTTTCTGTGTCTGGGCGCATTTACATGGTTGCTGGTGATGCGGTTATCATTGATAATAATGGCGATACGTTTGAAAATTTATGGGATACAAACCTGACTTCTACGCTGACCTTGGATACCACGACGAATGGGACAAATATTACTTTTCTCCCCAATATATGTTGTGGCGCAGCGGTAAATAACACGATCACCATTGCCAGTGCGGTTTTGGGTGGTGATTTTAGTGTGAGCGGTACCGATAATATTATTATCGGGACAGGCGCGGGCGCGGCTATTGATGCGAGCGCTTCTACTGGTACGGTTTTCCTCGGGGCGGATATCAAGAATAATAATTGGCAAGATTCTAATGGCACGGGGCAGGTTCTTATGGGCGATAGCGGTGCCTATATTGATATGGGCACGAGCGGCGATCTAATCCTACATGCGGGTAGCGGTATTGATGTTAATACACGTGGCCTGACAAATCTTTCTGTACAATCTAATAGCGGCAATATTAATATTCACAACAGCGTTAGCGGTGACATGAATATCATAAGCGCTAATGTGTCTGATGTGGATGGTTCTAACCAACTGGCCATTAGTGGGGTAGAGATTCTCGCAGCGACCGACGGCGATGACATCGTTCTACGTAATGATGCGGGTGATATTACGTTTAGCGCAGATATGAGCTATATTTATGCTGGCGGCGCAGGGAATGAAGGCTTTGTTAGGTTGGATGCGGGTTATACGGCGGCGCAAAGCGGCGCAGGGATCGCTTATGGCGGCGGCACAATCAACCTAGGCGGCGCAGGCCTTGTTTTACAAGCGAATAGTGGTGTTGGGAATCATTCCGGTGCTGAACTGCGCACAAAAAACCTCAGTGATTTAGCAGCCATTTTGTCTTCTGGATCGGTTTACATCAACAATGATGCCAGCTCTACGCGGGATATTGTAATAGGAACGGTGAATGGTGTTTCGGGCATGACGACGAACCGCTCTATAGTCATGACAAATTCTGCCCCTACAGATTTCATTATAAATGAGGCCATTTCAGGTTCTGCTTTTTGGTCGCATTCTATCTCTACTCAGGGCGTTCTTGATATTAACAATACAATCACTGGCGGCGGCATTTCTTTGTCAGCCATGGCTTTTGACATTGATGCCGATATTATACACCCTGGTGGTGGTAATAAAGGGGCGTTGCATTTTACTCAGCAAGGGGGGCTTTCCCTTGGCATTGGATCAAGCGCATCAGCTTCATCCATTCTTGATGATACATCCTTATCGCACATTGGAGATGGCTGGTTTAATGATCTGAAATTTATAGCAAGAAACATAATTGATATCGCCACGGCGAGCTTTTCTGATAATACAGTTTTTCAAACGACCTCTAACAACGCGAATATAGAGCTTAGCGGCGATATAAGCACCACTGATGATGGCGGGTTTGAATTTATCAATCATGGCACAGGGCAAACCATTTTGGGCGCTGACATCGACAGCTCAGCCTCCTCAGGCAATATTGTCTTTACGGATAATGTGAAACTGGTCGGTAACAGACAAATTTCAACGGGAACGGGCGGCGGTGATATTGCCTTTACTGCTGCGGTTACCGCGGATGCAGCGAGCCAAAATTTAACGCTAATTGCCGGCACGGGCGATATTGTCTTTAATGCTGATTTAGGCAGTACAACGACACGTTTTGCCGATATAGCCATTAATTCTACCCATGATGTAACCGTGGCCAACGATTCCTCAATTTTCGCAACAAATTATACGCAAAGCGCGGGCACTGGTTTGACCAGCTTTGGAGCGCCAGCTGCGGGTTATGGCATAGACGTCACCAATGATCTTTTTGTAGAGACGGAGTCCCTCACCGGTAAAGTGCATGTTGGTGGCAGCGTAAAACTTAATAAAAATGCATCGCTTATTAGCTTAACGGGGCTCGTGCCTTCAGGTGATATGGATTCTTCAACAGATTTTAGTTGGACGGATTCCACAGATGGGGTCAGTACCGACACGAATTTTACCTTTAACAGCCTTGTGATTAATTCTTTTGTCCCGCCAGTCATTTCAAATGGACTTGATAGCTTATTGAGTATTCTTGATAACGTGAGAGCTACAATATTCAGTTTCAAGGCGTTAGATATAAAAGCAGCGCAAACGAAGACCTCACAAAGCGCTTCAACGCCCTCACCGACATCAAGCCCCCTCGTGACGGGTGATTTTGATATGGATTTTGAGCCATTATATGAACTCTCTGTGCCCCAAAGCCCCGGCAATACGGGCGACGAAGATTAAGCTCTATAGGCATAAGCTGGGCGAGTGCGCTTTAAATTGTGATTTTGGTTTGGTTTCTAAAAGTCACTTTGCTGCATTTCTTTCATGACGCGGATAATATCCTCAATCATCAAGATGAGCTGAGGGGCTGCGTTGAAGGCTGTGGTCTCATCACCGCTCATTAGGGCGGCCTCAATGGTTTCTGCTCTTTGCCCGGGGTCGTTCGCTCCCACGGTATAGGCCAGAGATTTAAGGTCATGTGCGCTAGATTGCAGATTCTTGCTGTTTTTATCCGTAAGGGCATCTTTACAGTTTTGGATATGATTTTCTAAACTAATGATGTAAATTTGTAACATCTTCGATCGCTTCTCTTGGTGGAATCGGTTGAGAAAATTATTGAGTAGAGTAAGGTCAAACATGAGTTGTGCAGTTTTTTAATGGGTGATCGGATAAAATTGAGGTCTTAGTATGAGAGAAAAAATTTTACTTGTCGAGGATGAACCAGCCCTTCTTGAAACGATAAAGGAATATTTGGAGCCACGATATTATGTGGTTACAGCAAGAAATGCTGCGCAAGCTTCCGAAGCACTAGATACAGTCGATTTCAAAGCGATTATTGTCGATCTAGGACTGCCAGACATTAGCGGGTTGGCTGTCATCAAAAAAGCTCGGAAGATTAATAAAAGGTTGGCTATTATTGCGTTAACAGGTGATCAAACACTTGAGACGGTACAGCACGCAATGGAACTAGATATTGATGATTATCTAGTCAAGCCGGTCGATGCTGAACAGCTTCATGACCGTATTAAAAAAGCAGTGCGGCATAGATATGTGGTTATTTAGGGGAGAGCTGTACTATCTCTCTCGCTACTCCGCTTTTGCAAAGCCCCCAGGGGGCATGATAGATAAAGTCCCCAAATAACAAAATTTTAATATTATTAGCCCATACTATTTTTATATATACGAATAGGAGGGACGGGTTGTTATGAATAATTTTGTTGATGTTGACGGGCTTAAACTAAAGAAAAAAGTTCGAGCGCTTATTACCAATGATGATATGGAGTTTCTTCTTATTAGGCCTCATGGTTATAAAGATAATTCTTGGACTTTTGTTGGCGGTGGCGTCGAAGATGGTGAAACCGATATGGAGGCGCTGTATCGGGAGCTGCAAGAAGAAGTTAACATTCAAGAGATTACCTCCGTCCAAGAATCAAGCCTCGTTAACTGGTTCGCTTTCTCCGAAGAATTTAAAGCCAAGAAGAATTTCGATTATGATGGCCAGCATGCAACGTATTTTCATGTGTCTGTGCCCAACCATACGCAAATCACCATACAAGACTGTGAAGTTGCCGATTTTTGCTGGTCAAGCGACAAAGACGTTTTAAAACGCATCACAGTTTCGAAACACCGTGAGATTTTCAATTTTCTTGCAGATGAATTTGAATTGCTTTCTATCGCATAGCGGGCATTTAAACTGGCCTATGCGGCGCTTTAGGTTTCATCTCTATCATATTTCAAAGCCATGACGGTTACTTTAGATTTTGGCGTGGGGTGAGGGCTGTGCTCTGGCGAAGGGTTGTGCGCATGTGCTGCTTTAAAGAAACCCTTTTCGACCATTGTTCTAAGAATATCTCTTTCATGAATATGAATTAACAAATGATCTGGAATGCTGGTGGCGTGTTCTGATCCATGCATGAAATGCTCAAGTATTAAATGCTGTAAATAATAGCTTTCTTGCTGTTCGTGCAATAAGTCTTCTTTGTGATGCGCTTTGCGCTTGCGGTCATGATCCGTTTGCTTGGCGTTGGTTGTCAGGCTGAGCTTTATGGGGGTTAATTGCACTTCCAAAGTTGCGCGGTGACCGCCTTTAGGTAAATCAACCAACCCAACGACAGTGACACTGACATCATGTTCTTCTGAGAAATAAGCCTTCACTTTTCCAAGTGCTTTTGAGAAGGCCTCATGTATATTATCTTCTGAATAACCTTCAACCAATGTGCGGTGAATGTTTTGCTTTATCAAAGAGGCGTGCCCCGCAGAGGTCGCATCTCTTTTTTCTTTAAGTTCAGATAAGAGCTCTATGATATCGTCAGCATAGGTTGAGACAAAGCTTCTGAGGCGTTTGTCATCATCAAGATTATTCTTAATTTGACCTAATTCATCGATTAAGAAATCTATATCTTTATTGTGGGGCATGGCAGTTCCAAATGTTTAAGGCGGCTAAGACAGGGAGGCCTATGCAAAGATTAACTTAAGTTAGAAAATTCTACAAGAGAGCAGGGGACCACGCAGCTATCTGGTGGGTTGTGATGTATATGTTGAGTAAATTCTTGACGGCTGTGCATATAAACACTTATTTTAAGAACATGAGTAAAAATAATAATGAGCATATGAGCGGTGATTCTGTTAACTCTGTTGATGAGTCGACAGAGGCGGATTGTGATCTTTTCCCTGCGGAAGTCTTAGAGTCCTTAAAAGATACCGCAGATAAGTTAGAGACATATAACCCGCAACTCTCTGAGCAAGAAGCCCTAGCCGACCGGGTCATCGCAATGCAGCTTAAAAAGTTTCTGCGTGACCAAGAGGGCTAATCGCACCTCGAAACCAAGCTAAACTTTTTTAAATATTAGGCAATGTGTGTGTTCATAGTCTTTGTGATAGTCAGGTTTCGCGCCTGTCCAACGCAGGATGACTTCAGCTTGAGGCTTAAGACTTTTTGAGATGTGATGATGGAAATCACGCACGAGCGGTGTATAGCTTGTATCTTGAATATTATCGGATTGTACGATGATTAAAGCCTCTTTTTTCATGACGGTAGCGACTTGCGAAAAAATGAATTCAAGACGTTTAAGATAGGCTTCATAGCCATCATATTGAGGGTCGCCACCATAAAGCGGATTCCAATCTCCATCACTGATCATATAGGGTGGAGAAGTAATACAGAAATCCATTTGAGGCAAACCGAGCGCTGCTATATTCGCAGCATCATCATGTGTGATGTTCTGCCAATGCTCTATTTGGCCGGCACCCCATTCAAAACGCTCAGCATCCGCCTCAATGCCGTAAGGGATACGCCCCATTTCCTCAGCGACAAAAGCTGTTGTTCCAAAACCTATGAATGGGTCAAAAACAGAATCGCCTTTTTTTGTGTAATTCTCGATGAAGTAACGAACAAGACTTTCGGGGTATTGGTCACAATTATCGATATAATTCGGAGTGTTTTGCCCGGTTAAAAACGCAAGCTCGATAAAACTGGGATAGGCCATGCTCTTTGTCTCGTTAAAAGTAATCAATATACAATATGTTCTTCTTCAGCAGTTTAACGGAGTTTACTGTTTTGAAGCAAAGATTAATTTAGGTACGTTCTGTACAAAGAGATGCAGCACTTTACGCATTGTAGAATAGGAACTTTGCGCTTCGTCAGCTTAACTTGGAGATAAAAATTTAGTTTTAACGGAAAGCCCGTTAACCTGCCCTTGATTTACACGCGCCCCAGACCAGACTTCCATGCTTAAGGGAACATCCACGCCTGTTTCTAATGCTTTAATTAACGCCTCTTCAGAAGAAGCTGATAGTAGGTAACGATCAATTGAATTCTCTCTCATTAGGCCATCAGAAACGATTACAGCTAAATGGAATTGTGAGGTCAATTGTTTACCGGCTATTGATTTATGCTCTATTTCAGGACTAATGATGTCTTGGGCGCCATTAATAATTTTAATCTCCACTGGGTTAAAAGAGCCCGGAGCAGGGGATTCTGAGGCTTGCAGTATTCCTTTAAGTTTCATCATAAAATCTTTCATGCCAAGTTTACCCAACTATTATACATAAAAACATAAAAAATTCAATGGGAATGTCTATTATAAAAAATAGCTTTAGTTTAAATGTCGTGTTTCGGAATTGATCCTATTGTAGAAAAGGCGCATTATGCCTTAACGTTATATATAAATTTATGGTGCCCGTTTTAATCAATAAAGAGAGCTGATGTGAATATGAAGCCGTGTATTTGTGGTAAGTCAAAGCCTTTCGCCGCATGCTGCGCGCCATTTCTGTCTGGCGAAAAAATTGCAAAAACCCCTGAACAGCTTATGCGTTCGCGTTTTTCGGCATATGCATTGGGCGGTTATGGCGAATATTTACTATCGACTTGGTTACCATCCTGTGCACATGGATTGGTTGCGTCCGAGTTATCAAAGCCCACTGTAAATTGGCAGGGTTTGCACGTTATATCCTCATCGCAAAAAGGGGATAATGGGGTGGTAGAATTTAAGGCTTGGTTCTCTGCCTCATCACGTTTTGATGATTTGGAGGTCATGCATGAAGTATCGGAATTTATTCGTATAGGATCACGTTGGTTTTATGCCGGTGTTAAGAACAACAACTCAATAAGCGCTATTAAAAACATTAAACAATAAGGAGATAAGACCATGAAAACTACAGGATATGCCGCTCATTCATCAGATGCCCATATGGTGCCATATCATTTTGAGCGCAGAGATTTGCGCGCGAACGATGTCGCCATTGAAATTCTTTATTCTGGCGTTTGCCATTCTGATCTTCACACGGTCAATGGTGACTGGGGCCCGCAGGCCTATCCGCTTGTGCCAGGACATGAAATCGTTGGCCGCGTTTTAGACGTAGGCTCGGATGTTAAGGCTTATAAAGTTGGCGAGAATGTGGCTGTTGGCTGCATGGTTGATAGCTGCCTTGCGTGTGATCAATGCGATAATCATGAGGAACAATATTGCCGCAACGGCATGACGGCGACGTATGGCGCGCCAGACCGAATCAGTGGTGAAACCACTCAAGGTGGGTATTCTAAGCATATTATTGTACGTGAAGAGTTTGTGCTGCGTGTTCCTGATAAGTTAGATCTCACCAGAACCGCGCCAATCTTATGTGCAGGCATTACAACTTATTCACCGCTACGCACTTGGAATGTCGGCAAAGGCAGCCGCGTTGGTGTTATCGGGCTTGGTGGTCTGGGGCATATGGCGGTTAAATTGGCCGTCGCCATGGGCGCGGAAGTTACGGTTATCAGTCGCTCCAACAACAAAGAACAAGACGCAAAAGACATTGGCGCGAAAGCTATTCTCGTCTCGCAAGATCAAGCCGCGATGGAGAAGGCTGTACACTCATTTGATTTGATTATTGATACAGCCCCCGTGAAACATGATCTGAACCCTTACACGCCTTTATTAGACGTTGATGGCACGATCGTTATTGTTGGTCAGGTTGGCCCCATGGATGAGCCGTCGACTATGCCGCTTATTTTTGGTCGTCGCCGTGTGGCAGGCTCTTTAATTGGTGGGATTAAAGAAACGCAGGAAGTTTTGGATTTTTGCGCTGAACATAATATTCATCCTGAATGTGAAATGATCAAGATGGAAGATATAAATGATGCGTTTGCACATCTGTCTAAAGGCGACGTTGCACATCGTTTTGTCATTGATATGGCCAGTTTAAGTGCTGAAGGTTAATTTCTAAACGCGGCGCATCGTAAAGATTAACTTAGTTTGAGCCGTCCCGCTGTATGAACAACGCAGTGGGACGGCATAGCCTTTCTTTGAAACTTTTTGCGGTTGAGATACGAATTGAAGCAAATGGAAAGTAATTACTCTTATATTTTAATATTTTTAGAGACTGGTTTTTAAATGTTTGATTCTCATATTCGCCCTTATATTGACCCACCGCTTAACCTGATAGCGAAAATGCTCGCACATTATGGTGTGTCCGCCAATTTACTTACATTTATAGGCTTTGGCTTTGCGCTATGTTGCTTTGTTGCTCTGTCATTTGGCTTTTATGGGGCTGCGATTGTTTTTATCGTGCTTAATCGCCTGATGGATGGCTTAGACGGGCCTTTATCGCGACAGACGACATCCACTGACTTAGGCGGTTTTCTTGATATTGTTTTTGATTTTATATTCTACTCAGGCACTATTTTCTTCTTTGCTGTGGGCTTTGCTGATTTAACCGTAAATATGGCTTTGGCTGCGGCCTTCTTGATTTTCAGTTTTATGGGTACAGGCAGCAGTTTCCTAGCTTATGCTATTGTTGCGACGAAACGGGGGGAAAACCATGAAGCGCAAGGAAAGAAGTCGTTTTTCTATGCCCATGGCTTGGCAGAAGGGGCGGAGACAATTTTTGTACTGCTGCTTATATGTATCTTTCCTGCGAGTTTCCTCGCTATTGCTTATATTTATGGCCTGATCTGTTGGGCAACAACTTATGGTCGGATAATGCAGGCTTATCATGGGTTTAAAGACTGATTAAGGTTATAAGGTTTAATAAAACTCTTGGGGGTGTAACCTTTCTGTTTAGCTGGGCGAATACGATCTGTAGATGATAACCCTTACAGATCAGGCCCCATATGAGTATTGAAATTATTAAACGCTGGCTTCCCTTGCTTATTATTGGCGGTTTTATGGCGGCGGCATATGCGCTTGGCTTACATGAACAAATCTCTTTAAAATTATTGCAGGATAATAAAGAAGAGCTGTTAAGTGCCGTAGCTGAACATCAGATCATCACAGCGCTTATCTTTATCGCGACTTATATTGTGTTTGTGGCTCTGTCCTTGCCTGCAGCGACGCTATTGACGCTGAGCAGTGGGTTCTTGTTTGGAACATGGTTAGGGGCGCTCTACACTGTAATGGGGGCGACAATTGGTGCAACTATACTTTTTTATATAGCGAAAACTTCATTAGGGGCCGCCCTGCGCGAGAAAGCGGGCGGGCTTTATAAGCGTGTTGAAGGTAATATGAAAGAAAATGCGGTTGGCTATTTAATGTTTATGCGCCTTGTGCCAGTCTTTCCGTTTTTCTTAGTCAATATTGTGCCAGCGCTTTTTAACGTAAAACCACGTATTTTTATTCTGACGACGTTTTTCGGTATTATGCCGGGCAGCTTTGTTTTTGTTAATCTCGGTAAACAGCTCGCCACGATTGAAAGCTTAAATGATTTGGCCTCCACGCAAACACTTTTGGCTTTTGCATTGCTCGGGTTTTTTGCTCTTATTCCAACGCTTTATAAGCAGTTCAGAAAACGCAATGCCGCGGCGGCGCTGAGTGTATTGGCGATTATAGCTTTTCCTCATGCTGGCTATGCAGGGGATGAGGGGCGCAATAAATTTTTAACGGCTTATGATGGTTTGTTAAAAACATATGTGCAGCCTGTGTACGACCAGGCCATAGCTTATAACGGCGTTGATTATGATGGTTGGGGCGCTGATCCGCGCCATCAAGAAGCGTTAAAACGTTTCTTTGCTGAGAATCCTGATGATTACACGGGGGAAGCAAAGAAAGCCTTTTGGATTAACGCTTATAATTTTCTAACCATAGACTTAATTTTGCGCGAAAATGAACGCGAGAGCATAAAAAACCTAGGCGGTGTATTTACAAGCCCGTGGAAAAAACACTCATGGATGATCGCCCAGCAGGATTACACATTGGATGAGATTGAACATAAAATCCTTCGACCGATGAATGATGCGCGCATACATTTCGCAATTAATTGCGCGTCTATTTCTTGCCCCGATTTACGCGCGGAGAGTTATAGAGCTGATAAATTAACAGCGCAGCTAAACCAACAAGTCAGTTTAACGCTTGGTAATACAGGCAAAGGCTTTGATCAAGCAGGCGGCATAATTTATGTCAGTAAAATCTTTGAATGGTTCGCGGCTGATTTTAACAATGGCGCCATTAAGGCGTGGCTTGGCGATTATAAACAAATCAATCAAAACGATGATATCAAATTTATGGATTACGATTGGTCCTTAAATAGCACAAAAAATAAGGCGGAATAAGGCTATGACAAAAAAATTAAAAGTTGATTTATGTATTATTGGCGCAGGCTCGGGTGGTTTAAGTGTCGCTGCAGGGGCAGCTCAATTGGGTTTGAGCACAATATTGTTAGAACGCGGCGCGATGGGCGGTGATTGTCTCAATACAGGCTGCGTGCCTTCGAAAGCATTATTGGCGGCCGCTAAACGCGCCGAGATGCACCGCAAGGGTGATATTAAAGGCATTAAACCGCATGAGCCAGAAATTGACTTTGCAGCAGTGAAAGATCATGTCTTTGATACGATTAAAACAATTAAACCCAATGACTCTCCTGAACGTTTTAGAGCGCTTGGCGTTAATGTTATTTTGGAAGAGGGACGCTTTATTGGGCGCAATACTGTGCGAGCCGGTGATACGGTTATTCAAGCGCGGCATTTTATTGTTGCCACAGGATCACGCGCAGTAATACCGCCTATCCCTGGTATTGATAAGAAAAAAGTTTTCACGAATGAGACAATTTTTGATCTGAGGGATAAACCAAGCCATTTGATTATTATTGGTGGCGGGCCCATCGGCCTTGAAATGGCGCAAGCCCATCGCCGCTTAGGCTGTGCCGTTTCTGTCTTTGATATGGGATCTATCTTGCCGCGCGATGATCAAAGCAATGTCGCAATCGTCAGACAGGCACTTGTGAAAGAGGGCATTGATGTGCATGAGGGTGTGTCTATTAAGCTTGCCAAACATGATGAACATGGCGTGACCCTCACAATAGAAAAAGACGGTGCTTTAACCGATGTGAATGGCTCTCATTTATTAGTCGCTGCAGGGCGCGCGCCGAATATATACGGGTTAGGCCTTGAGGCTGCGGGCATTGAGTATAATAATAAAGGCATAACAGTTGATGCGCATTTGCGTACATCGAATAAAAAAATATTCGCCATTGGCGACGTTTCTGGTGGGCCGCAATTCACCCATGTTGCGGGTTATCATGCGGGCGTTATTATCCGCCAGATCTGTTTTAAAATGTTCTGGGCTAAGGTGGATTATAAGGCTTTGCCGTGGGTCACTTATACAGACCCAGAGCTTGCGCAAGTGGGCTTAAATGAGGATAGCGCGCGCGCCATACATAATGATGATATTAAAGTGACAGAATGGAGCTTCGATGAAAATGACCGCGCGATTGCTGAGCGTGCAACCAAAGGCCAAATCCGCGTTGTGACCAATAAAAAAGGGCTTATTCTTGGTGCCTCTATCGTCGGGCCGCAAGCTGGCGAGTTAATTGGCCTGTGGGCTTTGGCTATATCAAGCGGCTTAAAAATAGGCGCTATAACCGCCATGATAGCACCTTATCCTACGCTCGGTGAGGCCAGTAAACGCGCTGCAGGGGCATGGTATACACCAAGCCTATTTAGCGATAAAACCCGCCGCATTGTTGGCTTGCTTCAAAAGCTGCCTTTATAAAGACAAAATTGCATTCAAATTCCGGATATATGTCTACCGTATAAGGCATTTATCCAGAGATGTTAAGTGTTAAAAAAACCAAAATAGGAAATATAGAATGAAAGAACTCTCTCAACAAAACAGAATAGAATGGTCACTCTTTTTACTACGAGCGGGGGTTTTTATTGTCATGCTTGCGTGGACATTAGATAAATTTATAGACCCAAGTCACGGCGTTAGAATTCTCGAAAAATTCTATCTTATTGGCGGAATGGGTGAAGGCATTATGATGGTGGTTGGCGCCGTTGAACTGCTTATTATTTTGGCCTTTTTTGGCGGCGTTTGGAAGCGTTGGACTTATGGTTTTGTGATGGTTCTTCATGCTATGTCGACTTTTTCTTCGTGGGCATATTATACAGTGAATATAAACCTCTTATTCTTTGCGGCGTGGCCGATGCTCGCGGCTTGTATAGCATTGTATTTACTGCGTGATTTAGATGTTAAATTTACATTCAAAAAGCGGTAAAAACAGCGAAGATAATTAACCTAAGGAAAAAACAATGACAGATTTTAAAATTCACGACGAGAACACAGCCTCTGACCCAACCGCCAAGATGCTATTAAAAAACGCCAAGGATGCATATGGTTTTGTACCAAATTTACTCGGTACAATGGCCGAAGCTCCAGCGCTTCTTAAGGCTTATATGACGGTAGGAGGGATCTTTGACGAGACATCTTTCACGCCAACAGAGCGTCAAGTTGTCTTACTTGCATCTAGCCTTTCAAATGGCTGTACATACTGCATGGCAGCTCATACAGCCATTGCAGGAATGCAAAATGTAGAAAATGATGTGGTGCAAGCGTTACGTGATGACACCCCGATTAAGGATAGGAAACTAGAATCCTTGCGCCGCTTAACTCAAGATATGACCGAGACGCGCGGTTATCCTTCTGAAGCTATAGTTAAAGAGTTTTTTGATGCAGGCTATAAGCAATCTCAACTTCTCGAGGTTGTTTTGGGTATAAGCATGAAGACTCTGTCTAATTATACCAACCACATAGCTGAAACGCCGCTTGATGATGCGTTTAAAGCTGTGGAATGGACAGCGGTAAAGGATCGTTGAGACCTTAAAATATAAACACGTAACAACGATATGGGGCGGGGTTTTTAGATGTTAGTCTTTGTTGGATAAAAAGGGCTTTAAAAGAAGAGCGATAAAGCGCGTATCTTTTTTCCCTTCCACACCTATTTTCATCGCCCCAAATCGTCGTGTTTTTGATTGAGTGAAAAACAATATATCCCAGAAACTGAAAATAGTCCCGTAATTGGAGTCCGTATCTTTACGGATGGCGTGATGATGCACCCAGTGGATTGATGGTGTGATAATAAGTTTAGATAAGACGCGCTCAAAAGCTGTAGGCAGCGCGATGTTTGAATGATGAAACAGCGTGAAGGCCAGAACCATGATTTCGAATAGTACAACCGATGTAAACGGCACAGCGAAAACGATTATCACGAGCGCACGAATAAAAGTGGCAAAGAAAATTTCCCCCAAATGAAAGCGAATAGCTGAGCTTGTATCGAGGTGTTCATCAAGGTGGTGTACCTCGTGGAACCGCCATAAAAACGGGATTTCATGTACGGTTCTGTGCCAAAAATAGATAAACAAATCTAAAATTATAATATCGATTGCGAGGCTGATCGCGCCATATAAATCGGCGGGGCGTTGCCACAGTGTATGCTGTGAAGCCCAATAAGTGATCGGCAGTATAATGGCGAGTGATAAAGCGATATTTATCGGCCAAAAAGACAGGTTTTTGAAAAGGCGTGATAAGGGCTGAGCGTTATAGGATACCATGGGGCGCAGATGCTCCGCAGCAAACAGCAAGACAAATATCCCTCCGACAATCCAAGCTTTGTATTCTAATATATCTTGCATCTGTAGGGGAATCCTTATGTAACAGATTTTGTTCTGGGGTTACCCTTTACTTCTCAAATATTAGTTCTATCTCCATATTCGTTTAATATGAAGGTAATGTTACACTCAAAAAGACTATGTACGTTTATTTTCATAGACTTTACCAAACCGCTTAAATAAATGGAAAAATTATGTTCAAAAATGCTCTCAAAATTAGCTTGTGTCTATTCCTCCTAAATCCGACATCAACCTTTGCGGATTCCATCAGTGATGCCGTAAATGATGAGGCGCGCCCGCTTGTGCAACGATTGCGTGATGAATATCGTAATCCACAGCAGACTTTGCGCTTTTTTGATGTTCAGCCGGATATGGCTGTCGCGGAAATAACGCCAGGAGGCGGGTGGTACACGAGCATACTTGCGCCATTATTAAAAGATAATGGAGAGCTTTATGCAGCTCATTTCTACATAGATGAAACATCAAAGCCTTATTACAAGAAATCTTTGGAGAGCTTTAAAGAAAAAATAAAGACGGTACCCGCTTACGAGAAGATAAAACTAACAGCATTTCACCCGACTAAATCATTGGATTTTGCCCCCGCAGGATCATTGGATCGCGTCCTGACTTTTCGCAATGCCCATAATTGGTATATGTCAGATAAGCAAAACGGTCTTGAAACCGCTTTTTCCAGCTTCTTTAAAGCCTTAAAAAAAGGCGGCATTCTCGGCGTTGTTGATCACAAAATGCCTGAGTCATTTAGCGATGAGCTACAAGAAGATTCAGGCTATATAAAGCAATCAGCCATTGTGGCAGCAGCGAAGAAAGCAGGCTTTGTTTTAGCGGCGGAGAGCGATATTAACTTAAACTCTCAAGACACAGCAGATTATGAGAAGGGCGTTTGGACTTTGCCACCGTCTTTAAGAGGGGCCGAAGAAGAGCAAGCACAATACATTGGCATAGGCGAGAGCTCACGCATGACCCTTAAGTTTCTTAAGCCATAAGTGAAGCGGATTAATTTAGAATACAAAAAACGCCCTCATTGAAAAATGGGGGCGTTTTACTTTTGCGACGCACGCTCAATATATGGCTTTATGAGTTTCTTTATATCTTTACAGGCTTGCTATCAGGCCAGCTTGATTAAAAAGAGTTATGCATTTTTTGCAACTATAGAGTGGCCTTGCGGAGGGGTTTTAAGGTAAAACAAGATAGGCTTCTGATAACTCACTGTAAAATTGAGCAGATTAGATTTTGCTGCTCTATTATCTTTAGGTTATTATTTTGCACTTTAGGTGGTTTTCCTATTGAATTCATCTTGCTCCGCTCTATATCTGTAATTCTTACAGATATGTCCATGACTATTAGTATATTTCACACAATGAAAGGCCTGGCCCGTGGTATCAGATAATAAGAAAACGCTTTCCGGTAATGAGATCTTTTTTGATGACGATGACATTATCGTTTCAAAAACGGATTTAACTGGAAAATTAACCTATGGCAATAGAACGTTTTATCGTCTGGCGGGGCGCTCTGAACAAGAATGTATTGGTCAGCCGCATAATATAATCAGACATCCTGAAATGCCCCGCTGCATTTTTAAGTTGCTGTGGGATACCGTGAAAGACGGTCAAGAGCTCTTCGCCTCTGTCAATAACCGCTCGGCGAATGGCGATAATTATTGGGTGTTTGCACATGTCACTCCGAGCTTGGATAGTCAGGGGAATATAACGGGTTATCATTCCAATAGACGTGTGGCGAACAGAGAGGTGTTAGACCAACACATTATTCCTCTATATAAGGCGCTATTGCAAATTGAAAAATCCATAGCGAGTCCAAGAGAGGCCTTGCTGGCCTCATCTTCAAGAATTGAAGAAATTTTAAAAGAGAACAATATGAGCTTTAATGAATGGATGTTTTCATTAAACGCGTCACATTAGGAGAGAATTAAATGTCAATTGCCGTTAAAGATAAAAAATCCGTCAAATCTGCGCCTTTTCTAGGAAGCCGAAAAGCGCAAATAAGAGAGGCTCTTAGCGTCGTTAAGAAAGTTTCTCAAGGCGATTTTGAGGCGCGTATTACCGATATAAGCGTTAAGGGGGACCTAGGGGAGCTACTCTATAGCGTTAATGATTTGATTGATCGCTGCGATGCATATGTAAGAGAATCTATGGCCTGTATGGAGCATGTTAACAACAATCAGTATTATCGCAAAATAATTGAAACAAGCATGCAGGGGTCATTTCTAAATGCGGCAATAACGGTTAATAGTGCGCTTGATGCTATGCAAGGTAAAGTGGCGCTGTTTAATGACGTTACTGATAATTTCGAGCGAACCGTTGGTGAAGTCGTGACGACAGTATCCAGCGCATCAAAACAGCTAAGTAGCTCTTCTGAGGACATGAAGCGCATTGCGTCCCAGACTAGTGACAAAGCGACTGTTGTAGCCGCTGCGGCGCAAGAAGCGTCATGCAATGTTCAAACGGTTGCGAGTGCTTCAGAAGAGCTGACAGCGTCTATTTCTGAAATTAGTCAGCAAGTATCGCAGGCTGCTGTTGTTGCAAGTGAAACGTATGAGGTCACTAAAACTGTTGAGGGTAAAGTCATTGCTCTACAAGAGGCCGGCCAACAAATTAGTCGCGCCGTAGATTTGATTCATAAGATCGCCGAACAAACAAATCTCTTAGCTTTGAATGCGACCATTGAAGCGGCGCGTGCAGGGGAGGCCGGTAAAGGATTTGCGGTTGTTGCAAATGAAGTCAAAAGCCTAGCGCATGAAACATCTAAAGCCACCGACGAGATTGGCGGGTTTGTCTCCACGATACAAGAAGCCACGGAAGACGTTGTGAACGGCATCCAAAATGTTTCTCATAAGATATCCGATATTGATGCGGCGAATACGGCTGTTGCAGCCGCTATTGAAGAGCAGTCTGCGGCGACAAATGAAATCGCGCGCAATATTGAGGAGGCTTCTTCTGGAACAGCAGAGGTGACATCCAACATATCAGAAGTGACAGAAGCCGCGAAAGAAACAGGCGCGAGCGCCGCCGAAGTTAATACTGCGGCGGAGGAACTATCAAGACAATCTGCACGATTAAATACAACCGTAGAAGATTTCCTTGCTGATGCGCGTAATGTTGTTTAAGCGTTAGGGCATAAACGGGCTTATCAGCTGAGCAATCAGTATAATAATGGCGCAAATGAGAATTGTCTGTCTAGTTTATATCGTTAAGCTTGCCAGACAGGTCTAATTCATCAATAGAATAACCAGGGCCATTTAATTTCTGTAAGACATCATCTGCGAAGCATTAGCATCTTTGTCACCGGTTAACCAAAAATAGCGGATTGCATCGCACATACCATCATCAACGCGAAGGGCTTCAGTGCACACGCCTTCCCAGCTGCCTAATTCTGCGTCTAGGCGTGATTCATCCCAGTGCTCTATTTCAATCGAGACATCGGGTTTATCATATGGTTCGCATAACCCTTCTTGCGTGCCATCAAAAGCTAGAGACTTTATCTCCGATATTACGTTTTTGCCGTCTTTTGTTACAATAAGAATGTCATAAAATGGGCCGTCTGGATTATCTTGATTTAAATGTCCGGCCACGAAGTCTTTATTCCCGTCACATGTTACATCATGCTCTATAAAGGACACATTGTCAGGAACAATATTTTGTCCCCACTCAAAGCGTATTTCATCCCATAACTCTCCTTCTGTCACGTCAGAATCAGCAAGAGGCTCTAATAGTCCATCAGCGCCTTTTTGCACTTCTTCCTGTATCGCCCCCTCTATTGACTTTTCTATTTTGTCAAAAAAACCTGCATATGCTGATGCAGAGACAAGAGTAACGGATACAAACAAGCCAAAGAGTTTAAACATAAGATACCTATCATTAAGGGTTTAGTTATAAAGGTTTAAGTTTATCATAATAACGCATGATAGCGAGTGATTTAATACGCACTCCAAGCGCTCTGTAGATGGAGTATGGTGCTTTGAGGTGCCCCTGTTGCAAGACTGAAGCATTATAAGGTGAAATTTGAGAATATTAAACTTTGCGAGCCGACCATAGCGCCGCTGTCGGCCACCAAATCACTATCTATTTTCTAAAAATCTCATCGACTATATTGCGCGCCAATATCTGATCTGGCTTCATTCCATTTAACAGGGGGTACCAAAAGGCGCCATGTATTAAAAATAATAGAGTTTGTACGTCACGGCCATCGGATATCTCTCCGCGGCTTTGAGCTCTTCGAAGTATTTTCTCTACGAGAAGCTCTCTGGGTTTCACAAAGCGGTTTATAAAGGATTGTTGAAAAGCTTCATCGTCTTGTGCAGATGCGATTAACGCGCAGATAATCGGTGAATCTTGTTTTAAATGCTCAAAAACAGCTAATAGGAAATCATATAACTGTTCGGAACTTGTGTTGTCATTTTCATTATGCGGGGAAGATGCATAACGCGCCGTTTCTTCGAAGATAGCATCAAGGACGAGATCCGCTTTAGTGCTCCACCGATTATATATTGTTTGCTTTGCGATGCCCGCTTCAGAAATGATAGATGCTATTGAAACAGCCTCATAGCCTTGGGCCCGCATTAAACGTAAAGTAACTGATTTTATTTTATCTGCAGTCTCTGGATTTCGTGGGCGACCAGCGTTTCTTATCTCTTCTATCATAATCGTCTTTTACCTAAGCAATAATGTGAAGTTAGTGATAATTAGTAGACTCCGTTCTACTAATATATTAGACTGTAGTCTACTAATTGTACTGGGGGCTTGTAAAGAGTAATAAAGAAAAGGTAAATAAAATGTTAGAAAAAGCAGGCCAACAAAAAAAATCTGTCGCTGTGGTTGGTGTACTTGGTCTTTTGACAATTTTTCCGCCATTAGCCACGGACATGTATTTAGCGGCGATAGGGGATTTAGCTGAGAGTATGCAAGCGAGCCATGCGGCAGCAGAGCTTTCATTGTCGCTTTTCTTTTTAGGGCTCTGCGTCGGGCAACTTGTTTTAGGCCCTATCATTGATAGTTTCGGGCGTAAAAAGCCACTAATGGTAGGTGTTGCCCTTTTTATCGCAACTTCTATAGCACTAGTACTGGCGGATAATATTATAATATTTAATGTGTTACGTTTTTTTCAAGCCGTCGGCGCATGTGCAGGGATGGTTGTTGGGCGTGCTATTGTCAATGACTTATATCACGGGCGTGAAGCAGCAAAGGTTATGAATATACTGGTTATGATGTTGACAATTGGTCCCATTATCTCACCAACTTTGGGGAGCTTATTATTGGAGGCTTTTGGGTGGCGGTCAATTTTTATAGTTATGGTCATGATCGGTATGTTGGCATACCTACTTAGTTTTAGTGTTGTTACGGAAACGTTACCCCGTCACGCTCGTAAGCCTTTCTCTCTACCTTCAGCACGTAAGGCTTTTACTAAACTTATAATAAACAGGGGGTTTATATTAAACGCGCTTATTGCCGGATTAATACAAGGTGGAATGTTTGCGTTCATAACAGGGTCATCGGGAGTTTTTCAGGGTGTCTTTGGGCTGAGCGCTTTGCAGTATGGACTAATGTTTGCTGGGATTGCGCTTGCTCTTATGGTCTTTGGTTTTGCGAATAAGGCTCTGCTAAATCGTTACGCACCAGACGATCTGCTTAAGTTCGGTTTAAGGTTCTATACCGTGATTACCTTTACGCTTGTGTGTGTGTCCCGCACATCTTTCATGTGGGGTTATGTGGCACCCCTATGGTTTGCAATTGGTATGGTCGGGTTGCTTTCCGCGAATGCTATGTCTCTAGCAATGGCTTCTGGCCGTGCAGACTCGGGTAGTGCGTCTGCCCTGCTGGGCGCTATTCAGTTTGCAATAGCTTTTTCTGTTTCATGCTGCGTAGCAGTAGCAGGGACAGGATCAGCAATACCAATGGCATTGGGGCTATTTATCCCTTGCTTATTAGCATTATTATTCTCTGAATGGTGGGGGCATAAACTTGCGCCGAGTAGAGGGAGGGATATTCGCTGATAATCAGGGGCAAAGAAGCGTTTTAGCCTAACCGATATACTCATTAACCTAGAAGAATGAAGGATGAACAACATGACAACTTTAAGACATCAAACAGAAGCGCAATTCAATAAAACCCGTGAAAACAACCCAGAATTTGCACGAACTGTAGACAACTTACTAAATGATGCAAAAGCTTTTGGGCAAGGAAAGAGCGCCTTAAATACTGGCTGTTTAGCTCCAGATTTTATACTGCCAGATGCACTTGGTGTCGAGGTCAGTCTCAAGGCGTTGCTATCAAAAGGTCGCGTCGTTGTTACGTTTTATCGTGGTAGCTGGTGCCCATATTGTAATTTGCAATTAAGGGCATTGAGTTTAAAGGTTCCTGAAATCCATAAACTTGGCGCTGAGGTTGTGGCGATAAGCCCGCAAATACCCGATGAGTCTATGAGTATCGTAGAGAAACAAGGGTTAACTTTTCCAGTGCTCTCTGATTACAATGCAAAAGTAGCAGAGACTTTCGGCGTCGCTTGGCCTGTGCCACAAATGCTGGTTAAACATATGCGTGAGGATAGAGGCCTTGATTTAGAGAGAATAAATGGCGGGAATGATAGTGTCTTACCAATCCCAGCTACTTTTATTATCAATCAAGATGGGGGCATTGCTTGGCGATTTGTTGATATAGATTATCGTAACCGCTGTGAGCCTGAAGATATCATTGAGCAATTAACGCTCCTTTCCTTAAGGAGTCTTAGCTGAAACTATCAAGGATACTCTTGATTTTCGACACCACAATTTGATATCTAGCGGGTAATTGGCGATGCCTTGATTTAACGCCGACTAACCGTTCCCTGACATTTTTGGCCGGCTTGATAACTGTCAGTAAGTCTTTCTCTTCAAAGTTATTAAATGCACTGTGTGGTAAAACAGTGAATCCTAGTCCTTTTGTTACAGGAATAAGAATTTGCACGAGCTGGTTGACGTAGCCTGACGTGGTTATTCTATTGATATTCAATGCGGAAAGGTTAGGTAGTCCACATTGTGCGCAATAAAGTGACAAATAGTGATGTGCATCAGGATGGTTTATTAAGCCAAGTGATTTTAAGGACGCCAACAGATCATCACTATCGCTAGCTTCCTGTGGTAAGATAAGACAAAGCTCTTCACTACCTAGCGTCTCGCACTCAAAAACCCGCTCGTTTGGGTGGTCTGTTACAAGGCCGTAATCAAAGTCTCCAGACTCTAAGCCATCTAATATTCTTTGGTTAGGGGACACTTCGAGCTGCATAATCAATTGCGGGTGCTTTACTTGAAGTTTTAATAGTTCAGGGTAGAGGCGTAGAGCCATAGACCCAGAACAGGCTAATTTACAAATCCCAGCATAAGGGTCGTCAAAATTTAGCTTCTCTAATAAATCAGCCTCGCTTTCTTCTTGTTCTAATGCGTATTCGTACACTAATCGCCCGTGCTCAGTTAATTCAAATTGTTTGTTATGGCGTATCATTAATACATGACCACATTTAGCTTCTAGTTTCTTAATATGCTGGCTCACACCAGGCTGAGTCATAAACAGTTTATTTGCCGTTTCAGTGAAGTGGCCAGTTTCCACTAATACTTTAAATGTAGATAGCCATACAGGGTTCAGCATATATCACCTATAAATTAATATTATCAGAATAATAACAAATGATAATTTATCATACCGACTGGATCATTGTAAAATGTATTTAGTAAGAAACACAAATAAGGAGAAAACTCTAATGAATGTTACATATCCTCGGACATTTTCACATATTGGTATTTCAGTGCCAGATTTGGAAAAAGCAGTTCAATTTTATACCCAAGTTCTTGGCTGGTACTTAATTATGGAACCAACAGAAATAAACGAAGACAACAGCCCAATTGGTGAGATGTGCACGGATGTTTTTGGAGCTGGCTGGGAAAGGTTTAGAATTGCCCACCTGTCAACAGGAGACCGTATTGGCGTTGAATTATTTGAATTTAAAAACCAAGAGAACCCTGAAAACAATTTTGAATATTGGAAAACGGGAATCTTTCATTTTTGTGTTCAAGACCCTAATGTTGAAGAACTAGCTGAGAAAATAGTCGCAGCAGGCGGCAAAAAAAGAATGAAAGCACCGCGTTATTACTATCCCGGTGAGAAGCCTTATCGTATGATTTACATGGAAGACCCGTTTGGAAACATTCTTGAAATTTACAGCCATAGCTATGAGCTACATTACGCAAGCGGCGCCTATAAAAACAAGTGAAGCAATAACTCTTATTAAAGGCTAGTGTCACAAAGCTTAACTTAAATTTATTTTATAATATGGCATATGGTAACTATGCGGATTCTGGCTAAGCTTTGCGACACGACCATATAGTTAACGCTTATTTCATCTGCACCAGTTATAATATATAGAAGAACTGTAATTTGGCGCAACAGATTGGCGATAAAAATTTCTTATACGCTGAACAAGGTGGCGCCGAAGGCTAACGCTTTAATCTCAAGCTTAAGGGGAGTTATATGATGTTAGGTAGCGCATTAAATTCAGCCGTCTCAGGCCTTAGAGCCCAATCCGCCGCTGTTGCGGTTGCGTCTGAAAATATCGTGAATAACACAACGCCAGATTATAAGAGAAAAGGCCTTGATATCCAATCAATTTCTGCGGGTTCAGCGACGCTATCGTCGTTAAAGTCCATCGGCGGAGGGGTTACGTTTTCGATTGTGGAGAGTATGTCAGACCAAGGCATAGGCTCAAACACGGATGACTTGACCAATATGGTACGCGCTCAGCAAGCCTATACTTCATCCGCACTCGTTCTCAACAAAGTCGATAAGATGTATGAAGCACTTCTCGATGCTATTGGCTAATGAAGATTACACCGAATTTTATTGTAGTGTCGCAAAGTTTAACCTTAGTTAAGCACCCCCACTAACTAGCGCTTCTCAGAAGACAGGTCGTCTAGTTCAGGCATATTAAAAAGCAGATCAATGAGAGGCTCATTGATATAATAATTTTCACGTCCCAATTTCTGTTTATCCAAAATTCCGCCTTCAGATAATGCGTCCAGATAACGTGTTGCCGTGGCTCTCGACACATTTAAATCTGCCTCTAAAAACGCCACTTTAGTATAAGGATGACTAAACAGATTGTTGATTAAATCCTGAGAATAAAACTTATAATTTTCACGAATAGCCTGCTTTTGCGATAATAATAAATCACGGATGCGCTCAATCAAAGCGCTCGTATGCTTTGCCGTTACGGATATACCTCTGAGCATATAGATAATCCATTCCTCCCATAGATTTTCATCACGGGCCTTTTGAAGCAGCGAGTAATAGTCATCTTTGGTTTGATTGATATATCTCGAGAGGTAGAGAATAGGGGTGTCCAACAGCTCATTTTGAACCAGATAGAGAATGTTTAAAATACGCCCCGTTCTCCCGTTACCATCATAAAACGGATGAATTGTTTCAAACTGGTGGTGAATTAAGGCCATGCACACTAAAGCATCCAACTTTACTTCTTCGTTCATAAACCCTTCAAGAGCCGACATATATTCAGGGATTTTTTCAGGAGTGGGGGGCTCAATAACCACTTGCCCCGTGCGCTCGTTCTTTAGGACTGTACCTGGCGTTTTTCTAAACCCAGCACGATTGCCTTCCAAAACCTGCTGAATTTCCAATACAGTATTGAGCGTCAAGGCCCCGTTGTCTTTAACTTTTTTATATCCGAGCTGAAGAGCATCAACATAATAAGCCACTTCTTTAGTCACAGGGTCAGCAAAGTCACTTTGTAACCCATGCTTATAAAGCGCGTCTTGTGTGGTGATAATATTTTCTATCGCCGAACTACTTTGCGCTTCTTGCAAGGACAAGGTAGAAATCAGAATATTTTCATTGGGTATGGTCTTGGCTACACCCTTTAGTTCAGCCAAATACCTATGCGCCTTCACCAACTCTTTTAGTACAGCAGATGTTTCGAGTTCACCTTCAGGAGGCAGAGGCTTAAGATCAGATGGCTTCATTTGTGCAATATCCTGAATTTTTGAGCATGTGTTAAATTACCTTCTCAATAATACGCTTTTTTGAGAAGATGTCTATTCATATGCTCAAATATATGATTTTATGAGCTCCTGAAAAGACCACGAGAGAAAGCGGTGGTGTCGCGAATGTTAAGTTCTTATAATTAGGCCCATATGCCACATTCTGTATGTAGATTCCAGCTCAGATTTGATAATATACATTATGGAATATGAAGATAAAAACACAAGAAGAATAAAACACTAAATGCTGATAAGGTGGAGATAAATAAATTTGACAAAACCATAATTTGAGCAATACACACTATGGAACATAAACGTAAAAAACCTGCGCTTACATAAAGAGACACAGTACTTTGAGTAGATAGTGGTGGTTACAAACTAATTGATACGTTATGTGTATTTTTGTTAAATATTTATTCAAAATCACCACGCTAGGATTCATATTCTTATAATCATAGTCAAATCACTGGATAAAAGGTTGCGCCAAGGCGGAATTTCCATTCAGGTGTGTTAAGTTTTTGTACAGCCAAACCTATAACGCAGGTGCCGTATCCCATTGCGCTAGCTGCCAGAATAAGGTTTTCAGCCGTTAGCCAGTAATCAGCCTCTGTGGATGCCCCCATTGACTTGCCATAGATAACAATTAGAGTCTCGGCATTATACAGAATATTGAAATCAGGTTCCCTAAAAAGGCTATGCAAATATTCTCGCATCTGGGGTTCCGCAGATTCCCTGACGTCGTCCGAAAGCTCTCTAAGAAGAGCTGCGTCCTGAATAACCATAAACACCCAAGGCTCCGCGTGAAGCGTTGTCGGTGCCTGCACTGAGGCTGCAAGCAAGGCCTGAGTGGCTTCTCTACTACCTTTCTGGGGTTTATAGGGCGGCACGGCGCAAGTCTCATAAATCGAATCTATAGGGTTCTGGGCGGGTTGGTTATGGTGCTTAGTAATTTCTTGCTGATATTCTGTTATGGGCATGGGCCCTCCTTTTTGATTTTTTAATCAAGATAAACAAGATAGTTTCTTCCTACGGCTAGCGAAGGATAAGCTACTAAAGTCCCTACTAATGGACCTTGGAATCTACGCGCATATCCTTTTTATTGAGACAAGCGGTTTCCAGCGGCCCGTTTGGAACGGATTATTGGTATCTTCTTGACGAAGAACAAGCGATTCACGAGTCATAGCAATCCCCTTTTGTTAAGTATGAAAGGATATAATATGCATAAGGGTGAAAATTTCATCTTTGATATTTATCAAGAAAAGGAACAAATCCATCACCCTGTAACTGTCAAAATAACTGTCAAATATTTAAGAAGTCGTGATGTTTTTAAAAAGTTCTAAAATTCCTGGCAGCCCTTGATAAATATCAAATATATACGCGTTAAAATATGGTGTGATCCTTTTTATAACCAGCTAGACATAAGGGGAGATCATGGAAACATATAGGCTATTTATCATTGGGTTTACGGTATTTTTTCTTACAGGATGTACGCAGCAGCTTAATGCTGAAGATCGTACCCTATTAAGTGAAACGTACAAAATGGCGCAACAAGCCGAAGAGCATTCAGTGCAAGCTGCACATGATGCTGCTCTCGCCCGTCAACAGGCTGAAAACGCCCGGCGCGACGCCGCCCTTGCCGCGCAGAACGCCCAATATGCGAGTGATAAAGCCTCTCGTATCTTTCTATACAGCCAAGATAAATAAGAGAGGATCGTTCCTATGAAACCCCTAAATATTATTGCTATATTGCTAGCACTTTTTACACATTTTTCGATGACCGTACGGGCAGAAGAACCTTTGATGCCAATAATGCAAACTTCCACTTTGGCGCCTATGCTAAAAAAAACGATGCCTAGCGTTGTGAACATCGCAGTGAAAGGCAGAGTTACAGAACGGGCGCAAAAATTTGAAAATCCATTTGAAGGTTTGGATGATCCGTTTTTCAACGACCCAATATTCAAACGATTTTTTCATTTTGAATTCCAACAACCGAAAGAACCGCGACCTAAGGAGTATGCTATTCGAGGTACGGGATCTGGCGTCGTTGTCGATGAAAATAAGGGGTATATATTGACTAACAATCATGTCGTTCAAGGCGCGGATGAAATTTACGTGATGACTGCTGATAAAAAAAGGCTGCGAGCGAAAGTGGTTGGCATCGATCCGGAAACAGATATTGCCGTCGTAAAAGTTAAAGGTGATCACCTAACAGCTGTTCCTTTCGGCAATTCTGATGATCTGCAAATTGGTGATTTTGTCGTCGCCATCGGAAATCCATTTGGGCTGGCTCACACCGCCACATCGGGCATTGTCAGCGCTGTTGGGCGTAGCGGACTAGGCATTGAAGGCTATGAAGATTTTATTCAGACTGATGCAGCCATTAACCCCGGCAACTCGGGTGGTGCGTTGGTGAATTTGAAAGGTGAATTAGTGGGAATCAATACGGCTATTTTTTCGCGTAGCGGCGGCTCTATGGGGATAGGTTTTGCTATTCCCGCGAATATGGCCAAGGCGGTCATGAATCAACTCATTGCACATGGGGAGGTTCAACGTGGGCGGCTAGGTATTCATATTCAGGATATAACACCAGATATTGCTGATGCATTAAGTATGAATATCATGAAAGGCGCATTAGTGTCCTATGTCGAAAAAGACAGCCCGGCCGAAAAAGCAGGAATGAAAACGGGTGATATTATCCTCAAATATAATGGCGAAGAGATTGATGGTGCCTCAGATTTAAAAAATCGTGTTGGCCTAACTCGCCTCGGTGAAAAAGCTATACTCGCTATTATGCGTGAGGACAAGCTTATGAACCTCACGGTTAAGATAGAAAAATTTAATTTCGGCGAGGAGGAAACAGCTATTTCTGGCGTTGACCTCTTCAAAGGCGCTAAAGTATCTGGTCTGCGTACAGATCACCCATTATTCGGAAAAACTGGCGGCGTACAAGTGAGTGATGTTGAAATAGGTAGCTTGGCTTGGCATGCAGGACTTAGAGAAGATGATGTTATAGTCTCCGCCAATCAGATCCCTGTACGGACTCCAGATGAGTTGGAGAGAGCGGCTCGGAAGAAAGATAAGAACAAGGGATTATTGCTGAATATACGCCGCGGCAATAGTGCCTTATTTATCGTGATGAGATAGACCGATCTTAAGTTTTACCTTTAACATTGCTATACACCATATGGGTAGGTTTCATCCATCTCGCCTTTACGCTTGTGGGTTACGGTTTCTAGTGCTTCAACGCCCTGAGTTTCATCGCAATGGATCATAAAATCAAACTGTTCTGGTAGGCAAGAAAGGAAGTAATGACTCTGGCGCTCAGTATCGGGACTATACACCACGCCGATGGCGCGTTGTAAGCGCGGCTCCATCAAAAGATCCACAGCTTCATTATGCTCCCGCAGATCAATGAGAAATTGTTTATAATTGACGTGATGAAACACGTGTTCGTAGCTATCTGGGAAGGGTTCATTTACAGCTTTCCGTTGCTCTGGTTGATCCCAGTCTGACGCGGCTGTGACTGTGCCGCGAGAGGTTGAAAAGCCGATGAGTAATGATTGGTCACCATATTTGCTTTTCACAAGCTGCCCTATATTAAACTCACCGCGTAACATCGCCTCTGTTGCTCCAGAATTGCCAATATGCGAATTATGCGCCCAGACGATAATACGCGCTTGATGGCTAAGTCGTTTACTTAAATGCGTCGAAAGGCTTTCGAGTGTTTCGAACATATGTGTATCACGTAGGTTCCATGAATTCGGGTGCCCTCGATAAAGAGAGCGATAATATTCTTCAGCATTTTTGACCAGAGCAGCATTTTGCTCTGCGCAAAAATAGTCGTCTTCGGCGACAAAACCGTCCATCTTGAGATAGCTATAGGCTTTTTTGCGAAGTTCTATTAGTTGACTAACGATATCTTCCTCACAAGAATCAGCTAGCCCTGCTTGCGTGGCGTAACCGTAGCTTTGTGGATTATCCATGAAATGATACAAACAGCTATAACGCCGGCGCGCCGCCCTGCCCGCCATAGGGTCCACCTGATCCAGATAATCAATTACAGCATGGATAGACGTATTCATACTGTATAGATCAAGGCCATAAAACCCAACTGGTGGCTGTATGTGCTCCCCTCCTGCTTGAGAATAGCGGAATGCCAAATTATAATCATGCAGCCAGTGAATAAAGGATTCAGATTCTCTATTGCGCCACATCCATGTCGGAAAGCGCTCAAAATCACTTAAGGATTGCTCTGCGCTGTCATCCCCGCCTTTTAGGGAAACATAACGATTAACGCGATATGCATCGGGCCAATCCGCCTCGACGGCTACAGCATCAAAACCGTTTTCAGAAATTAAACGTTCAGTAATCTCTGCGCGCATGCGATAGAATTCTTGTGTGCCATGTGAAGCTTCGCCAATAAGTACAAACTGCTTACCTGCAGCAGCATAGATAATTTCATCATAATCTTGCAAATTACCGCCCAAAGGTTTGGCGTATTTTTCAATGGCTTTAATAAGCGTATTATTAATATCAGGTTTTATCATCAGAGCTCTCCTCAGTTTTTATCCATGGTTGATTGGCAAGAAGATCTTGTACTTCATCATCGCTGGTCTGTGAAAAGTCTGCATACCAAGCACCAACACCATAAAAAGGTGATGGCGTCTGTAGGCATAGAACCTCATCGGCGAGTAATTTGATCTCCTCAACGCTCTCTGGCGCACCGACAGGAACTGCAACAATGATTGTCTCGGCATGTTCATGGCGCAGCGATTCAATGGCCGCTTTCATAGTCGATCCTGTCGCCAAACCATCATCAATAATAAGGATTATTTTATCTTTAAAATCAGGCATTGCTTTGCCTTGCCGATACAGTTTATTGCGCCGCTCTAATTCGTCTCGCTCTTTAGCCATCACTTGATTAATGGCATCGTCTGAAATTTTAAGATCATGTGTAATATCGCGGTTAATATGTCCCTGACCGCCCATGGCAATAGCGCCCATCGCAAATTCTTCGTGACCCGGCACGCCCAGTTTACGAACAGTCCATATATCCAGTGGCAAAGACAAAGCTTTGGCCACTTCATAGGCAATGGGCACACCGCCGCGCGGCAGAGCAAGGACCAAAACATCCTTTCGATGCGCATAAGCGCCCAGAACATTGACCAGAGCCTGCCCCGCTTCGCGTCTATTTTTAAATCTATAAAACATAAGATCATCCTAAGTCTTTTCACTTCAGTAAGGCTTGATATTTATCAACGTCGCCTACAAAAAAATCTGCTGTGATAGAGAACACAATGCATAAGGAAGTATAACAATGAAAGAACAAGATATAGGCTTAACGCGCGCAATGAAATTAACCAGTACGGCGTTTGAAGATGGCGGGAATCTTCCTGTTAAATACTCATGCGATCATGACAATATTTCGCCTGCTCTTGCCTGGAGTCATGTTCCTGAAGGTGTGAAAAGTTTTGCGATTATCGCAGATGACCCTGACGCGCCAGCCCATATATTTGTGCATTGGATAATGTATAATATCCCTGCTGACCTTAGAAATTTACCAGAACATATTCCCGATAAAGAAAAATTAAAAAACGGTGCACTTCAAGGACGTAATGATTTCCGCAAAATTGGCTATGGTGGCCCATGCCCGCCAGAGGGCCACGGGCCGCATCATTATCATTTCAAGCTTTATGCGCTGGATATAATGCTTGATTTGGAGGCCGGCGTAAGTAAAGAGAAACTTGAAATAGCCATTAAAGGCCACGTTTTAGACTGGACGCAATTAATCGGCATTTATGAAAGATAAAATCAGCTTAAGGAGCGTTAAATCATGACAATGCAATATCATAATATAATTATCGAGCCTGTGGGTTTGGCAGGAGACCTCTCTATCCCAGAGGGCTCACACAGTTTGGTGTTATTTGCCCATGGCAGTGGCTCTAGCCGCCTCAGTCCGCGCAATACTTATGTTGCTAAAGAATTGCAAAAAGCAGGGCTTTCTACATTGCTTTTTGATTTACTGACCGAAGAAGAAGCGGCTAATCGCAATAATGTATTTGATATTCCGTTCTTAGCACAGAGGCTTGTCACCGCAACAGATTGGGTTCGTTCTCTGGCCTATTTAAATTCAATGGATATTGGTTACTTTGGAGCCAGCACGGGCGCGGCTGCAGCCTTGGTCGCGGAAGTCAAAACAAAACATTATATTCATGCCGTTGTTTCGCGCGGCGGCCGCCCAGATCTCGCACTATCTGTATTGCCACAAGTCAAAGCGCCGACACTGCTTATTGTTGGTGGGCTTGATACGGGGGTTATTGAGCTTAATGAACAGGCACATGCGGCTTTAACTTGTGAAAAAGAGTTACAGATCGTGGCTGGCGCAACCCATCTATTTGAAGAAACAGGGACGTTAGATCAAGTCATCGATTTAACAAAAAACTGGTTTATAAACCATATGTAGAAAATAGAAAAAACGGCATAAAACCGCGTCTTGCTCTCTCTTGATAAATATCAAAGAATCTCTCCCCTTTATCTGATTTTATCAGAGTCATTATCAACACAAAAATGGAGAATTTAATATGACGACAACACACAGAAAAGACTCAGATATCAAAGCTGATATCATAGAGGAGTTAAAGTGGGCGCCCGAAGTTGAAGAAACACAGATCGGCGTCATTGTCGCGGATGGGGCTGTAACTCTAACCGGTACGGTCTCTAAATACTCTTATAAAGAGGCCGCAAAACTGGCGACAAAACGCATCAAGGGCGTGAAAGCTATCGCAGATGAAATAGAGGTAAAACTACCTGCACAAATGGCTGGCAGTGATGAAGAAATAGCGCATCATATTGCGAATATTTTTGAATGGAATATACAAATTCCAGGAGAGGATATTAAAGCAACGGTTCGCAATGGTATTGTTTCATTAAGTGGTGAAGTCGATTGGCAATATCAAAAAAACTATGTGAAACAGCACATCCAAGGCATAAAGGGCGTCAAATCTGTTATGAATAACATTCTTATCCGCAAGCGCGCTACAGCAGAAAATGTCAAAAATGAGATCGTTAAAGCTCTGCATCGCCATGCAGGTTTAGAAGCGGCCAATGTCAATGTTTCCGTTGCCAATGGGACGGTTACCTTAAATGGAAAAGTTGACACTTATTTCGATATGGATGTTGTTGAAGATGCCGCTTGGGCCGCAGCTGGTGTGACCCAAGTTGTTGACAAGTTACGTGTTGGTGCCGTTTAATCAATACGTCACGGATACAAAAAAGAGGGAGGCCATAAATTTATGACCCCCCTCTTTTTTTGTTTAAATTTCATTTATCATTCGAGTCAAAATAAATCGCTTTTTAAGGGACGTTTACTCCACATTTGATGATGGCTCAATATTAGATGCATGAGTAGAATCGCAAAGCGTATCAGGCTGATAACCAGAACAAAACTCTATAGCTGTAATCATATCATTGCCATTTTTATCAAAATAGGTGAAACGCGTACGACCAAAAGAGATATATTCATTCAAATCTAACTGACCATTGCCATTTTTATCTATTGATTCAAAGCGTTGTGGCATCATTATGAATTCATGTTTACGAATGGTCTGCGCTATTTCTCGATTTTTAGTGTGGTTGTTACGATCATAAAGACGCCGAAGATTAGGCCAAAACCGTTCCTCTGTGCACTCATCAATAAGAAGAACGCCGTCCATGTCATCATCCATTATATTAAAAGAACGAAAGTGAAAAATATCAAATTCGCCCTTATCTAAAAGCTGATCTTGAATGATATCAGCATCAATAAAAAGCGTTTGCAATAGGTCAGGTTCATTTTTTCCCTCTGCCCATGAAGGCGGAAAAAACGAACAATAGAATAAGACAACCAAAGCTGTTATGTATAGTTCTTTCATGGTGTGCTCCTTTAAGTTCAGTAATCAGAATATCTGGGTTCATTATTGCGCCAGATTATTTTTGAGGCCTGCGACAATGCGGTGGCTAGCTTTAATCCTATGCCGTTATTCTGTAAAAAGTTTTGATAAATATCAAGAATGAATATGAGACTTTATGATGAGATAGAGTGTAAGAGAAAATACACGTCTGCATATCTGGTGCTTTATTGCCATCTATAATTCGTAAGTGCGAGTGTGGCTATCAATATCTTGGAAAGCAGGCATTTTATGAATATAGATCAATTATCAATTATGGTTATACTCCTTATCGCTATGGGGTTATTTATTTGGGGGAAATGGCGCTATGATGTAGTGGCATTGATGATGCTGTTTACCTGCGCTCTTCTCGGCCTTGTTCCTGCGACACAAGTCTTTTCCGGCTTCGGCCATCCAGCGACCATTACGGTCGCAATTGTGTTGATTTTAAGTTACGGTCTAGCTAAATCTGGCGCTATAGAAGGTCTTACCAGTATCATTTCACCCTTATCCAGTATTCATTCATTGCATATCGCCGCCCTATCTTTGATTGCTGCCTTCCTTTCTATGTTCATGAATAATGTGGGTGCTCTGGCCTTACTCATGCCTGCGGCCGTTCAATCCAGCATCAAGGCCGGATGGTCAACAAGTTCTGTTCTTATTCCGCTGTCGTTTTCGTCTATTCTTGGTGGATTGGTGACGCTCATCGGCACACCGCCTAATATCATCATTGCGACCTATAGAGCTGATATCACAGGTGAGCCTTTCAGTATGCTCGATTTCAGCCCCGTCGGTGGGGCGGTTGCCGCAGCGGGTATTGCATTTATGATCCTCATCGGTTGGCGGCTTGTACCCGAACGAAAAAGATCCTCCGAAATCGGCCTATTTAATATTGAATCCTATCTTTTTGAAGTTAAACTTCTCAAAGATTCAGACCTAAAAGGCAAAACGGTTAAAGAGCTGGAGGCCATATTGGATGGACGCGACACAGCTCTGGTCTCGCTTATACATAAAAAACAGTATTACCCAGCTCCACCTAAGCGACATAGACTTATAACGAATGATCTTTTGATCCTAAAAGGCAAGCAAGAAGATGTAGATAATTTGGTATCCAAACACGGCCTCGCGCTTCTCGGCGCAGATAGCGCTAGAGAAGCGGTCTTGCATTCGGCTGATACCGTTGTAATGGAAATAGTTCTTGTGCCCGGTTCACGCCTTGAGGGTAGGACAGTTCAGCAAGTGCGTTTTAAGGCCAATTATGGTATCAACCTCCTTGCTATTTCAAGACAGGACCCACGCGGCCGGCTTCGTGCAGTAAAACTAAAAGTTGGAGATGTCTTGCTTGTTCATGGTGGAAAAGATGAAGTAGAGGGCGCTCTTGTTAGATTTGGTTGTTTACCGCTAGAGGGGCGCGGTGTAGGCTTTGGCAAGCGTAAATATGCTTTACCAGCTCTTGTTATTTTTGCTAGCGCTATAGCCATGTCTATTCTAGGATCAGTGGCAATAGCCGTCAGTCTGGGCAGCGCAGTTGTATTATTTGTCTTGTTCAATATCATTCCAACACGCGAACTTTACGACGGCATTGAGTGGCCTGTGATTGTCCTTTTGGGCGCAATGATCCCCGTCGGAGGAGCTTTAGAGCACACAGACGTTACAACGTTGATGGCGAGCGGCTTTCTAAATTTTGCTGGTGAAACGTCTATTGTGGTGGTGCTGGCCGCTATTCTGATTATCACCATGACACTCTCTGATGTTCTTAATAACGCAGCCACGGCCATTTTGATGGCTCCGATTGCCAAGGATATTGCCGAACTCACGAATGTAAGCGCTGACCCGTTTCTGATGGCCGTGGCCATCGGCGCTTCCTGCGCCTTTCTTACGCCCATCGGCCACCAAAACAACGCCCTGATCCTCGGGCCAGGCTGTTACCGATTCAGCGATTACTGGCGTGTCGGTTTGCCGCTCGAAATCATTGTAGTACTCGTCTCCATTCCGCTAATCCTCGTAATCTGGCCGCTTTCCTCTTAGTAAATACCCTCAAAAACGTCCGCATAGCTATTAAAACCAGAGCTTCGCTAAATATACTTCTTAAGATATAGATAGCTAAGAAAATGCTTGTGTCTATAATGGGCGGGACTCTACAAAGCTTTGATATATATCAAAGCTCTCCTAGCCCCAAAATGCTGAAATAAGGTTCATATCTTTATAAACCTTAAAAGGAGAAAAGTGATGCGCAATACTAAAGCTGGAAAGATCATGACAAAAAGCCTGACTTTTATAAACCCCAATGAAACATTAGAATATGCCGCAGAAAAAATGAAGGAGATTGATTGCGGCTTTTTACCTGTTGGAACCAAAGACGCCGTAATCGGCACGCTAACTGATCGAGATATCGTCATCCGCGCTATTTCTAAAGGCCTAAACCCTGCACGCGAAAACGTAGAAGACTTTATGACACGTACCGTTTTTTCTTGTGATGAGGATGAGTATTTAGAGGATGTTGCTGATAAAATGCGCATTCATAATGTTAGCCGTCTTCTTGTTCGGGATGCACAAGGCCATATGGTCGGCGTGCTGTCTTTTGGTCACATTTTAAGAAAAAATAAGAATGCAGATGAAATCGCCAATATTGTTGAGCATGCCACCCGTAAATCTGCCGCATAGCTCAGCAACGGGCCTACCGCGTATTTAGAGCTTTGTGATAATGTAAGATGGAGCGCCGCCTATAGCAAAACGACTGCTTTAAGCGGCGCTGCTAGTTTAAATCTAGCCCCTGCCCTCGCTAGGTTTACAGAGTTAGGCCTGTAAAGCTACGATCAGCGTAATTACAGTCAGCATAATAAGCCAATCTCGGCCTTATTAAAGGTACCCACTTTTCCTAACTGGACAAAGTTATCCGACTCTTGAACAGCAAGCAAATCCGTTTTTCGGTTTCAATAATGGCAAATAGCCCTATACCGATACCAATAATCAGTATGCCATCCCAGAACGGTACAGAGGCCGTGGCAAAGACAGCTTGCAGTGGTGGTAAGTAAGTAATCGCGAGTTGTGCCATAGTGATCACGCCAACCACCATCCACAGCACTTTAGTGCCGCGTATCGCTTGCCATGTCAGCGACGTGCCATAAATGTTGCGGATGAAAAACAGATGGAAAATTTCCATCACCACCAGCGTGTTAAGAGAAATAGTGCGGGCGAGCTCCAGTGAGTATCCTCGATCAGTCGCGAAGTGGTACATGCCAAATACACCGCAAAGAAACAAAGTGGATACGAGCACCATATGCCAGACAAGTCTACCAGTTAGTAACGGCTCATGACGGGGGCGCGGCGGGCGACGCATAGTGTTTTTTTCCATTGGTTCAAAAGCTAGCGCAATCCCCAATGTAACGGCCGTAATCAGGTTGATCCAGAGGATTTGAACCGGTGTAATCGGCAATGTCAGCCCCATAAGCAATGCCACGATGATCGTCATTGCTTCACCTGCGTTAGTCGGCAGTGTCCAGCTGATAACTTTAGTGATGTTGTCATAGACAGTGCGGCCCTCACGCACGGCGGCGGCAATAGAAACAAAGTTATCATCGGCAAGTACAAGGTCGGCGGCTTCCTTGGCGGCTTCTGATCCTTTTTGTCCCATAGCTATCCCCGCATCAGCACGTTTCAGGGCGGGCGCATCATTCACACCATCCCCGGTCATTGCTACCGTCATACCCTGTGATTGTAGCGCCATGACAAGCCGTAATTTATGTTCCGGACTGGTGCGGGCGAAAATATCACAATTCAGCACCGCTTCGCGCAATGATGCATCCCCCATACCGTCCAAATCGGCACCAGTGAGCACTTTATCAGCATTTTGAAGTCCAATCTGCTTACCGATAGCGGCAGCGGTTTTTGCGTGATCGCCAGTGATCATTTTCACCCGAATACCTGCGCCACGGCACTCCGCCACGGCGGCAATGGCTTCCCTGCGCGGTGGATCGATCATTCCCACCAGGCCAAGTAGAGTTAAGCTTTTTACGTCGGACGGCTCCAGCACTGTCTGTTCGTACTTTGCTGACTTGACGGCAAAGGCTAGAACACGCTGGCCAAGCGCCGCGATACTATCTGCTTTATCACGCCAATAATTTCCATCTAATGGTTCTTCCGCGCCATTCGCCCCCCGTTGATTTTGGCACATGCCCAAAATTCGTTCTGGTGCACCTTTGACAAAGACCAAAGCATGGCGTTCATTTTCATCGACGGCATCATGGTTCAGCGTCGCCATGAAGCGATGCTGGGAATCAAAGGGGATAACGTCAGTGCGTCTCCAGATTGACTGCTCCTTACGCGCATTGACACCCATTTTCCCCGCAAAGGCAAGCAGTGCACCCTCCATAGGGTCGCCTTCCACATGCCACACATCATCACACTCACGTAAGCAGGCGTCGTTACAAAGCGCCGAAGCTCGGGCTAATTCTTCCAATACAGCATGCTCAGTCGACGAAACATGGGCTTCGTCCAGCTTCAATGCGCCCTTGGGCTCATAGCCCGTCCCATCCAAAGTAAATAAATACTGGTGCGTTAGCACTGAAGCGACCATCATCTCATTGCGGGTCAGCGTACCAGTTTTGTCCGTACAGATGACCGACACTGAGCCTAGAGTTTCAATAGAAGGCAAACGCCGCACAATCGCATTGCGACGGGCCATAGCCTGTACCCCAATGGCCAGTGTAATGGTCAGTACGGCAGGCAGCCCTTCAGGAATGGCTGCAACAGATAATCCAACCACCGCCATAAACATTTCATTGAAATCGTGATGTCCAACAAAATAACCATAGGTCAGCAGCAACGCCGCAATCAGCAAAATAAATACTGTCAGCCACTTCGAAAAATCTCCCATTTGTGAAACCAGCGGCGTGGTGAGCGTTTCCACTTCCGATAGCAAGTTACTAATACGGCCGATTTCCGTATCCTTCCCTGTGGCCACGACAACCCCTTTTGCTTGGCCACGCGTCACCAAAGTCCCTGAAAATGCCATGCAAGAGCGCTCAGCCAATGGTATACCCCCCGCTACTGGTTTGTTATGTTTATCTACGGGGACGGATTCCCCAGTAAGAATAGCCTCTTGCACCGACATGCCGTGCGCCGTAAGCAATCGTAGGTCAGCGGGCACTTTATCTCCTGCTTCTAGGAGTGCAATGTCGCCAGGAACCAATTGCTCACCTTCAATGCTTATACGCTCACCCCCGCGCATAACATTGGCGTGAGGCGCCAGCATATAACGGATAGCGTCCATAGCCTTTTCGGCTTTACCTTCCTGAATACAGCCGATAAGGGCGTTGGCCACCACCACAGCTAAAATTACAAAGGTATCGATCCAGTGCCCCAAAATAGCCGTGACAACGGAAGAACAGATCAGCACATAGATCAAGATGTTGTGAAAGTGCAGCAGGAAACGTACAATAATACTGCGCCTAGCCGATTCTGGCAGGCGGTTAGCCCCGTATTTTATAAGCCGTGCCTGAGCCTCACGCTCACTCAAACCATTAAGAGATGTCTCCAACTCCGCCAGTGCAGTATCTATAGATTCTCTATGCCATAGGGTGTGCATTTCATTTTCGGTTTCAGCCTTGGTGGAAAGGGTAATAAAGTCTTCTGTCTGTTGAGCGGATAGATTGTGCCCCTTAGGGGCTTTGTGCATATGTTGATCCATAATAGAGGATATCCTTATCTTGCGTAATACTCATCAAATAGGAACTCTGCTGCGCTATGATTTTTCTTCATCTGTAGGAAGTACAAGAACATCAATAGCGCATAATGCCCTCTTCTCTTAAGGTTTTCGGCAGCGGAGACATCTGATTTTGCGGTGGCTGACTGCAATGAAAAGCCATATCAAAACAGGCGGTTCGTGGTATAGCCTCATGCGAGTGAATGTGCATTCGCGAGACCTAAGGATCGACCTATTTTATTGTTAAGAGTGAGATTCATAGCTCAATAAAGATTCCTCGATTATTTCACTTTACCTTAAAGCAATAGCCCACTCGCCTGTCTTGATAGTTATCAAGGCCCTCAACTATTTTTGGTTTAAATTATTGGAATGAAAAATATTGTCATTATTCTTGGTCACCCTTCCAGCGTGCAATCAACATTTTGTAGTGCTATCGCACGCGCCTATGAAAATGGCGCGACTCACGCAGAACACGGAGTTTCGGTAATTGATATAGGGCAATTGCAGATACCGTTTTTTGAAGAAAAAACAGACTATGAAAAAATTGGCTTATCTGCAGAGTTAAAAAACGCTCAGAATAAATTAAAAGCTGCTGAACATTGGGTCATCATATACCCGCTTTGGGTAGGCTCCATGCCTGCCAAGCTTAAGGCCTTTTTTGAATGGGTAATGGAGCCTGGATTCGCATATAGTGCAGAAACGCTGAACAATCCATTTGCAGAAAAATTACTGCGCTGTAAATCGGCGCATATTATAATGACGATGGGCATGCCATCTTGGTATTACCGCTGGATCTATCATGCACATTCTTTAAAGTCTTTAGAAAAAAATATGCTTAAATTTTATGGGATATCCCCTATACGTAAAACATTATTAGGTTCAGTTGATTTTGTTAGTGATAGTCAAAGAGTATTATGGCTCGACCGCATTAAGCGTTATGGTAATCAAGCGGCTTGATATTGTTGAAGGAAGCTATTTAAATTTAATAAATACATATTTAAAATAATAAAAAGGCGAGACATTTTGTCCCGCCTTAATCATATCAATTTATAATCTCTCAGATTTACAAAGCAGAAGCTGTGCTACAACCCGAAGCTTGTGCAAGGCTTTGGCCGTCAAATGATCCACCAAAGCTAAAGCTTGAAACTTTACCGCCAGATGCATTGCTTACAGCATCACCCCAGCAAGAAACTTCCTCAGCAGAACCTTCATCACCTGCGGCTGGTTCAATATTGCTTAAGCTTTCTGCAGTCTCATCACCGCCTGCGGCTGGTGTAAGATTGTTCAAACCCGCGGCACTAAAGCCTTGGATGCCGCCTGTAGGTTGTTGAATAAATGGAAGGCTCGAAATTGTAACTTGAAGGTTACCATTCGCACCCGCAAAGGCACCAAATGTATTGAAGAAGTCTTCAATATTCTCAATGGAGTTCTCAACCGGAACAAAGCCAGTAAAGAGCTGCCCGCTCGAGTTTATCGGTGCATCATCAGCATCATAAATACGGTCTTCAAGGAAGTCCAATTGAGCCTGCGTCAGAATACCACTGGCTGGTGGAGTAAAGCCGTCAAAGTTAGCCCCTAAACCGTTAATGACTAATGGATCACCACTTACTGGATCTATGATAGAGCCAAATTCAAAGCGCGTATAAAAACTATCTGCGTTCAAAAAGCCCTCAAAGACTGTCGCGCCAATTGTTTGACCAACAATTGTAAGGTCACTTGGTGCGCCATCAAATTGCAAACCAACTGGCGTAGCAAAAGCCGTGTTGATAAACGTATTCGGGTTAGTCAAAGAGCTGATATCAATGTTGCCTTGTTCGAAACGTGCACCGACTTTGGCATCCGTAACTGTGTTACCTTCTAAAATAACGCTGCCTATATTACGGCTGTCACCTTGACTAAAGATATCAAGGAAAGCAATGGCCCCGCCTTCATTAAAATCGTCACCTATATTGGGGATATCGTCAAAATCAGGGAAGTCTCCTTCTTTAAAGCGACCCTCTCCGATAAGGATACCATATTCGTTAACCGCCGTAATGGTGTTGTCAATAATCGACAGGCTATTAAAGCCAGTAGCATGAATACCATTAGATCCTATAACAGATATGGCGTTATCCTGAATAAGTCCTGATCCTACGCCATAGAGATATGTGGAGATACCGTCATCTTGCGCATTGGTTATGGTGTTGCCTGAAATTTCCAAGCTATCAACATAATTCGCCGTTATACCGTTTCCGCCGAGATCAGAAAAACTATTATTACCAATCAACAATGTTTGACCGTGGCCATTATCGTTGTAACCATCAGCGAATATACCGTCGTCTCCAGCCCCAATAACCGTGTTACCTGTAACGATAGCGTCATCGAAAGCTTCCAAATAAATACCATTAGCACCGATTGTGCCTGTTGTACCGATGAGGTTGGCATCAATAGTCAATACGCCCACGTCAACAGCACTAATGCCATCCAACTTGGTGTTATCGATGGTGTTACCGCTAACATTGATTGCTGTGCCGTCTTCAATTGAAATACCGCTCAATCTTTTCACGCCATCAACTATGTTGTTAATGATTGCACTATTCGTCAGGTTTTTCGCGAAGATCGCTGTACGTTTAGAATTTGTAACCGCGTTATTCTCAACCGTTACATTATCACTACCGCGAACTGTAATACCATTGCCGCTTTTGTTGATGGTATTGCTCAGAATGCCCGCGCCGCCGATAACCGCGTCATCGCTTCTCTTCACATGAATGCCTGTGCCTTTGGCTTTTGTTACATTATTTGATTGTATAAGAACGCTATCGCTTTGGCTAACCTCGATACCATTATCACCTGATGAAGCAACAATATTATTAAGAATCTTACCTGCACGAACATGATCAACGTCGATACCGTCGCCACCATTAAAGCTTACAGTGTTACCTTCTGCTGTGAACGCCACGGAAACATCTGATACTGAAATACCGTCATTATCCGTATCGCTAACATTATTAAGACTAACATTTGCAATGCGAGCACCCTCAATATCAATACCGTTATTGCCGATCAGAGAAATATTATTATCTCTTACAGAGACCCATGCCGTATTCATAAGGTCAATACCGTTATTCTGCGCGTGAGACACGACATTCTCTTTTACAGAAACAGCGCCATTATCTTCGCCATGGATACCGTCACGAGCGACACCCTTTACTGTATTCAGCTCAATACGCGCAGCCGATGTGTTATATAAGCTGATACCGTCATTATCAGCATGTTTCACATTATTGTTAAGAATGTCGGTATTAAAGGAACTGTCTACGGAAATACCGTTATGACCAACCCAATTAATTGTATTACCTGCAATGTTAGCACTTGAACCGAAGAAACCAGAACCACTATTCACAATATGGATACCATCTTGGCCTGTAGATTTAGAGAATAGGCCGTTTGTAATTGTGTTATTTGTGATTTCTACACCATCACGTCTCCAACCACTGAAAATGCTGGCCTGTGCGCCGCTATTTTCCGCGTAGATACCATGACGGCCAGCCCCTGTTGAGTTTGGAAGACCACCAATAATAGTGTTGTTATTAATAACCGCTTCACGGTTGTTCACAACATGGATACCATCATTGCCAGCGCCATTCGCCCATACAAGACCGCCTTGGATTGTGTTGTCATCAATATTTGCATTACGACCACCACTGATATGAATACCATCATTGCCAGCACCAGAAGATATGCCGTTACCAATTATATTGCCGGCGACATCAAGCGTGTTGGATGATGATGCGTAAATACCGTGATTACCGATAGACCAAAGCGTATTGTTCAAAACATCAACATTATGGCTAGAAAGAACATTAATACCGTTCAATGCTGCATTGCTGATCGCGTTATTTTGAATGATCGCATTATGGCTTGGGTTAAGATATATACCGTTTCCGCCGATATTTTGGATTGTGTTTGTATCAATATTCGCCCCGTTAGAAGACGTCACATGGATACCATCAGAACCGGCGCTTTTACCAGATATGCCTAGACCAATTCGACCACTTAGCAGTTGGTTATTTGTGATCTGGGCTGCCGCGCTGTTGTTTACATTGATAGCGTAACGATTTGCGCCATTACCGCCATTCGTTAAGAAACCAGCATTGCCACCTTTAATTGTGTTGTTATCAATTGTAAGGTTGGTTGTACCATTCACATTAATACCATCACGGCCGGCGCCTTTGGTGCCATTAGAGCCCCCTCTACCATTTGTACCATAGACTGTGTTTGTGGTGATAAGAACGTCATCCCCATTAACAATCTGGATACCGTCATTGGTAATATTTGTAATTTTGTTATCTATGATTTGGACCTGATCACTATCATTAACAGCAATACCAATTTGTGAATTTTTTATAGTATTACGATCAAGGGTCACGTCTTGTACGCCGCCATAGACATTAATGCCTGCCGCTGTCGCCCCATCAACCTCGTTGATTGATAAGGTTGCGTCATTCACATTATTTCCAACCGCAATACCATAGCCGCCAGTGGTCACTATATCACTATCTGTAATGGTCAAGCCCGTGAGTGTTGCAGGGTTTCCTGAATAAGAAGAACCGTCATTACGAGCCTTAACAGTTATCGCATTGCCGCTCGCTGTTGTGCCACTGTTACGGATTTTTGTGCTATCTATAGCGATATTTTGATAAACACCATATTTCAAGTTGATATCAATACCTGCAGCAGCACTTCCACCTGTTGTACCGCTATTTATTACAGAAACATTCGTGAAGCTTGCGTTATCTAGTTTCTCAACATAAATACCTTTTTTAGCATTATCATTAAATGTCGTGTCTGTGACCGTTACATTAGTAACTATGCTAGGTGCATTTTTGCTTTGTGCAAAGTGCCATCCTTCAACATTGCCATCAAAATGGCTGTTTGCGACGGTCAGGCCATCCACATTAGAAATACTTTCAATTTTTAGACCAACTGTGCTGTTCTTCGCAGCAATATCATCCATCGCAATGTTATCAGCATCGCCTTTTACTTCTATTGCGTATGTATAATTATCGATATTCATACCGCTCAGAGAAATATCATCTGCTTTGATTTGAATGCCTGTACCCGTCCCTGTGCCAAGTAATGTGGTTGCTATATCCGTTCCTGTGCCTATGACGCTAAGCGCTTTGTTAATAACAACATTTTCACTGAATATGCCTGCGCCAACGTTAACGATGCCAGATGCTGCTATATCAACGCCGTCTTGGATTTGTGCTGAATCATTTTCAACATTCACCAAAGTGGCTGTACCATCAAGGTCACCTGTTGTTTTTATATCAGCCCCTAAATTAACCTGAGGTGCGTCAAAATGTCCGTTACCATCAGCAAGGTTTATATTAGCGCCAAAATCAACATCAATAAGCGCGGGAGACGTAACGCTGAGTGCCCCACCATTTGTACTCACAGACGATGTGCTTAGGAAATTCAAAGCGCCGCTTTTTTCTGTTAGTGAAATATCACCACCTGTAGTCGACAGCGCCCCCGCAACATTTACGCCATTATTATCAACCAGCGTAAACCCGCCATTACTCCAGTTCCCCGCACCTGTGACGAAGTCATAGATCGTGCCAACGTCATTATTTGCCCCTTGAAGAACAACATCAGCTTGTGATGTGCCGCTTATGCCCTCAGCAAACAATGTGCTGCTTGTGTCTTGGTAAACGCGTTTTGTATCAAAATTAACTAGGCCACCATTAACGATGCTAGAATATTTTAACTGCACTTGTGAGCCAGAAAGGTCAATATTGCCCGCAGAGGCATCAATGTCGCCTTTTACGATCAGGCCACCAGAATGAGAAGCTAATGTAACTGTACCACCATTCGTTTGGATGGAACTTGCACTAGAAACATCTAGAGCATGCGCCCATGTTGTGCCTTTACTGTCGATGTTAATGCTGCCGTCACCATGTGCTAAATTTTTATCTGTTCCAGATGTGCTGATGGCGCCATTAATATTCAAGCCATTATTATCAACCAAGCGGAACTGACCATTGCTGTATGTCGCCGCACCTGTTGTGAAGTTACCCAAGGTAGCAATGTCGTTGTTTACGCCATCAAAAAATGCGCCGGCATTTGTTGTACCGGTCAAAATGTTCGCAGTAATAATGCTGTTGACCCCTTGAGTCACCAAGCCTGCTGAAATATCCAACTGATTAGCATTTACATTTGAAAGGCCGTTCAGTTTGAGCTGACGTGCGCTAACGGTGACGCCACCAGTACTCGCATCAACAAGGCCAGCCACGGTCGTAAAGCCGCCAGCTGTTCCGTTAGAATCTAGAGTAATATTGCCGCCTCCGGAAACAATGCTGCCGCTGGCAAGAACATCAATAGATTGATTAAAAGCTGTGCTTTCTGTTTTTAGAAGGACATCGCCACCTAATGTGCTCACTGTACCGGCAATATCAAACCCATCGACATCAACCAGAGTAAAGCCACCATTATCGTTTATACTGCCTGTGTTAAAGTCAGCAATGGCTTTTACTTCATTCTGTCCGATTAACAATGCACTGAAATTGGTAGAACCACTCAGTGTAGAGGCTATAATTTTACTCTGCGCATTTTGTGATATATTACGGTTAGACTGCAAATTCACGTTTTCGCCTTGTAGAGTACCATGACCATAAAATTCTATACGATCCCCATCCGCTTGAATGTTACCGTTGCCCGCATAAACTTTCCCATTAATGGCCACCTTAGTATTTTGGCCAGTCAGATTAACGTCTCCATTGTGTGAAGAGATTTCTGAGCCTACGCGAATATATACGCCTGTATCCCAGAAGTTTTGGCCACCACCCGTTAACGCAACATTACCGCCATTGCTGTCTATATTAGCCGTAATAGAGTTTTGATCCGTTGCTTCAGCCGTGATATTTCCACCTTGTGTGGTTACATTTCCTAGAAAGTCAATCGCGCCATTTTGTGTAGTGATATTAATATCACCAGATTGAGTTTCCAAAGCTGATAAAATAATGTTGGAGGCTTGATCGCCAGCAGTCGCACCAGTTACTGTAATATCGCCATTACCATTTGTTTTCCAAAGAAGATTAGCGCCATAAGTCTGGTTACCTGTTAAATCAATTGAACCGCTATTGACGGCTTCTGTCACAACAAGATCTGGTCTGAAAAACCTAGGAATAGTATATGTGTAAGCTGAGTTTTGTGTCCAAATATTCAAGCTATTGCCATTATTAATCGTGATGATACCGTCAGAATTTCCGTAGACTTGCTCGCTCACGCTAAAGTTACGGCGGGCATTTAATTCAATGTCTGTCGCCCAGCTTAAAAGTTCAATGTCAGATTCATAAAGATTCCATACATCTAAACCGCTACGCGTACCAATACGGAGCTCTAAATCGCGAGGGTCAATTAAAAATGTTCCGGTTTTCCCATTAACAGCTGTTGTATCAACCACAGCGCCGCCTATGCCATATAGACCATCACTTGAGAGCTCAACAAAACCACCATTACCAGACTGCGCCCCGCCACGTGCCGACACAGAGCCTTGAAGAATAGCGCTATTTCCGCCAATAATATAAATGCGACCGCCATCACCATTTGTATTCGCATTTGCATTTAGCTCGGCGGTGCTTGCAATCTCAATATTCTGACCCGTAACATCAATACGACCGCCAGTGCTGCCTGATGCATCAACTTTACCTGCAACAGTAACTGTGCCAGCAGAGCCGCCTGAAAGGACGATTTTTCCGCCAACTTTGGAAGCAGAGGCTGCTGTAACAACGCCATCAATGTTAATAATGCTGTCAACCGCTTGTTTGGCTGACGCTGCGCTCATTTGAATATAGCCACCTTCTGCGCTGATCACGCCTGTGTTTTCAAGCAATGCATCGGCATCGCTACCTGCGACTTCAATTTCAACAAGGCTATCACCATAGAGATCAAGCGTTACCGCATCGCCAGAGGCGAAAGCAATTTTCGCAAGTTTAGCGTTAATCACGCCATTATTTTTGACTGTTGGTGCGACAAAGCCCGCAAGGCCAGCTTCAGAAATCGTCATTTGACCGTTTAAGTCGATTGAGCCCGTACCGTTCATATTTAGAATTGTATATTGGCCGAAATCATTATTCATTATTTGATCATCAGATATATCGCCTGTAGTAACGACTATTCCAGCCGTATCAACGTGCGAACCTGCGCCAAAGAACACACCGTTGCGATCAATAATCAGCAAACGGCCATTAGAAGATAAAGCGCCAAGAATTTTTGTTGGGTCAGCATCATCAGCGGCACGACCATAAAATAAAGCATCGCTAGAGATCTGATTAACGCGGACGCTCTCATTAAGATCAATATTCAAATCAGGGGAATTACCACCGGCGCGAATTGCGCTCGTATTTATTGTGGTGTTCGTTCCATCAGAATTTAATGTGAAGTTATTTTGGCTGTCCCACTCCGTCCAAGGGCCCGCATCGGCTGTTGCCTGTCCTGCATATGCAACTAAAGTTGCTGCAGTTAAAGCACTGGAAATCATCAAACGGCCAAATTTTGCTGTTTGTTTTTGAGCGGGGCGTGTTTTCATAGAGTGGGTCATAAAATTCTCATTCCTAAAGCGTTAAGCGTTATTACTTTAAATATCGTTCTGTAAATCTGTCTAAATTATCATGCTATATTTTCGTTCTTATATAGTGTTCTCAGATAATTTCAAGTTCATATATTTCCTGTTGTGAAAAATATATGGAAATATGTTATGACATATAAAAAATTTCTACACAAGAAAAATTAACTAAAAATTAATATAAATTAAGTATTTGCATTTGCCCTTTTAACGCGAAATATTCAGCTACTCAACAGGAAACCTTGCAACTACGCGACTTGTACGCCTTAAGGTTAAGATTCTAAAGTTGGTTTACCTTTAAAATAGTCATTGGTAATGCATACGAATTGTGTGTAAGATAGCTGTGAAAGATTTAAAGCGATGGTTTTTCATTGCAGTTTTTATTTCAGAGTTTATAAACAACTAAATTAAATTAATGTAATAATTAGGATTATATAATGTCTTCGCGCTCGCAATACACACGAAATACTATACGCACAGGCCTGCTTCTCACCACGGCCTTGATTGTAATGCCATTAGATCAAGCCATGGCTCAGGCCCAGTTGCCGCAAAACCTGCAAGACTCGGCACAAGGTGCTGCCAGTGCAGGTCGTGTACAAGGTCAAATACAAAAACAAGAAGTTGTACCGTCCGTTTCTCCCTCCGTAGAAGTCCGTGACATTATTTTGCAAGATGTGCCCAAAGGCGCAGAGAAACTTTGCTTTACATTTAATAGCCTAGAAATCAACGGCAACAACGCATATGACACGCAGGCATTACGTCCACTTTATGGCGAGCAACTCGGCACTGAGATTTGCCTCGATGACCTCTATCGTATTGCCACGCGCCTGACACAGAAATATCGTAATGATGGCTATATTTTGACACAAGTATATGTGCCGCCACAAACAATTGAAAACGGCGTTGCTAAACTTAACGTATTAGAAGGCTATCTTGAAAGCGTCAGCGTTGAAGCGGGTGAAAACGTTAAAGAATCTGAAATGGGCTTCATACGCGCCTATGCAAATGGCATTAAAACTGGCGGCGCCTTAAACGCCAAAGAGCTAGAGCGCTATCTGCTGTTGATTAACGACTTACCTGGTTTGAGCGCACGCTCTGTATTGGGCGCGGCCCAAAGCACGACAGGCGCTGCGACGCTACGTATAATCGTTGAACGTGACCTTTATGATGGCTTCTTATCCATCAACAACCATGGCAGTCGCTATTTAGGGCCAATCCAAGGGATTGCAGCCGTATCAGCCAACTCCTTTTTCGGTATGAATGAACGTATTACTGCGCAGTTCGCTGCCGCACCATTTGGCGGAGAACTCTTTTACGGATTTATGGGCTATGAAATGCCTATCAATCACTATGGCACCAAAGTTGATTTCAGCTTCAGCCATTCATCAACCGCCCCTGGTTATAATCTAGAGGAATTTGATGTAAAGGGTCGTGCACAGAGCTTTACGGCACGCATTACACACCCATTCGCTCGTTCGCGTGAACAAAATCTTTATGGTTACGCCATGTTAGATTGGCGCGATGTAACCAGCAAAAATAACTTGCTTGAGCCAACGCGTGATGACCGCATCCGTGCTTTCCGTGGTGGTCTTAACTATGAATTTCTTGATACCTTTTGGAAGGTTGGCGTAAACTCAATTAATCTTGAAGTATCCCAAGGCCTTAACGTGTTTGGATCAACTGAAGAAGGTGACCTGAATATCTCTCGTAGCTTTGGTGACCCACAATTCACAAAATTCAATGCTGAATTCCAACGCTTACAGGGACTAACTCAGCGCTTAAACTTGCTTGTTAAAGCCCGCGGCCAATTATCCAATGGCCCGCTTTTAAGCTCAGAAGAATTTGGCGTTGGTGGTCCTGATTTGGGTCGTGCTTATGACCCTTCTGAAATCATCGGTGATGATGGTCTCGCTGGCACAATGGAGCTACAATGGAACACACCATATCAATCAAGCTTCGCTCAAGACTATCAGCTTTTCAGCTTCATTGATGCTGGTCGCGTTTGGAACGATGACGCAACAACGTCATCTACAAAAACCGACACAGCAACATCAGTGGGTTTTGGTATTCGCGCCGACTTCAAAAACGATACAAAAGCTGGCCTTTCTGTAGCCTTCCCGCTTAATCGTGATGTAGCCACGCAAGGTGATGATGCCCCACGTGTCTATTTCAACCTAAGCCGCAGCTTCTAACTAATTACCGTTTATACCCTGCATGGTCGTTTCAAAACCGAAATAGACCGTGCAAGGTAATTTGGTGGTTGGATTAATGGACTCGGTCAAGGTATCTTTGAGCTTGTCTGGGGTTTTTAAAATTATATTAACGTCACCATCTAAGTATTTTTTAAAATTTACCTTTGGCTTTTTCTGATATCCAAATTCTTTTTTGTGGTGTAAGTGATGCTTTACTGAGTTCTTGAGCTATCTCTATTAAGTGTCTTTGTGAGAATTCAGAGAAGACTGAAGATATAGATTTTATCACTCTTTCGTTTTTAGATTTTAATAGCTTGTCTAACAAGTCTCGCCTCATAGGTAAAAAGCTCTCTTCTCCATAAATCCTCACTAAATCACCAAGCGCCCAATAGTCCTCCAAATCTGATTTGACGGCAAGAGCAACCAGATCAATGTCATAGCCTGACAAGCTATAGTCTCGGTCTTTATTGTACCGTAAATCCCAAGTAAACTTTTCAAAGAAGCGATGTTTCTCTATTTTGGAATATTCTGAACTCGATAATATTTCTTCTGTAACTCTACGCAGATCCGCATCGCTAGCCTTTAAATCATAATCATAGACATTAGGGAATAATGCCTTTAGCTCTCTCTTAATGTTTTCCTTATAATTATAGTGCTTTACACCTCTTCCGCCTGCCGTCTTCTCAAAATGATAAAACCCCCATGATACCCCCATGTTTCCGCCGCCAGCAGTGAAGTATGTGCCAAAAGATAATGGGTATATAAAATATTCCCTCTTAACTTTAGTTTTCCTGTAAGTGACCGAGAGCCTATTGTTCTTTTTCTCAATCAACTCAATCTGCTTATAAAAGAAAACCTGCCGATCGAGCCTCCATGCATCCCTTACATGTTCATTATGCTTACCTTCATATATATTCAGAAACATATCAGCTGATTTGAGGTTTGCATGTCCCTTAATAACGCAATCGCCACTATAAGCTTTCACGGCAACGTCTATAGCGTTCAACGGCCCCTTATCGTCAGAAAATAATTTTCTGACGTCGCAAATGGCGGATTTACGCAGCTCATAATAAGCTAATTTAGGATTCGAATGTTCAAAGTCGTTATAATCTTTGAATTTTCTGCTCATAATTACACGTTTAGCAGCGCCGCTTAACAACATTTTAAAACAGAGATTAGAGCATATTGTGTCTTCCTTCTTGTTTGAGTGACTTTGTCTGGCGGTCAACAATGCGACAGTGTGAGGTATGTGTATAGGGTCATCTAGATTGATATATACATCTCCCTTAACAAGGGCATGAACTTTTGAAAATATTTGAATATTTAAAACCAAGGCGAGAGATGCCCCAACCAACAAGGATAGTACTAAAGATTTGGACATAGATCTAATCTGCCATTTCTTTTCTAATCCACAATAAATTTGGTAAGCTAAAAAGCTATAAAATAAGGTTGTTGGTGCAATAAGTAGGACTAAGCCAGGCACAACAAATAAAAACAGGCCATAAAATATAGAAAGAGGGAAAAATAAACTAATAAAGGACAGAATAACCATGACTATGAAATAGGCCTTTAATGTCTTATCCATCTACTCTTCCTTTGATTTTCTAAAAGGTAAACATTTTTATCATATTTTATAATAACATAAATCCGCCTGTTATGTGGGTATTATCCATTCATAGTCATTGCAAATAAGATATTGCCCTAAAACTAAATCGCCTTCTGCTTGAGCGTTAACGTTTTGACCAAAACCGTGTAAAAACAAGCCGTTGATTAAGCTATGCCTTGATTTATCCGCTTAGTCTTAATATCATTCATACTCTGAGTTTTTTGCTACATTCAAAGACGCTAGCAACTGCGCTGGATTCTGCGAAACTCACCGAAACTAATGATAAGTAGAGTTGATTTTAATGGCTAATATTCTGTCAGATAATGTATTTATTGAGAAAAAGCTCCGTGCTATCTCGGATCAGATTGAAAGTGCAGGCGGGTTTATTCATTCAAATGTAGATTTAAGCTATGATGGCAATAGATTTTCAATACATAAAGCAGGCGAAATTGCCGAGCCACATTTGATCAAAATACCAGATGCTATGTTGGTGCGTTATCACGACTTTGATATTGACCTAGAGGGGCAAGATATTGTTATCGCTCCTTATGAAAGCAATACCAGCAGCCCACAATATGAGTTATTTTCCACTATATTGGCGCTATATAATGAAAGCGGAGTTTTTAAAAATCACTTAGAAACCAATCCGTGGCTGAACTATGCGCAAGCGCCTGAGCTAATGAAGTTATTGCTGCAATCACGCGGTGGTCCAAACTTAAAAACCATATCTGAAATGCTTGGCAATGAAGACTATAAAGAAGAGCTCGCATTATTTACGTTTTTTAAAAAACGTATGGCTTACTGTCAGTTAGATCAACACAGTGATGCCGTTACAGAAGTTTATTTGCCTTTGCTCGAATTTATCGAGCACCACCCTTATGGCGCGCCCTATGAGCGTCTAAGAGGTGAAGAGGCGGCGCAGAATTGTATGGCGATAAGGCCAGCCACACCGGTTGCGGGCAGTGATGAATGTTTTTCGAGTTTTGGGAGCTTGGATGCCTTGGATGCCTATATGCATTACGGGAAAATTAGCGCTACGGCCCCTATTGTTCGCTCTATCCCCTTATCTATAAAACTACCAAAAATTGGTACAGTCAATATTCGCACACGTAATAAATCATTACCTGCGAAGGAGCGCCCAGAGCATTTACGTGATTTAGGACATTATTTGCCCCTATTCCACCATCGATCGGGCAGCCGCCAAATTGGCTTGAGCCATATTATTATCCCTAATGAGCAAGCCCCAAGATCTCTCAGACGGATCTTGCATGAAGTTCTTATCCAGCTAGAGCCCAAATTAGATGAGCACGCATCAGCCCCCTATGTTGAGGAGCTTGAAACCATCATCATTGACCGAAATTTAGACTATTACCGTATGATTATATCTTTGATCCCTGCAGCGACAACAGCAGGGCAAGATTCCTCGCCTCGCCCTGTTTTTTATGAAGCTATATATAATATGGCCATGCGGCAAATTCACCTTTTGGAAAGCTATAATGCTCTGCATGGTAAATAGCTGATCTTTGCTTCTGCTATATCAAGCAGCCCTTACCACCCAATATATTCGATGGCTTTATACTTAATATACGCCAAATGATTTGAACAAGCGGGTCATGCTTTCTACTTGCGCTGATTTGGCCGTAATCATAGCGCTTTCTGAATTGTTTGTACTGCGCTGTGCATCAAGGACATCCAGAAAAGACACTTCACCTTCTTTATATAAAAGCTGTGAGAGTTCTAACGATTGTTCCGCAGCATTATAGGCGCGCTCCAATGATATATATTGTTGATTGATATAGGTATAGTCAACAAGAGCTGTCTCAATCTCGCTGACGGCGTTGAGCACTGTCTTGCGGTATTGTTCAAAGGCTTGCTTCTCGCGCGCTTGTGCGGCGTTTATTTGCCCTTCTATGCGGCCAAAGTTAAGCAGCGATACAGCAGAACCAAGCGCGACATTCCAAACACCAGTTGAGGCCAAAAGCGCACTATCTGTTATGCCATAAAACCCGCTTAACGAGAATGATGGAAAAATATCAGCAATAGCGGCTTCACTTAAGGAAGTACTCGCGGCTAATTCAGCCGCAGCAGCCATGATATCAGGGCGTAATGCAAGGGCTTGCGCCGGTGCAATCAAAACGGGTTGCAGCGTTGCACCCGGAATGGCCGCGCTTGGCGTTAAGATCGGATTGAGTATTTCAGGCAAGCTCCCTGTTAAAACGCTTAAACGTAGTGCGGCATTGGCGGCTTGGCGTTGAAATTCGGGTAAAGAGGCACGCGTAGTGTTCACCAAGTTTCTGGCGCGTTCAACATCCAAACGTGGCGCAGAGCCTAAACGGTTTAAGTCTTTCACAAGGACTAAGGTTTCTTCTTGTGACTTTAGGTTTTTATCAGCAATACGGAACTGATTTTGCGCCGTTCTATAATCAATGTAATTGCGGGTGATATCAGCAATTAACGTCAGGCTGACTGCATCATATTGGGCTTCACTCGCTTTTATGCGTGAATTAGCGGCGCTTAGACCTTTACGATTCTTACCAAAAATATCAAGTTCAAACGAAGCATCAAAGCCTGCATCATAAAAGGAATCTGATGATGGATTATCAGCGCCTACATCTTTACGGCCATTAGAGCCCGAAAGACCGAGCTGCGGAAATAAGCTTGAGCGAGAGGTTTGACGCAAGCCACGCGCTTCAAGAATTTTAGCTTCCGCGATAAGGCGATCAGGGTTTTGTTCTAAACCGAGCGTCACTAATTCATCTAAAACAGGGTCATTAAATCTGTGCCACCACTCTTTAAGCTCTTCAGTTTGAACGGCTTGGAAGTCCTGACTATGCGGCGCGGTCCATTGGGCAGGCTTTGCAGGTTCAAACAGATCAAGCCCTGTTGTGATACAGCCACTTAACGCCAGACAGGCCGGTATTAATATAAGATGACGCATTATTTATTCCTCATTCGGTTTCGGGTCTTTATGGCCCGTAATTCTGATTTCAAGATTACGCATCAAGACGTAAAAAACGGGGGTAAAGATTAGCCCGAAAAATGTTACACCCAGCATGCCGTAAAATACCGCAATGCCAATAGCTTGACGCATTTCAGCCCCTGCCCCATGGCTAAGCACCAAGGGCAGTACGCCCATGATAAAGGCAAAAGACGTCATGAGGATTGGGCGCAGGCGTAAACGTGAGGCTTCGACGGCGGCATCTATAACAGATCGACCTTGATGTTCAAGCTCGCGAGCAAATTCAACAATCAGAATTGCATTCTTACAAGCTAGCGCGGCGAGCACAAATAAACTTATCTGCGTGAAGATATTATTATCACCATCGGTGAAATAAATAGCGAGCAGCGCAAAGAGTATGCCCATAGGTACAATCAAAATCACAGCGATTGGTAAAATCAAGCTTTCATATTGTGCGGCCAGAACTAAGAATACAAAGAAAATACACAGCGGGAAAATATACACAGCGGTATTCCCTGCTAAGATTTGCTGATAAGTCAGTTCCGTCCATTCAAATTCAACCCCTTGTGGCAGGGTTTCATTCAGAACTTCTGTAATGGCTGCTTGTGCTTGCCCAGAAGAATATCCCGGCGCAGGATTACCGTTTATGTCAGCAGAACGAAATGCATTATAACGCGAGGCAATTTCTGGTCCAAAAGCTTCGTTAACCTTTAGGACGGAACCGAGCGGCACCATCTGTTCAGAATCGTTACGGACTTGCAATCGAAGAATATCTTCAGGTTTTGATCTAAATTCTTTATCCGCTTGTGCCACGACTTGGTATGTCCGGCCAAATTGATTAAAATCATTCACATAGATTGAGCCAAGATAAATTTGCATTGTGCTAAATATTTCATCAAGAGACAGACCTAATTGTTGCGCCTTGGTACGATCCAAATCGGCATAAAGCTGTGGTACATTAATGTTGTAATTACTGTACACCCCTGATAATTCAGGTCGTGTATATGCTTTAGCGGTGACTTGGCTGACGACATTAGCGAGTTCTTCATAGCCAATATCACTGCGATCTTGGATTTGAAGCTTGAAACCGCCTGTTGTCCCCAGACCACGCACGGGTGGTGGTGGGAGAATCGCAATAAAGGCTTCGTCAATACCAGCAAATTTTTGTTGTAGTTTTTCAGCTATACGCCCAGCACTTAATTCTGTAGATTCCCGTTCTTCAAATTCATCTAAAGGTACGAAAACAATACCCGCACTCGATGAGTTTACAAAACCATTCACGGAAAGGCCAGGGAATTGAACGGCGTTTTTGACGCCTTCTTCATTGATAGCAATCTCTCCCATTTTACGCAGAACGTCTTCTGTGCGCTCAAGCGTTGCACCGGGGGGTAACTGGGCAAAACCAATCAAATATTGCTTATCTTGCGCGGGTACAAAACCGGAAGGAACAAGGTTGAAGCTGAAATAAGTAGAGGCGACGAGCAGACCAAAAACAGCCATCATAATCAGGCGTCTATGCGTTGCAAAATGCAGCGTTTTTTCATAGCCCTTCTGACTGCGTCCAAAGCCACGATTAAACAGCTTAAAGAACCAGCCAAAAAGGAAATCCATCATGCGTGTTAATTTGTCATTTTGTTGGTCACGAGGTTTTAAGAGCAAAGCACACATAGCCGGGCTAAGCGTTAGTGAGTTAATGGTCGAGATAAACGTCGCAATAACAATCGTTAAAGCAAATTGCTTATAGAACATGCCCGTCAGACCACTAATAAAGGCAATGGGGATAAACACCCCTGCAATCACAAGGGAGGTCGCAATAATTGGGCCTGTGACTTCCTTCATCGCTTGTACCGTCGCATCGCGTGGGTTTTTACCCTCTTCAATATTACGCTCGACATTTTCAACAACAACAATTGCATCATCGACCACAATACCCACGGCCAGAATTAGACCAAATAAGGATAAAACGTTAATTGAGAATCCAAGCGGCAACATAATTAAAAATGTGCCGACAATCGATACAGGAACAGCCAAAAGCGGAATAATCGAAGCGCGCCATGTTTGTAAGAACACAATAACAACCAAAACCACAAGCAAGACAGCTTCAATTAATGTATGAATGACCGAGTCAATAGAATGGCGAACAAATACCGTAGGGTCGTAGACAATGGAATAATCGACATCATCAGGAAAGGTTTTCTTAAGCTCTTCCATGGCCGCGCGCACATTTGTTGATAATTCAAGCGCATTGGCATCAGGCGCGGAGAAAATAGGTATAGCGACGGCAGGCTCATTATTAAGCATAGAGCGCAGCGAATAGCTTTGTGCGTCAAGCTCAACTGTAGCCACATCTTTCAAACGTGTAATAACGCCCGTGGCGCTACGTTTAATAACAATATCTTCAAATTCTGCGGGGCTAGAAAGACGGCCTTGCACATTTACAGGAAATTGCATTTGCGTTTTGTCATCATAAGGGGGGCCACCAATAACGCCTGCAGCCACTTGTAGATTTTGACGGCGTACAGCGCCCACAACTTCATCAGCACTTAAGCCAAGCTCAGCTATTCTGTCAGGGTTTAACCATAGGCGCATCGCGTAATCGCCAGAGCCAAAGAGTGAGACTTGCCCAACGCCTTTAATTTTTGCGAGCTGATCTTTGATGTTCAGTGTCGCATAATTGCGCAAATAGAGCATATCATAGCGCTCATTTGGTGAGGTAAGGTGAACAACCATGGTCAAGTCAGGCGAGCTTTTGACAACCGTTACACCAAGGTTACGGGTAACTTCAGGCAATCTCGGCAGCGCTTGTGAGACACGGTTTTGAACCAATTGCTGCGCCAAATCAACATCTGTACCAATCGCGAAAGTAACGGTGAGTGATAATTTTCCATCCGCTGTCGCAAGTGAATTCATATAGAGCAAGTTCTCAACGCCGCTAATCTGTTCTTCTAACGGCGTGGCTACAGTCTGTGAAATCACAGAAGGGTTCGCACCCGGAAAACTGGCTTGTACCTGCACAGATGGTGGCGAGACTTCTGGATATTCAGATATAGGCAGCTGCGATAGTGAAATCGCGCCCAATAAAAATATAACAAAAGACAGCACGCCAGCAAAAATTGGGCGGTCAATAAAATGGCTTGAGAGGTTCATCGTGTTATTCTTTCTCGCTTAAAATTTCTGCTGTGTCTTCATCTGCATTAGCAGCTTGCTTATCACTCAATTCAGCTTGTTTAGGCGTTACAGGCATGTTGGGACGTATACGCGTAATGCCCTCTGTAATGACTTGGTCACCCTCTTTTAAACCTGATAAAATAACGCGCTGTCCGTCTACGCTTGCACCTAATGTGACTTCGCGATATGCCGACAGGCCTTCTTCATTAATGGTATAGACAAATTTACGGTTTTGATCTGTGCCAATGGCCAGTTCTGAGACAAGAATTTTCTTTGTTGTATCTATATCGCTCATAAGAATACTTACCGATATACCGGGGAGTAATAATTTATCTGGATTGTCAAAAATCGCGCGCGCTCTAATTGTGCCCGATGAAGAATCAATGCGGTTATCAAAGCTATGGACAAAGCCTTTATACTCAAGCCCTCCATTTAAAAGCTGTAAGCGCACAGCGGTTTTAGCTGCGTTAATATTGTGAGACGATTTGAACAAGTTTAGGTAAGTGCGCTCATCAACTTCAAAATCGACATAAACTTGCTCATCCGCAACAATGGATGTTAGTAGCGGCGCAGAGGCCCCGGCTTGCACGAGGTTACCAATAGTGATTTCGGCACGACTAATTTTTCCTGATATTGGCGCTTTGATATTGGCGTAATCCAAATCAAGTTCCGCCAGTTCAAGGGCGGCTTCAGCGCCTTTTACATTGGCGGCAGCGGTTTCGCGGTTAAATACACGCTCATCTAATGAGCTTTGTGAGATAGCATCCGTTGCGATAAGTTTTTTCGCGCGGCCATATTCTTTTTCGGCTAAGACCGCTTGGCCTTTCGCCGCGTTAAGCGTGGCTTTGGCTTTATCTAAGGCAGCTTTATAAGGGCGCGGATCAATGACAATGAGCACATCATCTTTGTTCACAGATTCCCCCGCTTCAAAATGAATTTCAGTAATGCGTCCACTGACTTGCGGGCGGATATCGGCGCTATCAACGGCAACCACATGGCCAGAAAAAGGCCTCCAGATTTGTCTTGTTTCTGGCTGTATAACGCTGACAACAACAGGCATAGATTGCGGGGATTGCGGGTTTGGTGCCGCTTGCGCAGTATCACCATGGCCTGCATTGCCTTGTTTATAAAAAACAGAGCCTAAGCCAACAACGCCGCCCACTAATAATAAGCCCGCCAATATGTATTTCAAACGTTTCATGTTCAATCCTTAGTCTTTTTCATTTTTGTATAATATTTGATTTTCTATCCAAGTCAGATAGCTTAAAAATTAGCGCTTTACCCCATTCCAATGAATATCAAAACTTAACTCAACATGTGCTTTCAAGGCATCACCTGTTAAGTTTTCTTTATTGGCGTAAGCAATGGCTGCCGCCATTTGAGCAACGGCAATGTCACATAAATACTTAACCGGAATTTCGCGCATTTCTTTACTGACGAAGCCCTTTTCCGAACGGTCATTTACTGTTTGGAAAATAGCATCAACAGCTTCACATGCTTCGGCCCCGAGCATTTGTGATGATTTCAGAAGAAAACACACATTATGCTTTTGAATATTGGCCATAGCCCAGTCAATATATCCATGCCAGATCGCATAGAAAAAATCTCGCGATGAATCATCGGGGTTTAAGTCATCAAGAATTGCGCCGGCGACTTCTTTTTTGATTTCTATATACACCGTGTCGATAAGATCTTGTTTAGTGGCATAGTAATTAAACAAAGTGCCATTAGACACGCCCGCTTCTTTGGCGATGCGTGCGGTTGTTACAGATAGGCCTTCACTTTCAAACAAGGCGACGGCCGTCTGGAATATTTGTTGTTTTTTATCATTCATAGTACAAGCTTACATAGAAATGACTGACTAGTCAATTTAAAAAATGGCGCGTGGGAGAAAATATATAAAATATGCGTTTATGACGGGGGCGTTTGCGTTCTTGCGTCTTTTTGAGACGGGTTGAATGCGCTTAACCGCTTTTTGGTTTTGTCATTCATGTAGCTTTCAGCCTCTTTATCAATCTCAAGAGCCGCGCGCATAAATTTCACATCTTGCGTTACAACATCAGCATAGCGCAGCACTTCAATATCGATTTGCATGGCTTCCAGCATAAATTCGTGATTTTCTTTTAAAGACGCATCAACCATGACTATTGCATCTGGGTCGTGCTTAATCGCTTCCAATGCGATTTCTGGGTCGGCGCGCATATTTATAATGGGCGCCGCGCTAACGCTCTGCCATAAACTTTTTAAGGAATCGAAGAAAGCGGCTGTTTTGCTCCGCGGCAGCCTTTTTTCAAATAGACAACTATAAGCTCCAAGGTTTTGCTTCACGGCTTCTAACACGATTTCGCGGTCCTGCAGAAACTTAATATCCAAATATCGCAATGCCTCACCCTGTATTCTTACTGCAGCCAAAGCGAAGTCGCGGTTTTTGAGCAAGTCGTTATCAGCCTCGCGAATGGCTAAGCCATAAATCTTCATAGCGGCCAAAACGACCTCAGCGTTTTTCTTAGGCTCCGCGCCCACACGATAGAAATCCTCAACGCCGTGCTTTAAACACGCCAATATTAATGCACTGTGATTAGCCGCCTTCGGCCCTAATCTTTGCAAGCCTATATATTGTGTTTTGGCGAGCTCAAGCATCAAATCTATATTGTCGCGTAAGTCTTTACTCATAAATTGAATAGCATCACTCAACCCGCCTTTAATGGCAAGCATCGCCAATTCAGCGTCATTCTTTAAATCGTCACCAATATAGCGATAACTCAGTGCGTCAGTTTTAATCGCTTTGACTGCGAAATCTTTGTTATTTTTAAGCTCATCATTCGCATATTGGAAGGCTCGACTGTATTGCTCAATAGCACAGAGTACAATCTCTTCATCACCCAGCAAGTCCCCTTTTGCCTGTCCCAAAGCTGGCCCATTAACGTTAACAACCTCCAACATGAAGGCGCGATCTTCGCGAAAAGCATCATCAAAATCATGAAAACTAGAAATAGAGGCTTTAGCCGCGATGAGGGCAATCTCTCGATCTTTACGAAATTTTGTATCGGCATAAGCCAAAGCCTGATAATTTACGCGCACCGCAGCCAATATAAACGCCCTATCACTTAAAAGGCTCTGGTCTATCTCATCGAGTAATTCAGGGTATTCAACGATGGCGAGCAATATAGCTTTGGGATCACTTAAATATTTTTTATCCAGATCAAGAAGCACCTCGCCATGTTGTTCTAATGCGGTATAGGCGATTTCGTCATCTCTTTTTAACGGCGCCGCTAAGTGTTTCACAACGCGCCAATCAACTTTAGCGGCCTTTAAGGCAAGCGGTTGTTCCTCTTGTCTGGCGGTATTCGCAAATGTAAAGGCACCTATATTCTGCGTGAAAGCTGTAACGATTGATTCTGTATCATCTTGGAACTTAGGAAAATGTTGCAAGCTATAACCACGCAGTTGCAAGGCTAGTTTCACAAATTCGGCATTGTTTTTATATTCATCGTCAAGATCAGCGGCGTTGTGGAAGTTTAGACGAATCTGGTTAAGAGCATCCAACCATTTTTCATCCTGTATTTCGAGGGTATCTTGCAGTTTAGAGCGGGCAATTTTCTGCGCAATTTTTTGGCGCTCAATAAAGATATCTGCGATCTGATCCGTTAGGTTTATCGGCTTAAATTCTTTAGAAAAAGGTGGGGTATTCGTCGCGAGCTCATTAAACTGATGAACGTAGCCCTGCCCTTCTAAATCTTCCGCACGACCAAATCTATGGGCGTAAACCGTTTTCCCAGAATACAGAGCCTCTGAGAGCATAGATTGTGAATCTCCCCATATAACAAAATGCTGGGCCCGCGCGATTAAACCCTTATAAGGGTTATATTCGGCATCTTTAGAAAATTGATAACTGAGCACATCAATATTGTCGGCTTGATCAGTCTTTTCTACCTCAAGCCTTAAGGCATTGAGCAAAGATGTATGATTTTCAACCCTTGTACGTCGACTGCCGCATAAATAAATGGTCGATTCAGGATAATGCGCCATTAATGCGACAAGTTTTTCACTAAATTCTTTTTGCACTTTCTCATTGCTTGGGTTGACTAAAAACACAGCGATAATGGGGCGCGTTATCGTCGGGTGTTTCTGGTCAAAAATGCCCCCTTCATCATGTAAGATATCTTGCGTCAGATTATGAGACACAAGAATTTGCTCTTTGAGCAAACTATTCGAAATATGTTCATTGACGCCCGTGATAATATAAGAATCTTCTGCGTTATGCCCCATAAACATCATGGTTTTAGAACACTGCTCCCCTAATATATATTCGGGAGGGCTATAACCATCTAAGAATTTGTGTAGCAATGTTTGGTAGTCGTCATTGGGCAGAGCATCGGGGAAGCTTGCCCGTACTAATGTATCATCAGCATAAACCACGCGCCCGCCGATTTTTTTACTAATCGCTCTGGCCAATCCACGCCACCCCGCAACATCCCCGCGCGTAGGGTCATTAATTCCCGCATTAACCAGTAATGTCGGCTGGTCACGTCGCTGTGGCACGATATTTAGAGGTATATTGCCTTTTTTTATGCCATTATTGGGCATTATATTTGCCAGCCTTATTAAGAATTATAAAAGTAGTGTTACAGGGCATATTAGCAAAAAAGGATTAATAATCAGTTTAGCTTAAGGCCGTTAATTATTTGATATGCTTGATAATATATCTGCTACACTTTCCGCTGTGTCAGCAATATTGGTTGTGTCATTACTTGTCGCTGTATTATCGCCTTCTGAGTCTTGCAAAAGATCAATAGCGGCTGAAGCATTATTAAGAATAATGCATGAGCCCGTGCCCTTGGCAGAGGATGATCCGTCACTGCCACAAACCAAATTTGTTATGGCTGCTGGCGCTGCGCTAACGCTGCCTTGAGCGGAAGAATCTGCGCTCTCTACTTGGCGAATTAAAGCGGCAATAGAGGCCCTGTTTTGCGCGGCAAACCCCCATGGCGCAGAAGACATTTGCGCATGAGCTGCCCATGATGAAATAAGAAAGATAAAGCATGAGCCGATGAATAATAAAGTTTTTCCTGTAATATATCGCATGGTTACATCCTGTTGATTATCTGTTTGAGAGGGAGGGGAGCAATAAATTGCTCCCCCTTATTCAAGTTAAGACCCTATTAAGGGGCAAGCTAACTAATTTAAGGTAATGTAATAGTTGGTGAAGTGACTTTAATTGACGCATTGTTACCTATAGCTGTTGCACTAGAGCTAACCAAAGGCCCGTCAAGAACACCAAGGTTATTATAGCTGCTCACTTCAATTGCAGAAGCCATTGAAGTGGCCATCACATCAGCATAATTAAACTGCGTTAGGTCAGCGACCATATAAGCATCACCGTCAATATTGGCATCCAAATCAACACTAACATTGTTACCAATGGCGGTGGCCGTACTCACAGCGCTCGCATTAAGAATGTCAGAAATTGTTGAATCGGCACTAACGACACCTTGTTCTAACAGGCCAAGTCCAGCAGCCACGACCGCGACTTCAAGAAAATCTGTGTGCGTGTTGCCTGTTCCACCAACATTGGGGAAGAAGTCTAAGTTAGAGTTATCACCGACAAAATCACCACCATTAAACTGCGCATCATGCAACGCTGTGGCAACTGTGCTCTCTATTGACTGGTTATTGCCAATAGCTGTGGCTATGCTTTCTACAGAGGGCAGGTCAACAGCATCAAACTCGTTATAGATGAACTCACCGACATCAAGCTCTCCTGTCACATTAAACTCAGCAGTTATTGTGTCCGCGCCTTCATCAATTGAACCTGTCACCAGTTGCAGGTCTAATCCAAGGGGGGTACCAATATCACTATCCGCGTTCACAATGCCCGGATCAGCGCTGTCGTCATAGCTGTCTTCTAAAAAGAACGTTTCATCAATGATGACTGTACCTGGGTTAACGCCTTCTGATGGTGGGGTATTTGTAATGCCGGTTACGCTTGATGTTGCCGTTACATCACCAACATTAACTTGGATTTTTTCAACCTCAACCAAACCTGAAATATCAAATGTATCTTCTACATCAATATTAATATTTTCCGTAAAAGTAACATCTTTGTTCCAAGACCAGTTAACCTCGTCAAAAGCTTGAGCGGGAGATACCACACCCATTCCTATTGCAAATAATGAAACAGATACTAAGTATGCTTTTTTACAATTAATCATAATAATCGCTCCTCGTTGGTGAGAGTTAAATATCGGTTGTATTTAGATATGATTCCATTGAATCATTCTCCATAAGGCCACAACCTTGAGCCTCAGGAAGCTTGAGAAAGTCTGTCATTATTTGATATACGGCCATTTCTGCAACAGAGCGCACCCCGAGCTGCATGGGTTCGTTTCTGACCGCTCCAGCATCAAATTCAATTAATGTATCGCCAAAAAAGCGGAACACATTGGCTTCTATTTCATAGCCACGTATCTGCTTTTGCAAAGTTGAAACATAAGAAATCGCAAAATTTTGAGAATTAATAACCCGCAAATCCAAGGCGACATTAACAACAACGGTGCGTGCGCCGCCGCCTATGCCTTTAACAAAAAGCTGAGCACCGCTACTAACAATATTGTAATTAAGCTCTGTTAGGGCACCAACCACAATAAAATCGCTGGCCGGTAACTTGCCATAGGCATCAATAGAGCGGCTAAGTTTGCCTTGTTCGGCAAGCTTTACTTCAGCCAAAGGGATTCTTAAATCAAGGCGCTCGACCATTTGCGCTTTTTTTGTCTTCGCCAAGGCACTTATAATCATTTCTGAGGCACCCTGGGTTAAAGCATGACCATTTTCGTCATAATTCACCTGACCTGTTTTATCTGCTACTTCGCCGACAGCAAAAACAGGCAAATTATTCGCATTTATAATGGCCAGCTTCTTTAGACACTGTGAATATGGTGTATCGTTATTTGTAACATGATAACTAAAGGCAGGTTTCACGCCCGCTTCCGTCGTATCATAAATTGCTGAACTACACCCATTAAGTAAAAAGAGTGGTAATAACAACGCGAAGGCCAATCGATGAGACATGGAAAACCCCTATTATGTTTTCTGGTGAACGTGAATTAACGCAAGAGATCGCACAGCAGAAACGCAATGAACATCATCCTATCCAAATCAAAAAAAATGAAAATCGCTCAGAAGAGTGAAAATACAAATCAACGGTAGCCCTCCTAAAGGATGAGCCCCTCAGCCTCCCTTGTTTTTATAATGACATATTCATCCCCCTATAAGTCCGCCCCTTTTTTCATGCCTGTGTATGTACCCTATAGGAGCCTCCCTAACGCATTCATATAAAATGATTTTTTGAAAAATGGATAAATATTTAGACACGATGCTTGGCAAGTCTGTGGAGCTTAACTAAAGTCCACAAGACACACCATAAATAGAGTTATTGAACCGCGGTTAAACCGCTTATGGGGATGTGTATGATGTTTAACAAATAAAAAGGAAGCCCGCGAAAATGAGCCCAATTAACACATTTTTATATGAAAAGAATCCCTTATTAAGCGCGGGCATTATCAGTCACCTTAAGGATAGCGATTATCATATCACCTTAGGAACAGAGCAGCTTCCACAATATAAAAACCCTATACCGGATAATATATTGGATTTGCTGATTTATGGTGTGCAATGCCGAACAGGTTTTCAAGAAGACTTACAAGCTATGAAAGACCATTATCAACCGTGCCACCTTGTCGTTATGAGCGAAGATCTCGGGGGTGATATTATGCAGCAAAGCCTCGATGTTGGTGCAGATGGTTTAATATTAAAAAATATAACCGCACAAGCGCTTATTCGGTATTTAGACTTGGTAATGATGGGTGAGAAAATATTTCTAACACCGCCATTGCATACGCAGGATGATGATAATCACTTTAACCCCGCGTCTGGTCTTGCAGGTCGCCATAAATTAGCGCAATTTCAATTAACCCCACGAGAAATACAGATTGTACAATGCTTAACAAGCGGTGATCCAAATAAATTAATCGCGCGTAAGTTAGATATTACAGAGACTACCGTGAAAACACATTTGAAAGCCGTCCTACGCAAGCTAGACGTCGACAATCGCACACAGGCGGCCATTCTAGCGCATAGCGCAGGTTTAATGCCCGCGCGAGCCCCACAAACACAAACATGCTAGTGTCATCTTGAGTTCCTAATCACGACTATAGACGCCACCAGTCCAGTTATCCACAGAGTTATCAGGGCGATAGCTTATCGGCGCATCACCACTTACCACGCGCGCTGTCCATGTGTTTACTAGCGATCCGGAATGATATTGCACGAAGTTAACCCCTGATGACTTAGACGCTATGGGCGAAAAAAAGCTATTAAAAACGCCGACACCTATATCGTTATTTAGGCCTTTATAACTCGTACCTTTATAGCCTGCAATAAAGGCGTTTGTACCTGTCTGGCTAACAAAGGCACTGCGGTGTGGTCCTTCAATAACGTCCAATAGTTGACCCGATGGACCACGAGCCATATTTTCTGGTGTCAGGTTACGAATTTGCTGATTTAAGATAGCTTGCCGCCCCGCTTGGGACATACCAACACTGCCATTCGAAGAATTAGGAAAGGCATAGGGTTTATTGTTTATTTGTGCAAAAGCAGGCAAAGATGTGCCAAGGCAGAGTGCGCCTACAAGCAAAGTCGATAATATATGAGTATTAGACATGATGTTAATCTCCTGTCGCTAACATAAATAGGGGTTTTAAGTCTACGCATATTGAAGAAGCAACTAAGATAAGGAACAGTCTGGCAATAGTTCGCCAAAATGTCCATATATCATAAGGGTAAGTCCATTAGAATTAAAATAGTATTAATCACACAGGCCCATTTAAAAATTTGCACTTAGTCAAAGGCTTGTTTTGTAGGGCGCATTTGGCTAAGAAATGTGCGCGGCGCATAAGTTTGCCGGCTTTATCAGTTTGCCTGTCACTATCATGGGAAATAATAATATCCTCGTGCATACAAAGCGCTTCACGCGCATCATCAGCCAAGTTTCTTCTGGCTTCTGATTTTTCTTCAAAGGCATAATGTTCCTTTGGGGCATTCAAGAAATCGATCACGCTGGTACAATCGCCATGTAATTCTATGACTGTCGAATTAAGCACAGAAGGCAGGTTAAGGGCAATTACTGCGCTCATTAATTCTGAGTCAAAAGAAGACGCAGGGCCTTTGCTCGTTATGCTATGTTCTTCGAGTAGGTTATTATCTATATCAGTAACAACAATCCCCACCCCCGACGCGCGGCCTTTACTTTGAAAGCTGCCATCAACCCAAATTTTTATTGCAAGCTTGTCTGGGGCTCGTACGCTCTCAAGATTGTCGTCATGACAGTCATAAGGCGCAGCTGAAGCGCTATTAAAATCATTACTATGCATATTAGATGTTTTCTCTGCGTCTATGCTCATAATATTACCATTGCTGCTTGTGTTGTGAACTTATATATCTAACATAGCGGCTCTCTTATGTCAAAGTATATAGAGATCTATACAGATAAAATACAGCAGATATATAGGTTTTATGGATTAATAGTTGTGGGGAAATGCGGCTTTCTTGTATGATTATTAAATGAGTAGAAAACGCAGCTTAGAGGCTAAAGAAGCCAAACCTCCGATCGAAGAGGCCATTCATTATATGACGCCACAAGGCTACGCTGTGCTGGCCAAGGAAGTTTATTGGCTGCTGCATGATGAGCGCCCAAAAATTGTTGAAATTGTCTCTTGGGCGGCTGGTAATGGTGATCGCTCTGAGAATGGCGACTATATTTACAATAAAAAACGCCTGAGAGAGATAGATAGTCGCGTGCGCTATTTAAACAACAAGTTAGAAAACACTAAAATCGTTGATCCCAAAGACCAGCAAGGGGTAAGGCGGGTGTTTTTTGGGGCGACGGTGACCTATGCCCGCCCAGATGATAGTGAAGTCACGGTAACTTTGGTTGGTGTAGACGAGGCTGATTTTGACAGCGGTAAAATTAATTGGCTCTCCCCCGTTGGCAAGGCTTTGATGAAAGCGGAAGAAGGCGATTGCGTTAAAGTGCGCACAGAGAATGGTTTAGAAGAAATAGAAGTCCTCAGCGTTGCCTATATAATCTAAAGCCCCCACTCCAATATTTAAGCTTTAGCTTAGACCGCGTGCCTAAGGGCTTTTATTTAACCTGCAATCACGTTACTATATTTGTGAATTATTAAATTAGGAATCTGGAACCGTGGTAGCCTCCATAAACAACAATAACAGCTTAGCGTATAATTTAAGTAACTTCACCGTGTTAGTGGTCGAAGACTCTCTTTATATGCAAACCTTAATATCATCCATGCTTAAGGTTTTTGGTGTTGGTGATATCGTTGTTTGTTCTGATGGCGTAGAAGCTCGCGAGCTTTTGACCATAATGCAAGCGCGCTCGCAAAGCCGCTATGTGAATAGCGTGGATATTGTCTTAACAGATTGGCTTATGCCCAATGGCTCTGGCAGTGAATTGCTGGAATGGGTGCGCAATAATGAAAAAGACTCTATACGCTTCCTGCCTATGGTCGTTGTCAGTGGTTACACAACAGAAAAGCTAACACATGAAGCGCGGGATTTGGGCGCGAATGAGACGCTTGTGAAGCCGATATCAGGTAATCTTTTAGCGGCACGGATTTGTTCGGTTATTGATAACCCACGTCCATTTATTCGCTCTTCTAATTTCTTTGGCCCCGATAGACGCCGCCAACAAACGCTTATCGACGGTGAGGACCGCCGTAAATCCCGACCTAACATTGTGGAGAAACAAGTATGAGCAAAGAAGACGATAAAGTCGAAGTTTATAAGCGCCGCAATATGCTAAAAAACAAGCTCGGTATGGGCGTTCGGACGAATGAACAAGGTCACCTTGACCAAGAAAAAATAGACGAAGCAGATCAGCTTATCGCCGCTTTATGCGTAGACTGCATTGAAACTCTGGGCGAGAATTTAGACAAGCTATCTTCTATTTGGGCTGAGATGAAAGACATATCACCCTCTGCTGAGCGAGAGAACAAAGCGCAACAAATTTTCACCCTCGCCCATGAGATCAAAGATGTTTCCGCGCTTTGTGGTTACACTTTAGCCGCTTATTTTGCAGAATCTTTGCGCGATTATATTGGGCAGACCGCATATGAATTAAAAAATCAGCGCATTATTATTCAAGCGCATATTGATGCACTAAACGTAATTCAAAAAAACAATATCAAAGATGATGCTGGCCCCGCAGCCATAGAGCTGAAGAAGATGGTAAAAGTCGCCATTGACAAATATTAAGTAAGCTCAGACTTTAACCTGTTAAACACGCACTGTTTTACTTAATGTCAAAATAAAGTCATCCGCTTTAGGGGCTATATGCGAGGCTGGGTCTTCAGAGTAAAAACTGACTAAACCCGCTTTTGAGATAATGCCCATATGTATCGAATCTTCATTACTTGGTGGTATAATCAGGGTATCTTCCCCTTCTTTTTTGCCAACTCGCGTAATTTTAAAGCGGTAATCATCATCAAATTTTGCCCATAAATTCGCCAGCGTGACATCATGTGCTAATAAAGGGCGCCCTTTAACGGCTGTCGATATACGGCGATACTCAGCAACCCCTTCTTCATCAACTCCAACGCTAAAGACCCGCTCGCTGCCAAATTCATGGCCGAATTCATCACAAGTAAGCGCATTATAAGCTGGATTAGTCGTCGCGGCGATTAAGGTGTTATAAGCATTAAACTCTAGGCTAAACTCGGTTTCTTCAGATAAAAGCTCACCATGATATATGGGTATATCGGCCAATTTAGCGGCAGATAGGCTCTTCCAATTATTATCAATTATAATTACTGGGACATCTCGGCTTTTTAAGGTCTGCGCCAGTTGAATAGACCACGGATAGGCGCCAGCTATCATTACGCCATTTTGTTGTTCAATTTGTAATTTCAGCCGTGCCGCTAAAGGCTTGACCATCATGCTATGAAGAATAACGCTGCTGACAACCACTGCAAAGGCGATTGGGAATATAATCGCGCCACTGGCAAACCCCGCATCCATGAGTAAAGGCCCAATGATACCTGCCATAGCCGCGCAAACAATACCGCGCGGCGCTATAAGCCCGACCAATATTATTTCTTGCTTGGTTATATTCGTGCCAAGTGTACAAAGAAAAATCGTTAGTGGCCTAATTACAAACAGCAACAACGCTATAAACATCAAGCTTTGCCCTGTAAGGTCTGTTAAGGCCGAAAGCTCTAGCTGCGCAGTTAATATAATAAACACGCCCGATACCAAAATAATTGTAATGGTTTCTTTGAAACGTTTTATATCACCAAGGCTTCTTGTGTGAATATTGGTCAGCGTTACGCCCAGTATAGTCACCGCAATTAGGCCAGATTCCTCCAAAAATCCATTACTGATAAAGAATATGCTCAATACGGTGCTCACCAGAAACGGCGCTTTTAAATATTCAGGCATATGGCCACGTTCAAACAAACGCTTAATTAAATGTGCAATAGCAAAGCTAACCAGAACAATGGCGGCCAATATAACGCCATTGCCTAAAAAGAAAGACAGCCCTGAATGGCCATGGCTACTGGATACAAAATATTCATAAGCTAAAATCGCAAAAATAACGCCAATCGGATCATTGGCGATACCTTCCCATTTCAACATTGACCCGACACGTTTATTTAAACGAGCATGGCGCAGCATCGGCATAATTACAGTCGGCCCTGTCACGACTAATATGCCGCCAATTGTAATGGATGTGGGCCAATCTAAGCCTGCGACATAATGAGCCGCTATACTTATAAGCGCCCAACCAAGTGGGGCACCCAGAAGGATAATGCGTTTCACAACACGCTGCGTGCCACGTAAATCATGGAAATTTAATTGTAAACTGCCTTCAAATAAAATAATGGCGACGGAGGCGGCAATGGCGGGCTCGAGGAAATCACCAAACAACACTTTCGGGTCTAACCAACCTAATATCGGGCCCAAAACAAAGCCGCTCGCCAGTAAAAAAACAATGGCGGGCGTCTTAAAACGCCAAGCTGTCCATTGCGATAAAATACTGAATACGGCAATGATCACGATTTGGAAGGGTAATATTTCACTCATAGCTGACCTAAATTTCTGATTATAAACCACAGATAAATAACAATATTTACCTTTAAGGTGAACAGAGTATAAGCGAAAAACGACTATAAATCTATTGGCATCTATTGACGGCGCATATGATTAATCGATTTCCTGAAATTGTCCCGTTTGTAAAAACGCCAGAATTTGCGCATTTACAGCATCGCTCCATGCCATAAACCCATGTTGTACGCCAAGTTCAATATGACCCTTCATATCTGTAACTTTAGTGCTCGGGACGCTAACGCGCCCGTCATTTTCAGGCTTAATAATAGCATCACCAATCGGATATAAGCTGTTGCGCGTCCCCGCTATCACGCCCAAATCATACCACGGCTTAATGCCGTTTTTGGCGCGATGTTCGGTGGTAAGCTGCTGCCCTGCTGGGCCAAAAAGAAGTTTGTAGCCCCAGAAGTTCTTCAGTAAATCCGCGACTTCGCTGCCGCCATTAGGCACGCCGAGCATCACCACTCTGCCGATTTTTTTTTGTGGAAGCTGATCTTTATAGTCTTCCAGATAGCGCCCAGTAACTATGCCGCCCATTGAATGGGTTACAAAATGGATTTTTTCATAGCTGCCCCAAATCATATGTTCTTCTAAATTAGCATTCAACCACTGAGATAAAGCTGGAATATCCTGCTTGGTCGACGGGTAAGAAATATTATGTGTTTGATAGCCCTGTTTTTTCAAGCTGATACTAATCGGCAACATATTGAACTTGCTATGACCGACGCCATGCAACAACACAACAACTTCCCCGTCATGGCGGTGGTCTTCACTATTCGCTGCGTGGCTGTCCGCAAACGTTAAATAGACCACCGTGCAAAATAGCGGAATGACCACTGAAACGGATAAAAATATAACGGCGCTCATAATTTTTTTCATTATAGATACTCCTTAATGTATACGTTTCAGCCCAGTTCCGATTCAACATGTTCTTGCACTTTTGTATAATCTGTTTTGCCGCTGCCCAAGACTGGAATTTTATCAATTTCCAATATTGTTTTGGGTACGGTTAGCTCAGATATACCTTGCGCGCTTGCATATTTTGACAGCGTTTTTCTATCGGCATCTTTTTCCGTTGTCAGCAAAATAAGCTGCTCGCCCTTACGTGCATCAGGCATAGCGACAATCGCGTGCTGCTCTTCGGGATAGACGCTGTTAACCATAGATTCCACGCTTGTTAGGGACACCATCTCACCCGCAATTTTAGCAAAGCGTTTGGCGCGGCCAAGAATGAACATATAGCCTTCTGCATCAATATCGACGATATCGCCTGTGTCATACCACCCTTCACAGCTCGGCTCTAAAACGCCCGGTTCATCAGCGCGGTAATAGCCCAACATAACATTAGGGCCTTTTACAAAGAGGCGACCGCCAACATCCACGCCTGGGACACCTTCTAAACGATAAGATATGCCCGGCAATAAGCGCCCAACTGACCCTGCTTTAACATGCATAGATGAGTTGACAGTCAAGGCAGGCGCTGTTTCTGTTGCGCCGTAACCTTCTAAAAGTCTTACGCCAAAACGATCCATATACAGTTGACGGGTTTCATCTTTGACTTTCTCTGCGCCAGCAAAAATATAACGCATACGATAAAAATCATAAGGATCTGCCATACGTGCATAGCCATTTAAAAAAGTATCTGTGGCAAACATTATTGTCGCATTCGAGGCATAAACCAATTCAGGCACAATGCGGTAATGCAGCGGGCTTGGATAAAGAAAGGTTTTCACCCCCGTCAAAATCGGCAATAACGTTCCGCCTGTTAAACCAAAGGAATGGAACATAGGCAAACAGTTAAATACAGTGTCTTGTGCATTAAAATCAACGCGTGATGAAAGCTGCACGATATTACTCATGATATTGGCGTGAGACAGTACAACGCCTTTAGGCACACCCTCAGAGCCTGATGTGAATAATATTATAGCAGGGTCATTTGGGCTTATTTTTAAGCGTTTATGGAGGCGCGCGGCGGAAGAAGCTATGCCCATAGCCTTATCAAAGCCATTTATGCTCTTCTTAACATCTTCCAAATAAACAATTTTTGCATGTTCCGATAAAGCGTCTATTTCAGCGTCTAAACGCCCAAGCTCAACAAAGCGGCGTGAAGTCAAAATGGTTTTGACTTGCGCGGTTTGGCACGCGGAACAGAGGGATTTTGAGCCCGCAGAGAAGTTCAGCATAGCCGGCACGCGCCCATAAGCTTGCAGACCGAAAAACGTGACGACGGCACCAAGAGAGTTTGGCAATAATACGCCGACATTCTCGCCTTGTTTGGTTATGTGGGCGAGCTTGCCCCCTAAAACTTTTGAGCCCAAAACCAACTTACCAAAATTTATTGGTTTACGCTCTACGTCTTCAGCTATATTTGCGGCTTTGCCGTGAACCTTACGGGCATCAAGCAAGGCATTATATAAGGTTTGCTCATGATTACGTGTTTGGAACATCATTTCTTCCATCACGTCATAAAGCTGACGGCCCGCCTCTGCGCGGCGTTTCCGACCTTTAATATCCTCATCAATCTTAAATTTACGGGGCTCTAATATTGTGATTGTGATTTTAGGGAAACGGCGTAATGGCACTTTACCTTTTAAACGCGCAAAACCTGTATATTGAACGCCATCAAGGCGCACAGGTAAGATATACGCATCCGCTTTATCAGCAATCATACCGGGGCCGTTATAGATTTTCATCATAGCGCCGGTTTCTGTTAAGCGCCCTTCTGGGAAAATCACAACATGGCGGTCTTCTTCCACTTTACGAATAAGGCTTTTAATTGAGAATGGATTTGTAGGATCAAGGGGGAATGCATCAACCAATTTTAGAAAGGGCTTCACCCAAAACCAATTCGCGACAAAGCTGTTCACCGCGAACATCGGGCGACCAGGCAAAAACGCAGCCAATAATGGCGCATCAAGTAAAGACACATGGTTGCTGACAATAACCGCGCGCGGCCCTGCTTTAGCGACGTTTTCAAGCCCATGAATTTCTACATTATAAACAAACTTTAAAATGGCCTGCATACAGCTTTTGAACAAATAGCTTGGCAATAAACTGCATATATAGATCGCCACAAATGCATTGGCGATAGCCGCCGCAAAAAATAGTGATTCAATTTCCCAGCCGCGGGCAATCAAACATGCTGCAATTAAGGATGAAGCCACAACAAATAAAGCATTCATAATCGCACTGCCCGCCATAACGCGCGCGCGCACTTTTTCTGAAGTCTCGTTTTGAATAATTGTATTTAGCGGTACAACAAACAAACCGCCACAAATCGCAATCATTAAAACATCAATGATGATACGCCAATGCGCAAGATGGCTCAAAAATTCACTTAAACCAAATATCTGCCCATTCACAGCTTGCACGCCATTATTCGCAAAATATAAATCGATCGAGAATAAGGATATACCCAAAGCCGCTAACGGCACATAAACCGCTTCAATACGACCATGTAGAAGTCTGTTATTCAGCAGGCCCCCTATAGCAATACCGACAGAAAACATCACAAGAAAGAAGGCCAAAACATGCTCATTGGCAGATAAAGTGGCTTCAGTATAATTAGGGAATTGCGCCATAAACAAACCACCCAAAAAGTAAAACCACGCAACGCCTAAAATTGAGCGCACCACCGCGCTTTTTTGAGCAAAGGCAAAACGGAGAATATCTACGGTTTCCGTGACTATATTAAAATTAAGTTTAATATCTGCAGCCTTCACAGCGGCCACAGGTACAAAACGGCTCGCCAGATAACCACAGAGAGCGCAGCTAATTAATAATACGCTCACCCACGCCGCCCCGCCTTCAAGGCTAATCAGTAAAACGCCAGCAATTGTGCCGACGAGAATCGCCAAAAAAGATCCTGTATTCAGCAAAGCATTACCGCCAATTAACTCATCTTCTTTTAAATGCTGCGGTAAAATAGAATATTTCGTCGGGCCAAAAAAAGCTGATTGGCTGCCCAATAAAAACAAAGTGAAGAAAGACAAAGGCACACTACCGCTTAATAAAGAGGCTGCACCTAAAATCGCGATGCCAAGTTCAGCCACTTTAACAATGCGGATGATCTTTTGTTTTGGATATTTATCAGCGAGCTGCCCACCTAGTCCAGAGAAAAGAATAAACGGTAAAATAAATAAGCCTGTAGCCAAAGTGACTAATAATTTTGGATCAAGATCCGTCGCGGTTGTTGCGCTATAGAGTAACAAGACCACTAAAGCATTTTTAAAAACATTATCATGCAACGCTCCTAAAAACTGCACGATAAATAAAGGTAAAAACCGTCTATCTTTTAATAATGCAAATTGATTAATCTCGCTCATATGACTTTCCCCTACTCTTATTTCATTACGTTCTGAACACTGTTCAATTAATAATATGACATAGTTTTTAAGACTATTCAAGAAAATAATTGAACGGCGTTCAGAAAACGCTTAATATAGCTTAGGATACAGATAAGGATGAATCATGGCTAGAAGAACCGACCATACGCGTGAAGAATTAAAAGATTTAATTATTAATGCCGCGTGGACTATCATTGAAACAGAGGGCGCACCAGGCTTAACCGCGCGTAAACTCGCCAGTGCGATTGGTTATGCGCCGGGCACTATTTATAATTTATTCCAATCTATGGATGCTCTTTATTTGGCCATTAACAAAATAATTCTGCATAAATTACACGATATTTTATCTTCCCCCGCTTGTAATGACCCAGATAAATCAGCCATAGATAATATGAAATCCATGGCGCATTTATATCGGGATTTTGCGCAAGACCATAAACAGCACTGGTTAATGCTATTTACCCATAGCCTCACTGATGGTCACGGCATTCCAGAGTGGTATCAAGAAGAAATCACCACTTTGTTTTCTCCGCTAGAAAATTTACTCCGTCCCTATTTTACGCAGGATCAAAACCGTGAACTGAAAATGGCTACGCGCGTTTTATGGTCTTCTGTGCATGGCCTGTGTTTCTTGGAAGAAACGGGGAAAATATCGCTTATTGATGATGGCGAAAGCGCCCCCGATATGGCGAGCTATTTGATTGATAATTTCATAGCGGGGCTTGATACGCGCATAAAGGCCGTAAAGAAATAAAATTAAAGCGATAAACGCCTATTGAATTTATTCAATTTTTGTAGTTATTTAAGCGTCACCCCACATACGCGCTACAAATTGGATTGATCGGCTATGCATATACCTGAAACCGTAAAAACTTATGGTCTTATTCTTGTCATTATAATTGCGTCTTTTTGGCTGGCTTCGCGCTTTATCGAACCAACCCCGCCCAATACGCTCACCATTGCAGCCGGCGCGCCCAATGGACAATATTACGCCTTCGCTCAACGCTACAAAGAAATTTTGGCCACCAATAATATAAAAGTGAATATACTGACTACGGCCGGTTCACAAGAAAACGCCGCGCTTATCGCCGCAGGTAAGGCCGATATAGGTTTTATACAAAGCGGCCTAGCCACAGATGCGAATAAAGATGCGATTGAATCTTTGGGCAGCTTATATTATGAGCCTTTATGGATTTTCACCAATGCCACCACTATAAACACTGCACAGCGTGATATTCAGCAGCTTGTTGGCAAAATGATCTCCATTGGTACAGAAGGCAGCGGCACAAAAGTGATTGCTCTTAAACTGCTGGAGCTCAATAACATGGTGAGCACCACAACGCCTGTTTTGAAATCAGGTGATGACGCTGTATTAGCTTTGAAAAACCGGGAAATTGATGCAGCTTTCTTCGTTGGTCGACCTGATTCTGCCAATATAAACACCTTATTACGCGACCCAGATTTGAGCCTGCTATCTTTTGATCGTGCGGCGGGCTATACAAGGCTTTTGCCGTATTTATCAGCCGTGACGCTGAATCAAGGCGTGATTGATATGGCATTAAATATGCCACAAAAAGACCACCGCGTCTTAAGCCCTGTCGCGCAATTGGCAACGCGCGCTGATTTCAATGGCGCCTTAAAAACACTGCTTGTACAAACAGCCTTTAAAATTCACGGCGACGCAGATCTTTTTGCGGCTAAAGGGCGTTTTCCTACGGTCGATTATGCTGATTTCCCGATTGCTGAAGAAGCGGCGCGCTATTTTAAATATGGCCCGAACTTACTACAGCGCTTTTTACCGTTTTGGTTAGCGGATATGATTAGCCGTATGGTGGTGATGCTTATTCCGTTAATTGGTATAATGCTGCCTTTAATGAAGCTGGCTTCACCAACTTATAAATGGCGCACGCGCTCTAAAATCTACAAATGGTATAAACATTTAAAGAAAATGGAAGATGCCGCACAGCAAAGCGATACAGAGCTACAAACAACGCTAGCTGCGCTAGAAAAAATTGATCGGGATGTAAAGAAGACGCAAGTGCCCCTATCCTATGCGGATGAGCTCTATACTTTGCGGATGCATATCAAGATGATTAGAGAACGCCTAGACGGCGCGGCTTAAGTCCTACTTACTTACAGCCATTTGTACATTTTCTAAAATCAACATAGAAGCGGTAAAAGTCTTTGCTGTTTGGTGTAAGCATTGCTTTTTCACTGACTTCAATTTTTTGAATTGCGTTAAGTGTAATGCTGACGCCGTTTTGCCCAAGTGGCGCTACGGAGAAGTCTTTAATAATATGCGGATTAGCACTCTGCCATTGCTGCATTGTTTCCCAAAACGTGTCGGGCAAGTCGATCGTGACTTGTTTACGGTCGGATTGTTCCCATACGCGGATAGCCGTAGGGGCGGAGAGATCCAGAACTATACGTAACTTGTCTGAATACTCCCCGACCCGTACTTGGCTAACTCGGACACTGGCTGTGCCCTTGCTAAGAGGAACTAGAGCAGGGTGATCCATCCCACTTTGTGTCGAGCTTTCTGATTGGCAATTTTGGGTTACTCTGCCGTCATCAGTAGCAAACGTGACACATGCTGCTTCCGCAGCCTGCTCTAGGAGATGAAGATCTATGTTGAATTGGAATAGATCTTCGGAAGTAACCGAGACGGATCTCGGCGGGATAGAAACTTGTGTATTTGCAGGGTCGATCTGCACGATATAGGACCCTGGGCGGATATATTCAAAGCTGTAATAGCCATCAAACGCCGTCGTTGTTGTATCAAGAATTTGGCCATTAGCCGCAAGCAGTTGAATCTGCGCAGATATAATAGGCCCCGTGCTATCAGTAACCGTGCCTTCAATAATGCCGGTTTCAATAATGGGGAAGTCGTAAGAAAGAGCGGTCGCAGGGCGCATCACTGTTGTGAATGGCGCGACATTAGGCAGCATGTAGGGATCGTCGAGGGAGTCAGAATCAATGCCTATTTCTTCATATTCCGTCCGCGCAGGCGTGATGTATGAAATAATACCATTTTCGCTAGATACAGGGGTTTCACCGCTCCCAACATTCAAGCGAACACCTTCCATTACTTCATCAGCGGCACTAAAAACCCCGTTATAGTCTTTATCTAAAAACACGCGGGCGTTCAGCGCAGAGCGGTTAGACATATTTGTGTTACTGATTTTATACTTGTTATTAGGGCCAAATGGCGCGACAGCAAAACTCGTTCTGAACAAGCCAACTACGCCATTGTCACGATCCCAACTTAGATCGAAGCTTGTGCGTAATTTATCAAAATCATAACCAACTTGGCCGCCAAACTTTGTGCGTCTATTCTGAATACTCTGTTCCAGACTCACAGCGGCCGTAAAGCGATCACGATCTCTGTAGCGTAACTCGCTCGAAATACTCTGCGTACTGAGGTCTGGGAATATCTCGTAGCTTGCTACGCCTCTCATATCCCAGTTTCTATTAAAGCGGTAGGCTGCGCTAACAGAGCCATCTGTACGTAAATGTGATTTTTCACTAAACGTAGATTTTAACCCGTGATTTAAGCGTAAGCCTTGGTAACTAAAACTCTGCCGAAAGTCATAGGTTGAAAGCGCACGATCATTTTTAGATAGCTCATATTCATACCTTAAACTCAGGCCCAGGTTACCTACAGGCAGTCTAAATGAGCGACTAGCAGAGGCGTCAACACGAAAAACTTCTGCTGAATCCCCAAAGCCAACCTGAGGGCTCTCAAAATCAGAGAGAACAGCCGCTCTGAAGTTAAGATTTGCTCCCAAGAAATCGCGCGCGACCTTTACATCATAGGCTGAGCCACCATCAGAGCTTCTATAGGTTTCAATTGAGCCGATGGCGTTATAAAGGGAAAATTTCAAACCCAGTGTGGCGAATTGCTGGCCACCCGTTTCAATGGGTATATCTGATAGGCTGCCAAAGCCTGTAATATATTTATTAATACCGTGGCTAACATTCAAGTTCTTAGCGAAGCCAGTACCTTGCGTAACGACGTCCTCTTCAAAAGGAATCAGATCTCTATCAGAATCTAATAAGCCTAATTCATAAGTGGTTTGCCCTGGCTTAAGCATGTCACTCGCAATATTATATTTTTGTATTCTTGTTTCTACTTCCCCTTGCGGGCCATAAAGTATCGTTTTGATTGTTGTTTGACTGTAATTAAGTTGTACATTATCAAAGCTATATTGCCCTTGCTCATCAACGATTTGAAAGCCAATAAGCTCATTGTTTCTATAAACCTCGACCTCCCAACCAGGCTCAGCCAGCCCCTCAACCAATAGCTGGTCAAAATCCACAGTACGTTTTTGCGGGGCGTTTGTTATGATCGCACCACGCCCGCGCACGGAGCCTGTGATCAAGCGCGGCAGCTTACTACTGACATCGCCGGCTTGAAATAACTGTAAGTCGAAGGGGAGATCTTCGTCATTATAAGCACGCTTGGTATAAAGAAAACGTGCATCTTCAATACCACTTTCGCCATCAGTGCGGCGTACTGCACGGAGATTATAATTCACCTCACCTTTAGCAAGGTCATTGCGGCCAAACAAGCTAAACGATTGATCTTGACGCCTTTGTTTACTGAAATAATTTAGGCTGGTGCTTAAATCCAGAGCCGGCAGGCTTACCATTTTTGGCTTGTTTTTAATTTTCAGAACGCCCGTTGATGAATCATCACCACCAGAAGCCCCTAAACGAAAAAGACTATTCCGCCTTTTTTCTTCACGTGACTTTCTACTTTCATAGGGCAAGCTCTTTTTGGTTCTTATCTCAACCAGTTGAAAGAGGTGGTCTAAATTAAGATCTAGAGGCCACATTTTATTCATTAGCTCAGGAGAGATATAGACCTCAGCAATACCGTATTTTTGCTTGAGGATAAACGCTTCCCCTTCAGGAAAACTATGCTTTTCCCCATTAAGGCTGTAATAGCTGTCTTTAATATTCAGACTATAGACATTGTCTTCACTCAAGAAGAAGCCCGTCACTGTTTGTGCATCAAAGTCAGGCTTCGCCGAGACACCAACCAGTCGCGCAATATCAAGCACAGGAAGAAAGAACTTCTCGTCTTTCTCCATGCCGATGATAGCGTTTGACAGTGTTTTTCTATCACGTTTCACCTCAAGAATGAGGTCGTAAACTTCCTCAGCGCTAACAGAGTCAGCACGCGACGAAGGAGGCGCAATCAGCCCCAGAAAAACGATACACGTAACCAGTACGCACAACGTCCGCTTTTTTAAATTGCCATTATGATTCATGCCCAGAAAAGAGCCTTTTGAATGTAGCAGAATAACCCACCACAAGTTTAACACTGTCAGCCTTACTAAAAAGTCTAACTTGTTAAAAAAGAAAGGTTATCCCATGTTTATTTGGGATAACCTTTATGACCTCAACATTACTTTTATTTTATTAACGTCCAACAGCACTTTCGACCAAAACTTGTCCTGCGAGCTGATCATCAGCATGCGCTGTAATTACGGCACGCATATTGCTGCAATCCGAAGCCAAGGACGGAGTAACAAAAATAACCTCACTGCGGCGATCCGCCTCTGCATAAACAGCAAACAATCGCGGCGCGCTGCTAATCGAGGTATTGCCGCACAGAATATCAGCCGTTGCGATAATGCTTCTATTACCCGTTTTGCTGAAATCAAGATCAACAAGATGCGTTGCCTGGCCTTCTGCCCCAGCATTTGGGTTAAGCTTCAGTTGAGCATTATCAAGACTTAAGCTCGCCTGCACATTACCGTTCAACAAGTAAACTGGAAAAGCTCGGGAAACCACAATGTCCACACCAATACCCGTAACGGTTGGTGCCACCTCTGCCGCCATTTTTGCTGCCGCATCAGATTCTTTGGTTACGTTCGGCACCTGCTCCACAACGAAATGGCTTCTATATTCACCATCAACCATATCAGAAGGACGACGAACCAAAAAAGTTACACGCTGAGTTTCACCCGGCCTCAGCGTTGTGCGACGCGGAGAAAACCGTATATAGTCTTCCGCAGGCCTAAAGTCCGGGACAAGACTCGCATCAACAACATCCAGATTCCTCAAGTTACCATCCTTATCCATCGCTAGATTTTTCCAACGGAACCTATAAGCTTTAGCTGCATCGCTATCATTCTTAATGTAGACGTAGGACGTCTTCTTATCCGGCCCGATCACCGCCCTTGGCGGTGATATCTGAACAGCCTGCGCTGTTACGCTACCTAAACACAATATAAGCACAGGCACAGAGAGCAAGAGAGCGCTTTTTATCAAACGTAGTGGTAAAAACATGTTTTGGTTCCATTTCTTGTATTTCAAGGTATTGACGTCACAATAATATTAAATGTTGTATTATAGCTGCCCGCAGCCTCACCAGCCCCAAACCTTAAACGTCCACCGACGTTAAACGTATGTGTGGGGTTAAGCAGTCCCGCATTAAATGTATGAGAATTGGGCTGCGATCCGCCCGCTGTTTGTATTAGGTAATTATCCAGCGTGACCAAACCTGCCCCGTGCGTATTATCAAACTGAGTTTGCGTTGCCGCGAACGTGATGCGTGCATCTTGTGTGGCCACCCCAAGCGAGGTTTGAACGACACAAACAGCAGGCTGTATAACGCCACTTACCTGACTATGGCAACCATTATTTACCGTCCCGCCACCAGACGCAGCGCGAACCGTTATCGTGGCGTTACATAAAGGCAATATGCGCCCAAAACCAATGGGGCGCGTACACGTAATTGTTGGCGCCGCCGCCAATCTAAGCGGAGCCGCGATTACAGCCAAGGCTGATACGCAAATTAAAAGCGGTTTTTGTGTCACAGACTTGGCTCTCCTCCATAATATAAGGGTGATACACAAACTATATAGGGGAGGCCTGAACAGGTCAAACATCTTTGCAACAAAAAACCCACCAAAAGGCGGGTTTTTATAAAAATATTAATGGCGTAAACTTTATGGTATATCTGTAATCGTAACTGTAAAGTCAAGACCGTTATACGCACCAACCGCTGGCGTACCAGAGAAAGTAATACGACCACCAACTTGCACATCGGTACTACCGCCACCGAAAACCAAGGTACCTGTAGCGCCTGCCGCAACAGTAACTGGTGCTGAAAGGCCTGGACCACCAAAAATAAGCTGATCAACAAGAATATCACCGCCGTCGTAACTAACCGCAGCACTAACAGCCGCCGTAACATTACCCGCGGTCACACCACCAGTAATATCAAAACTACCTGGCGTACCTGCGCCACCCACCATCGCTGATGAACCCGCCTGAGTTGCAACTACACCCGCAGAGGATAACACATGAACGCCCGCTACTGGACCACCACCGGTGATCGCGATACGTCCAAAGTCTAGAGCTGAGGTGTTGGCTATAGTAATTGCTGTAACAAGCTCAAGTGTAGCGCCAATTGTCGCCGTACCAGCTGATGCTGTGTTGGCTACAGGGGGAACAAAGCCACTTATAACGGCCAATACTGTACCTGCCATAAGTTTCGTTTTTAGGTCTAATGTCTTAATATCCATATCTCACTCCTTGGGTTATGGGTCTTTGGGGATATAATGAGGAACGATGTGAAATGCCAGAATTGGCCATCTATGTGATAACAATAACACAAAAATACTTTATCAAAAAGCCCTATTATTTTTAAACCATAACCTTCAGGAATTCATCCATCCATTTATGATCACTTTAACTAAACATATATTAGTAAATTCTACGCTATAAAGTTTAATCTATGGTTAACAAACCAACCTCACTTTACTCGAATCACTTATGTACGTTATATTACTAATCATACCATATTCACCAAAATGAAAAAAGGATAGATTTATGAGCGCTGAAGTCCTCCGCCCCGATTACAATACTGAAAACTACGAAATGCCTATAGATGAAGCGATAGAGCTCGCAAGGTCACATCACCTCGTCGGTAATTTTGTATTGGCTGAGCGCACTTATAAAGACGTTTTAAAGGCTATGCCTAGCCACCCAACTGCGAATCACCTGCTGGGTGCAATGTATTATCAATTAAACAATATAGAGCTGGCGCTCCATTATATAGAACTATCCTTACAAGCCTCACCCGACGAAATTGTTTACCTTAATAATTATGGTGGCGTTTTGGGAAAAGCCGGACATCACGCAGAAGCCTTACAAGCCTTTGATAAAGTCCTTAAGTTAGATGCAAATAACATAGAAGCTATAAATCACAAAACCACAACGCTATGGCAACAAAACGAAAACGCTGCTGCGGAGGCACTAGCACGGCAATCACTAGAACTGGCACCAAACAACTTGGAAGGCCTTATTAACCTCGCCTTATCTTTAGCGCAACAAAAGAAATTTGAAAAAGCTATAGCTATTTGGCGTGAAGCCAGCGAACTCCACCCTAATGAGGCACGAATCTGGTCAAGTTGGGCTATTATGCTGCGTGATATGAGGCAGCCCGGTAAAGCCAAAGCTCTTATTGATAAAGCCTTGACTATTGATCCCCAAAACGTTGAATCTCTGAATAATTTAGGCTGCATTCTCAAAGATATGGGGCGTGCAGAAGATGCAATTGAAGCCTTCACAGAGGCAACCAACATCTCACCAAAATATCACCAAGCTCATTACAACCTGGCCCTAACATATGGAGACCTCTATCTATACAAAAAAGCCAGCATAGCCGCACTTTACGCGATTAGCTATAAAGAAGACTATGCGGAAGCCTATAACACCCTTAGTGGTGCGTTAATCGAGATGGGCGAATTTGACAAAGCGCAGCACGCCGCACAGCGCGCCCTACAGCTAACACCTGAGTCCGCTGAAGCTTATTTGAACATGGCTGATGTCCTTTATTTATCAGAGCGCTTTGATGATGGGCATGCTGCCCTCAAAGAAGCCTTGAAGCTCAGTCCTAATGATCCGCGCTCCTATGTAAAGCTCACCAATATTTATGAACGCCTTGATGCACCGGAAGAGGCACTAGAGGCCATTAACAAGGCGATTGAACTCGCCCCAGAAGTGCCTATGTGTTTACTGCGAAAAGCGTCCTTACTGCACGTTTCTAATAACGTTGAAGCCAGTTTAGAAGTATTCGATCAAGTCATTAAAACAAACCCAGAAATTATGTGCGCCTATTCAGCAAAGGCCGAAGCATTAATAGCCTTAAACCAAACAGATAAAGCTTTAGCCACTGTCCGTGAAGGGTTGGCCATTGATAAAACTTACCCACCATTATACTTTACGCTAGCTAGCCTTAAAACATTTAAATCTGAAGACGATGAAGACTTTCAAAACCTGTTAAAGCTGCAGGATAAAGCCAAATCCATGGGACTAACATGTGAAGCTTCGCTAAACTTCTCTTTGGCCAAAGCTTACGATAACTTCAAGAAAGATGAAAAAGCGTTTGAATATTATATTGCGGCCAATACGACACGTCGCAAAGCGCTACCTTATAATGCCGCTAATGCTGCGACAAATTTTGAAAGAACGAAAGAAGAGTATTCTGCTGAGGCACTAAAAGCGTTTGAAGGCTTCGGTTGTAAATCTGACACACCCATTTTTATTGTTGGCATGCCACGCTCCGGCACGACGCTTACAGAACAAATAATGTCGTCTCACCCAGATATATTTGGTGCGGGAGAATTAGGTGATATACCCCGCATGCGACGTAAATTCGGCGGCGTTTCAGAACAAACCGTCTGTGAAATGGGTGAAACTTATGTTGAATATGCAAAAGAGCATGTAATAGGTGGGCCCTTCAAACATATTACTGACAAAATGCCTGGCAATTATATGAATATTGGTCTGATCGCCAGCGTTTTACCTAACGCCAAAATCATACACTGCTGTAGAAACCCATTTGACACTTGCCTGTCTAACTACAAACAGAATTTCATGATGGGACAGCACTGGTCTTATGATCTAGAAGAACTCGGTCAAGAATATCTACGTTACCTTGATATGATGGAGCATTGGCACAAAGTCCTGCCTGGTCGTATTCTTGATATTAGCTACGAAGAAACAGTGGCTGATTTAGAGACACAAGCACGCAAATTAATTGATTTTGTCGGGCTTGAATGGAATGACGCCTGCGCGATGCCGCATAAACAAAAACGCTCCGTACTAACCGCCAGTAAAATGCAAGTCACGCAGCCTGTTTATCAGAGCTCTGTTGAAAAATGGAAGATTTATGAGAAGCAGTTGCAGCCTTTAGTGCGTATTATTCGCCCTGACCTTGCTCTGCCTGAAGATGCGCTAGAAACTGAAAGCAAGTAAGTTTTTACAGATAGATTAATCGGATGATTAAGTTGAATTCAATAAAGCCGGAAAAGTTATTTTTCGGCTTTATTTGCTTTTTCAATCAGGGTCATATTAAGCTTAATCGCAGCGCTTAACTGAGCTTGCAGCTGCATTAAGGCGCGTAAAGACGCTGTGTTATTAACGAGAAACTCGCTTTGACGGGCCATAAATTCTTTGGCGGCGCGTTGATATTGGGCGTTGATTTCTTGTTTAACGGCGGTCGCTTCCATATAGTCTAGATTGCTCTGCATCGCGAGCGCATTGCTCTCAGTTTCAAAAGCCTGCAGCGTTTCTTGCGTTAATGAAATCATATACTGCATAGCCGCGCGGGTCTTTTTGGGAAGAATCTTTTGACTCGGCGGGTTTGGGGCAGCTGTTATGGTCATTTTATACTTTTTGAAAATAATATGAGGGACTAGAGATAGTCAGCTAAATTTAACCTTAATATGCTCGCTGTCAATGAATAAGATGCTTCCAGCTGACTTTGAATCTCCTGCAAGCGAATAGTCACCTCAGCAAGATCAACCTCTTTCAAGCCTGACAGCGTATTATCAAGAAGGTTCAAATCATCCATATTATTGTCAACGCTGCGATCAAGCGCTTGCGCGTTAAGCGATATACTCGCTCTCTTTTCAGATAGTTGATCAAGTCCTGTTTCAAGCAAGCCGAAAGCTTCTTCTAAAGTGGCTTGATCCGTTGGATTATTGCGAATTAAATCATAAGCGCGAATAATTTGTTCTAGCGCTGGATCATTGGCGGTGAAGCCATAATCAATAACAAGCCCGTCTGAGGCCTCAACGGATTGCACAAAATCATTGCCCTGATAGTAATCAGTATCTACGACAGATGGCGTTGTGGCGGGGCCAAAATCTGGATCTGAAAAATCAACCGGCGCCGTTTGCGTGGCTGAGCCCGCAAATAAGAAACGCCCTGCGACTTGAGTATTCAGCAAAGATTCAATTTGACCTAAGCCCACTTCAGCGTGCTGCAATAAATCTTGCGTGCTCATTGTCCCTGATATACCTGAGTTCACAGCCGATAAAAATGGCTGCGTTGAATCAAGAATACTGCCTAAAACATCATAAGAAACATCTGCGCGCTCCATAGCGAGCTGCGCGTTTTCCGTTTGCGTGACAAGGCGTGCGTAATCTGTTTCAAGAGAAAGAATCTTGCTGCTGTCTTTAGCTATACCTTCATAGCTATCCGACTTCATACCTGATGAGACCTGCATTTGGCCTTCGGCGTATTTACCCTGTAAGCGCATATTATTATTAATAAGCTTACTGGTGTTTGAATAACTTGATATGCGGTCGACCATAATTTCTATTCCTTATCCTTATACCTATTATCTCACTGCATTGATCAATTCGTCAAATAATTGTTGAATTGTTGCCATCATAGTGGCTGATGCTGCGTATTTTGACTCTAGGTCTATGAGGTTCGCCATCTCTTCATCAACGTTAACGCCCGTTAGATTCGAAAGTGCTGTTTTTGTTTGATCTAATAATAAACTTGTTGTTGCCGCTTCTTCCGAAGCGTCATCCGCGCGTATGGCGATATTGGCAATAATTTTATTAGCATATGCATCAAGTGATGTGCTTTGCGAAGAAAAGTTACCCGCCGCAGCGAAGTTCTGAGTCGCAGAAAAAGCGTCATTCATTTCAACTGAAAGCGATCCATCACCGACACTCACGCCGACATCACCCGCCGCTAAGGCGACATCTGAAGATAAACGGCCAGTCGATAAATAAGAGCTGCCCTCTAATAAGTAGTCACTAATACTAATATCATCAGCGCTGCTTCCATCAAACAGGTTGTTTAAGCCAAAATAAGTGGAGAAACCTTCGCCGCCTATATCGCTATCTAATTCATTAAAAGACATGCCTTGATCTGCGACATTTGAAGTCAAAGTCAAACGACCAGACGCATCAATCGCGGCTGTAATATCACCAGCAAAGCTTGCGTTAATATCGGTCACAAAATCATCTATTGTCGCATAAGTGCTCAGGTCAAAATCAATAACATTCTGAACGACGCCTGTGCCATTGGTTAGCGCTATACGCGCAGAGCCCGTGCCCCCTAAAGGGTCTGTGCCAACAAGGCCGCGTTGATCACCGATTATTTCACTGCGTGACGTTACTGACGCGCCTTGGTTTAATAATGAATTTAGTTGTTCCATTAAAACTTCAGCGAACTCATCGAGTTTTTCTTGTTCTTCAGTAAGTGTGGTATCACGAAGCTCTAACAAGCCACCAAGTTTACCACCATCAATATTAAGCGTAATATCTGTACCGTTAAGATCAATCGCAGAGAAGCCACCTGGGTAAAGCGTGCTCGCGCCAACATTGCTGGCTGCGGTGTACTCCAATTCATGCGCGAGTGAATCCAATAAAGGACGGCCCCCATTATAAACTTTCAACTGATTGTTATTATCAACAAAATAATCAACATCAATATATTGCGCGAGGTTTTCTAGCTCAACGCGGCGCTCATCTTCAAGGCCAGCAACACTCAACCCTGTTGACGCCGCGAGTGTTATCTCGACATTAAGGTTTTCAAGATTATTCAGAGATGTGTTGATCGCTTCTATGCTCGAGCCAATTTCTTGATCGGCGCGTGTACGTAAATCTTGTACAGATTCAGACAAATTAGACAGTTGTACCGCTAATTGTTGAGCGGCATTCACAACGCCTGTTTTTAATGAGAAGTCTTCTGGCGTCATAGACAAGCTATCAAGCGCACCAATTAAATTATCAAGTGAAGCACTTAATGTTGAGCTACTGTTAATACGGCCAAGATCTGTCGCATATGTAGATAAATATTCTGATATCGCTATGTTTTTCGCTGCAGAGCTCGTGTCTTCAATCACTGATTTGGCTAAATAAGGATTAACCGCCGCACTGTTGATTTGACCACCAGAAGGTAGCGATGCGATATCTGTTGTTGAATATTCGCTCTCATAAACTTTTTTCGTGTAGCCTGCGCGGTCAGCATTGGTCACATTTTGCGCGGTAACGCCCAAACGTGCTTCTGTATCTTTCAGACCGGCAAAGGTACTATTTAATGCGCTAATTAGTGACATGGGCTAAAGGCCTCCTGTCCTGCTGTTTGATTACTCATCTGTTTATAATTATGCATATGTAGGCTTGTATTCACTTTGATTTTGCATTCCAGATTTTCAATGTTTTCATAGATATAATTCAATAATTTTGTGTCGTAAAAAGCTTCAACTTCTAATAAATCGCAAATCAGCTTAATTCTGCTTTCAAATTTATGTAATAAAGCCAGCTTACCTTCGTATGAATACAGGCTTTCACCTTGAATGCTGCTGAAAAGGCTTTCATTCTCAACTTCCGTCATCTGCGAGAGCTCACTACATAATAGATCAAAATCTAAAAGTTGTGATTTAAGCGCCGCTGATATTGGGCTGGATATGATTAAGTCTTGCAATTTCATCGTCTTTTTCCCGTAGGTTTGGCATGTGCAGATTGAAGATAGGCTATGCAGGCTTGCTCATTTTTCTTCGATGCCGCTAATAGATCGCGTTGATCTGTCATGTCTAATTTAAGCTGTGCCATTTGGACTTCTAACGCGTAAGAAATATTGACCAAAACTTGCTTAAATTCTTCTTTTTTTGCGTCATCTATGAGCGCTACTTCTTTTTGAACATCGGCCAAGTCCTGCGCGAGGTTTTCGCTCACTGATAATTCAGCCTGACTTAGGGCCTTATATTTGTTCAAAAAAGAAGTAACGTTATCCATAGTCTATTTTCCTTATTTGTTCGCTAAGTTAACCGTGGTTTAACGAACCGCGCCGATTAGCGTATCAAACATTTCATCAACAGCGCTTAAGATCTGTGCGGCTGATGAGTAAGCTTGCTGTGCAACAATCATTTTGTTGAATTCGTCTGATGTATCAACAGTTGATAGCTCCAAAGATGTGGCTTCAATGCCACCAGCACTACCTTCGCCTGGAAGACGTAAGTTAAGCTCACCGGCACGCTCATTTTCGTCATAAATCGTACCGCTAACATTGGTCAAACCTTCAGGGTTTGGGAATGTCGCTATGGGGATTTGGAAGATCGGGCGACGAACGCCGTTATCAAATAACGCTGTTACAATACCTGTATCATCAATCTCAACACCACTTAACTGACCAAAGCGAACACCATCTTGCTCGATGCTTGAGATTTCAATATCAGGCGTATCTGTGTTTGATGCGAATTGTGTTAAGCCGTCAAATAAGCTCTGTGTACCCAGATCAATACTCAGATCCATATCCGCAGCACCTGTTGTTAAGCTTAAACCCGTAAGGCTTACAGCGAAAGATTCCGCAGGAATTGGTGTGCCACCGAAACTACTGCCTGTATTATCAAAACCGTCAGGTACCAAAGCCGTATCCCAGTTACCACTTTCCATTTGGTTGATAGAACCATCACCATTGAAAGAAATAAACATAGATTTCTCAGCTGTACCGGCTGAAGTCGGGTCAAGGTCAATTGTCGCGGTCGCGCCACTGCCTGCACCCAGACTTGTTTGATATGGGTCAGAGTACGTTACAACCCACTCATTCACGCCTGTTTTGCGCCATGTTTGTTCCAAAGTATGCGAAACACCTAAAGCATCAAACAACTCATTCGCGGTTACATATTCAGGGCCAGTTGGCGCCACATATATTGAGCTATCTGCAGGGATATTCATATCCATGGAAATTGACTCTGTTGCTCCAGCTGTACCACTAATCGTGTTCAGGTCAACGGGCTCAAGTGAGTTCAAATCACTGTTATTCGCCGCTGTTACTGTACCATCTTCGCCAGTACGCTGACCCAAAAGGATAGAACCTTCATTATTAATCAACAAACCGTTCTCATCTGTGGTGAAAGCGCCGTTACGTGTATAAGTGTAACCAGAAGGCTGGTTATCAGCGTCATCTGTAACAACAAAGAAACCAGAGCCGTTAATCGCGACATTTGTAGAAACGCCCGTATTTTGGACAAGACCTTGTTCTGTCATATTTTGTGATGTCGTGAACGTCACCCCGCCCCCCAACGCATTAAGCGATGATCCGGCTGATGCGCCTGTAACGAGCGATTCAAAACTCACTTCACGTTTTTTATACGCTGTGGTGCTGGCGTTTGCGATATTCTCTGATACCGCTGCGATGGCTGCGCCCTGACCTTGTAGGCCGGATACCGCTGCATTTAATGCACTACCTAAACTCATGTTATATCTCCTTTAAACAGATTGTAATCAAATTGCCGTGTGTGGCGTTTTTAGGGTTGTTGTGTTGTTGCTTGGTTGTAAGGTTCTTGTATTTTAAGAATGTCAGATGTACGGAACGAAATTGCGCCCGCTGTTAAGTAATTCGTTGTCTTGTCGCTCCAAACGCCATCAACATTTACATGTGAGGTCACTTCAGTATCGACTGATTCATCAACATTTTTAGCAATGACGTTAAGGGTTAATTGCTGACCGGCAACGACACCTAATGTCGATGTATCAAGCGTAAAGTCATGAACGCCATTAACAATAGAGCCATCACCTTCATAAATAATTGAACCGTCTTCAGCCGCAACACTTAATGTTACGTCACTGGCTGTGCCTTGTACTTCATAAGACCAGCTCGCTTGATCATTTTGAACAACGCCAACTTTCGAGTCTAATTCAACTTCCTGTCCTATATAAGAGAATGATGCCGCTGAAGCGTTATCATTAAGAATAGAATTCGTAACAGTTAGTTTCTCATTCGTTGAAATTTGTTGTTCTAATTGTGAGTAACGCGTTAGCTGCGCTGTCCACTCATCAGTGTCCATTGGATCTAATGGGTTTTGATTTTCTAATTGTGTTAATAGAAGTGTTAAGAAGTTAACGCGCTGCGATTCAGCATCTGCCGCCGCCGCTTCTGTTTCCGCCTGACTTGATGTATCAACCGAGTTGGATGATATAATAGTCTGATTGTTTAATATCGATAAACTGTCCATAGCGTGGAACTCCTAAATAACATTCTCAAGACGTTGTTGCCTTGTAACCTTACCACGCAGCGGCAGGGCGATATGGGGCGAAAAAAATTTATTATTATTTTTATTTGTTTAAAAACAGACACTTATAAAATAGTGCAAATTTGTTAATTATTTTCCGCCCTATTTTCAGGTTATACTACGAGTAAAGAATGTGAGGCTATTAAAGCTGATCAAGTTCGACAGGATGTTGGACTTCTATTAACCAGGTAAAATGAAGGAGATCTATTATGCCTGTTATTTCCACAAATACTTCCGCCAACTCGGCACTACTTAACCTTAACAAAAATACGGCAGCACAAGAAACGTATCTAAACCAACTTTCTTCTGGTTCACGTATTAACTCGTCATCAGACGATGCAGCTGGTTTGGCTGTTGCGGGTCAGCTCCAAGCTGACATCACAACACTAACTCAGTCAGCAAGAAACGCACAGCAAGCAGAGGCCTTACTACAAACTGCTGATGGTGCGCTCGCTCGTCAAGGTGATATTCTTCAGCGTATGAAGTCACTTGCTACACAATATAACTCTGGTACTGTTGATGCGAATTCACGGACATTTATTAACTCAGAGTATACTGCTCTGATTGATCAATTGAACTTGATTTCATCATCAACTGAATTCAACGGTAGTAATCTTATCGATGGAAGCTATAACCAGAACTTTGTTGTTGGTATCCAATCTTCGGATGCGATTAGTGTTGACCTTAGTGGTATTGACACAACAGCATCTGGCCTTAACTTAAGTGACGCCTTGAGTGTATCTGGTACAGGTATATTTAACGCTGATTTAAATGTTGGCGCGATCGCAGCCGACGATTCAACATTGTTGACTGATCTAACGACAGGCATTATTGGTGCCGCAGCAACAAACACCTTAACGTTCTCTTTAGATGCCAACGATGATGCGGACACAGTGGATGCTGGTGAGGGCGCTGTTACTGTAACAGTCTCCGCAACAACAACCGTTGCTGATCTTGTTAGCCAAATTAATTCTGCGAACGACACAGATGGTAATCAAATCTTTGAAGCTCAATTTATTAATGGTCAACTAACTGTATCTGTCATCGACACAAGCGTCTTTGATACTGCAGGAACTGGCGCGTCTACTGGTGTTGTAGACATTACAACAGTTGGTGCTGCTGGCATTAACCTCGATGGTACAGATGCCCTTGGCGCTGGCCTTACTATTGCCGCTGCAAGCACTGGTGAAGCGGTTACCGTAGGTGATACAATCACTTCATTCAATGATGATCTATCA
>CAXBNJ010000007.1:0-89322 GCA_963977125.1 uncultured Micavibrio sp.
TATATATATATATATATATATATATATATATATATTTAGAGGGCCGCTTGAGACCTTAAATCGGTCTTTGTTGTACCACTTGCAAAAGAACATCTTGCAAGACATCACCGCCAAGGACACGTTGACCAACTTTATTCAGACGTCTTTTTAGTACCCCAACTTTAATAACATTGCCATTAACCATGCCCGCTGGATTGTGTATAACGCCGTACATTTCTTGAATAAAGGCATCTGTGATGCGCGGCTGCAAAGATTTTACAAGCTCAGCATCAGCTTGGTTCTTAACTTCCAAAGCGACAACAACGCTGACCGTTTGTAATAACCCACTTTTATTTAAAATCGGCAGTATTAAGGGTGCCAATTGAACAAACTCAGCGACCGCTTCACCGTGATCGCCTTTGCCTTTTGCGTGCTTATCCTCTTTGGCTGGGGCATGTTTATCATCAGGAAGCGCAGCCTCTGCGGGCTTCTTCAGATATATGTATCCACCACCAGCGCCCCCGCCCAGTAGTAAAACAGCCATAACACCCATTATTATTTTTTTCATTTAAAGCAACCCAATTTTAAGACTAAATAAATCGATGAATTTTGATACCCTTATCGCCATTCACCGCCTACACACAAGATAAATCCTAACAGCAATAACTTAAGAAGCAGTTATGAAAAGATAAAATGCAATGCTTTTTTATGGAATTAAGGGTGCAAACAGGCAAAAAGAGGCCCTTTTTCTATGCCTAAAGTATAGAAGCACCTGCGGTAATGGGAAATCTTGAGGATTATCTGGCAAAGAACACAGCCAAAAGCCTATACTATCTCAATGACTTAGAGACAGAATCCAATACACCATTAATCATTTTCGCTTCATTACCTGCGTAAAAAGCGTGAGTAATGTTGATATACTCATTAATGATGATCGGTGCGTCAATTTCTTGGTGCATAAGCAGTTCATAGCAGCCAGAGAAGATAATTGATGATAATAATGGCTCCATCTCGCCGCGTGCGAGGCGTGGGCAGTAAGGCGCCGCTATTTCTATGAGGTTTTCGCGCTGTTCTTGGATACCATTCACAATCTTTTGATAAAGTACGCTATCAGGAGAGACCATTTCTTCATCTTCAAGCATTTGGCCTTTACGGCGCACAAGCACATCATCAATAACATGTTCTGCGCTTAATTCACCGACATCAATCGCATAGATAGACTGCACAGCCGCGAGGCGTGCTGCAGAAGCGCGTGCTTTGGCTGACCCCTTAAGGTCGCTTTTCTTTTGCTTTTGCGTTTGTGCTACTGCGTCTTGATTGTTATCTGTGCTCATAATGATGCCGCCTGCATATCTGTCTCGTTACATTCATCTTCACCAAACATCTCTTCTAATTCTTCATAATGCTTCAGAATTTTAGGGTACATTTGATCTTCTATTTCTAACATGCGTAACGCCGCGCGTGCTGCGCCGCCGCCTTTATTCTTTTGTGTCTTATCGGCGCGTGCCAATGTCTGTGCTCTATTCTCGCAGGTTTGAATACCATTGCCAAATGGCATTGTGTATTCAAGTGAGACTTGCATCAAACCGCGGCAGCTATCTTCACTGACGATTTCATAATGCGTGGTCTCGCCGCGGATAACCGCGCCCAGAGCAATCACCGCACTATACTCACCAGTTTCACAGGCATATTTCATGGCTAGGGGCATTTCTAAAGCGCCGGGAACCTCGATACGTTCATAGGTGCAGCCAGCAGCTTCAATAGCTTCCACAGCGCCGTCTAGCAGCATATCTGATATATCTTCGTAAAAGCGGGCTTCTATAATCAGAATATGGGGCTTGTCCATTATATCTCTCGTATTTTCTAAAGGGTTTGGTATCCGTGGATCGTCAGGCCATAGCCATCTATACCGACAACATGCGGCTTGTTATTGGACAGAAGAACCATATCTTTGACCCCTATGTCAATCAATATCTGTGCACCGAGGCCAACATTACGCAAGACTTTGCGCTTGTTACCTTGGCTATCTTCTTGTAATTCATCTGCTTTATTACCCTCAATCGTTAAAGGCTGCGCTTCGTGCTGGCGCAATAGAACCACAACACCCTGCCCTTGCTTAGCGATAAATTCCATTGATTTTTGCAAAACAGAATTGCCCGTTCCTAACACATCAACCAAAGCATCCACGGAATGCATTCTGACATTTATTGGCGTGTCTTTTTGATCTTCTAAACGCGCGAGTGTATCACCATAAATCAAGGCAACATGATCAACCTGATCGCCTAAAGAGCGATAAACCCGCATCGTGAATGCGCCGCCATATTGGCTAACGACTTCTTTCTCTTGGATAAATTCAATGAGTTTTTCTGTACGGCGACGATAAGCGATCAAATCAGCAATCGTCCCAATTTTCATTTTATGTTGGTCTGCATAAGGCAGCAAATCAGGCAATCGTGCCATTTCGCCATCATCGCGCATAATCTCGCAGATAACGCCAGCCCCAGAAAGACCGGCTAATTTAGCGATATCCACGGCGGCTTCTGTATGGCCTGCTCGTGCTAAAACGCCACCATCCCGCGCGCGCAGCGGAAAAACATGGCCTGGCGTTGCTATATCATGGGGCTGCGTTGCTTTGTCAATCGCCACAGCAATCGTCTTTGCTCGATCCGCTGCAGAAATGCCTGTTGTAACCCCTTCGCGCGCCTCGATAGAGACCGTGAAAGCCGTCTCATGGCGTGATGTGTTACGCGTCACCATTAAAGGCAGCCCAAGCTGATCGCAGCGAGTGGCTTCAAGCGCCAAACAGATAAGGCCACGGCCTTCTTTCGCCATAAAGTTAATCGCCGCTGCGCTCGCATGTTCAGCAGGAATAATTAAATCACCTTCATTTTCACGATCTTCATCATCAACGAGAATAAAAATTCGGCCTGCGCGCGCTTCTTCAATGATTTCTTCAGGTGAAGATATGCTCATAGAGTCACTTTCACATAGGTTTTGATTATCAGCTATATTCACGATGGCCATATTACATTCTACCCATGATCCGCGCGACATAACGCGCCAAAGTATCAATTTCAAAATTCATCTCATCACCGACTTGCAACGACGATAAATTGGTATTCATCCATGTATGAGGAATGATATTAACGCCAAAATGCTCATCCGTAACCTCGTTGACGGTTAAAGATATACCATTCAGCGCAATCGAGCCCTTAGGCGCAATCATATGCGCAAAGCCTTCTGGCATATTAAAGACAAGACGGTGAGAATCGCCCTCGCGTTTAATTTTCGCAATCGTCAAAACGCCGTCAACATGACCGTTTACAATATGGCCACCAAGCTCATCGCCTACCGTCAAAGATGGCTCAAGGTTAATGCGGCTACGCACGGTCCATTCATCCAGAATCGTCTTAGCGAGCGTTTCTTTTGATGAATCGACTGAAAAATGATCATCGCCTGTTTCAACAACAGTCAAGCAGCAGCCATCACAAGACACCGATGCCCCAATGGCAATTTTTGACACATCTAATGCCGTTTGTATAACAAAACGCAAATCACCACGGCTTTCATCAACCGACTTAATTTGCCCGACATCTTTTACAATTCCAGTAAACATTTTTTAAACTCTCAAATCTCTCTAAAACTAAGCTTTTTTAAAATTTAGGCCTTTTTCTGGGCATCAAAATCAACAGGGTCATCATTATTAGGACTTTGTAGGCTTTTCAAATCCGATACAAAATCATTAAAATCATCGGGGTTACGAAAGTCTTTATACACAGATGCATAGCGTATATAAGCGACCATATCAAGATGCGCGAGGGCTTTCATGACTAATCCGCCAATCGTACTGGACTTAACTTCGTGATCACCAAAGGATTCCAGCTGACGGACAATCGCACTGACCGTCTTTTCAATGCGGTCTTGATCAACAGGGCGCTTACGCAAAGCAATTTGCAATGAATTCAGCACCTTATCACGCGTAAAAGGTTGGCGTTTATCATCTTCTTTTATCACAACCATGTCACGCAACTGAATGCGCTCAAAGGTCGTAAATCGGCCACCGCAGCTGGGGCATTCACGGCGACGGCGCGTAGAGGTATTATCCTCCGCTTGGCGTGAATCTTTAACTTGGCTTTCTTCGTGACTACAAAATGGGCACTTCATTATAATATCCTTCACATGATCGCGGTTAAGCGAATGGCTGCTCACAAATCGGGAAGCGATCACATAAGGCCTTAACCTTAATACGGACAGCTTGCTCGGCTTCACTATTACCGTCAACACCATTAGCCACGAGGCCATCAACCACTTCTAAAATATACAGGCCAATTTCTTTCCACTCAACGGGGCCAAAGCCGCGCGTCGTTCCCGCTGGCGTGCCAAGGCGAATTCCTGATGTCACCATCGGTTTTTCAGGGTCAAACGGCACTGAGTTTTTATTACAAGTTATGCCCGCGCGCTCCAAAGCATCATCAGCATCACGGCCCGTTATTTTTTTCGGGCGCAGATCAACAAGAACAAGATGCGAATCTGTACCGCCTGTAACAATATCAAGTCCGCCTTCGATAAGCGTTTCAGCCAATATTTTAGCATTACTAACCATCGCTTTAGCATAAAGCTTAAAGTCAGGGTGCAGCGCTTGGCCAAAAGCCACCGCTTTGCCAGCAATCACATGCATTAAAGGGCCACCTTGCAGGCCTGGGAATACGGCTGAATTTACTTTCTTAGCAATATCAGCATCATTGGTCAGAATAACGCCGCCGCGTGGGCCACGCAGTGTTTTATGGGTCGTACTGGTCACGACATGTGCATGCGGCATAGGGTTTGGATATTCGCCGCCCGCTATAACGCCCGCATAATGCGCCATATCGACGAACAAATACGCATCAACACTATCCGCAATCGCGCGGAACCTGGCCCAATCAATGACGCGTGGATAGGCTGACGCCCCCGCAATAATCATTTTTGGACGGTATTCTTTAGCCAAGCGCTCCACTTCATCAAAATCAATAAGACCATCTTCCTTACGCACGCCATATTGAATCGATGTAAATAATTTCCCTGATTGGTTCGGCTTAGCGCCATGCGTTAAGTGACCACCGGCCGCTAAGGACATACCCAGTATTGTGTCATGCGGTTCTAACAATGCGAGGAACACGCCTTGATTCGCTTGTGAGCCTGAATTGGGCTGAACATTGGCATATTCTGCGCCGAATAAAGTTTTTAAACGCTCAATCGCCAAGGTTTCAATTTCATCGACATGCTCGCAGCCCTGATAATAGCGGCGCCCTGGATAGCCTTCTGCATATTTGTTCGTCAGCACAGAGCCTTGCGCTTGCATAACCGCATAAGACGCGATGTTTTCTGAAGCAATCAGCTCAATTTGATTTTGCTGGCGCTTATGCTCAGCCACAATAGCGTTATTAACGGCGCTGTCACTTTCCTCTAGCGTTGCTGAAAAAAACGATGCGTCCGGGGCATAGTTTAGGGCTGTATTGGTCATGATACGCACTCCTCTTAAGTCTTATTAACTCTTCGTAAAATCTTTGTAAAAATATCGCCGCTGCCCCATTAGACACTGGAAGCTTCGCTGTAAACGATAAATATTGGGCAAGATTTGGCATGATTATTCTGCCAATTGAATCGCCGCATTTTTATTTTTGTATAGGGGCTAACTTAGCAACCCGCACGCTATGTCGTCCACCTTCAAAATCAGTATTTAAAAATGCATCCAGACAATTCTCTGCGGTTTGATTATCCGTAATCCGCGCACCAAGTACCAAGACATTTGCATCATTATGCTGACGGGCTAATGTCGCCATTTGCACGCTTGTACAAAGTGCCGCTCTTATCCATGGAAAACGATTAGCGGCAATGGATATACCGATACCGCTGCCACAAATTAAAACGCCCGCTATACCCTCGCAGCCTTCAGCTTTAACGGCCTGAGCCAACTTAGCGGCATAATCAGGGTAATCAACAGAATCGCTCGTATTGGTACCAAGATCAACCCAGTCGATCTGATCTCCAAATTTTTCAACCAATAGGGCTTTAAGCTCTACGCCGCCATGGTCACATGCTATATATAATTTTTGTTTCATTAAACCTATATAGGGCGCTACGCTTACGCAATCAATCCTTTTTTGCGCATCACATATTCAAGGCGCATAAGCACATTGCGCTCCATAATGGATTGCGCGGTTGCCTTTGGTGCTTGGATACTGACTTCCGTAAAGGTCAACGCATCAACAGCACTGACTTTCACAAGATTGCCATATTGTTGAAGTTCAATAATTATTTCTCTATTTTTTAAAGCATCATTCATAATTAATGTCCCCTACCGAATAGAAAACGGGAGCAAAAAGCCCCCGCCTAATCTCTTAATAATAATCGTTTACAGATCATCAAGGCTCGCAAGGCCAGTAAAGTTAGTTTGCGAAACCCAAAAGTTTTCAAGCATTTTCATGGTGTGGATCATGTCATCCAGCTTACCGCCGCCCAGTTCTGTGCCAACAAGTTTGGCTTCGTGGCGCACAAACATATCTGAGATAACTTCGTGCAGATCTTTGCCCTTATCCGAAAGCTTAACACGCATAGAGCGTTTATCATGCACTGAACGTTCTTGCAGCAAATAGCCATTTTCAACCATTTTCTTAACATTGTAAGAAACGTTAGACCCCAAATAATAACCGCGTAGAGTTAACTCCCCGACGGTTAAATCATCAACACCAATATTGTGCAAAATCATGCTCTGAATGTTATTAATATCTTGAATGCCACGGCGATCAAGCTCAACCTTCAGCAAATCCAAGAAGTAACGGTGCAGACGTTCAATAAGTTGTATGGCGTCATAATACGGTGTGGTCAAAGCTATTCTCCGCTTAAAAATGTGATTTAGAATCGTAAATTAATCTATTCTAAGATATAATTTAATTACGCAGGAAATCAAGCCATATAACGTGAAACTCTAATAGCCTCACCATCTATTTAGAGCCTTATCTATGATATTAACGACGGAGTACTCTTTGAATTCCTATTAACGCCCTTGAAACTACAGAGTATAATGCGCATAATTCCCTCCTAAATAGGGAACGCTTTTCCTGATTCGCCAACCGTCACTATGTCGTGACTATGTAAGAGGCCATGTAGAGGCCATGATTTAGGCGAATTTTATGGCTCTGTGACCTTAATCACAGGCAGACTGAGTAAATGCATTTACATCAGTGTCCATAGAGTAAAAGCAAAGTTTAAATGATCGTAACTTAAGAAGAATTTTATTATGAAGTTTATTGGTTTATTTATGGTTTTCGGCTGTACGATTGGCGGCCTGATGATCGCCGCTGGCGTAGACAAGTCCATAAAGCTGATTACAGGTCTTATTTTACCCGCCCTACCAGGTGAATCGGTTATTATTCTTGGCTGTGCGATTGCCGCCTTCATTGTTGCCAACACGCCCGACGCTGTAAAATTCACATTAAGCTATTTCAAAGCCCTCGCCAAACCAACCGCCTATAACAAGGCTGACTATATTGACCTGCTCAGCATGCTGTTCACTATATTTAAATTGGCGCGGACAAAAGGCTGGCTCGCCCTTGAAACACATATTGAAGAACCTCATGATAGTGAGCTTTTCTCTAACTTCCCTAGTTTTCAGCATAACCATCACGCCCTCGTCTTCTTTTGCGATTATTTGCGCATAATTTCATTAGGTAATGAAAACCCTTATGAAATTGAAGCTTTGATGGATGTTGAAATTGAAACAATTGAGCATCATCACGCCCATCCCGGTCACGCCATGCAAGCTATGGCCGACGGTATTCCTGCTTTGGGTATTGTGGCTGCCGTGCTGGGTATTATCAAAACAATGGCCTCAATTTCAGAGCCCCCAGAAATCCTTGGTAAAATGATTGGTGGCGCCTTGGTTGGTACATTCCTTGGGGTTTGGATAGCTTATGGCTTTGTCGGCCCTATCGCAGGCGCTATGACGGCGCGCGGCGAAAGTGAAGTGCTTTATTACAAAGCGATACGCGTTGGCTTAATCGCCTTCTTACAAGGCGCTGCCCCGCAGGTTGCCGTTGAATATTCGCGTAAATCTCTACCGCATAATGTTCAGCCAAGCTTCCAAGAGCTCGAAGAAATTCTCAATGAGATACCTGCGCCGACATAAGCAGGCGCGCATTAATACAGGCTTGAATTTAGCCCCCATTAACCTCGATTAACCAAAGCATTTGATGAACTGAGATTACGCCTAATGGCAAAAGACGAAGAAAAAGCACCAGTCATAATCATTAAAAAGATTAAAAAAGGCGGCGGCGGTCACCATGGCGGCGCGTGGAAAGTGGCTTATGCCGATTTCGTGACTGCGATGATGGCTTTTTTCTTACTCTTATGGTTGCTCAATGTAACAACCGATGAAATGAAATCAAAGCTCTCAGCTTTCTTTAATGACCCAACGCACCCAATCGTGTCAGATTCCGTTGCGGGCGCTGGCGGCGTTATGGGCGGCAGAACAATGACCGCTGAAGGCGCCAGAGCGCATGATAACACCCCTATAACCCCCATGGCCACACCGACACGTGGCAGACCAAAGCAAAGCGCAGGCGCAGGGGACGGCAAAGCCAAAGCCGATTTAAAGAAAATTAAGGATGCGGCCCTCAAGAAAGAATTTGATCGCCGTCAGACTGAAAAATTCAAAGATAAAAAGGCTGAACTCGAAAAAGCCATAAAAACCAATCCGCGCTTAAAAGAGCTTTCTGACAATGTTATTGTAGAGATAACCCCCGAAGGCCTAAAAATTCAAATTGTTGACCAAGAAGGCGAAGCCATGTTCCCCAGTGGCAGCGCGCGCATGTTTAATAAAACAGAAGAAATACTCGGCCTAATCTCCGAGATCATCGTTACGATGCCCAATAATCTATCGATACGTGGTCATACCGATGCGACGGCCTATGCTTCACGCAAAAACTATTCAAACTGGGAGCTTTCTGCTGACCGCGCCAATGCCACGCGCCGCGTCTTGCTTGAGAAGCAGTACCCTATTGATAAGATCGAAAATGTTATCGGCAAAGCCGCCAAAGATCCGTTTGTCGCTGATAACCCTTCCGACCCTAAAAACCGCCGTATATCCATTGTTCTACTCAACGAAGAATTTACCCCTTCCCCCGATGATGTATTGGAAGATGGTGAACTTGAAGATGAATCCGTGCGTGACGGCGCTTATAATGAAGATGGCAGCCTATTTTCACCTGATGATCTACCTGATCCTGGGTATAGACCGTCTCAAGGCGACGTTGTATTCCCATAATTAAATTGACATAAAAACAGGCTGGTGCTATAAATCCCTTTGCAATACTTAAATGCACATGGAGTTTATGGGTGATGAGCACTGATTTAAAAAAAGATTTCTACCGTCAAACCATCCGCTTTATGGTCGTGCCCGAATATGGCGGCAAGCCAGAGCAGGAAACTTATTTCTACGATCAGATTACCAGCTATGCCGATTACACAGCGCCACGCGCGCCAAATAAAGGCGACACTGGCGCACGCGCCTATATATTGCTCAAACACAAAGCCACAACGAATAACGCATTATTCCCAACAAAAAAGCGTTTTGTTACCCATAGCCAAACTGAATTAGAGGATATGTTTAGCGAAGCTGAATATAAGATTGAGCGTAGAAAGCCCTTTGAAATACAGCAAACATCAAATATCCGCCTTGATTTTCTGCGTGCTTCATTTCAGCTCTCCATTGTTGAGAACCCCGGCTATGATAGCCCGCCCGTGAATGAAACATTTTTTTACGATCAATTGGTCGGGCACGGCCCTTATGACAGCATTCAAGTACGGGGTAACCGCCCGCAAGCTTTAGCCTATATACGGTTAAAAAATGATGGCTGTTTTGGCACGCGCAAATGCTATGTCATGCAAAGTGAAGATGAGCTACAAGCATTATTTAAAGGCGCTGAAGATGAAATTGAAAGCAAAGCTATCGGCCTATTGCACCAATTAAGCTTATAATAGTAGCATAAGAGAATAAAATGGATCAGAGCCCCGAACTCATTAAATTAATCAGCGGTATATTCAACACGGCTGTGCATTTAAGAACGTTATCTTATAGCGATACACCTGAGAGGGATATAATTATTCAAGACTTTAATGATATTGCCTTGATTACAGATAATGACAGCATTTTTAATACAAAAAAACAAGGCAAAGAAACGGTGAAATATTACGTTGATGGCTCAAACGTAGAAATGAAAGATGGGACCCTGCACCGCGTCCTTCAAACGCCGAAAGACATTCAGGCCAAGATTGACACCCTCAAAGCAGAAAACAAAGCCACACTAAAACAGCTCGGCATTCGCCTCATCATTTAATTAATCATCTTTCTTTGATGATAAAAATGTTACATTGCCGTCATTAATGGTCTCTGGCACGTAAATATCCTGCTTCACAATAGTTTGTAAATCAGCGTTTTCCAGATCAAAGCTGCCCTCAGCCAGACGCTGTGCTTGTTTGACCAACATACGCTCAAACATATCGCGCACGCCGCGTGCGTTTGATTTATGGAACTCACCAAGGCGGTGCGCACGATGTAGAACTTTATGCAGAAGCGATGTGGCTTCTTCATCTAAATTCAGTTCATATTGCTTACAAAACTGCTCATAGACAGCATAAAGCTGTTCGTTATCCATGGGCTTAAAGTCCAGCTCATGCTTAAAGCGTGATTTAAGACCGGGGTTAGAAATCATGAAATTGACCATTTCATCTTTATAGCCCGCCGCAATAACCAACATGTCACCACGGTTATCTTCCATATATTTATTAATTGTATCAATGGCTTCTTGGCCAAAATCATTAGCAGATTCTGAATTGCTAAGCATATAGGCTTCATCAAGGAAGAAGATACCACCCTTCGCTGCTTTTAATGCCTTAGACGTCATATTCGCCGTCCAACCAACATATTCACCAACGATATCATGGCGTGATACATCAATCACATGACCAGAATCCAGATAACCAATTTCCCACAAAATATCACCAATTAAGCGTGCAACGGTGGTTTTACCTGTACCTGGCGGTCCAGCAAACACCATATGCATACCCACAGGAATTTCTGGCAAGCCTTTGGTTACACGCATGCGGTTAAGCTGTACGAGGTTAACAATAGAGCGCACTTCTTGCTTAATATGCCCAAGGCCAACAAGTTGATCTAACGGCTTGAAAATCTCGTCTATTTTATCTTTGGTTAGAGGATCAAGGCGCACTTTTGGTGAACGACGATCCGCTTTAAATATGTCGTCTTCTTTTCCACGAAGATCATACTCATCTTCTCCATTATATTCTCTGATCTCGATTTTAGCATTGGGATCAAGGAATATCGCCATCGGGTCAAAAATATCATGCTCATCAATAACCACCACAGGCTTCTGCGCTGCATCATCTGCAGATTCACTATTTTGCTTATTGGCATTGGCGTTGGTATTGCGATTGCTTTTACAAAAATCCAATGCGGGAGAGCCGCCTTCGAACAAGGAATCAATATCCAGATTCTTAACGTCTTCTTGTAAGCGCTGATACCATTCTTCATTGGTCATGCTTAAAAATTGTGAGCAATATTTCTTGGCTGTGTCGTTCTTTTCAGCGGCTTTAAATACAAGGCAGCGCCCTGTATGGCCGTTTTGTACAACGCCCCAACCATTAATATACATGCAGCCTAAATGATAGAGTATTTCATATTTCAAATGGGGCTTATCTAAAGCTTCCTCGCCTAAGGCAACGCAGCGTTCATAAGCTTTGCGATAAAGGGCGTAAGACTTCTTACCGTCTTTTTCTATGCCCTCAATATCACCTTTAAAATGCGCGTGGGCTTTAAAGGCCAAAGCTTCGGGCAAGTTCGCCGCCAAAGCAACATCCAAATACTTCATAGCCTCAGAATGATTTTCGATTATGCGATAAAAACTCGCAAGGTAATACGCCGCATAAGGCGTTGTTGTATTCTCAATTAAAATATTTAAATGATTTTCAACATCATCACGGTAGCTCTCCGGGTCAAAATCATAACCATATTTGTTTATATATAAGTTCATCAGTAAAAAATCCGCGCGCACATAATGTGCATCCGATGCACGGATCAAGCTATTTTCTGCTTCCGTAATATCATGGGGGAGATGCGGCGCTTTGTTTAAGATAAGCTCAGCATAACGCGTCAGCACTTTTGGATCTGTTGTTGCATCAGCTAAACGGCGAATTTCGCCGACAACACGCACTTTTTCAGAGATATAATTTTCAATTTTTTGTTCACGTAAATAGGCCACATCAGACAGCAAACAAAGATGCTCATAAAGATCATCAAAGCTTTTTATTGGATCGCTAAGGTCTGCACTGATTGTTTTCATGGTTTCTCCCTGATATCTACGTATTGATGTATTGAGCTATTGCTTTGTATAAGCTTATGCAAATATATGATTTGTAAGAGTCTATTATGCACTACTCACATATATGCCTACAAACTTAATTGATAAACCCATGATTCATATAAGTTAATAAAATCATGGGTCAATCCATCAACCAAATTTATTATTCTTAGGGAAACCATTGGGCGGCAGGCGCCCTGCGCTTGCGCGCTTGCCTATCCACGGCATGGTGTCGTCCAAACTTGTCTCACCCGCGCCATAGCGATAGCGTAATTTTGCCTCAGCATTAAAGGTTTTAATATCACTCAGCCCGCCATCTTTATAACGCTGAATAATCACGCCTTTACCTTTGCCCATTTCTGGCAGTTCATCCATGCCGAAAATTAACATTTTACGGTTCTCACCAATCACAGCGACGCTGTCATCATCGGCGTTAATCTCTTGGCATATTTGGGCTTTTATCGGCAATTTACAGTTCAAGACAAGCTTACCGCCACGTGTCGAAGCCATAAGGTCAACTGAATTAACAATAAAGCCACGCCCATCGGTGGAAGCCACAACATATTTGGTATCTGGCTTATAGATGATTAAATCGACAACATCGACATCGGTAGGAATATCCTGCATCAAACGAACAGGCTCACCAAAGCCACGCCCTGATGGCAGCTTATCACCGCCAATCGTGTAAAAACGACCATTAGACGCATAGACCAAAATTTTATCAGTGGTTTGCGCTTCTAAAAGAAGATGCAGCTTATCACCATCTTTGAATTTAAGATCATCGGCGACAACATTATGCCCCTTCATCGCGCGTATCCAGCCTTTATCAGAATAGACAATCGTGATCGGCTCTTTTTCGATCATAGCTTGGTCTAAATCTTCAATTGCAACAAGCGCAGGCGGGCTACCTATATCTGTGCGGCGCGCACCTAAGGCGGTGTTCAAGCCATAAGCTTTTTTCAGATCTTTGATTTCTTTAGTGATCTCGGCCCATTGTTCGCTTTCTGATGCGATTAATGCTTGCAACGCGTCACGCTCAGCGCTCAACGCATCAAGCTCTGTGCGCATTTCAATTTCTTCGAGCTTACGCAAAGAGCGTAATTTCATGTTCAGAACCGCTTCAGCCTGTACATCAGTTAGGCCAAAAGCCGCCATTAATTCTGGCTTCGGGTCATCACCTTCACGGATGATGCGAATAACTTCATCAATGTTCAGATAAACAATCAGATAGCCTTCTAAAATTTCAAGGCGGGTTAGTACTTTAGCCAGGCGATTACTCGCGCGGCGCACCAGCACCACTTGGCGGTGATTAAGGAATGAGCGTAGAACTTCTTTAATGTTCATCACGCGCGGGCGCAAGCCCTCTTCTAGCACGTTCAAATTCAACGATGCACGGGATTCCAAATCACTGTGGCGGAATAGCGCCTCCATTAACAAACCCGGTTCAACATTGCGGTTTTTCGGTACAATAACAACGCGAACATCTTCGGCTGATTCATCACGTATATCATCCAAAAGCGGGACTTTTTTATTGTAAATCAAATCAGCGATTTTCTCAATTAAACGCGCTTTTTGAACTTGGTAAGGAATTTCAGTGACAACAATCTGATATTGACCTTGCTTAAGGTCTTCAACTTCCCAGCGTGCGCGCACGCGGAACGAGCCACGACCCGTTTCATAAGCCTTAACCATCGCATCCTTGTCTTCGACCAATATACCCCCCGTTGGGAAGTCAGGGCCTTTGACATGCTGGCAAATCTCAGCGATTGTCGCGTCTTTTTTCAACATCAACAACATCGCATCGCTAAGTTCCGCAACGTTATGCGGCGGAATAGATGTCGCCATACCCACAGCAATACCGGTCGCGCCATTGGCAAGTAAGTTCGGGAAAGCCGCTGGAAGAACGGTCGGCTCTTCAGTTTCACCGTCATAAGTGAAGCGATAATCAACAGCATTTTCATCAATGCCATTGAGCATACGAATAGCTGTATCAGTCAAACGCGCTTCGGTGTAACGCATAGCAGCCGCATTATCACCATCAATATTACCAAAGTTACCTTGCCCATCAACAAGCGGATAACGTAGCGAGAAATCTTGTGCTAAGCGTACCATCGCATCATAAACAGATTGGTCACCATGCGGGTGGTATTGCCCAATAACATCACCGACAACACGCGCTGATTTTTTAGGCTGAAGTTCTGGGCGCAAGCGTAAACGATACATCGCATAGAGCAAACGTCTATGCACAGGCTTCATACCATCACGCACATCTGGCAGCGAGCGCGACATAATCGTCGATAGGGCATAAGACAAATAACGCTCAGAGAGCACTTTGCTCATTGGCTCGTCTACAACTGATAGCTCTTTTTCTTCTTCGCTACTCATTTTCTACTCTCTATCTTTTTAATCTTTTTATTTATCGCTATGAGATTCGGCCTATAATACCGCTCTCCCCTTTAAGAAACCTAGTCGGCTCCTCAAGTCATGCGCTTTAAAAAGCGGCGCAATGCTTATTCAATTTCATCTAACCCTATATATTTGGCAAATCTAGCGGCAAATCGCAAGCGTGCAGGTGGAATTCCTTGCGAATGCTGTGCAAAAACCCGATTTTCGAAGAAATACCCCGTCATTTTGATGCCCGTATAGATATCTGCGTCTGAGCCGAGCAAATTATGACTTTGCGAACGGCGCTTCAAAAACTCCGGCAAAGCTAATAATTTATCTTTATACAGCTCGCCTTTCTCTAAACTCACCGCGCAGCCTGATTTCGGGCTCATATAGGCAATATCTTCAAATGCCCCACCGCCTGCGCAGCGTGATAAATCAAGACCGAAGCCCAGCTCACGCAGCAGCGCCATTTCCCAGACAACATAGGATACGCCCCAATGATCTTCTGACAGCGCATCAATCAATGCCAAAAAGCCATGATATAGCCCTGCATGACCATCCCGATCAGGCAAAGCCAAATCACATAAAGCGCAAGCGGATTGTAAAGCGGAGAGTTTTAAAGGTTCGTTTAACAAGCCTGACGCCCCTGCGCCGCCGGCAGGTTCTAGCGTAAAGCGCCCCAGTTGATCGCTGGTGCGTGCCTGCCAAGAAAGCTCCACATGTGCCCCCGCTTCGACCAGAGCGCGGTTACGCTTGGACAATGCGCCGTTAACATAGCCTTTTTGTCGGCCATGCATTTCCGTTAGACATGAAACCACAGCACCGCTTTCGCCATGCTGCCGCGCCGAGAGTATTATGCCGTGATCATCCCAATTTTCCATGAAGACGATTATGCGCAGCCATTCCCCTGCGGTCAATAATGCGCTATTATAATCGGTCGGTTAATAAACAATAATGCGACACGCACTTACGATACGCCTACACCATTACAGCGGTTTATTATTTAATAACAAGCACATAAACAAGAAACTTAATCTCAAAAATTAAACATAAAGAAACGGCTAAAGACAAGATAAGGAACGCCCGATGATCCCTCTTAAACCATTTTACCTACTCAGACACGGCCTTTCTGAAGCTAATGTCGCTGGCCTTGCCGCTGGCGGGGCAATGGACAGCCCCCTTACCGAAGAAGGCGAAAAACAGGCTTTAATCGCAGCGGAAATATTACACAAAGAAAACATGGAGATAGGGCGCATCTTTCACAGCCCAATGAAGCGCGCCCATAAAACCGCAACCCTCGCCAATACCCATCGTTCAATCGAAATGGAGCTCGTTCCAACCTTACATGAGATCATGTTTGGTGACTGGGAAGGCCTTCTTTGGGAAGATATCGCCGAAGATTTCTTAAATCGCGTGCCGCCACCAAATGGAGAAAATGAGCAGCAACACACAACGCGCGTGCGCAGTGCCCTTGGTTACGCATTAAGCCATGAGCTAAGCGCCCCGCCACTTATCGTGGCGCATGGTGGAACATTCCATGCATTTGGCCACATGCATAATTACGCCATGCAAAGCATTAGTAACTGTCATTTACATTATTTTGAGCCATGGGCTGAAAACACAGCCATGCCATGGAAAATATTCTCCTATGAGATGACAGAAGGTAAAGTCACGCGCAGCGTCGCAACAAGCTGCCCTACCATGCAAGAGACAGGTGAATCAGCCTCTGCTTAAGCTGCCTAAGGCGACTTTAGAGCCAAAAATAGAGCGCAAACACGATAAAACCGCGAGAAAGCGGCTTAATTAAGCCTCTGTTTCGCGGTTTTTGAATAGATATAATAAGAATTTAAAAGCTGACTTACCAGCTCCGCACTGGGCCCGTATCTAAGTGAACGAAATTGCTGCTCGCATAAAAACCAACACCACCCGCTTTTAAGCTTTTTGCAATATCACGCAAATGCGCGGTCGATACGCCAGGAAGACGTAAATCTATCGCCTGCCCCTTCATATGGTATGATTTTTTAGCCACGCCGGATGATGCGCCGCGCAGCATCGCATTCGTTTTTGGTGAACGATAACCAGAGATAATTTCGAAATCATCCCCCGCTTTGCCGCTTAAACGCTTCAATGTATAAACAATATCCATCAACTGCGGATCAATTGTGTGCACGTCACCTGTACGGAAATCACGCAATACTGTGTTTACCTGATTAAGCGCACCAACTAAATATTGATCGCCAACGCGATATGCGCCTGAAAATGTCTCGCCCGTATGCAAGTTGCGGAAGTTTAGCTCACATAAGCCGCTTTCATCTTGTGGAACCGCCAAAGCGGCTTTCGGCAAAATCAAACCTGCTGTTGCAACACTTGCCGCAACTACTGATGTTTTAATAAAGCCTCGACGGCCTAAATCTAAATTATTTGAGTTACTCGCGGTAAGAATTTTACGCGGTTGCTTTGCTGTTTCACTGTCTTGAAGGCAAGGCTCTGAACATATTAGCTTGGTCTGCACGTTTGAACTCCTATTAAATTAAGTCCTGCTTCTTATCAATTATGTCATATAATGTAAAGAAAATTCTGAATTAACTAACCAGCCAACATCTTGTCAGCCTATCCTTTATCATAGAAAAAATCCACCGCCGCATCCAGTACGAGAGGCCATCTTTCTATTTGTTTTGCACAGTTTTCATAAATTAAAAACACAGAAAGCCCATAAATAACGGCGGCAAATTCATAGCATTGCCGCCGTTATCTCCATTCATTATCACAGGCTATAAGGCCCTTAAGCCGATTGAATATTCACAACCTTGTTTTTACGCTTATAACGCAATGCCGCCTGCGCCGCAGCAAGGCGTGCTATAGGCACGCGATACGGTGAACAAGACACGTAATCAAGCTGTAAACGCTCACAAAAATCAATCGAGGCCGGATCGCCGCCATGCTCGCCGCATATACCAAGCTTAATATCTTTACGGGCTTTGCGGCCTTTTTCGACGGCAATTTCCATTAAGACGCCAACGCCATCTTGGTCTAAGCTAACAAAAGGATCTTGCGCCAATACGCCGTCTTCGACGTAAAGCGGCAAGAACATACCTGCATCATCACGGCTAAGCCCCATAGTGGTTTGGGTTAAGTCATTTGTGCCAAAGCTGAAAAATTCAGCATGCTCGGCGATTTTATCGGCTGTAATTGCAGCGCGCGGTAGCTCAATCATAGTGCCGACCATATACTCAAGGCGACGCCCCTGCTCTGCGAATACAGTTTCAGCTGTTTCATCAATAACCGTTTTAAGCTTTTCAAGCTCTTTATCAATCATCACCAAAGGCACCATGACTTCAGGGAAAACATTACCGCCAGCAGCCAATGCGCCTTCAAAAATCGCGCGCGCCTGCATTTCATAAATCTCAGGATAAGATATACCCAAGCGGCAACCGCGATGGCCGAGCATCGGGTTTGATTCCTTCAACAAACTCAAACGGATCTCAACAACATCAGGGGTAAGCCCTGCGGCTTTAGCGAATTTAGTGATCTCATCACTGCCATGCGGTAAAAACTCATGTAAAGGTGGGTCAAGCAGCCTGATTGTTACAGGCATCCCATCCATTAATGAAAATATTTGCGCAAAATCAGCGCGCTGTGCTGGTAAAATTTTCTCTAGCGCTAGGCGGCGCTCTTCTTCATCGCGCGCAAAAATCATCTCACGGACGTTTTGAATGCGTTCTGCATCAAAGAACATATGCTCTGTGCGGGCAAGACCGATGCCTGACGCGCCAAATTCCAAGGCCGTTTTAATATCTTTGACGGTTTCAGCATTCGTACGCACGGCAAGGCGGCGTACTTTATCTGCCCATGCGATAATCGTTTGGAAATCACCTGATAAATCAGGCTCAATCATATCAACTATGCCCTTAAATATCTGACCGCTAGAGCCATCAACCGTGATTAAGTCACCTTCTTTAAATATCTGATCACCCGCTTTTAAGGTAGCGGCCTCATAATCAACAAACAGATCGGCAGCCCCCGCCACACAGGCACGCCCCATACCACGCGCAACCACGGCTGCATGTGATGTCATACCGCCGCGCGTTGTCAAAATCGCGCGCGCCGCATGCATACCGTGAATATCTTCTGGGCTGGTTTCAATGCGCACTAAAATAACATTACGGCCTTTTGCGGCATGGCGCTCAGCTTCATCAGCGCTAAACACAATGCGTCCACAAGCCGCGCCCGGAGACGCTGGCAGCCCTTTACCAATAACTGTTTTCTCAGCTAAAGGATCAATCGTCGGGTGCATAAGCTGATCTAATATAGCCGGATCAACGCGCATAATCGCTTCTTCTTGCGTGATTAAGCCCTCATCGACCATATCAATGGCAATTTTAAGGGCCGCTGCGGCTGTGCGTTTACCAGTGCGGGTTTGCAGCATATAGAGAACGCCATTTTCGATTGTGAATTCTATATCCTGCATTTCACGGTAATGCGCTTCTAATTTCTCACGAACAAGGCAAAGCTCTTTAAAGGCTTTAGGCATGGCTTCTTCCATAGAAGGACGCTCATGCCCGCCCATTTCGCGTGAGCGTTTGGTCAGTTGTTGCGGCGTGCGGATACCCGCAACAACGTCTTCGCCTTGTGCGTTAATTAAAAACTCACCATAAAAGAATTTTTCGCCATTGGATGGGTTACGCGTAAAGCAGACTCCCGTTGCACAATCTTCACCCATATTGCCAAAGACCATGCTTTGCACATTAACAGCCGTGCCCCAATCATCCGATATATCATTAATACGGCGATAGCGTTTCGCGCGCAATAAATCCCAAGATTCAAACACCGCGCCAATCGCGCCCCAAAGCTGTTCATGCGGGTCGAGTGGGAAATCGCGGCCAATCTCATTGCGAACAAGCTCTTTATAACTCGCAACAATGGAACGCCACCCTTCAGCGCTGACATCGACATCTTCAGAAATGTTTTTAATCGCTTTATGTGCCTGGATGATTGTTTCAAATTTATGGTGGCTAACCCCCAAAACAACATCACTATACATTTGCACAAAGCGGCGATAGCTATCCCATGCAAAACGCTCATCGCCCGATTGTTCTTCGAGCCCTTTAACCGTTTCATCGTTAAGACCTAGGTTCAAAACCGTATCCATCATCCCGGGCATAGATACACGCGCGCCGGAGCGCACAGAAACCAAAAGCGGATTAGCGCTGTCGCCAAAAGCTTTTCCTGAAGCTTCCTCCACCCGCTTGAGCGAGCTTGCCACTTGCGCCTTTAAAGCCTCTGGATAGCCGTGATCATTTTTGTAATAAAGCGCGCAGACTTCTGTTGTGATTGTGAAGCCGGGCGGTACAGGTAAATCAAGCGCAGCCATTTCAGCCAAATTCGCGCCCTTCCCGCCAAGGAGATTACGCATTTCAGCGCGGCCATCGGTCTTACCCGCGCCAAAGTCATAGACCCATTTATCTTTATCTTGGTTTTTTGATTTTGATACTGAGCCAGATGCCATTATATTTCTCCTAAATTAGCACATAAATATACGCATTTAAGAAATAACATGATTCTGAATTCTAACGCAGTGGTCCAAATGGAGTTATGCACAGTAGCTAAGACGCACTGTGCATAACACTCTTAATTAATATTCACCGCTGCTGATAACAAGCTTATCGTCTCAACTTAACGTGCGGCGAGCTTCATATCCGAATTATCGATTTTACGCATGCTCGGATCGTAATAATTTCCATTAGATTTAAGCGCCGCGATTAATCTGCTGTCGCGCTTATATAAATCTGGGCCAAAAACAATATCACCACGTCCATTAAGCCAGTTGGTTTGATACAGAATATAAACAGGCATGGTTTCTTCGATTTTCAAATCTTTCGTCTTAAGGCTCGTATAAATATTATCGACTTTATCTGTACCCCATTCAAGATCATTGCCTTTAAGAATAAACTCAGCCAATTTTTCTGGATGTTTAAGACGTATGCAGCCTGAGCTTGCCGCACGATAGTCTTTATCAAACACTTCTGGGTGGTTGGTGTCATGTAAGAATATAGTGTGCTCATTAGGCATTAACACGCGAATACGGCCCAAAGCATTATGGTCACCCGGTCTTTGAACAAGGCGGTATTTATTAAATTCGCGCCAAGACATATTGTTCCAGTCTAGCTCTGTTGGGTCACGATAAATCGCATCACGTCCATAACCTTCAATAACATCAATGTTTTTCGACGCTAAAGCCAAAGGATCTTCCTTCAAATCAGGCCAAAAGTCTTGAGTACGAATTCTATGTGGCACAGTCCAGCGTGGGTTAATACGCACGCCCGTCACTTCAGCTTTAAAGCTTTGCGTTTGGCGACCAACACGACCGACAACAACCGGCATATTTAAAGCGGCATTTCCGTCTTCAAAAGCCCAAAGGGACATAGAGGGAATATTGACCTCAATATAACGACGTGGCTTATTAGGCTCAAGCCAGCGCATACGCTCCATATTAGCCGCCAGTTGATCGGTGCGATCTCGCGCTGTACGGTTTAAATATTTAACGGTTTGTGGGCCAAGCACGCCATCAGTTTTTAAGCCGTTATCTTTTTGAAATTCTTGTATGGCTGATGCGAGCGCATCGTCATATTCGTAATTCGCTAAACCATCAATTTTAGGCAAGCCCATACGTTCTCTGAATACAGCTATTGTTTTATGTGATTGCCCGGGACGAATAAGACCATTCAATGCCACCTCTACTTGACCTTCACTAAAGGCATCTGACGTAATTAAATGTACATATTCATCCTTTAAACGACGGTACAGGCCATTTTGTGGCGCAATTTTATCTATAGTTTTTTGCATGTCAGCTGGCTGTGTTGCCGATGCTAACAAAGCTAAGCTTTCCATCGGCTCCATTGGCGCACGCCAATATTCAGCTTTTTGGCGAATAGCTTTCGGATCAACACGCATCGCGGTCATATCATGAGCATAAAGCGCCAAACCATAGGAGAGTAAAAATTCACGGCTCGCCAGAACACTGCGGCGGCTCGTATAATTCGCGGTAGCGAAGTCTTTATTTAGATATTTCTCTGGGCGTAAGCCATGCTGCCAAGACTTCTCTAATTCTGATATCGCAATTTTAGCTTTAGCACTCACCCCTTCTTCTTTAGTAATCCAGATTGGCTCATAATTACGCGCGGCGTAAAAAGCCTGAACACCTTCAAAGATTTTGGTGTCGAAGTAATCGACCTGATGTTGTGCTAATTTGGGCGAAGAAATATAGTGCTGCAAGCCGCTAGCCTGCGCAGGAGCAACAGACACAGAGCCAAGACTAAAAACAGTCGCTGTAAACACGGTTAAAGCGAGTTGTGTTCTGTGCGGTTTGGCTGAGAAAAGATTGCGAAGCATGATAATATCCTAAACATAAAAGAGTAATTCTTATATTCTGATTGTTTCACAAAGCCATTAACGAAAGATTACCAAGCGTTAAGCCTTGTGAAATATAGGTGGATACTATTCTCGAACTGTGTTTTTATGGATAATCAATATTATAAGTCGACAAAAACATGAGTCTCTGCATTAGCGCCGGGGTGGGTCACTGCGCCCTTTTCGGCTGAACCAACAAGCTGCGCATATTTATAAAGCGCCCCTGATTGGTAATTATGCTTACGAGGTTGCCAGTGTATGCGGCGCTCAGCGAGTTCTTCATCTGAGAGTTTCACATCTAATGTGCCTTGCTCTGCATCTATTCGGATTATATCGCCATCTTGCAATAAACCAATAACGCCACCAACGGCTGCTTCTGGTCCAACATGCCCGATACAAAAGCCGCGCGTACCGCCTGAGAATCGTCCATCAGTGATCAAAGCCACTTTACCGCCAACATCCTGCCCATAAAGCGCTGCTGTTGTTGAGAGCATCTCACGCATCCCAGGGCCGCCTTTTGGACCTTCATTGCGAATCACCAAAACATCGCCCTCTTTATAAGCAAATTCCAGCACAGCCTTATAACAATCTTCTTCACATTCAAAAACCCGCGCAGGTCCTTCAAAGACTAACTCTTCAAGACCGGCGATTTTAACAATCGCCCCCTCTGTCGCCAAATTACCACGCAGACCAACGACGCCGCCTGTTGGGTGGATAGGGTTTGATAAGCGCCGTACAACATCTTGATCTTCAGGAAATTTCACATCAGCCAGATTTTCAGCCAGAGTCTTGCCTGTCACAGTCATGCAGTCGCCGTGAATATAGCCGCCATCAAGTAATTCTTTAAGCACAACACCAATGCCGCCAACATCATATAAGTCTTTAGACACATAACGCCCGCCTGGTTTTAGATCGGTAATATACGGCGTTTTTTTAAAGATTTCAGCCACGTCGTGCAGATCAAAATCAATACCACATTCATGCGCCATAGCCGGTAAATGCAACGCGGCATTCGTTGAGCCACCGGTGGCCGAGACGATTGTCGCTGCATTTTCTAATGATTTACGCGTAACGATATCGCGTGGGCGAATATTCTTTTCAATTAAGTTCATCACAGCGGCGCCTGATGCCGCAGCATATTCATCACGCGATTCGTATGGCGCCGGTGCGCCCGCTGAATTAGGGAGCGCCAAACCAATCGCCTCCGATACGCAAGCCATCGTATTCGCAGTAAACTGCCCACCACATGCGCCCGCTGACGGACAGGCTGCGCATTCCATTTCTTTTAGATCGTCATCACTAAACTTGCCTGTTGCGTGTTTGCCCACACCTTCAAAGACATCAATAATCGTCACATCTTCACCGCGGAATTTGCCCGGTAAGATCGAGCCTCCATACATAAAGACAGAAGGCACGTTTAAGCGCAGCATCACCATCATCATTGCAGGCAGAGATTTATCGCAGCCCGCAAGCCCGACAAGCGCATCATAACAATGACCACGCATGGTCAGCTCAACACTATCGGCAATGACTTCGCGTGAGACAAGCGAAGAACGCATGCCCTCATGCCCCATCGCAATGCCATCTGTCACGGTAATGGTTGTAAATTCGCGCGGCGTACCAAAATTTTCAGAGACGCCCCGTTTAACTGATTGCGCCTGACGACCAAGCGCAATGTTACACGGCGCAGCTTCATTCCAGCACGTCGCGACGCCGACTAAAGGTTGGTGAATTTCTTCTTCAGTAAGCCCCATCGCATAATAATAAGCGCGGTGCGGCGCGGATTTAGCGCCTTCAGTTACGTAACGGCTGACAAGTTTAGACTTATCCCATTTTCCATTGGCATCTTTCATGATTCACAACCTTGTAATGTAGTATAAATTTAAAGCGTGCGTGCTTTTTCAATCGCTTTACGGAAGGTTACAGGGCGCGATAATGGTGGCAAGATAACTTCGCCGACCCCCATACCGCGTACAACAACGCGGCCATAGTCAAATATACGTCCCCAAAAGCCTTGCAAGACATTAACCCCTTCAATACGGTCAATACTGATTTCACCGACATAACGGGCAACAAGGCCGCGCTTGTAAATAAGACGTGAAGTCGTAATCGCGATTTCTGTGGTGACTTTATCGACCATCTGTTTGGCAAATTTTAACAAACCCAAAACAAAGAACATTAAAGAGACAAGCTTAATTGCTGGATGTAGCCCACGGATATAATCAAGCCAGCTTGAGCCCATATCAGGTGAATATTGAACTGTCGGCACGCCTAATCTGGTAAATAATAAAATCGACCCCACCAATAAAGCGACGCAAAAGAAGATACCCCATGCGATACTAAAGGCCGCAGAAACATTATACATCCAGTGAAAACGCCCTATATGAACGATTTCTTCATCTGGTGCGAGTGACTGTAAAACATATTGCATTATTATTCATCCCCTAAGCAAATACCGAGCGCGCGCGCTGTGTGCACTAACGTACCATCAAGATCAACCTCTTGATAGGCTGCAATCGCATCTTTAATCGCGACATCGACCACTTGGCGGTCTTGCCATGCGACCATACGGTCATATTTTTTATCCGCGACAAGATCCACGGCTTTTACGCCAAAGGCCGAAGCCAATAATCGGTCATTATAACTTGGCGCAGAGCCACGCTGCACATGCCCCAATACCGTAACGCGCGTTTCAAAGCCTGTGGCTTTTGCGATTTCATCACCAATTGAGTAGCCAATACCACCATAGCGTCTCTCGCCATCCGCATAAGTCATCTTAGAGCTACCGCCATCCGATTTCTTAACCGCTTCCGATACAACGACAAGGGCAAAGTTACGCCCCTTAGCTTTCACGAGATTTATTTTCTTTGCAATTTTGTCTATATCATAAGGGATTTCAGGCATCAGAATAACATCTGCGCCACCGGCAATCCCCGCAGCCAATGCAATATGGCCGGCATCGCGCCCCATAACTTCCAAAATCATGACGCGGTCATGCGACGCTGCCGTTGGCTGTAAACGATCAAGCGCTTCTGTCGCAACGGCAACAGCGGTATCAAAACCAACCGATGTTTCTGTTTGGCCAATATCATTATCAATAGTCTTAGGAATGCCAACAAGTTTAAAGCCACCTTTTGCAGCAAGCTTTTGCAAAATGGCAAAGCTACCATCGCCGCCTATGCCTATAATCGCCTCAAGGCCAAGCTTCTCGACGCTCGCAATAATTTCATCACTGCGGTCTTTTACGCTGCCATCAGGCATAGGATAAGCAAAAGGGTTGCCTTTATTGGTCGTCCCCAAAATAGTGCCGCCACGGCGCAACATATTACCGTCAAAGCTCTTAAGTTCTAATTTGATATATTCAGGGTCTTCGCGCATTAAGCCCGCTGTACCATTAATGATTCCCAAGACTTCCCAATCCAACAGATCAGCACGGTGAACGACCGCACGAATAATGGCATTCAGCCCCGCACAATCACCACCACTGGTCAAAATTCCTATTTTCTTTTTACTCATAACGCGCCCTTATTATCCCTTAAATTCAATGTACTTTGATTAAAAATGATACAAATATACAGCAAGCATCTTAATCCTTTTTATGTTTTTACCAAAGAAAAAACCAACGAGCCTGTCATTTGTACAGACATTAAAGGTCAAAAAGAATTGACATAACACAAGTTTGTGTGTATAACCACGCCAAGCGTTTAATAGAAAATAAACAATAATGGTGTGCAATGAACAAACACGATAAAATTTTATGGGTTCCTGACCTCGCAAATAACTTCAATAGCTTAATTGCGCAAAGCTTACCCGAGGATATTGTGGATATTATGGCTGATATGGGACAATGCATGGCCCTACAAATCAAACAAGAAGCAACAAAGGCCTCAACCACTGAGCTACGCTCTCTTCTTTCCGTCTTAAATAAAGATAAGAGCTCTGGCCTATACCAAACCGCACAAGGCGACACGTTTATTAGTCACGCAACGTTTGATTATATGAGTAAGGTTTTCACTCAAGCAACCTTCCAGCCCAATAGCCTTTATAATGAAATCGTCAAACAATCCGCTTTCTTAGCCGTCGACAATGCGAAAGATTACGCCCAGCACAAACATCAAATGAACCCTTTATAGGCGCTTAAATGCAGCAAATATAATGAAGTAAAACCAGACACAACCAATCAGAAAAAGAGTATCTAAGTATGAGCCAGCAACAACAAGCGACGATGGATAAGATTGTTAATGTAAATGAATTTAGCGACCAGCTGCAAACACAGCTAAAAATAGGACTCAGCTTCGGCCAGTTAATGTCTTTAAAAACGGCGGGAGAAGCTATAAAAGCAGCGATTAAGAGCGCTTATCAATTTGAATACAGCCCTGAAGATAGCACTGAGCTTGCAACAGCCTCTATAAAATCTTCGCTTAAGTCCTTATTTAAAGGTGCGAATAGTGATGACACATTAGGCCTTTATATAACGCAAACGCAAGGTGAGCATTATATTTCAGGTGCAAGCATTCAAGTTATGGCGCAAATCATGCTTGATCATTCGCAAAGCTCAGGCGATAACGCTGAAAAAATCCTGAATGCAGTATCTCAAGCCTTTTGTGCATCTGAAAATCAACTTAGCAATAAGGCTCGCTTCTCGCCGGTATTTTAGTTTATTTGCTCAAAAAAAAGCTAGCCACTAGTAAAATCGGGATTTTTTGGCGTTATCGTATAAATAACAGTACCGTCAAAACGTTTTTTTTGATACAATAGTCATTCAAGACAATCGAAGAAATCAATATAAACACATTATAAAGACTGAAGATAATACACATGGATCCAGAAGAAGAAGCCATCCTGCGTGAGAAACTTGTTGAGTTAAAGCACGAGCATAAAGATCTAGATGATATTATTGATCGATTAGCCGCAGCGCAGCCTGTTGATTTTCTGCAATTAACACGCATGAAAAAACGCAAACTCACTTTGAAAGATATTATTCAAAGAATTGAGAGCGATTTATTACCTGACATTATCGCTTAATAGCTTAGAAAAACGCGCTTAAGTCTGTTTCAACATCAGGCTTTGGATTCGTGTACATTGAATCCCTGATCGGGTTCAAAAAGCGCTCTTTAAACGCGCCTATCGGTTCATCATGGACAACATTCATATGTATAAACACACCTGAATTTTCTTGTGTCTCGACGCGGTATAGACCGGCATCCATATCGAGCTCAACTTTAATGCCCTCTTGGCTAAATTCAGAATCGGCTAAAATCTCACCTTTTTCACTGACCAATATAGAATGCACGACATCCTTGGGTGATCCTAAGAAAACAAGTCTATCGCTATCCTTGATGTCATCCATATGCACTTTAAGAATGGCCGCCGTATAAGAATGGCAACAATTCATATAGGCCTAGGGGTGCTGGCGGTCTATCGCCGTGATCGCGATGCGACAAAGCTTATCATAAGCCGATTGCTTTAAACTGCGGATAGGCTCCCCGCTCACGATGCTGTTATATTCTTCTTTCATAAGATAAAACTAAACCATATTCCTTGCAAAACCCTTAACATCAGCCCTCTTTTAGACCTAAATGTGTGTGAGCACAATAATTAAGACAGTTTGTCTTTTGCTCTGGGTGATTATTCAGTATGATCATCAGCAGATAATTCATAAACGGAGTATACCCCATGACCATCCAAGCTGACCACAATATGAACCAAGCCATGCGCAAAGAAAGCGACTCAGTTGGCGAAATTGATGTTCCATCTGACCGCTACTGGGGCGCACAGACGGAACGTTCTTTGATGAACTTCGATATTGGCGATGAAAAAATGCCGCTGCCTTTAATACGTGCGCTTGGCATTGTCAAAAAAGCCGCCGCATTGTCAAACCTCTCAATGGGTGTAATGGATGAAAAAATTGGCGATGCGATTATTAATGCCGCTGAAGAAGTCATAGACGAAAGCCTTGCTGATCACTTCCCCCTTGCTGTATGGCAAACGGGATCGGGTACGCAGAGCAATATGAATGCCAATGAAGTCATCTCGAACCGCGCCATTGAAATGCTTGGCGGCGAAATGGGCTCTAAATCGCCTGTACACCCCAATGACCATGTAAATATGGGGCAGTCATCTAATGATACCTTCCCTACAGCCATGCATATTGCCTGCGTCGAACAAATTCACCATGAGTTACTCCCTGCCCTTGAACATATGCATTTGGTCTTTGCTGAAAAAAGCCAAGCTTTTGACAGTATCGTTAAAATTGGCCGCACACATCTACAAGACGCCACGCCGCTAACGCTTGGCCAAGAATTTTCTGGCTACACGCAACAGATCAAAAACGGCATACGCCGCATTAAAGCCACTTACCCGCATATGGTACAACTTGCCCAAGGCGGCACAGCTGTGGGTACAGGCATTAATTCAAAGAAAGGCTTTGGTGATATTTTTGCTAAGAACGTCGCAAAAATCACAGGCATAGATTTTGTTTCTGCTGAAAACAAATTTGAAGCCCTCGCCGCGCATGATGCCTTAGTTGAGCTTTCTGGCGCTTTGAATGTTTTGGCTGTATCTCTTATGAAGATTGCGAATGATCTTCGCCTCCTTGGCTCTGGTCCACGTTGCGGCATAGGTGAAATATCTCTGCCGGCGAATGAGCCAGGCTCATCAATTATGCCCGGTAAAGTAAACCCGACACAATGTGAGGCCATGACTATGGTCTGCACCCAAGTGATGGGCAATCATACAACAGTGACAATCGCTGGCTCTAACGGTCATTTTGAACTGAATGTGTTTAAGCCTGTTATGGTTTACAATGTCCTGCAATCTATTCGCCTGCTTAGCGATGCATCACGCAGCTTCACAGAGCGCTGCGTTGTGGGCATAGAGCCCAACTTAGAGCGCATTGAAGAACTTCTAAATGGCTCTTTAATGTTGGTTACTGCGCTGAACCCACATATTGGCTATGATAACGCGGCCAAAATCGCCAAGAAAGCCCATATTGACGGCTCAACACTACAGCAAGCAGGTATATCTCTTGGCCTGTTCACCGAAGAACAGTTTAAAGAATGGATCAAGCCCGCTGAAATGGTCGGCCCTAAAGATTAGGTCGCCGCTATGGAGTTATATATACCAGACGAGCAACCACAAAAACGTTCTGTGACCATCGCAGGTCACAGAACGTCTCTGTCTTTAGAGCCCAGTTTTTGGAAAGAGCTAAAAATACAGGCTACACTTCAAGATCGCTCCCTTTCGGCCCTCATCATGGCCATAGATGCCGCGCGCCCTGTAAACACCAATTTATCCAGCGCCATCCGCCTTTATGTATTTCACTGCATAAAGAAAAACAGCGCCCCTGCCCCAATAAACTAAATTGCACGACACAAAAGTCCCCACAAAGCCAAGAAAACATAAGTTTATGGCGAGAAAATCTTGACTTATGTAATAGCCTTATGTTAAACAGGTGCAGTTTTAAAATATAATTAAGGGTGAATTGCAATGACAAAACTAGAAACAATCAGTGACTATATTGCCACTATCAAGCAAGAGAATAATGAAAACTCAAACCTTGATGATCGCACATCGATCGTTAACAGTATGAGCGACGCTTCTGCGCAAGAACTTCAAGCCGCACTACAAGCACAAATAGCTTCAGCCAATTCAGAGTACCAGGACGCTTTGCAAGCCACGCAAAAAAAGGCGCAAGATGCACAGATTTTCATTACAAGCGCAGATGTTATTGCCAGCGCCCTACAAACAAGCGCGAGCAATGAACTTGCCGACATGAATGCCATCAAAACAAGCTTAAGCAATCTACAGGCTGCCGAATTTGACCTCTCTGATACACATACCGTACAGAAGCTATTTTCTGTGGAGGTTTGCGGCATTGCCAAAATGAATATTAATACAGAAGCACAGCTTCTTAGTGCAATCACCGCCGCTGAGCGAACAAATACTCAAATTTTAAAAGACACAGCCATCGCTGAGCTTTGTGATAATTATGAAGTTATTTCATGCGCTGAAAACAAAGAAGAATATATCGCCCTTACAAAGAGCGCTCTTAAAGACGTAGAGAAAACAGCCCTGACTTTTAATGTTTCTGAAGCCAACCTTTATGCAGAAGCAGAAAAATTAGAAGTTTCTGATGACGCAAAAGCAAATGGTGCATATCTACGCTCACTACAAACAATCAAAGATACATATGCCGCGATTAAAACATCATCAACACTCGCTGCGAGTATTGCCACGATTGATAACACGGTAAGTAGCGTTAAGGCCCAAGGCACATTAGACGCAGATGACGTTATCGCCCTTACCCTTTCAGAATACGGCATTGAAACACAATGCCAGTTTGATGCAAAAGCTAAATATCTGATTTGTGATGCCGATGCTGATAATATTTATCAAGCAATGACGAGCTTAGAAGCGCCAACAGACCGCCAGATCACTTCTGACGAAGTTGATAGATTTAGAAAAACGGATCTAAGTACTGCGCGCCTAAAAGCCGCGGGCCTTTCTGATGAAACCTGTGCAGAGATTCAAGAACAGACAAAAAACCTGCTCTCGACCTTCACATCAATGGCCGCGCGCCCTGATGCATCCAGCCCTAAAGCACAATATTATCCAACATCAGCTAAAGAGCAAGAAAACAACATGAAAACACTCGCGCTTAATGTATATAGCGAAATGACATCAGCTTCGATCAAGAAACTGGCGATGAAATAAGCCAGAAGCTTCACATATAAAGATTAAAAAAAACGCTGCATAATATTTATGCGGCGTTTTTTATTTTTGATTATAATTGCCATGAAAATTAAGCCACTCTATCAGACGTTATCTGTAAAATACGCAAAATCATAAAGTTATGATTTGACTTAAAGTCAACATGCTTAAGGCCATCGACACCAGCGCCAAGCGTTAAGAAACGGCCCAAACATGACGGTGGATTTTGACGCCCTTTTGTTTCAAGAAAAAGTCTCAGTAGCGTTCATATTGAGACTTTTGACATTGTGAAACCGCGTCTAGAATGATGCCTTGTTAGCATCTGCATATAGAGAATCGTTTAATACCAACGCATGTGATAAAACTAACAGACGCCACCAAGCCGCGCTCGTCATATTGCTCAAAAAGCATTAAGAAAAAAAGCCGCTTCGTTTCCGTGCAGCTTTTTTATTTATTAATAAGGTTTAAATTATATCCAGTTTTTTCGCCATTTCTTTAACATCATCGCTTACATCACAAACAGAGAACGCATGATCTAAAGCTTTACGACTCAATTTTTCCTTATATTCATCGACCATGACATCTTTGAAATCCCAAGCATCTTGAAGGGCTGTTCCATGGTAATATGCTTGGACCTGGCCGCCAAAGCAACGCCAACCAAAGACATTATCAACATTCATCGCTTTATCAATATAACGACTTACGGCTTCGGACTCTACCATGCCAGCTTCAGCGCCGAAAACATCAGATAGCTCCATACCTAAACGCTCATAATTATAAGCCCCGCCCCAATACTGCGACATGAGAATATCGCTTGGTGCTGGATTAAAATATTCACCTTCCACATGGAGTCTTTTGGCGGATTCATTTAAGACCATGTTTAAACGCAATAAATTTACTTGATCCGGAGCCTTGCTCGTGTGGTAGCTTCCGCTTGCTTCGCCAATCAAATGTGAATCAATAGACACTGCCCCCACGAATGTACAAAACGCCAACGCAAAGCCTGCACTACCTAGAACTTCCATTTTTTTATTTTCTGTCATCCGAGCATTTCCTTTTTATGTAAACAGCTGAAAGCAACCCTACACACCGAAAAACAATATGTCAATAAAAATACACATAAATAAAGCCACCTTAAAACAAAGATGGCTTTTTCCTGAACTTCCATAGTAAAGATTGTTTAAGCAATTTTTATGTCAACAGGGAGAAGAAGAAGAAGAAGAAGAAGAAGAAGAAGAAGTCAACCTAAGGCTTAAGCACTAGTTTGGCCTTAGGTAGCTGTGTTTCAGGATCAAGTTCAAGCGACCATTCAGGCGCGGGATCTTGCATAAGATCCTTGAAAAAACGCGATATCTTCTGCGTTAACGGCTTAGGTTCATAAGTTGCTATACCTACATGCAGGCCGTCCATATTCAAACGATCACAATAAGTAAAAAGCCCCTTTGGTACGCAGCCCTGCTCAAAGGCTGCAATTAAATATAGATTTTCCTTATAGCCGACTATTTTTGTGTCGAGACCACCCGTGCGGGTACATTCCTTCGCAATATCCCCAAGAAAATCAGAAGATTCCTGTGTTTTAGGTAGTCCAAGCGTTAAAATATATGGCGCGCCATGTCTCTTACAGAAATCATCCGCCATTGTTTGGTGATTATAAAGGTCTGTTAACCTATTCCTATCATGCGTCATGCAATAAAACCTCCCGATATTTATAATATTTAGAGGATGGTATCAGCGCGGATGGCTTATGTCAAATAAAAAGCTGCCTCGTTTCCTAGGCAGCTTTTTCTGAAGAAAATAAGAATATTACGCCGCTTGCGCTTGATCTTTTAAATCGCCACAGGCTTTGGCGATGCGCCCGCAAGCGTCTTTTAGAACATCAACTGATGTCGCATAAGAAATGCGGAAATGTGGGGATAGGCCGAAGGCTTCGCCATGCACACAAACAACGCCGACTGAATCAATTAGATAAGCTGAAAAATCGCCATCTGTTTCAATCTTTTTACCCTCTGGTGTGTATTTGCCTATCAAGCCTGCGCATGATGGGTACACATAGAAAGCGCCTTCTGGCACAGGGCAATACAAGCCGTCAATTTCATTGAGCATTTTAACAACAACATCACGACGTTCTTTAAAGGCAATATTGCGCTCAACCAAAAACGTCTGATCGCCATTAAGGGCGGCGACAGCAGCGGCTTGCGTAATAGAACATGGGTTTGATGTGCTTTGACCTTGTATAGAAGTCATAGCTTTAATCAGCGCTAATGGGCCGCCAGCATAACCAAGACGCCAACCTGTCATTGAATACGCTTTAGATACACCATTAACGGTTAATGTACGATCAAACAAATCAGGCGCGACTTGTGCGATTGTTGTAAATTCAAAATCATCATAAGTAATATGTTCATACATATCATCACTCATAATATAAACATGCGGATGCTTACGCAATACAACCGCCAAAGCTTCCAAATCTTCACGCGAATATGCTGCGCCAGATGGGTTACCTGGTGAATTAAGGATAACCCATTTTGTTTTCGGGGTAATCGCCGCTTCTAATTTCTCTGCTTTAACTTTAAAGCCGTCTTCAGCGGTCGTCGCGACCGTAACAGGTACGCCACCGGCAAGCAAAACCATATCAGGGTAAGACACCCAATATGGCGTTGGGATAATGATTTCATCACCGGGGTTCACGCTAGAGACTAATGCGTTATACAAAATCTGCTTACCGCCTGTACCGGCAATAACTTGAGCCACAGGATAATCAAGGTCATTCTCACGCTTAAACTTAGCGCTAATCGCCTCACGGAGCTCCGCAGTGCCCGGCACAGGCGTGTAACGTGTTTGCCCTTCATTAATCGCTTTAATCGCTGCTTCGCGCACATGCTGTGGTGTATCAAAGTCAGGCTCGCCTGCTGACAGGCCGATAACGTCTTTACCTTGTGCCTTAAGCTCATTGGCTTTTGCAATTAACGATAAAGTTGGTGAAGGTTTGATTTTGCCCAGAAGGTCTGAAACTAATGCCATTGTAAGCTTTCTCCGCTTTATAAATATGAAGTGAATAAATATCTATATTTTAGGTAGCAGTTTTGCTCTGTATCGACAAGAGCAACCGCATAGATCTGCACAAGTTAGCGACACTTAATTAAATACACAGGCTTTCCCATAATAACCTTGACTTCTGCGCTGCTGTTATGTTAATTATTCAAACGCATAAGAAAATAGAGTAAAACTCAATAAACGATAGGTGTGTCACATGTCACTAAAAGATATAAAAGAATTCCAAGGTCAATTAGAGCAACAAGGCGTAGATAGTAAACAGCCTTACATCATTGACAAAATCACAGCCGAAATCAAAAAAGATGCCGATAAAGAAATCGCCTCAATAACGCAAGGCGCCCTTTTAGATGTTGATATGGAATGTGAAGCTGACATTAAACGCCTTATCGCTGAACGCGACCTGCTCAAAGCGGCCCTACGCGAAAGCAAAGAAGCTGAGATAGCAAAAAACGCCGATTATAAAAACCGTATCACATCCTTTTATGGTGTTGGGCAAATGCTCGCTAGCGCTATTTTAGACAGCCGCGCTGGACGTTATGTCCCTATGGACTGGAAAATAGAACAGAAGCTTGATGTTCTTGAATCCATTGATGTTGATCTTTATGATAACGAAACATATGCCACCTTGTTTTCCGCTGATGTTTGCGGCGTTGAAGACCTTAAAATCGACACACGCGAAGACTTTCAAGGCCAGCTCTATTTTATCGACACAACAAACAAGCATATTATTATCAAAAAAGAATTCGATAAAACGCTCCCTGCCTATAATGCTCTATATGACATTGCCGATAATGATGAATTTTCATCAAATATGCTCGCCGCGATTACAGAGTTCCAACGCCGCATGGATGTTATCAGCCAAGATCAAAATATGAGTTCTAAAGAAACATATGGCCGTTTCTTTTATGAAATGGATAATGTGACTAAAGGCGCACCATTAACCAGTAAAGATGAATTTGATGCTTTAGCTGTAGAGCTTACAAGCGCCGCTAAAAATGCTGATTTAGCGATCATTGCTGATTTATATACGCAAATCAAAAGCGCCAATTACGCTGATGAAAACTTTGTTTCTGCTATCCAATCCAGCAGCATTGCCCTTGAAGATAAAATCGAAGAAACAGCCAAGCGTTTCAACCAAACACAAGATGAGATTTGTAGCGCAGCATTATCTGATGCCTATGTTGATACAATGCAGGATTTAGGCTCTAAACTAAAAGCCTATAACTACCAAATTAATATACGCGATATACTCGGCAGCTTACACGCCATCAAAGCCCCTGAGGATAAGAGCCTAAGCAAGAGCTTTATTGAACAAGTCGAAGCCCTTGACTTAAGCGACGCGCGTTTAAAAACAGCAGGTATTTCACAAGACATTATTGCTGATCTCAACAGCCTAAAAGGGCAATTCGTTGCCGCTTTGGCGGATAATAAAGATACACTTCCTATTGAACGTGAAATTGGAACGCTGAGTATTCATGCGCACGCACAAATGGAAAGCAAATCCCTCATTCAACTCGTTAGAAAAGCATAAAGACAATGTCTCTATCTTATATTGAGCAGTATATTACGCAGACAGAGAATGCGCCTGAAGTCGTGAGCGAAACCACGGCTCAGACAAAGCCACATGATGAAGACACAGCCTATCATGATTTTTCGAGCGAGAGGATGTCTGAAGAATACAGCCTGTATAAGCAAAAACTTATTGATTTAGAAAATCAAAAAAAGCTGATTGAAGCGCAACATCAAAATGAGATGGATAAGGTCACTTATCTGATGCGCTTTCGTCACGTTGCTCAGCGCGTCGCTTTAGCCGTCCAGCACAGTTTTTGCGAAAAGCGTATAGTAAATGTACAAAAATCGGTTATTGATAGCGTCAATTCACTGAGCAGAAATTGCGGTAATGATCTGGACGATGATAAAACCTATAAAATGCTGTTTTCACAGATCTTTATAAAAAACGATCAAGTTAATATAAAAAGCAAAGCAGAATACCAAGCCCTTTGCCTACAGCTTGAAGAAAATAATGCACAAATAGCCAGTAACGCTGTCTATAAAGCCGCAGAAAAACGCTTTGAAGCCATTAAAAACGAGCCCGCTGGCGACAAATATGGCCAAAGAATTATCGCTGGGTTTGCTGAAGTTGAAGATATTTTGCAACAAGGCAGCCAAACCATTGGTTTTGATTTAGACAGCGCCTATAACGCAGCCTTATCACGCTTTGATATTTACAGTGAAGACAGTTTTAACAGCAAGCTAAAATTGGCTTTGCGCAAAATAAGCGCCGTTAATTTGCTGCAAGACCTTGATCGCTTCAAACTGAATATTGGACAAGTCGTAACGCCTGAGTTCATTAAAGACTTAGAAACGATCAATATAAGCGCAGATCGATTTCAGCACGCCAAGCTGCCTGTTAAAAACGCCGAAGAGCTCAGCACGCTCACGTCTTCTTTTATCGACGCTCTGCGCAATGGGCAATATAGCGGCGCGTATGCAAAAGACATTGCCTATATAACTCAAGAATTAAAAAGCCCGTCTTATATCGTCCATGGCTTGATTTAATCACGCCGATATCCTGAAGAAAACAGACTTACCCTTGAGTGACAAAAGCGCCATCGCGTTTCATATCAAGCTGAATGGCTGTATCAAAGTCCATATTATGGGCGAGCAGCCATTCATAAATAGGTTTAAGTATCGGGGCGCTCATATCTGTTTTGAATTGCTGTAAAAGCCCGGGAATGTAATCCACATATTGCGGTTTCCCCATAAAGGCCAGTTGAATAAACTGACCAAGACAGCGGCTGTGAAACTGCGCAGATATAATCGCATAATGATCATCAAAATCCGCGCGCTGCGCTGCGCTCATATCGACTGTGAAATCATCAATAATTTGTGCCTTTAACGCCGGATCAACCAGACGGCGCGCATCCCCCAATAAATTGACGAGGTCATACACATACGAAGCCTGCATTGCCCCTTGAAAATCAAGAACGCCGCAACGATCCGTGCCGTGTTCATGGGGTAAATACATTAAGTTCATTAAGTGGAAATCTATATGTGCGAATACGCGTTTTTGTGGCGCGGCGGTTTGTTCAACCCTATCCCACAACGCTAGATATTCAGCGACAAGCGCAGGGTCTTGTTTTTGCTGTGCGGCGATCGGCAAATACCATTCAACCAAGCGACCACGTGCCGTGTGGACGTAGCTTTCGTAATAATCGGGTAAAGCCTTTGACGGCGCTATATTCTGAATTTTCTGGCTGACATTCGCCGCTAAGCGATAGGCCTCTTCTTGGCTCAATAAGCCAGAGTTAATCGCCTGATCAAATCGAACATCCCCGAAATCATCCAGCAAGACAAAACCTTGCTGCGCATCGGCATCAATTACATGCGGGACTTTAATGCCCTGATTGGCTAATTCGCGCGATATAGAAAGCGTATTTCTTATTAAACTACCGGGATGAGCATCGGGATGGTCATCCCCTACGGACACGCATAAAATCACCGGCACATCAAAGCCGCTGACGTTAAGCCGATAATAACGCCGTGGCGCCATATCTTCGCCTATAGGCTCGATCACGTAATCTGTAATTGAATTTTTGGCTAAGAAAGCTGAAAGCCGCGTAGTATCGGACTCATCAAAAAGTTTAACTATGTGGTTCATGAGATGGTTAGTATTTCTTAAACTATGGCTATGAATAGACGCTTACTTAAGAGCGACCGCTATCATCAGGCTTAATGGGGCCCTTTTTAGCAATCATGTGAATCGCATTTATATGCTGCTGCGATGCTTGTTTTTTCTTTAAGCGCGGGGCGCTACGTTCGTGGCCGAAATGCGTGGTGTCTTGCCCCGCCATTGCGCCTAAAAGATTCTCACCAAAGCTGCTTGGCGACATATCCATTGCTGTGGGTTCTTCTGGCAAAGGTTCATCATCGCGATCCATTTGCGAGATAACGCGGCTAACCGCATGAGCGGCAATGCCTTTTAAATGGGGCTTGGATAACTGCTGCAGTAACGTAAGATCCTCTAACGACCATTTAATCACGAGTTTCTGTGCTTGCGCCGAATTACCATTGGTCAAAACCAAGGCATCTTTAATTTTATCTTCTAAATATTTACGGCTCATGGCTCGCCTTTTCTTCGTATTTCACTCGCTGAATTATAAAAGCTACTCTAATAGAATGACACAAAAACGCCCTTTCTACAAATAGGATATGCAGAAAAAGAGCTAAAACCAAGCGATAATACGCCGCAAAAGCGCTGCTTATTTTTGAGTTTTATTAACGTCCAGACCAGTAAATGTCTTCATTGTGCGCTGGAATATATCAATATTCATTTTGTTCATTTCTTCAAATGTACCAAATGGAAACGCGCCGCCAAATGAGGTGTTCAATTGACCTTGGAATTGTTCTTGGTTCGCTTTGAACACTTCCATTGTTTGTTCGAGATAATTCGGAATAACGCCCCCAACACTATCGCCATAATAGCCGATAAGGTCTTTTAGGAAGTTAATCGGCAATAGGTTTTCGCCTTTTGATTCTTGCTCCATGATAATTTGCGTCAAAACTTGGCGCGTAATATCATCGCCAGATTTGGCATCAACAACCACAAAATCATAGCCTTCCTTGACCATGTCGCATAGATCTTCAAGCGTCACGTAAGAACTGCGCCCTGTGTCATATAGACGTCTATTCGCATATTTTTTTACAACTGTCGGTGAATCTGTTTTTGCCTTAGCCATAGTAGCCTCCCCTAAAAAGAATAAGCGTTCATAAATTATAGTGCTCGTACAAAAATTATGTTGCTATTATGCACAAAATCACAAAAAGTAAAACAACAATGTGCATCATGAATGCGTAACCTCGTCATCAACCATCCTTAAAGAGCATAAAATAAGTAGAAATATAATGAGACGCGGCCCACTACCGATAATGATGCACTTAGCCTTAATGGCCCTTAGTCCCGATAAAATGAAGGACATTTTAACAGGCCTGCATAATTACCATCACCATCCCTATAAACGCGTTGACGCCCTCAAAGCCCTACCCTGCGTTTGGCAATCAGGTGAAGTGCGTTTACTGCATGCCAAAGCGGCACAAAGCACACTCAAATCAGCAGAAGACGCATCAGAAAAAGCCCCCATATTCATTATCCCTTCTTTTATTAATGGCTCAGAAATTCTTGACCTCACGCAAGAGCGCTCATTAATGCGCTGGCTCGCCGCACAAGGTCATGATTGCTACCTTCTTGATTGGGGGGACTTAACGCAAGATAAAGCGGGCACAAGCTTATCTGATTTAATAATGCAGCGCTTAATACCGGCTTTCACCTATGTAAGCCAGAATCATTCATCGCCGCCCGTCATTATGGGCTATTGTCTTGGCGGTAATTTCGCCCTTGCGCTCGCCGCCTTAAAAAGCGCAGCATTTTCTAAATTGATCCTGCTCGCGACGCCATGGGATTTTCATCATGTCGATAACAGCCTGCGGCCTTTATTGCTTGGCGCTGAGCATAATGTCAAAGCCCGCGCTTCTGAAAATGGCGCGATTACGACCGATTACTTACAATCCCTTTTTGTGCAAACTGACCTTGCCCAAAGCGCAAAAAAATATGCTTATTTTGGCGGTTTAGATCAAAATACCGATGCTGCTGCACAATTTGTCGCCACCGAAGATTGGGTAAATGGTGGGCAGCCCATCCCCGCAAAGCTGATACTAGAATGCATTAGTATTTTTTACAAAGATAATGTCACGATGAATAGTCAATGGTACATCAACGAGGGCGGCGATGGTGACACGCTTATCGACCTTACAAACATTACCAATTCCGCTCTGATTTTCACACCGCTTAATGACTCAATCGTCCCTCATGCAAGCGCCACCGCGCTTAGTCCCTTTCTAAAACAAGCCACGCGCATTGATATTGATACGGGCCATATTGGTATGTTAGTCGGGCGGCACGCAAAAAAACTCTGTTGGCAGCCTATATTAGCATTCATTAAAGCACCTTAAATTAAGACTAAAGGCCATATTAAGCCTTGAAAAAAAAGCGGGTACTGCTACATTCAATCAACTATTTTTTTAGCATTTTTTGGAGGGCTCATCATGTCGAATCAAGATCCTATCGTTATTGTATCCGCAAAAAGAACGGCCATTGGCACATTTGGCGGCAGTCTATCAAAGCTAAAAGCCAGCGACCTTGGCGGTCAGATAATCTCTGCCGTTTTAAGTGATTGCGCCGTCGGCGCCAATGAAGTTGATGATGTTATAATGGGGCAAGTCCTCACGGCTGCTGCAGGTCAAAACCCTGCGCGTCAAAGCGCCATAAATGCAAAAATTCCTGAAGAGAAAACCGCACTAACGATTAACCAAGTTTGTGGGTCAGGCCTCCGTAGCGTCGCACTCGGTATGCAAGCCATTTTGGCGGGTGACAGCACGATCGTTGTCGCGGGCGGCCAAGAAAACATGTCTCTTGCTCCTCACGCTATGCATATGCGCGATGGTACAAAAATGGGCCCAGGCACATTGGGCGATACAATGATTATTGACGGCCTATGGGATGTTTATAATGATTACCATATGGGTATCACTGCCGAAAATATTGCTGAAAAATACCAAATCACGCGCCAAGATCAAGATAACTTTGCCGCCTCTTCACAGCAAAAAACTGAAAAAGCGATCGCTGCGGGCAAATTCAAATCAGAGATTGTCCCGATCACTGTTAAACAACGCAAAAGCGAATTTGTGTTCGATCAAGATGAGTTCCCCCGCGCAGGCGTAACAGTTGAAGGCCTATCAGCGCTGCGCCCTGCATTTAAAAAAGATGGCTCCGTCACAGCCGCCAATGCATCAGGCCTTAATGATGGCGCTGCCGCCGTTGTACTGATGCGCGAGAGTGAAGCCCTTAAACGTGGCCTTGAGCCGCTTGGCCGCATTGCCTCATGGGCAACAGCCGGCGTTGACCCAAGCCTTATGGGTACGGGCCCAATCCCTGCATCAAAACGCGCTTTAGAAAAAGCCGGTTGGAGCATTGCTGATTTAGACCTTATTGAATCAAACGAAGCTTTCGCCGCACAAGCCTGCTGCGTTATGAAAGAATTGGCACTTGATCCTGAAAAGGTCAATGTTAATGGCGGCGCGATTGCACTGGGGCACCCGATTGGCGCCTCAGGTACGCGCGTTTTGGTGACTTTATTACATGAAATGGCACGCAGTGATGCACATAAAGGCCTTGTAACGCTTTGTATCGGTGGCGGTATGGGCATTGCAATGTGCATTGAACGCCCCGAAGGTCACAATTGGAAAAAACTGGCTTAAATAATATTAAAGTTAGATGTGCTTACGCGTTGCTTAAAATTATTTTTATTAAAACATTTTAAATTGAAGAGGATAATACAATGAGCAAAGTGGCTATTGTAACAGGCGGAACGCGCGGCATTGGTCTTGAAATCACACGCAGCCTTATAAAAGCGGGGTATCAAGTTGCGGCCATTTACGCCCATGACAGCGAAGCGGCCGCAAAATGTGAGGCTGATACGGGCGCGAAAGCCTATAAATTAGATGTCTCGAATTACGAAGACTGCGCAAGCATCGAGAAACAAATTGAGGCTGATTTAGGCGCGATTGATGTTTTAGTCAATAATGCCGGCATAACGCGCGATGGCATGATGCATAAAATGGCGCCTGCTGACTGGCACAGCGTCATAGAGACCAATTTAACCTCATGCTTTAATATGTGCCATGCGGTTATCACAGGCATGCGCGCACGCGGTTATGGGCGAATAATCAATATTAGCTCAATTAACGGTCAAAAAGGCCAAATGGGACAATCTAATTACGCCGCGGCCAAAGCGGGTATATTGGGGTTCACGAAATCCCTTGCGTTAGAAAGCGCTGCAAAAGGCATTACCGTTAATGCCATTTGCCCAGGCTATATTGCAACCGACATGACCACCCATATTGATCCGAAAATTTTAGACTCGATTATCGGACAAATTCCAGCGGGTCGCATGGGACATCCAGAAGAGATTGCAGAAATGGTCGTCTATTTATGTTCTGATAAGTCAGGTTTCATTAACGGATCAACCTTCTCAATCAATGGTGGTCAATATATGGCCGCCTAATGTAAAGCGCGCTAATCTGTTGAAAACATCTATTGTTAAATGAAGAAAAATGCGGCTTTATAACGGGTTGTTAAAGCCTGTCTATTGCCCTAAAGCTATAAGACAAAGATAATTAAAAATAAAAAAGAGAGTTGCTCTAGTGATCAAAAAAATACCCCTAACAGAATTCATCATTCTGATGGCGCTGCTTATGTCCTTACCTGCATTGGCTATCGATTCAGTCTTACCTGCTTTTCCTATGATGATCGACTCCCTTAAAGTAAGCGCTGATAATCAAATTCAGTTCGTAATTAGCATTTTATTTTTAGGGCTCATATTAGGCCAATTATTATTCGGCCCAATATCTGATAGTTTTGGCCGTAAAACCGGCATCTTAATTGGGTTATTGATTTTTATTTTTGGTAGCATACTCAGCCTTGTGGCTCCGAACTTCGAAGTCATGCTCCTTGGACGTTTTCTTCAAGGTGTTGGCGCTGCCGCCTCACGCGTGATTTGCGTCGCTATTGCGCGCGACCTATATCATGGCCGTGATATGGCACGGATCATGTCTTATATTATGGCAGTGTTTATTTTTGTGCCCGTTATTGCCCCAATTATTGGGCAAGGCGTTTTACTGGTGTCGCATTGGCGCACATTATTTGCGCTTTATATGTTGGTCGCCTTTATCTCTATTTATTGGATGAACAAGCGCTTACCTGAAACACTCACAGAAGAAAACCGTAAAGCCTTTACCTTTAAAGTTATCAAGGCCGATATTTATGCTGTTTTGAGTAACAAAATCACCATGGGCTATACGTGCTGCTCAGGCCTCGTCTTTGGTGGATTTACGGGCTATTTAATGTCCGCACAGCAAATATTCCAAGATTTTTATAATGTCGGTGAGATGTTCTCCCTCTATTTCGCTATATCTGCACTATCTATCGGCGTCGCGTCTTGGGTGAATGGCAAAATCGTTAATCATGTCGGTATGCGCCGCATCTGCCATTATGCGCTTATTGGTATAATGGTTACTTCGACAGCTTTTCTCATGATATTTGACCTGCATGACCCGCAGACACCATTGCTGGCCTATATGATTTTTGCGGCAATCATATTCTTTTGTAACGGCATGTTATTTGGCAATTTAAACAGCCTCGCTATGGAGCCTATGGGTAAGCAAGCTGGCACGGCCTCTGCGATTAGTGGCAGCTTAGCCACCGCCATTGCGGTCGCTGCGGGTACAATAATTGGTCAATCTTACGCCCATGCCCTAACCCCACTTGTCTATGGGTTTTTAGGCATGGCTATTCTGACCTTTATTTTGCATTTGTTTTTAGATAAAGCGATGAGAAGAATTGAAGCCTCTATATCAACATTAGAAGCGCAATATTAGCAGCGTAATTTATTGCCCTAAGATTTGACGCAGTAATAATTGCGCCGGGTCTAAGATTTCTAAAACCTTATCTTGATCCTTGCTTGGTTGCGTCTGCTCCGTTGGCTCAGCCCAGCCGCCCGTGACATCTTCCGATTCTGGCGGTGTTATCTGATTGTCATTATCCGCTGCTGGCACAGCGACAGGTGCAGCCTTTGGCGACTCTGTTTTCAGTAAATCTTGAAGCACTGTGTTTAAGGCATTATTTAGCTTACGGCTTATTTTGTTTTTCAAAAACTCTTGTACAATTTGTGAGGCAAAATCTTTGGCCGGCGCATTTAATGGCCCTTTCACAGTAAAGCTCACCGCAGGCATACCTTCACTACCCGCACCTTTAAAGGTAATTGTATTGCGCAGATCAACAGTCTTATTCGTCAGGGCAATCGTCCCGTTAACCAATAAATCAAAATCGGCAGATTCAAAAAGACCTTTATCAATTTTCACTACACCGCTGACGATCTTATAAGGCAGATCAACCTTATCAAAAACAGTATGACCTTTTTTCATCGCACTATTCATGACATCATCAAGCGCCCGAAGATTTTGCTCTAATTTCGTATCAATGCGCATGGTATGACCAATTTTGGCCAAATCTATGCCGTTAAGCGTAATAGAATTACCGCTGAGCTTGCCTGAACCATTTAAACCATAAACAAGCGCCGATGAGCTTCGCCCTGCGCTCTGCCCCGTTACATCAAACTGTAAAACCCCCTCAATAAAGGATGGTTTTTTATGCGCATTAATCGTTTCAACAAGCGCTGCTGAATTAACATTCTGCATAGACACCGCGAAATCTAGATTACGAGCATCATTCGCCTTATATGTTGAACGCCCTGTAAACACGCCGCTAAAGGCTTTGGCGCTCAAATCACTTAAGGTCAAATTCATATTAGCGATGGCCAGCTTGCCAGTTAGCGCCTCTATTTTATCCTTATTGAGATAAAATCTATCAATAGAGAAATCGACTGCAGCGACTAAATCACTGGCGACAGGCAGTTTAACATCTTTATGCGACCACTCCGTCATCATGGCGGTTTTCTTGGTCGCGGCTTGCTTTAAAGGCGGCGTATAATGCAGCTCATCGGCCTTAACTTGCACGGAATATTCAGATTTTTGTCCTATAAAGCGTGTCTTACCATTAATATCGAGGGTCGTTTTATTCACTTTGCCACGCATATAATCAAGCTGCACAGATTTATCCTTCAAAAGGCCGATGCGTGCTTCGAGCTGCGCAGCGCCGTTTAAATTGAAATCGCGCAGCGCGTCTTGAAAAGCGGGCAATTTAGACAAAACAGAGAATTTTTTAAGATCAAAATCAAGCGTCAGTAAAGACACGTAATCTTTCGGTAGTTGTTCTTTATGCAGCGCTTTAACGCTCAAGCGCCCACCATCAACATCAATATGGCCATCCCAATTGTAATTGCCATTATCACCCAAAAGATCCAAATAAACCCCCGTTTTACTTGTCGGCAAATAAGTTGCTATGGCTTGAGGATCATTGATCGACAGCGCTAAATTCAGATCATAGCTTTCAGATTTATCCGTAGCATCAACCAAGCCTGAGACTTTAAACTGATTTGAATCAAGATAAGTTGCACTTAATCCGTCAATCCGCACAACGCCGCTGGCTTTGGTTTGCGCATCTAATTTAAAATCTGTAATTTTACGTTGAGCCTGCACAATTTCGCCAAGCTGCACATGCCAAGAACCTGCGGGCATAGCAGGCAAGTCTTTAATATAGCCCATAACAATATCATGAAAATGATCTTGGCCTTTTTCAAGGTAAACATCGAACAGCGATACGCTGTCACGCGCAACGACTTCGCGCTTTTTGTACAGGCTGCTTAAATCCAAGCGTTTGCCCGATAAATTAACGCGTGGAGGTTTTTGGTATTCTTGCACGTAAGACAGCGCATAAGCCGCATCTAAAAGCTTTAAGTCTGACGTGAAGTTAATATCTTTATCGCGTGATATAGTCAGCTTGTTCTTGGCATCAATATTACCCAATATGCGTGCAACGCTATCTTTCAAACGCACATTAGCATCTAAGTTGCTGACCACTTCGAAGGATAATTGCGCTAAAGCTTTGCCTAAGACTTGCCCCTCAAGGTCAACTTCATATTTGTAACCACCATAAGAGATTTGGCTGTTTTGTGCTTTAAGCGCATAAGATTTTGCGTCCACTTCCTGCGCAAGGGAAACCATTGATTTATAGCTTAAACGATTATCGCTGCCTGTTGAGCCTTGTTTAGGCAATACATAATCAAGGCTCAGCTCACCTTGATAAGACAAGCCATCAGCCCATGACATTATGCCCGCAACGCTCGATTTCGCTTGTTTATTCACGGCAGAAAACTGGCCATCAACGCCAATTATTTTCGCAGCAAGGTCTTGTATATCCAGCTTAGCATTGGCGCTATAGGGTTCTTTGTTAAGGCTGAATGATAATGTCGTGTCAAAATGCGTCGGCAGCAAATTCTGCGCCAATTTAAAGTTTATATCCGTAATATGCTGCATGGCTGAGCCTTGCCCATATTTAAGGTCACCGCCTTTTATTTCGATATTTCTGACCTGATATAACGAACCCTCTTTACTGCTTGGTGCTTTGCTTTCAGATTTGGCGCTTTTCGATAAGCGGTCTGATAAAATTTGAGTTTCCCATGACTTGCTATCCTGCATCCGGATAACCGGCTGATTAAGCTTTAAGCGATCAACAACAATCTTGCCTTTAAGCAAATCAATAAGTGAAATATACAAATCAATTTGTTCAACGGCCACAAATAAGGGCTGATCTGTTTTTTCTTCAGTTTGCGCAATGGAGGGGGTTTCTGGCTGAAGCTGAATATCATAAACTTGAATATGCGGCGCGGGTAATAATTGGTAATTAATAGCGCCATTAACTTGAAGCTGATAGCCCGCATATTGACGTACGCCATCAACAATATAAGGCTTAATACGCTCGCCCGAGATTGCGCCGCTCAATAAAAGCACCGCCGCAATAGATACGACAGAGAAAAACAGTAAAAAAGTACCGATAATTAATCTTTTCACGTATCTAATCCAGACATCTAAAAATGTTTACGAGCAAAACCTTGAACTGACCTCACAAAGCCGCGCCTTAATAAAGCACGAATTCATTAAAATATAGGCTGTCTAATATAAAAAACAACCGTCATTAAATATATAATGGGTAGATCAATTCTGTATCTATCTAAATATGACTGTCTACTTATAAAGTAAAGGCATCATCTGACTTATCCGAAGCTTTCTGATGGCTCTTACTAAAGCGCGCCATAGCATCCAGAAAATTGTTTAAATCGGGCAGAACATCTGCGCGAAAAACCCGTCTTTCATCATGTGGCAAAGTCTCTAAAACATTACTATATAAGTTCAAAACCACATCTTGAAGGTCATCCATAGTCTCATTTTTATTAAGCAGAGCGTTATTGGACTCAATGATACGTTTGGTGAGCATATTTACTATCGCGCGCACTGTGGCATCGCTGCGTGCTATTTTTTCCGTCAACACGGCGCGAGTGACAATAATTAAATTACAATGCTCTACCGCGCGCACTGAGGCCGAACGTGGCCCATCAAAAACCAGCGCCATCTCGCCGACGATTTGCCCTGGTCCTAATGTACATAAAATGACTTCACGATCATTGGCTTTGGAAAAAACTTCGACTTTACCACTTTGAATAAGATAGGCGTTATTGCCGTCCTGCCCTTCGGTAATAATCATATCACCGCAAGAGAAACTACACCGCTCTAATATCGCCATATCTTTAGCTGTTTTAATCATTTAATAAACCTTATATACGCATTGACCTTACAGATGGGCTAATTCCATAATATTAATGCATAATGTTTAATAAACCATTATTATTAAATCAAAATATAATTAATCAGGCTTTGTCTTTTGTGATTTTTTTCTGCTTGTCTGTATCTTTTTTGACAAGAGCGCCCTTGAGTTTTGGCGTAATAATCCCTGCAGAGACAACAAGCTTAATACCGTCCTCAACGCTCATATCCAGATATTTAAGCTGCGTGCGTGGTACGAATAAAAGAAAGCCTGATGTCGGGTTTGGCGTTGTGGGTATAAACACATTAATTGTTTCAACTTCGGTTTGGCTTTGTACCTCGCCCTCACTTGTACCCGTCACGAAGCCAATGGCCCATGTCCCTTTAAGTGGGTATTCAAGCATAACAACCTCACGGAAAGCCTGCGATTGGCTCGCCATAATGGTTTCAACAATTTGCTGGATAGCGCCATAAAGTTTCGATACAATCGGCATGCGGTGTAAAATATAATCTGATATTTTTATCAGTAAGCGTCCTAAAATATTCGTCGCAAACCAGCCAATCACCATAAAGAATATGATCGCCGCGACAATACCTGCACCCGGCAAAGCGTAAGGCTGATATTCCAAGGGAAGACGTTCTAAGGGTAAGATATTTTTGACAGAGGAATCGATAAAGTCAAAGAATACATAAGTCAGATAAATTGTAATGGCGACCGGCGCTGTGACCAATATGCCTGCTAAGAAATACCCTCTTAGCCGCCCAGATATACCACGTTTACCGTCCATTTGGCTGTCGATTGGGGACATAGTTTACCGCCTTATCTAAATTTTATCATGCTTAATTTACACTCTTATGATATAGAACCCATCTAGCTTAAGCGCAACCTAAAACGCAGAATAATACCACAGAATCTGCTTTCGTTACGGTAAGACTAAGTTAATATTTTATGTATATAATACGTTAGAATTCGCTAATTTTAAAGAGACCGATGTAATGCCCGTAAACGCAAATGAAATAATGCATGCTGATGCGCTCAATGAATGGCTCAAGCCTTATGCTGAGCTGAGCGGGCAGCATATTGATGACGTCCTAAGTGATGTTATTGCGATTTGGGCGCAAGATGACAAGCTGCACAATTCAGGTGACTTAGCCCTTAAGCTGACGCAAACATATTTGCAGCAACACAACATTACGCCTGAGGCACAACAAAAAATTCTCGCTGATGTCGCTGATATAGAAGCACTAAAGCGTTTCCCTGACCATACAACAGGCGTTTTGCCCAAGGACCATAAAGGCGTAGAAACCGCCCTCGCCCATCTCTATGCCAAAGAAACGCAGCGCCCTGTTGCTATGTTTGAGTTTGACTTTGGTAATATGGGCGGCACAAATGAATTATTCCAACGCAAATTTGCTGTGCAAGATTACGCGCAGGCCAATGGCATAAACGACCCAATTCAAGCGCAAAAACAATTTGACGCCCTTGCCCCTGAAATACGCCAAGGGCTTATCTCGGACATCAACATAAAACGGACATTTGACAGCACCGATAAGGCTGCAAAAATTGTAACGCAGAGCATTTTAACTGACTTGGCGGCACATTACCCTGACAGTAGCATAACGGCCATTCGCACAGGTGGTGACGAGTTACGCTTTATTATTGAGCCTGCAGATCCCAAGACCTATCAAGATGTAATTATGGCCGCGACCCATAATGTTGAAATAAAAATGGCGCAGCTTGGTCTATTGGACCATGAGCATGCCAAAGGCCGTGACAATAAATACAAAAATGGTTTTGGCGGCGGGCTTGCCGCAATTGATATGCGCAACATTAATGACCCAGACAATATCACTGCAAAGATGGATATAGCTGTCAAAGGCCACAAAGACAGCATTGGTGAAATGCGCGTCAACGATCACATTGATATTCATGCGCGTATCAAACAGAATATGGGGATAGCTGTAGATACTGATTTGAGCCAGTTATCGCCTGAACTGCGCACTGAGTTTTACAATGCATTCATCGATAAAAAATATATATTGAACAGAAATGCCGAAAATATTCGTGCGCACGCGCCGAGCCCGGCCAATACACTCCATGAATATAATCAGAACTGCGATGAAATTCTTTCAGCCATAGACAATACAAAAACGCCGCACGTTACAGATCCAACATTAAAATACGCAGCCAATGTCGAAGGCTTAGATATCGCGTCTTATGACACAATCGAACAACGACGCGTTGCTTATATGGAGCAAATTCGCACCCCTGAATATGTTACGGCGAATAATGGCCAATCACTGAATAGCGCTATTACAACATTCATGAACCATGAAGCGCGCAGCTTAAATCCAATTGACCCCTCTGCCAAAGTCAGCACAATTAGCGACTTCACAGAAAATACAACATTATGGCACGATGCTTCATCGCCAGAACCACATGCTTTATTTGTAGGGTTTCTAAATCTCGGTGGTTTAAATGACTTATTAGGCCATGATGGCGCTGACGCCGTATTAAAAGATATGGCGCTGATTGTTCAAGAATCTTTGCAACAAGCAGGCATAAACGAAAACCAATATGTTATCGCCCATAACGGTGGCGGTGAATTTCGTGTAGTCATACAGCCGCATTTGGCCACTCAAATCGCCTTAGCACAAGATGCGATAAGCGAAAAAACCGCTATTCTAAATAATCAAACCATAGACACCTATATGAAGGGCAAAGGCATTGATCTGGATGCGGCGACATTAAACAAAATTCAAGCTATGCGCTTTACCGATATAGAAGACCCCAAGGTTAGAACCGCGCTTTATAATGACAATAACTATGAACTGCGTATCAATGGCTTAATGGCGATTAGCACATCAGCCCCTATTGAAATTGATGCTGGCGCGCCGAACAAAGCATGGACGCCCGGTCATGCGCTTGGTTACATGAAAGATGATTTAGAAATAGCCACAGAGAGCTTCCGCTATAAAGCCATACTTGAAGCCCACGGCCTAGAGACACAATCACCACCAATCCTAAAAGAATGCCATAGCAATCTGACTCATAATCGCGGTACATTGCATGGCTGCTTTGAAATTGCCGTTGAAAAAGTCGATCAACAAACAGATAGTGAGAATAAGGGCGACAATAACCATCCCTCCATTCAGAAGGATCTACCACCCAATGCCCCCTAAAGGCACAGGGGATTCTTAATATTCACTTTCCCTAATCTTATTTTCTCGAAGTTTTAGTTGCATTTATCCACAAACTATGTCATCTATATACCAACATCTATGGAATGACTTGCCTTGACTATACTATCAAGCAGACTTTTTATCAGATGCTTGAAACTATATTTAAACTAACTAAGCAAGGAACTACCCATGGCAACTGGAACCGTAAAATGGTTTAACCCTGATAAGGGCTTCGGATTTATTCAACCTGACGATGGCGGCAACGATGTGTTTGTACACATTACAGCTGTTAACGAAGCAGGCATGCAGAGCTTAAACGAAGGTCAAGCTGTTGAGTTTGACGTCGTCGAAAGCCGCGGCAAAGAAGCAGCAGGCAATCTTAAAATTGCTGGCTAATTAGCTTCCAATTTATAATTCTTAAACGCCACTATGTTCATTCATAGTGGCGTTTTTCATTGGGCGGGCAGCTATAGGCTTTTCCAGCTACCCCCCCTGTTTTAATTTACCCTATGCAGTCCTTGTGTTTTTACGCTATTGTGAAGGAGCTTTATAATAATAGCGGTACAAATAAATGCATAATGCCTTTTCTTCTCTATGTATGCTGTTAATGCTCTGCGTGACTTTAAGCGCCTGCGCTAGCCCCAGCTCACATTATAAAACAGCATCAAAAACTGAAATTGACGGCGAAATTAAAATCCAGAAAACCATGGCGTTTGAACAAAAGCGCAAAGAAGAAGAGCATGTCGGCGCCATAGCCCACAAAATATTAACCTCAAACGCTCAATTATGCGACACACAGCATAAGGACCTTGGTTTCACCCTATGGAATGCTTATTTCAACCATGGTGAAGACCGCGAGATTGCTCAGACACTCTATGATTTAGATCATGTGTATCAAGTGAAATATGTCTATGCAGGCAGCCATGCCGCTGAGCAAGATATCCGCGTTGGCGATAAAATAATCGCAATAAACGAGATTGATATATCTTCCAAAAAAACAAGCCTCACCGCGCTTACAAAAGCCCTTAATCACAATAACAGCGATAAAGTTGATAAAGCGATCCGCCTTATTTTATTGCGCGGCGATCAACAGCTCTATAAAGATATTCGCCCCGTGCTTATTTGCCCCTATTCTATACGTTACGATGAAAAATCAATGGAAATTAATGCCTATGCTGACGGCAAAATGATCATCGTAACGCGCGGCTTGTACAGATTTGCCCAAACCGATAATGAGCTCGCTTTAGTACTCGGCCACGAGCTCGGCCACAATATTATGAAGCACAATATTAAGTCTTCATATAATCAAGCTCTGGCTGAATTAAGCACGGCCATTATTGAGATCACAGTGAATAGCACGGGATATAAAATGCCCGATATTCTTACAAATACGATACGGACTCGATCTGCACGCGTAAATAGCGTGGAATTTGAACGCGAGGCTGACTATACGGGGCTTTACATGAGCGAACGCGCTGGATACGATACGGCGCAGGCTATTAATTTTTGGCGACGCATGGCCGTAGAATTCAGCGCCTCGAACATTAGTAAACGCAGCACTCACCCTGCCACAGCGGAGCGTTTTATCTATCTAGAAAAAACCTATCAAGAAATTCTCGCAAAGAAAAACTCTGGCCAAGAATTGCGGCCAAACCTAAAGGCCAACGCAAAATAAGTACGACTTATGGACGGAATTTTGGTGCGATTTTTAAATAATATTCCGCAGTTAATTTAGCATCCACCAAAGCACCATGAAACTGCGCGCGGCTAGAGCGATCAATCTTGTACAGATCAAGCATGTTATCAAGGCCGTTTTTCACGGGATCAACCTGCTGAGCCCATTTTTTAATATTCAACCAATCTGTATGCGGGATAGCTGCAAAGCCTGCTCTGACCAGTTCAATATTTGTAACGTCTTCATCTACGGAATGATCTGTTGATGCGTCATACCAGCAATGGTGAACAATCTCATCACCATCAATAAAATCAAGAATTTCCTGCGCAACGTCTTTAAAAACGGGCTGAGCTTTTAAGGATTCATCTGTAATGCCGTGAACTTTCGCCGCATCAGGGTGGCTGGCGCGCCCTTCTGGGTTAATCAGCCATTCTTTTTCCACGCCTGTGATTTTTCTGTTAAAAATTTCAACAAGCCCCACCGCAATAATGCGATCGCCCGTATGAATATCTAACCCTGTTAATTCAGTATCTAAAACCACTAAACGTGTCATGATTATTGCGCCCTTATATTATTTTCATAACCGTAAGATAGCGCTATTTACACAGCGAGTCAACGCCACACAAAATCCGACACAATAAGGCTCAATAGAACGACTAAACGGCGATAATAGAGCTTTGGCTATCAACGGCTAAATTTTCACCAACCGATTCTTCAACACTATCTTCTATTTTTGCCCGTATTTTTTCTTCTATCTCAATTTTTTGCTTCGCTGGCAAGGCCGCAAATTCTTCTTCGGTTAAGCCCTCCTCAGCCAAAAGCGCCGCGCGGAAACGCTCTTCTGGCGTTTTGCTCATATAATCAAGAAAATCACTGACCGCTTCGGAGCGCTCCTCAGTTACCGCATCTTGTTGTGCTGGTGCTTGTGTATATACAGCAGCAGCAGCAGCAGCAGCAGAATCTGACTGAACATTATCCTGATTGCCTATAGATGCACGGACTGAATCTTGTGCTTCCAAATCTTGGCCAATTTGTTGAGCTAAGAAAAGCGTTCTGGCTTGCTTGGTTTTTTGTAACTGTTCGTAAGCAGGGTCTGCTTTTAACGTATTGTAATTAACCCCCAAGCTAAGTTGTGGCGCGGCATTAAATTCCGCCTGCGTTAACGCGGAGGATGACTTAACGACCTTACCGCCCAGTTCTTCGGCAATTTTGTCCGCGCGCTCCTGCGCTAAAGCAGGCCCTCTTAACGCGCTATCCTCCTCAGCAAGAAGCTTATGAATTGCGCCGCTTGAACTCTCTGTAAAGCCATTATTGTCTAATGTAGCGACCGTTTTTCCATTAACCTCCACATGTGCATATGTTTCATAAGCAGGATGGCCTTCCGTTGTTGGCATAACCGCATGAAGCCCCTCCAATACACGCTCCATAGAGCTTACAAAGCTTTGATATCGATCCTCAGACACCTCAGAAATAGGGGTTATTTTAGCCTTACTTAAGTCCAGTTGTTTTATCGCGGTAAGGTCAATAGGCATCCCTGATTGAATTGAGGTCATAACATAGCTCCATTATCAAATTTAAACTGGATTTATTGATGCAAATTTTATGCCACTATATTCTTTGTGTAATAACTCTGGATAAACACTCCTTTTCTTCACTGTTAATACGCCATCTACTGCTAAACTTAATTTGAGTTATAAACCCATAGGAATATCAATGAACGCTTCAAACGAATCTACACCATTAGAAAAACTCGGCTGGCAAAAATTCTTCGCGCAGCAAATCAGCGCCGATGAAAATGAAACAAACCAAACACAGCCTGTGCGCGTCATCGAGGTCCACAGAAGCGGCCTGCATGTTCTTGGTGACAATATTGATATGGAGATTCCACCGGGCTTAGAGGCCACGGTTGGCGATTGGTTGCTCTTAAACCCATCAGACCCCGCATCGAGCACACGCCTTCAACGCAAAAGCCTTTTCAAACGCGTTGCCCCCGGCACAACCAATGGCGTTCAGCTTATTGCCGCCAATGTCGATACGGCCTTTATTGTGTCTTCATGTAATCAAGACTTCAATGTCGCGCGTCTAGAGCGCTATCTTGCGCTAGCCTTTGAAGCCGATGTCACGCCAATAATACTTCTGACGAAAGCTGACCTTTGCGAGGATTCTCAATCTTATTTAGATGCAGCCAAGGCGATATCCGAAAAAACATCCGTGATTTTAATCAACGCGCTGAGCGATGAACCCCAAGCTAAGCTTGGTCAGTGGTGCGGCGCCGGCCAAATGGTCGCTTTTTTGGGCTCTTCTGGTGTCGGAAAATCCAGCTTAGTCAATGCCTTATTAGGTAATCAAGCCGCCGATACAGGCTCTATACGCGAAGATGATTCCAAAGGGCGACACACCACCACGCACCGCCAAATTCACTTCACTGCCAATGGTTGCGCCATTTTGGATACGCCCGGTATGCGCGGCCTTCAGCTGGCCAACACACAAGAAGGCATAGCCGATGTCTTTGCGGATATTTTCGCCTTGGCTGAACAATGCCGTTTTAATGATTGTAAACATGAAACGGAGCCCGGCTGCGCGATTCAAGCGGCGGTTAAAGCCAATGTCATCGATCAGCCACGCATAGAGAGATGGAATAAATTAATAGAAGAAGAACTGTCTAAATCAACATCTTTAGGCGAACAAAAATCAAACAACAAATCACGCCGCAAAGCTAGCCGCGCATTGAATAAAAAGAATAAGAAATAATCAAATAGATAAGAGAGCCAAAAAGCGGTGTAAACCGCGCGGCATCTATGATCTAATTTTATTTTGGGGATGATTAGAAGATATATAATGGTGACCGCTCAGGGATTCGAACCCTGGACCTACTGATTAAAAGTCAGTTGCTCTACCAACTGAGCTAAGCGGTCAAACCACAATATAAAAGCCTTCGAAAAGACTGAGACATGTATATGGATTTAGCCTTGATACGTCAAGACTTATTTATTAGATAAATCAATTTTTATGGTTTTTTCTTAAGATAGGCGTTTTATTTCTGTAACTTGTCTAGCACTGCAGGCGTTACAAATTGCGACACATCACCGCCTAGGGCGCATATTTCCTTAACAAAAGAAGATGAAACGAATTGCCATTCATCTGATGCCATTAAAAATACAGTTTCAATTGATTTATCGAGTTTTGCATTCATACCGGTCATTTGAAATTCATATTCAAAGTCGGAAATAGCCCGCAGACCACGAAAAATGCATGAGGCTTTCTTTTGCGCGGCGTAATGAATCAGCAAATTATCAAAGCTATCAACCGTAATCTCACAATGCTTATCATGCATGTTATCAATATCGGTTTGCACCATTGATAAGCGCTCTTCATAGGTGAAGCGCGGATTCTTGCCGACATTCTTGGCCACACCAACAACCAAATGATCCACGAGTTTACTCGCACGGCGAATAATATGCAGGTGCCCTTTTGTCACGGGGTCAAATGTCCCCGGATAAATGCCAATACGCCCTGCCATATAAATATTCCCCAAAAAAAAGCTTTAAATTTACAACAAAAACGGATAATAACGATACGGCGCTAAAATACAATATATAAACACTATATATTTGTAGTTGCTAAACAGCCCCGTTTCATAGACTCTGGGCGAGTTAAAAGCAATAGACACGCCCGCCCCTTAAAATAGATTCAGATGGAGAGCTGCCATGACTAAATTTGCACAACAACCCAAAAATGCGAATGCCTTAATCATGCTTGAAGACGGTCAAGTCTTTTGGGGGCAAGGCTACGGCGCAGAAACACTGAATATTGGTGAGATCTGCTTTAATACATCGATGAGCGGCTATCAAGAAATCCTTACCGACCCAAGTTATGCGGGACAAATCATCACCTTCACCTTCCCCCATATCGGTAATGTCGGCGTTACCCCAGAAGATAATGAAAGCCCTGCACCAAAATGTCTTGGCTTAATCACGCGCGAAATGCCGACCACACCGTCTAATTTTCGCAGCGAAGATACATTGCCAAACTGGCTTGCAGCCAATAACTTACCAGGCATAGGCGGCATTGATACGCGCGCGCTAACGCATATTCTACGTGATAGCGGATCAGCAAAAGGCGCGATTGCCTATAATAGCGCCAGTCAGTTTGATTTAGATGCCATGCTAAGCGCGATTAAAGACTGGTCAGGCCTAGCCGGGCTAAACCTTGCTAAAGATGTACAGCGCGGGCAAACACAAGACTGGACGAGCGGCATTTGGAAGCTCGGCCAAGGTTTCAGTGAAGAAAACAGCTCAACCGCTACAAATTCAGAGGATTATCATGTTGTCGCGCTTGATTTTGGCGCAAAAGACAACATTATGCGCGGCCTTGTCCATGCCGGCTGTCGCGTTACATTAATGGATGGCACATCAAGCTTTGATGAGATTATGGCGCATAATCCCGATGGCATTTTCCTCTCTAACGGCCCAGGCGACCCTGCCGCCACCTATGCAGAGATCAAAACAACTCTCGACAAAATCATCAACGCCAATTGCCCTGTATTCGGCATTTGCCTTGGCCATCAATTACTCGCTCTTGCCCTTGGCGGTCAAACCCAAAAAATGCATTTCGGCCATCGCGGTGCGAACCACCCTGTTAAAGATTTAAAAACAGGCAAAGTTGAAATCACATCGCAAAATCATGGCTTTGAGGTTATGACAGACAGCCTGCCTGATAATGTCAGCGTCACGCATATCAGCTTATTCGATCAAAGCTGTGAGGGCATAGAAGCCAATGACAAACCTTTGTTCTCAGTGCAACATCACCCAGAATCATCCCCCGGCCCGCATGACAGCCATTATTTATTTGTGCGTTTCGTTGATATGATGAAGACACAAGGCGCAAAAAAAGCGGCTTAAATTTAGCCGCTTTACTTCGTCACTATGGTTCTCTTCGCATTTTCAGCTCAAGGACACATTATTTTGGCGCGTAGCTATTGGCTTTGTTTGGTTCAACGACGTTAAGCCCCATATAACCATAGCCTTTTTCCAAGCCCGAATCTGTATCAATAAGCACAGATAAAGTTAAACCAGTGCCGTTAAGAAGCGCACCATCAATGTGATATTTATAGAGGCCTGAACCGACGAAACCTTCTTTGATAATATCCGCCTCATTGGCAATCGTCCAAAGTGAAAGATTCTCGCTTTGTGCGCTAGGCTCTTTATTGGGCGCATAATTATGCGGCAATGTGTCCATACCGAAAAATCCGTAACCTCTATCAATTCCGCTATCTTGATATTTCATGGCAATCATATAGCTATCATCATCCTTTGAATAAATAACATGAAGACCAGAAGGTAGAGACCCTATATAAGCGCCTATTCTAACGCCCTCTATCTCAACACCTTTTTCCACAACAAGCACAGGATTGGCTGGATCAGATTTCTGTATATTATAAGGGTTTGGCGCCTCATCTGAACACTGCGTCAGCACGCCGACAAATGCAGCCAACATAAAAACACCGACTAGTGAGCCTGCATAATTTGAGCCCTTCTCCACTTTATTGCTATTATCATTTTTATTTTCAACGTTAGCGTCTTCTTCAGACATAATACTCATCCCTGTTTTATTTTTATTTATGAAATTATGAGCGGTATTATAATCAATACCCAAGATGAGTCAACTATGGAAAACAAATGTATTCAGGTGTGAATAAAAATAAAGGACGTTCACGATTTTCGTGACACGCCCTCTATTTCGTATGGGTTCTTGTATAGTTAATGGTTTATACCTACGCTTTAAACAAAGCGGATATGATCACTATTTGCTCCAAAATACAGAGAAGAACTCCCCTGCTGTTCACTGGGTTTAACGTCCATGCTCTTTTGATAAGGCTGACCGACCGTTAGGGCCTCGATACCAGAATGCACTGGTTCGCTTTCCCGCTGCGGTGACGTGGAAGACTGCTTCATATAATCTTCCAATTGGTCATCCACTGGATTACGCACATGAGTAGCCTCAGATGCCGCGCGCACCTCTTGCTTTATTTCATGCTTTGCTTGCGTCACCATAGTTTCAGCATAGCGTAACATGGAATCTGTACGCTCATTGCTGGATACCGTTTGGCTCTCCAATGTACCTTGTCGAACATCAAGCGCTTCCACTCTTTGTTCCATCGTATGAATGGCTGTTGAGAAAAAACCAGTTTGCCGGTTTAATACATCAACCATCTCCTTCACTTTATTAAAGCCGTTTCGCATTCGTTCAAACCCGATGGAGAGCACAATAGCTCCTCCGACCGCGGTTATCGCAGCAAAAACAGCAAAAGCAAGGGAAACAACCATATAGGTTTGTTCAGCACCTATCATAGTTATGCCTTTCCTTTGGCTAAGGTTAAATATTAATGATTTCCCTGAAGAAGAAGAACTGTACATATATAGTTTACGATACGACAATTAATAACTACTCACGAAAAACACACTCACCACTTCAATTTACATAAAACAAAATAATAAATAGTTATTTTATGATCGGATAAAGCTAAAATTTTAGATGTAGTTGTGATTATCTAAGAGTAACTATTGGCTAAGCATCAGAAAATACAGATAAATATATTCGTTACGATGAAGCAAAGACGATAATTATATATCAAATAAAATAGATAAAGGCCTTAGTAAAACAATCTCGCAAATAAAAATGCGACGCATTCCTACGCCGCATTTTGAATTAAATAATAAAGATCAGATAAATAGTTTATTTATCGTCTTCTGGCTCAGCTTCACTGGCATCTGCATCGCTAGCATCATCAGCTTTAGCCGTCACTTCAGCTAACTCAATAACTTCTGCGCCCGCTTCACCTTCAATGACTTCTGTGCCTTCGCCCTCAATGATGTCTTCTTCCTCTTCATCATCTTCAACAAGCGATGCGACTGAAACAACTTTTTCGCCTTTAGAGACATCAAATAATTTCACGCCTTGTGCGCTACGTCCTGTGACGCGCACATCTGCCACGCCCGTACGGATCATTTGACCGCCATCAGTAACCAACATAATTTGATGCTCTGGGGTCACGGGGAATGTTGCGACAAGCTCACCTGTTTTCTCCGTTACATCCATATTGATAACGCCCTGACCACCACGGCCTGAGATACGATATTCACGTGCAAAAGTACGCTTGCCATAGCCTTTTTCAGATACGCAAAGCAGAACTTGGCGTTCTTCTTCTGGCATATCATCTGGCTCATGCTTAATAATCGACATACCGATAAGCTCATTACCTTCAGCCAATTTCATACCACGCACACCTGTAGAGGCACGACCAGCAAAGACACGAATATCTTCAACATTAAAGCGTATCGCCTTACCTTGGCGCGCCGCGAGGATTACCGTGTCTTCTGGCGCACATAATGCAACAGAGACAAGATCTTCACCTTCGCCAAGCTTCATGGCAATCAAGCCATTAGAACGAATGTTTTTGAAGTCAGACAGTTTATTACGGCGCACAGAACCATGTGCCGTTGCAAACATGATGTTGTAATCATCCCATGTTTCTTCATCTTCAGGCAGAGCCATAATCACGGATATTTTTTCGCCTTCTTCAAAAGGAAGCAAGTTAATCAACGCCTTACCTTTAGATTGCGGGCTACCCAATGGTAACTGCCAAACCTTCATGCGATGAACAATACCGCGATTAGTGAAGATTAATAATGGTGTGTGGGTCGAAGATACAAATAATTCAGAAACGAAATCCTCATCCTTCATATTCAGGCCACTACGGCCTTTACCGCCACGACGCTGTTCACGATAAACAGAAAGCTGCGTACGTTTCACATAGCCTGTATGCGTAATCGTCACAACCATGTCTTCACGTTGAATAAGATCTTCAATATCGCTTTCAAACTCAGCATCGCATAACTCTGTACGGCGCGGCGTTGCAAAACGGTCACGAATATCTTGTAGCTCTTCGCGCATAACTTCAAATAAGCGTGTGCGGCTACTCAAGATTTTAAGGAACTCAATAATTTGATCCGTGATTTCGCGCAATTCGCCGCCAATTTTATCACGCTCAAGACCGGTTAAGCGATGCAAACGCAAATCAAGAATGGCTTTGGCTTGAATTTCGCTCATTTGATATGTGCCATCTTCATGCACAGGGAATTCAGGATCATCAATCAACTCGATTAATGGGCGAACCTCACCTACTGGCCAACGTTTTTCAACCAATTGCTCACGCGCCGTTTGTGGGTCAATCGCTCCACGGATAAGTGCGATGATCTCATCGATATTTTCAACAGCGACAGCCAAACCAGCCAAAGCATGCGCACGTTCGCGCGCTTTGCGTAATTCATAGATTGTCCGCTTGGTAATAACTTCTTCGCGGAAATCAACGAAAGCCGTAATGAAATCACGTAGCAAGACGGTCTCAGGGCGACCATGGCGCAAAGCAACCATGTTACAGCCAAAGGAGTTTTGCAAAGCGGTGTGCTTAAACAGCTGGTTTAAAACAACTTCGCCATGCGCATCACGTTTCAGTTCAATAACAACGCGCACGCCATCACGATCCGATTCATCACGAACTTCAGAAATACCTTCAACGATTTTCTCACGCGCAACTTCACCAAGGCGCTCAAGCAAGCGGCCTTTATTCACTTGATAAGGCACTTCGCTGACGACAATTGCAAAGCGGTTTTCACGAATTTCTTCAATGGTCGCTTTTGAACGGATAACAACTGAGCCATTACCGGTTGTATAAGCAGAGTGAATACCTTTGCGGCCAAGGATTTGCGCACCGGTTGGGAAATCTGGCCCCGGGATAATTTCCATCAAGGCTTCATTGGTGACGTTTTCATCATCCATATAAGCAAAACAGCCATCAATCACTTCGCCCAGATTATGTGGCGGAATATTTGTCGCCATACCAACAGCGATACCACCCGCACCATTGACCAACAAGTTAGGTACGCGGCTCGGAAGGACTTTCGGTTCATAAACCGATTCATCATAGTTCGGCTGGAAATCAACCGTTTCTTTATCAATATCAGACAATATAGCTTCGGCGGCTTTATCAAGCTTGGCTTCGGTATAACGCATCGCCGCTGCCGGATCCCCATCCATTGAACCAAAGTTACCTTGGCCGTGGATCAAAGGGAGACGGAGCGAGAATTCTTGTGCCATACGCACCAAAGCATCATAAATCGCGCTATCACCATGTGGGTGATATTTACCCATAACATCACCGACGATACGCGCTGACTTACGGAAGGGCTTATCTGATGTATAACCGCCCTCTTTCATCGCAAATAATATGCGGCGGTGAACAGGCTTTAAGCCGTCACGAATATCCGGTAGAGCACGCGAGACGATTACGCTCATTGCGTAATCAAGATAAGATTGTTTCATCTCATCGACGAGGGCCACCGCTTGGAATTTTTCTGAAGTATCTGTAACGTTTGAATCGCTCATAATAACCATATTTTTCTGTGAATTTTTTAACTCCTATTTTTAGCACTCAGCGCAGTGCACAGCAAGCGATGAAACGTAAAAACACGAGTTATTCATGAAAAAGGGATGGTTTAAAGCCCATAGGCACAAAGAGGCCAATGGGCATCAACAAAACAGAGTAAAAACCTGATTATTTCTTGGGTGTCAAACCACGCGCATTGTGAATTACACAGTCACCAGTGCTGCCATTCTCGCCAGTCAAATGGACTGTGGCTTGATCACCTTTATAACGGGCATAGCCAAAGGATACGGACAGATTTCTTTCTTCTATACCTTTCCTCAAAGTATAGTCAACACTCACGCAGGATGCACCCGCGACTGAAATGCCTTTAGCAAGGGGCTTTTGCTTCTTTAAATCCGCGACAGCCTCCACAAACGCCAATGATAAAAGCTCATCACCTCTTATTTTCTCTAAATCATCTTCTGCAATATCGATCGTTAAACGTACAACCATAGTGGCCTCCATAAATGTCAAAACTCAACCGCAGTTAACATAAGGCAAAAAGCACGTCAACAAGAAATAATATGAAAAAAGAGTTTTTATAATTTTAAGGAAGCAAAGCTGCGCCGTTAGAACCATAATTGGCATCAACAAAGGCTTTATCCAGCATTTTCTGCAAAATTGGGCTTACGGCTTTTTCAAACTGGCTTTGTTTAGCACCGATTGATTTACCAAGATCAGAGCCGTAAAAATCGACCATAGCTTGAATTTCTTCATAACTATATACATCGACTAAAGCGTCGGTCATTGCGGCTTCCAAAGCCGCATAATCCATATGAACGCGCATTTGACGCATAAACAAGTCTTGTTCTTCAGCTGGCTTAGAAAGCGCGATAGAGACAATCGCTTGCGTTGCCATATCGGACACAGGTTTTACTTCAAAAAACTCTTGCGCGGCAAGGCGTTTCTTATTGAGGTCACTTTGCGCATCAGCCTGCCCTAAAGAAGGAAAACTGACCATGAATAGAGTAACACTAAGTATCGCTAGATTTTTTCGCATAGTACATGCCCTCGCATTAGATATTAAGACTAAAGATATTAAGACTAAAGATATTAAGACTGAGTCCTAAAGTAATAATATAGACCGTGAGCTGTGTTTATCAACAAAGCTCACGGACAAAAATAAGGGTTTATTTAGAACGGGATTTCGTCTTCTAAATCATCAATGGGCGCTGCTTGTGATTGCTTATCACCGCCGCCAAAGCCGCCACTATCTTGCTGTTGCGAACCACCGCCGAAACCACCGCCTTGTTGCTGTGAACCGCCGCCAAAGCCGCCGCCGCCACTTGCGCCAGAACCACCAGCCGAATCAAGCATTGTTAGTTGACCTGTGTAAGGGCGTAAAACAATTTCCGTTGTATATTTCTCAACGCCGCTATTATCTGTCCACTTGCGTGTTTCTATTTGGCCTTCAATATAAACTTTAGACCCTTTACGCAAATAGCTTTCCGCGACTTTAGCAATTGGTTCGTTAAAGATAACAACGCGATGCCATTCAGTTCTTTCTTTGCGCTCACCGGTCGTACGGTCTTTCCAGCTATCACTAGTGGCAATAGAGAGATTGCAGATTTTACTGCCTGATTGCATTGTGCGTATATCGGGGTCATTCCCCAAATTTCCAATAAGTATAACTTTATTAACAGATCCAGCCACAGCCGCGTCCTTTCTTTTTTATGTAGGAATTTCTATGGGCCACTATAAACAATAGAGCCTTCTTGCATAGATGCTTTCTATGAAATAACCACAGCAATTTATAATTATCTCGAAACGCCTAACACCGCACCGCACCACACCGGTCACTCATTACCATAAAACCGCTTGACAGAAAATCACGCCGCCTATAATATCCGCCAATATTACATAAATAAAAGGAATGGGCAGTTTATGAGCGGGTCACATATTTCATTATCAGCACTTGGGCAGAATTCTGGCCTGCGTCAACCCATCAAACAAAACAACCATGAACTGTGGTTAAAATTTCTTGAGACGGATCACGCCGCCCTATGGGACGACCTTGGCCGCCGTCTACAGCCCGACCAAGACTTTTCGGAAACCCTCAAGACAATGCAAGCACTCGACCAAGCCTTTAATATTGGTTTTGATGAATATGAAAGCTACAGCTTTGCCTTGATGTTGCATGGGTTGATTGATGTAAAAAGATTCCTTTTTGGTGGCTATATAGATGTTCACCACCCGCTTGACTTTCATAACAGCACTGCCGAGCATTCATTATCCGTTTGTATAAATGAAATTGTCCCCCTATTCAAAAATATCTCGCAAGACTTACAGCAAGACGGCGCGCCTATGCAGCCTGTCGCTGAGGCCTTCCGCGCCGCCATAATCAGGACTTTAATGCATGATATGGGCGAAGAAATAATGGAATTTCATTCCTTTGCTGAGGAAAGCGCTCAATCCGTTGAAGATAAAAAAGAAGAAGCTCAAGATAAAATAAAGCTAGAAGCCGAGATTGCTGGGTTCTTTATGAAGCTCGCCGTTTATTCATCGCTTGATCAGCGCGCTGATAGCTTTATAAGCGCCTTAAAAACCATTCGCGACGAAATCGTCGATGAAGAAAAACAGCGCTCAAAACTTAGCTACAAGGACACGGCCGAGCATATACGTAGCTTTTTCAGTAATTATAATTTTAATGATATTTTCCCTGGCTTTGAACATGAAAAGACAGAAATTGATTCACGATTAAATCATTATATGAAATATTATTCCCACGCTGAAGACTTTCGCGGCGTTGGTGGCCCTGCCGTCAAAATCGCGCAAATCATTGATGGCAATGTAACATTTCTTCACCATGCACAGCGCGCTATGCAGCAGAAAAATAACGACGCGGTGCCTTATGCTCTGGCCAATAATAATCGTATATTATCCGCCTATACACGCAGCGAGGCACATTTATCAAATCTGTTTAATGCCGCTGTTGATGGGCAGCTCATACAATCTATGGCACGTCACATTGCCAAAAGAAATTATGAAGTTCTTATTTTGCACTTATCAATGGGTCCAAAAGTATTACACCGCCCCGCTCTAGGCCAAGCCAAATCAGACCATAATGAAACGGTTAAAAAGCGTGGCGCTATTGGTGATGATAATACACGACTACAAGAAATTTCATTGCTGGCACAAAGCGAAGAGCAATCAAGCGCCAAGGATAATTTCTGCCGCGCATCAAACTCAATATTAAAGCGCGATACTATTTCTGCGCGCACGCAATTACTGCTCTATACAGCGGCCTATTGTAATGACAACCATATTGATGAGCTAGAGCTCTATACCAAGCCCCTCGTCTTTATGCGCGAAATGCCACCACATTTAGCACCCTATATGCATGTTTTGGATCTTATAGAAAAAAACAAGATTGATATTCGCACGACCGAAGGCCTATCAACCCTACGCCAAACATTCAAATATAGTAAAGATAAGCGCTATCCTGATGTTATTTCAAATATAAGAAATAACGCCGATCAGGTGCAAAACTTCTTTACCACCTATAATGAGTATCAGAATAAGCAGTATAAAAATCTTACACCTGCTGCTATCTAAGTGTTTGTATATTAATAGCAATAAATAATTGTATAAAATTTTATGCGTTTTTCACATATTGTTTACATAAATGTGAAATAATTAGAGTATTAAAGAAACGATTATGCGGCTGTAAGTGCAGATTTTTGTTCTATAAAAATTCAAAGTAATCATTTTACGCAATTAATACTTTACGCACACACTCACAATGTTTTTACAGCTAACTTAGTCTTTAAATAAGTCGGATTTGGGAATATGTTAAGTTTCCCTCCTCCGGCTTTTTTTCTTCTCCACACCATTTCCTTTTACGTAAAAATAAAGCTTGTTTTTTTCATTATATTTTGCTTAAGTAAGAGCTTCAAGATCGAAATACATAATGCGAGCCACAGAACAATTGTAGCCACACAAAGTATTTTTGACAATAAATGCGTACATAATACAGGGAGCCAACTTATGACAACACAAGCATCATTTAATTTAAAAGCCACTCAAGGCATTGAAATGTTTGCCCGCCAATTAGGTAAATTTGGTAGCTATGACGATATAGCAGCTTTTGTTGCCGAGGCCCCCATTGAGCTTACAGATGGAAAAACTCTAGAAGAAGTAGGAATGGAAGACCTGCTCGTCTCTTTTGAAATTATTTATGGTGAGCGTGCCGCGCATGAGACTCCTTTAAACATCTATCAAGCGCTTTTAAGACATGTTGAGCCTGACAGAGAAATTGATACTGTTGAAAAATTAGAAGAATACAGATCCAATCGCAAAGCCCGCTCTGTTGCCGCAAAAGCAGCTTACGAAAAAGGCCTTCCGCGCTTTATCGAAATTCTAAAAGACAAAGCGGATATCACAGAGATTGAAGATCTAGCTCAAGCTTATGTGAATTTATTATCGACCTTTACTGAAGCTGGCATTGAAAACTCACTACAAAACGCTTTCTCTAAAAATGCCGATATTCAACATTCAGTAAAAGACACAATTGAAGCGCTTTATGCTGAAGAAGACGCACGCTTTGAAGAATCCTATGAAATCGATGGCGCGAACAAAGAAGCCGCGACCGTCGCCACGACACAATTAAGCAAAGCCTCTGAAGAAATAATCAACACTTTCGGTAAAGACTTACGCAATGTTGCCAGTAAAAAGCACCTTGCCCGTACGGACTTCGCCAAAGAAAACAAAATAAAACTCACTGGCGATAACTTAACGCCAGTTGATGAATCACTTCTAAATGTTGCGACAACTCTATTAATGACTCCGACCCAATCAAATATGATTATGGTTGGCGAAAAAGGCATGGACACAAGCGGTATTATCACCCGTATTGCTGAACAGCTTTTACACGACAAAGTCCCTGAGCAAATTGGTGGCGGTCGTATCATCGAACTTGATCTACAAAAAATGACGATGTATGCCCCTAAAGAAATGGCCACGCACCTCAATCAGGTCTTTACTGATATTGATAACCACAACAAAGCAGGCAAGCCACCTTTATTCGTTTCCTTAAAAGGTTTTGAAAAAGCGGTACGTCCAAAATCAATTATCGCGGCCCCCCTAGAAGACTTCTTTTCTTACTGGCTTGGTGAGACAAAGAACGTGCGCATTATCGCTGAAGTGAGCCAATACGGCCTTGATAACATTAAGACCGACGCTCCTGATTTGTATAAACTTTTGAACTTACATACACTAAAAGAAACCAATCAAAACCAAACGATTGCCCGTATGCAAGACTGGTTATATTTCGGCCGCGGCAAGGCCCTATCTGATAAATATAAAATCGGCCAAGCCATTATTGAAAGCGCGGTTACTCTATCGAACAAGCACGTCAATAAAGAAAGCATTGTTCAACCAGGTTTAACCGTTAGCATTTTAGAACTTGCTGTCACAGCAGCAGAAAAACGTGGCTCGAAAGATGTTACGCAAGACGATGTGATTGAAGCCGTTATGACTGCATCTGGTAAAGCGCGTGACATCATTGAAACCAAGAGCAATGAAAAGCTCGCAACGTTGAACACGTTCTTGAAAGACAATTTAGTTAGCCAAGATCACGCTATTGATTCAATTACGAAGAAAACGGATCTTATGCGCATGGGTCGTAAACGCAAAGACAAGCCAATAGGCGTGTTTATGCTGACTGGTCCAACAGGTGTTGGTAAGACAGAAACTGCGAAACTCATTGCACAGCATTTAGGTGCAGGCCTGACAACTGTTGATATGAGCAACTATACACATGACAACACAATTTCACAGATTTTGGGTTCTCCTGCTGGTTATGTTGGTTATGGTGAGACCACACCGTTAGAAGCGGTTGCTGATCATGACATCAACGTTGTTCTGCTTGATGAGTTTGAAAAATCACACCCAACGATTTACAAAGCCTTTATGTCAAGCTTTGATGAAGGACGCATGACATTGCGTACCAATAAAAAGCTCGACTTCTCAAACACGCTATTCTTGCTGACCTCGAATGTTGGTGAAAAAGATAAAGATCTTGTTCGTAAACCGACTGGTTTTAACGATGAGACCGTAGAGGACATGCAGGCTAAAGCTAAAAAAGAAGCGATTAACAGTATCTTAGCCCCTGAATATCAAGGCCGTATTGATGAAATTATTGATTATAATGGACTTGATAAAGATGCGATTGAAACTATTGCCAAACTTAAAATAGCGAAGCTAGAAAAACGCATCGCCGATGAGAGACAACATGGCGCCTTAAAAATTAACCCTAAAGCGTTTAACGAATTAGTTGAACAAGGCTTTGGTAAAGGTCTTGGCGCGCGTCCGCTTGAACGTGCCATTGAAAACCTTATTGATCTACCGCTTGGTCAATGGTGCTTAAACAACCAAGATAAAGACCCTATGGATTATAAATTCACAGTAAAGTCTATTTCTCCAGACTTTAAACTTGCTGTCACGCCGCTGAAAGCTGCCCCAAAAGCAGCCGCGACAAATGACAATACAGCTGATGTGACGCCTAAAAAAGCTGCACCAAAAGCCGCGATTAAATAATATAATCAACGCCGTATAATAATACCAAAGCCCTCAATCTGATGATTGGGGGCTTTTTTATTGGCTTGAACGACTTGAACTATATGGCTGTATAAATGACGCCCATAAAAAAAGCCACCCAAATTGAGCGGCTTTTTGTATATCGGATGAAAGAGTCTAATTAATATTAGTCTCTGCGACGTTTGCGTTCTAGCTTACGCCAGCGACGAACGGCTTCGGCTGCTTCCCGTGCTTTTTTCTCAGATGGTTTTTCGAAGTTTTTACGAAGTTTCATCTCACGGAAAATGCCTTCACGTTGCATCTTCTTTTTTAAAGCTTTGAGCGCTTGGTCAACATTATTATCTCGAACATGTACGCTTACCACTTTAATCACCTACTCTCTAATTGGTTAGTATTTAAAAAAATTGCTTTATAAATGCATATAAAGCAGTACTGTATCTATCAATTCTATAGACAAATAGCAAAAGAAAAATGAAGAAACCTGTATTTATATTACTCTTAGCCCTCATCTTGTGCATAACAGCGAATATCTCGGGTGTGTTTCCCCCTTGTTATGCGGACGACATTCAGCCTGAGCAGAATACAGCGCTGCTTGATAAAGCTGAATTTGTGCAGGATACAAGCGGCGCGGAGCAAATGGTCGTCACCGCCCATCCATTAGCCACGCAAGCCGCCTATGATGTCCTCGAACAAGGCGGTAACGCCGCAGATGCCGCCATTGCTGCGCAACTGGTCTTAGGCCTTGTTGAGCCTCAATCCTCAGGTCTTGGCGGCGGCGGCTTTGCTTTATATTATGATGCACAAAAAGATAAGCTATTCACTATTGATGGCCGCGAAACTGCGCCCAAAACCGCACATGCCGATATGTTTTTGGATGCACAGGGCGTCCCGCTACATTTTTTCTCCGCATCGACATCGAAACAATCCATTGGTCAACCTGCCACGCCGGATCTTTTATACACGCTGAACCGTAGATTCGGTACGCCTGCCTTTTGGGACGCCTCTTTTACACGCGCCATAAGCCTTGCGCAAAACGGCTTCACTGTGACGCCGCGCCTTGCTGATTCTGTCGAGAAATATCAAGATCGCCTAAGCAAAAATAATAGCCTACCCTATTTTCAGCACGCTGATGGAACCCTGCTCCAAGCAGGCGATATATTGTCTAATACCCATTATGCGAAAACTTTATTAAATTTCCGCGAAACGGGGCCTCGTTTTCTTTCCCCACAATATCACGTTAAACAACGCGATAATTTATGTGGGGCTTACCGTCAGTATAAAATCTGCTCCATGACTGAACCGTCATCAGGCGGCCTAACGCTTTTATATATATTGGGATTACTTGAGCCTTATGATTTAGGAGAAGCACCAAATGATTTGGCTTATCACCTTTATCTTGAAGCTTCAAAACTGGCTTTTGCGGATCGTAATCATTATATGGCTGACCCTGATTTTGTAAAAACGCCAGGACAGCGCCTAATTGATAAATCATATCTAGATACCCGCCGCCGTTTAATCTTGGTAAATCAAGCCAATCCAACGCCTGAATATGGCGTACCAATGGGGTGGCGCGCAGAAGATAAAGCCGATCATAGTGGCCCAGAAGAAGGCGGCACTACCCATATCAGTATTATTGATCGTTTTGGTAATGCTTTATCCATGACCAGCTCTATTGAATTTGCCTTTGGCAGCGGCTTTATGAAAGATGGCTATTTTCTCAATAATCAGCTCACAGATTTTTCATTCCTGCCTGAAAAAAACGGTCATAAAATCGCCAATCGCGTAGAGGCCGGTAAACGCCCCCGCTCGTCCATGAGCCCTGTGATAATATTTGATAAGAATAATAAACCCGTCATGGTTATCGGTTCGGCTGGCGGCAGCCGGATAATTGGGTATGTCGCGCAGCGTATCATCGCGTTGATTGACTGGCATATGAGCCCGAAAGCCGCGCTCGCCATGCCTTCGCTTTTGGCACGCAGCGCCAAAGTTGACGCTGAGACAGGCTTTGATCCCGCTATATTGGCGTCATTAAAAGAAAAAGGCCATATCATTAAAAACCGCGCCTTAAATAGCGGTATGACTCTTATTCATCAACAAGATGCGCTTTATTACGGCGCTGCTGATCCGCGCCGCGAAGGCACGGCTTTAGGCCGATAAAGACACGCGCGAGTTAAGCGGTGATATATAATGCGCGGAAGTCATTGACGTTGGTCTGTGTCGGCCCCGTCACTAACAGGCCATTAATCGCCTCAAAAAAGCCATAGGAGTCGTTATTGGCGATATAAGCATCAATATCAAGCCCCTGTGCTTTTGCGGCTTTAAACAGCTCTGGGGAGAAAAAAGCGCCCGCATTATCTTCACTACCATCAATCCCATCCGTATCTGCGGCTAAGCCATAAATATTTTCCGCGCCTTTGGCGGCCTTAAGGGCTTCTAGTGCAAACTGGCCGTTATTCCCACCGCGCCCTTGCCCGCGGACATGTACGGTCGTCTCTCCGCCAGAGAGTAATAAATAGGGCGCCGTTTTCACGCCGTGGAGTTTTTCAATATGCATACGAGCGACCGCGCCGCTTTCCCCTTCAAGCGCATCGGAAAGAATATCAACGGTTATGCCTTCTGCACGGGCCAATTTAGCCGCCGCTTCTAGTGATAATTTCGCACTCGCGATCACATATATGTCTTGGCGTATGTCTATGTCTAGCGCCTTTGGCGCGTCAGCCTCTTGCTCAAGATAAGCACGCAGCGCATCAGAAATCGGAATGCTATAACGCTCAATCAACGCTAAAGCATCGGCATTATTATGCTGCGCTGGTAAGGTCGGGGCAGAAGCAATGCTATATAAATCATCCCCCGCGACATCGGATATAATTAAACTATGCAAAGCCGCAGGCTGACACTGCGCCGCTAAGCCGCCGCCTTTAATTTGTGAGATTTGTTTGCGGATAATATTCATGTCTTGAATTTTAGCGCCGCTTTTTAGCAAAGCGCTATTAATCGCGGCTTTTTCAGCCAATGAGATACAAGGCACGGGCTGCACCAACAAGGCTGATCCTCCGCCTGAAATAAGACAAACCACTAAATCATCAGCCGTAAGCTGAGCATCTTTTATAAACTGAATAAGCTGCGCCGTCGCGTCTAACCCCGCCTGATCAGGCACAGGGTGAGAGGCCTCAAGGATATCAACATAATCACACGCCGCACCATAGCCATAGCGCGTAATCACCACGCCAGACAGAGGGTGCGTTTTATGATGTGGCCAATTGCGCTCAAAAGCCTGTGCCATTTGCGCTGAGGCCTTGCCCGCACCTATAATAAAAACGCGACCATTTTTAGGCGGCTGCGGCATAAAATCTGGTATAGACTTCTCGGGCTGCGCAGCGTCTACCGCCGCATCATAAAGGGATCGTAACAACATCAGAGGGGCTATCGTCTGGAACTGCGTCATTAAACGTCATCCCATCCGAAAATTTTCGTGCAAGGCAAATCCGCGCCTTGTTTATCATAAAGGTCATCACCTCTTTTAAGTGCCAAGCCATCATCCCAATAAGTAACAATTTCATTCATATCTGGGCGCGGTCGAGGGTCAGGCTGCTTTTTCGCATCGCCAATATACATTACCCCCGCAATATTATCACGCTCATCAAGGCCTATAGCTTTGCGGAAGTACTCGCTATAACTATACCATTCCGTCAACCAATTCGTGCCATAGCCTAACGCATTAGCCGCGATTAATAAGTTTTGACAGACCGCACCCGCTGATAAGAATTGCTCCCATAGAGGATGTTTGGCTTTGCGCATACGCGAGACCACAATAATGATTAGCGGTGCGCGCATAAAAAGCTGCGCTTCTAAATCAAGCTTGGCTTGTGTGGCTTCTGGATTTTCACGTGCATAAGCCGCACGCAATATACGTCCCATCGCAGCGCGTTTATCCCCTTGCAGCACAATAAAATGCCAAGGCATTAATTTACCGTGATCAGGTACGCGGCTCGCCGCTTTTAAAATCTCGGTGACTTCATCAGCATTTGGCCCCTTACCGCCCATATATTTAACGGACAGTGAGCGGCGTGTATGAAGGTAATTTAAGACCTCTTGATTTTTTACGCCGGCTTGATTTTTTTCGTCCATTTTATCTATCCCACTTATCCTGTTATTTTAAAGGTGGCATGTCCGTAATCGGCAAAGCCAAGATAGGCTCTTGATGCCCTGCCCCCACATCCTTAATCTCATCTCGATATGATGTTTTAACAAACTCCATATCCGCCGTAGGAATATCATTATCTGAAAATTCTATACGCGCCAAAACATCGAGAATTTTATCCGTTTCAGCCAAGCCGCTATTGGATAAAACGCTAATTGTCGTATCATGTTCAGGGAAATAATATCCCGCTGCTATAAATCCAGGGAAACGCCCTTTATGGCCATAAGCCATGCCAAAATCACTCGGCCAGATTTCAACGCCATGCCCTGTTTGTTGCGGCAGGGCTGTTTTGCTCATCGCATAGCTAAGCCATGTCGGTGATAATACTGTTTTTTTACGAAACAATGCATCTAAAAACTTATCTAAATCTCGTGCTGTCGTCACTAAACCACCCGCTGATGAACGCATACAGCCCGTCCATATTTTACTCGCATTTGTAATGGGCAACATCCCGCTATAACGCTCCACGCCATAGCTCATCTGCGCTAGTTTCTCTTTATAAAAGCTCGTTTCCGTTAAACCCAGAGGCGCAAAAAGCTGTGTTTCGTATATCTTTTCTAAGTCGGATTCAGCATAAATATTTTTTAAAACACTGCCCAATAAGACATACGATAAGCTTCCATAGCCAAAACCCTGCCCCGCTTTGTGCATAGCGGGCAAGTCATAAGCATAAGCCGCGACCTCATTTTCATCCACGAGGCATTTATTATTCAAGAATACATCTTGTAATAAGCTCGTACCATGAATATCCGCAAGCCCTGTCGTACTCTCAAAAACATGCCGGAAAGTGATCTCTTGAAAATTAGCAATATTACGACCATCAAAGGATTTCGCTGTAAAATCCTTAATTTTATCATCCAGTGTAAAACGTCCCATATCAATAGCGTTCAAAATCAACACGGCTGTATAAAGCTTACTCACGGAGCCGATTTGGAAACCGCTTTGCCCCTGCATTAAAGCCAAAGGGTCATCTTTATCTGCTCGGCCCGCATAATATTCGTCTGCCTGACCGCCACGATTAATAACCACGGCCACGCCGGGTATTTCCTCGCGCTCGACAAGTGTATTGAGCAATGCATAAATGCGTTCAGGCTCGGAAGCGGCTAGCGCAAGCGAGGCACCAGAAAAATATAAGAAAATACTGAGTAATGAAATAAGGCTGTTTTTATACGTTAATCGAAACATCAAACACCTTCTATGCGCCTTTACCGCGCAAATATACAACGCCACAAAATAAGGCTGCGCAGAAACAAACCGCGACATTATAATTCGCCATAGACAGCCCCAATATGGGATCAGCCCAAGGGATAACGTCACAACGAGCAATCGGCGCCGCTTGTATACGCGCCAACACATCAGACATTGAACCACTCATGTCAGGGGTTGAACAGCCTTCAAAGCCACGCCACCATTTACGCTCAACGCCAGAGTGAAATGCCGCAAGAACCGAATTCACCAAGAAGGTTAAACCTAAAACCCCCATAGTGGCATAAGCCAGTTTCATGCGCTGCGTTCTATAGCTGTAAACACCCAGTAAGCCAATAAAAATAGCTAAAAAATACGGAATGCGCTGATACACGCATAATGGGCAAGGCGCCAAGCCAAACACATATTGTGCAACTAAAGCCCCTGCGAGCGCAAAAATAGAAAAGGCGATAAGCGCCAAGAACGCATAAGGCATAGACAGCAATCGACATATAAGACTTTTAACACATATAGCCATTTTATTTACGCCTTCTCATTTTGTTTTATGTAGTAATTTGACGCCTCTAATGTATCAAAGACTTTATAAAATCTTTCAACATATCAACGCCCTCAAGGCCAAAGTAGATTAACAATGAATATAGTACGACAACCCAACTAAGTCCAATCAAAGCGCCAAAAATAACCGCAAGACCATCACGCATTAATACGCCTATAGCCATTACAGCAATTGCAAAGCTTGGAATCGTATTCGTTAGCGGAATCGGAACTGTTACACTCAGCGCCATAACTAATCCACACAGACCAATTAAGCGCGAAGAAATGCCATTCGTTACGAAAGCCAAACGCGGCGCCGCTATACGCTCCGCGCGCTTCACCCAAATCTCAGCGCCTTCTATCATATTTTTCAATGTGGCGGTATTCAGTGTTTTTTGGCTGAGCTTTCGTGGGAACCAAGGTTTATTTCGCCCCAACATTTGCTGGAAACTCAGCAAAATAAGCGGCAAAGCGATAATCACATTAATGCCAGGCGGAACCGGTAAAGGTAAGGCTGCAGGCAGTGCAAAGATCAACAATAAAGCCCCAAAACCACGCTCATGCAACGCCGCAATAATCTCCCCAACGCTTGTACGTTCATGGATTAACGCCGTATCAAAATCAATCAATAGCTGTGATAAGCCGCGCGGCGTATCAAGAGGGTCAGGCGTGGAATTTGGCGCATTATTTGTATCAAGCGACATGGAGACTCTTACTCTGTGTAATCAGGCATTAGATATCTTACCTTCTAGAATATTTTAACTAGACGCACAAGTGACAAGCCTCATATTTATCGCATAAGCTAATGTTTGAAATTGCGTATCTTTGTAAACACCATAGCTATCGCGCGGTCATCGGCCGCGGCAATGACATCTTTATCATGCGCTGAGCCCCCGGGCTGGATAATCGCCGTTACGCCAGCATCTGCCGCAGTGATTAAACTATCGGCAAAAGTAAAAAATCCGTCTGAAGCCACAACAGAGTTCCGCAATAATGAGTGCTCAAGATCGAGCATCTCTGACACGGCTTTAGCTTTGCGTGCGGCCAATAAGGCAGCATCTGTTCGGCTCGCCTGCCCTGCGCCAATACCAACACACATAGCGTCCTTAACATAGACGATGGCATTAGATGTCACATATTTACAGACATTAAACGCGAAAAGTAAGTCTGCCAATTCATTTTCTGTTGGTGAGCGTTCTGTCACAATTTCTAAATCATCGGCGGTAATTATAATATTATTAGGCTCTTGGACTAAGAAGCCGCCTGTTAAACTACGCGTCATTAATCGACTTGAATGTGCCTCTGGCGCTTCGCCTGTTGCAAGGACGTGTAAATCCTCATTCGCCCCTAGAAAATCGAGCGCGTCACTGGCCACTGATGGGGCAATAATGACTTTCGTTGCCATTTTAACAATAATTTCGGCTGTTTCCAAGTCGAGCGGTCTATTCAAGCTAACGCAGCCATCGCGCGCGCTGAGCGGGTCGCATTTCAACGCCCGTTCATAAGCCTGTACAGTATCTTCCGCACAAGCAACGCCGCACGGGTTTCCGTGCTTAATAATCGCGACGCAGGGTGCTTCAAATGAGGACACGAGTTTAAAACCAGCATCGGCATCAATAACATTATTATAGGATAAATCTTGCCCCTGAACATGCTTAGCATTCACCACGCCGGTTGCACGGCTACCATCATTATATAAAGCGGCTTTTTGCTGCGGGTTTTCTCCATAGCGTAAGACATGCTCTAACGTACCTGAAACACTATAACGCGCGGGAAAATCACTATCTGTTTTTTTGCCTTGGAACCACCCCGATATATTCGCATCATACGTTGCCGTGAGCGAAAATGCATTCGCCGCCAAACGTTTACGGAGCCCCTGCGTCACACCACCATCATGCACGGCCAAGTCATCAAGGACAGATTGGTAATCTTTAGGGTCGGTTACAACAGTCACATTCTTATAGTTTTTAGCCGCAGAACGTATCATAGCCAGACCACCAATATCAATGTGATCAAGGCAGGCATCTTCATCATCACTCTCCGCGATAATATCCACAAAACCATCAAGATTGACCACGACGAGCTCGATAGGCTGAATATCATGCGCTAATAAAGCTTCACGATGGGCGGCTTTATCTTTTTGCGCCAAAATACCGCCATGAATTTTAGGGTGTAGGGTTTTTACGCGCCCTTCCATTAATTCAGGCATACCTGTGTAATCAGAGATTTCTTCGGCATCGATGCCCTTCTCTTTAAGAAAAGAGACGGTACCTTGCGTTGCGATAATTTTAATGCCGCGTTTCACAAGCTCTGATGCGAAACGCTCGATTTCAGATTTATTAGAAACAGAGATCAAAGCTCGTTTAATTTGAACAGAGCCTGGGTCTTTAATAATAGTTGCTTGATCCATAATTATTGTATCTTTCTTAACCCTACTAAGCAAAAAGCTCCGCTGGAGGGTCCAAGGTGAAAATCTATATGATTACAGCGTCGTTGATGCTGAACGCTCGGGCGTTGCAAGCGCTTTACGAATTTCAGTGCCATGCTCACCAGAATGGGCATATAAACCCCGTACATCTTTAATCGATGAAAACTTATCAGTAACACCCAACACAGTCTCCGCGCCACCGAGGAATAAAAATCCGCCTGGTGATAATTGTCTTGATATTTTATCGAGAACAATCGATTTCGTTTTCATATCAAAATAAATTAAAACGTTACGGCAGAACACGACATCAAAAGCGCCCAGTGATGTCATAGGATCAAGTAAATTAAAGTTCTTAAAATTGATCATAGCTTTAAGGTCATCGTTAATCTGCCATTTTTCATCAACCTGCTTAAAAAAGGCGACAAGTTTTGTGATCGGTAAACCGCGCTGTACTTCAAATTGTGAATATAGGCCTTTTTTCGCTATTTCTAGTACATTGTCAGAAATATCCGTCGCAATAATCTCTACGCGGCGGCCTTTTAGTTGCGCTTCTTTTTCTTTTAAAATCATAGCTAAAGAATAAGGTTCTTGTCCCGTTGAACAAGCCGCACACCATATACGCAGAGCTTTTCCACGCGGGGCATTTTCTAAAAAATAAGGCAAAACGACTTTTTCAAAATTATCAAAAGGACGAATGTCACGATAAAATGATGTCTCATTCGTCGTCATCGCTTCAATAATCTCGCCGATCAAGGCAGGATCTGGCAAAGCCCGTAAATTTACCGTCATCGCATCTAAAGACGGATAGCCCCATTTCTTGGCTATCGGCGTCAAGCGAGAATCCAGTAAGTAGGACTTATCTGGGTTTATATCGAGGCCAGAGCGCTCGTATAAGAGTTGTTTATATAAATCAAAATCCGCAAATTTCATTGTCTAACTTTTCCAGTTCAGATATTAACAGTAAACTATAGCATTTCACTCACAAAGTCACCCAATTGATCTATGGGCAAGACCTGCATGCACAGGCCGGCATTTGCAACGGCTCCGGGCATTCCCCAGACTACACTTGTTTTTTCATCTTGGGCTACAAGACGTCCGCCATTTTTGACAAAGCCCTTGGCTCCTTCAAGCCCGTCTGCCCCCATGCCTGTCAGTATAACAGTCACAAAAGAGCCACCATAAATATCGACGAGACTACGCAACATCGGGTCAACTGCCGGTTTACAAAAACTCTCAGGCGGCCCATCATCAAGTTTGATATATGTACCGTCAGATTTCTTATCAAACAGCATATGTTTGCCGCCTGGGGCGACGTAAACACGCCCAGCTTCCAGTTTCATGCCCTCGTCCCCCTCGTACGCCGTTAAGCCTGTATGACTTTCTATATGCCCTGCCAAGATTTTTGTAAACATTGCCGGCATATGTTGCGTAATAACGATGGGGATTTTTGGTAACTCGGCCCCTTTAAGATCTTTCAAGAATTTAAATAAAGCCTGCGGCCCCCCTGTTGAGCTTCCAATAGCCAATACTTTCGCTGGCATATTATTCAACTGCGCTTTTTGCATCAGCTGAATATCTTTACGCCCAGAAGCCGCTAAAGATTTGGCTGTAGGCGTCGTTGAATTCTTATCTTTTGCATATGCGGGGCGTAAAATAGCCTGATCCGCGCGATCCGCTTCAGGCCGCTTAACTAGAGATTTAGCAATGCTTGCTCCCCTTGGTGGCTTAACCAAGAAACCTTCGTCCCTTTTACTTTCACGTTGGCGGGACATTCTATTGGGGCGCGTGATATTTCTTATTTTATATAAAAATAAATCTTGAAATTCAGTGTCCCTATTTATATTAACTGCGGCCGTTGGCTTGCCAATACAATCTATGGCGCCCAAAGACAAAGCACGCATTGATATGTCGGCGTTTTCAGTGCTCAGGGTCGAGCACATAAGTATTTTAGCCTCCGGCATAAGTTCAATAATTTTAGGTACAGCTGTAATACCATCCATCACAGGCATCTCAATGTCCATAATAATAATATCAGGAGCGACCCGCATGACAGCATCTACAGCTTGCTGACCATTGACAAAAGAACCCACCGTTTCTATATCCTCAACGCCATCAATAATACGTGTCAGAAACCCTCGTACTACAGAAGAATCGTCCACAAGCATAACTTTTATTTTATCGGAAGTATTATTAATCACAGGGCTAAACCTTAAAAGGGCCTATTCAGTAGCATCAGAGCAGTCTTGCACTTAAAGTAAGCCGACTTGCTTAAATTTATTTTCAATTATATCGCTATCAAATGGCTTCATCACATATTCATTCGCCCCTGCTTCTAAGGCGCGCTGAATATGTTGAATATCGTTTTCTGTCGTACAAAAAACGACTCGAGGCGTATCCCCATTTTCTAACATGCGAAGCTTTTCTAAAAACTCAATGCCGCTCATTACAGGCATATTCCAATCCAGTAAAACTGAATCAGGCATGGATTCTTGGCATTTCTCATAGGCGACAAGACCATCTTCAGCCTCGTCACATAAAAAACCTAAATCTTCGACTATGCGCCGCGCTACTTTTCTAACAACACGGGAGTCATCCACCACTAAGCACGTCTTCATATTAAGTCCTCATAAAATCGTAACCATTAAAATACGTTATCGATGATACATCAATAAAGCTTAACAAATTCTTATATCACACTCTTAAGTCATTGATAAGTTTCGGTACATCCAAAACGATTAATAACTTACCATCCAAACGATAAATACCTTGCGATACATCGCGCCATTTAGGGTCCAGTGTTGCGGGGCTTGCCTCATAATCTTCGCTTAACAACCCCAGCACATCACCAACATCATCGATACTTAGACTATAAAGTTCTTCTTCATGTTCAACGACGACACTCATCATGGCTTTTTCAGATTGTCGATTCTCAAGCCCTAAGCAGCGCCGCACATTAATCGCTGTGACTATCCGCCCGCGTAGGTTCAAGGAACCGTCGACTTCAGGCGGCGCCAAAGGAATCTTACTCACCTGCAAATCACCCAAGACATCCTGAACTTGCAAAACAGGAATACCAAACATTTGTCCGGCTATATAAATAGTCAGAAAATCATTTGCTGTACCAATAAGATGGTCTGCGCTTTGATCAAGCACACTACCCTGCACATTATTTGCTGTCATCTGACGGTTCCTTTAATTATTTTGCTTTAATATTTTGAGCTTACAAAATTAATATTGCTCTGCAAGCGTTTCTTCTAAAGTATCAAGTAAAGTGTCTCTATCGAACTTCAAAATATATTTGTTAAAGCCTGCCGTATGCCCTTTGTCTAAATCAGCCGGTGCGCCATGTGAGGTTAGGGCTACGAGCGGCGTATCTTGCCATTGAGAGTCCTCAGATTTAACTTTCTCTGCGAATTCAAATCCACTCATATCCGGCATTTCAATATCGCTTACGATCAGGTCAAAAACATAGCCTTTTTCACACAAAGCTAACGCCTCTGCCGCGCCCTCAACAGAGGTCACATCGTAACCCGCTACCGTAAGAAGTGGTGTAAGCATGTTTCTGAAGAACGGACTGTCATCAACAAGCAAGATACGACGGCGAGTATGTTCACTTGTCTTGTCGACATTCTCGCTATCATAACCGACGCTGGTTTGAATATTGAACCAACCGGTTGACAGGGAATTCATGTAATACGTTACATCACAGACATCGGTTGCTTTACCAGCAATAATAGCACTGCCCATAACGCCATCTTGGCCTGCAACTTGAACATCGACATGCTCTTCTATAATATCCACGATTTCATCGACAATCAGCCCCATAGAGTGTTCGCCTTCAGCGAAAACCAGAACAGGAAGCACGCCATTTTCAGGCATAACCTGCCCTGACATAAACGGCACAAGCGGCATTAATTGGCCACGATACTGAACGAGCATCTGTTCATTGGCATATTCCACATCTTCAATTTTAATATTTTCAAGACGAGAGACCAGCGCCAAAGGTACTGCTTTCGGCGCAGTTTCCCCAACATTAAATAGAAGCAATGTTGTTTTCGCCCGTGCATTATCAGCCGCCGCTTCCACTTCTTTGGTCTCACGCGTATGGGTGCTTTCTTCTTTTCCTGTTGCGCGCGCAATGCCCGCAGGGTCAAGAATCATAATCACGCTACCATCACCCAATATCGTATTTCCTGAGAACACATCAATATTACGCAATATCCGCGCGACAGGTTTAACCACGATTTCTTCTGTGTCAAAGACACGGTCAACGATAATACCAAATGTATAAGCGCCGACTTGCGTAACAATTATATACTCATTTTTTTCATCAACATCATGACCGCACTCAATTTCGACACCTTCATCGTCTTTTGTATTATGATCAGATCTGTAGCCCTTTAAGCTAAGAACGTCATTGAGGTAAACGAGTGGTAAAAGCTTCTCGCGCAATCTAAATACAGGCGTACCTTTAATTGTTTCGATTTTCACTTCTGAATTTTTTGAAACCATAACAAGTTCGCGAACCGTCAATTGCGGTACCGCAAAACGCTCTTTGCCCGACTCAACAATCAAGGCTGAAACAATCGCCAATGTTAAAGGAATTTTGATTAAAAACGTCGAACCTTTACCTTCAACGGAGGTTAACTCAATCGTACCGCCGATTTTTTCAATATTCGTGCGTACAACATCCATGCCAACACCACGACCAGAAACGGACGTCACTTTATCTGCTGTAGAGAGCCCCGCACTAAAGATATAGCGCTGGATTTGCTGCGTTGTCATCTCTTCTATTTCGGCAGCCGTGGCAAGTCCATTAGCGACTACTTTATCAATAATACGCTGCGTTGACAGACCTTTGCCATCATCAGTGATCTCAATAATTATATGCCCACCTTCATGATAAGCATCTAAGAAAATCTTACCAACCGGGTCTTTACCCGCGGCTTCGCGATCCGCAGGCGTTTCAATGCCGTGATCCGCTGAATTTCGTACCATATGCGTAAGGGGGTCTTTGATCATATCAAGAACTTGACGGTCCAGTTCAGTTTCCTGACCACTCATTTCAAGTTCGATTTTTTTATCCAGCTCGATACTAATATCCCGAACAATCCGTGGCAACTTAGCCCATGCATTCCCAATAGGTTGCATACGCGTTTTCATGACACCATCTTGTAGCTCTGAGACAACGTGGTTTAAACGCTGTAATGGCCCAGTAAATTCACTATCATTTTGTCGACGCATAATTTGCATCAGCTGGTTTCTGGTCAAGACAAGCTCTGAGACCATCGTCATCAAATCTTCTAATACATCCATACTCACGCGTAAGGACTGTGAGGCTATCGATGCTTTTTTCTTTACAGCGGCCTCGGCGGGCACTTCAGCTACGGGGCCAGCAGGTTTTATCGCTTCTATTTTCTTGGCTATCTCTTCATCAAGCGGCTCTGGTGGTAAAACTTCTGCGGCTTGGAAAGCTGCTTCTAATTCGGCTTCCGAGACCATACCAACGGGTAAAGGCTCTTCTGTTTGTGTTTTTTCACCGAGCTGCGCAATGACTTCGCTTGACTCAGCGACGTCTTTACCTTCGCTTGGCGCTTCGCGTCCTTCATATACGGCATCCAAACGTGCTATAACGGCAGAGTCATCGCCCTCAGGCTCCGTCCCTGTGGCTTCAATGCCTTCCATTATAAAACGAACGCCATCAATAGATTCAAAAATCAAAGTTACTGCATATTGCGTTACTTCCAAATCACCATCGCGGAAACGTCCAAGAACATTTTCCCCGTGATGTGCTAATTTTTCAAGACGTGGTAGCCCCAAAAACCCACAAGTACCTTTAATGGTGTGCATCAATCTGAAAATTTTGGACAGCAGCTCTCTGTCATTTGGATTTTTCTCCAAATTAACAAGATCAACGTCAAGCTCTTCTAAGCTTTCATTTGTTTCTGTGATGAATTCGCCAATGAGTTCGTCCATAAAAGGCTCCTGATTATATTTTTTTTGATTACCTTATTCTCAGCGGAGAGAAGTCATCTAAATAAAGGCTTATATAAAATCGCTTACATTAGAGAATGCCGAAAAAAGATTAAAGAGGCGTTACGAAAGACAAATATATCATATTTTTCTTGTAGACTTAACTGATTTTATAAAAAAAAGAGCCGCCCAGATAAGGGCAGCTCAATAAAATTAATACGGTAATATGGGATAAACGGCGTATCCCTTAGGCTGTAAGAAGTATTTCGACGCGCTTATTCTCTTCCACTTGCTTTGCACTTAGCGTATAGCCGTAATAAGCGCCAAGCATTGATAATGCATAAGGATGCACTAAACGCGGATCTAAATCTTCGATAGCGACATCGCCATTTAACGCATCCACAACGCCATCGCGTAATGTGGCACGCTCGCCTTCTGCGACAATAACCGTTCCCTCACCTTGCGGCGCAGGATCAACAAAAATCAAACCACCCTTTGGCAAGCATTCTTGCGCCAGCATCAAAGCCGCCATAAGCATCTTACAAAACGCTGGTGGGTTTTTATGAAAGCCTAAATCGGCATGTGGGTCCCATGCTTGGCGAACTTTACCTTCACCGCGCAATAAATTACCCATGATCTCTTGAACGTCTTTTGGCTCCATAGAGGTATCACGCCCCCCAGCGCCATAAGCAAGGCGGAAAGCTTGTAAACGTGCAGCGGCTTGCTGTGCGCTATGCTTGATAAGCCCCAGCGCATCTTCCAATGCATCAGCGCCCATATCTTCTAAAAATTCAACGCCATTATTAATCGCGCCGACAGGGCTGATTAAATCGTGACAAATCCGCGAGGCGAGAAGCTCTACAACGGATGCGTCTAATGCGGGTGGTTTCTTAGTGCTCATAATCTACTCCTAATTAAATCTTGATCTGGGTATGGGGCCTAGTCTTTCGATGAACCAGTTTACTGGATTACATCGGGATAACAATGCCTAACTTTTCAAGTTCAGCGGAAAGCATCTCTTTAAGCTCTTCCAGATACGTCTTACGCGAGGCCTCAACGCGTGCGGTTAAAGCATTTTGTGTGTTTGAAGCCCGTAATAGCCACCAACCTTTTGGCGTTGAAACGCGCACACCATCCGTATCCGACACCGTTATATTTTCATCTTCAAGCGCCTGTTTTTGCAGCGAGGCTAAGACTTGTGCCACAATTTCAAATTTCTGAGTCTCATCAACATCAAAACGAATTTCTGGTGTGTTGAACAATGCGGGAAAATCAGACAACATATCATTCAAAGATAAGCCGCCTTCTCTGTTCGCAATAATATTCAATAAACGTACAGCGCAATATAGCGCATCATCAAAGCCGTAATAATGATCCGCAAAGAAGATGTGACCGCTTAACTCTCCGGCTAAAGGCGCTGAGAGTTCTTTCATACGTGATTTAATTAAAGAATGTCCTGTCTTCCACATCACGGCCTGACCGCCAAGGCGGTTAATCTCGTCAAACATGGCTTGCGAACATTTAATATCACCAATAATCGGTGCGCCCGGATTCTCTTTCAATACATCTGATGCATAAAGGGCAATCAACGTATCACAGCGTATAATTTGTCCCTTGTTGTCAACGACACCGATACGATCCGCATCGCCATCAAACGCGATACCAAGGTCACAATTTTGTTCCAAGACAACTTGTTGTAAATCTTTTAAATTCGCATCAACCGTTGGGTCTGGGTGATGATTAGGGAAGTTACCATCAACATCATCAAATAATAAGACATTCTCACCGGGTAATTGTGCGACAAATTTATGAATGACAGAGCCTGCTGCTCCGTTACCACAATCCCATGCAATTTTAAGGGGGCGACCACCCGCAATATTCAAATCACGGATTAAACGTGAGACGTAAATATCGTAAACATCAAAATCAACAATCTCACCTTCACCACTTACGTAATCGCCTTCTTTGGCAATGCGGCCTAATTCTTGAATATCCGTACCAAAGACAGAGCCATTTTGATCCATCATCTTAAAGCCATTATAGCTTGAAGGGTTATGTGAGCCTGTGATAACAACGCCACCATCAAGCATACGGTCATGTACCGTGAAATAGAGCATTGGTGATGGGCCGACACCGATATCCATGACATTTAGACCACAATCACAAAAACCTTGCGCTACAGCTGCAGCTAAACGTGGTGAGCTATCACGGCCATCACGACCAACAGCAACGCGCGTTCCGCCAGCTCTTTTAATCTTACTACCCAGCGCGCGCCCTACGGCATAAGCGTCTTTTTCATCTATATTATCGCCAACAATGCCGCGTATATCATATTCGCGCAAAATAATAGGGTTAAACACATGATGTTCTGTCATAGCTGTACTTTCTAAAGTTTCATTCTGGATAGCTTGGGTTTGCCCCATAGGTTTATCTCTCTCATGTTTGAGTAATCGTCGTTTGAATAATCGTCACTGCCCTTAAAGGCTTTCCGCGTAAGACTTCACAAAGCGCTTAACGTCTTCACCAATTTCAGGGTCACGCATACCAAATGCGATATTCGCCTCGATAAAGCCAAGGCGACTACCGCAGTCATAACGCTTACCATCAAAACGGAAGCCATTTACGGGCTGTTTGCCTATTTGATGGGCAATTGCATCTGTTAACTGGATCTCATCACCTGCGCCTTTATTAAACTGGCTCAGATACTCAAAAATTTCAGGCTGCAGAATATAACGGCCAATAACCGATAAGGTCGAAGGTGCATCTTCTGGTTTTGGTTTTTCAACAAGACCTGCAATTTCGGCCAAATTACCATTTTCACTAGCGATATCAAGCACGCCATATTTAGCGGTATCCGCACGCGGCACATCCATGACAGCCGCCATATTACCGCCTACATCCGCATAACGATCAATCATCTGTTTCAAACATGGCGTATCAGAGAGCACCACATCATCAACCAACATAACCGCAAACGGCTCATCGCCAATTAACTTACGTGCACACCAAATAGCGTGACCTAGTCCTAATGGGCGCGCTTGACGCGTTAAGAATAACTTGCCTTCAGGCATTTCACTATCGCGCACACGCTCAACCATATCGGCCTTACCGCGCGCTAACAACGTTTCCATTAATTCAGGTTGGTAATCAAAATGCTCTTCAAGCATTTCTTTATTACGCCCACTAACAAAGATAAACTCTTCTATCCCTGCGGCGCGTGCTTCTTCAAAAGCGTGCTGTATTAACGGACGATCGACTAAAGGCAGCATCTCTTTAGGCATAACCTTGGTCGCGGGCAAAAACCGCGTACCGAGTCCCGCGACTGGGAAGACCGCTTTACGAACAGGACGATTTAAATCTTTTTTACTCATAGTCTCATCTACTTTAATTAAACGAATTTGATGTATAGCAAAATTTGGCCTCAGTATTAAACTGTTTTATTACCCTTCAGACTTAATACGAGCGCTCTATCAAGCTTCCTTATCCTTATCTTCCACTTCCTCTATCTCGCCCATATCTTTCACTTCACCTTCAATGACATCATCTTTGCCTGCTTTACGCAGAGACTTAATTTCATGAACGATAAAGGGTAAGACGACGAACATCACAAGCAATGCAGGCAGAGCGCGTCCAAGAATAAGCAGATAGAACAATGCGGCAGGGATCACTAAAAACAGCACAAAGCGCCAAAAGATTTTTTGTGCATCAATACTGGCGCCCTTCTGAAAATAAGTCAGAAAAAGAACCAATAAGACCAAACCAACGATGAGAAATAAAATAGGCATGGCGCGACTGTCGCAAGAACTATGGGCGCTGTCAATATTTAGCCGTTAATATCCTCATATAATAATCAATATAAATATTGAAACTTGATTTTATGACAAGGCAGGTCTAGTGTTAGTCAAAATAAATCTAATTTATACTTGGTCTAATTTATACTTGGGGAAAAAACATGGCGAATAAACCAACAGCTGATGTGCGCATTGTAAAACTACGTGATGAAATGAAAAAACACGGCGTTGATGGCTATATAATCCCCAACACAGACATGTATAATAACGAATATGTTCCAGATTCCGAACAGCGCCTAAGCTGGCTTACCGATTTCACGGGCTCTGCGGGTACTGCCGTTGTTTTAAATAACCGCGCAGGCTTTTTTACTGATAGCCGCTACACCATCCAAGCCGGTCAACAAGTCCCCACCGTATTCTTTGATATATTCAATAGCAGCAAAAGCCAAGCGAGCGCCCCTGACCCTATACATGAATTTATCGGAAATGAAGCAAAACCAGGCAATGTCATTGGCTTTGATCCACGCCTAATTTCTGTAACGGCCGCAAAAACACTTGCCGCCGAACTTGCCAAAATAAACATCACAGTTAAGCCTATAGAACAAAATTTGATTGATGCCGTTTGGAAAGCGCGCCCTGCTGAGCCACAAAGCACGGTAACCTTATTTGACGATAAAACAGCCGGCCGCACAGCCGCAGATAAACGCCAAGTCATCGCCGACATCGTTGATAAAGATGGCTGTGATGGCGCATTAATCACCATGACGGATTCCGTCGCATGGCTGTTGAATATTCGCGGTACAGATGTCGGTCATGTTCCAATAGCACTCTCTACGGCGTTAATCCATAAAGACGGCCAAGTTGATTGGTTTATTGACCCAGCGCGCGTTCCACAAAATATTCAAAGCCATTTAGGCACGGAAGTAAATATCGTAGCGCCGGCGCAAATGGCCGCTCATTTACAATCAATCTCTAACGGTCAAATCATCAGCATTGATGAAGGCGTCTGCGCGCAGTATTTTGCTGATATGCTTAAAGATGCAGGCTTCACCCTCGCCAATAGTAAAGACCCTGTGTATTTACCACGCGCTTGTAAAACACCAGAAGAGCAAAAAGCCATGAGCGATGCGCATATTCGCGATGGTGTTGCTGTGGTTAAATTCTTAAAATGGATTGAAGAAAACGGCCCATCTGGCACAGTCACAGAAGTAAATGTCGATGAAAAACTCATCGAGTTCCGCTCCCTGAGCCAAAAATTCCAAGACACCAGCTTTGATACAATTGCAGGCTGGGCAGATAATGGCGCCATCGTTCATTACCGCGCCACACCAGAAAAACATAAAGTCATTACCCCACCGGGCATATTATTAGTCGATAGCGGCGCACAATATGATGATGGTACAACAGATATCACGCGCACAATCGCGATTGGTGAGCCTACAGCCACACAAAAAGAGATGTTCACACGTGTCTTACTTGGTCATATAGGTGTTGCCTCAAAAGTCTTCCCACAAGGCACTACGGGCCAAGAAGTCGATGTCCCAGCGCGCGCGCCTTTAATAGATATTGGTAAAAACTTTGGTCACGGTACCGGCCACGGCGTTGGCTGTTACCTCTCAGTACACGAAGACAGCCCCGGCATTTCACCCCGCAGTACAAAAGCGATTTATCCAGGCATGATCTTATCAAATGAGCCCGGTTATTACGAAACAGGCGAATATGGCATACGCATAGAAAGCCTTATCCAGACTGTTGAACATGCAGACGGTCAGCTTGGTTTTGAAACCATCACTATGGCGCCGCTTGATACAAAGTTGATTGACCTCGCTTTACTTCAAAGCACACCCGGCGCTGTTGATTGGCTCAATGCTTATCACCAAACGGTATTGGACACCCTCACCCCTCTATTGGATAGTGCACATCAACAATGGCTGAGCAATGCTTGTGCGCCTCTACAAAATGGTAACGCCCCTAAACAAGCGGCGAGTTTAGCGCCTTAAGCAAGGCCTAATTACATTGTTAGAAATCATACAGAACGAATAAAAGCCCCCTACATCAGTGTAGAGGGCTTTTTTGTATTTATAAAATCTCGTAGCTATTTCCGCTCAGTAATCGTCACATCGCGTCTTGGGAATGGTATGTTGATTTTGTTCTCTTGGAAGGTATCCCATAGCGCGAGCATGACTTCACCGCGCATATTGGTTACGCCTTTTTCTGCATCTTTGATCCAAAAACGCAATTTAAAGTCCATTGAGCTGTCACCAAAGCTGACAAAGTGGCACACAGGTTTAGGGTCGCGGCAAATGCGCTCAGGCAGCATCGCGGCCGCCTCGGCCATCGCTTTTATCTCATGGGGGTTATGCGCATAATCAACGCCGAACTCGACTTCAACCCGCACCATTGTATTGCCATGTGACCAATTAACCACTTTTTGTGTGACGAAATCTTCATTCGGAATAAGGAACGCTTTATTATCACGCGTCACGATAGAGGTATAACGCGCGCCCATATGATCGACCCAACCAAATGTACCTTCGACTTCAATAATATCGCCGGGTTTAATCGACTTATCCATCAACAGCAACAAGCCTGAAAATAAGTTCGAGACCACTTTTTGCAAACCAAAACCAATACCCAAACCAATCGCACCAGATAATACGGCCAATAAGGACAGATCAACCCCCGCTGTTGTTATGCCGATCAACACCGCAATAGTGATCAAGAATATCCGCAGGACCTTACCGATTAGAACCTTGGATGAGGGGGATATTGTTTTGGCTTTTTGAACCTTGCGCTCTAATACAGAGGCGACAAAGGACGCCAAATAAATCAGGATAAACAGCGACAAAACGCCTTTTATCACGGTCAAGACTGAGATACGGAAGTCCCCGAGATTCATGCCGAAATCATCTAAAGCCGCCGATGTTTCATCGAGAACGCCCAGAATAGCCAAGGCTGCAACAAACCACCCGACCAAGGAAATCGTATGGCGCATTGCAGGATTATTGATAATTTGCAC
>CAXBNJ010000008.1:0-73897 GCA_963977125.1 uncultured Micavibrio sp.
CTGCCTGCCAGTAAGAATCTCCATATTTTATTCGGGTTTCGTTTAGAAGGAGGGCAGTAAATCACAGCCAAAACCAAGAAAGCCACGACCGATAAAATCATCGATGCGCCAATTATATAAATCATTAAACCCCTCCTTTAAACAAGCGCGAACACAATTCCTTATACGCAACTTTAAGCTGCGCACATAACGTAACATAGCCCCCATATAATGCAACAACGCTTTTATGAAGAGCTTTTGACTTGGAGCATACCGGCCAATCAAGTGCATTTTGAGCTCTTCGGACCACGCGAAGATCCAGAGAAAAAGACAGCATAAATATGCTATAGTGAGATATGAGCGATAAAAATATTTAGAAGAAACAAACCCCGCAAAAGCCACAACCACCTAAACCCAACAAAAAGCCCCTGACGCATAATTTATAATTAATCGACAAGGGCTTATTAAATGCTTAAAACAGGATTAAATCCGAAGTCCTGCCATAAATTTTTGATTAAAGGCCACCGGCTCATTAAGCCAGAGTGCGGCATTTTCATGATCTCGTTTATCATCGCCCGTTTCTGGGTGGATAAGAATAGACAACCCACGATTATTAAACTGCAACCACGGCACAATATCTGTCACCGCATCTTTGTTGATTTCAACAACGATGTTGTGTTTGGTATGAGGCCCGACTATTCCAACAGGGCTTGAAGCATTTATATGTTGCGGGAATAATGACAGCATTTCAGATTCAAGCACGCGCGCAACAGCATTCGAGTAAGTGTTCGGGTCAAAATAAACATGCACATGGTAACCGGTTAGTGCCTTATTCGCCTTTAGCCATTCTTGTTTTAAAAGTTTCTTATGCATCGCTATATTCTCCCATTCGTTCATTATTATTCTTAGAGACTAGCAAATCGACAGCCATAGGTATAATATACAGAAACACATTTCATTATAGGTAAAAACTATGTTTCCTTCGCCCTCTGATATTCTGTATTTTATGGAAGTCGCTAAGACATTAAATATATCGAGAGCTTCCGAGCGCCTCGGCATTAGCCAGCCATCGCTTTCCCTTGCGATGCAGCGTCTTGAAAATATCGTCGGCGTTGAGCTGCTTATACGTAACAAACAAGGCGTCACCCTAACAAAGGCTGGGCAGCAACTCTTCGCGCAATCTGGTGAGTTTATCCAGTTTTGGGAAAACGTCAAATCAAAAACAACAGCCTCAATGTCTGAAGTCGGCGGCACCTACACAATTGGCTGCCATGCCTCTATCGCCATGCATTATTTATCCAAATTTTTGCCTAAATTAATGCTTGAACACCCCAAATTAGATATAAAAATAAAGCATGATTTATCACGTAACATTACCGAAGAGGTCATTAGCTTAAAAATAGATATAGGCCTTGTTGTAAACCCCGTTGCGCATCCTGACTTAATCATCACCCCGTTGAATAAAGGTGAAGTGACCTTGTGGACACGCGCCGAAAACCCGACAAAACTACAAGATTTCGGTGAAGATATAAGCGTCCTTATTTGCGACCCCAATTTAATACGCTCGCAAATATTTATGGATCAAATGAAGCAAAATAACATCACAATAAACCGCACAATCTTTTCAACAGATTTAGACGTAATTGCCGAGCTTGTCAGCCAAGGCGGCGGCATCGGCATTCTACCCGCCCATATTGCAGCCCGCGCCCAAAACACATTATGCCGCGTAAAAGATGCCCCAGTATTCTATGATGATCATTGCTTAATTTATCGCATCGAGAATAAAAATGTGAAATCGATTCAGGTTATTAAGCGGGCGATTAAAAATATTGAGCCTTAACCTTATTCACTTCTTACAGTCTATACTTTTGGCCAAACCTGTATCACATCTTCAAAGCCTGTTCTGTAGAGTAGAACTTTTGCATAATTTGAAGAACTAATTGTACTGTAATCCACGTTCAATATCTCTTGATCCATGCTGAAATCCATACGATTAATTGCAACCAACAGCCAGAACTCATCAAAAAGAGCGTAACCTTTCAGCTTTTCTTCTTTCTCATTTATTATACGCTGTAATTCTTCTACCGATGTGTTTTGAAGGCTATGCACATGTACGTCTTTCCAAGCAATAACACCTTCTACTTCAACACAAACGTAAATATACCTCAGTTCTGGGATATGACAAAACATGTTTGCTGGCATGCTCCCGTCTTTTTTAAATTCCTTTGTACCGAGCAAATTTGCTATTTTTTTTGCCAAGCCCTTTTCTTTTTTTATAACATTGAAACCTAAGCTAACTTCTATTCTCTGGCTATATTCCTGTTCGTATAGAGTTTGGCTATCTTCTATAATACGGGCCCTTATAACCCTTTGCTTCTGTTCGCTAGAGATCACCCCTCCAGGTTTCACATAAAACTGTGTGACTTCTACCCCAATATTTTTTTCTTTATGAATAAAGCTAACATCCGGCTTATCTTGATAGTTAATGTTTTCGGCGTCTGGTATTCCATAAGCAAGCAAGAAGCTTTCAAAATATTTTTTTTCCAGTTCTTGGGTTTTCTTCATGGGGGCACCTAATGTTCTATGGCTTTACTTGTTTCATAACTAACAGTACAAAAAAAGCCCCTGACGAGCAATCGGCAAGGGCTTTATATATTCAAAAATAAACCTAAATATCAATCACCATAAGGCAACCAGATATTCTTAACTTGCGTGGCTTCACGTAAGAAGCGGCGGCCTTCGCCGTGGGCGGAGAGCCAATCGCGGGCTTTGCCGTTATTAACCCATGTGCGCTTGAGGTTCGCGGCGCTTTCTTTTTCAATCATGGCGCTGCCGTCTTTTGAACCGTGATACCAAATCGCTTCGACTTGATCATGTTTAGCGAGCGTGCTTGCAAGCTCATCACGGTTACCTGTAACGATATTCACCACCCCTGCTGGCACGTCAGAGGTTTCTAATATCTGATAGAAATCTGTCGCGAAAAGCGGGAATCGCTCTGAGGGGATCACAATCGCTCGGTTACCCATGGCAATTGCCGGGGCAAGCAATGAGATAAATGATAAAAGCGGCATAACATCAGGGCAAATAATCCCCATAATGCCAATTGGCTCATGCACTGCAAGGGCAACATTTTTCAAAGGCGGCGTATGCACAGCGCCATCAAATTTATCAGCCCAAGCGCCATAGCTAAATAGGCGGCTGACCGCCATATCAAATTCGCTTTTCGCGGCTTTTTTGGACACGCCTGTAAGATCAACTAAACGCTCAATCATTTCATTTTCACGATAGCTGAGGTTTTCAGCGATATAATACAGCACTTGCGCGCGATTATGCGCGGTCGCTGAAGACCACCCATCATTTTTAAATGCCGATTCAACAGCATTGCGAATATCTTTGCGGTTACCTTCACCCACGCGACCAGCGAGCTTACCGTCATGGGTAAACACCGTTAGCGTATTGCCGCCGTCAGGACGCGCCTGCTTGCCGCCTACATAGTTTTTCGCAGTCTGATCAATGCCTTTGCGTGCATCATCATTAGCGGCCTCTATAAGCGTTGGCGCATCGATTAAATTACCCGCTTCACCAAGCCATTCACCTTTTGGCTTCATATATTCATACATGCCTTCCTTACCGCCTTCACGGCCAAAGCCAGATTCACGGTACCCACCAAAGCCACATGCCGCATCAAATTGGTTGGTGGTATTCACCCAAACAACGCCCGCTTTAATCATGGAAGACGCTTCCAAAGCACGGTTAATATTTTCAGACCAAACGCTCGAGGCCAAACCAAATTGCGTGTTATTCGCCAAATCAACCGCTTCTTTCAATGTACGGAACGTCATAACCGTCAGCACAGGGCCAAATATTTCTTCGCGCACAACGATGCTCGCAGGGCTGACATTAGTAATTAATGTTGGCGGATAAAAACATCCATTTTCAGGCATATCAATTTCAGGCTGCCAAATTTCAGCGCCTTCTGCTGCGCCTTTATTGACCAAATCAGTAATGCGCTCTAATTGGATCGGGTCAACAATTGCGCCCATATCCATTGTTTTATCAAGTGGATCACCAATGCGGAATTTATTGAGGCGGATTTTCAGTTTTTCAACTAAACGCTCTGCCACGCCTTCTTCGACCAAAAGGCGCGAGCCTGCGCAGCATACTTGGCCTTGGTTAAACCAAATCGCATCAACCAAACCTTCAACTGCGCCATCCAAATCAGCATCTTCAAACACGATAAACGGTGATTTACCGCCAAGTTCTAAAGTCAGTTTTTTGTCAGAGCCTGCCGTCGCTTCACGAATGTAACGACCAACCCCTGTTGAGCCTGTAAAGGCGATTTTCGCAACATCGGGGTGATTAACAATATGCGATCCCGTCTCACCTGCGCCTGTGACAATATTCACGACGCCCGCGGGCAAGCCTGCTTCTGCGCATAACTCAGCGAAATATAAAGCTGTAAGCGAAGTATATTCAGCCGGTTTTAAAACCACGCAATTTCCTGCAGCAATTGCAGGGGCAATTTTCCATGCCATCATCAATAAAGGGAAGTTCCACGGTATAACCTGACCAACAACGCCAAGCGCTTCTTGCTCAGGAAATTCTTGATCCATAAGCTGCGCCCAACCGGCGTGATGGTAGAAATGGCGCGCAACAAGCGGCACATCTATATCGCGTGATTCACGAATAGGTTTGCCGTTATCTAAGGTTTCAAGCACCGATATAAAACGGCCCGTCTTTTGAATTAGGCGCGCTAATGTATACATGAATTTGGCACGTTCATGACCGAGCAGGCCTGACCATTTTGGGAAAGCTTTTGCTGCAGCATTTACCGCAGCATCAACATCAGCTTTTCCTGCGACGGATACTTTGCCTAAATAGCTACCATCTGCTGGATTATGGCTTTCAATAAAGTTTTCACCTTCAATAGGGCTCACCCATTTTCCGTCGATGAATAATTTAAACCCATCTTTATGTGCGCCTAACCATTCATGCACATAATCAGATTGTTCTGGCGCAGGGCCGTAAGACATTGTTTCGTATATTTCTGCAATACTCATGTGATTAATCCTAAGCTATGGGATGGCGGTGGGCGGCGGAATAACGGCCGGTAACAAAATGTTCAAGCTGGCGTTCAATATCACCAAGCAAGCTTGATGCGCCGAAGCGGAATAGATGCGGCTGCAACCATTCATCACCAAGTTCTTCTTTAATTAAAACCAGATACTGCAAAGCAATTTTTGATGTGCTAATGCCACCGGCTGGCTTATAGCCAACAATCTGCCCTGTTTTCTCGTAAAAATCGCGGATCATGCGGATCATCACCAGCGATACGGGCAAGGTTGCGTTAACGCTTTCCATGCCTGTTGATGTTTTAATAAAATCAGAGCCAGCCATCATACAAACCATAGAGGCTTTGGCGACTTTAGTAATTGACCCTAATTGACCCGTTGCCAAAATCGCTTTCATATGCGCATCGCCACAGGCTTCACGATAGAGTTTAACTTCGTCATAAAGCGCCTGCCAATTGCCTGTAAGCACATGGCGGCGTGAGATAACAATATCAATTTCCTCAGCGCCAGCGGCGACCGAAGCGCGAATTTCAGCAAGGCGCGTTTCAAGCGGCGCTAAGCCTGCGGGAAAGCCTGTTGATACGGCGGCGACAGGAATGCCGCTGCCTTTTAAGGCATCGACAGCGGTTTCAACCATTTCGTGATAAACACAAACCGCGCCTGTGGTGAGGTTTTGATCTGCAAAGCCAAGCGATTCTAATATATCAGGGCGCACAGGGTTGCGCGCTTTAGCGCATAAACGGCGAACGCGGCCCGATGTATCATCACCAGAAAGCGTGGTTAAATCGATGCAAGAGATCGCTTTTAACAGCCATGCGGCTTGATAGTCTTTTTTCACCGAGCGGCGATTATTTAAGCTTGCAATGCGGCGATCAACGGCTGATTTATTGACTTTGATTTCATCAACCCAGCTTGGGTTAAAATCGCAGCCTTCAACGCGCTTGAAACTGTTATGCAATAATTGAACATTATCTTTCATTACTTCCTCAGCTTTCATCTTATTCATACCCTTCCCTATTCGTCTTGCAAAAAGGACACGCCAAATGGCATAGGCTCTAGACCTAAATGCACAGCAAGGCTGGTTCCAATATCTGCAAAGGTTTCTCTCTTCCCGATTGAACCGGGTTTAACTTTAGGGCCAAAGGCAATCACAGGCACATTTTCACGCGTGTGATCTGATCCTGGCCATGTTGGATCGCAGCCATGGTCAGCTGTCAGCACCACAACATCATCAGGGCGAAGCGCCGCTTGCAAGCGTGGTAAGTTACGGTCAAATTCTTCTAATGCTGCAGCATAACCAATTACGTCACGGCGATGGCCATAGAGCATATCAAAGTCAACAAAATTGGCAAAAACAAGCGCATTGTCATTGGCTTTTTCAACATGTTCCATCATCACATCAAAAATTTGTGCATTGCCGTGCGCTTTGTATTTTTGGGTAATGCCTTGATGCGCAAAAATATCAGCAATTTTACCAATAGAAATCACTTCACCGCCGGCCTGCGCTATCTTATCAAGCAATGTTGGCGCAGGTGGCAGCACGGATAAATCACGGCGGTTACCTGTGCGCTCAAAATTGCCCACGCTCTCCCCAATAAACGGACGCGCAATAACGCGGCCAATATTATATTCATCAACAAGCTTACGCGCGACCGCGCAAACCTCAAGCAAGCGCTCTAAACCAAAATGCGTTTCATGTGCAGCAATTTGCAGCACAGAATCTGATGAGGTATAGACGATTAACTTGCCTGTTTTAATATGTTCTTCGCCGTATTTATCAATAATTTCTGTGCCTGAAGCATGACAATTACCAACTATGCCATTTAAATCGCATTGCTCAACCAAGTCAGATACAAGCTTTTCAGGGAAGCTTGGCACTTCTTTGGGGAAGTAACCCCAATCAAACTCAACAGGAACGCCCGCCATTTCCCAGTGACCGCTTGGTGTGTCTTTGCCTTTGCTGAGCTCCGCTGCAAAACCGTATTTACCAGTGATCTCCGTGGCTTTTTCAATAGGCAGGTCATGACCGGCGGATTCTTCACCCGCAAGGCCAAGGCCAAGCTTCATCATGTTGGGGATATGCAAAGCGCCAGAGCGCACGCCGTCTTTATCGGCTTTACCCAGCGCGCATTGTTCAGCGATATGGCCAAAGGTATTTGACCCCACATCACCGAAATCGGCCGCGTCATCAGTTTCACCAACACCAAAAGAATCCAAAACAACTATAATTGCGCGCAACGTCACTCTCCTAAAAAACCAAACGCTGTTTATAAAGCTCAATGAACAAGCCTATTAACAGCCGAACTGGTCGATAATTTTATCTATACGTTAGAATTTAGTTCACAAACACAGATATGTTTGTATGATCGAACCAAGTTAAACGTATAGTCCTTTATTTATATGGAGGCGATCATACGCCATTTAGAAAAATATTTCTATAGTCTTATTCAGGAGCAGACCAGATGATAAAACAAGAGATCGAAAGAAGCGTTGCCGCCATTAAAGCGCAACATAAAGGCGCTTTCCCAAAAACAGCGATTATCCTTGGCAGTGGCCTTGGTAGCTTTGGCGAAAAAATGGATATCGAAACCACCATTACTTACGATAAAATCCCTGATTTCCCACAGCCAACCGTCGAAGGTCACGCGGGCAAATTATTGATCGGTACTGTTGGCCGTACGCCAATTGTTTGTATGCAAGGTCGTATGCATCTTTATGAAGGTCACCCAGCCGCGCAGCTTGCTATCTCAATCCGCACCTTTAGAAAGCTCGGCGTTGAAACGCTGATCATCACTAATGCGGCCGGTAGCCTACGCATGAATATGCCAGCCGGCTCTATCATGCGCATTGAAGACCACGTCAACATGTCTGGCTTTAACCCGTTAATTGGCCCGAATGACAATGATTTCGGCCCACGCTTCTTTGATATGAGCGACGCGTATGACAAAGAATTGCAAGACCGCATGTGCAAAGCTGCACGCAATGTTGATGTACATTTACATCACGGTACATACGTACAATTCTCAGGCCCGAACTTTGAAACCCCCGCTGAGATCAGAATGCTTGGTAAACTTGGCCTTGATGCGGTTGGTATGTCCACCGTACAAGAATGCCTTGTCGCACGCCATTGCGGCATGAAAGTCGCTGGCCTATCGCTGATTACTAATCTGGGCGCTGGCCTCGCTGGCCACGCATTGTCTCACGCTGAGACCCTAAGCGAAGGCGAAAAAGCCTATGGCAGCATCAGCAAAGTCCTTGTTGAATTTATTGACGGACTTTCTGATTAATTAGCCTGACTAAACATGTACAAATAAAAAGCCCCCTGTTTAAACAATAGGGGGCTTTTTTTATAGGATATCATAAAGCTAACCTAGCCTTCCTCTCTATATTCGCTCGCGCGTTTCGGCAGTTTAAGCTGCGCTTGCATATACACCGCATAGACAACCGGAATAAGGATCAGCGTTAAAATTAATGTCGAAATCATGCCGCCAACCATGGGCAGCGCGATGCGGCGCATAACGTCAGCGCCAGGGCCATCCGTGAGGAAAATTGGGATAAGGCCGAGTATAATTGTACTGACGGTCATTAATTTCGGGCGCAGGCGCTGCAATGCGCCATGGCGAACATTCTCGATTAAGTCTTCGAAAAACACTGGCCAATGGTCGCGCATTTCATGGTCAATATAGATCAGCATGACAATGGCGGTTTCTACCGCTATCCCCGCCAGAGCAATAAAGCCCACGGCCACGGCTACAGATATATTATAATCCGCAAACCACAGCCACCACACACCACCAATTACGCCAAACGGCACAGAGAGCATGATTAACAAAGTACGATCCCAGCGCCCAAAATGTAAATAGAGCAGGGTAATAATGATCAGCAACGTTGCAGGAATAGCAATTTTTAGACGCGCATTGGCTTCTTGCATTTGTTCAAATTGCCCCGCGAGGTTCACTGTATAGCCTTGCGGTAAATTAATGGTTTTTAAAACCGCAACTAAATCATCAATATAAGAGCCAATATCACGATCACCGACATCAACAAACACCCAGCCATTGAGCCGTGCATCTTCTGATTTAATCATTGATGGCCCTTCTGTGAAGCCAATCGTCGCCAAATCCGCCAAGGGTATTTGCGCTCCTGTGCTGCTCGGCACTAGAATATTATCCAGATCATTTATATGCTCACGAAAGGGGCGATCATAGCGCAGCATAACAGGGTATCGCGCCCGCCCTTCAATCACTTCATCAAGAGCCATCCCCCCTAAAGCGGTTTGAATAACCAATTGCACGGTTTTTAGCGATATACCGTGGCGCGCAATTTCTCGCCTATTGGGTATGATTTCAATATATTTACCGCCAACAACGCGATCAGCAATCGCGCTTCTCGTACCTTTCACATCGCGCGCGAGGGCTTCAACCTCTTTGGCGATTACATCAATCACACTCAAATCTGATCCTGCGACTTTAACGCCAACGGCTGTACGAATGCCTGTTGTCAGCATATCCAAGCGGGTTTTAATCGGGTAGCCCCAGCTATTCATCATACCGGGCAAGCTGACGCGCTTATTCATCTCAGCAATCAATTTTTCAGGCGTCATGCCAGAGCGCCACTCCGTGCGTGGTTTTAGCTCCACCCATGTTTCAATCATCGCGAGCGGCGCAGGATCAGTTGCGGTGTCTGCGCGCCCTGCTTTACCAAAAGCATGTTCGACTTCAGGAAAGGTCATGATTTGGCGATTAGTGATTTGCAATATTTCCCGCGCTTTAGTAATCGACACACCCGGCAAAGTCATTGGCATATACAGCAAGCTGCCTTCATAAAGCGGCGGCATAAATTCATGGCCGAGCTTTGAGGCGGGAAAAGCCGTGCTTATCAAAGCGAGCAAAGCCAGAACTATCGTCACTTTACGCCATTTTAATGCAGCATTAAGGCAGGGGCGATAGAGCGCAATAAAGAAGCGGTTAAGTGGGTTGTCTTCCTCCCGCCGTATTTTGCCCTTAATCAACCAGATCATGAGGACGGGTACAACGCTAATCGAAAGCAGCGCTGCGGCCGCCATTGCATAAGTTTTTGTATAAGCAAGCGGCGTAAACAAGCGCTCTGATTGCCCCGTTAGTGCGAACACGGGTAGAAAAGATACGGTGATAATCAACAGCGAGAAAAACAGCCCCGGCCCGACTTCTTTGGCCGCATGGATTAAAGCTTCTTCACGCTGCTTTTTACTTGCCGTGAGGGGTAAATTGCCAAGTTTCCTATGGGCATTTTCAACCATCACAATCGAGGCATCGACCATCGCGCCTATGGCAATCGCAATGCCGCCAAGGGACATGATATTGGCGGTAATGCCTTGCGCTGACATAATCATGAATGCCGCTAATATCCCTAAGGGGATCGTAATAATCGACACAAAGGCACTACGTGCATGCAACAAGAATAAAAAGATAACAAGCCCCACCATCAGGCTTTCTTCGATCAGCTTATGCTTTAAATAATCAACGGAGCCTTTAATTAAAGTACTGCGGTCATAAACAACTTTGATTTCAACGCCGCTTGGCAGGCCTTGTTTTATCGTTTCAAGGCGCGCCTTTATTGATTCAATAACATCCAAAGCATTGGCGCCAGGGCGCATAACAACAATGCCACCAACCGCTTCGCCGACACCGTTTAATTCTGTCACGCCGCGCCGCAATGCGGGGCCTTCAACAACCCGTGCAACATCACCAATAGTAATCGGCGTGCCATCAACGACTTTTAAAACCGCCATCATCAGGTCTTCAGCTTTGCTGACATAGCCAAGCGATCGGATAAGATATTCACTTTCCGCCATTTCCAAGGTTCGACCGCCCGTTTCTTGGTTCGCGCCACGCACAGCATCTATCACCATTGGCAAGCCAACATCAAAAGCCCGTAATTTATTCGGGTCAACAAGCACTTGATATTCTTTAACAAAGCCGCCAACACTCGCCACTTCTGAAACGCCGTCTAAAGACGCTAATTCATAGCGGATAAACCAGTCTTGCAGTCCGCGTAATGCCCCTAAATCATTCTGGCCTGTGCGGTCAAATACTGCATATTGAAATACCCAGCCGACACCAGTGGCATCGGGGCCTAACTCTGGTTTTGCGCCTTCTGGCAGGGCCGAGCTGACTTGCGAGAGCGCCTCTAACACGCGGCTACGCGCCCAATACATATCTGTCTTATCTTCAAAGATAATATAAACAAACGATGTGCCAAACATCGAAAAGCCGCGCACGACTTTAGTATTTGGCAGGCCGAGCATTTGCGTTGATAGCGGGAAGGTCACTTGATCTTCGATCACTTGCGGCGCTTGGCCTTGCCAGTCCGTGCGAATAATCACTTGCGTATCCGATAAATCAGGAATCGCATCAAGCGGGATATTACGCATTGATACACTACCCGCCACCAATAACGCCAAAGCGGCCAGCATCACAAAGAAACGATTAGCCACCGACCAATCAATAATTTTAGCGACAAGGCTTAAACTTGGATCATGCGCAAGCTGCGCCTTTTGATTAATGTTGTCCATCTGCGCCTCCTTGGATTTCTGGCGCTGCATTATTATCCGCCGCAGGCATTGGAGCGCTTCCATGATCATGCCCCATCGCCGCCATGCCGCCTTTTAAGTTACTTTCAGCATCGAGCATAAATTGTCCTGAATGCACAATTTTCTGCCCCGCACTTAAACCACTAACTATCTCACTAAAGCCATTTGCAGTAATGCCGATTTCTACCATAACAGGGCGGAACGACCCTTCACCAAGATCTTCAATAACATATGCGCCCATAGCGCCATAAAGCACGGCTTCGGCAGGTACAGAAAGGCGTTGCTGCGCATCTGCAGCAAAAACCGCATCAACATAGCTGCCCGTTTTTAAATGCCCCTCAGGATTATCAAGAGCAAGACGCACTATCACAGTGCGGCTTGTCGGATCAGCATTAGGGTGAATAAACTCAATAGCACTGGCAAAGCGCTCCCCCGTTTCGGGCAGGATAATTTCAGCAGGCGTATTTAGTGATAAGAACTCCGCATCACGCAGCGCTACATCAACATTCACCCATATTTTTGAAAAATTTTGCAGCTTCATAATGCTACCGCCTGCAACAACATGCGCGCCTTTGCGAACATTAAGCGCCGTCACTGTGCCATCCACCGCCGCATAAAATGGCGTTGATTCCAAAAATGCGTTTTTTGATTTTAATGCTGCAATGGCGCGTTTATCCATGCCATAAAGGCGTAAACGCTGTTCAGCGTCACCAATGCGGCGCCCTGCCAAAAAATCGGATTGCGCTTCCATAAGCTCAGGACTGTAATAACTATAGAGCAGGTCACCTTTTTTCACGCGATCGCCCACAGCGCTAACGGGTAAGTCAACAATCCAACCTTGCGCGCGCGCATCAATGGCTTGTTCAAGGCGCGTATTGGCGGCTAAACGCCCAAAAGATCGAATATGGCGACCAAATATATGATGATCAACAATCGCTGTTTTCACGCCAAGGGCTTGAATATAGGACGGGTCAATTGCGAAACTTCCATCTGCTTGTAATTCAGATTCAGACGGTGGCGCCATATCATCAAATTGCGGCACAAGCGTCATGCCACATATAGGGCAAGCACTGCCTTCTGGCCCGCTTATATGCGGATGCATCGGGCAAATATTTAAAGGCTCAGCTGCGAATGCAGGCGGCATAGAGATACATAAAAATAGAAATAGTAAAATGAAAACACGCATAATAAATCCTTCGTCTTTTAGGAAAAAACCAATAAGAAGAAGGACGGACTAGATACGTAATCTTTGTGTTGTCAGGATAATAGCGGAAGAGCGCTTATAAGCCTCACCCCATTCATGAGGCGGGCCGCGGATAAAGCGTGATTTTTGCAATAACGCCGCTTGATGATCAAATAAATCAATAAAGCCGTAATCAACAGAATCAAGCGCGGCAAATGGTTGAATATCGCTCGCAACATCATTTAAAAACAAATCAATGCCCATACAATCAAGCGCGAGCATCGGCCCGCCACTTTTATCGCTCGTCTTGTTGTGGCACGGCATGTCAGCGGGCATATCCGCCGCGCTCATAGTGGTTTGAACCTGTTGCATTGGACAATAAGTCATCGCACACGCCAAAGACGGCGTGAGCATAACCAACATTAAAAATCCAAATAAAAACTGTCTCATAAACATCATGATACACTATTCGGTTAAAAAATGGATAAAGTTTCTAGATAAGGCGCTAAAATATTTTTTTTGAAGACGCAAACACCAGACATAAACGAGCGCTGACGAGCACTTCAAATTGTAATAAGAAACAATATCCGCTATAATTAATGCATGGAAACACAAGGTGATAAAGATAGCGGTAAATCGATTTTTCTGTCATTGGCAGTGTTATTTGCTTTAATCGTCACCTTTTCATATGTAGCGATATATCCTGACATATCGACTGATGGGAAATATTCAGAATATGCCATTTTATTCCCGCCAAATACGAAGAACACAGAAGCACTCAACCATATTACTCGCGCAGGGGGAAAACCTGTACGCGGCACTAAATTTGAATTTCTTATGATTGCAGTATCAAAAAACCCTGAATTTAAAAAACAGCTAAAGAAACAAGGTGCTTTATTTTTGTTTAATCCTATAATACTGGGAGGCTGCTACATAGAAAAAAAGGCCGCTTAAGAAATATAAGGATTACAAATTATGCGCGATCAAACGAAGAGCCCTGTACAAATATACCAAAAATATATGTCTTATTACGTCGTGGCACATATTCCAATTTACGTCGTGACCTCATTGCTTTTTAACCATTCAGCATATGCAAGCGCTTTCCTACAAATCATCTTGGCCTCTATCGCCTGTTGCGGGGTATTTTTATACAAGAAAAGCCGCGCTTTAAGCCTTGATCTGACCGCAATTGCCATAGCGCTAACCCCAGCTGTATTGGTCTACACCCTACAGGGGGAAGCATGGCAGCTTGATGCACATATGTATTTCTTTGCCTCGCTGGCTATGGTGATTGGCTTTAAATCTATTCGTGCGGCGCTTATGGCTGCGCTGGCTATTGCCTTACATCATTTGAGTTTAAACTTCCTTCTTCCTTATGCGGTTTTCCCTGACGGAGCAGATTTTGCGCGTGTGATCTTCCATGCGGTGATTGTGATTGTTGAAACAGCGATTATTCTGATCACGATTCGCGGGCTTTTACAAAATGATAAAACGATCATGGCTGAAAATGAAGTCACCAAACAAGCATTGGAAGAGGCCAATCAAGCCAAACGCATGCAAGAGCAAGCTGAAAAAAATGCTGAGCAAGAGCGCAAGAATATGATGAATGATATTGCTATAGACTTTGATGCCAAAGTTGGCGATCTGATCACATCTCTTGGTATTGCCTCAACTGAACTTCGGGACACTGCCGAAGTTATGCGCGGTATGGCAGATAAAACCTCTACAGATAGCGAAAGCGTGGCGCATTCATCAGAAGAAGCGACACAAAATGTGAATACCGTGGCCTCTGCTATGGAGGAAATGTCGGCGAGCTCGTGTGAGATATCATCACAAATGGCCTCGGTTAAAAATCAATCCGCAGACACAGCGCAAAATGCACGCAATGCCAACGAAACCGTCTCTGACCTTAAAGAACAGGCGGATAATATTGGCGAAGTCGTCGGATCAATACGCGATATTGCAGAACAAACAAATCTCTTGGCCCTAAACGCAACCATTGAAGCGGCAAGAGCAGGCGATGCCGGCAAAGGTTTTGCTGTTGTTGCTGACGAGGTCAAAAAACTGGCCAGTGAAACCGCAAAGAAAACGGAAGAAATTGGTGAACGTGTCTCTAAGATTCAGGGCGTCACTCAAGATTCTGTACAAGCGATGGAAAGAATTATTGGTAATGTCTCAGAAATTGAAGACTCTGTATCCAGTGTCTCTGCCGCCGTCGAGGAGCAAAACGCAACCACTAATGAAATTGTACGAAGCATCTCTGAGGCGTCTAAAAGTGTGCAGCGTGTCTCGGGCGTAATTCAAGACGTACGAAAAGGTGCAGAGAACTCCGGTAAATCAGCCGATAATGTTCTAACCTCAGCCGTTGGCGTCGCGCAATTCACTGAAAACTTAAAAAAATCTATAGATGAGTTTTTATCTCAAATTAAAACTAGCGAGAGCAAGAATCATACAGCAGACTGACATGGATATGCCATGAGCATGATTGATAGTCAGCCAGCTTGTCAGCCCCTATAAATTGAGCTATTATACGCTGCACAACTGCGCCGATCATTATTATTTTATAGAAGGATAATACCATGAGCATAGAGCCGATGATTCCTGTCCTAAACACCCCCATAACACAAGCTGATTTTTATAAGCTCTTTACGGATTTCAAGGCGCAGTTTGATGCGATGGAACCTGAAGTATCACAAACCGTCTCAGACCCTGACATGGGGATTGAAGGCTATGTTGTTGTCTGGAATACCGGCATTAGTAAAGGCGGAAAATTAGAAGGCTGCGCCAAAGGCGGCACGCGCATTATTCATGATTTAGAACTTGGCGATGTGCGCCGTTTGGCGCGCAGCATGGCGTTAAAAAATGCGGCGGCGGGCCTACCGCTCGGCGGCGCTAAAGCAGGTTTGAAATTCGACCCTAAAACCCCTGATTTTGAAAAAACTTATCGACGTTTCGTGACCTTATGTAAGCCACATCTTTATGAATTTGGCGGCAAATATGGCGGCTTTGGTTTTGATATTGGTGCGGACCCTATGCACGCCTTATGGGCGTGTGATGAACTGGGCTCAACAAAATCATTTACGGGCAAACCCCTTCATATGGGCGGCACGGATTATGACCGTGAAGGTCATGCAGGATTGGGCGTGGCTACCGCTGCAAAAGCGGCGATTAAAACCAAAGGCCAGGCACCAAAAGACGTCATATTCGGCGTACAAGGCTTAGGCGCAATGGGCGCGGCTGTGTTTCGTTATTTTTCCGCATATGGCGGCCATTTACGCGCTTTATCTGATCCGCTTTATGGCGGCACATGGCGCTTTGAACAAGATCCATCAGCCGAGCTGCGCGAAGCGATCATTAAACGCGATGCGGAGCGCGTAAACAGCTTATTATTAATTGAGGCCGAGCATATCAGCGCGGATAGTCATGATGTTTTATATCAAGAACTCGATGTGCTTTTCCCTTGCGCCATGCAAGATACAATTACCATGGATAATGTTCAGCGCATCAAAGCGCCCCTAATCTGTGAGGGCGCCAATAACCCAACATCTACGGAGGCTTATACAAGCTTGTTTGAACGCGGCGTAATGGTCGTGCCTGATTTTATCGCCAATGTCGGCGGTATAATCGCCGCTTATGTTGAAATGACCTCCGATGTAACGCCCGAAGAAAACGTCAAAACCCGCGCTAAAGTCCAAGAAGCCAAAGATATGACCATCCGTAAAATCAGCGCGAATGTAGAAGAGCTTTTTGCTATGGTCACGGCCTTTGCCGCTGAGCCATCCCATGTTGGACAATATATGGCTTATCGTAATATTTTGGCGGCTTCATAAATAAAAACAAGGCCAAGCAATTTAGAATGCTTGGCCTTGTTTTTAAATTTGTTCTTAAATTAGAGAATAAAATCTATTTATTCAGATCGAATATTTACATTGAGCAGCCACGTATTGTGTAGCCCATATTATCTGCATTTTGACGTATATCACAAGCCGCAGGATCTAAGCCCGCTTCCCTCATCGCGATTTTTTGCTCTGCTAAATTTGCAGCTTCTTCAGCGATATTAATAAACTTATAGCCATCCGCCATTACTTCCATACGATAATCATTTATATCTGTGCCCTCTGGCATGGCGAGGATAAATTGTTCTTTGGCTTGATCAAAATGGATTTGCTCCAAAATTGATTCACCATGTAGCCATGAACGGTCAAGCTCTTCGACTGTTTTCAAAGCCGCTTCTTGGTCAATCGCGATGAATTCATTCATGCCTGTATATTGGAAGTAGGCTATATCAACACGTGCTTTCGCATCACCTGTTTCAGCAGCATCTTGCAATAATTCAGCGCCCCAGCTTTCACCGCTTACGTGACCGGCAAGCTCGCCGAGTTCATCAAAACCATATTGGCCGTTAATCAGGCCAAGCCCGACATCTCTGATCGCCCATGTTTGACCATTTAACGCGGCATCAATCATATTGCGCGCTTGGGCTGATAAATTTTCATTTTCCGCAAGCATAGCCAATTTCTCATAAGCATCTTCTGGAATAACCAGTTCAGGCTCTGGGATAGGTTCAGGTTCAGGGGTTGGCTCTGGTGTCGGTTCTGGCGCTGTTTCAACAATAGGCGCGCTATCGCAGGGCACATCATCCACACAAGGGGCGTTGTTGATCGTGTCACCAATGGTGGTAATTGCTTCTTGGCCTACACCAAAATAATTAAGCGCCATTTCTGCGCCGCCGAAACCCACTAAAGCTGAAACGGAATTTAAGCCGAGCTTCACTGTATATTTTTTCCAATTGTCTTTAAAGAAATCAAGCTTACTCTCATAAAGTCCGTCTTCTTTATAGTCCTTAATAAAGCCATGTGTCGTTAAGCCAACGCCTGCAACGGCCGTAAAGATTGGGCCTAATATCGATGCGCCCACAGCCATAGCTGCGATTTTAGCGCTAACGCCCGCGGCGACACCAAGTGCCGCTGGGGTAAAGGCTTTTTTCAATGTGCCTTTATTCGGCAAACGCTTAGATACGCGTCCCCAAATAGATTTTAATGAAAAGCGCGGAGGCTTGGCTGTTTCGCCAGATGGCTCATTAACGGCTTCATTAACTGGTTCGTTGCTTGGCTCATTAACCGGATCGCCCGCAGGTTTACGCGGAAGCTTACCCATATATTTCTTTTTCATAGCTATCTCAGCAATCTCATCAAATGTTCATGTAAATGTGAACGCCTTTATTACATAATAAAATGTAAATTGCAAGAAAACTAATTAAATCGTTATATATTAGCAAGTTACATTATTTTTCTTGACATAACAGGTGGAGACATGGGATAAAGCCGCCAACTTTGGAAAGCGCGTGTTGTTGCGGCCTATATATTAGCCAACACCGCAATAAATATACACGCTACTTAAAAATACGAAAGAACAGATACATGAAAAATAGCTTATCTAATTTAAAAAAATCCGCCGTCTTTGTCGCATTATTCGCATCAGCGAGCGCAGCCTACGCAAGCGGTAATGACTATACACAACCAATTAATATTGGTGGCCCAGAAACTGAAATTGGTGTTAACCCAGTTATAAACGTTAACCCTGACATTGTTGTTGGCGGCCCAGAAACTGAGATTAGCGTAGCGCCTATTACAACAGTGAATCCAAACACAAACAGCAACAGCAACAGCAACAGCAACAGCAACAGTAATGCTGCAGCTGGTGATGTTAACTCACAAATTGACATTGTTAATGCTGGCGACGAAACTGAAATTAACGTAGCGCCAAACACAAGCAGCAATGCAACCGGTGGCACATTAAATTCAAACATTAATGGTGAAGTTAATGGCTCTGTTAATGATTACTCAGAAACAAGCAACTCAAATTACGCCGGTGGCGCTGAGGTCGAAGTTAAAAATGACCTATCTAATGGCGGCAATACTATTTCAGACGATTCAACAACAACAAACATTAATGAAGGCGCTGAAATTGAAGTTAGAAACGACCTTTCTAATGGTGGCGTAAACGGTACAATTTCAGACAACTCTAACACAACAAATATTGCAGAAGGTTCTGAAAATGAACTCTCACAAAGCAATGACCAAGATCAAGTAAACAACCAAAAACAAACAAACGATCAAGATCAAACCAATAACCAGTCTGCTAACATTGATAATAGCGGCAGCGGCAACAGCAAAAATACCAATTCGCAAAGCACAAATGTAGGCGGCAATAACAGCTCCTATAGCAGCTATAGCAAATCAGGTGCCGCGACAAATATCCCACAAGCCGCAGCAATACTCGCGACTAAAAACTGTGTTTCATCATTGAATGTCGGTATTGGCGGCGGTAATGTTTACGCGGGTTATGGCGGTCTATCATTTGCTTATGTTGGTAGTGGCGCGGTTGAGCTTGAAGGCAGCGTTATGGTTGATGGCAAAAAAGTTGCTGCTAATTATACAATTCCTGAGCTTGCTGACTTGGAAGCCCATCAAAGAGCACCAATATTCTCAACTTTACGTGGCGATGATCCTGAGCTCGCAACATGTTTAATGGGCAATTACATTGCACAAGAACGCAGCTTAACAAAGGCTTATGAACAAGCGATCACAGTGGCCAACATTAACGCTGATGCGCATGTAAACTCTACAGTCATTCAAGCACAAGCCAATATGTTCATTGCTGAATTACAAGCCAAAAACAATATTGATGTTCAACGGGTCATTACACTTGGCAAAGCGTTTAACACTGGCGTTAATCATTTCTGTTTAGCCAATGTTGTACTCAGAGCCGACGGCAAAGATAAACAAGCTGTTGTTGAAGGCACAGCGCCACTTCGCGGCCAAGGCCATGAAAGCTGCGAACAACTGGTTTGGGGCATTTACGGCGAACTGACTGACAATGCGCCAGTTGCAGGCAAGCCAGATTTTTCACAATATTTAAAAGGTAAGCACGCAGCGCCAAAATTATAAGGCACTGTAATATAGATATCTAAAAAAGGGCTGCTTGAAATTCAAGTGGCCCTTTTTTTAGTAAATTAGATCAGTGCAATATAAACATTGCTTTTGATTCCATAATACTGTATTATTCCAGAAAATAAACATAAGGTGTGTAATATTATGAGTATGAAATCAAGCCTAACAAAGCTCTTTATCGCGGCAGCCCTACCAACCATGCTTGCTGGCTGCGCAACGCGCTTCGTACACGATCTTAATGATGAATGCTTGCACAGAGTGAGCGATGACAAGGGCACAGTACTCAGCGTCGAATTTGACGATAAATGCGGCGCACACAAAAGAGACCTCGCAACCAGTAAAATTGACGCAGAAGGCCAAAACGCGATTCTTAAGATAGAAGCCAGCGAAACCGCCCAGATCAATGTCATTCAACAAGAAAAAACTAAAATATTCTGGACGGCTCTGGCCACACGTGCGGCCTTTGAAATTGGTAACCCACAGCAAGAAGACACGGCCACGCGCCTGTTAATCGCCGCGCGCAGCCATGAGGACCTAAAAGTCAGAGACATGGTGCTGGAAGCACAAAACGAAATAGGCATCACGCCGAGCATGCTGAATGACAAAAACCAAATCTGGGATAAGATACGCCAAACGCAAGCCACTCCAGGCATACAAGTCATCGAACTTGGCAATGGTGAGTTTTATATGGATAAATTCAAACATGCCTACGGCCCATTAGCCCCTATAAAACTTTAAAACAGGCGATATATAGCGCACAAATAAACGCTAACTCATTAAACTAAAAAAGGCTCCGAAATACGGAGCCTTTTTATTATCTATATATTATGCCTTGAAAGAACCAACCTCAATATTAAGGTTTTGGTTGCTGACCAGCGCGTGGTAGCGCTTGATTTTCATCTGTCAGGAAGAATTCAGGCATGTCTTCGGTGTTCATAAGCACGTTATCAAAAGCAACGTTTAGCTTGTCACCAATAGTAAATTTATGACCACTACGCTCGTTTGTAAGGGTCTTTTTATCATCAGAAATCACGTAATCGCCAACGGGTAAGTTGCCAAATTTAATGCTTGCTTGATATTTACATTCATCAATAAGAACACGCACGCCGCGTTTCTCGCTCACATCAATAACCACAGCGCCAAGCGTATCGCCTTGAACTGCGTTAAAGTGTTTAGACATATATTGTCTGTTCACTTCTTGTGAGGCTTTTTTGGCACGACGTTCCTTGAAAGAACAATCCGAAAGCTGTGAGCCCAGTTTTGATTTATCAATAAACTCACTCGCCGCGCTAAAGTTAAATGTTTCTTTCAACGCACGATGCGCAAGCAAATCAGGGTAACGGCGTATCGGTGAAGTGAAATGCGTATAACCTTTTAAGGCTAAGCAGAAATGCCCAACGTTGTTAGCAACATATTTAGCAGGTTTTTGCATACGCAAAATCATACTGCGCGCTAAGAATGGGTCTTCGCATCTTTCTGCTTCTAACAGCATCAATGAGAATTTTTTCTGCGATAGGCCGTCACCTTTTTTAATCTGACCGGCGCTGGCTACGCCCAATTTTTTCAGATCTTTAAGGGTTTCAGCTTTTCTGGCTTCTGGCTTTTCTTGTGTACGATAAACACCGACTTCATCTTGATCTTTAGACGCGCTGATATTTGCACCAATCATCGCTTCTTCAATCAAGCTGCGTGCTTCGTCGCCATCAATGTGGTGGAACTCAATAGAGCCGCTTTTTTCGTCTGCGCGAATAGACACTTCACCATAACCAAATTCAACAGCATTACGTTTGTTACGTGCTTTCTTAAGGTTTTTAAACACCTCGTATAAAGGCGTAAGAAGCGCAGGAGAGACTGCCGTAGTCGCTGGGTCATCTTTACCTTCAATGGCGGCAAGGACTTGTGTATAGGTCAGGCGTGCTGTCGACTTCATTACACCTTGGTGCAATGTACGGCCAATAATATCGCCATGTACGTTAACTTTCATTTCATAAGCCATACACGCTCTATGCTCATTAGGTTTTAATGAACACAGGCCATTTGATAGCTCCTCAGGAAGCATCGGTACAACTTTAGACGGGAAATACACAGAAGTACTGCGATTTGCAGCTTCTATATCAATCGCGCTGCCTTGGCGAACATAATGCGAAACATCAGCAATGGCGACCCATAAAACGTGACCACCTTTATTTGTAGGCTCAGGATCTGCATAAGCATGGACAGCATCATCAAAATCGCGAGCATCTTCGCCGTCAATCGTCACGAGCGGCAAATGCGTTAAGTCTTCGCGATTAGCCTCATTAAGCAAATCAGCTGGGTTTGATTGTGTTGCAACAATTTCTTTAATTTCATCAATAACCGCTTGAGAGAATTGGCTAGGGATCCCCATATCCATAATAACATTATCTTCAATGTTATTTAAATAAAGGGGTTTAGGTGCAGGCTTCTCGTAAGGCTTTTTATTCTTATCGAATTTTTTGTTTTTATTTTTGTCGTATTTTCCGCGTGCCATGATACGTCCCCTGTTGTTTGTCTTATCGACATTTTTCATAAATTTATATATGTGAATATACTAATTCGCATAATTATACTGTAAAGTCAAGATGTAGTTTGTATTAACGCGCGCCTTTATAATAAAATAACGATGCGCCATTTATTGACATAACACAAAAACTCGTGTAAGATTTGGCCATATTCTAAACACATAGGGCACTTAAAAATGAGCAACAATCAAACCACTCAAATTTTCAATCATGCGCAAACATGGTCACAACGCGTTCTTAATGCTGATGAAATTTATGCCCAAATAGAAGACGCCCTACAAACCGCTGGTAAGTCACTGCCGCAAACTCCGCGTCGCCCTGATATTCGTTTGATCCTTGATAATGACACAGGCCAAGAACTTAATTTTCTAAACCCGGGGGATCACTCAAAACAACAACCTGAAATTATTCCAGCCACAGGCAACGAAAAATCTGTCATGGTTATGCTCAAGGGCAATACACTTGCAGAACAAAATGCTAACGCTGAAACGCTTGTAAAGCGATTTAATTTACTCGAAAAAGGGCTCACTAAAGACTTCATACAAGCCTTAGGCACCGAGAGCACCAATGATTTGGTCGATGAAGCCTATGGCCCAGCGCCTTTTTCAGATCAAGCCGATAAACTTGTTCCCCTTGATTGGGAAAATCAAGATGGATCAACAACCGTAATCAGTGCAACAAAAGATAAGCTCTGCGCATATGGCGCTCGTGCGGCAACACCAGAAAATGTTTTCAGATCAGAAATTGCGCTCTTTATAAAAGGTACCGGCACCACGGCAGAATGTGTTGAAAGCACCGCAATGTGCATTGCTGTCTCCACAGACTGGAAAAGTGGCAAACAAACGACGCGCCCCATCGTCCCCAGCATAGCGCGTGAGTTTTACGGCGCGCATTATGACACAATGCCCTGCATCGCTATGACCCCGACAGGCGAGGTTCAGTCTATTGATTTAAAAAATGGCGAAATTATATATCTCGCCCCAAAAAGCATTGAAGGGTTAAACGCGACAACATCATCACCACACCCCCCTATTCTTCCCCGCCAATAGCTTAATAAGCAGCCCCACCTCTGAACATAAATACTTAATAACATTGTCTAAGTTATGGGTTAATCGATTCGCCAACTGATAAGAAAAAATATATAAATCTGCACATTAGAAACATCTTTTTATCCCACAATAACAATGCGGTATCCTATTAATTTGACCTGATAAAAAAAATAACACACAGTAGGGCATATTTTTTAAGGGGTAAATTCAATGTTTTATAAAAACCATTTTAGAGTTTCTATCTTCGCCTCACTATATATAGCCAGCATGGTCATCTTCTTAGCTTTAGCCAGCCCACACCAAGCCTTAGCACAAACCCCAGCGCAAGCTTCTGAGGAATCCGTAACCTTCGCGCGGTTAATTTCAACACACTGCCTTGGCCGCTGGGCTGAACAAGACTGCTTAACCAGCGTTTCACAGTCAACACTCGTCCTTGCCGCAAATTATGCGGGCTTTCTTGAAAGTAATGGGATGATTGGCGCTGTTGAACAAATTAAACAGCATTGTTCTGCGGCCACCGCAGGCACAAAAGGTGAATATCCTGCCTATGCCATGCAAAGCGCCTTCACAGAATGTGCCAATATGATATTTGATGTGTCAGAACAAACCAACATAAAGCCTGACCTGTCCCATTATCAAATATTGGTCAGCGCTATATTATGCCTCAGCAAAGACCGCCGCTGTGCAGGTATTGAAAAGCAGCTTAAAGGGCAGTAGATATTATTTTTTATCCGTGTCCGGCAAGTCCTTTATGCACTTTCTTCTGTTCTTCTTCCAAACCAGACGGGCTAGCCAGGCAACGACTAAACCAACAGAGACAGCCACAGCAATAATAGGCCCGAATATATACCCTAAAAATACAACAGCAGCGCCTGGTCCAATATAGGCTTGAGCTGCATTAATCACAAACAGACACGAGAACATTGTCGCTATTGCAAGTCTACGTAATTTCATTTTCAGTCCTTTTCAACCAAGAAATTTAACTCTAATCCGTTATATCTCTTTCCAGTGTAAACACTAGCCGTTTCCAGCTCATTATCAAGATTACGAATTGGTATAAAATACTCCCAAACAATTTCGCTATGCTCATTTATTTCAAATATACGCCCATTATAATGTGAGGTAATCAAGGTATTCCCATTAGCTAATATTTGAAATGAACTACAAAACGGCGAGAAAAGTGGTGCCTCTTTTGACCCAGAATAAATCACCTTATAATCATTCGTTTGGGGATTATACTCCATCACGCGGCTTTGCTTTAATTTTTTAGCGCCAAGATTATCAAACAGCATAATATGGCCATTATCGAGAACGACAGTATTATGCTGCCCCTCCCATAGACCTTTACCAACCCATACTAATTCCTCTTTATCTATATCAACCACCATGATTGCGCTGCTTGCTTGTGAGGAAACCATGACTTGCCCCTCTTCAAACAAAGGTGAGGATTCTGCTGCAACTCGAGTAATATAATGTGCTGTGTTAGGGTGTAAATGGTCACCGCGTTTACCTTTTGGCCACAGCATCTCTAGGTACAATTGCGCTTCGCTTGATTTTTCAATAGCCTTATAAATAGAAACTCGTTTTTTAAGTCCTCCATTATGATCTAAGACCTCTATGAACTCATCAAAGGAAGGCCAACTTAAATGTTCTGTATTCTCAGCTTCTAAATAACCTGTTTGTATATCTAGAGATAGGGTATAAACATCCCCATTTGGCGCTACATCGATATAGTGGTGATTACGGCCAGCATGAAACCATATTAGTTCACTATTTTTGTTAAATTTCGCTAGACCAAAGTTATTCTGAAACTGATTCATGGCCTCATAGACAACGATCACATCGCCATTCCCATACAAATAGGCATCTCTTATGCCTAACTCGTCAGCCGCCATGTTCTTTTTTGCATGATCTGGGTAGGGTAACTTCTCTAGGGGGTTCAAATTCCAGCTATGTGCTTCGACTCCATCCATATCGATCAACCTAACAACATGATCATAGCTATTGCTGTATAATGTATATCCACCATAAGCTTCTTTTGTATTAACGGTTACGCCAACCCGACCTATAAATCCATCAAAAAGGGGCAGATGGTACCTGTTAGAGGCGTATAAAACCTCCATATCACTGTAATCGGTTTTAACGACAGAAATTCCGATTAGGGCATTTTCTATATACTTATAAGGAAATATCTTTAACTGAACGCTTAACGCCCCCCATGTAAAGACTAAATACAAAGCGGCGGAGGCCACTATTGCCGTGAATATACTATCTATTTTCATTATAACTTATATCCCCACAAAGCCGCAACAGCGGCGGTTTCTTCTTCGATGATCGCTTTATCGCCAGCGCTTAGCTGGCTCTCATAATAGCGTGGCGCGGCGACTTTATCGCTCCATTTTTCGAGCATGTCTTGGTCACATGGTAAATTAATAAAATCGGTGACCTCGCGCAATATTGCGCTCGTGTTTTCACAAAAATCTTCGTATTTATAACAATAGACAGATGAGTTGGTTTTATACTGGCGATACACATAGCCATATATATAGGCCCAGTACCGCGCATAACCGCGCAATAACTCGCCCGCTTCAAATAAAGTTAGAATGTTTTGGTACGCCGCATCATTTTCTAAACATATAGGGCGCAGGTCAGCGCCAAATTCAAAATGGCCAACGCGCGAGAGATGTTTTAAGGCGCGTTTTTGGCCTTTGGTTTGCTGTAGAAAATTTTGATGCTGACGCAGTAAAGATTCCACATGCGCTTCGGGTGCGCGCACGGGCACGATGAATTTGGCACTAGGCAGCATATTCAAAATATACTCGATGCGCGTTATATTGTAATTCGCCTTAGCCAAATAACGCGGCGCTTTGCTCGCTAAGAGTAATTTTTTAATGTGATCTGTATAAAAAGCCGTAAAGCCAGGCTTCGTAACGCCGTCTTTTACCAAGTGAGCTTCATCCAAATCAGCGCCGAGAGCGGCACTGTGAAGAGTATCATGGCTCTGTGTAAAGAAATGCATCCAAAGCACCTCCTCCATCGCCTCAGGGCTGTTAGAGGAGATAAGCAGGCCGTCGCCGTGGAAACGCTCCTGCTTTTTCTCTGACTTACCCTGTAAGCGCCCAAGTGACATGATTTTTTGGATCATCCGCCAGAGATACGGCGTGAAGACAAAAGGAAAGTCACTATATTTATGAGCCGTGAATGTCGGCTGCTCGGCTAATATCTCTAGCAATATCGTCGAGCCAGAGCGTGCAAGGCCGCATACATAGACCGGCTGGTTAATTTTGATCTCTTCAAGGTCAAACTCAAGAACCTTGCTTTCAAAATCACCAAGCGTCTTCCAAAACTTGGGATAATTACAAACAAGACCATTCATCCAATGGCGCTGCCAGCTAATGAGAGTCTTAGATTTTTCTTTATTATGTGAAGACATTGAAACCTAAATATAACCGATGAATAAATATTAGCAAAGCCGCAACTACAGCCGCTTAAGCGCCTATTACAGCGCAATGAGTGTAGCCTAAAAAACCGATGATGCGAATAAATAAAGTTGGGTATAAGATTATTTTTCTTGACTTTACCATAAGTTATGTTATGTTCCGCTCGCAGTTTGCAAGATGAAAATCTAAACAGAGCTTGAACCAGAAACAATAATCTGGTGGTGAGGTATAGTTTAAGATGGTCGGTTCGTTAAGATCTCTTTCCTGAAAAGTTCGGTTTCGCAGTAGTACTCTGACGTAAGTGCAAGGCATATACAAGAGGTATAGCCTTAACCAAATTTTTTGTGAAAGACACATTAACGATGACGAAGTTTGAAGACTTCGGCCTTGAGCCGAACTTGCTTAAATCCCTAGAACATATGAACTACACAGCGCCTACGCCTATTCAGGCGCAAACCATCCCCTTGGCTCTTGATGGCCGCGACATATTGGGCTCAGCCCAAACCGGTACGGGTAAGACAGCCGCTTTTGCTATTCCACTGATTAATGCGCTTATGGGCTCAGACGAGGGCTCAGCTATTGTCCTAACGCCGACACGTGAACTTGGTAAACAAGTCATGGAAGTTATGCAGCAATTATTAGGCTCAAAAAGCTTCATCAACACCGCCTTTATTATTGGCGGCGAATCTATGGGCAAACAATTTGAACAGCTTAAACGCAATCCACGTTTAATCGTTGGAACGCCTGGCCGTATTAATGACCACCTAAAGCGCGGCACATTAAAACTTGATGACACACGTTTTCTGGTTCTTGATGAAACGGACCGTATGCTTGATATGGGTTTCAGCATTCAACTTGATGCAATCGCTGAATATATGCCAAAAGGCAAACGTCAAACTTTGATGTTCTCAGCAACTATGCCGCATAACATTATGCGCCTCGCTGACCGTTACCTTACCAACCCAAAACGTATTGAAATTGGTGAGAGCAACGCAACAGCGAAAAACATTAAACAAGAAGTATTACACGTTCAAAAAGACAAAAAATATACAACGCTTGTTAGCGAATTATCGACACGCGTAGGGACTATTCTTGTTTTCGTGAACACAAAGCGCGATACAGAAGCCCTTGCGAAAAAGCTTAAAGGCGACAGCTTCAGCACCGAAGCTATTCATGGTGATTTAAGACAGCATCGCCGCGAAAAAATCATTCGTAAATATCGTAATGAAGAATTCCGCGTTTTGATTGCAACTGATGTTATCGCTCGTGGCCTTGACGTACCGCATATTGCACACGTTATTAACTATGACCTACCCATGATGCCTGAAGATTACATTCACCGTATTGGCCGTACTGCACGTGCGGGTGCCGATGGTGAAGCTTTATGCTTAATTACACCGCAAGATAACCGTCGTTGGACAGCTATTCAGCGTTTAATTAACCCAGAAAGCGCATCTGATCGCGGTAATTATGGCGAACGTCCACGCGGCAAGTCTGGTGGCCATTCAGGTGGTAAATCATTCGGTAACTCACGCAGTAACTCATATGGCGGCGGCAAGAAGACTTACGGTAAGAAAAACTTTGGTTCAAGTGAAGGCGGAAGCTGGAAGAAGAAACCATATGGCGAAGAGCGTAGCTCTGGGTACAAAGGCCGCGATGATCGTTCATCTGGCAATGGTAACTCGAACTACAAAGGCCATAGCGACCGTCCACAAGGTAACGGCAGCTCAAACTATAAAGGTAAGAGCGATCGTCCTTTCGAGCGCAGCGCATCTAGCTATAGAGGTCGTGATGAGCGCCCACAAGGCAATGGTAACTCGAACTATAAAGGCAAGAGTGATCGTCCTTTCGAAGGCCGCGCGACAAGCAACTATAAAGGCCGCGATGAGCGTCCTCAAGGCAATGGCAGTTCAAACTACAAAGGTAAGAGCGACCGTCCATTCGAAAGCCGTGGATCATCAAGCAACTATAAAGGTCGCGATGATCGTCCACAAAGCAATGGTAACTCGAACTATAAAGGTAAGAGCGATCGTCCTTTCGAAGGCCGCGCGACAAGCAACTATAAAGGTCGTGATGCTCGTCCACAGGGCAACGGCAGTTCAAACTATAAAGGTAAGAGCGACCGTCCTTTCGAAAGCCGTGGCTCATCAAGCAACTATAAAGGTCGCGATGATCGTCCACAAGGCAATGGTAACTCGACTTACAAAGGTAAGAGAGGCAGCGCTAGCGAAGCAGGTAGCAACCGCCCATTCGCTAAACGCAGCTCAGCTCCACAATCTTTTAAGAAAAAGATGGACCATGACGAGGCGCCTAAGCGCAAGACCCTAAAAATAGGTAAAGCGGCGTAAGTAAACAGCCACAATAAAATACAAAAAGCCCCAGAAATCATCTGGGGCTTTTTTTATTGTGATAGTCTTTGAACTTAAACAGACTGCGGCGCTATACGGGCCTCAAAGCATCTGTCTTAAATTGTCCTGCCATAGAGGCATAGACCTTTCGGCTTCCCTCATAAGATTCACGACCATGGCCGTATTTAATATTATCGACAAGCAGAATATCCGTTGGCTTATAATAACGGCCTTCACGCGTTTGCAGAAAAGCTTGAAGCAAGATCGCTGTCTCAGTTTTTGTTAGCTCTTCATCATCCGGGCCAATCAGGTATCGTCTGTATCCATTGTAAATTGTCGGCTCATCAAGAGCGATGCGAGGAAATAACATGTAGCGTTCACCATCGCGCTCATCAACTTTAAAAGCAGGAATATTTATTGTCGTCATTAACGTATGAAAAACACGGTCTCCGTCAACTTCCTCTTTCCACCAACACTCATCAAACTGATCGCTAGCCGCCTTACAATTATTCAAAGCCTGATCTAAACACTTCGTACCGAAGCGTTCTTGCCATGAACGGAAATAATTTTGATCTTTCTGCGGGTGATCCTCATCTAGAAAACCAGTAATAATTGTGAATCCACCAGCCTCCATTTTCTCAAGGAGCTGCTCACCTTCAGGGCCACAATTGCGGATATAGTCTTCCACCCTTTTAGCCGAGTGAACGAATGTTCTACCGCCATGTCCATCTTGTGTGGTGGCTTCACAAAAAAACATCAATCTTAAAGGCATTGAATGTTGATATAAAATTTCATTATGGGGTAAGAGGAATAGATCTTTTGGGTAATCATCTGTGTCACGCATCGCGGGGGAAACCGTTTTTAAATTTGTGCGGCCACTGACATTCCCACCCCATTTAAATTGCTCATCATGGCCAAAGCCAAGGCCGTGCAGAATATGATCAGCTAGTTTTTCTGGATCAGCATCCAGACCAGAATTTATAATATGCAGCGCGCCCGTTTTATTAAATTGATCTCTAATTTGACCAAGTTTGGCTTCATTCAGCTGCCCCTGTGCATCAAATATATGCATTGGAAAAGATACGTCTTTCCAGTCTGATTTATATTCAGGGTAATGGAATCTCTGACCTTCTGGAGGGTTGGCAACAGTATTAAAGTTAATTTTATGCATTTTAAAAAACTCTTTTTTTAAATTGTTTCGAAACCAGCCATGCTCAGTAAAATTTCACGTTTTCCCTGATATGGCTCCCTAGAGTGGCCGTAACGGATATTATCCATTAGAATTAAATCTCCTTGCTTCAGCGCCGCCCCTTCTTTGGTTGCGTTATAAGCATTCCTAAGTATTTGTAGCTCTGCGGCAGACAAGTCACGACCATCCCCGAGCGGAAATCGTCTAAAGCCATTAATTGCACTTGGCCCATTGGCCGCAATACGAGGAAAGCGCAGGTAATCATTTCCATCTCGGCTGTCTTTGAATACACTAGACAAGGTAATACGTGTCATAAGGACGTCATGATCACCATCTTTTTTCCACCAACATTCGTCATATTTTTCTATCTGTGATGAGACGCTTTGCAATGCATGTGCAGGGTCTTCAGTCTCGCACACTTCCTGCCAAGATTTAAAATAGTTATCACTTTTCTGCGGATGGTTTTTATCTAAGAAGCCAACTTCTATCGTCATGCCATATTTTGCGATCTTATCGTAAAGTTTGGTGCCTTGGTCGCCCTGCGCACAGATAAAATCTGTAACTTTGCTTGCAGAATGCACATTAATACGTCCACCAGATTCAGGTTGAATACTGTGGAAAAACAAAACTCTATTCGGAAAACTTCGCTGATATTGAATTTCATTATTGGGCAGTAAAAATAAATGGGCAGGGTAGTGATCCATCCTGCGCAAGCCTTTTTCAGCCCATTTTTCTTGCCAGTTTTTTGATGTTCGTCCACCCTCATAAAACTGCTCTTCTTCGCTAAACCCCAAATTGGGTAAATACGCCAAAAGCTCATTACCATGGGCTACGCCTGTGTTTTTAATACACATGGCGCCGCATTGGTTGAAAATCTCTTTTACAGGTAAAGTTCCGAGTAACTTCGTATTGCCCTGGATATCTATATTTAGCATTTCACTACATCTTTATTTAACATAAGCATTTATAGGGCACACGCCGTGTTATGTCAATACATAAGTGTGGTAAACTGACAAGCTAAGCCATTTTAAAATCCGCAACGATATATTGTGTCCTGCAGGAATCCCGATAACCATCATAATCCATTGGCTCGGCCAATGCAGCGGCCTTATTGAAGCTTAAATTTGGCGTTGCGCCACCTTTGCCGATATGGAAGGCGCTGATTTTTGCGCTATTATCCGCCTTAATCTGGGTGGCCAATTCGCTCGTGATCTTTTCCCAGTTTTGCGCATTAAAATGTCCTGAGAGCGATTCTAAGCTATCAAAAACAAGCTCATCTTGTTCTCCACGCCATGCCCAGCTCTGCCCAATAATCTCATCGGTTTTTTTATGGGCGACCACATAAAAACCGCCTTGCTCTGACAAGAACCCATGCTTGGCGCAATCAGCGCCCGCATTAGCCAAATGCTGACAGCAATTGGTGAATTCACCAAGCAATAGCCCGCGCATATCGCCATCTGGTAGTTTATAAAAATGATAATCTGGTTTATCAAAGACCGCGCCGTCAATTTTTATATCAGGGATGCGTCCTTGCACTTTTTTTCGGTCATTTTCAGCAAAGAGTTTTTTGTATTTATTAACCTGCTTCACCGCATCGTTAAATTCAGGCTCATCCCAATTAAAATCGAAACAAGCCGCAGCCAGATTGGGGTGTTTTGTCGCATCTTTATAGACAAATTGCGCTACCTGATCTTTTGTTTTAGTAAGTGACCAGCCTTTACCATCGACTGATTTCGCTGGCTGCGCCAAACGATCCGCAAATTTAACCAACCGCGCCATCTTTGGGCCCTGGCTTAAAACTGCATCGCCCCACGCTTTGTAATCAATACCGCCTGATACAGGAATATCTATAAATTGCGCACAATCATGTAAAGGCTGTTTACCCGCTTCGCCCCATTTTTGTAAATAGCGCAAGACGCGATCTTCAGTTCTAAATAATGTGCTGATATTATGCGTATATTTCGCGCCAATCTGGTTGTTATAGCCCTCTGTATTGAGCATCGCCTCTACAGCGAGATAGGTTTTGAGTTTGAAGTCATTGGGGTTTTTATCAAACAGAAATCTCGGGGGATTAAAGTTCTTATGTAGGCGCTTCCATGTTTTATATTTCGTATATGTTTCATTTTTCGCAAGGTATTTTTGCTCAAGAGAAGGAGCGTGCTGCACCAATAAATCGACAACATCATAATGACCATTTTTTACAGCTGAGAGAATCGAAGAATCATTAAACGTATGAATATCAGCACCATTTTCAATAAGTAGCTTCACCGCGTCGTAATGACCATTTTGCGCAGCCTTATACAGAGTAACGTCACCACCGACATGAATATCAGCGCCGTTTTTTATGAGTAGTTTCATTATATCAAGATGACCCTTTACCGCGGCACCGCACAGCGCATCATCACCACACGCATGAATATGAGCATCATTCGCTATAAGCAGTTCAACCACATCATAATAACCATTTTGGGCCGCTATGCGTAGCGGATAATCATTATAAGCATGAATATTAGAGTTGTTTTCTAAGAGCAACTTCACCACATCATAATGGCCTTTTTCCGCCGCTATGCGTAGCGCACAATCATCATCAGCATGAATATTAGCATTATTTTCTAAGAGCAAACCCACCACATCACAATAACCATTTGCCGCGGCAAAGCGTAGCGCGTAATCACCACCAGCATGGATATTAGCGCCCTTATCAATCAGCAGCGCCACCACATTATAATGGCCATTTTCCGCAGCTAAGCGTAGCGCAGAATCATCATCAGCATGAATATTGGCGCCCTTATCAATCAGCAGCGCCACCACATCATAATGGCCATTCGCCGCTGCCAAACGTAGCGCAGAATCATTACCGCTATGGACGCTGACGCCTTTATCAAGCAGTAGCTTAACTATATCATAATCACCGTTATGGGCGACCCCATGTAACGTAACACCATCAAGAACATGAACATTTGCACCGTTCTTGATCAAAAGTTTCACAACATCAATATGACCATTTACCGCAGCAAGGCGAAATGCGACATCATCAAGCGTATGAATATCTGCACCATGCGTGATGAGCATTTCCACGATATCATAACTGCCCTTTTCGGAAGCCAAACGAAGCGCCGCGTCATTATTCGCATGAATATCAGTGCCCGATTCAATCAAGGCTTTAAGTTTAGCCGGGTCATTTTCTTCGATCGCCCTGTTAAGCTCTGTGCGATCATATTTCTTTTTAGGGAAAGCCCGCACAACCGCATCGTAAGTCAGCGCGCCCTGTTTGGGTTTCACTTTTTGGGTCTTCATCTCAGCAAGCACGGCCTCCATATGGGTTTGACCTTTTTCGGCATGCTGCATAAGAACATCAACACCAATATCGCCCTTTTTCTGCGCGAGATTCATCGCCAAAACTGGTAAATTTTTTCTTAGCCAGACTATATAGGATTCAATGCTTACATCAGACTGTTTGAGAGAAGCCTGTTGTTGGTAGCGCTCTATCGCGCTGATCGCCTGCGTAATCGCAGCGGGTTTGTTGCTAATCGTTTGTTCTGGCATGTCCCTGTATACCTTATATATATCTTTTATATATATTTTTTTATTTTTTATAATACCCATTGTGCATAGACATAACCACGAGTCAATCCTTACGGTTTTATTTATCATAAAAAATAAAGCACATATTGAATTCAGTGTTTTGATCTGCTACAAAATCCTATGTTTGGATTAATCAAAAAACCATCTAAGAAACTCTTTTGGGCTTGGATCACTTACCAAGCGGTCAAAGGTACGCTAACGACCTCATTAATTTGGGTGCCGTTAATCTATGCATGGCTGCACACTCGGGGCTAAACCATAAACACTAAGCCATAAAGCTGACCCATGACTTTTAAAAACAAAACACATAGCGAGCAAAACTTTAATATGCTCACTTTACCTCAGCATAATCTCGCCCATAAAGAGTTCACAGAGTGCCTATTTGAAAAATGTGATTTTAGTGAGGCTGATTTATCGCATAGCTATTTTGTAAATTGCCAGTTTATCGCTTGTAACCTATCAAACATCAAAGTCGATGAATGCCGCCTGCATGGCGTAAGCTTTAAGGATTGTAAGCTATTTGGCATTAACTTCTCAGCGCTGCATAATTTTTCAATTGATTTTAAATTTGAAGCGTGCAGCCTGTTTTCGTGCAGCTTTAGCGATATGGATATTAAAGCCAGCATATTCACAGGCAGTATTATCCGTGAGAGTGATTTCATCAATTGCAACCTAACGCACGCTAACTTCACACATGCCGATTTACAGGGCAGTAGCTTTCGTAATGCACGCTTACAGCAAGCCGATTTTACAGGCGCGCATAATTACTATATTGACCCGACCCAGAACAATATTAGAAAAGCCAAATTTTCAACGCCAGAGGTCTTAACCTTATTGGCGGGGTTTCAAATAGAGATCGATTAAGACTTACCTCCCTTAAGCTGTGCTAATAAAAAAGAGAAAACAGGTGATTTTTCTTGCGTAATTAACTATCATGTAGTCTATAGAGTTCTGAACTAATCATTCTTTATCAAAGTTTTACATGGCAAAGAGGGCTTACATGTCTCGCTATAAAACAGATGCGTCGGTTAAACCATCTCTGCGCGCAGTTACATTATACGCCGTAGCGTCAATTGCACTTTTAAGTGCTATCGCCCCACAGAGCGCACAAGCACAGGCACAATCGCAACCACAAGCTGACCCGAGCCGTGTTGATGAACGCTTCCGCGAGCCGACCATTGACTTCCAAGTCTCTCCCAAAATTGAAGTGCGTCAAGCTGATAGTGAACACATCCCAAATGGCGCTGAAAATATCAAACTGGTTTTGCAAAAGCTAGAAATTAGCGGCAGCTCAGTTTACACCGCTGAATATTTAAATACATTTTATGGCGATAAAATAGGCACGGAAATTTCTTTGGCTGATGTCTATGCTATCGCGGCGCGCTTAACGCGCCTATATCGAGAAGATGATTACGCCATATCACGCGTTATTATACCCGTTCAAACAATCGATAGAAAAACCGGCATAATTAAATTAGAAGCCATTGAAGGTTTTATTGACCAAGTCACAATACAGGGCGAAGAAAAAGGCTCTGAATTTAGTGAAATTCGTAATTACGCCAATTTAATCAAAGGCCAAACACCGCTGAACATTAAAGAGCTTGAGCGCTCCTTATTGATGATTAATGATTTACCGGGCGTTGAAGCTCGCGCCGTTATGTCGCCATCAAACGTGACAGCAAAAGCCAGTGACTTAACACTCATCATCGAGCGCAAAAAAGTTGATGCGGTACTCTCTATTGATAATCACGGCAGCCGCTACCTAGGCCCCGTACAGCTCATCGGCGCAGCGAGTTTCAATTCATGGCTGGGCCTGAATGAACGCTTTACTATTCAAGGGGCAGCCGCACCTGATAATACATTTGAAACTGAAATGGCTTATATATCCGCCCATTATGAGCAACCAATTAACAAATATGGCACATGGTTCAAAGCCTTTGTCAGTCGCACAAGAACTGATCCTGGTTATGACTTGCAGCAATTTGACGTGCGCGGTCAATCCACTTATGGCGAATTTAAAATTGAACATCCGCTAACGCGCACAAGAAACTTTAACTGGTTCGCAGACTTAAGTTTTGATTGGCGCAATGCAAGCAGCATGAATAATTTGGAGCCAACACGTAAAGATCGCGTCCGTGCAGTGCGCGCAGGTACAAGCATTGAGTTTCTTGACACAATATTTGGCGCTGGCGTAAACAGCCTAAACTTGAAATTTTCAAAAGGTATTGATGTATTCGGCGCAAGCGAATCTGGTGATGACAACTTAAGCCGTCAATTTGGTGACCCATCATTTAGTAAACTCGAAGCCGACGCACAGCGCCTACAGCGCTTATCAAACAAAGTGAACTTACTTACTGCTGTGCAAGGTCAACTGTCTAACGGCGCGTTATTAAGCTCTGAAGAATTTGGTGTTGGCGGCGTTAATATTGGCCGCGCATATGACAGTTCTGAAATCGTTGGTGATCAAGGCCTCGCGGGTAAAATTGAACTTCAATGGCGCAACCCTTATGCAATACCTGTTTTTGACAATTACCAACTCTCTACATTTTATGATGTTGGCGTTGTGTGGAATGACGATGCAACAACAAGCGCATTCAAACGCCAAAGCCTTGCTTCTGCAGGTATTGGCTTTAACGCAACAATCACTAAGAAAACCAGTCTTAGCCTGATGGTTGCCAAGCCGCTAACGCGTACAGTGCAAACACAAAGCGGTGATAAAGATCCCCGCTTCTATATTTCACTAAGCCGCCAATTCTAGGCAATGGCTATCTAAAACCAATATAAAATAAAAACCCCCATAACAGCATGCTGTTTATGGGGGCTTTTATGTGTATCTAGATGCATAAACTTAAAGAGCGCCAGAAATATCCGTCGCGTCAATTATGCCTTGAGCACCACAGAATCTTCAATCAAGAAAACCATTGGTTCACCTTGCTCTAATAAGCACGTTTTACTGATAACTTTAGCATTTGGCGCATCGCAATTTACGTCAGCCTGCTTTAGAAAATATTTTAAACGATGGAACAATAAGCTACTGACTTCACTCGTAATATCTTCGATATTGCTTTCATGTGAGAACATAGAGCTATTGCCCTCATAAGCCGCGCTCAAAAGCGCTTTAGTTGACTCGCGGCTATAAACCAAATTCAAATCAATAGGTTTGCTGGGCACATTAAAATGCGCATGAACAATCAAACAATCATCATCAAGGTCACGCGCCTGCGCAGCGCGCAGCTCAACGCCCAATATATCCTTAGATATTTCACAAACTTTATCGGTAATTATCGCTTTATACATAGATCATCACCCTGCTTTTGAATTGCGTTTACTCAGCTCTTCAGACACTTCGGTAATAAGCTTAGCGAAATTCTTGGCTTGGATAGGTTTGGTGACATAAGAAAACGCCCCGCGCTTCATAACGTCAACGACGCTATCTGAGTCTATATCGCCCGTAACCATAACGAAAACAAGGTCTTTATAGTCAGCCGATTTATGTACAAAATCGAGCAGCTCTAGACCACTTTTTTCTGGCATGTTAATATCACATAAAATGACTTGAATGGACTTATTGGACGCTAAAGCACCCATCGCATCATCAACAGAGTTTGCTTCTGTTATATGCACAACCCCTAAATCTTTTAACAAGATTTTCACAAGCTTACGCATCGCATCAGAATCTTCGACCAATAATATATTTAAATCTTGTAACAAGCTCATCAAAACCTCAATTAGATATGGCGTAGTGCCATTATTTATACGTATCTACTCTATCCATAAGCATTGAAGTATATACTATATTTTTATTATATTATAGATTTTTCTATCACTATATAAATGTGTTAAGCTTCACTAGAAATAAAATCACCAATATCTATATTTATATATAACGACCTCACAGTACATTAGGAAACTATCACCATGCTCGATAAAGTCAAAACGTTCTTAGGGTTAGGCCCGACCGATGAAAACACCAAAAGCCTTGGTCTTGATAGCCCTCTGCATATGGCCGCGACATCTTTATTGGTGAATATATCCATGAGCCATGATGGGTTTAGTGACGAAGAACGCACGACTATACTTGAAACACTGCAAGAGCATTATAAATTAAGCGCTGAAAAAGCCCTGCATATTTTAAACCGTGCCATAAGCTTTGAGAAAAATGCAATTGACTTACACAGCTTCACCCGCGTTATTAATGACCACCTTGAACAAGATGGCCGCCAAGACATTGTCCGCCTACTCTGGAAAGTCGCCTATGCCGATAACCACCTTGATAGCGCAGAAGCTAACACAATCAGCAAAATAGCTGACCTGCTCGGCGTTTCAACGCGCGATCGCGTGCAGATTAAACAGGAAGTTGAGAGCTTAAAATAGCCCCCCTGCAATAAACCCTACATCGCCTTATTGCGTATACAGGCATCAATAAAATAATCACGTATTTTTGACGAATCAAGCATGGCTGGATCGGTAATCCATTCAGGGTGCCACTGCACGCCCAAAACAAATTCTTCTGGTTCGTCAAGCCATACGGATTCGATGATATTATCAGGGATAGAGCGCGCTTGTACGCGCAGGCCACGTCCTAAATCTTTAATCGATTGGTGATGGATCGAATTAATATGAGCTTCGCTTTGCCCTTCATACAGCCCCGCTAGAACACTCCCTGCTTCAAGTTTCATATGATGCGATAATCCATCATAAATATCGCCATCGCGATGCGGTTGTGTTTGCGGGTTTTGTGTTGCTATATCTTGATAAAGCGTGCCGCCAAGCGCAACATTAATAAGTTGGTGGCCACGGCAAACCCCTAAAATAGGTTTATTCAAAGCGCGCGCCACGCGAAATAATTCAATTTCATATTGATCGCGCGCATAATCGCCTTCCCATTCTGGGCGCAAAGCTTCTTCGCCATAGGAAGCCGGGCAAACATCCGCGCCGCCGCTAAACACCACGCCATCTAAATCAAGCGCAACATCACGCAGCGATAGCGTGCCTGATAGGCGCGGGATCATATAAGGAATCGCGCCTGCTTTTTCAATCCAGTGATACAGGCTTTCTTCGCCAAATAAAATTGTTTTGGGTGGGTAAGCACGGCGCTGTTTATCGGCGTAAAAGAAATTCGCCGATATACCAATACGTAATGGTTTCATGTTTTAATCCTTATGCGGCCATTTGGCCGGCTGTTAAATCACCACACACCGCTTGTACGAACAAGTCAGCATAATCTTGGCGCGTCAGCGCAATCGGGTTGCCGCCAGCAGACGGGTCATCAAAAGCCATATGACCGATTTCTGTGGCGCGTTCCAGTGGAATATCCAAAGCGGATAAATCATGTGGAATGCTCAGCTCTGCACGCAGATCAAGAACCCAGTTTAATACCGCATCAAAACCCTGTGCGCCTGATTCTGTGCTCAGATCCAGAAAACGCGCGAGGCGCTCCATACGCTCAGCAATAGCTTCTTGGTTACGAACCATCACATAAGGCAGCAAGATCGCATTGAGCAAGCCGTGATGCTTGTCAAATACGCCACCGAGAGGATGAGCCAAGGCATGAACGCCGCCCAAACCTTTTTGAAACGCTGTCGCCCCCATAGTCGAAGCCACCAGCATATTGCTGCGTGCTTCTATATCCGTGCCGTCTTTAAAAGCATTCATTAAGTTTTCTTTGATTAAACGCATGCCTTCAAGCGCAATGCCATCAGCCATAGGGTGGTAACCCGGCGCGCAATAGGCTTCAAAGCAATGAACAAAAGCATCAATCCCCGTCGCGGCTGTAAGATGCGCAGGCAAGCCAAGCGTTAATTCAGGGTCAGCAATCACCAAAGCCGGCAGCATATTCGCGTGGAAAATGATTTTCTTTTCATGCGTATCTTCTTTTAAGATAACACTCGCGCGGCCAACTTCTGAGCCTGTACCTGCTGTTGTCGGCACCGCAATAACAGGCGCCATGCCTGCGGCATTAACGCGCGTCCAATTATCGCCAACATCTTCAAAATCCCAAAGCGGGCGGTCTTGTCCAACCATTAACGCAATCGCTTTGGCCGCATCAATGCCGCTGCCGCCACCAAAGGCGATAACGCCGTCATAAGCGCCGTCTTCAAAAGCGCTAACGCCATCTGTAACATTTTGCCCTGTTGGGTTGCCTTTAACTTTTGAAAACAAGCCTGCCTCAAGACCGTCAGCTTTTAACATCGCTAAAGTCTCTGTAACGATCGGCGCATTAGCGAGGCCTTCATCAGTAATCAATAAAGGTTTCGACATGCCAAGGCTTCGGCAATTATCAGCTAATTGCTTAATACTGCCTGGGCCGAAAATCATTTTAGTTGGGTAGTTCCAATTGCCTGAGAATGTATTGCCTGAAAATGTCATGATTATATCTCCTTAATATGAATGCTTTTAGGACGCGTTAAATACTCATAGCCCAAAGAAGACAAGGTACAACCACGACCAGAATTTTTAACGCCTGTCCATGCAAGGGCAGGGTCTAGATAATCACAGCGATTTAAAAATACAGTGCCCGCTTCAACATCATCTGTCAGCGCCTCGCCGATATCTATATCCGCCGTCCAAATTGATGCAGTTAGGCCATAATCACTATCATTCATCAAATCAATAGCCTCGGCGTCAGTATGCACCTTCATAATTCCAACAACAGGGCCGAAATTTTCTTCGCGCATAAGGCTCATATTATGATCAACATCAACAACCACTTGCGGCGCTAAATAGGCTGTGCCTTTTTTGCTTGCTGGAAACTCGGCTTCATCAACCAATGACTTTGCACCGCTCGCAACAGCAGCGGCAATCTCAGCGCGGACAAATTCAGCAGAAGATGCACGCACCATCGGGCCTAAATTTGTATCCGCCTCAAGCGGATTGCCCAGGTTGTAATTTTTGGTCAATTTCACGAAACCTTCGACGAATTGATCATAAAGATCAGCGTGAACATAAATTCTCTCTATGCCACAGCAAGACTGTCCCGAATTAAAAAACGCACCATCAACCAAAGTTTCAACAGCATTGTCTAAATCAGCATCTGCGCGCACATAAGCGGGATCTTTACCGCCAAGCTCAAGGCCTGCAGGAATAAACTTTTTGCTGATCGCATTTTGTACCGCAAAGCCGCCTTTTACCGAGCCCGTAAAATTGACAGAATCAACGCGCTTATCAGCCATTAATATTTCGGTGTCGGCATGGGTTAAATGCAAGGCTTGGAAAAGCCCTGAAGGCAAACCTGCCGCTGCGAAAGCTTCGGCATAGCGATCGGCCAATAAAGGGGTTTGGTGTGATGGTTTAAGGATAACCGCATTACCCGCCAATAAAGCAGGGAAAATCCCATTCACAGATGTTAAAAACGGGTAATTCCACGGCGCAATAATCGCCACAACGCCCAGCGCTTCGCGCTTAATATAGCGCTTAAAGCCTTCTTGCTCAGTCGGTACAACATCCGCCAAAGCTTCAGGCGCAATAGCGATCATATGGCGTGCGCGTTCTTCTAGGCCGCGCAATTCACCAGCAGCCTGCGAAAGCGGGCGACCCATTTGTTTAGTGATTTCAAGGGCGATATCATCTGATTTAGACAATAAAGCCTCAAGCGCCTTAGTCAGAAATTCTTGTCTTTCTTCAAGCGGTAGCTTGCGCCAAGATTTTTGTGCCATTTTGGCGCTGTCTAATGCTTCATTAATATCGCTTGCGTCATGCAGCGAGCGTTCAATAAAAATACTGTTATCAATCGGTGAAATCGTCTGTGCGATAATGCGATTATCTTGCTGTAATGCTTGAGCCATAGAGAAGATCCTTTTCAAGTTAATGAAGTAAAACGATTTAAATTATTTCAAAGTAGCGCTGCATTTCCCAGTCGGTAATGGCTTTTCTAAATTCGCGTTCTTCCCATTCGCGCGATTGCGCATAATGGGTCACAAAATCAGCACCGAACAACGCTTCCGCTGCCTTTGATTTACGCAAACGCCCTGCCGCCTCGAATAAAGTCGCAGGGAAAGTCAGCGCATCAGCCACCTCTTGTTCATAGGCATTGCCCTTAAGCGGCGCGTTGGGTTCGATTTTATTCTCAATCCCCCAAAGGCCAGAACCAATAGTCGCGGCAAGAGCTATATAAGGGTTTATATCTGCCGCGCCGATACGGTATTCAACGCGCTGCGATTTTTCGCCGCCTTGAATGACCCGCAAAGCACAAGTGCGATTCTCAACGCCCCATGTTGCGCTTGTGGGCGCCCAAAAACCGGGAATTAAACGGCTATAGCTATTAACGGTACTCGCCACCATAGAAAGCAGCTCTGGCATTAATTGTTGTTGACCGCCAACAAACCAACGCATTTCATCAGACATATCATGGGGTTTTGTTTCATCAAAAAATACTGCTTTGCCAGTTTTCTTATCCTGCATTGAAACATGCATATGGCCTGATTGCCCCGGATAGTCTTTAGACCATTTTGCCATAAAGGTCGCCATCATGCCTTTACGCTGTGCCATCACTTTGGTGAAGGTTTTAAATAAGGCGGCTTGGTCAGCGGATTCTAACGCATCATCATAAAGCAGCGCCGCTTCTAACACGGCGGGGCCTGTCTCTGTATGCAGGCCTTCAATCGGCATGCGCATAGCATCGCACATCTCCATGAACTCATGATAAAAATCTGAATGCACAGAGTTTCTGAGCACGGAATAGCCAAAAAAGCCCGGCGTCATGCTGTTCAGATCTTTGTAATTTTTTTCACGGACGCTATGGGGCGTTTCTTCAAAGAGGAAAAATTCAAATTCACATGAGGATTTAACCGCAAAGCCCATATCATCGGCCTTAGCCAATACGCGGCGTAATAGCCCGCGCGGACAGATATTTTCAGCTTTATCCGTAAATTCCGCCAAGACCATCGCGCAATTAGGTTCATAAGGTAGTACCCGCGCTGTATCAGGTAGCAAACGAACATTAGCGTCAGGATATGCTGTATGCCAGCCCGTAAATTCAGATTTATCGTAAAGCTGATCGTTTGAATCCCAACCTAAAACCACATCGCAAAAACCAAACCCGCCTTTTAATGCGGAGATAAACTTACCACGCTTCATGTATTTGCCGCGCAAAATACCATCTATATCAAACACGCCGACTTTAATATATTCAATGCCAGCCACTTCGAGCTTTTTATCAACTTCGGCAGGTTCACCTTGAAACAGAGATTGAATATCTTCGCTCTCTTGTTTGCTGACCTTCATGGCTGGATTGCGTGAAATCGTTTCCGCATAAGATACCGTCTCGGCTCTTTTAGAATGCATGGTCAATATCCCTGTTTATCTTTATTATTTTTATCAGCCCAGTGTATTGAATATTTAGGCGCATGCAAGCGCAAACTGCATGCTACAGCCCGTGGCTTAACAGGAAAAATAAAAAATAAGTTAGAATATTTCAGCGTAGAGTTCTTCGCTAAAGCCAAGATAGATTTCACCTTGATAAGCCAGTAAAGGCCGTTTGATCAAAGATGGATTATCCAAAGCCGCATCAATTGCCCCTGCTGCGTCCATTGTCGCCTTCACGTCATCTGGTAATTTACGCCATGTTGTACCGCGGCGGTTAATCACTGTTTCCCAGCCATGCTGCGTGATTGCGTCTTGCAAAACCGCTTCATCCGCGCCAAGTTTTTTATAGTCATGGAAGCGCGCGTCTATGTTTTGTTCTTCTAGCCATTTCAACGCTTTTTGCATCGTATTACAGGCTTTGATACCGTAAATTATTGTCTCGCTCATTTAAACCTCCTCAAAATCCAACATATTCATCATGTAGAGCTGCATTATAAAATCTTGTAGCAGCGCAAGCCCCCCCAATGCTTCAATATCATCCATCATAACGCCGTCATGGCTATTTAAATAGGTGATTAGCGGCTTATAAGCGGCCTGTACAGCGATTTCATGACCATAAACCGCCATGTGTAGCTTGCCATCATCAGACTCACTCACCGCCCATTTAACATACTCAGCGCGGGTGAGCTTCTCGCCCTCTTGTAGATATGCGATGAGCTCAACTTCAGTTAAACCATCTTCACGCAGTTCTATATTTTCGACATCATTATGGCTTGGCGTTGAAAAATACAAGGCGAGCCATTGCGAAAAATTCTCTCCACCAATCGCACCGAGCATATGATTTTTGATCTGCGCGCTGGCGCTTGTGTTATCCATGACAAAGGCGGCACTATCGGCGGTTAAGCCTTGCCCGACATAGCGTATGTTTTGTTCGTCATCTTGCAGTTCAAGATACTGGCCATATTCAACCAGTAATTCTGAAAGTTTAGGGCCAAGAAAGCCAACGGAAAAAGTCATCGCTTCTTCGAGCGTTACGCCCTCATGCGCGAAGCGCGGCGGTATATAAATAATATCACCAATCGTCACGTCAAAAGCTTCGCCCTGAAAACCATTTTTAAGGATTTGATGACCGCCTTGATTGACCAATTCATCATCACGTACAGGGGCCGCGCCAATTTTCCAGCGGCGCTTGCCTTGCCCTTGCACTAAAAACACATGGTAGCTATCCATATGCGGCCCGACGCTGCCTTTCGGCGCGGAATAGCTGATCATAATATCATCAATCAACCAGCGTGGCGCGAAATTGAAATGCTGTAATAATGCGGCCGTTTCAATATGATATTGTTCGACATTTTGCACCAGAAGGCTCCAATGCGAGCGCCCCAATGCGGCAAAATCTTTTTCAACGAAGGGGCCATGTTCATAGCGCCAAGGCGCAGCTTGATTATTGGGTGAATTATCAGGATTGGTGATCACAAGGCGAGACTTTACATCGTCTTCCATTGATAAAGCCGCGAGGCTATCGCCATCAATTAAGTCATTAAACACATCCGCATCAATCGCGCCGCGCACCACAAAAGGCTGCTTACCCCAATAATTTTGATAAAAATCATCTATTGTCGGCATTTTTGATAAAAGCATTTATGATCCTCAATGGTGTCGCTCAATGGCGTCGTTAGTGCAGTAGTACTTTTTTACGGCATATTACCCCTAGGCACAAGACGCAAAGCCGATTACACTCTTTTTAAACCACGCGCCCACGGCGCGGCGCAGCCGATTAAGAGAGTTACTATCATGAAAATTTGGGTCGATGGGGATGCTTGCCCCAAACCAATCAAAGAAATCTTATTCCGCCTTGCTGATCGCGTCCAGATCACTGTGGTTTTTGTGGCCAATCAATGGCTACATTTACCGCAATCAAACTTCATTGAAATGATCCAAGTCGAAAACGGCCCCGATATTGCCGATGATAAAATTGCTGAGTTCTGCGTCGAGATAGACTTGGTCATTACCGCCGATATCCCCTTGGCCGCGCGCATAGTCAAAAAAGGCGCAATCGCCTTAGACCCACGCGGCACGCTATACGACAAAAGTAACATTGGACAAAAGCTCTCTATGCGCGATTTTATGGATGAGCTGCGCGGCTCTGGCGTTGAAACGGGCGGGCCAAGCAGCTTTGGCCATAAAGAACGCCAGAATTTTGCCAATGCGTTGGATAAAATAATCGCTCAGCGTAAGCTATAAAGCACATAACATAAGGTGCGGGGCTTGCTCCGCCTTATTTCAGCGGCGCAATTAACCTAAAGACCGTGCCTTTTTCTTGCGCTTCACAAACCAATGTTGCCCCTAACATATCCGCGCTTTTCTTCATCATATAAAGGCCCAGACCTGATCCAAAAGACACTTTGGGATGGAAGCGTTTAAACATAGAAAACAGATTCTTGCGATGTGCTTCGCCTATACCAAGGCCGTTATCTTCAACTTCAAAAACAAATACAGCATCATCATTCCATGAACGAATGGCTAAATAAGGCTCGGCTTCATCGGGGTCTTGATATTTAATGGCATTCGAAATCAAGTTTTCAATGATTAGAACAAGTCTGTTTTTCTGCATTATAATATCTTCTGTCAGCTGAATATCTATATGCAGCTTGATCCGCTCATAACCCTCCATATGATCCATCTTAGAAATTGCTTCTTGGACAAGATCCGCAACGTCAAGGCGCTGTATATCTTCGGCGACATTCTTGGTTTCTGTCAGTGATAAGATGTCCTGTACGAGTGTTTCAAGCTTCACAAGCGAATCCTTCACATGCGTTAAACACTTGCCTAGCTGGGGTTTATTATCGCTCTCAAGGGCTTTTTCTGCCATAGACAGAAGCGCAATGGACGACACGAGGGGGGAGCGTAAATCATGTGAGGTTCTATATGCAAATTCTTCCAATTCAGCATTCGATTCAGACAGTTTATCAATAAGCATTTCTTTTTCAGTCACATCGCGTGAAATCCCCAATATGAAACGTTCGCCATCGGTTTGTTCAAAGCGAATTTTTTGCGTATATAATGTGCGTGTGAAGCCATCAGGAAACGTAATTGTCTCAACGGTTTCAGAATAACCCTCTTCAAAAGCTTTACGATCCATAGCAAAGAACTCTTCAGCTTCTTCATCTGAAAAGCCTTCTGACGTATATTTCCCAATTACAGAATCCCGTTCATCTTTAGGGTACGCGTCTAAAAATGCTTTATTCGCCTCAATTAACTTTAATTTTTCATCTTTAACAAAAATAAAATCTGGGTTACTCGACATAATCAGTTCCAAAAAAGTTTTGGAATCAGTTATTTCTTGTGTTTTCTCCTCCACTAAACGCTTGATAACATCTGTTCTGGCCGTCACGACCAACATAAACAAGCTCGTAAACCCTGTGAAAAACAAACCACCAATCATGACAAACCAAAGAAGCCAGTTCTGCGTTGCCCCTTGATCTATATGCGGAATAAAATTCAACCGCCAAGATCGGCCCGCCACTTCAAAATCATGGAAAATTTGATTTTCTTGCTCTAGAATAGGAGCGCTCGCGGTCATTTCTTTATTGTCGGCCGTACGTGAATCATAGAGCAGCACAGGGTGAGCGAAGCGCTCCCCTTCGACCTCCCCCCTATCAGATAGGATCAAATCAATACCGAGTTTTTTCGCTGCGTCATAAGTGCTCTCCATAAGAACAGGAAATGAAAAGACGCCATTACAATAGCCAATTAAAGCCGCGCGACGCTCATCAATACTTAAGTTTTCTATATCGGTATTATAAACTGGATAATAAATAACAAAGCCATAAGAATCTTCGTCTTGAACAATCGATAGACGCTCAGTGGCTAGGGCTTTACCGCTATCACGCGCGGCATCTAAAACGGGGTAACGCATCCGACCGGCCACAGGATCTGCGCTATAGACATCAAAGCCTTGCGCTTTATAACCGCGTTCATAGGGCTCGGTATAAGCAATTGGAAAATAAACATCCTGCTTATCCATTTTTTGTAAAATACCAAAACTGGTACGCTGTTTAATTTCAAAATCAGAATAGCCTTGTTCTCTCATGCTCTGTACAAAAAACTCACGATCTTTATCTTCCACTTTGGGAATCCATGACAGGCCATAAACGCCTTTATTTTTGGCGAAAAAATGCTTTGTAAAGAGCTGAAATTCTTCACCAGAGACATAGTCAGATGAAGAAATAAAGCGCTCATTCGCGGAAAGCGTTTCTTGCGATACTGTCAATTCCCTTTGTAGGTTTAAGAAAAGTTCAAAGGCCTGACTCTTAAAGTGACGAAGCTTTTGATTTTCGTCGTATAATTTAACCGTGTAAAAAGAGTAAATAACCGTACTAAATATGGTCAGAAGAACAAAAAAGACGATAGATTTGCGCGCAGCGCTAATATAATAAAAAGTTGTTTTTGGCGCAAAAATGAGCAAGAGGACTGGTGTAAAAACAATGATGCCCAATGCATCGCCCAGCCACCAAACTAGGAAATGGGAGAACAAGGCTTCTTGCCCAACAAACCCTACCAAGAACAGCGTAAGCGTGCCCATTGCCGCGCCAATAAGACAAGATAGCGTACCAAGGGAAATGATCTTAACGGAATCTTGAACCGATTCTAAAGCCGTTGGCAAAGTCATAAATTTTCGAATAATAGCCAATCCACAAAGCGCCTGCAGCGTTGCGCCAACTGCAATGGGCAGCGCAATCATTATCGCGCGGAGGTCGACAACCTCGTGATGATATAAAGACGTGCCCATCGCCCCAATAAGCACGGCCGGCCAATAACGCCAACCGAGCAACAAAAGAGCCGCAAGCGCGATCCCTGCAGATGGCCAAATCGCCGCGGCCTGCCCTGGGGGAATAACCAGCAATAAACTCAAACGTCCCGCCACATAATAACAAACGGCCAAAATCGCCACTTTTAACACATAGAGTAAAGAGCTTATATATACAGAGCGCGACATCATCATTTATTACTTTACAGAGAAATACAAAAGAACAGGTCATTATTATAGCACAGCCAGAGGCGCTTTTAAACGAACTAAATATCCATGAGTACGATGCCTTCAATGGGCTTGATCAAGATCAAGGCTGCTGCCCCTCATAAATACTAACATGTGAAGAGATATAAAGCCTTAAATACGTTTATGGGGGTCTAATCATGCCTATTCAAAAACAAAATATAATACCAGAAACACAGCCAGAACTGATACAAACACAAATGCTCAATAACCTTCTTGTGCAACTGCGCCAGCTGCTTGAGAAAAACGAATCCGCCTTAGACGATGCGGGCGTACGCGAAGAAATAGATATTGTTTTAGACTGGGCTAAGCGCGCTGAAAAAGGCGACTTTGATGCCGAAGACATGTTAGAGCATGAAGGCTTTGCGCGGCTTAAATCAATTCAAAGTCGCCTGCAGCTAACAGCGCAAGAATATATGACTTTGGAAGATGAAAGCCCTGCTGAAAACCCACATGCCAGTGCTGACCCGCAGGATATGTTCAATGCGCGCAATGATCTTGTAAACACCATCACAACCATTTTAAAATTAAAGACCCAAGATAATTGGCAAGATGCCACAGCTGATAATATTGCCTTACATGTAGATATTGTGCATGAAGCGGTTGGCGTTTTTGACAATGAGGAAAGCTTACAAGCCGCAATAGATGAATTAGAAGAACGCGGCTTTATGCGCCAAGAATTAAGCATATTGGCCGATGATAAAACGGTAGAAGACAAGCTTGATCATGTGTATAAACGCGTCACTCATGCTCAAGATGATCCCGCTGCGCCGCGCACTATATTTATCCCTGATGAAACACGCGGCGATGCGCAAGGCGCCCTTATTGCGACGCCACTTTATATTGCGGCGACCACAGCAAGCGCTGTAATTGTCGCTTCGGGCGGCACAATACTCAGTGCATTACTTGCCGCGAGCGCAGCGGGCGCTGTAGGCACGGCAATCGGCGCAGTCTTAGCGAATTTTGTGGCAAAACATCACGCTGATTATATTCTCTCACAGATAGAACGAGGCGGCCTGTTACTTTGGGTCAATTTACGCAGTCCAGAGCAAGCTGATTTAGCCATAGATATTCTCAATAAACATAGCGCCCATAATGTTCACACCCATAACATCCCTCTATATGGCTAGGGGCTTAGTTTAGATCACCAGACAAGCATGAAAACAAACAAAAAGGGACGCATTCACATGCGCCCCTTTTTTTTAATAATAATAAACCTCATCGTAAAACATAAAACCTAAAGCTTTACTCTGCTGCGCCTTCTTTATTCTTGCGCTTTGGCTTGCCTTTATCTTTATTGACTATTTTCTTCTTTTTCTTCTTTGGCTTGTCCTGTGGATGACCGCCCGCTGGGCTAAAGCCTTCACGTGTTTCGCGCTCCATGTCTTTTTTCTTAAACTTGCGCTTCACAGGCGCGCCAAATGGACCGATTTCGCGCGGTGCATCTGCACCTTGCTTGTTATCGCGGTTATATTCAGAGGGCTTAGAAGATGGTTTAGACTCTTGGAAACGTCTGCCTTCAGGCTTAGAGCGCCCTTCAGATTTAAAGCCCCCTTCTGACTTGTTATAGCCACCAGATTTACCGCCATCACGTGAACCGCCATAAGATTTTGACCCCTCTTTTGACCCGCCGTAAGATTTCTTCTTATCGCCATATTTACCCGCTGGCTTACCACCACCGTTTGAACGACGTGGTGGACGGCTATCTCTGTCGCCACGTGGCGCTCTGCTTTCAGCCGGCGCGGCTGGCACGCCTTCCATACGCGTGGCGACAACGTTATCTTCAACTTTGCCGCTTGGTCCGATCATTTCAAAGAATTTATCAACGCATTCTGGTGAAAGTTCAACATGTGTTTCTTTATCAAGAATGCGGATTGACCCGATTTGGCGCTTAGTCAATTGACCCGCGCTACACATCATCGGCATAATCCAGCGTGGCGCGGCGTTAACGTCATGCCCAACAGAAAGAGAAACCCACACACCATTTTTGAAGTTTTCTTGCTTCTTCTTCTTTTTATCAGAAGCATCTGCGCCAAGTAAGTCTTCTGGTGCTGGTTTTTGCGTATTATGCATACGTAATAAAGCTGCGGCAATTTGTTCAACGCCATAACGTTCAACAAGCTCAGCGGCGAAGGCTTTTTCTTCTTCTTTAACTGGTATGCTCAAGGCTGGGTCAGCCAAGAAGCGCTCACGATCACGCGCCATGACATCGTCAATAGAAGCCGGAGCACTCCAAACCGCATTAACATTGGCATTTTGGAGCATGCGATCCGTACGTGAACGTTGGTTATAAGGCACGATTAATGCACTTGTACCCTTACGACCGGCGCGGCCTGTACGGCCACTACGGTGCAATAAAAGGTCTTTGTTTTTTGGTAAATCGGCGTGAATAACCAATTCCAGCCCCGGTAAATCAATACCGCGCGCCGCAACATCTGTCGCAACGCAGACTTTAGCGCGACCATCACGCAAAGATTGTAGCGCTTGGCTACGTTCATTTTGGCTCAGCTCACCCGATATGGACACAACCGAAAATCCCCGGTTATTCAAACGGCTGGTTAAGTGGTTCACGGCTGCACGCGTACCACAGAACACAATCGCGTTTTTCGCTTCATGAAAGCGCAATGTATTGATGATCGCATTTTCGCGGTCACTCGGCGCAATAGTTAGCGCCTGATAGTCAATATCAATATGCTGTTCTTTTTCTTCCTTAGTCGTCACACGTACCGCATCTTTTTGATAGCGGCGCGCCAAAGACAGGATAGATTTCGGCACAGTCGCCGAGAACATCAAAGTACGGCGGCCTTCTGGCGCAGTACCCAAAATATATTCAAGCTCATCACGGAACCCCATATCGAGCATTTCATCGGCTTCATCAAGCACAGCGACTTTCAAACCGCTTGTGTCAAAATAACCACGTTCAATATGATCACGCAGGCGCCCTGGCGTACCAACAACAATATGGGGGCCTTTTTCCAAGGCGCGGCGCTCAGCGCGTATATCCATACCACCAACGCAAGAAATAACCCCAGCGCCACTAATTTGATACAGCCATTCCAACTCACGGCGAACTTGCAAAGCCAATTCACGCGTTGGCGCGATCACCAAAGCCAAAGGCTTGGCTGCCTTACCAAAAGATTGTTTGCCTTCAAATAAAGTCGCAGCCATCGCCAAACCAAAGGCTACGGTCTTACCAGAGCCTGTTTGTGCAGACACTAATAAATCAGCACTCTCAAGGTCATTACCCAAAACGGCTTTTTGGACGGGCGTTAATTCTGTGTAGCCGCGCTTAGTTAAAGCTTGGCTCAGCGCAGGATAAACGCCATCAAATTCTGTCATAATTTTCTCTTTCGGGGTATGTCCCAAGGGTTTTTAAATCAATTTAAAATACTATGTACAGTGTAAATGCCCAAAGCACAACAACTGCGATGAAAATTGTGGATAATTTTTTTTAGCGTGAGGTGAGGACTAGACTCACTTTATCGCCGAAAACAGATCCAAAACCAAACGACAAAAGGACCGATCACACCCCTCATTTGCTATATCCCCACCATCCCCCTTGCTGCACAGCCATGAATGCCGCATGATAGTGGGGGTATATTATCTATATCATCCCCTCTCTATATATTCTGAAATGTCTTGAAATATGTCCTGAACGGAGCCCCTTACTTATGAGTATCATCACTATCACCAGTATTTTGGTTACTTTTTGTGCGCTATTTTCTTATATTAATTTTCGCTTTATCAAACTGCCAACGACGATCGGCATCATGGTTATGGCGCTGATTGCGGCGTCGTTCATTATCATGACACCGTTTTTAGGCATTGATATTTTAGAGTCCGCCCATGATATGATGAATGGCATAGATTTCTCTGAAGCGTTACTGCATGGCATGTTGAGTTTTCTGCTTTTTGCGGGGGCGTTGCATGTTAACTGGGGGCGGCTACGTGAACAAAAATACATTATTGGTTTTATGGCGTTAATCGGCACCGTGGTTTCAACCGCGTTGGTTGGTTTGATTGTCTATCATTTATTCCCTGTATTGGGCTTTGATATAGCGCTTATTCATGCGCTGCTCTTTGGCGCGCTGATCTCACCGACTGACCCCATCGCCGTTATGGCGATTTTGAAAAAAGCCGGCGTCGCAAAATCATTAGAAACCAAAGTCGTCGGGGAATCATTATTTAACGATGGCATTGCGGTTGTAATCTTCATTGCGCTATTAGGCGTTGCGGCGCATGGCGAAGTCAGCGCCCCGCATATTGCGCTATTATTCGTCGAAGAAGCCCTTGGCGGCGCGCTGATCGGTGGCGTGCTTGGTTACATTGCTTTTTTAATGCTGCGTAGCGTTGATAATTACCAAGTCGAAATCTTCCTTACCCTTGCTTTGGTGATGGGCGGCTATGAACTTGCCAGATTCCTGCATACATCAGGGCCAATCGCCATGGTCGTGGCGGGGCTAATTGTTGGTAATGTCGGGCGCAGCCATGCTATGTCAGCGCATACCAAAGAAAACCTCGATAATTTTTGGGAGCTTATTGATGAATTTCTTAATGCGATTTTATTCTTACTTCTTGGCTTTAGCTTGCTGATTATCGAATTTGATAAAACCGCGCTTCAGGCAGGGCTTGTGATGATCCCGATTTTACTCTCTGTGCGCTATCTCTCCGTCGTGATTCCCATCACCTTCCTCAAACAATTCCGCAGCTTCAGCCCGGGCGCTGTGAATATGCTGACATGGGGCGGCCTGCGCGGCGGTATATCCGTAGCGCTTGTTTTATCGCTGCCTGCCAGTGAAGTGCGTGACTTCCTTTTGCTCGTCACCTATTGCATTGTGATGTTCTCGATCATCATACAAGGTTTAAGCATTGGTAAATTAGCGCGGCATTATCAGTAAAGCCGGTCAAATACTCCATTTGGGCCGCCACACAACCGCATGAAAGCGGCGCCATAATTGACCCAGCCTCACTACGGCGTATACTTAAATTATGCGCTCTAAGACACAATAAAACAGGAGAAATTCATGGAATACGCAATCGCTTTAATGACCGGGCTGACTTTATTTATAATAGGGCTTTCTTGCACCTTGCGTGCAAAAGACTGGTCCGCGTGGCTTGGAACCCTCCGTGGCAAAGAATCCTTTCATGCCCTGCCCATTGGCGCATTTGAAGTCGCTTTTTGCGCACTTTTATTATCCCTACACCAAGTGTGGAGCGGTCCTTTTGTGCTTGTCTCGTTAATTTGGTTTCTCGGTATAATTGAAGGCACGCTCTATTTATTATACCCCGCAGCTTTAAGCAAAGTTATTGGCTTATTCATGCCCAATTGTTTAAAAATATTACCCGTCTTCGGTATAATAATCACAGCTTTAGGGGGATTCATTTTATATCAATCCTGGCTTATCGGAGCGATATAAGCTGATGATGAACTATCTAGATTTTCGCTAATCGCCTCAAGCGGTATGCTGAGCCTCTGGCTGACTATATCTAACGGCAATGGGGAGTCTTTCACCAGATAACCGTTATTCAGCAAAAACACCAGATATTGCTTATTATAAACCACCATTTGCAATAAAGCCGATAAGCCTAATGTCAGGATAAATGCCAAAAGCCAAAAAAGCGCCGCGGAATAATGCCCACGGAAAAGCGGGACCAGAGGCCCCAATAAAGCCGAACTCAAAGAAAGCCCAATCGGCGCTTTTTTATACTCATCAAAGCTCGGATATTGCATCATTAGCGTGGTGTAGGCCATATTGAGGGTCTTTCATGGGTCGGGGAATGTTGTAAGGTTTCCAATTTATACCGCCTTAAAGAAGGTAATGACGCTTAATAGATCCAATTCAGCCGTTCCATCATACGAAGAAAAGCTATATCTTGCAAATGTGTCTCACTTTCTTATGGCTTATTGGTTTTACAAAAACGGCACAATGTTCTTACTAAAAGAACTAAAAAAGTTCATTATAGGGATTCACAACTTGAAATATTTGTGATTCAATACATTTGGTAACAAAAGTATTAACTAAATTTTCATGTTTTGCATTGACACTTAACATATTATCTATATACAGCCATAGGTTTATCAATGTTGAGTTAGGATAACACAATGATAAAAGTACTGAGTGTAGCATCATATATATTAGAGAACTTCGGGCCCATGACAGCGATGAAGCTTCAAAAGCTTGTGTACTATTCGCAAGCTTGGCATTGTGTCTGGGAAGAGGCAGATCTCTTTGATAGTGAAATACAAGCGTGGGCAAACGGACCTGTAATTATAGACCTATATAAACACCACGCGGGAGAATTTATGCTCTCACCAGATAAACTCTCAGGCACTGATTATCCAGATTTATCATCAGCGGAAACGGAAAGTATAAACGCTGTTTGTGAACACTACAGTAAGTTCACAGCCCAACAGCTTAGTGACAAAACCCATAATGAGGCTCCTTGGATAAAAGCTAGAGAAGGGCTTGAGGATGGAGATCGCTCTGCTGCCCCAATAACATTGGCATCCATGCACCAGTATTATAGCGGGCTATCTAGTGTATCTTAATACGTACAAGTGCTGAGAGGCCCTTCCTATGCGGAAATCTAGTAAAAAAAGCAAAAAAAAGAGAATCATAGATAATCGACCTGCTTCTAATGAGAAAACAGTACATGACCGCAGCGAAGCCACCAACTATAAAAACAGATACGTAAAATTCTCCACTCTGCACCACGACAAAGACGGTGAGTGGGGGTGGGAGAGCATATGCGGACACACGTTCCTCAAAGACCTGTTTGACAAAATATATAATGATTACAGCTCTATGAAATATTCAGAACTAATAGATCCCAAAAAAAACTCTCATGCCGTGTCATTCGATGCTAAAGGCTTACATAAAAATGCAATTAAAAGATTATCAGATCTGAAACTAATTGATCATTTTGATGAACTCATTACCATTAGGGTTACAGGAAAAAAGAGATTGTGGTGCCTGCATAATGAGCATGTACTTCATATGCTTTGGTGGGATCCTGACCATAAAATATACCCATCACACAAGAAAAACACATAAGCAGTATAATTAAATGGCGGAGACGGTGGGATTCGAACCCACGTAGGGTGTGAACCCTAACACGCTTTCCAAGCGTGCGCCTTAAGCCACTCGGCCACGTCTCCGTTTATAGTCATCGGCTAGTTTGAGGGCGTAAATTAACCTGTCTTTTGGACAAAGGCAAGTCTTAACTTACCCCGCTTTCTTATATGACCATCACAGCATAAGAACATTCTAATATTTACCCTTGTTTAATATATTAGTGTTATTGTATATAGTATAGTTCATCCATAACGGGGGTAGATATAGGGTTTTATAATGAAGTTTTTTGTTTATTTTATTTTCGCAATTTCGCCGCTCGTTGCGACTATTCTTCATGATGTCCTTATGGATCACGGTAAAGCGTCTCTGTTCTTACCTTTGGGCTATTATATTTACAATTACCTACCCGATTTTTTCAACATCATACGCTCAACATTTATTGATAGTGACTTGCGCGTCTTTGTCTCTATTTTAATGAAAACGCCTCTCCTCGTCTATTCTGGGCTGTTCTCGCTAAGTGTTAGCGGGTTTCTTGTTCATTGCTATTTGAACAATAGTGGCCCTTTTAGAGATTACCTTGAGGGCATTCCGCAGCTTGAAAAAAAGTGGCTGACCAAAGACAAGCTCAATGCTCGTTTCAGCGGCACAAAAACACCCCCTGCCAAAAATACCCAAAAAAAATGATCGTTAAGACATTGGCGGCGTGTTAATCGCTGCGTTTAGGTGATTAACCGCTTTATCAAGCCGTATTAAATCTTGCGGGCGCGACACATTATGCGCAGCGTCTTTTATCAACTCAATAATCACATTTTGCCCCGTAATATGGGCGCTTATTTTCTGGGCTGTTTGCCAAGGCACTTCTGCATCACATTGCCCTTGAACTAAGTAAACAGGGCAATTGATAGCAAGCTTATCAGCGCTGTTCAGCACGCAATGCGCCGCGCCATCATCAAGCAGAGCTTGAGTAAAAATATACGGATCATCCGAATAATCATTAGGCACAGCCAAAAAACCTTGCTGCTTAAATTCTTGTTGCTGCGCGGGGGAAAAACGGGTAAATAAATCTATTGTGAAATCAGGGGCGGCGGCAATGCCCAAAAACCCAGCAATACGCTCAGGGCGCGCACGCGCGCAAAGCAGCGCGATCCAACCGCCCATAGATGACCCTGCAATTAAAACGGGCCCTGTAATCACTTCATCTATAATTGTTAACGCATCCGCGCACCACAGCCCTATCGTGCCGTCTTCAAATCGGCCTTCGGATAGGCCGTGACCGCTATAGTCAAACCGCACATAGCTTTGACCGCGAAGCTTGGCTTGCTGTTCTAAATACACCGCTTTACTGCCCATCATATCGGACTTAAAGCCCCCACAAAACAATAGGGTTGGCAAATCAGTCGTACCTTGATAATAAAAATACGCAAGCTTCTGGCCTTTTGCATTGGCAATCTTACTGTAGCTCATGCTATATATGTCCTATAAAAAGTTATGGTGGTTAGACGGTGAATCACTTGACCGATTAAGCCTAAACGGCAAGTCTCTAGAGTATGACAAAAAACACAACAATGATAAAGACGCTTATACAATGAATCATAGCCTGCCAATAGAAACCAGCGCAACACCAGCGAGCAAACAGCCCGTTATTTTGCAAATCATACCAGAGCTTAGCGCCGGCGGCGCGGAGCAAGGCTGTATTGATGTTGCCAACGCTATCCAAAGCGCTGGCGGACAAGCTATTGTTTCATCCAATGGCGGTAACCGCACGCATGAAATTACGCGCCATAATGTCATTCATATTGATCTGCCCGTCCATAGCAAGAATCCGTTAATTTTATGGCGTAATATTGGACGCATTAAAAAAATTATTCGTCAATATGATGTCGACATAGTGCATGTACGCTCGCGCGCCCCTGCATGGAGCGCCTATAGAGCTTGCAAAAAAACGCCCGCAAGATTTATGACGACGTGCCATGCCCCGTATAATTACCATTCTAAACTTAAAAAATTCTATAACTCAGCCATGGCAAAAGGTGAGCGCGTTATCGCGATATCTGAACATGTCTATGAGTATTTGAAATCCGGTTACAACGCCCCAGAACAACGCTTACGCCTTATTCATCGCGGTATCCCGATTGAAAAATTCCACCCGACCGTTGTCTCCCCTGAGCGCATGATTACCTTGAATAATAACTGGCGCATTCCTGAAAGCGCGGCCGTTATTTTGCTGCCTGGTCGCCTAACACGCTGGAAAGGCCAAAAAGTCTTGATTGAGGCTATGGCGCAGATACAAAATAAAGATGTCTATGCCGTGCTCATAGGCTCAGATCAAGGCCGTACAGAATACCGCAAAGAATTAGAAGACTTAATGAACGAAAAGGGCTTATCAGCGCAAGTTCGTATTGTTGACCATTGCAATGATATGCCAGCAGCTTACATGCTCTCAACGGTGGTTGTATCAGCGTCAACCGACCCAGAAGGCTTTGGCCGCATCCCTGTGGAGGCACAAGCCATGGGCCGTCCGATTATCGGTACAGACCACGGCGGTGCGCGCGAAACAATCTTACGCGGCGAGACGGGCTGGCTTATTCCCCCTAATGACCCAACCGCTTTGGCTGGCGCAATTAAAGAGGCATTATCATTAACCAACGCACAGCGCGCTGTTTTAGCCACCCGCGCCATGACCCACGTCATGCAAAAATTCACCAAAGAAATCATGACGGAGAAAACCTTAAGCGTGTATGCAGAACTGCTTGCTGAGAAAAACACGCCGCTAAGTGATACTCCGCCGCATTCCAAAATAGCTTAAAAGCAAAGCCAATCATGACCACTACAGAAAATATTTTAGTTGTAAAACTCTCCGCGCTTGGTGATTTCATTCAAGCCCTCGGCCCGATGAAAGCTATTCGTCAACATCACCCCGATGCGCATATCACCTTAATGACCACCAAGGCTTTTGCTGGATTTGGTAAAGATTGCGGCTATTTTGATGAAATATGGATCGATGAAAAGCCCAAATGGTATAATTTTACCGATTGGGTGGATTTATCACGCCGTTTAAATCTGGCGAATTTCGCACGGGTGTATGACTTACAAAATAACGACCGTACGCGTATGTATTTTAAATTTCTTCGTGGCCCTAATCGCCCCGAATGGGTTGGAACGGCTAAAAAAGGCTCCCATTACAATGGCTCGAGTAAGCGCACCCAAGGCACCGCTTTTGCTGGACATGCACAAACCTTGGCTTTAGCTGGTATTAACAATGTCAGCATAGATAAACTTGAATGGATGGACACGGACCTTTCCCTCTTCCCCATAGAAAGCCCTTATGCGCTTATTGTTGCAGGCTGTGCGCCTTCGCGCCCTAATAAACGCTGGCCAATTGAGAATTTTGTTAAAATCGCAAAAAAACTGACTGATCACAATATTCAGCCTGTGTTAATTGGATCAGAAAGCGAAAAAGATATAAATGCGGCGATAAAATCAGAATGTGCACAGGCGTTAGATTTAACCGCTCGTACAAATTTGACACAAATTGGCTGCCTTGCACGCGATGCCGTATTAAGCGTCTGCAATGACACTGGCCCCGCGCATATTATCGGCGTTACCGGCTGCCCTTGTTATGTCGCCTTTAGCTCTAAAGAGTCCAATCCGCACAAACATGCGCCATTAGGCGAAAATATTTATAAATTTGTAGCTGAAGATATCGCCGATATACATAGCGCCGATATTTGGGAAAGTATTAGCAATCAAATAAACCCAAAGACAGCAAAAACCAAAACAACAAAATAAAAGCCCTGCCTAATGGATTAGCGCGCTATTTTAGCTGGCTGTTTCATTGTGTTGAGCATTTGCGCTTGCCTCATAATATTCAAGGCCGCCTTGTGGCGCATAAATATCATATAAGCATTTAAGCATCGCCTTGACTGCTTTATCATCCAAACGATAATAAATTGTTTGCGCTTCGCGACGCGTTACGACTAATTTATCGCGGCGTAAACGTGCTAAATGTTGTGATAATGCTGATTGTGACAAGCCGACAATATCTTCGAGTTGCCCGACACATTTTTCGCCCTTATAAAGAGCGCACATGATTATTAATCTGCGTTCGTTTGAAAGTGCCTTGAGAAGGCCAACTGCGACCTCCGCATTTTTTTCTATTTCTTGAATGTCCATAATATAATTAGCGACTAATGTTACCCCCGTAACAGACCTCCAATCACAATCGCTAACTAACGACGCGTGAGGTTTACAATTTTTAGTTTACTGCAGATACTAATATACCACCATTGTTATGTAATATAAAGAAAATAATTACGGGGCAGGTGTTAACTCTACCCTGAGATTACCTTTCCGATGCATACTAAACGTATAATAAACATGGTTGCAACTAAAAACAGCGTTTTATGATTATAATTTAAAAATACACTCATTACGAGAATAAATAAAGCCCCTCCCTCATCTTTCAAATTCGCAAAAAAATTCATTTATCGGTAACGATTACGTGATATTATAAAGCTATGAACATATCGCGTCTTAAAAACGCGTGTTATGAATTTCCCAAACAACATATAGGCAAGCCCATTATGAACCTAAACATTCAAGGCAAACAAATTAATATAGGCGATTCACTTCGCGAACATATCAACAGCAAAGTAGAAGAATTAAACGCAAAATTCTTTAACCGTACAATTACGGGCAGCGTAACACTTTCGCCAGATGGCGGTTCGTCAATTCGTGCACATATCAAGCTTGGCATTGGCCGAGAAATAGACGTGGAATCACAAGCAACGCAGCATGATGCTTATAAAGCATTTGATGACGCCGCTGAAAAAGTTGAAAAACAAATGCGCCGTTACAAACGCCGCTTGCGTGATCACCGTCAACGCGTTGAAGATACGCCTGAATCAGAAGCTCTTAAAGCCCGTAACTATGTTATTTCGCTTAATGAAGAAACTGAAGAAGCCAATGAAAACGCTGCGCCTGAAAGTGATGAGCCTTTAATCATCGCTGAGATGAGCACAAATGTTCAAAAGCTCTCTGTTTCAGAAGCGGTTATGCATATGGATCTCTCTGGTCAGCCTGCTTTATTATTCCGCAACCTAACCAACGATTCAATCAGCATGGTTTATCGCCGTGAAGACGGTAATATCGGCTGGGTTGATACGGAACAAACAGCAAAAAAGCCTAAGGGCGGTGAAACACTTGCCGCCGAATAATGACGGTTAGAAAGTCCATTCGCCTTTCTTTGAAAGACAAAGCGCCGCATTGTTTTAATGCGGCGCTTTTTTTATCTACCCTGCTCCTTAGTGCAAATTAGTGCAAAACTTGAATACACGACTATGCATGAACAGAAAATTTGAGAAACTTAAGCGTGTTAAGATATCAGTGCAGAAAAAACTTGCTCCATAATATCAATAACACTATCAATTTCATCTTTACTAATCGTCAGAGGCGGGCAAAAACGCAATGTTGAATTACCGCAAGCCAAGGTCAGCAAGCCATGTTCAAAAGCTTTTTGAATAACCGCGTCACGCAAATCAGCATCAGGCATCACGCGGCCATTTTCCAGTTTTGCAAACTCAACGCCAATCATCAAACCTAAGCCACGCACATCGCCAATGGCCGCACCATGTTTGACCTGTAGCGCTTTTAGCTTATCGATAAAATACGCACCAATTTCAGCGGCATTATCCATCAAGCTGCCCTCTAATAAATCGAGGGTCTTTTCTGCCGCGGCAATCGCAACAGGGTTACCGCCATATGTTGAACCATGCGCACCTGTTGGCCAATTCATAACACTCTCCGAGGCCACAATCGCCGCAATCGGCATACCAGAGGCAATACCTTTCGCTGTTGTCACAATATCGGGCTTCACATCAAAATGTTCCATAGCGAAAAGCTTGCCTGTACGACCCATGCCACTTTGCACTTCGTCAGCGATCATTAATATGCCGTATTTATCGCATATTTTGCGCAGGCCTTGGATGAATGCTTTTGGCGGCACAATATAACCACCTTCCCCTTGAATCGGCTCCAGCGCGATTGCTGCGACTTCATCGGGGGAGACCACTTTCTTAAATAAGACTTCTTCGAGATATTCAAGGCAACCTTCCGTGGTTGTTGGGTAGGGCGGGTTGGAAGGGCATGGATAATTACGCGGGAAATAAGAAAAATGCATACCCGGCAATAATGGGCCAAATTTATGGCGCTGAATAACTTTAGAGCTATTCGCAGAAATACCCCCTAATGTACGGCCATGAAACCCATTATAAAAACAAATAAAGTTAGGACGACCCGTGGCAAAGCGCGCCAGCTTTAAAGCGCCATCCCATGCTTCCGCCCCTGTATTGCAGAAAAATACGCGGTTCTTATCAGAGTTATTAATTTGCGTGACTTCAGATAAGCGCTTGGCGTAATGCCCCTGCATATCATTATAAAAAACATTGCCACAATTATGCAGATAGCGCGCTGATTGCTTAGCAACCGCCGCATTAACATCTGGATGGTTATGCCCCGTTGAAGTCACGGCAATACCTGCATGCAAATCCATAAAAACATTGCCATCAACATCTTCCACATAACAGCCCTGACCAGAGGCCAAAACAAATGGATACATTTGATAGCGTGAAGTAGACAAATATTGATGATCTTGTTCAATAATAGCCTTGGCTTGCGGGCCAGGTATAGCGGTTTTGATTGATATTTTTGACATGATATTTCCCCGTTATAATAAAAGCGCGTAAATCATAAAATAAAGACTAGCGACTCGGCTAGTGCAAACTAGTCTACCATAGCCCCAAACGAAGATCACGCCCTGTGCGACAGGGCGTGATGCTCATAATTATTTTACAAATATGCGCTGTTACCTTTACAGCCCTGACGTAATCAATACATCACAGGGTGGGTTAGCCAAGATGTCCTCGGCAACGCCGCCGAGTTTAGAGTGCGCAAATCCTGCACGACTATTCACGCCGATAGCCAACAGATCAGCATGCTCTTTTTTAACTTCCTCAGCCAAAACGACTTGCGGCGAGCCTTTGACTATCTTATGTGAAAATTTCGTGTCAGAAACTTTATATTTAGTGAGAACATCTGCACTTTCTTTAACAAATTTATCTAGCTGTTTCTTTTCCATGCCCTCAATAATATCGCCGGCATACGTTTCAATCTTCTGCCCTGTTAATGTATCAGCAAAATCATAAGAGTGAACAAGGTCTATATGAGCCCTCGGTGCAAGTTTAAGCGCGAAATTAAAAGATTTTCGAGCCGAGTCAGAAAAATCACATCCCGCGACAACGCGACCATAATCCCCTTTGGGTTTATCCTTGACCATAAGAACGGGTTTTAAACCTTTGCGAATAACACGCTCGACTGTCGTGCCAATAAACATATCTCTAAAGCCCAGCTTATTATGAAGCCCCATCACAATCAAATCTGCATTTAATTTTTTCGATATGGCAATAATCTCTGCAAAAGCATTGCCCCCTTCAATAACATGAATAGTTGGCTTAAGAGCCTCTGCACCAGCATAACTTGATAAATGAGAACGAATAAGCTCCTCTTTATCCTGCTTTAAAGTTTCAGTTTCACTCACTTTACCTGGCAGTAAATAAATCGGGGCTACATGGACGACATGTAGTTTTGCACCTGATGATTTAGCAATCTTAATCGCACGCTCAAGTGCGCGATCACAGTTAATCGTTAGGTCCGTAGACACAATAATATTTTTCATGTTACCTCCTTATAATATGCATAATTTCAACTTCTAATCTATATGCGTTTACCCCATAAGAAAAGCTGTTTTAAAAACTTAATTCTATAGTAGGTTGCGCATTTAACCACAAGTAAAGCCTTGTAGTTTTAACAACCAAGGAAGGAGAAGAATCAAAGAGGGGTTATTTGTGATTTTTTAAATCTTAAAAAACGCTACATTTCAATGTAAACAGACATCCAACCCCGAACAGAATCAGGGCGTTTTGGCGGGCGTATAGGATTTTCAAGTTGGGGTAATAGCACTCTGTTAAAGGTGTTTTTCTTACGTAGACCTTTGAGCCGATCACGCAGTTTTTGAATAGCAAGCGATGCACTTGGTGCGCTTTCGACAAATTCTGGAAGTGCGGGGACACTCGCTTTATACAGGTCAGGCGCATCATTCTGATTCGCTTGTTCCCAAAGCGGCATACATTCAACCCAATAGCCCTTACGCGACATGGAACGCACTCCTATTCAATAAACTCTTCTTATATTTTGTATATTAGAAGTTTATCACAAAAAGATAGGTTGTTCTATAGCCCAAGAATAAAAAATAGACTTAGGATAGGTTTTTTAATAATAACACTGAGTTATCAGCGGTTTACACCCATCTCTTCACACGCCTATATAGAGTTACTTGTCATCTTTTTTCGCCTGTTTGGCCTGTTGAGCATAGAAAACAAGGTCTTTTGCGCGGCGCCATTCTTGTGATTCTTTCGGTAAACCGCGAATCGCTTTTTCAGCCAACTGGCCAGTATCGGCTACATTGCGTTTCAAATAGGCTTCCTCAGCCAAATAAAGCGTCGCGCGCGCATCATCCTCTAAGCGGCCATATGCCGTTGCTAACAGACGATACAGACGCGGTGAGCGGGGCTCAGATCTAATCGCGCCTTTTAATAAGCCAATAGCCGTATGAAGGTCTTTCATATCTGCTGAATCTTTGTTCTGTGTGTCGGCCCCCGCAATAAGGATATGTGCATAGGCCATAGCAATTAAACCATCATTCGGCATTAATTTATGCGCTTGATCATAGGCTTGTCTCGATTCCTTCAAACGTCCAAAATCAGCATAAATTTGCCCTTCTAATTCGTAATAATACGGATTGTCTTTTTCAAGGCTAACAAGCTGTCTAACTTTCTTAACAGCTGTATCTTCATCACTTAATTGATAGGCCGATACCGCATAGGCCATGACCGAGGACACATCTTTGGCATCAGAATCATATTCCCAAGCCACGCGAGCAGGCGCAATAAAGCCCAATAATTTTGCCTTCATGCGTCTGTGTTGTTCTTGCCAATTTGCATTCGCCTTATAAGGACCATCATGCTTGGCTTCAATACGGCTTGTTAGTGCCGATATACGGTTACGCGTGATCGGGTGAGTACGGTAATATTCAGATTGCTGCGTGGCTGGCAATAATTCATTAGATTGTAGGGTTTCTAGAAAACTCACTAAGCTAGAAGGGTCAATTTTTGCCGCTTCCAAATACCCCAAAGCCGCTTGATCGGCGCTGGATTCCTGCACGCGGCTATGCACCAAATATTTACTGGTCGCATAACTTTGCGCCGCACCACTAACAGCGGCCATCGCGCCGCCATCGCCGCTTAATATAGCTGCGCCAACGCCTAATATTGTGCCGATGATTGTTTCATATGATGCGCTTTCCATCGCCGCGCGCGAGCGTATTAAGTGACCGCCTGCAATATGGCCGAGCTCATGCGCTATAACGCCAATAACTTCTTCTGGGCTCTCAGAGCGCTGCAAAAGCCCCGTATAAATAAAAACATTCGGACCGCCAGCAACAAAGGCATTTATCTCATCGCTATTCACTAAAACGATATTCACGCTTCCGGGTTCTAGCCCCGTGGCTTTAATAACGTCATGGCTCCACTCTTGTAAAAAACGTTCAATTTCACTGTCACGAATCAGGCTTATCGCCGCGGCGTTTTTGGGAAATGAACATATTAAGGCCGTGCATAGCCCCGTCAATAAGACCGTAAACATAACATTGCGATATACCGTGCGATATGCCGAAAAAACCAACCGTCTAAAATAATTCATTATAATGCTCATGTTATGCCTTAGGCTTTCAATCGCTGCGGGATAACGGCAAGGCGGGTCGTTTGCTTAACGCGCCCCCATTAACGCTGTCCCTATTCTAACATAAGAAGCGCCAAGAAGGGCAGATTGTTGATAATCTCCGCTCATCCCCATGCTTAACTCAGTAAGATCATATAGATCAGCATATTTTTTTAGCAAGGAGAAGTATAGACCAGCGCCTTCATTTTCAGGCGGAATGCACATAAGCCCTGCGATTTTCAGACCTAAATCATCACGGCAATACGCAACAAACGCGCCAAGTTCAGCGGGCATAATACCTGATTTTTGTGGCTCTTCACCAATATTCACTTGAATAAAGCACATTAGCTCGCGCTGCTGTTTATCCATTTCTGATTTTAAAGCATCGGCAATTTTCTTGCGATCAACACTATGAATAACATCAAATAGCGCTACAGCAGCGGCCGCCTTATTACTTTGAATGGGGCCGATCATATGGAGGGTTAAGTCTGGATATTCAGCGCGGCGATCTTGCCAATGGTCTTGCGCTTCTTGCAATTTATTTTCGCCAAAATGGCGCAGGCCCGCATCAAGCGCTTCGTTTATACGCGCCTGCGGCTGGCATTTACTCACGGCAATAATTTCTGGGCCTTGGAATTCTTGACGGGCTTCATTATAGAGCCCTGTATAGCGCGGTATGTCTGCGGCAACATCAACACAATAAAAATGCAAAGCGGCACGCTGCATGTCTTCTTTAATCTGACTATATTTTTCGGCGATGCTCATAATAAAAACCTAAAAAAAAGAATGGTGCGAGAAAACCCGCACCATTCATAATAAGATCCAATGGATCAATCACGTTCTAATTAGCTTAGAATTTGATTTGAGTACCAAGTAGAAGGTTTGTAGAGTCAGTGCTAAGCGCACCTTGGTCTGTTTCGATGTAAGAAACTGAACCACGGAAAGTCATGCCAGGGCCGAATGTGTAAACAACACCGCCTGTGTAACGATCAGTTTCAGTTTCTGCAGCGCCAGTACCATTTTCTTGATCTTGGTTCATGTAAGAAGCACCAAGTTTGAATGGACCAGTTACATAATCAGCACCAACAACCATTGTTTCGATGTCTGAATCTGTTGTTCCTTGGTCGTCATTTAAGTAAGCAACACCTAGGCCGAATGGGCCGAAGTTAAGATCAACGCCAGCATCCCATGCTTCGCGATCATCACGAGTAGCTGTAGTAGCTTCTAGGTCTGCAGTTATAAAACCAGCACCAACAACTACGCCAACTTCATCAAATTGACCTTCCCAACGTACAGCAATTTCAAATGCATCGCCATATTCGCTAGTTTGGTTGTCTCGCGCAACAACGGTTAGGTTCGCAGCTCTAGTATTACTAGAAACAGTAGGAGTATATGAAAGACCAGCTTGGAAACCAGAGAACACAGGTGTCAAGTAAGTGATTTTTTCATCAGATTCAGCGAAATCGTTATCATAATCTAGCTCGCCAGGTGCATTAGCAGAAACGCTTGTAAGGGTGTAGTTAACACCTTGTACTTGTTGACGGATGCCATCTACAGCTGAATCAGCAGAAGGAGCAGCGACTTGTAGAAGATAGGCAGCGCCATCTTCAGAACCAACATTTACGCGACCCCAGCTACCAGCCATGTATACGTAGTTTTCATCCATAGCGAAGCTCTCGTCAGAATCAACGTCAGCTTCAATGTAAGCACCAACAGTAAGACCGTTATCAAGTGTTACTTCACCAGTGAAAGCGATTTCAGAATCACGAAGGATATCAATATCGCGTGTTTCAACGCCAGTTGCTGTGTCTTGATCAACAAATGCAACATATGCACGTGTGTAACCAGTTACGTCTAATTTAAGACCTTCTGCTTTCGCAGGTGCTGAAACAGCTATAAGACCAGCTACCGCAGCAGAAGTGAGAAGAAGTTTTTTCATGACAATTAAGTCCTCCAAAAAAGTTTATTAATTTTACACCAGTTAAATGATTTTCTTAACCTAGATTCTGAGTTTTGACACTCTGAATAGAGCTTAAAGAAACCAAAAGAATAATAGGATACAAGCTAAACAAAAAACGAATCATTTAAGTTCTACCCTATTCTTATTTGATTAAGCCTGTATTTTTCAAAAGCGTCAACATAGCGTGATGCAAATTAATCACTTTATTTTTATTCTGTGATATTTTTGCAACAAACGAAGAATGCTTGCGGCCGTAAAAGCTTTAAAACAAAGGCTTAAGAAGATTTAATTGAAAGCTGATGATTTATATTAAGTGGTAAAAAAATCACAGTGCCCGTGTATTCATATGAATATTATAAGTTCTCATAGCGAGGAACGCATTTAATCTCGCCTTATATTATATGAACATCCAGCTGATCTTTATGCTGCTCAAGCAAAGTCATTATTCTTTGCTTGTCCCTACGCGGGAAAGTCCAAAAGACAAATTTGATAAAAGCAAGGTCAACGCGCTGTGGGCAGCCTTCTGCTTGCAAGCCCTCACGCATTAAACGGCGTTTAATAACGCGGTAGGTGGCGCGCCAACGGTTTATATCTAAAAAATAAACCAGCTCTGCGCGCGCCAGCCGCTCTGGCAAGGCTCTTAGATGGTTGCCGTCTATGATCCACGCGTCTTTGCTTAAGACATCATTCAGCGCGGCTAGGTATGAAGTTTCCTCGCGCTCCACCCAACCCGGCAACCACAACATGTGGTCCATATGAAAAAGCGGCAAGCCTGTCTCTTGGGCTAGCCGCTTTGAAAATGTTGTTTTACCTGCGCCGGGCGACCCTATAACTAAAATACGTTTATCGCTAACGCCCAAAGAAGCCATGCGCGCAAGGTCAGAATTCACCACCTTAGCTATTCCTTATCTTTTTTACTATCGTCTTTCTTGTCTTTGGCTGGCTCATCAGGGAATTTCAAAGCAACAAATCTTACGCTACCTTGGCCTTGCGTATCAACCAACATCAAAACAGCACGGCTTTGCTTTTTCTCTAGCTTCTTGATAATGTCAGCCACCACTTTAGGCGAGGTTGCATCGACTTGGTCGACCTCTAAAATAACGTCACCTGTTGACAGACCTTCACGGGCCGCCGCGCTATCCGCGCTCACCGCTGTAATGAACACGCCCTTTAAGTCTTTAGGCAAACTAAATTGTTCGCGTATTTTAGCATCAATAACACTCAGAGAAAGCCCGAGCGCTTCAATTTCCGTTATTACTGATTTATCCACAGGGACAGCCCTAACATCATCAAGCTTGCCGTCTTCTTCGGCTTTTTCTAACTCTCCGATAACCACTTTAACTGATTTTTCTTTGCCATCGCGCCATAAGGTTACCGGCACTTTACTGTCAATGTTCGTCTCAGCGACAATACGCGGTAAATCACGCATATGGATGATAGGGCTCTTATTGAAATCAAGAATAATATCACCAGCCTCAAAGCCCGCTTTGCTTGCAGGGCTGTTTTTACTGACAGAAGCCACCAAAGCACCACGCGCGCTATCTAGACCGAGTGAATTGGCTATTTCATCACTAACACTTTGAATGCGAACGCCAAGCCAGCCACGGCGTGTACGGCCAAATTCGATAAGCTGGTTAATTACAGGCTTAGCTAAATCTGCAGGAATAGCAAAGCCAATCCCTACAGAGCCACCCGTCGGTGAATAAATCGCCGTGTTAATACCAATTACATCGCCGTTTAAATCGAACATTGGGCCACCGCTATTACCGCGGTTAATTGACGCATCGGTTTGAATAAAATCATCATAAGGCCCGGCTTGAATATCACGGCTGCGCGCAGATATAATGCCCGCCGTTACTGTGCCGCCAAGACCAAACGGGTTACCAATAGCCAAAACCCAATCCCCAATACGCATAACAGAGCTATCGCCAAAAGCCACAGCGACTAAATCATGACCTTTAGGGTCAATTTGCAAAACGGCCAAATCCATTTTCTCATCCATGCCGACAAGCTTGGCTTCAACCGATTCATCATTTGATAACACCACGCGAATTTCATCAGCATTGGCAATAACGTGATTATTAGTGACAACATAGCCTTTTTCAGCATCAATAATAAAACCTGACCCCAATGAGCTTGGCGCTGATTCTGGTGAGCCGTGTTGGCGCTCCATAAACTCTTCAAAGAAATCTTCAAAAGGTGAGCCTGGTGGGAAGTCAGGCATTTGCGGCATATTCTCAAGGCTCTCAACTTTTTGAGTAGAGGAAATATTAACAACACTTGGCAATAAACGTTCAGACAAATCAGCAAAGCTTGTAATCCTGCCATTAACATCCACAGCGGGAGATTTCGCTTTAGCTTGCCCGATTAAGTCAATCGAGCCTGTTGCTAGAGTAAAAAGTGAGGCAACAGCCGCAACACAGATAATCTTAGACATTTTCATCGCGAAAATCCTTTCTTCATATTTTAATTATGACGACACCTTAATATATTATACGCTTTATAGATAAATTCTCTAAACTAAGCGAAATAATCGTTTATTTGGCCCCCGTATCAGAAGCTATATATTTAAAGAACTCACTATCAGGAGAAAGAACCATTGTTGTTCCGCCGCCATTAAGGGCTTTTTTATACGCTTCCATTGTCCGGTAAAATTCGAAGAACTTCACGTCTTTGCCAAAAGCATCAGCATAAATCTTAATGGCTTCATTATCGCCTTCACCACGAGCAATTTCTGCATCACGGCGCGATTCTGAAAGAAGTACAGTGCGTTCTTTATCAGCAAGAGAGCGAATACGCAAAGCGATTTCATCACCTTCAGAGCGCGCTTCTTTTGCTTCACGTTCACGCTCAGAGCGCATACGGTTATAAGTAGATTGCGTTACTTGAATAGGTAGATCAGCACGAACAATACGCACATCAACAATTTCAATACCAAAACGATCTGTTTCTTCATTTACTTCGTCTTGAATTTCTTTCATCAAGTCATCACGTTTTTCTGACAAGACATCCTGCAAAGTCGTCTTACCCAAAACGCCACGTAAAGATGCGTTAATAATGTTGTTCATACGCTGAACCGCAGCAGTCTCCGTTGACAATGTTTGGTAATATTTAAGCATATCGGCAATACGGTAACGTGCGAAAGTATCAACAACCAAACGTTTTTGATCTGCCAAGAGTACTTCTTCTGCTGGTGGATCAACGTTTAATATACGTTTTTCGAAAGCACGTAACTGTTGCAATATTGGCAATTTGAAATGCAGACCAGGCTCATCAATGCGCCCTTTAACATCACCAAATTGTAAAACCAAGACTTGCTGTGTTTCCTTCACAGTAAAGACTGAACCAGAAAGAACCAATAAACTAATTGCTAATAAAGCAACAAAGCCTAAACCTAATTTACCCATAATGATTTAACTCCTTAAATCGTGTATTTATTATCAAACAGCCCTTATTAAGGCGCTATTTGATGTTTATTTCTTTTGTTGACCCATTTTATCAAGCGGCAAGTAAGGCAAAACATTTGAGCCTTTTTGCGATGGATCAATAATCACATTATTCGTATTTTGAAGAATCTCTTCTAACGTCTCTAAGTAAATACGCTTCGTTGTAACTTCTTTAGCCACTTTATAAGCGGCATAGACAGATTCAAAACGAGCCGCGTCACCTTTAGCGCGGTTAATGACTTCTTCTTTATACGCAGCGGCGCCTTGGCGTTGCTTTTCAGCTTCACCACGCGCACGCGGAATAAGGTCATTACGATAAGCTTCAGCATTATTTTTGCTTTGCTCTTTTTCTTGGCGTGCACGCTGCACTTCGTTAAACGCATCAACAACGGGTGCTGGTGGATCAACTTTTTGCAGTTGAACGCCATTTACTTCAACGCCTGCTTTATATTCATCAAGCATTTTCTGCATCAAAGCGCGTGTGTCACTTTGGATACTGCCACGTGCGTCAGTTAAGGCAGGTTGAATTTCAGTGCGGCCAATAACTTCACGCATAGCGCTCTCAGCAACAATACGAATGGTGGCTTCTGGGTCACGAATTTCAAAGAGGAAGTTTTTAGCGCTCGCAATCTTCCACAAAACAACAAAGTTAATGTCGATAATGTTTTCATCACCCGTCAACATGCTGCTTTCGCCTTTGACATTAACACTCGCTGTTGCGGTCGTTCTGGCTGTAGAGCCATTACGACGTGTGTAATCTTGCTGGCCGATTTGAATGCGACGTTCATTTTCAACGTCAACAACAATCGCGTTTTGTATTGGCCACGGTAGATGATACTGCAAGCCAGATTGTTCATGTGTAAGTGTGTATTTACCAAATGTCGTCACAACACTGTGCTGACCAGGTTGTAATGTATAGAAGCCTGTCAAAGCCCAAAGGCCCAGCGCAACAACGACAATCAAGAAAACGAATTTGCCGCCGCCTAGATTGCCAGGAAGCACATCACTTAAATTTTGCTGTGCTTTTTTCAATAAGATATCTAAATCTGGTGGTAAATCACCACCGCCAGAGCCGCCGCCCCATGGACCGCCACCTTTGCCGCCGCCTGAACCACCGCGACCGCCGCCCCGATTTCCACCGCCAGAGCTACCGTTACCCCATGGGTTTTTATGTTCGCCCATAGCATGAGCGCTAGAGCCCATCGCGGGATTGGTTGAATTTAGCGAATCTGCTTCACGTTCCGACATTTTTATTGATCCTTACTGACTTGTAATTTACAAAGAACTACCATAATTAATAATTATTCAATGGTAACAATATCGTTTTTGTCAGGAAAGGCAATATGTTGATGTGGAATTTCGGTGCTAAATTGAGCAAAGAAGTAATCTGTAAAGCGCTGTCTTCCGTGCAAGATCCGCATAAGGACGGCGATCTGGTCTCAAACGAGCTTATTTCCAGCATCACCATTGATGGTAAAAACATTATTTGTATCCTTGAAATTGACCCGAAAAAGGCCGCTGCATACGAAGCTGTGCGCAATAAAACCGAATCAATTTTATGTCAATTAAAAGGCGTGAAGTCTGCGCAAGTGATTTTGACAGCGGAAAAACAAGCGGCAACGCCCTCTGCGCCCAGCGCTCCAAAAGCAACAAAACCAGCAACAAAACCACAAGAACAATCCGCTTGCGCGAGCAAACCAAAAGCGCCCTCTGTTAGCCCACCGCTTGAGCGGCCAAATGTGCGCCATATTATTGCTGTGTCTTCGGGTAAGGGCGGGGTTGGTAAATCAACAATTGCCTTTAACTTATCTATCGCGCTTAAAAACCTTGGGCACAAAGTCGGCCTCGTCGATATCGATATATATGGCCCGTCTCAGCCGCGTTTATCTGGCCTAACAGGCATTAATTATAGCGCAAGCAAGCCGAACACCAATGAAGATGGTAAAATCGTGCCGCCAGAGGCTCATGGCATAAAGATTATGTCGATGGGGTTTTTGGTCGACGAAGAAAACCCGCTCATCTGGCGTGGCCCTATGGTACAAAGCGCCGTCACGCAGCTTTTCCGCGATGTGGATTGGGAAGGGCTTGATTACTTGATTATTGATATGCCCCCCGGCACAGGCGATGCGCAGCTCACTTTGGCACAGAAAATGCCGCCAGATGGCGCAATTATCGTTTCAACGCCGCAGGATTTATCCTTAATCGATGCGCGTAAAGGCCTTGAAATGTACAAAAAGACTGGCGTGCCGATTATTGGTATTATCGAGAATATGTCGATATTCACTTGCCCTAAATGCGGTGAAGATACGCCGATATTCGGCCATGACGGCGCAAAACGCCAAGCCGAAAAAATCAATGTGCCTTTTTTAGGTGCGATTCCTTTGGCTTTAGATATTCGATTATCTTCAGATGCGGGGCAGCCAAGCACCGATAAATCATATAGCGAAATCGCGCTTAACGTTGTTGAGAAATCTGAATTGGCTTTAACAGCAAAGGCAAACCCTTCTCATGACGAATAGTAAGCTTCCCCCGCAAGAAGAAAAACAAGAAAAACAAACACAAGACCTCGCGCAGAAAAACAAAAAGCTCGCTTTAAGTGTTTTGCTGACGGTCGCCGTGATGGTGGGGCTTGCTTATGCCTCTGTGCCGCTTTATTCCGTATTTTGCCGTGTTACAGGTTTTGGCGGAACGCCGCAATTTTCTGAATCCGCCCCTGACGTGTCTTTAATAAGAGAGCGCAAAATTCGCATTAACTTCAATACAGACATTAATCAAAATTTATTTTGGGATTTTGAACCCGGTGATCGCTCTATCACCGTCCATGTCGGTGAGCAGGGCTTAACTAATTTTGTTGCCACCAGCCAAGATGATGCGCCCAGCGCAGGCACGGCACTTTATAATATAACGCCACTAAAAGCGGGTAAATATTTCCACAAAATAGAATGTTTTTGTTTTGGTGAGCAAATTCTAACGCCCGGTCAAACCGTACAAATGCCCGTATTATTTTACGTTGACCCCGCCTTTGATGATGATCCAAACATGGAAGATATCGACCTTCTGACCTTATCATACACTTTTTATCCAACGGAATCAGATGCGCTTGATAATGCCATGGAAGAATTTTATAACGCCGAATAAACAATACATGCCCCATAAGCCTTTGCGCATAAAAGCGTATATTTGCACAAGCCCTCTATTTAGATAAGATCTTGTGAATGAAATAAGTTTATGGTTTTATGAGAAAAATTGTTTTATTATAAACGCGCAATTGATTAGCACGTAAATCTACACGCAATCGAATACTTACACGAATCAA
>CAXBNJ010000009.1:0-63753 GCA_963977125.1 uncultured Micavibrio sp.
TAAGACGAATGGCTGAAAATATTGAGTATACAACCACCGGAAAACCCCATCCTTTTCATTTGGTAAACCCAAGTGTTTGGCCACTTATGGGCGCACTCGCAGGCGGTATTTTCGCAACAGGCATGATTTTATATATGCATGAAGCAAGAATTGGCAGCTTTGAAGTTGGTATTTTTGGCCCAATTATTGGTGTTCTTGCGATTTTATCTGTGATGTTCTTTTGGTGGAAAGACATTGTTTTTGAATCAATCGTTGAAAAAGCCCATACAGAAGTCGCCGCAATTGGTTTCCGTTACGGTATGTTGTTATTCATCGCCTCTGAAGTCATGTTCTTCGTAGCGTTTTTCTGGGCGTTCTTTGATGCCTCACTTTATTCTAACGAGGCGATTCAATTCGCCCGCGTCGAATACACACAAGGCCAATGGCCACCACCGCAAATTCATTTCGTTGAAGCCTTTGGTCTACCATTCATGATGACCATGATCTTGTTACTTTCAGGCACAACAGTCACTTGGGCGCATCACGCGATACTAGAAGGCAAGCAAGCCGAGATGGCTAAAGCTTTGGGCATCACGGTATTATTGGGCATAATCTTCCTTATATTCCAGGTCTACGAATATCATCACGCCGCTTTTGGCTTTAAAGATGGTATCTACCCATCTGTATTTTACATGGCCACAGGCTTTCACGGCTTCCACGTTTTGGTGGGGACTATATTCCTTGCTGTTTGTTGGTTGCGCGCTCATCAAGGGCACTTCACCAAAGAGCGTCATTTTGGCTTTGAGGCCGCTGCGTGGTATTGGCATTTCGTTGATATTGTTTGGTTGTTCTTATTTGTCGCCGTTTACTGGTGGGGCAATGAAATCGGCTTAAACGTCGATCCAAGTCTCTCAGCAGCAACAAGCGTTGCCGCGCATTAAAAAAAGGCTATATACATTCTTATGAGTGAAAAAAATCAAAATAAAAAAAATGCCGTCTTTTCAATGTTAAAGACGGCATTGCTTTGCCAGTGTCCCAAATGCAAACACAGCACAATGTTCAAAAAGGATTTTCTTGTTTTTGACCTAGAGGACCAATGCACAAATTGCGGCCTAGATTTAAGCCGCAGCGATGCCGCAGACGGCCCCGCTGTATTTTTAATCTTTGTTTTAGGCTTCTTACTTGTGCCCGTTGCCTTAACTGTCGAAATGAAAATCGGCTGGCCGATATGGCTACATTTAGCCGTATGGGGCGGCATAGGCCTTGCCATGACTTTATGGTCACTAAAGCCAATAAAAGCTTTAGCCATTGCCCTGCAATATAAGTTTCGTGAAAGTGATTGGGATGAAAATCCGCCACCACGCGCTTGAAAGAGCACACCCCTATAAAATAAACAGGCCACAGAGCTTTTCTGCCCTTGGCCTGTTCAATATCTATAATGTCTTTTAATAAAGGCCTATTTTAGCGCCTTTTGTTTTTTCAATTAAAGCGTTTTACTCTCTGATCTTAAGCCAGATTTTTTTGTCGTGATAATTGAGGCAATAATCTTCTTATTGCTGTAAATAGCTCTACGCGTAACATTGGTCTGCTTATGTCCAAAAATATTATCCATCTGTGTCGTCCCTATTCTCATAAGTATTTAAAAATAACCAGTAGACGCTTAAAAAACGTCGTAAATACACACCCAGTAACGCCGCGAACTTATATTATGAAGAGGCCACAATAGCACATAAAGGCGAGACCAACAAGAACAACTCGCCTATATAGTGAAAGCAAGAATGGAATACAACCACATAAAACGCAGCTTCCCCCTGCCCAAATATAAAAAAATCATATATAGTGTTAAGACGTTATTAGTAAGAAAAATGTAATAATTCATATCTAAGTCATTTAAATTAAACCATAAGCCCCATTTTATAAGGATTTTCCGATGCCTGTTTATAAAGCCCCCATCGACGACATACGCTTTGTTCTCTATGAGCTATTAAATGCTGATAAAATGACCGAACTACCTGGCTGTGAAGACGCCACGGAAGATTTAGTTATGCAGATTTTGCAAGAGGGCAGTAAAATATGTGAAGATATCCTCTTCCCACTGAACCAAAGCGGCGATGAAGAGGGCTGTATCCTTGAAGACGGCAAGGTCACAACCCCTAAAGGCTTTAAAGAAGCTTATAAGGCCTTCACCGAAGGCGGCTGGTGCGGATTATCGCTAGACCCTGAGTTTGGTGGTATGGGCATGCCAGCCTTTGTCAATGTCGCCATGCAGGAATTTATTTGTTCATCCAACATGTCATTTGGTATGTATCCGGGCCTATCACAGGGCTGTTATGATGCCATACATCGTCACGGTAATGATGAACAAAAAGCCTTATATTTACCAAAAATAATCGAAGGGCGCTGGTCTGGAACTATGTGTCTAACAGAGCCTCATTGCGGTACAGATTTAGGGCTTGTACGCACTAAGGCCGAAAATCATCCCGATAAAGATGGATCTTACGCCGTAAGCGGTACAAAAATATTTATTTCAGCGGGGGATCAGGACTTAACTGAAAATATCGTCCATTTGGTTCTGGCGCGCTTACCGGGCGCACCAGAAGGCGTGCAGGGTATATCCTTGTTAGTTGTGCCAAAATTCTTACCCAAAGAAGAAGGCGGCGATCATGTCCCCGGCGCTTATAACGATGTCAGTTGCGGCTCTATTGAGCATAAAATGGGGATCAAAGCATCATCAACTTGCGTAATAAATTTTGACAATTCTAAAGGCTGGCTGGTTGGCCAACCGAATAAGGGTCTAAAGGCCATGTTCACAATGATGAATGCGGCCCGATTGGGCGTTGGCATGCAAGGGCTTGGCATTGCAGAAGTTGCACAGCAAAACGCTGTCGCCTACGCTAAAGACCGCTTACAAATGCGTGCGCTAGATGGCATTAAAGAGCCTGACAAGCCCGCTGACCCAATTATCGTCCACCCAGATGTGCGTCGTATGCTTCTCACGGGTAAAGCTTTCTGTGAGGGCGCCCGCGCGCTCTCTTTATGGGTTGGTCTGACGCTTGATCGCGCGGAGAAACATCCTGATCCGCAAGAGCGCCAAAATGCCGATGATTTGGTCGCGTTAATGACGCCTGTTTTAAAGGCCTATCAAACGGATATGGGCTCTGAAGTCGCCAATTTAGCCGTACAGGTTCATGGTGGCCATGGCTATATACGTGAATATGGCGTTGAACAATATGTGCGTGATGCGCGCATTGCGCAAATATATGAAGGCACAAACGGCATTCAGGCGCTTGATTTAGTAGGCCGTAAAATGCCGCAAAATATGGGGCGTCTATTACGTAGCTTCTTCCATCCTGTCAGCAACTTCATTGAGGAAAACCAAGCCGACCCTGCAATGGGTGAGTTTGTCTTCCCATTGGCTAAAGCCTTTATGAAGTTACAACAAACCACCGCGATTATTGCACAAAAAGGCATGAAAGACCCATTAGAGGCGGGCGCCGCCGCCACGGATTATCTGCGCCAATTCGCCCTTGTCGCGCAAGCCTTTATTTGGGCAAGAATGGCCAAAGTGGCTTTAGAAAAACTCAGTGATGAGAATGAAAGTAATAAAGAATTTTATGAGAATAAAATCAAAACAGCCCAATTCTTCATTGCCCGCATGCTGCCTGAAGCCGATGCCAAATTCAAAATGATTTTAGCGGGCGGCGACACGCTCATGGCGATGAAGGCCGAGGCGTTTTAAGCCGAACTGAAAAAACAGAAAAACAAGAACAAAAAAGCCCCGATATGTGTATCGGGGCTTTTTATTAAATTTTAATTTTATGCGGCCTTATGCCGAGGTTCTTACTGCGTTGCGTTGCGTTGAGCTGATCTAAGCTTAGTTTAACTGCACAGGCTCTAAATCATTATGGCGCGCAAGCATAGCGGCCGCTTGTAGGTCGTGTTCAACCATAATCGGCGTACCATCTGCGGCGCAAATCGCAATAGCGACGCGGCCTTCAAGTTCGATTTCTTTTAGGTAAGCAAGGCTATGCATACCAAAATTAAGAAAATCTTTTTGTGTCAGATTACGGATTGATTTTTTTGCTTCTGAATTTTTTTCTAGCACGCCATGGACTCCTGAATTATTTACGCGTATCTACGCTTTGCAGGCTAAATACGCTTTTTAGCTTCTGCATATGTATGAGAATGGTCTAATTTTATTAAACTTTCGTTAATGCGATAAAGTTAAATCTACTTATACCGAAGCGCATAAAATTATAACGATGAGATCGATTGATGAGTTAACGTTGGAAGGGGCTTCAAACGCGATGAAGCTTATGTTGATTCTACATCAATTTTGCGATCAAGCAATGCTTTTTCTGCACTGTCGCCCGCTTTAATTTCAATATTACGCAGCTGAGATTCAGGGACAATGCGTTCCATATCAATATGCAGCAAGCCATTATCCATGCTTGCGCCTAATATCTCTATGCCATCAGCAAGAACAAAGCTTTTTTGGAACTGGCGCGCTGCAATGCCGCGATGTAGGAAAATACGATCATCGACATTTTCTGAACTGCGTCCGGATATAACCAACTGGTTTTGGTCAACATTCACATCTAAATCTTCCAGTGTGAAGCCGGCCACAGCCAAGCTAATGCGCAATTGGTTATCGCCTGTTTGTTCAATATTATAAGGGGGGTAGCCTTCACTGGCTGATTTTTTTAATTGATCAAATGTTCTTTCGAAATGATCAAAGCCCAAAAATAAAGGGCTATCAAATAATGATACACGTGTCATAGGTCATCTCCTCATATGAGCGAGTTATAAACTTGGCTATCTTCTTATTCTTATAAGGCATTGACCCGCTAGGCAGCATCAACAAACCTTATAGATAATCATATAGAGAATTGAGAGTAAAAATCAAGAAAATTGACTATCAGATCGCCAATTAAGCGCTATTTCGCTGGTTTCTTTACAAAAACACGGTCGCAATAGCCACACTCAACGCTGCTTAGGCCTTTGAGTGTGTAATAAACAAGCGGGTGACCCAATGCACCACCGCCGCCATCACAGCTAACGCTGTCATTATCCGCGCTTACAGTAATGGTTTCTGGCTTTTTATAATCTGGCTTGACTGATTTTTTGCTCATTTTTTGATCCAAAACTGTATTTGTTTATACTTTGTTTGTATTTTATTTGTATAAAGGGTGAAGGTAAAGGCTTTATTTGGCGCAAATCTCTATTTAGCTTTGTTTTCTTAAATAGAGTGAAATATGATAAGCTGCACTATGTATTCTGTTACCATGGCCCTCACAAAACGCGAGCGCCAAGTTTAAGACAACGAAGAGGTAAAATGCCAAATTTAAATATTACATATGTTGATAACAAGATCATTAAGGGCAAAGAAGATAAATACCTTAATGTCTATGTTAATGCGCATGACGTTTTGAAAAGCTGGAAAGACTCTGTCTATAGCTTTGAATGGCTCAATCCTAATGGTGGCATAAAGCCTATAGAGACCCTAGCGCAGAGCGAACAAGAAAAACGCAAAACCATAGAGACTGACTTACACAGCAAAAAATCTTTAGAGACCCCTATTTTAGGGATTGGTTTAATGGAAAACATTGAGATAGGCTCTGGCCGAGCGGTTTTCTTAACTTTGTGTGATAAGGGCGAAGCGACAATTCGCGTCCATATCCCTAAATCAAACGAAGCCGATTTTTCCAAGTTCATTTCAGAATAATAAAAAACCTCCCTTATTTCTAAGGGAGGTTTTAAAAAATCATATATCAAGAACAGGTCTTATTTAACAAGACGAGTTTCGAAAACTTTGTCAGCAGTTTTAACAGCTTTAACTGTTTTAACAACTTGTGTAGTTCCAACTGTGCGTTCATCTGCATATGGCGCTGAGCGGTCATCTGCATAAACACCTTTGTCATCATGTGAAGAACAAGCTGCTGTAGCAAGCAAGATGCTTGCAACGAAACCAAGTGAAAGAATTTTTTTCATTTTAATACCCTCTAGGTAATACTTAACAAGAACTAAATTTCGCGCCGAAGCGCCGAAACATTTGTTTATATATACACGTAAAAAAAAGCTTTGCACAGGGTTTATTTGAAAAAAAAAGCCCAAAAAAGCAAATAATATTAAAAATATAACTCAAAAAGCGGTAAATTTTCTATGCGCAGATCACCGCCAAGCTCCATGTGAAATTCTCATCCAACCCCAGAGTGTTAGGGAGTATTAGAGGATCAGATTATTGGCCCGCATAATGCGCTTGTTTCGAAAAATATGAATCGATACTTGATTTGAGCACTTTTGCGATTTTTTGCTGATGAGCGCTCGTATTAAGCATTGAGGCCTCTGAACGATTCGACATAAAACCAATCTCGACCAGAACCGAAGGTATATCAGGTGCTTTTAAAACTGCGAAGCCTGCGGAATGTAAGGGTGTACGCAGCATACGTATTTTAGATTTTTGAAAACCCTCAATAAGTTGGTTGGCTAAGAATGTTGATTGATTCTTCGTATCGCGCAGAGCTAAATCAATAAGAATGGCCGCGACATCACTGCCCTCATCAGACAAATCAACGCCAGCGATTAAATCTGCCTTATTCTCGCGCGCCGCCAATTTCGCAGTTTGAGCATCTGTGGCTCTTTCTGACAAGGTATAAACTGAAGCGCCCCTTACATCGTGCTTATCAACGGAATCGGCATGTATAGAGACAAATAAATCCGCATCATGACGGCGCGCGATCTTCACGCGCTCGGAGAGGCGAATATAACGATCATCGCTGCGGGTCATAATAACTTTATACTGGCCGCTCTCTTCAAGAAGGGTTTTTAAACGATGCGCCGTCGCTAACACGACTTTTTTCTCATATAATCGTCCTGCGCCAACGGCGCCTGGGTCTTTGCCGCCATGACCCGGGTCAAGAACAACAATATATTTACGCGCCGCTGATGATGCGCGTGGTGGCGAGGCTTTATATGCCGGCTTCTTTACGATAGCGACAGGCGCTTCATAAACCTTTTGAGCGGGTTTTTGCGTTAATTGCATTTTAGGCTTGGCCGCCGCAGGCGTTAAATCGACAACCAAACGATTAGGTTGATTGCCCGTGGCCGGTAAGGAGAATTTTGCTTTAAGCGCGCTTGGTTTTTTTAAGTTAAACACTAAGCGCAATGTTTGTTCATCGCTGCTTTGGCGTGAAAATTCAACCAAATCATTATTGCTTATTTTAATTGGTGCGCAGCTTAAATTACGCCCCTTGAAATCAACAACCAGACGCTCAGGATTGTGTAATATAAACGCATTAGCATTCAAATTACTTGATAACTCGATAACTAAGCGTGTTTTATCTGGGTGCTCACCCACGCGCACGCCCTCAATATTCGCCGCATACGCGCCTTGCACGCTGACCGCACAAAACAGCGCTATAAGGACAACACGTTGAAAAAATTTATAAATTTGAAAATAAGGCGCAACGGCCCGTGAATTTGAACACTTCATGCCACCAATATACAGTGAAGCTAGGCAGAACAGCAAAGAAAAATTCATCCTGAGTAAAAATTTTATTGTGTAAAGCCAAAATCCTGTGTATTGTTTTAATGTAGTGACACTCTGTGGTTTTAGCATTTACTCGCATACCAGGCGTTCAAAAATGTATTAAGACAGAAGTTTACTCTCACTTATAAGCTATAAAATTCATAACTTATAAAAGGGTAGAAGGTTGGGAACGCTGAAAGAATTTAAGGTTTCGCTAGCCACAGATATGATAATCGCTTTGAAGAATAATAGAGAAATTAAGAATTCAAATATATGCAAATTATGACTGAGCTCAACACAAACAAAACAGCACTGATCTATATAAGTGGTAATGCGACATATCGCATGTCACGATGCATGCCGAATCTTTAAAAACTATGTTTCCTCTCCAAAGCGCCTTGTAAATTTTATTTAGCGGTAAGCGGCAACCTGCCTCCCGTCACTATCAGGTTATCTTTACTTACCGGTAAGGAGAGACTAAAAATGGCAAAAAGAATGCTCATCGATGCAACGCACGCAGAAGAAACACGCGTCGCGGTTGTTGAAGGAAATCGCCTCGAAGAATTTGATTATGAGAGCGCTTTCAGAAAACCCCTTAAAGGTAGTATATTTCTTGCAAAAGTAACCCGTGTAGAGCCTTCTCTACAGGCTTGTTTTGTGAACTATGGTGGCAACCGCCACGGATTCCTACCTTTTTCAGAAATCCACCCTGATTATTTCCGCATTCCAATATCAGACCGCGAAGCGCTTATAGAAGCACAGCGCGTTGAAATGGAAGAGCGCCGCGCTGCAGAAGAAGCCGAAGATGAAGCTGAATTTGCAAGAGAGCATAAAGCAGCCGAAAGCAAAGATGGCGATAAAAAATCAACTGATAATGCAAAAAGCGACGATGCTGGCGAAGAAAGCACAGAACAAGATGTTGTGACACTTGAAGGCAGCGATAATTCGCCAATAGAGGACGAAGACGATAACGCCGCTAAATCTAGTGAGTCTAGCGACGAACAAGAACAAGAAGCACCAAAGCCAAGAGGCCGCGGCAGAAGAACAAGACGCCCAAGAAGAGGCAGCAATGCCGTTACAACCGGCGAAAATGACACAGATGTAAAAACTGAGAATAAAACAGTATCAGAAGATGCGCCAGAAGCATCACAAGCCGCAGCAACAACTGAAACCCCAGTCGAAGCCACGCTCGAAGCAGCGCCTGTTGAAACATCTGAAGCAGTAGTAAAAAAGACTGATAGCGTAGAAGCTAAAAAATCAGAAACTGATAACACTGATAATAAAGAAAACATAGGTAACTTAATCACTGAGACAAAAGAAGTTTCAGATGAAGAGTTAGATTCTGAAGTAAACGGCAATGTCGATAACGGCAACCAAGCGGAAGAAAAGCCACAAGGTCGTGGACGTGGTCGTTATAATAATCGCGGTCGCAACAACAAATCAAATAATGGTGGTCGCTCACGTGGTCGTTATAATAATGGCGGTAAACGCAACATGGCTTCTAGCGCTCGTCGCGTTGAAGTTCTTGGCGGCGACGGTATTGAAGGCGATCAAGTTCAACGTCCATCTTGGAAAAAACATTACAAAATTCAAGAAGTCGTTAAACGCGGTCAAATTATGCTGATCCAAGCATCGAAAGAAGAGCGCGGCAATAAAGGCGCGGCCGTGACTACATATTTATCACTACCTGGCCGTTATTCAGTACTTATGCCGAACAGCCCACGCGCCGGTGGCGTTAGCCGTAAAATCGCTAATTATAAAGAGCGCAAGCGTATGCGTGAAATACTTTCAGACCTCAGTGTGCCTGAAGGTATGTCTGTTATTATGCGTACTGCGGGTACATCACGGACCAAAACTGAAATTAAACGTGACCTTGATTACTTGATCCGTCTTTGGAACAAAATTCGCGAAACAACGCTTGTTTCAACAGCGCCCGAACTTATCTATGAAGAAGGCAATCTGACGAAACGCTCTATACGCGATATTTACACGCGTGACATTGAAGAAGTCTTAGTCGCAGGCGAAGAAGGCTATAAAGAGACTAAAAACTTCATGAAAATGCTTATTCCTTCGCACGCTAAGCGCGTACAGGAATATAAAGAAGAGCAAATTCCACTATTCACACGCTACCAAATTGAAGCACAAATCAACGAAATCAACCAACCAACTGTGAAGTTGAAATCTGGTGGTTCGCTGGTTATTCAGCCAACAGAAGCCTTGGTCTCGATCGATGTTAACTCTGGTAGCTCCACAAAGGAGCGCCATATTGAAGAAACAGCGCTTAAAACCAATCTAGAAGCCGCTGATGAAGTGGCCCGCCAATTGCGTTTACGTGATTTGGGTGGCTTAGTGGTTATCGATTTCATCGACATGGAAAACTATCGCAATAACAGCAAAGTTGAACGTAGAATGCGTGACGCCCTTGCGGGTGATCGTGCACGCATCCAAGTTGGTCGTATTTCTAACTTTGGTTTGATGGAGCTTTCCCGCCAACGTCTTAACCCTAGTCTGGCTGAAGCACAGCATGAAGCGTGTACGCATTGTGTTGGCACAGGTACTGTTCACACGGTTGATGCCGCAGCTATTCAAGCCCTTCGTGCGTTAGAAGAAGAAGGTACGCTTAGACGTTCAAGCCGTATCATCTTGAATCTTTCTAATCGCGTCGCCATATATGTTCTTAACAATAAGCGTCCTTTGCTTGCTGAAATTGAAGGTCGTTATGGCTTCCAATGTGAGATTCGTATCGACCCTGATATGCCTGCACGTCAATATGTTATTGAAGCTGTAAAAGATGCTCCGCCGATTAACATGGATGACGCAGAGTCAAAAACGCAGGAAACTGCCGATTCTACACCTGCAGCGAAAACCACAACAAACACGACAACAGCCAAAACCACAGAAGATGGTGACGGTGAAGTCACAACGCCAAGACGCACACGTGGCCGCCGTGGCGGCAGTCGCAATCGTCGTGGTGGCAGAAATCAACAACGTGATAATGCCACAGCAGAAAACGCCAACGAAACCGCAGATACAAATACAAATGTAGCAAAAACAGATCAAACATCTGATGCTGCTGTGATTGTGGATCAAGGTGCTAAAGCTGAAATCAAGACAGAAGCTAAAGACGGTAATAAAACTCGGGCACCAAGAAGACGTCCAGCAAAAACCGATAAGCCTGCGGCTGCAGAAAACAAAACTGTTGATTCTACTGCAAGCACTTCAGAAGCTGTTGCGAGTATAGTCACGCCTGAAGTCGTTGTTAATAAGGACGATGAAAAGCCCGCAAAAAAATCGGCACGTAAAGCCCGTCCTGTGAAGGAAAAAGCTGTAAAAGAAAAAGCAGCAAAACCAGCTAAAAAACAAGACAGCGTAAAAGCAGAAGAAAAACCTAAAAAAGCGCCTGCACGTAAAGCGGCTGCGAAAAAAGGCAAGACTGATGATTCTACCCCAGTTGCAGCCAATAAAGCCGCAGAGCCATCAAATGATGATGCGCCTTCAGATGCACATAAAACGCATGAGACAGTAAATAAAGCGCCAGAAACAAAGAAAAAAGGATGGTGGAATCAGCTTATTGATTAAACCAACTTATGATCAGCGCTAAGTAAATATACAAAAACAGGCTTATTAATTTAAGCCTGTTTTTTTTGATCTATTATATGTGAATCTATGAATATTCTTACTGACAGCGCCATTTACTTAACTGGCGCCTTATTGCACTCGCTTTCAGATGCAAGCGCGTCATAAAGTGACTATCTTGATACTCATGAGACCATATCACACGAGAAGAACGCCGTGGCTTAGATTTGCTCTTTAATATTTTACGCTTTGATAAGCCTTGGCCTGACTGGCTAACCCATTCATGAACATCAACAAGGCTGTATTGATCAAGCAAGGAAAGCACGCGCGCTTTATGAAGCGCTTTATGGCGACATGAAAAGCGTCCGCGCAGGGCCCAGCGTTTAACCTCACTGTCGACCCCCGCATCAAAATGCTGTTTTACAACATATATGCGATATTCTCGTTTGTTCATAAAAAGCCATAAATAATATTTTTAAAATAAGCATAGATAAAAACATCAAAAGCTTAAAAATTCGTTAACATATTTGTAAAGCACACAGAGATCTGCTAGAATTAACGCTATCAAAGCCTTAACATCTTTAGGCTTAGCCCCTCAAATTCATAAATCAATAGCGCAAAGTTTCATGGCAAAAAGAACATCCGTAAAAAGTAAAAAACAGATTCTACCCGATTCACTGCAAAGTTTTATCGCACGCCGTTTAGTCGACAGTGCGGGCTTAAGCATATTGTTAATCGGTGGTTTTATTCTGGCCACGCTATTAACCTATAATCATAAAGACCCTTCAGCCAATACAGCCCTAAGCGCTGATATTGATGGCGCGCATAATATGGGCGGTCATATCGGCTCTGTATTATCTGATATATTGGCACAAAGCTTTGGCTTTGGCGCTCTTGCATTAGGGATTTTACCTGTAATATGGGGGCTGCGTCTCATCAAGCGTAAGCCGATTAAGAATTTTGCGCTAAGATTTGCGTGTTTTCTATTTGCGACAATCAGCCTTTCTATTGGCCTAACCCTTTTCCCTGCTGGCTCATTATTGGATCAACCTTATTTGGGCGGAAGCGCTGGTATGCTCGTCACAAATAGCCTATCTGGTGTACTGCCCGCGAGTTTTGCGCCAACCGCGCATATCGCTATTCCTTTTATCTTTCTTGTACTCTCACTCTTTACCGCGGCTATTGCCAGTGGCTTACAAAAGCAAGAATGGCTTAATATATATTTGCGCATTGCTGGCTTTTTTGTATTTCTATACGAGGTCACCATTTATGCCCTACAATCTTTTCAAAACTGGCTAAATAGACATGGTGCTTACGAACAAGGCACGCCGCGTAAAATGTTAAATATATCTATGCCAAAATGGAAAAAGCCTGAAAACGCCCAAAACACCACGCAAAAAGCCGCTAGAAAACGCCCAAAACTTTCAGGCAAAGATAAGCCTGCGCCGCAAGAGCAAGATTTTGATGTACGTGACACGTTTACCCCGCCGCCTTCTGGGGCATCCGCAGCCATCGATGATGATTATAGCGCGGATAATACAAATGCTGCCGCGCCCGTTAAAAAGCCCTTTAAAGTTATGGCGCCCCATAAAAAAGAAACACCAAAATCCGATAGCAAACAAATTGCTTTATCGCTTGATACAAACAGCGAATGGGAATTACCAAGCATTGATCTACTCGATGAAACCCCAAGTGAGACGGTTAACCCTGATGAAGATAAGAAGTTTTTAGAAGGCAATGCAGAGCGCCTACAAAATGTTTTGGGCGATTATAATGTAAAAGGTGACATCGTATCGATCCACCCAGGACCCGTTGTGACTCTCTATGAACTCGAACCGGCTCCAGGCACAAAATCATCGCGGGTCATTAATCTCTCAGATGATATTGCCCGCTCAATGGCTGCTGTGTCCGTACGTGCCGCCGTTGTGCCAGGGCGTAATGTTATTGGCATTGAACTGCCTAATAAGGTGCGTGAGACAGTCTATTTACGTGACCTACTACAAAGCCGTGATTATATACGCAGCTCCGCTCATCTGCCTTTAATCCTCGGCAATGATATTGGCGGCCATGCCGTCATTGCTGATTTAAGCAAGATGCCGCATTTACTGGTTGCGGGTACAACAGGCGCAGGTAAGTCAGTTGCCGTGAACACGATGATTTTATCATTGCTCTATCGCTTACCACCTGAAAAATGTCGCTTCATTATGATCGATCCAAAAATGCTTGAGCTCTCTGTTTATGACGATATTCCGCATTTGCTCTCACCTGTGGTGACCGAACCCGCGCGCGCTATTGTCGCTCTTAAATGGGTGGTGCAAGAAATGGAAAATCGTTACCGCTCCATGTCAAAACTCGGCGTGCGTAATATTGATGGTTATAATAAGCGCGTAGTAGAAGCCGCGAAAAAAGGTGAAGTCTTACTGCGCAAGGTTCAAACAGGATTTGAGACAGAAACAGGCCGGCCCACTTACGAAGATCAGCCTTTAGATCTTGAAGAATTACCCTATATCGTCGTCGTCGTTGATGAATTTGCCGATTTAATGCTCGTTGCGGGTAAAGATGTTGAAAATGCCATTCAGCGCCTCGCACAGATGGCCAGAGCCGCCGGCATACATTTAATCATGGCGACACAGCGCCCATCTGTTGATGTTATCACGGGCGTTATCAAAGCCAACTTCCCGACACGGATTAGTTTCTCCGTAACCTCTAAAATTGATAGCCGTACAATTCTCGGCGAAGGCGGCGCTGAACAATTACTTGGGATGGGTGATATGCTCTATATGGCCGCTGGTGGCCGCATTACCCGTGTACACGGCCCATTTGCCAGTGATTCCGAAGTAGAGCGCGTTGTTAAGCATATTAAAACACAAGGCGCGCCAGCCTATCTCGATGATATTACGAATGGTGGCGCAGATGGTGGCTTTGACCTTGAAGGGGGTGGCGAAGCCGGTGGCGCTGAAGTTGATGAACTTTACGACCAAGCGGTGGCTTTGGTGGCGCGTGAGCGACGCGCCTCAACCAGTTACATTCAACGCTACCTCCAAATCGGTTATAACCGCGCAGCACGCATTATCGAAGAAATGGAACGTCAAGGCATTGTTGGCGCCGCCAATCACGTTGGTAAACGGGAGATTCTGGTCGCCGATCATGGCGGCGAAACTTAACAGTCCATAAAGCAACGAAGCGCTTACGCTCAAAGGGCTAAGGCTATAAATTAGAAACAAAGCCAGAAAGCAATATTTTCTGGCTTTTTCATATTAGATGAAGTATAAGACGGACATGATGAATAGAAAATTTGATGTAATTGTTATTGGTGGCGGTCATGCAGGCTGTGAAGCAGCAGCCGCAGCGGCGCGCACAGGCGCGCATACCGCCCTTGTCACGCATAAATTGGCGACAATTGGTGTGATGTCTTGCAACCCTGCTATAGGGGGTTTAGGCAAAGGTCACTTGGTGCGTGAAATAGACGCCCTTGATGGTTTAATGGGGCGCGCTATCGATAAAGGCGGCATTCAGTTCCGTATGCTTAATGCATCCAAAGGCGCTGCCGTACGCGGCCCTCGCGCGCAGGCCGATCGTAAATTATACCGCGAAGCCATGCAGCAGCTTATTGCCGAACAAGAAAACCTAACATTAATCGAAGCGGGCGTTGATGACCTTGTTATGGCTGATGGTCAAATTACAGGCATTATTACTGATACAGATGAAACAATTGATACAAGCGCGGTTGTCCTGACAACGGGTACATTTTTACGCGGCATTATTCATCGCGGTGAAGATCAAAGCTCCGCTGGTCGCGTCGGCGAACAAGCCGCGCAAAAACTCGGTGAGACTTTAGAGCGCCTTGGTATGCCCCTTGGCCGCCTTAAAACAGGCACGCCAGCGCGCCTTGATGGCCGTACAATTAATTGGGATCTTTGCGAAGAACAGCCCGGTGATAACCCACCATTGCCCTTCTCGTTTATCAATACAGAAGTAACAATTCCACAAATATCATGCTATATCACCCATACAAGCACAACAACACATGATATTATTCGCGCGAATATTGACCGCGCCCCTATATATTCAGGGCAAATCGAAAGCAAGGGCCCGCGTTACTGCCCATCTATCGAAGATAAAATTATGCGCTTTGCTGATAAAGATCGCCATCAGATATTCTTAGAGCCTGAAGGTCTTGACGACCATACAGTTTACCCGAATGGAATTTCAACGTCCTTGCCTGTTGATGTGCAAGATAAATTCATTCGTAGTATAGTTGGCCTAGAAGACGTAAAAATTATCGAATATGGCTATGCCGTTGAATATGATTATTGCGATCCACGTGATTTACGCCCGACACTCGAATCCTCACGGATTAACGGTCTATATCTCGCCGGTCAAATTAATGGTACGACGGGCTATGAAGAAGCGGGCGCACAAGGCCTTATGGCTGGTATTAATGCAGCAATCGCGACCACGCAATCCGCACAATCAGATAAAAACGCGAATACGGCAGAGCCTTTTATTCTTGATCGCTCAGAAGCGTATATCGGTGTGATGATTGATGATTTAATCACACGCGGCGCGCCAGAGCCTTATAGAATGTTTACAAGTCGCGCTGAATATCGTCTGCGCTTACGCGCAGATAACGCTGATCAACGCTTGACCCCACGCGGCATAGAAATTGGCTGTGTAAGCGCTCAAAGACAAGCTATCTGGGATGAAAAATCAAAACATCTAGATAGCGCCCGTCAAATGCTCAACGTAGATTTAAAACTTTCACCGAACGCCGCCGCTAAGCATGGCATCACCATCAAGCATGACGGTAAAGTCCGTAGCGCATCTGAGCTGCTCGCTTATTCAAATATTGACTGGGCTTTATTGGCCTCTATTTGGCCACAAATGCTAGAGCTCGACCCAGCCATACAAGAGCAAATTGAGATTGATTCCGTTTATGCAGGCTATTTATCGCGTCAAGATTCCGATATTACAGCCTTTAAAAAAGATGAGGCCTTAAAGATTCCAGAAGACTTCACCTATACGGATGTCGGTTCGCTCTCAAATGAAATCATACAAACATTATGCGATGCGCGCCCCGCCACGATTGGCGCCGCAGCCCGCTTACCCGGCATAACGCCAACCGCGATAGTGTCCATCCTTCGCCACATTAAACGTAAAGAAGCAGCCTAGCTCATGAGCAAGAATAATCAGAACAGCCTCGACTCAAAGGTGAATGTTTCACGTGAAACAGACTCCAAGTTGAAACAATACGAAGCCCTGCTCAATAAATGGCAAAAAGCCCTTAATATTGTAAGCCCATCAACATTGGCCGACTCGAAAATTCGCCACTTTGATGATTCGCTACAAATCCTCCCTTTATTGCCAGAAAACACCAAAACACTTTACGATTTAGGCAGTGGAGGTGGATTCCCAGGAATGGTTCTTGCCATTGCCGCGCCGGATGTATCTGTTAGCTTAATTGAATCGGACAGAAAAAAATGCAGTTTTTTATCGAGTGTTTCACGTGAAACAAAATCCTCTGCGAACGTCGTCAATGCGCGCGTTGAAAGCAGCGATCTTCCCGCGCCGGATGTTATTACAGCCCGTGCACTCGCTGACCTTAAGACCCTAATGGGCTGGTGCTTAAAATGGGCAGAAGAGAATCCTGACCTTGTTCTGATATTCCCTAAAGGCCGTGCTGTGCAGCAAGAAATCACACAAGCACAGGTGGATTATAACTTTGAATACAAAGAAATCCCGTCCGAAACCAGCGCAGAAGCAACAATCATCATTGTGTATAAACTGGCGCTAAAGACAGCCTAAACTTGACCTAACCACCCCAAAACTGATTCAATAGCATTAATTCATCAGTATATAAATATTTGGGTGGCTTTCGACATAGACGCCCGAACAACACTAAACGATATGGTGCACCTATGGTCAAGAAGAGCTCCCTACCTAAAGTTTTTATGCGTCGCCCTAAACTTGCGCGCAAAAGCACAACGTTAAAAATCCCAAGATTATTAGCGATCGCCAATCAAAAAGGCGGGGTAGGTAAGACAACAACAGCCATAAATTTAGCAACAGCGCTTTGTGCCGTTGGTAAATCTGTATTATTAGTGGATTTAGACCCACAGGGTAACGCTTCAACAGGCCTTGGCGTTCGTCGCAGCGCTATACGCAAAAGCTCTTATGATTTATTGTTTGAAGATGCTGATGCCGCGCAAGCTGGCGTTGCGACTAAAGTTCCAGGGCTTTATGTTCTACCATCATCAATTCATCTCTCTGGCGCAGAAATAGAGCTCGTCACAGCCGAACGCCGCGAATATCGCCTGCGTGAAGCATTGCGCAAGCCTCTGCCTTATGATTACGTGATTATTGATTGCCCGCCTTCTTTGAATCTTTTAACGCTAAACGCTTTTGTCGCCGTTGATTCGGTTATCGTGCCGCTACAATGCGAATTTTATGCGCTTGAGGGCTTATCACATCTTACAAAAACAATTGAGCGCGTCAAACGCACTTATAATCCGAGCCTAAATATACATGGTGTTCTGCTCACCATGTTTGACCGCAGAAACAATTTATCGTCTATGGTTGCCGATGATGTGCGTAAATATTTCGGTGACACGGTTTATAAAACAGTTATTCCGCGTAATGTACGCCTATCTGAAGCGCCTTCATTTGGATTGCCTGCGATTATCTATGATATGAAGAGCGCCGGCTCACATGCTTATATTCAGCTTGCTGGCGAAGTATTACGCCGCGAGAAGAAACTTATTGCCGCAAACACGCAACAAGTTGCTTAAAAGCAAAACCACCAAGAAACACAATAAAACATAAATAAACACGCATATTTATATATGCGCCATGATAAGACGAAAAGGACATAGCTTATGGGCGAAGAAGACCCTTTATCACAAAACAAACGCGGCCTAGGCCGAGGCCTCTCTGCACTTTTCGAAGATGAAGAAGGTGTTTTTCCGCTCGCAGATGAATTTGAAAATGATGCTGGCCTTTCACGTTTTGATTGTCCTGTTGAACGCCTGCAACCCGGTCAGTTTCAGCCACGTCGTAATTTTGACGGAGATGCTTTAAGACAGCTTGCTGAATCCATATCAACACATGGCATATTACAGCCTATTTTAGTGCGTGCATTAGATGAAACTGAAGAGCATTTTGAAATTATCGCTGGTGAACGCCGCTGGCGTGCCGCGCAAATAGCGCAGCTGCATGAAGTCCCTGTAATCTTAGTGCAAATGGGTGACGAAGAAGCTTTAGAGATCGCATTGATCGAAAACTTGCAACGCGAAGACTTAAACCCATTAGAAGAAGCGCAAGGCTATCAGAAATTAATTGAAGAATTTGCACATACCCAAGGCAAACTGGCCGCCGTTATTGGTAAAAGCCGTTCACATATTGCCAATACATTGCGTTTGTTGAAATTACCTGAAGATGTACAAGCTTTTGTCGATGATGGCAGCCTTAGCGCAGGCCATGCCCGCGCTTTAATTACAGCTGAAAACCCTTCTACACTCGCTAAATCTGTAATCAGCCAAGGCTTAAGTGTTCGTGAAACCGAACGCCTAGCCAAAGAAACAAAGGCCGATTACGAGGGCAAAAAAGACAACAAACCTACTAAAGCTAAAAAGCAGCAAAAATCGGTTGATACGCTAGCTTTAGAAGAAGAACTCAGCAATAAATTAGGTTTAGATGTCGTCATTGACTTGAAATCAGGCCAAAGTGGGCAGCTTAAAGTCACATTTGGTAATTACGATCAATTGGATGAAGTCGTTCACCGCTTATCAACGTCTAACGCTTAAGGCTAATATTGATGGGTAAACAAGCCAGACATTACGACTCACTAGCGGGCTGCTTAAAAAAGCCCAGAAAAAACACAGCTATTAATGATATTGCATATTCAATCATTAATAGCCTGTTTTTTCGCTATGAGCTGCGTCAGTCAATAAGCTATGTTGGTTTTTCACTTGCTGCCATATTAAGCCTTACTAGCCCCGCGGCCTTAAATATATTCGCCATTGCTGATTTTTCAACGCGCTTTCAATATGGCGGTGTAATGTTGGCTCTAGCCCCACTTCTCTTTTGTCTATATTTTTGCGACCAAGCCATGCATAGATTTTTCAAAAGAACAAAACAGCGTCATTTAGTGAATCGCATTATTATGCTCACAGCGCCATTTATGCCTATTGCTTTGGATCTTGGATTTTTATCAGGTCAAACCAATATTCTTACGGCAGCTTTGTTTTTAGCCTCTAGCGCAATTATTTGGCCACAGCGAAGAAAAAGAAATTATTACGCAAAGAAACGCCCAGACGTGGTTACGTAAAAAGACCTGTCCGCCCCAATAAAAAACTATGAAATAAAACATGCTCTGAGAAAAATCTAGCCTGCATAGAGCGTATAAAGACAGCTTAACATCAGTATAGCGCATAATATTCAACGCTATAAAACGCAAAAAAACCTCCACAAAGCCCTATTTTACTGGCTATACAGCCATAACAAGCCTGTCATTTAAAATGATTTGATATAGGGTAGAAAGCAGCGTTTACATTAAATTCTCGCGCGTGATTTAAGCGCTGTAGAAATTGTGCCGTCATCAAGGAAATCAAGTTCGCCGCCAATCGGTACGCCATGCGCCAAGCGTGAAATATCGATCGTCTTATTAACCCGCATAATTTCATCAACCAAATAATGCGCCGTTGTTTGACCATCAACCGTCGCGCCCATGGCCAGAATAATTTCTTTGAACGTCCCCAGTTGAATACGCTGAAGCATACTATCAATTCGTAAGTCTTCCGGCGCACGTCCTTCTAAGGGGGAAAGTACCCCGCCCAAAACATGGTAATGGCCTTTAAAACTTTGTGTGCGTTCGACCGCCCATATATCGGCAACACCTTCGACGACACAGAGCAAGTTATCATCACGCTTAACACTCACACATATAGAACAAGGTGAAATCTGATCCAAATTACCGCAGACACTACATTCAACAATAGAGTCAGATGCAGCCTGTAAGCTGTGTAAGAGCGGGGACAGGGCAACGTCTTTATTCAACAATAAATGTAGCGCTGTCCGGCGCGCCGAGCGCTTACCAAGCCCAGGCAGAGCTGCAAGCTGTTTAATCAGTGTTTCTAATGCGGTAAGTTCAGATGACATGATGCTTTAAATACCTATTTTTCTTGGCTTGGGTCGTAACGATCAAGATACTGTGCAATAATCTCATGATCAACATGTATTAAATCATCATGCGCGCCATTGTCTAAAATATAATCACGCATATTAATCACCATCGGCGGTGGCCCTGCAATATAAATGCGTTTATCACCATAATTACCGATAACGCCATGCGCCAAGCTGTCCAAGAAAGCCTCCTGTACAATGTCATGGGGCTGATGCAATTTATCAGCGCAAAAATGCACGGTGAGGTTTTGTAAACAGCTGGAAAAATGCGCCATTTCATCAAGCATATAGAGCGATTCAATGTCGCGGGCAGCAATAAAGGCGGTCACTTTCCGCGAGAATTTTTTCTGTCTTAATTGTTCAATCATCGCTCTAATCGGGGCATAACCCGTACCGCCAGAAAATAAAACAATATCTCTTTCTGTGTCGTCAAAATAATGAGCAAGACCCTTGGGTGAGGACATATAAACTGTTTTGCCAATAGTGTCTGGGTCACATAAGCTCCGGCATAAAACCGACCCTGTAACGCGCAAATGGAATTCTAAATAATCATTATCAGGCGCATTTGCGATAGAATAAGGGCGCATATTTTCGCCCCTCTCATCTAAACCAACATAACAATATTGCCCTGCATAATGGGTAAAATATTGCTCAGATCCGATGCCAACAGGCATAGAAAAACGCAGGCGATATAAACCTGCGCCTAAAAGGTCAACCGATTGTAAAACAGCCTTAAATGAGGGTGTTCGCCGTTTATTCATTATAATTATCGCCTGCTTTTTTGGGCTTAATATAATAAAACAACTCATCTTTTAAAGCGGCATCTTTTTCAACATTTACTAAATCAATTTCAGTAATATTGCCGAGCGAATCTATAACGCGCCATTTTTTTAACTCAAATGAATCTGCATCAAAACCTAATATTAATTGTCCGGCGCCTGCGTCTTCAGTTTGCTGCACGGTAATTTGCACTAAACCCGCTGCGCGCATAATTCGCGTGACCATAACATCACCAGAAAGGCGAATATCAGGACGCAATAAAAAATCAGCTAAAGTCGCCCCTATTGGCGCGTTGCTTTGCTCACCCAAATCATCATCATAAAAATAGATAAAGCGGCCATCAGCTACAATAAAATCTTTTACAGGATCGTCAAAATCGAAGCGCAAGCGCCCTGGGCGGTTTAAATAAAACGTCCCTGTAAGGCGCACATTTTCAGCCGCATTCATAACAAAATCTGCTTTGAGCGTTTTTAGGCTGTTAAGGTAATCTTGCGCTTTTTGCACATCAAGGGGCAGGCCTTGCTTGGTCGATGCGTTGGCTTGAAGTGGCGCTGCACAGAAAAGCACGACGCCGATTATTAAAGCCCAGCGATTTAAACGATGTAAGAGCATTACAATTTATACCTTTAATTAAACAAAGACCTATAGTTATATATAATATCACAGCAAAAATACAAGCCAGTGAGCCAAACAAACGCTAATATGCGCAATGTAGAACGTAAATAAGAGCGGATTCTTTTGACGCTTAGCCTCTAAAGGGTTGAGATGGTTACCTTGTCATGCTATTGAGAATCTAATGCCATAAATTTAATTATTAAGATAGTAAAGTATACACATGAAAAATATCACATCATTAGCGCTTATGGGCACAACAATAATTTTAAGCGGCCTTGTTGGCGGTTGTAGCATTTTAGGAAAAGGCGAAGCCAAATACCCAACAGGTTATGACCGCGCGGTCACTGGCGACGATAATATATACGGCGAGCCTGAAGGTATCTTTGGTGAAGGCGGCCTTAATATATTCAAAAGAGGCGATGAGAAAAAATCACAAAATGCTAATATCGGCGTAAACAGCTATTTATGGCGCGCAGCTTTGGACACAGTATCCTTCATGCCGCTAGCCAGCGTTGACCCTTTTGGCGGCGTTATTATTACGGACTGGTATACATCACAAGAATCTCAAAACGAACGGCTAAAGCTTAATGTCTTTATTTTAACTGAGCAGTTAAAAGCTGAAGGTATTCGCGTTCGTGTATTCCGTCAATTGCGTACAGCGCAAGGTTGGGTCGATAGCAAAGTCGCCGATGACACAGCACGTCAAATGGAAGACGCTGTTCTAACCAGAGCGCGCCAATTACGTATTGCTGATATTCCAGCAAAATAAAAGTTTAGCGAGCAAAAATACAGCAATAAATCGCATAAATAGATCAATAGCCATTTGGGCAAACACAGATAAACGGACATAAAATGAACCGCTATAATATTCAAGAAACCGAAAAAAAATGGCAAAAAATCTGGGCTGACGAAAAAGCTTTTCACGTCGATGAAAATGCCGAAGGCAAAGAAAAATACTACATCCTTGAAATGTTCCCTTACCCGTCTGGTAATATCCATGTTGGTCACGTGCGCAATTATACATTAGGTGACGTGGTTGCACGTTTTCGTAAAGCTGAGGGCTATAATGTTCTGCATCCTATGGGGTGGGACGCTTTTGGTCTACCTGCCGAAAACGCAGCCATAGAAAATGGCCGCCATCCTGCTGAATGGACCTATGAGAATATAGCCACCATGCGCGAGCAGTTAAAAGCCATGGGGCTGTCTTTTGATTGGGATCGTGAGATTGCGACATGTTCGCCTGATTATTATCGCCATGAACAAAAAATGTTCCTCGATTTCTTCAAAAACGACCTTGCTTATCGCAAAGAATCTGTTGTGAACTGGGACCCTATTGAAAATACGGTTCTGGCCAATGAACAAGTGGTTGATGGTTGTGGTTGGCGCTCTGGCGCGCCTGTTGAACGCCGCACTTTAAACCAGTGGTTTCTAAAAATATCTGACTTTGCTGATGATCTGCTTACTGGTCTTGATGACCTTGGTGGCTGGCCTGAGAAAGTCCGTGTCATGCAGGATAACTGGATTGGTAAATCACAAGGTTTACAATTTAACTGGGATATAAATGGCCATGATGAAGATTTAGAAGTCTATACCACACGCCCCGATACCATTTTTGGTGCGTCTTTTGTCGCTATTGCGCCAGATCATCCTTTAGCCACGGCTTTGGCCGGTAAAACAGCTGGCTTTGATGAATTTATTCAAAAATGCCAATCTTTAGGCACATCAGAGGCCGCTATCGAAAAAGCTGAAAAACTTGGTTTTGACACAGGCTTTACTGTTAACCACCCGTTCGTGGCGGGTAAAACGCTGCCCATTTATATCGCGAATTTCATTTTAATGGATTATGGCACAGGCGCTGTTTTTGGCGTGCCGGCTCATGACCAACGTGATTTTGAATTTGCGACCAAATATAAATTAGATATCAAAGCTGTTGTCATCCCTGAAGGGGAAGATCCTGCAAGTTTTGATGTTGGTGATGCGGCCTATTCAGGTGAAGGCAAGTTAGCTAATTCAGAATTTCTTGATGGGCTTGATATCGAAACCGCTAAAACCACAATTATTTCAAAAATTGAAGCTTTAGGTCTGGGTCAAGGCAAAACACAATATCGCATCCGCGATTGGGGTATTTCGCGTCAACGTTATTGGGGCTGCCCAATACCAATGGTGCATTGCGCAGATTGCGGCGTCGTTGGCGTCCCTGAAGACCAACTGCCCATTACTTTACCTGAAGATGTTAGTTTTGATGAGGCAGGCAGCCCGCTTGCTAATCATCCAACATGGAAAAATACGACCTGCCCTGAATGTGGTAAAGACGCACAGCGCGAAACCGACACATTCGATACATTTTTTGAATCCAGTTGGTATTTTGCGCGTTTTTGCGATTCACAAAATCAAGATAAAGCGTTCGCCAAAGATAAAGCCGATTACTGGTTGCCTGTCGATCAATATATTGGCGGCGTAGAGCACGCTGTGATGCATTTACTTTATGCACGCTTCTTTACCCGCGCTTTGTCGGCATGCGGCTATACAGACGTTAAAGAGCCGATAAAGGCCCTTTACACACAAGGTATGGTCAACCACGCCACTTATAAAGATACTGATGGCAAATGGGTCTTCCCAAAAGATGTCACCAAACAAGATGATGGCTCATTCGTGCACGCGACGACAGGCTTAAAAGTCGAGCAGGGCGCGATCATCAAAATGTCTAAATCAAAAAAGAACGTCATTGATCCGCAAGAAATTATGGAGAGCTATGGCGCCGATGCTGCACGCTTCTTTATATTGTCTGACTCTCCGCCAGATCGTGACCTTGAATGGTCAGAAGCGGGACTTGAAGGTGCATGGCGCTTTATTAATCGCGTCCACCGCATCACGCATGAAGCTTTGGGTCAATTGCCTGAGGCTGGCTCAGATGCACCGGTTGCCTTTTCAGATGAATCGAAAACGCTTCGTAGTTTGGCGCATAAAACCGCCCATGACATCAAAAACGACTTCACAAACTTCCACATGAATAAAGCTGTGGCCCGTTGCCGTGAATTCACCAATGCCATTGCGGCCTTTAAACCGCAAAATGACCAAGACCAATGGGCCTTGCGCGAAGCGCTTGAATATTTGACCCGCGTCATGAACCCTATGGTGCCGCATTTAACTGAAGAACTGTGGAAAGACCTTGGTCACAAAACAGATCTTTACACAATGCAATGGCCAGAAATAGACGCCAGTTTAATTGTCGAAGATTCCGTCAATATTGCCGTGCAGGTTAATGGTAAATTACGCGCAACAATTAAAATGTCAAAAGATGTTGAGAAAAGTGACGCTGAAAGCCAAGCTTTGAATGAGCCTGCTGTTATGCGCGCCATTGAAGGTAAAACCATTCGTAAAGTTATTGTTGTACCAGGGCGCGTCGTTAACGTTGTTGTTGGTTAATAATAATCCACTATAATTTAAAGGTAAATATCATGAGAAACCGCAAATTATCATATCGTATAAGACTCCAATTTTTAGGCTTTTTAGGTCTAGCATTGCTGCTCAACGGCTGCGGTTTTCAACCTATTTACGGCAATATATCACCAAAACCAGGCGTGCAAAACGTTGAAGACCTTTTGCGCAGCGTTGATATTGAAATTATTCCTAATTTCGAAGGCCAGTTCTTACGCAATCAACTTATTGATAGCATGCATAATACTGGTGCCGCGCCAAGCTTCCAATACGTCTTAAAAATTGGCGATATTAATGAAACAAAACGTGACCTTGATATTACCAAAGAATCTAACGCAACCATTGCTCAATTACGCCTAACAACAACCCTGACTTTGGTGCGTAAACGTGACAATAAAACGATATTAAATAAATCCCTTTGGTCGACCACGAGTTATAATATTTTGGAAAGCCAGTTCACAACCCGCGTATCTAAAGATTACGCGCGTGAAAATGGCTTGAAAAATCTTGCGCAACAAATTGAACGCCAAGTAAGCTTAGCTTTGAAAAATAACGCGATGGCTCGATAGCCAAAAACTAAAAAGCATAATCAAGATGAAGATTACCTATAAACAACTGGCTGGGTTCGTCAAAGCACCCGATAAAGCGGCGCGGGTTATCTTGCTCTATGGGCCAGAGCGCGGCTTGTTGAGCGAGCGCTTAGAGACTATAGGCAAAACCGTCTGTCCTGACTTAAATGACCCCTTTAATGTGGTTAAATTATCCGCCAGCCAAATCATCGATGACCCCGCACGCTTGCTTGATGAAACACAGGCTATGTCAATGATGGGCGGCAGCCGCCTGATTATCATCACCGATGCGGGCAATACATTAACCCCCATCATAAAAGATTATCTCAAAGAAGCTTCTGCTGAAAATCTGGTTTTGATTGAGGGTGGAGAGTTTGATGCGCGCTCTTCACTGCGCCTTGCATGCGAAAAGGCCAAAAACGCAGCGGCTCTACCTTGTTATATAGAAAGCGCGCAAGATTTAGCGGGCGTTATTCGTCAAAAATTACAAGAATTTAACATTACGGCGGATCGCGACGCTTTAACGTATTTATCGCAAAACCTGACAGGCAATCGTAGCTTTATGTTTGGTGAGCTTGAAAAAATTGCCCTTTATGTCGGCGCCTTCGGTGAAGACGCTCAAAAACCCTATACATTACATTTAGACACCGCGCGCTTTATCATTAGTGATGGCGGCAATGTTGATTATGATGATCTTATCTATGCATTATGTGATGGTGATAAAGATACGGCGCTAGGCGCCTTTGACCGTCTGGTCGCAGAGGGCGTCGCTGTTATCAGTATTCAGCGCGGCTTACAGCGCCACTTTAAAAGACTGTTAATCACCAAAGAACGCGTTCTTAACGGCGCGCGCGTTTTTGATGCGGCTAAATTGCTTAAACCGCCATTATTTTTCAAAGTCCAAGATCAATTTATACGCCAAGTACAAAACTGGTCAAAACCTCGTCTTGTCATGGCTATACAGCGCCTAAATGACGTTGAAGCCAAATGCAAAACCACAGGCTATAACGAGATTACGCTGACTGCGCAGACGATATTAGCTCTGGCGCGTTAACATGCCTATTTAGGTGCATGTAAAACTTTACCGCTATTTACATCAATCACAGCAATATCATTCTTAATTAAACTATAGCTATGGTATAGATCACATTTATAGACAAAATCTGACACAACATCTTTGCGCTGAGCGCTTTCAGCAAAAAGACCTTTGACATATGTCAGGTAATTGCGTTGATCTTCCTTTGTTACCTTACCACAGCCATCAAAAATACTACTCGGGTGTGACATCCCTGTTGCAAGAGCGGGAACATCCGCTATAGCCGTTTGATAATCGACCAAACCTTCAGAAAAAACAATTTCACAAACTTTCACGGGCTCAGTTTTAAACGCTTCACCTGCAACGCTAAGGGATTTCTGCTTATAAAGATGGTATTGAGTAAATATGTCCGCTTTGCCAATGACAGCCGCTACGCCTTGAGAAAACATCTGATTTAAATCAGCCGATTTAACACTATATATTTCCGATTTCCCACAGGTTGCGGCTGAAGTCGCAATATAGAAATGCTCTTGAATATTCATAAAATAATCCTCCCTTAATTATTATGTTTAGTGAACTATTAAAGAAACATAAAAGGAAGTCAATGAAAAAGGCGCCCCAATTAGGACGCCTTTTAGAGAATAACAACAAAGGCCTTGCCTAAAACTTATAGCTCATACCAACGGCGATAATACCAACATCACCTTCAGTTTCACCATTAATATCAACGGAGGCTGTTTGACCGCCACCGTAATTAAAGCTCCGTGTCAGGTCAATTTTTTCACTTTTAATGTCAATATACGTACCTGAGAAATCCAATGAAACACGATCATTTAATTTATAGGTCGCACCGAGCGAATACCAATTACGGTCGCCATCAGGCGTACGTGTTGAACGGTAACCATCTGTTGTTGGGCTTTGGTCGAACTGATAACCCGCTTTTAATTCCCATTGGTCATCAAGCTTATATTTAAAACCAATCGCCGCAGCATAAGTGTTTTTATAATTTTGTTCTGTTGATGAAAATGTTCCCGTAGATAATAAAACAGGTATGTCATCAAAAACTGACCAACCATACCACATAACATGCCCTTGTATCGTCAGTTTTTCATTCACATCATAGCCAGCCGCCAAACTGGCAATAGCGGGTAGATCAAGCTCTGCCATACCTGGCACTCTAATTTGAGCGCCGCCGCCAACAGGATTAATAACGACGCGGCCATTAAGTTCATGATCGATACCATGGCGATAATGCAGACCGAATCGTAAATCTTCTTGTGGGGTCCATAACACGCCGACATTATAGCCCATTGATGTATCTGTACCTGATAGGTCTTGCGAACCATCACTCGATGGGTCTGGGCCTGCTGCAGCCGGCGTCGGTAAGGCGTTAACAAGCTGTGCGTCAGCATATTGAACATTAATGCCGCCACCAATAGAAAACTTATCATTTATTTTCCATGAAAGGCTCGGCGAAAAATCTAAAACTTTAAGGCTAGATTCCGTTGAATCATAACGTCCAAAAAAATCATCATCATATTTATTGGCAAGGCCAAATGGCGCGGTTATAGAAAAACCAAGCCAAATATCGTGATTATCTGAGACAGGATAGGCTGCGAACATATTTGGTACAAGCGCTGGGTCATAAGGATTACCACTATCCTCGCCAGTTAAAGCACCTGCAAAACCACCCGCTGTTGTTGCTGAAGAGCCCGTGTTTTTAAGTTTTGAGCTTGGTATAAGTAAATGGCTACCCATTTGCATTTGGGCGCGATCAAGGCTGGCGATGCCCGCTGGATTATAATATGCCGTAGAGGCATCCACAGGGTCAGCAGCAACGCCTGCAAAGGCCATACCGAGATGATAAGAAGATTGTTCTTGAATATAAAAGCCTGCGGCTTTTGCATCATTTGAAATTAGACCACTGCTCAGCGCGATTGTCGCCGCTGCACAGGATAATGAAAATAGACGAAAAGTCATAATGTATTTCCCTTTAAATATTACGATATTAATTCCCCAAGACTACGCTAACTAACCTATAATAATACAGTTAGGGGATGGCGCATAGAGACCAACTATGTTGCAAGGCAACAAAGCTAAACGCGAATATCAAATTCAAAATAAAACTTAACGGAGTAAGTGGTTCAGATCATTGGCAATAAAGACTGCATCATCGCTCATACGGTACATAGCGCGGATCTTATTTTCAGCAGTAAATAAGTAAATATATGAGCTGTGATCCATTGTGTAATCAGACATTGTCTCATCTTCGACCTTACTGGCATAAACTTTATAAGCGCTCAGCACTTTATCTATTTGTGCTTGGCTGCCACCAAGGCCTATCAAACGTTCATGAAAAAGATCTGTATATTGTTTCATAACTTCGGGCGTATCACGCTCTGGATCAATGGTAATAAAGACCAGATCAATTTGATCTTGTAGCGCTGGGTCAAGCTGTTTGAAGGCTTTGAGCGTTTTTGCAAGTTCCGTTGGGCAAATGGCCGGGCAATACGTAAAGCCGAAATAGATCAAGCGATAAGGACGCGTTAGGTTTTTATCAGTAAAGACCTGGCCTTCTTCATCAAGTAACTCAAACGGGCCACCAATGGTTGAACCACTAATCGCACGCGTCGATTGGTAAGATGATCCAGATTTATCACTATTTTGAACATTATTTTGAACACTGGCTTGCATAACAAAAGCCGCAAAAGCCACAACAAAAATAACGCCAAGTCCGGTAAAAACAAATTTCTTATTCATAGTATTAAGCTTTCTTGATTGCAGTCCATAAAGGATCTTTTAATTCAGCACATAAGGCTTCATGGGCCTTATTCTCATCCGATGAAACGTTAAATTGGCGCGGTGGGTGATAAGGGCGTTTCTTAATAAGCTCAACATCATCACGCCCAGTGTCTTTTGTATCATTATCGTCTTTAGCACCAATAAACAAACCGTGTTGGCGGCCGCCAAGTAATTCTAAATAAACCTCAGCCAATAATTCCGCATCAAGCAGCGCGCCGTGCAAAGTACGGCTTGTATTATCAATCTGAAACCGTCGACATAAAGAATCCAAATTCGCCGGAGAGCCTGGAAACATGCGGCGCGCCCGTAATAGCGTATCTTCGACCGTATCCATTGCAATCGGTTTATAACCAAAAAGCTCAATTTCAAAATTTATGAATTTAATATCAAAAGCGGCATTGTGAATGACCAATTTACCGCCTTCGATAAAGTCCATAAATTCACCGACAATCTCACCAAAGACGGGTTTGTCTTGTAAAAATTCTTCTGTAATGCCGTGTACCGCTTGCGCTTCTTCGGGAATGTCGCGCTCTGGATTAATATATTGATGGTACGTCCGTCCGCTCGGCACTTGGTTAACCAGCTCAATACAGCCAATCTCAATAATTCGATCGCCATCAAAGGGGTCAAAGCCGGTGGTTTCTGTATCTAATACAATTTCGCGCATTATTTTCTCTCTATGATTTGAACTTAAGGCTGGCTACGCATTATTTTGAGCAGCGTTTTGACTTGGCTCATCGTATCAGCCTTATTCAGACCTGTATTTATAACATAATCGGCCTGACGGCGCTTTTCTTTATCGGGCATTTGCGAGCGTAAAACTTTATCAAACATTTCTTCGCTCATACCTGGGCGTGCTAAAACGCGGCGTTTTTGTTCATAAAAAGGCGCGGAGACAACAACCGCGAAATCAACAGAAAGATTCGCGCCTGTTTCAAATAGCAGTGGAATATCAAGCACCACAAAATCTAAATTATTATTGCGCGCCGCTTTAATGAAATCATTTTGCGCTTTCCAAACATGCGGATGGACAATATTTTCAAGGCGTTTGCGTGCATCATCATCATCAAAAACAATAGAGCGCAACAAGGCGCGGTCAATCGTGCCTTTAACATGCGCGTCTTCACAACTTGGAAATTCATGCAAAACATCGCGTACGGCTGCGCCGTTTTCACCCAGTGCATCGCGGGCTTCTTGGTCTGAATCAAGCACAGGCACGCCGAGTTTAGAAAACATCGCCGCCGTCGTTGATTTCCCCATACCGATAGAGCCCGTTAAACCAATAACCTTCATTATACCAAAACCTTTTTTATAAGCGTTTCGTCAATTTCTGGTAAAACGTCATACCAATAGTGAAAAGCGCGCTGCGCTTGATAGAGGAGCATACCAATGCCCTCTATAGTTTTATTACCGCGCGCTGCGGCGTTTTGCAATAATTCTGTTTGGCGCGGCACATAAACAATGTCATTCACCACTGCCTCAGCGGGTAATAAGGACAAGTCTAAATCAAGCGGCGGCTTATCCGCCATACCCAATGATGTTGTGTTCACCAGTAACTTGCAGTCCGCAAGTGAGGCTGCACGATCTTCCCAGGCAAAGGCCTCGCCGCCAAATTCTTCCGCGAGTTTTTCCGCTTTAGCCAAGCTACGATTAATAATGTTAAGCTGCTTTGGTTTTTCATGGCTCAACGCACAAGCAACAGCCCGCGCCGCGCCCCCAGCGCCCAATATACAAACCGTGTCATCTTTAACTGAAAAATCAGGATATTTATGCGCAATATTCTGCCAAAAGCCGTAAGCATCCGTGTTTGCGCCGATAATTCGTCCCGTGATCGATTTATAAACCGTATTAACCGCGCCAATTTCTTGCGCGGTTTGGTCAAGTTCATCACAAAATTGAATGATTTTTTCTTTATAAGGCTGCGTAATATTAAAGCCTGCACAGCTGTCATCATTTAATAAACGCGCGACATCAGCTTCAAAATTTTCAGGGAGAATATGCACAGCAGAATATTGCGCGTCTATTGCGTAGCGCGCCATCCAATAATTATGGATGAGTGGTGATTTGCTCTGCGCGATAGGGTGACCGATAACGGCCGCATTCTTAGCCATGGCTTAACTCTTTGCAAAGCGCTTACGCTATGCCCCTTAATTAAACAATTATTACTTAAGGGTCTTAGTGTAATCAGGAAAGATCTTATCGGCAAGAACAGGATCACGAAATGGTACGTTACCAACATAACAAACTTCAAGGTCACGAATAATGTGATATAAATGCGCTTCGTTGATTTGATTATGCATGGATGCGTAATAAGGATTTTTCAAAACATCATTAAGCATCTCGTTCAAATAAGGACGACCTTCTGGTAGTGCAAATAACTGTGCAAGATCTTCTGTCGCTATTGATTGATTAGCAAAAACACGACGCTGATCTGAAGACATTAGAATATCATCACAAATCTCTAATGCGACGCGATCAATCATATTAATGCGGTCCTCATCAGCATACCATTGCTTAAAGGCAACTAATAATGCGCGGCCATCATATAAAGAGGCCGGATCACGCTCAAGAAAACGGCTATAAAGCATCGCCATATCGCCACGCTCTGAGCCTAAAACATGACGCCATAATTCACTATAACCTGCACTTCTCAATTCCCAGATAACTTGTAAAGTTAAGGCTTCTATATCCGCCGCGCGCATACGTTCAATTTTCAAAATCATTTCAGGGTGATGGTTTTGGTAATCAAGTGTATTATTTTCTTCGAGCCAAATATCACGCAAGGCATGGATAAAATCACAAACCAGAGTATTTAGGAAATATGGTGAGCGCATTAATGCTTTAGGCTGAACCTGTGCGTGATTTAAAGTGGCAATAAAATCATCGGCATTAAGTGCCCAACCATCTTGCTCGCCGCCAGAAAACGCTAAGTTCCAATCATAATCCGCTGCTGTTTTTAAAAGCAATGCGCCTGTCGGGCTTAAACCGACAAGGGCTGTTAACCAATATGCGACATCATCATATTCTTTGAATGATTTTTTAAGGTCGTTGACTTCTTCAAGTTCAAACCCTGCAACATCATCAATAATTTGCCCCAAAGCAATGCTTGGGACGACATCACAATCAATAAGCGCTCTCGTCTCAACATTCGTGTCTATGTAATCATAGCTATCTGATGAATAGTGGTAAGCATTCGTCAAATCGTAGCTTTTTTCAAAACCATATGATTTTTGAAAATCAGCATCGCTTTTTTCAATGTCACTATTATCTGAGTTGCTCATAGTATTTCCTAAATCTACTTCACTATCTGAATACACATTATCGTGGTCTAAATTGAATGACTCGGCTTTGTTCATCTGAAAGGCTGGCATCTGTTGTTCCATCTGCGATGAAAAAGACGTTTTCTTCTGATTGATCATTTTTGCTATCCCGTAAAGCCGAATTTGTTTCCAGCCCTTCAGAATGCAATTCCTGTTCCGCTTCTTTAAATGAGCGCTCAAACTTGATAAACCATAGGAAATTAGCGTTAGAGCGGTCTCTTACTTCAGTGAAAACCGGGTCGTGTAAGATGATGCTCGCATAAGGCTCAAGGTAATTTTTGCCGAAGCTTTGCTCTCCAAGCTTAGAAAGCAGTTCAAACGCTATAGTTTTGGACGCTGCAGAATCTTCTCCGAATACATAACCATTATATTCTGAGAGCATTTGCTGAATAAGAATCTTGTCTGACTTGCGGCAACGTTCTGATAAAAACCATGCTTCGAAAGCAGCTTGCGCGGCTTCACCATTATTCATGGTTCTGAAATCAGTGCAGGCTTCACGGGCATAAGCGCGGCCAATATCTGACAAGCTAGAATGTTCGATATAAGCCCAAGTCGATTTTTCACCAGCTAATTGCAGCTCCCAAGCAACGCGAACCATAAAGACATTAAGATCGGCAATTTGTGCACGATTAATAACGATCGCTTGATCAGGGTGAAAGCTTAGCGGGTTAACAGATGTTCCGCTGTCTTTTTGCCAAAAACGTCTAATTTCACGGGCTATTAATAAAACGGCGTCATCTTGGCTCAACGATGCATTAATCAAAATGACATTCGCGTCACGAACAAATTCAGTTGTTCTGATTGTCGTTGAACTTTGAAGCGTCACGCCTTTTGTCAAAGCATAATCATATTGCGCTGTAAAAACGCGGCTGTTCTTCATAAGGTCCAGCGCGCCTTGTAAGTCTAAAGCAGGTTGTTCCTTTAAAGGATCACTACCTAAAATATCAGAAATATTTTCGCTTAAAATAGTCTCGCGCCATGAAACATCTTTATTAAAGTGCTTCGCGATTTGATCATATTTGCTTAACTGCGCATCAACATTAAAATATTCTGAGCCCTTCTCGCCAAGTTCTTCTGCGAAAGCCTCCATAAAGCTTTCCTCTTCTTCCAGATTTTCTTCAAAATCCATATAGAATAAAGGCTGATTACCAATATGCGTGGAACGCACTGGCTGCTCATTGTTAAGGCTATAAGACACAGCGCAATTTGCTTTAGGCGCTATAATAATTTCGATACTATTTTCATTTTCGATAGACATGGAACCCGACCATTTCATTTTTTATTCGACTTAACTTGTCGACACACTACATTTAATCACACAAGGCCACTATTAGCGGCACATGAGTCAATTATGCGTGGAGAGTGTTAATTCTTTCCTACCAAAAAGAAGAAAAACGAAAAAAAAAAGAAAAAAATCCTTTTTTTGCAGTAAGTTATATGATTATGAAAAATAAAAGTGGTGAGAAAACAGCGCGTAATATGGTTATCTGCCCATAAGTATCAATAGACTTATACAGATTACAAACAGCCTAGCTTTATAGCTGAGCTATGAAACGAATTTATTTAAACCAATACTATTGGCCGAAGCTGTCATCCATAATAGGCATATCTTCGACTAAAATCTCTTCACCTGATAAATCGACTTTACCATTTATGCTGATTTTTAGGTCGGCTCTTATAAGTGAATCTTTAAAAACAAAGCAAGCGGCGCATTCGAAGCCACCTTTTGAATCAACGCGCAATACTTCTATTGGTGTGATCATGCTTGCAATAGCACGGCGCGCAGCGAGGGGTGGTTCTTCTTGCCATTGGATATCATCAACGGATTCTAAGGCAAGGAAGCGGCCATGACGGCCACGGGCGAAATTAAAAAAGAATTTAATGTAATCAACAATATTATCTTTTGTGATCTGAATACCCAGCTGATTATTAAGCGCATATATGGATTCACTTGAATATTCCAAAGGCATCATAGTTTCTTTATCACGGTCAATCACAAAAAAGCGGCGCGCTGGGGGCATTACATTATTATCTGCAACTTCATATAGGAAATGCTCGGGATAAAAATCTATCGGGCAGCGTATAACAGAACTGTTATCACCATCTAGAACCGTTGGTTTAATAGCATCCGCTATAATATCCAAAATCTCTTGTTTGTTTTTCTTTTCTAATTTTTCGTAGACTTCACGGAACATATTAACCAACGCTGTTTGTAATTATTTCAGGGGCTTAAAAATATAACGAATTGGCTTTACACGCAATCAAATAGATACGGGCAAATAGATACGGGGACTTAAAACGCCAAAATATAACAATTAAAACTGAGTGTTATTGGTATTAATTGGGTGATTCGTTTGAGGCTTTGTCCTAAGCTTAAAAACCTCGAAATTTTCAACAATCCAGTATCTACGGGAAAGAGCCCCTGTGGTTAACTCTGTGGTTAACTGGTTTATAACTTAGTGCATAAGCCTGTGTGCAAGAGTTACCCCCAATTGTGTGCCTAACTATACTAGTACTTCTCCATAGGCAAATTGATGACTCTGAAACTGCGCATAAAGATTCTGAAAATATCTTCAGATTAGTAAATTAAAGAGGAGTCTTCAAAAACACCCTGTGGACTAAAATGTGCATAAAATCTTATCCCCATGACTCACAGGACCAACAACTACTATTACCAATTAAAATATATATATTCTTTTATTAGGTTTTCTTATATCGTCTGTCTCATGAAAAAATTAATGATGAAAACATTGCTAAATATTCCTGCCGATAAACCACCGATTTGGTTTATGCGACAGGCTGGTCGTTATCTGCCGGAATACCGTGCCCTTCGCAAGGAAACTGGTGGTTTTCTGACCATGTGCTACACACCAGAGCTGGCTTGCGAAGTGACTTTGCAGCCGATTCGACGCTTTGGTTTTGATGCAGCTATTTTATTCTCAGATATCCTGGTGATACCAGATGCATTGGGGCAAAAAGTCAATTTTGTCCCCGGAACTGGACCAGTGCTAGAACCACTTGAGCTAGAAAAACTAAGCCTTGATAATCTGCATAGCCATTTGAATCCGGTATACGAGGCTGTGAAAACTATACGCTCACAGCTCACCAAAGAAAATTTTCATGATACCACGCTAATTGGTTTTGCTGGATCGCCCTTCACAGTCGCGACCTACATGATTGAGGGTAGATCGACTAAAGATTTTATGCAGTTTAAGAAGTTTTTATATGGCCAAACAGAGCAGTTTGAATATCTAATCAACATGCTCGTTGAGGCTACCTCAGCCTATTTAATCAAACAAGTCGAAGCCGGCGCTGAAGTGATTCAGCTGTTTGAAAGCTGGGCAGGGGCCGTTGGTGGTGATGCCTTTCAAAAATATATAATTGAGCCCAATAAAAAAATAGTGGCCAATATCCGTGCTGTGTACCCAGATGTTCCGATTATTGGCTTCCCCAAAGCCGCGAGCTTTTATTTAAAAGATTACATGAATCAAACGGGGATTACGGCGCTGGGCTGTGATTTTACCTTACCGCTTGATTATATTCGCGATGAATTACAAAGCGTTATGCCGGTTCAGGGTAATCTTGACCCCGGTATATTATATGCGGGCGGCTATCAATTAGATGATCAAATCAAAAGAATTATGGACGCTTTAGGCGATAAACCATATATATTTAACCTTGGTCATGGTATTCATAAAGATACGCCAATCGCCCATGTAGAGCGTGCAATATCATTAATTAGAAATACGTAACAGATAATAAAATGACGGAACGCATTGCTATAATTTTATTAAATACTGGTGGTCCCGATAGCAAAAAAGCTATCTTGCCGTATTTTTATAATTATTATATGGACCCGCAAAATATGCCTTTGCCGATGGGGCTGCGCAATATTGCTGCATTTTTTACGGCTTTTACCCAAAGATTTATTACCGCTAAAGAAACCTATCGTCGCTTAGGATATCAATCGCCTTTATTACAAAATACCAAAGCACAGGCGATAAGCTTAGAGCGTATTTTAAACTCATCCAAACAAGGCGATGTTCATTATCGCTGTTATGTCTCGATGACGTATTGGCATCCATTTACTGATGAAGTTATTGACGAACTTAAACAATATGAGCCAGACCGCGTGATTTTATTGCCAATGTTTGCTCAAAAATCCTATAAAACGACTTACGCCCAAGTCAAAGACTGGCTGATTACTGCAAAAGAAGAAAATTTTGCGGTGCAGACATCTTTAATCGATCAGTTTTTTGATTTAAAAGGCTATATAGAAGCGGCGAGTGCTCAAATTTCTCTTTCTATGTATCGTATATCGGATAAAGCGCGTCGTGAGAACTTACCTAAGCCCCGTATTGTTTTTGTTGCCCGCTACCACCAAGCGCGTTTTAAAAAAGCCGGTGATCCGTTTAGTGATCAGATCGAAAAAAGCGCCAAAGATATTATTAAAGCGATTGGTAATGATTATGATTATCGCGTTTGTTATCAGCCTGCACCAATATTTGCGTCTACGATTGGCCCGATTATTGATGATGTATTAATAGAAGCGGCCGCTGATAATATGCCTGTGTTAATCTTTCCGTTGAGCTATTCAGTTGAAAACCCCCTAACTATGGTTGATATGCAACAGCTTTATGCTGAACGCGCTGAAAAATACGGCGTTCCGCTTTATGAACGTGCCATTAGCGTTGGTAATCATTATGATTTAATGACGGCTTTGGCTGAAAAAATTATAACAAATGATGGCCTTATCAAACTAAATGGTTATGATGCATCGCTGAAAGATAAAATATTTAGGAAAAATAGCGATGACTGATTTTATTAGCTCAAATTATGAATGGTTTAAAGCGTTACATATAATCGCTGTGATTTCCTTTATGGCGGGCATGTTATATCTACCGCGCCTTTTTGTGTATCATGCAGGGGCTGAGATTGGCTCAGAGCTATCCGAAACACTTAAAGTGATGGAACGGCGCTTGCTACGGTTTATAATGAACCCAGCGCTTATTTTGATGTGGGGATTTGCTATTCTTATGTTGATTGGCCGCGGTGACATTTTAATGACGCAAGGTTGGGTTCATGTGAAGCTAACTTTGGTTATTGCCCTTAGCGGTGTTCACGGTGTGTTTTCAAAATGGCGTAAAGTTTTTGAGCGTGATGAAAATACAAAATCAGCTAAGTTCTATAAAATTTGGAATGAAGTGCCTACGGTTTTGATGATTATCATCGTCATTTTAGCGATCGTTAAACCTTTTTAATTAACTGACAATAACGCAGTATAATAATTATATAATCAGAATTCTCGTGACTTAACATAAGAAATTATGTTACTACAGTCAGATGTCAATTACAGAGCAACAAATAAGTGACGCTTATAAGCGCACAGGTGAACACCCGGCTGACCAGCGTGTGCGGCTTACATCTGATCAAAACGATGTTGTAGCGCTTCATTATCCGGGCGTAAAAGCGGTTATATATGAGCGCTCCATGCCAGAAAAAATAACCGCCTTATTAAAAAGCGGTCTTGCGCAAAAACAATATATGCGTCCGCAAACGCGTGTGAGTGAAAACAACCAAATTGAAAATCTTGATTGGGCGCAAAAAACACCAATGGCTTTACAAGAAGACAGTCTTTTTTTGCTACAAATATTTCAAAACGCTGCACAGCAAGACATAGTAAAAAATGAGATTCTGCCACGCATCTACAAGCAAAGCCTTTCCGGTGAATTTAACTATAAGGCTTTTGCCGGAGACAGAACAACAACGATGCGCCCCCATGTCGATGGCGTAGCTGTTAAAATCAGGGCCTTGACCTCATATACGCTTGATGAGGAATTAAACACATTGTGGTTCCCTGGCGATTTAACCGAAAATGATATAGAGCAGCTTCATTTGGACCTACTCTATAATTACGAGCAAGCTTGCAAAAAACATAATATGCAGGTTGTTCCGTTAGGCCATATTTTGCTTATGAAGGCCAAAGGCTATACATCGCCTTTGGACCCAGCATCAACACATATAAGCGACCCAATCGACCGTAATGAGCTTTTGGTACATAGCAAACCTATGCCTAAGAAAAATCAGGTTCGATATACAAATATCTACCCGTAAACTTGCCGCAGAGTATTCTTAATCTGTAAGTTAATCTGCCAGTTAATTTGTAAGGGCAAAGCTTGGAAAAATATTATCCAAAGACTTAAACATCTTTTTAAAATAATACCATTCTGATGAATTATCGGGCAGCTTTTTGTAGTTGTTTTCAACTTCCGTGCGCGTTAATCCGCCTGATTTATCTTCGTCCATAACGGTGATCATTAAATGCGATAATGTTTCAGCACGTTTTTCTGCTTTTTCCATTGAGCCGATTAAATTGTCAATCGCCGCGCCGTTATGATTTATAAAGGATAGGTAATTAAGCATTAACAGGCCTTTTTTAATCTCCTCAGCAGAGACTTCAAAGTTAACATCAGCATCAGCAATCACTAATAATAAATGATGGCAGTCTTCATTATTGGCAAAAGACAAATTAGGGTCTTGGTTACAAATGGTCACAGCATGATCCATATAACGAATAAGCTTTAAACCCGGCGCATGTAATTTATAATGATCAGGGTTAGGCGCTGAGCATTTATGAAATTTGAAAACGGGCGATTCTTCATTAATATTTTCAGCCCAGCTTTTTGATAAATCAGCAGGGTCATCATTAACAGTAAAGGCCGCTTCAAAACTTTCTTCCTCGGCATTATATTGCTTGATAATATTATCGCTGGGCACTGTAATTTGTGTGAAGTTAGAGCCTTCAGCCACGTTTTCTACTTGTTGAAGGCATGCTTCTGCACCGAACATAAGCGAATATGAGAAATATTTTGTGTAAATTGTCGTTACATCGGGCGTATCACAATTGGGCAGTGACCAATAACCTTGATAAGGACCCGGTATAGGCACGGCGACCTCAGCGGGGGCGGCAATGCCTGTTTTAAGCGCGTTAACTGCGGCGTCTTTATGTTCCTGCGCGATGCGAATTAGAGCCGCTTCAACCGTTGGGCATGTGTGGCCATAATTAAAATCGGCCGAAGCCTTATCAGAAAAACTTACGCTTAACAAAAGACATAGGCTGATTGCTTTTAAACTATTTAGAGAGATGCGATTCATTGATCAGTTTTTCCTTTTTTGATGAGGTCGGGCAATAACCCTGATGTACCCATAGCTTGTTTCATGAAGAATTTTTTAATCGGGTTAAAGCGCTCTATGCCCATTAAGCCCATTTGGCGCGCTGCGCGAAAAGGGGGGAATGAAACACCAAATATTTTGACAAGACCATCGGTTACTGCAGCCATCGCCATATTGTCGAAGCGGCGGCGGCGTTGATATAGACTGAGATTTTCAACGGCGCCTAAATCTTGGTTTTTGGCTTTAGCAGCGGTTAATATTTCTGTGAGCTCGGCAATATCACGCATCCCCATATTTAAACCTTGCCCAGCTATGGGATGAATGGCGTGTGCGGCGTCAGCAACCAAGCATAAGCGCGGCGCTATATAATCAATGGCATGCTCTAAACCCAAAGGGTAAGCGCGGCGCTGTGAGGCTAGCCAAACTTTGCCATAGAAATCGGGGAATCGTTCATTTAAAGCAAGGTTAAAAGCTTCTTCTGATAAGCTTAAAACACTGGCTTGCTTAGCGTGGCGGCTGCCGTCAAAATGTTCTGTCCAAACAAGGGAAGACCTATGCGTACCATCTGCGTCATCGGGCATGGGTAAAATCGCAAATGGGCCTTCAGCTTTGAAATGCTCAATCGCGTTATTATCATGGTCATTTTCATGGGCAATTGTGCAAATAACCGCATGTTGGTTATAGGCCCATTTACGGGTCTGAATAGCTGCATGTTTACGGACAAAAGACTGGCGACCATCGGCGCCGACTAATAATTGACCATGTATGATAAGGCCGCTTGTAAGTTCGACTTCAATATAATCATCAAAAGCTTCAAAGCGCACTGCGCCATCAGGGGCAATATGTTGAACGCTTTCTAAGGTTTCAATGCGCTCTTGCAAGGCTTTGCGCATATCGCGGTTATTGATGATCCACCCAAATGCATCTTGTTCAACACTATCAATAAGAAATTTAAGTAAAACAGGCGATTGGCTATCTAAAATATCAATATTTTTGATCGGGCATGCGCCTGTTAGCAGCGTGTCCCAGACGCCCGCAGCATCTAATACGCGCGTAGAGCCAAAGGAAATAGCCGTGGTGCGCAAATCAAATTGTTCTGTTTGTTGAAGTTTGGGGTCATCGCGATCAATGCATATTGTATCAATTTGTGCATTACCCAGTAGGGCGGCTAATGATAGGCCTGATTGCCCTCCACCAATAATAATGACATCTGTTTTGATGATGTGTGGTTTTTTAGGTGTTTGCTGATCTGACATTAACTCTTGTCTTCCTTTAGTGTTCAGATAGGGCTATATTTATTCAAATATAGATTGTCCAAGCGATGATACAAGGAAATTCTTGAACTTGGTACAAGATCTGATTGTGAATTTGATTTTGCACAGGCCTAGTTCTTAAGAGTACAGATATAAACGGATAAAAGGATTTAAAAAATGAAAATGATAATGGCCATCGTAAAGCCTTTTAAATTAGATGATGTTCGCGAAGCTTTAACCGCGCAAGGCATTGAAGGTTTAACCGTTACCGAAGTTAAAGGTTTTGGCCGTCAAAAAGGTCAAACAGAAGTTTTCCGCGGTGATGAATATACCGTGTCATTCCTCCCCAAAGCGAAAATAGAAGTCGTTGTTGAAGATGATGCGGTCGATAAAGTTGTAGAAGCGATTCAAACAGCCGCTAATACAGGGCGCATAGGTGACGGTAAAATATTTGTTTATGATATTAGCCACGCTGTTCGTATTCGCACTGGTGAAACAGGCAATGATGCGGTATAAAACAGAATAATTATAAAAATAAGACTAAAACAGGGATGGGATTTATGGCGACACTTACCGATAAAATGGTTAGCAAATGGCATTTACAGGCGCGACCACTTTTAGAACAAGAACAAGGTTTACAAGATAAGCTTGATCTTTTACCTGAAGATACAGATACAGGTTTGTTTTCAATCTTTAATGGCTTTGGTGATCCTGATTCACGCCAAGCCTTAACCTCGCGTTTAGATGCCGTCCGGGGGCGTAAGTTAGAATTAGCACAAGCTTTTACTCTGCGCGTTATTAAACAAGCCTCAGGTAGTGATGGCCCATTTGACCGCCGTTATAGAGCTTATCAAAACACACGCAAAGCGGAATGTGCCTCTTGGCCAATGACATATACGCCAGATGATGCAAGAACAGATTATCTTTTAAGATATTTCCTGCTGCAACATATTAAGCTGCCACAAGATCAAGAAATTGTTATCGATCAAATGCTTGATTTTTATAAGCATGATGATAGTTTACCCGCGCCATATCGCCCTGAAAAAGATCCTGAGCACTGGATTAATAAGCTGTAAGCGATTTAAAGCATAAAGATTAACGATTAAGTCCATTCAAAGATAAGGTTTTGCCATGCGTATATGTTCATGGAACATTAACTCGGTGCGTTTACGTGCGCCGATTGTTCAACAAATGATGATTGATCACAACCCTGACATTGTTTGCTTGCAGGAAACTAAAACCCCTGATGACAAATACCCATTTGAAGCCTTTGAAGAGCTTGGCTATAAGCATATTCATATAAGCGGCATTAAAGGTTATAATGGCGTATCTATTATGTCGAAATTGCCACTCAGCGCAGAGCTGATCCATAATCGCGTTGCGCGTGAAGATGGCCGTCATATTTCTGTGCAAGTGAACCATGACAGCTTCCCTAAGCCGATTGAGATACATTGTATTTATATTCCCGCTGGCGGCGATGAGCCAGACCGCGAAATAAACATTAAATTCGCCCATAAACTTGATTTTATCGCTGAGCTTGAGGCGTGGTTCACAGCCAACCATAGCGAAGACAAAGCGATGATTGCGCTGGGTGATTTTAATATTGCGCCGTTAGAGCACGATGTATGGTCACATAAACAGCTTTTAAAAACCGTATCGCACACACCGATTGAAGTTGAGGTTTTAACCAAGATGCAAAATGCGATTGGCTGGGTTGATGCACTTCGCCATTTTGTGCCTGCGGAAGAAAAATGCTACACATGGTGGTCATATCGTAATAAAGACTGGAAAAAATCTAACCGCGGTCGCCGCCTTGACCATATTTGGGTCACGCCTGATTTAAAGCCGCATCTGAAATCACATTTGATCGTGAACGAAGCGCGCGACGTGGTTAAACCATCCGACCATGTGCCGGTTATGATTGATTTTGATTTTTAAAAGCGGCTTGTTTTTACTGCAAGGACAGTAATTCATTGGTAAGCTCTTTGAGAAGCACATCGCGGCGACGCATCCATTCTTGGTCGTCAACCAATTCAGGGGCTAAGGTGTCATCAATATATTGTGTGCCATCTTTCATGCTGAAATTTTGCTGAAATTGGCCGCTTTCATAGGCTTTCTTCATATGCTCTGCACCGCTTTTGCAAATATCCGTATAAGGTATACGCGCTTTGCGCTCTTCAAGAAGCTTGAAAATTTCTCCATAAACATGTTCTTTATCGGCTGGTGTCAACGCGGCGAAGCGCCTTAGATAGTTTTGTCGCAATTGCTCAATCTGTTGGAGCGAATTAAGGCCTGCTGTATCATCTTGACAATATAGAACATCAGATTTTAAGAAAAATTCCGCGACAAAATAATGAATAACGCTATTTAAGTTCATTGTTTTGGCTTGTTCTGGGTTGGCTTGTTTCATGCTGCTTGATAAGCTTTCAAGGAACTGGACATAGCTTAAACCATATTTAGGGTCACCATTTTCGTATAAATATTCATCACGCAACCAAAACATTGCAACATTTAAGTCATTCTTCGATGCATAAGGGGCATTAAGGCGCATTTGCAAGTCACGCATGACAAGAGGATATTTTTGTTTGGCGTTTGATAGGCTCAGAGATTTGTAAAATTTATTCTTGATAATTTTTTCTGGCGTGTCTTTAGCCGCTTGCGCATTTTGTGGTATAGTAAGAAGAAAAATAGCCAAAGTAAGTAGTTTAATAAAATACATTTTGATACCCTTTGTGAAGAAAACTTATTTTAATTATAAATATTTAGGCTTGACTCTACAAACATAATTTGATAATTCTGTAAATGTCTAAAAAACACCCCCCAAATTAAGTTTAATTTTTAACACTCTTAAAGTGTTGTGTCAGAGGGTTGGGGCCTTATTTTTAAAAATAATTTAGCGTTTATAAAATAAATCCCTCTATATAAGTTTAAACAGATCATAAAATCAGGCTTTTTAATAAACCACTTTTAAGAATCAAAAACACCCCTCAGGTTAATCCCACAAACAAAACGAAGTAATTTTCATGAATTTACAAGAACTAAAAACACGTTCTCCATCGGAACTTCTTGCTTTTGCAGAAGAGCTTTCAATCGAAAATTGCGGCTCTATGCGCAAACAAGATATGATGTTTGCCATTTTGAAAATGCTCGCGGAAAAAAGCGTCCCTATATCGGGCGCAGGGGTTTTAGAAGTGCTGCAAGATGGTTTCGGCTTTTTGCGCTCCCCAGAAGAAAATTATCTACCAGGGCCGGATGATATTTATGTCTCCCCCTCACAAGTACGCCGCTTTGGCCTGCGTACAGGCGATATCGTCGAAGGCGAAATTCGCGCCCCTAAAGATTCAGAGCGCTATTTTGCACTTTTACGTGTTGGCTCTATCAATAATGAACTACCTGATAAACTCCGTCACCGCATCAACTTTGATAACTTAACGCCTTTATATCCTGAGCGTAAAATCAAGCTTGAACTGGCTGACCCAACAAAACAAGCCTTCACACAGCGTGTCATTGAAATGGTGGCGCCGATTGGTTTTGGCCAGCGTGCGCTTCTCGTTGCGCCGCCACGTACAGGTAAAACAGTTATGCTGCAAAATATTGCGGCTTCTATTGCTGAGAACCACCCTGATGCATATTTGATCGTTCTTCTTATTGATGAACGCCCAGAAGAAGTGACCGACATGGCGCGTAGTGTACGCGGCGAAGTTATTTCTTCGACTTTTGATGAACCAGCATCGCGTCACGTTCAAGTCGCTGAAATGGTCATGGAAAAAGCCAAACGCCTCGTGGAACATAAACGCGACGTTATTATCCTTCTTGACTCTATAACGCGTCTTGCGCGTGCCTATAACACGGTTGTACCGTCTTCTGGTAAGGTTCTTACTGGTGGTGTTGATGCGAACGCTCTACAACGTCCTAAGCGCTTCTTTGGCGCAGCGCGTAACATTGAACAAGGCGGCTCGCTGACCATTATTGCGACAGCCTTGGTTGATACAGGCTCACGTATGGATGAGGTTATCTTTGAAGAATTTAAAGGTACTGGTAACTGCGAAATTGTTATGGATCGCAAAATCGCTGATAAGCGCGTCTTCCCTGCAATTGATATTCAGAAATCTGGTACACGTAAAGAAGAGCTTCTGGTCGAAAATGATGACCTACAGAAAATGTGGGTCTTACGTCGTATTCTAAACCCAATGGGCACAGTTGATGCCGTTGAATTCTTACTTGGCAAGATGCGCAATTCGAAGAGCAATGATGAATTCTTCCAATCAATGAACCAATAGCAAATTAACGCTTAGCGTTATATTTGGGGCTGTGAATACTGTATATTTTCGCAATGCGCTTTTATATAGCTGGGATCTTGATGGAAATTCTTAAGAACGGCTTCATATAAATGTCCGTCCTTTTTATGGTTTTGATTAAAATTTAACCATACAGGATGTTCCGCACCTTTAATGCGAGAGTAATCAGCAATTATGCTTGCCTGCTGTTCATGGTTGTAATCACTTAAATCCTTATTCTCATCTAATGTATACATATAAGGTGTGTCATTATTGTGCTCCGAACCAGCTGCACCATCCACAAGTGCATTAAATAAGCTGTGTTTTCTGACGTTACAATTTTGATTTTGCCATATATGGGCATTTTCATGTACGAAAACCCATGACCCGATATTATAAGGGTCAGAGTCCTTTTTCGTTAAACGGCTATGCAGATGAATAGTATTACCAAGTGTAAATGCATCAGACTGGCTTTTCTCTACTATATAATCACTTATAGCAGAGACTTTATAGTGTATAACGCTGATATCTAAGCTGTCTTGAAAGATTGCTGAGAGTGTCTGCTTTTGTTCATCTGAGTATTCTTCCTCAGGAAGAGAATCTAGAGCAAGGCCCCCAGCTTCGAGGAGTGCAAAAATTAATGCAGCTGACCGCGCGCATTTTAGGAGCGGCGGTGCATTTTTTTTAAATAAAGTCACTTCAGTCATGCTCTCTGCTCTCCTCCTTTTTATCTTTACATAACATACAGCACTCCAGTATAAAATACAACAATTTTAACTTATTTAGATTGAAATAGAGAAATTACACTGTTGCTTTATATAGGCAGGGTCTTGTAAGAAATTGTCTAATACGGCGCGGTAAAGCGTATCGGTTTTTTCATCAAAAGCCTTGTTTTTTAAGAGAATTGAGGGGTGTTTAGTCTTATGATTAAAATAATCAGCAATAATGATCGCTTGTTACTCGTTATTATAATCCAACAAGTCTTTTTCGGCATCCAGCTGGTACTCGTATATTTCAAGGGGATCAGAAAAAAATGTTCTGCACGGTGAAATAACTGAGAAAAGAAAGAAAAAGAGCAGTTTTGCTTTTGCCAAATATGCGCAGCTTCATGAATAAGAGTGGTGTTATAAATAGAAGATTCAGGCTTCAAACTAGAACTTATAACAATCGTGTTGCCTAGTGTAAGACCCGAGGCGCCATGAAGGCTTAATATATGGTCACCTTGTTTTGATTGATTGTAATTAATTACATTAAGATCAACGCTATTTTAAAAATATGTGAGAGCTGTACTGTTTCTTCTTCAGTAAATTCTTGATCAGGTAATTGTTGAATATAGTTATAATAAGCGCCCCATATAGCCGAGCTTAAGATACCTACACGTAAAAGGCGCACAGCTATAGATGGCTTCTTTTTTAATAAATCTTTTAATTCCACGCCGGCCCCCCTTAACAAATTCTGTAACAAAACTCTGAATTTAGACATGTTTATATAATATTATTTCCGTAATATCAATAGTTTTTCATAACGCCACTATTCGGGTGGGTTTATTGTCTGACGCCTTACATATTAAAAGCCCCGCAAGTGCGGGGCTTTTTGAACATTATTACTGATTATTTATTGTTAGAAACGGTAAGAAACGCCCATACCGATGATAAATGGATCAAGGTCAACATTATCAGCATCAAGATGCGTGGCGCCGAGGTCAACATCGACATCAATGTCTAAATTCACATATTTTGCATCTAGATTAATGCCCCAGTTATCATTTAACCAATAATCAAAGCCTGCTTGCACAGCATAGCCAAAGCCACCATCGACATCGAGATTATTAAACCCAGCGCCATTACTTTCCCCATAGAAGAGCGAATAGTTCAAGCCAGCCCCTACATAAGGGCTAAATTTGCGCTCTGGTGTGAAGTGATATTGTAGAGTGAGCGTTGGTGGCAATATCCACGCATCGCCGACATTAAAATTACCCGCGTCAACTTGGTGTTCTGCGGTGGCGGCAATCAATTCGGCCGAAATGTTATTTGTGAAGAAGTAAGTAAAGTCAATTTCCGGTGTGATTGCGTCATCAACATCGGTTTTTAGGCCGTTTTGCGTGACAGATCCGCTACCATCCGCCAGAATATCAACGGCGCGTAGGCGAATTTGAAAACGCTCTTTAGATAATGCGCCACCAAGATCGGCCGCCATCGTTGTTGATCCGAATGTTACGGTCGCGACGCTTGCGAGCATTATTAAGTTATAAAATTTGTTCATGGGGTCATTCTCCTCTATATAAAACTTGGGAACACAATGCCGATATTATGCCGTTTATAAATTGACCAGTGTCAATTTAAACGCAGATTGCAGGCATTTTTTGCATTATATGACCAAAAAGTAATAAAAAACCTACAGGCTTATACGTTACTGACCTTCATCACGATCATCATCATCATCATCGTCATCTATTAATATCCGCCGTGCCGCGCCATCCATATCGTCATATTGTCCTGATTTTAAGCTCCAGACAAATGCGCTTAGACCAACAAGGCCTAAAAGAAGGGCGATAGGGATAAGATAGATAAGAACGCTCATGAGCTAAACCTTAAACGAAAACTATTAGCGATCACCACTAAAGATGAACCAGACATCGCAATGGCCGCGATTAATGGTGTGACTAAGCCCGTCAAGGCCAGCGGTACGGTGATCACATTATAAATCACTGCGAGCGCAAAATTCTGTTTCACTAATTTTTGGCTAAGGCGCGCCGTTTGATATGCGCCATAAACAGGGGTTATTTTATCGCCCATAAAAACAATATCCGCCGCATTTTGCGCCATGTCAATCGCCGTCCCTGGTGCCATTGAAACGTCAGCCCCAGCTAAGACAGGGGCATCATTAAGCCCATCACCAATCATCAGAACTGTGCAGCCCTGACCTTGTAAGCGTTCCAAGACTTCAAATTTTTGCGGTGGGGTTTGTTCTGCATAGACTTGGTCTATGCCCGCTTCTTTGGCGATTTTATCTGCGACGCTTTGTCGATCACCAGACAGCATAATAACCGTTAACCCGGCGTGCTTAAACTGTGTGACCATTTCAACGGCCCCATCGCGCAAGCCATCTGTGAAATGATAGGCTTGTATGGTTTGACCCTGCTCTGGGCTTTCTGTGTTAAGCCAAAGTTCTAACTTATCCGAAGAGGCTGCGTCTTTATCGCCGCAATAAGCCCGACTGCCGAGTTTTACGACCGCGCCCTCGTAAACACCCGAAAGACCTTGGCCTGCGTGCTCCTCGACCTGGGAGAGGGCAAACAGCTCACCTTTATAGGCCGCGCCCAATGCTTTTGAAAGCGGATGTGCGCTATGTGCCGCCAGTGACGCCGCCATTTTTAACTGCGCTTTATTATGATCTTTATCTAGGATCGGCTTACCAAGGGTCAGCGTCCCTGTCTTATCGAGCAATACAGTATTAATACTGGCTAAACGCTCCAGCGCATCACCCGATTTAATCAATATACCGTTTTTGAGCAAGCGGCCACTGGCTAAAACCTGTACGACAGGTACAGCAAGTCCCAATGCACATGGACAAGTGATAATAAGCACTGTAATGGCGATGACCAGTGAGGGCTGCCATGTTAATCCGCCAATAAGCCACCAGCCTAAAAACGCTAAGGCTGCGAAGCTGTGTACCACTGGGGTATAAAACTCAGCGGCTTTATCGGCTAAACGGACATATTTGGCTTGGCCCTGTCCTGCCTTTTCCATTAAGCGAACAATATCAGACAGCAATGAATTTTCTGCAGCCTTGGCGACTTTGATATGCATTGAGGCAGACAGGTTTAATGTCCCGGCAAATACATCAGAGCCTTGGGTGATCTTACGTGGCATTGTCTCGCCCGTGACTAAAGAGGTGTCGACTTCGCTTATGCCCTCAAGCACAACGCCATCAACAGGGAACATCTCCCCAGCGGCAACGCGCACAATCATATCAGGCTGTACATCACGTATGAGAATTTGGCGGGTTTTTTCACCCTCAACCACCAAAGCAAAACCACTTAACGTGCTGAGCAGGTCTGTCGCGGCGGATCGAGCATTCTTACGCGCTCGGAAATCCAAATATCGGCCAATGAGTAAAAAGAACATCAACATAACCGCAGAATCAAAATACACATGCTCGCCATGATTTATCGTCTCAAATAAGCTCATGCCCCCTGCCAAAATCAAAGCCAGAGAAATGGGGACATCCATATTCGTATGCGCTGCGCTTAGGGCTTTAAAGGCAGAGCGAAAAAAGGGGCGGCCTGAAAACATAATGGTCGGCAGTGCAATAATTGCAGAGACCCAATGCATTAAATCGCGCGTTGCCATGCCCATGACTTCAGACGATGTGCTCCAGACCCCGACGGAGAGCAACATCACATTGCCCATGGCAAAACCCGCCACACCTAAACAGAGCAGCAAAAAGCGCTCTTGTGTTTTTGTCTCGTTCATTTCTGTGGCGGTATCATAAGGCTGAACGCCATAGCCAAGGGATTCGATTTTTTGCACAAAATCATTGGCGCGCTGCGGGCTGCCTTGCCAAATAAGCGCTAAACGCCGCGTTGAGAAATTTAATCGGACGCTTTGAATGTCTTGATCTTGTAACAGCGAAGATTCAATTTTCTGAATACAGCCCGCACAATGCACACCGCTGAGTAAAATGGATAACTCATAAGCACCATCTTCATTGCGCTGTGCGAGGGCTTCATAACCGCTCAGCGCTAGGGAAGAAGACGTTACTCCGCTATGAAGTCGAGGTTTGTCTGGAATGTCTCGTTGTTCCATGATGCTTTTAGCCTTGCTGTCCATGCGCCATGTAAGGGCATAGTGGGGTTTGCTTCATACACGCCATTACCAATATGTTTAAGCGCGATGTCGAAGTCGTAGCCATCTTGCACAGAGCGCACGATATCTGCTGTTACAGATGCATTTATAATCGGTAATGTCCAGCGCAAAACACCATCATGATACGATGCGCTGTTCTTAAGATTGGGCTGTGTTTTGGCAGCCTCAAGTGTTTTATTAAATTCAAGACCTTTTTCGTAAGGATTCTCAATCACTACGCCGCTATGTGTCTGCAGGGCAAAATATATAAAGATGCTGTTGACCACAATGATCAGCGAAAAAAATGCGACAAAACAAAGTAGGATAAAACGGCCATCTGATTTTTTAACGGTAGCACTCATCATTATTACCTTTGGCTAATAAATATGGTTTCTGAGGAGTCTTGGACTTCTCCGTCAGATAAAGTGAAGATAATCTCACGCGGCGCATCAGGGCTGGCTGTTGTGCTAATGAAGATGTGATATGTACCGACACTATCGGCAGGCACATAAAGGTTTTTAGCGCCAATGTGACCGGCGGCTTTAACATCGATTTTTATATTATCAAGCCCCTCAACGCTCAAAGCATAGCTGCGATGGTCATGGGTTTTGTTGAGAATTTTTAAGATGTAGCCATTGCGAATTTCGCCGCTAGAAAGCTGTACAAATAATGGGTTACGATCATGCAAGACATGCAGTTCAAGCGGTGATCGCGTAAGCAGGGCAGCCAGCATGATTGAGCCAACCAGCGCCAAAATAGCGGCATAATAAAGCGTACGAAAACGTAAGAATTTGAATTTTTCTTTGCCGCCTTTGACTGTCGCTTCCATATGATTAATTGTATCATAGCGAATGAGGCCGCGTGGGCGCTCAACTCTATCCATGATATCGTTACATGCATCGACACATAGGCCGCAGGCAATACATTCCATCTGCAAGCCGTTACGTATATCTATGCCCACAGGGCAGACTTGAACGCAAGCTGTACAATCAATGCAATCACCACGGTTTTCCCAACTATCACCTTTTTTATGTTTGCCGCGCGGCTCGCCGCGCGTTTCATCATAGCCGATAAGCAGCGTATCGCGATCAAACATAGCGGATTGGAAACGCGCATAAGGGCACATATAGGTGCACACTTGTTCACGGGCAAAACCCGCCATAAGATAAGTACTAAACGTTAGCCCCCCAATAAAACCAAGTACAGTCGGGGAGACATCAAATTCAAGGAAGCTCTTAACCAACGTTGGCGCGTCGTTGAAATATAAGACGAATGAACCCGCCGTACACCAAGCAATCACAAGCCAAATAAAATGTGTTGTCGCAATTTTACGGATTTTGTCGAATGTCCAGCGGCTATCATGGAGTTTTTTACGCGCATTGCGATCACCCTGTACAAGGCGCTCGACCCAGACGAATAAATCCGTCCAAACGGTTTGTGGGCAAACATAACCGCACCATACGCGTCCAAATAGGCTGGTGATGAAGAATAAAGCAATGGCCGATAAGATCAAAATACCGGTTAAGATATAAACCTCTTGCGGCCAGATCTCGATCCAAAGCCAATAGGCTCGGGCATTATCAAGGTCTATAAGAACGGCTTGATCTGGCGCATTTGGGCCGCGATCCCAGCGCAAAAACGGCGTGAGATAATAAATCCCAAGCGTTACGACCATGGCGATCCACTTTATTTTACGGTATTTTCCCCAAACACGCTTTGGATAGACTTTTTCTTGCTTGGCGAAATACTGGACGGAGTCTTGTTTACTCACCTTTTTCTGGTTCCTCTTCGCCGCCGCCGAGTTGATGCAAGAACACCGTTAGCTGCCTTAGGGTGTTTTTATCTAATCTTTGCCCCCAAGCCGGCATCATGCCAGCGCGCGCATTATAGATGCTTTTATAAACGGAAGCTTTGTCACCACCATAGAGCCAGATTTTATCCGTGAGGTTTGGCGCGCCAAATTCATGCAGGCCTTTACCGTTCATACCGTGGCATGAGGCGCATTGCATTTTGAAAATCTCTGCGCCTTGTGCGTGATGTTCGGTGTTTTGATTGCTGTGGGCTTTATCATCAGATAGCGTTAAAACGTAATCACGAACGGCTTCAATCTCTTCTTTGTTCAGAAGGCCATCTTTACCAAAAGCAGGCATTTGTGACACACGGCTATCAAGGTTCTTGTCACGAATACCAAATTGTAGCGTTTGGTGAATATCGGTAAGTGTACCGCCCCAAAGCCAATCATCATCATTTAAATTTGGATAACCTTTTCCGCCTGCACCGCCAGTGCCATGACATGTCGCGCAATTATCTTTAAAAGCAGACGCGCCGCCAGCATTGGCAAAAGCATAAAGTTCAGGGTCGTTTAAGATCTGTTCATATGAGGCGTTTTCAAAGCGATTAAGATACGCTTTTTGGCGCAAAATAATCTCGTTCTGACTATTCGACAACTCTGTAAATTGTGTATATTCACCTGTGCCCTTTGTGTGGCCGCTAAGCGTTGGCCATGCGGGGTAAATTACCCAATACCAAGCCGACCAGATGCAACAAACAATAAACACCCATACCCACCATCGTGGCAGTGGATTGTTTAACTCTTTTAATCCGTCCCATTCATGGCCAGTTGTTTCCACGCCAGAAACTTCATCTATTTCTACGCCTTTTACGGGTTTGTCTTCGTTCTTATTATCGTTAATCATTCTTCATTCTCCTGAAGCGGTATATTGCCAAGCTTCTTATATTTATCTTTTGCCCCGGGTCTGAATGTCCATAAAGTGACGGCGCTAAAAAATACGAAGAAGAAAATTAGTCCAACGAGGCCGAAACCGGCACTGGCAAAAAGCTCTTTCATTCTGTGTCTCCTTCTACGGCTTTAGCCGCTTCAAAATCGACCATCGTACCCAGTACTTGTAAGTATGAGATAAGCGCATCCATTTCAGAGATAAGATGCGGCTGACCGTCAAAGTCGCGGGCATTAACACGATCGCCGTAACGCTCCATTAAGCCGTCCGTATTTGTACGTGGCTCACCAGTTGCCTGTGCTGCGGCATCTTTTTGCGCCATTTCGATCATCTCATCAGTGTAAGGAACACCCAATACGCGTAGCGTTTTTAAATGCTGACCCAGATCATGCAATTTTGCGCCATTCTTTTTCAAAAAACCGTAAGAAGGCATAATGGATTCTGGTACCAAGTCACGGGGCTCCGTTAAATGGGCTGTATGCCATTCATCGGAATATTTACCGCCGACGCGCGCTAAATCAGGCCCTGTACGTTTAGATCCCCATAGGAAGGGGTGATCATACATGCTCTCAGCCGCTAAGGAGTAGTGACCATAGCGCACAACTTCATCACGCAAAGGGCGGATTTGTTGGGAGTGGCACGAAGAACAGTTTTCACGGACGTAAATATTTTGCCCCGCCAGTTCTAATGGTGTGTAAGGGCGCACGCCCTCAATGGGTTCAATCACGGTTTCCATTCGGAATAACGGCACGATTTCAATAATGCCGCCAATTGAAACCACGACAATAATACACACCAATAACAGCATAGAATTGCGCTCTAGCTTTTCATGTTTATTCATCCAGCTCATGCTACAGCTCCTTCTAATTTAGAGTTTTGCTCTTGCTCTTTGACATTCACATCACCGCGAATGGTGCGCAAGACATTATAAGCCATGATTAAAGCGCCGCTTAAGAACAACAAACCACCCATAACCCGAATGAGATAAAATGGTTTCATCGCCATAACACTTTCAACAAAGGAGTATTCGAGGAAGCCCATATCATCGTAAGAGCGCCACATTAGACCCTGCATAATGCCTGATACCCACATAGATGAGATATAAAACACGATACCGATTGTTGCGATCCATAAATGAATCGAGATGAGTTTTGTTGAGTACATTTTTTCGCGGCCCCAAAGTCTTGGTACCATGTAATAGAGGCAACCAAACGTAATAAAGCCGTTCCAACCCAGCGCGCCAGAATGCACGTGACCAATGGTCCAGTCTGTATAATGGGAAAGGGAGTTTACAGCACGTATTGACATAAGCGGCCCTTCAAATGTTGCCATGCCATAAAAGGCCAAAGCAATAATCATGAACTGCAAAATAGGGTCTTCACGTAGTTTATGCCAAGCGCCAGAGAGCGTCATCGCACCGTTAATCATGCCGCCCCAGCTGGGCATCCATAACATAATTGAGAAGGTCATGCCCAGTGTCTGTGCCCAATCAGGCAAAGCTGTATAATGCAAGTGGTGCGGACCTGCCCAAATATAGATAAAGATTAGCGACCAAAAATGTATGATCGATAGGCGGTAAGAATAAATCGGGCGATTGGCTTGTTTAGGGATGAAGTAATACATCATGCCAAGAAAGCCTGCGGTCAGGAAAAATCCGACAGCATTATGCCCGTACCACCATTGGATCATTGCGCTTTGCACGCCAGCAAATGCTGAGTAACTTTTAGCGCCAGCTATATCCACCGGCAAAGCTAAACCATTACACAAATGCAGTACAGCGACGGTAATAATAAAGGCGAGATAGAACCAGTTAGCCACATATAAATGCGGTTCTTTACGTTTGATGCAGGTCATCAGATAGACGATCAAATAGGACACCCAAACAATCGTTAACCAAATATCAGCATACCATTCTGGCTGCGCGTATTCTTTGCTCTGCGTTACACCGAGCACATAGCCCAGTGCCGCCATTACAATAAAGCCTTGATAACCCCAAAACGTGAAATTGGCGAGTTTGTCACCCCATAAACGTACCCCACAGGTACGTTGTACAATGAAGTAACTGGTTGCAAATAACGCATTACCACCAAAAGCAAAAATCACCGCCGAAGTATGAACGGGGCGCAAGCGACCAAAAGAAAGATAAGGCTCAATATTCAAGCTCGGGAAGGCCATTTGCGAGGCAATAAGAACCCCCACCGACATGCCGACGATACCCCAAAAGACAGTAGCCAGCGTAAAGAGCTTTACTACATCATAATTATAATTGGGTTTTTCTGTACTCATTCTTTTTTCCTTTAAAATCATCTCTGTAATAGAATCTTATAATAGTAGTTGTCCGGCTAAAGCAAACAACCATAATCCACTAATGACCATCGCGCCTTGTGTTATGCGCATAGAGGCGCGCGGATATTTTTTCTTAAGCATATTCCCACCAAATGCGACAAGAATAAGCGCGGGCATTGTTCCGAACGTAAATGCCCCCATAGCGATAGCGGCCTGCACGGCATTGGGCGCACTCGCCGAAGCTAAAAGCGCCGCCACAACCAGACCGCAAGGCATAAACCCAAGTAAAATACCCAACCCATAGCGCTTAAGCGCGTTAGGGTTACGCATCAATTTGGAAGAAAATTGTACTATAAATTTATATGGAGCGGCTAACCGAATATGGGCGACCCACGGGAAAATGCTAGAAAGCTGCGGCAAGGCGCTTACCAGAAAAATCACGCCTGCGAGCACTAATAAAGGGGCTGCAATTAATGCTTTTAGCCCCGAAAAAACAAACGCCAAATTAATGACGGAACTGACCAATATAGCGAGGGTGACATATGTTGTCATGCGCCCTAGGTGATAGGGGATGAGGAGGGATGAGCGGATCCTTTTAAGCTCAGTCTGAGGGCCGAGCTGCGCCAACACGAAAGGCGAGCACATCCCCGCGCAATGTGTGAACCCACCAAAAAGCCCAGCCAAAAAAAGACTGATAACCAAGCCGTGCGTTGTCGCTATGTCATGAATGCATTGTCCGATGAACATCATAAATTCGTCTATACTCCTTTCTTTATTATAAAAAAACGCTTAGAGTTACGACTTGACTTAAGTCAATTTTTCTACTGATTATGTAAGAAATCAGGGGTTTACTTGAATGTTTGTACGAAAGTTTATAAGACAGTGAATAACTTAAAGCATATTAGCCTTTTCAAAGGTTGCGAATCTGCGTTTTTTGACGAGCTTGAAACGCAGGGGCAGTCGTTAACTTGTCCAAAAGGTCGAATTCTTTTTATTAGTGGTGAACAGGCCGATCGGTTTTATTATATAAAAAGCGGCTGGGTAAAGCTTTTTCGCGAAACGCTTGATGGTACGCAAGCCGTTGTCGATATATTGCCAGCGGGCCATGTTTTTGGTGAAACATCTATTTTTTCGAATAATAACTACCCTTATAGCGCAGAAGTTGTTGAATCTGCTGAAGTCATAGCTTTACCGACACTGGTTTTAAAAACAGAGGTTGAGAATAACAATAAGCTCGCTTTAAACATGCTTAATCACATGGCGCGTTATCGCGCCCAACAAGATAAAGAAATAGAGCATCTCTCTATTCAGAATGCATCACAGCGCATCGGGTGTTTTCTTTTGAGCCTTGCCAAGCAGGACAGTGTGGGGGCGACCACTATACGCTTGCCTTATGATAAAACGCTTGTCGCCTCTCGCCTTGGCATGCAGCCAGAAACATTCTCGCGTGCCCTTGCTAAGCTTCGTGATAAAACAGGAATACAGGTCAATGGGGCGACGATAAATGTTGATAACCTCAAGCAGCTTAGCAGCTATTCTTGCGCGGCTTGTTCGTCGGAATTTCCCTGTAAGAATTTAAAAGCATAAGAATTTAAAAGCATAAGAATTTAAAAGCGTAAGGCTTTAAAAGCGTAAGGCTTTAAAAACCATAGGGAAATTCAAGGTTAAGAGCTTTGCTTCGCTGGGCTTAGCTGGCAAAAACAACCTTGATACCGTGTTTTTTGAAATAGCCTTGCATCATTTTACGACCCAAGCGGTTGTTAAATGGCAGTTTAGACGCGTCAGCAGCAAATTCTTTTACGCCTTCGTGAGCCATTGATTTCTTTAATTGCGCAATGTGCAAATCAATATCTTCGTTATCTGCCGCTAAAGATTGGTAAATAGCTTCTGTGGCTTGTGCCAATGTTAATGTCGTCATTTTTTTCCTGCCGAGTTTATTGTTTGAATATTGTTTATCGCTATAAACGCCGTGTAAGACAATAGGGAAAGATAAAAAGACGTATTAAAGACGTATTATATACCTAAACCGGTTGATCGGCGCAAAGGATATTCATCAGTTTAAGAAGCGCTCCCCAGTGCCGCTATCAAGCTGTTCTTCAAATAGATCAACATGTTCTTCGACGGCGCTTGAATCTTCAAATGTCGCGACGTGAAAAGCAGCTTCGCCACGGTTCAGCAAAGGCATTGTCGCCATGCCGATAATAATGCCGGTTCTGCGTGCTTCTATATTATGTTTTTCGCGCCCGAATGGATCGGATAAAACGCCCAAAACTTGGCCTTTTTCAACGCGCGCCCCTAATTCGGCTTTGACAGATAAAATGCCACTATTGGGTGCGCGTATCCAATGACTGGAATGCGCCACAAAAACATCATGTGGGGGTGTTTTATTTTTTAGCGGTTTGAACATGCCTATTTCGCGCATCACAGATAATATGCCCTGTAGGCCGCTTTTAATGGCTTTCTCATTAAAACGTAGAGCTTCCCCGCCTTCATAAAGCAATGTAGGGATGTTTAACTGGCGTGTTGCAGCGCGTAATGATCCATCGCGGAGCTCAGAGTGAAGCACGACAGGAACAGGGAACGCATTAGCCATTCTTTGTGTTTCCGGGTCATCAAGACAGGCGCGTATTTGCGGCAAGTTGACACGGTTCACCGCCGCAGTATGCAGGTCAATACCGTGTGTGCAATGCTTAAGTACTTGTTCGCTAAGCGCATAGGCAAGCTGTCCCGCCAAAGAGCCATTTTCAGAACCAGGGAAACATCGGTTTAAATCACGGCGATCAGGCAAATAGCGCGAATTGGTGTTAAATCCAAATACATTGACAATTGGTACAGCGATTAATGTACCTTTTATGCTCTTAAGGGATTTTTTGCTTAAAAGGCGGCGAATAATATCCACCCCATTAATTTCATCTCCGTGCACTGCGCCCGTGACAAACAGCACGGGGCCGTCTTCTTTGCCGCGTACAACTTCGATGGGGACGGTCATATCCGTAAAGTCGTAAAGCTTGCCCACATCAAGGTAAATGCGTTTACGCTCACCGGGTGCAACAGAGGTATCACCAATGACTAATTCTTTTAGCATGATTGTGCTTACCCTTTGCCTTTGGTTTTATTGGGGCCTTTTTGAGCATCTTTTTCCATGTACTCAATAATAGCGCCAGCGATATCTTTGCCTGTTGCTTTTTCAATGCCTTCTAGGCCGGGCGATGAATTAACTTCTAAGACAAGCGGTCCACGCGATGAGCGCACAATATCAACCCCTGCCAAATATAAGCCCATAACTTTAGCCGCTTTGACGGCCAAAGCGCGCTCTTCGGGCTTAAGCTTAATGACCTTTGCTGATCCGCCCATATGCAAGTTAGAGCGAAACTCACCCTCTTTGGCTGTGCGCTCCATAGCGGCGATGACTTTATCGCCGATTACAAAACAGCGTATATCTGAACCGCCTGCCTCTTCGATAAATTCTTGTACAAGAAATTCGGTTTCAAGATCACGGAATGCGTTAATAAGGCTTTCGGCCGCTTTGTCGGTTTCTGCCATAAGCACGCCTTTACCTTGCGTGCTGCTAATGACTTTTACAATTAAAGGGGCGTGGCCAACAAATTCGATCAAATCTTCTGTCGCGTCAGCACGATTAGCATAGCCAGTAATCGGCATATCAACACCCTTACGGGCAAGAAGTTGGTGCGCGCGTAGTTTATCGCGCGATCTTGTGATCGCTACAGATTCGTTGATTGAATAGACATTGCCGACTTCAAATTGGCGTAACACGGCAGTGCCATATGATGTAACCGAAGCGCCAATGCGCGGAATAACGGCATCAAATTTCAATCTTTCTCTAACGCCTTTACGTTTGTAATAGACGGTTGGCTTATTAGCCGTGATATTCATATAGCAACGTAAAACATCGATAACTTGCACTTCATGGCCGCGTTTTTCCGCTGCTTCTACCAAACGCTGTGTTGAATAGAGCTTAGGGCCGCGTGAGAGTATACCGATTTTCATATTTTGAGTTCCTTGTAATTAAAAAATAGTTCTAACAAAAAAGGCGGCAATGCTCAGGAGGTGACCCTGTGCGCGCGTCGCATTATTCTTTGTTTAAGATTACTGGGTAGATAATCACAGTATAATATAGTGTTTATTGAGAAAGCCAAGAGCAATTAAATTATATCAGCAAGACCTGCTATGCTTCAAATTGCTCTTGGCTTTTCACATTGCCTAATGTTTCTTTTTAGAGAGGCTCAAGCGACTAGGAAACCATTTATATAATGCAGGCAAGACCAGCAATGTCAGTATGGTGGAGGATATAATCCCGCCAATCACAACGGTTGCCAGTGGTCTTTGTACTTCTGATCCTGCGCCGATATTAAACGCCATTGGTACAAAACCGAGGCTCGCGACAAGGGCGGTCATCAAAACAGGGCGAAGGCGCGTTAATGCCCCTTCAATAATCGCTTCGTCTTGTGATTTTCCTTGGGCTTCGAGGTCACGAATAAAGGACAGCATAACAACGCCGTTAAGCACAGCAACGCCCGATAAAGCGATAAAGCCAACACCCGCGGAAATCGACAGCGGAATATCACGGATCATTAAAGCCGCAATACCGCCCGTTAAAGCCAAAGGCACACCAGAAAACACCAATAATGCGGCGCGCGCTGAATTAAACGCCATAAACAACAGACCAAAAATCAACAAGAGTGAAATCGGAACAACAATCATTAAACGCTGCTTGGCGGATATAAGCTGTTCAAACGTTCCACCATAATCAACCCAATAGCCCGCAGGCACATCGACTTTGTTACGCACGACATTTTGAACATCACTGACAAAGCTTGCAAGGTCGCGGCCACGAACATTCGCGGTCACAAAAATGCGACGCTTGCCGTTTTCACGGCTGATTTGTGCGTGTCCATAAGCGATATTCAGATCAGCAACCTCTTTCAAAGGCACATAATCTGGCGTTTCATCTACGCCGCTTTGTTCTGCATGAGGCAGGGGAATAGGCAGCATCTCAAGGCTTTTCATATCGGTACGCAGCTTTTCAGGCAAACGCACCACCAGATCAAAGCGTCGATCCCCTTCAAAGACTTGCCCAATTTTGCGCCCGCCCATAGCGATTTGTACCACCTCTTGCACGTCTGCTATGTTCAAGCCATATAAATCAAGGCGTTTACGATCAGGCATAATGCTGAGTGTTGGCAGGCCTGTGGTTTGTTCGACTTTAACATCTGCTGCGCCATCGACTTTATTGAGTGCCGCGGCAATTTCCTGTGCGGTTTTTAGCAATTGATCAAGATCATCACCATAAAGCTTAACCGCAAGGTCACTGCGAACACCTGAAATAAGTTCGTTAAAACGCATTTGAATGGGCTGAGTAAACTCGTAATTATTACCCGGTAGATCCGCTAAAGCGTGCTCTAAGCGTTCCACCAATTCAGATTTTGCTAAACTCGGATCTGGCCATTCTTTGCGCGGTTTTAAAAGCACAAATGTATCTGATAGATTGGGTGGCATAGGGTCTGTTGCGACCTCAGGCGTGCCAATTTTACTGAAGACAGTCTTAACCTCATCAAAGGTCAAAACCATTTTTTCAACTTCATGCTGCATTTTTGTTGATTGGCTCATGCTGGTGCCGGGAATGCGCATAGCATGAAGGGCAATATCGCCTTCATCAAGGCTTGGAATAAATTCCGCGCCCATGCGTGATGCGCCCACTAAACTGATAACCACCAAAATAACAGCGGTTGAAACCACAATAGCAGGGTGGCGTATGCTCCATTTCAACAAGGGTGCATAGCCGCCTTTAGCGGCGCGAATGACCATGTTTTCTTCTTCATGGACTTTGCCTGTAATAAAGGTTGCGACCGCAGCCGGGACAAAGGTTAGTGACAAGATAAGGGCACTGAGTAGCGCCACGACAACGGTAAAGGCCATGGGGTGGAACATTTTACCTTCAACGCCCGTGAGCGAGAAGATTGGGATATAAACAATCGTAATAATCAAAATGCCAAAAATGCTTGGCTTGATGACCTCTGTTGTGGCTTTGGCGGCAAGGGAGAAACGCTCCTCTTTGTTAAGAAGGCGCCCTAACTTATGCTGCTCCATACCAAAACGCCGCAGACAGTTTTCAATGATAATCACCGCGCCATCGACGATAAGACCGAAATCCAAAGCGCCAAGGCTCATTAAATTGCCTGAGACTTTATTTTCAACCATGCCTGTAATCGTCATCAGCATTGCGATAGGAATAACAAGCGCTGTAATTAAAGCTGCACGTAAATTGCCCAACAATAAGAACAAAATAACCACGACCAGTAACGCGCCCTCAACAAGGTTTTTTTCAACCGTTTTGATGGTGCGCTCGACAAGGGATGTTCTGTCATAAACAGCCCTAGCATGAACACCTTCGGGCAAGGAATCATTGACAATCTCCAGTTTTGCCGCCACGCGCTCCGCGACGTCTTGCGAGTTTTCGCCCATCAGCATCATCGCGGTGCCGAGGACAACTTCCTTGCCGTTTTGTGTCGCTGCGCCCGTACGTAAGGGGGCGCCTAATGCAACATCAGCGACATCGCCAATGCGTATGGTGACCTCATCACGCTTGGCGATGATGATGTTTTGAATATCGGCAATGTCTTTTACCTGACCGGGGACGCGCACTAAATATTGCTCGCCATATTTTTCGATATAACCTGCGCCAACATTGCTGTTATTCCGCTCTAAAGCATTCATTAAATCAGCAAGGCTCAGATCATAAGATAATAATTGTTCAGGATAAGGCATCACATGATATTGCTGCTTATAGCCGCCAATCGTATTGATTTCGATGACGCCTTTAAGGTTACGTAATTGCGGGACAATGACCCATTCTTGTATGGTCAGTAAATCCATCGGCGTATAGGCTGTGCCATCTTCTTTAACGGCGCCGTCTTCGGCGTCCACCGTATACATGTAAATCTCGCCAAGACCTGTAGCAATCGGCCCCATCATCGGCTCTATACCAGCAGGAATTTCGCTTTTAATCCCAGATAGGCGTTCAGCCAATAATTGACGGGCAAAATAGATATCAGTGCCTTCTTCAAAGACGACCGTGACTTGTGACAAGCCGTAGCGCGAAATTGAGCGCGTATAATCCAGTTTCGGAATGCCCGCAAGCGAGGTTTCAACGGGGAAGGTAATGCGTTGTTCAACTTCAAGCGGCGTATAGCCCGCCGCTTCAGTATTAATTTGAACTTGAACATTGGTAATATCAGGTACGGCATCAATCGAGAGCCGCTTGAAGTTATAAACGCCCAAAGCACATAGGCAAAAAACAGCGACAAGCACAAGCCAGCGATGGCGTATGGACGCTTCAACAATTTTTTCTAACATAATTTTATCTCTCTATTCTCTTTAACTCTCTTAAATTTTCGAGTTTTTAATGTTCATGCGCTGCGCCAGATTTCATAATATCGGCTTTTATAGTGAAGCTGCCTTCACTGACATAAAAATCACCTGCGCTAAGACCACTTAAGATTTCAATATAAGTGCCATCGGAAACGCCTGTTTGTACCGGCTTCATTTCATAGTGATCACCATCATTGATAAAGACGACGCTTTGATTTTCCATGGTTTGAACCGCCGATTCACGCACCGCCAAAGCCACGCGCTTTTCTGATATTCTCACGTCACCTTCAACGGTCATTCCTGGGCGCCAATTTATGCCGCCTTGGTCGTTTTGACTTTCTAACGGCGCGATCGCAATTAAGGTTTGGCTCAACGCATCCGCTGTCGGGAAGAGTGTTGTGATTATGGCGTTATTTTCTTTGCTCTCATCAAGCGTATGGACACGAACCGTTTGATTGGTCGTGACTTTATCGGCATCTTTGGGGAAGACATGGAATTTTGCCCAAACATGGGTGAGGTCAACAATAGTAAAGAGCGATGCACCATTGGCCACGTCCCCTAAATTGGTATTGCGCTCTAAAATAGTGCCGCTAATCGGTGCTGTAATCGTGTAGTCTTTTAGGCTTTCATTGCTTTCAACAACGGCAAGCACTTGGCCTTTTTGTACCAAGTCACCCAAATTGACTTTGACCGCACGTATAAGGCCAGGAAAGCGCGCGCGCACTTCTGCTTTGGCGTTTTGATCAATCGTAATGCGTCCCGTTAAAGCAACGATATTACCGATCATCGCAGGGGCAATGGCTTCGACCTCTATACCCGCGCGTTTCGCCGCTTCTGGTGAAATTTCGGTTGTGCCTTCTTCATGATCATCGTGATCACCATGCCCGTGTTCATCGTGATCGTCATGATCATCATGCCCGTGTTCATCGTGATCGTCATGATCATCATGCCCGTGTTCATCGTGATC
>CAXBNJ010000010.1:0-47874 GCA_963977125.1 uncultured Micavibrio sp.
TATGGACGGTTGCTTCCATTAACTTCACCATGTTTCTGGTCGAAAGCGTGGCCGGGTTTCTAGCTGACTCAACGGCACTAAAAGCTGATGCGCTTGATTTTTTTGGCGATGCCGCCACCTATGCGGCAACGCTTCTAGTCATCGGAAAGCCTCTGAAAACAAGATCTCTTATAGCTCTATTCAAAGGCCTAAGCCTTGGTGCAATGGCAATTTTTGTGCTTGGCTTCACGCTATATCGCATGTTTATTACGGGCGATCCAGAACCGTTTACGATGGGGGCTATAGGGCTTATGGCACTCGTTGCAAACACGGCTAGTGTTTTGCTTTTAATGAAATATCGTGATGGCGATTCCAATGTCCGCTCAGTTTGGCTGTGCAGCCGTAACGACGCTATCGGTAATGTCGCCGTGATACTGGCCGGGGCTGGCGTTTTTGCCAGCGGCACAGTATGGCCGGATATCATTGTTGCTTTTGTTATTGCAGGATTGTTCATGCATTCATCAATCCAAATCACTCGTCAGGCTCTGAGTGAGCGGTGACTAGAACTTTCAGTTTGAAAACAAAATATCAATAATCGCGCAATCGGGGACGTTTTCACGGCTGCATTGTGAGAGCATATCTTTGAAGTGGTGCGCTCTCACCCTAATCCTGATTTATTTGTAAGTAATGTTGATGAAGCGGCGTTTGATCGCGGGCTTAGCGCGCCGCGTTATAACCCTCGTGCGCTTATTGTTCCCCGTCAGCGCGTGTGAAACCAAAACCCACTAACTCAAAATCGGCCAAGGCCGTAAAAGATATTCGTCGTGCTAATCGTAAGCTTTACTCAGCTGAAGAAAAGGTCCGCATTGTTCTTGATGGTCTGCGCAGCATCGCTGAACTCTGCCGCATCGAAGGCATCTCTCAGAGCATGTATTACAGTTGGTCTAAAGACTTTCTTGAGGCCGGAAAGCTGCGCCTTGCTGGCGATACTGTGCGCGCAGCCATCACCGGTGAAGTCAAAGAGCTGCGCCTGCTTACAAGGTGCCCTTTGGGTGAAAAAACATATGAGATATCCAGCATCTGAGAAGTTAGAGATTATCCGCACTGTTGAGCAATCCCACGCCCAACCTTCTATCGTTGGTATGATAAATACCTCTCTGGCGGCCTTGACGCTTTGGCTGATCGAACCGCTCGCCCCTCACGGATATGGAACAGGATTTCAGATAAATGAGGGTCAAAGTCATTCGTAAACCAAAGTTACTCTCTGATAATGGGGCACCTTATGTTGCTGGAGAACTCGCTGATTATCTCAAAGACAAAGGGATGAGCCATGTATGCGGTGCGCCGTACCACCCGCAAACACAGGGTAAAATAGAGCGATGACACCAAACGTTGAAAAACCGCGTCTTGCTAAATAATTATTATTTACCCTCACATCTTGAGCATGAGATCGGGCAGTTTATAGCATATTATAATCATGAACGCTATCATGAGAGCCTGCAAAACTTAACGCCTGCAGATGTTTATTTTGGTAGAGGAAATTCAATTTTAGAAAGAAGGAGACGGCTGAAAAACAAAACAATCTAACAAAGACGCTTGCATAATATGAAACAAGCAGCTTAATATTAACAATTATCAGAAGCCAAACTCTCCTGATAATTAAGCACCTAAGAGTCTCAAATCATTAGATCGACAATGTAAGTCTAGCCTGACGTTCAGGGGCTCCAAGAAAATTGGTGTGTCGTTGAGGGGCGAGATCAGAGTACGTCATATGCATATTGTGATGAGTTTGGTTTTAATCTGTGATTGTTTGATATAGGAAATAAATGTATTATATAAGAGTGTAGACTATTGAAGTATTATCTCCTTTTGGTACTATATTAATTACTAATAATATGAGTGAATGATAGAATGATTCGTCCCACCAATTTGCCAGATTTTGAAAACCCGCCACTTCATGAGGTCGTGGTCGGAGTGCAGTTCGCGCCTATTAAGGGCTATTCCCAAATAAACATTGGGGATGTTTGGGCTCTGTATAAGGATGACTATCCGTTAACGGAGGCGCACTCACCATTAGCTCCAAAGCTAGCTAACTATGGCCTCCAAGTCCGTCAGAACGAAGTTCAGTTTATTGATGGGGCTATTCATGATCGTTTCTGGTTTCTTACTCGTAGTGAAGGTGAGCTTATACAATTCCAGCCGGATAAATTTCTGCATAATTGGAGAAAAACAGACCTGGGAAATAACGAGTACCCTAGATATGAAGCCATTTCTAAGAAGTTTGAAACTGAATTATTGCAATTAGAGCTATACTTCAAAAGAAAATTTAAGGCCACAGGCCTGAATATTAATCATTATGAAGTATCATATGTGAATACTATTTATGAGAAGGACCTCGAAGGCTTAAATTTAAATGATATTTTCTCGTTTGTAAAATTTTCTCAATTTCCAGATAATTTTGCCACTCGTTTTAATCGTGTCTTGAAGAATAAAACAGAACAGCCTTATGCAAGGTTAAGTATTGAGGTTAATCAAGGGGTCGGCCCTGGTGGGCCTCTTTATAAGCTGTCTATCAGTGTTGAAGGAGCCCCAGAAGATTCAAGTATTAAGTCTGCTATGGGTTTTATAGAAGAGGGGCGCTCTCTTATTGTTAAAACTTTTAAAGATGTGACCGGTGAGAAGGCTCATAAAGTATGGAGGTTAAAGAATGAATGATAGCTCAGTATTTTCAAATATAACGACGCTAGCAATGTGCGATAGAAAAAGTACAGTAAACCGTTCTAGGTATTGGTGGTTTGATGCTGTTAAATCAAAGATTGATGAATTAACTTCGTTGAGCTCTGGCTGGGATGGTTACGGTGCAAAGCATGTGAGCTTTAAGGCTGCTTATTTTTCCTTGATTATGTTGGAGAGCTTTGGTGATTCCATTAAATATGTACCTAGTATAGTTCCTGGTACTAACGGTGATTTACAAATTGAATGGCATAATGGTGAGAACAGTATCGAGATCCATGTTCTAGATGAATATGATATTGAGGCGTGGAGGGACTGCGCGGGAGCAGACGATGATGGTGAAGAGATACACCTTACAGCGAATTTCACTATAATTAATTCATGGTTAAATGATTTTAATGGAACGGATCGTGTATGTAATGCGTCAACCAGAGGTTAATGATGATGGGGAAGTAATCCCACATGACCATGATGAAATTTCTAATAATCATAGTGTGATACGCCGTATATCACACTATTTTGTCGTTGAAGATAGTAAAACAGGCGAAAAAAAAGTGTCTAGCATGGCTTTTGATAAGTCTTCAGGTGAAAACGGCAGTATTTCTGTCGACTTACCGTCATTAATGGAGCTTGATTCTGTCGACGTTGCAGGCCACGTTACGTCCCCAGTTTGGATAGGCTCAGTTACTTTAAATGTTGGAGAGATCCGGGGCTTAACGCTATCTGTAGGCTACGATCCAACGGACGAAAATAAATACCACGGAGGTATTTGGGGTGGCGTCACTAGGGGGGTTAAAAGAAAACTGTTATCCCACTCGTCATGGTATGTAGAAATAGCCGGTGTAAACTTATAAGTTAAATTCTTTAAAGGCTCTTTTATTCCATAATATATATTATCAAAACATGTTATTCACGCCTTTTTGTCGTTTGGCGACGCTAAGGTGGTTTGTAATTTATAAGACATTTTTAAGCTTGGTTAGGCCTTGTGGCACGACCACATTCTTTGTGAAATGTCCCATCGAACTCACAAGGTACTGCTTCTGCTCAGAATCGCGGTAACCTTTATAGTCTAATGGCTTGGCTAGCGACGCTTGGTTAAACTTAAGTTCCGGCGTATTGCCGCCTGCGCCGATATGTACTGCGCTTATATTCCCTTTGTGCACCTCGGTTGTTTGCGCGACAAACTCATGCATTATGCTTTCCCAGTTTTGTGCATTAAAATGTCCAGATAGAGATTCTAGACTATCAAAAACGAGCTCATCTTTCTTCCCACGCCAGGCCCAGCTTTGTCCAACAATCTGATCTGTTTTTTTATGCGCAACCACATAAAAGCCGCCATTCTCGGAAAGAAACCCATGCTTAGCGCAATCTGCGCCTTGATTTGCTAAATGTTGGCAGCAATTGGTAAATTCGCCCAGTAGCAAACCGCGCAGGTCGCCATCAGGCAACTTATAAAAATGATAATCAGGCTTTTTAAACTTAGCGCCATCAATCCCGATCTCTGGGATCTTCTGTTCCGTTTTTCTCATGCCATGGGCGGCAAAGAGCTTTTGATATTTCTCGATTTGTTTGTGTGCCGTGTTGAAATCAGCATCATCCCAATTAAAGCGAAAGCATAATGCAGCAAGCTCGGGGCTTTTTGTTGCGCCTTTATAATAAAACTTTGCAACTTGCTCTGTTGTTTTGCTCAAAGACCAGCTTTCACCATCAGCGGATTTTGCCGGTTGCGCTACGCGATCTGCGAATTTGACTAGCCGGGCGATTTTGGGGCCTTGCTGTAGCGTAGCGTCGCCCCAAGCCTTATAATCAATCTGGCCGGCTGCGGGGATCGCTATAAAATGGGCGCAATCATGCAATGGCTGTTTACCGGCCTCCCCCCATTTCTCTAAATACTGCAAGACGCGATCTTCTGTTCGAAATAAGGTGCTTATATCATAGGCATATTTGCAGCTTGCAGCACCGCTATAACCTTCTTTTTTAAGCATATCCTCTACGGCTAAATAAGTTTTTAACTTAAAGTCATATGGATTTTTATCAAGAAGTGCTTTTGGCACATCGAAATTATTATGTAGGCGCCGCCAGCTTTGATACTTTTTGTATGTAGGGTCCTGTGATAGGTATTGGCTGAAAAGCACAGCATCTTTTTGTACTAAGCGCTCTAACATCGGATAATGGCCATTTTGTGCGGCCCGGCGAAGAGAATCATCATCAATAGCATGAATATCTGCGCCGTTATCAATCAGTATCTGCACGACCGCCGCATGGCCATTTCTCGCGGCCCAGCGAAGGGCGTAATCATCATCGGCATGAATATCTGCGCCGTTATCAATCAGTATCTGCACGACCGCCGCATGGCCATTTTCCCCGGCCCCGCGAAGGGACCAATCATCACGGGCATGAATATCTGCGCCATTATCAATCAGTATCTGCACGACAGCCTCATGGCCATTTTGCGCGGCCAAGCGAAGGGCCATGTCATTATTGGCATGAATATCTGCGCCATTATCAATCAGCATCTGCACGACAGCCTCATGGCCATTTTCCGCGGCCCAGCGAAGAGAATCATCATTATTGGCATGAATATCTGCGCCCTGATTAATTAGTCCAGAGATTTTCGCGGCATCATTGGCTTTGATCGCTTTTATAGGGTCAGAGTCGTTATTTTCAAGAGGAAGCGCCTTAACAACGGTATCATAAGTTAGGCTTTTTTGTTTGTTCTTTATTTGCTTCGGCTTCATCTTGATAAGCAAGCTCTCAATATGGGGGCGTCCGTTTTTGACGTGACGCAAAAGATCCGCAGAGCCCACAGTACTTCCTGCGCGCTGTAAGCCTATCGCTAGGCGCGGCAAGCTTTTTTTAAGCCATTGAACATAGCCCGCACTGGCCTCACCCTCGCCTGAAAGCGTATGGTCGGCGCTCTGGTAGCGCTTAATCGCGATTAGTGCCTGCTCAATTGCGTAAGGCTTCTTATTAACTTTGGCTTTGTCCAAGTGTTTCCCTCCCCATCGCGTACCTTTAAGGACTGCACATTACATAATAATCGCTATCGTGTCAATGCGGTATTCTTGCAGGTAGCGTCGCACACCATGTTCAATAAAACCGTTTCTCATATGTGTCATTATCAATCTTTTACTGGCGGTTATCTTTACGGGGGCTATTTAATAAAGAGCCTTTTTGCTTTAATGTCTTTTCGAAGTTCCTTACTTTTACAACTTCATATGCTTCATTAACATGGACATTATTCTTCGGATCGAACTTCATCTTTACTTCATAAAACTCTTCATCTAACATCGAAGGACTAAAAAGTCGCACTTGGGTTAGAATCTACATTGAATACCCTTATTATTATAGAACACGCACTATTGGGTTCTGTCGCAAAGTTTAACACTCTCAAATTTTATTCGATTTTAAGGTATAATGCTCTTGTCTTGCAACAGGAGCTTTTCATGGTCTCATTTTCTGGTCGTCATTATCCTAAATTCATTATTCTACAATGTGTGCGTTGGTACGTATCCTACGCACTGAGCTATCGAAATATTGAGGAAATGATGGCAGAACGTGGCTTTGAAATTGACCACGCAACGCTGAACCGTTGGGTTTTGCACTACGCCCCTCTTCTAGAGAAGAAAGCTAAGAAGTATAAGGTTCCTATTCACCGTAGCTGGCGCATGGATGAGACCTATATTAAGATTAAGGGGAAGTGGCATTACCTCTATCGTGCCGTTGATAAATACGGCGCGACAGTTGAGTTTATGGTTTCAAAGAGACGCGACAAGGCCGCAGCTAAAGCATTCTTCCGGAAAGCCTTTCTTTCTAACCGCAGACCGCTTCGTATTAACATCGATAAAAGTGGCTCTAATAAAGCCGCTTTGGATTCTTTTAATAAGCCTGGGTGGCTTACAGGCAAGAGGCCGTTTCTCATACAGCAGGTTAAGTATCTCAACAATGTTGTCGAACAGGATCATCGCCATATTAAGCGCATTACTAATCCCATGGGTTGCTTCAGGAAAATGCATACTGCATCGAGGACGTTAGCGGGTATTGAATTAATGAATATGATTAAGAAGAAACAACTGAAATTCACAAAATATAGAGATCAAAACTTAACGCCAGCGGAGCAGTTTTATCGCTTGGCGACGGTGAGGTAGTTTGTGATTTATAGGGCGTTTTCAACCTTAGTTAATCTTTGCGCCACTACCTAGAATATAGGGGCTAATCCTAGCTCAATAATTTTTCTACTAAAACATTAAGCGCAGACCAATGCCTGCAATAAAATTGTCATTATCTTCACCGTTGCTTTTGGCTATGGATGAAGTTTCTCCGAGTTTTCTCTCATAACGCAAGTCGATATAAGGCGCGAATTTTCGTGTAAATTCATAACGGGTCTGCAGGCCAATTTCGCCATCAACAAACCCTGTACCTATTTCTTGTTCATCAACATCCTGTGCGGATAAATTGACTTCAACATAGGGCTGTAAAATCAAACGCTGCGTTACGAGAAAATCATTCTCTTGGCGCAGCCGCGCGGTCACATCACCGTCGTCACTGACAAATAAATGCGCTTCGGTTTCAAAGAAATAAGGCGCGAGCCCCTCAACCCCGAATACAGCATATGTTGTGGAGATAGGCTGCATATTTTGGCGAACACCTATTTGCGCATCCCAGAAGGTTGCGACATTACGGCTGTATAGCGCCGAGAATTCAGCCTGCTCGAGCGTGCCCTCAGAATGCTCACCTTCAGATTTAAGCCAGAGTTTATTTTCATCTGTTCCATACCAGCCATCAAAATCCCAGTTGGCCACGGCTCCGTGCTCGCCGCCACCATAGCCCGTTTCTAACCTGAACATATGATAGGATTCTGAACCATGTGGGTGATCGCCGGGGCTACGATTATGTTCCCCCTGCGCAAAAGCCGGCGTAGCGAAGGCCAATAAAAACAGTAAAGTCGTGAAATATAATTTAATGCGCATGGTTATGTTCCCCTTGCGTTGTCGTGTTGGTGCCGTGGTTCATTTTGGAGTGATCCATGGCTTTCATATCAGGCATGTCTTTTTTCATTGTGTTGTGCCCCATCTTTGAATGATCACTCATCGGCTTGGACGCAGAGCTCGGCTTATAAGGCGCGGCTTTCGCGTAGTCAGGAATATCAGAGGGGTCAAGTTTGGCGACAACGGCCTTGGTCATCATGCCAGCGGCCATATGATATAAAAGATGGCAATGAAAGGCCCACTCGCCCGCTTCATCCGCCGTTAAAAGCACTGAATAGGATTGCCCCGGCGGCACAATAACCGTGTGCTTATTGGGCAATTTGAACATGGGCTGACCGTTTTCAAGCTGGGTAAACATGCCATGCAAATGCATGGGATGCGCCATCATTGTATCATTGACGAATTTAAGACGAACGCGCTCGCCATAATTTAATTTCATCGGCCCTGCATCCGCATATTTTTTACCGTTCATTGTCCAAATATAACGCTCCATATTGCCGCCGAGCCGGACAAGGATTTCTCGCTCTGGTTGGCGTAGATCTTCTTGCGTATTCAGATAGCGAAGGTCAGAATAATTAAGCTGTTTATTCCCTTGTGGCGTTCCGGCTTTTGCCCAGCCGCTCTCCATTTCAACTCTCATCTCAGCCATTTCTTCAGGGGTCATTTTGCTATGATCCATATTACCCATATCATGCCCCATCTGCATATCCATACCCATATCAGCCATTGTCAGAAGAGCGCGCAAACGGTGCTCTGGAACGGCGGTTTTCATGCCCGCGCGCGGGGCGAGCGTACCTATCGCAAACCCGCTACGATCAATCGATTCTGCGGCAATTGTATAGGCCTTGTTTTCTTTGGGGGTCACGATGACATCATAGGTCTCGGCAACACCAAAGCGAAACTCATCAACCGTGACAGGCTCAACATCTTGACCATCCGCGGCCACCACCTGCATTTTCAAGCCCGGTATTCGCACATCATAAAATGACATGGCCGAAGCATTAATAAAGCGTAGACGCACGCGCTCTCCTGCTTTGAAAAGACCTGTCCAATTTTGATCTGGCGTTTGGCCATTAATTAAGAAGGTATAACCGCTAACATCCGATAAATCGGTTGGCATCATCCGCATTTTGCTCCACATTGTGGCGGTTTTCCAAGCTTTGCTGAAGCCTTTTTCTTTAGCGTCAGTGAAAAAATCACCAATCGTGCGGCGGGCATAGGCATAGTAATCTGATGACATTTTAAGGTTGGCCAGAATGCCACTCGATTCTTCATCAGTGTAATCAGATAGCAACACCACATAATCACGGTCGGCATTTACAGTGTCTTGTTTGGGCGTAATCACGATAGAGCCATAATGCCCATCCTGTTCTTGCCCCATACTGTGTGAGTGATACCAGTAGGTGCCGCTTTGACGGGTTTTAAAATGATAAGTAAATGTTTCTTCTGGTTTAATGCCGGGAAAACCGTTAAAGCCGGGAACGCCATCCATTTCACCGGGCAATAAAAGGCCATGCCAGTGTACGGACGTATCCTCGTCCATTTTATTCGTGACATGGATGGTGACGTCTTCACCTTCTTTGAAACGCAAAGTCGGGCCAGGGATGCCGCCGTTAATCGTAATTTTTTCGACGGTTTTGCCCGTGATATTTACAGCTTCGCGGGCAATGGTTAGCCTGTATTCATCTGCATAGGCTTGCACTGATGTAAACAGGAGCAAAGCCCCGCATAGAGTAAGAATGGTATATTTCATTGGTAAGAATCCTTAATAGTAAAATTTCTGCACAGCTTTAAATGGCGAACGAATAAACCGCGCCATTTAAAGCGCAGCATCGGCAATATCACCTGTAAACTGATCCATAGCTTTTTCCTTATTTATATTATTTTTATGCCTATCCGTAAATCGCCTTGTACATCGCCGTTTGCCATGTCTTTTTGGCATCCGACATCGCTTCGATAACGCTTTCTACTTGCGTAGCGGCTTGCCGTTCTGCCTCTTTAAACGGATTATCTTCTGCTAGCTTTTTACGGTGATCTTTGACGGTTTGAGCAGCAAGGGGTAGTGCCAACATGGCCGGGTTGATCGTTTCAGAAAAAATTTTGCGGCTGGTGCGCATAGGGTGCATTGTCTTCAAAATATCAGCAGTGAGCGGATTGGCGAAAGCCTGCACAAACGGACGCATAAACTGTTTATAAACCTCATCGTTTTTTTCTGAAACGCGGCGCACAGCTTCGAAAGAATCCTGCGGCGCGCTTTCGCATATATCCTCGACCTGCCGTTCTTCAAAGCGCACCTCATATTGATCGCGGCTGCAATCAGGATCGCCAGTCGGGTTGTCGATAATCATCTGATAAAGCCCCGGCTTGAGGGCTTCAATTTCCAGCGTATTTTCAAGGATGGCGCGGTGTTCGAATTTTGCAACTTTGGCCGAAACAAAAATGCCCAGATGCCCTACATGCGGATTAATCAAATAAACAATGCGCTGCTTGGCTTTCTTAAGGGCCTGAGTATCCGAATAAACGGCCCGTATCCAGTGTAGTGCTTGTCTTGGCGGCGTAATTTCATCGCCTTGCGAGGCGAAAATCACTAGCGGGTTTTTGATTTGTTTGAGATCGATGACGCAATGATCGTCCAGTATCATTTCTCCGCGCTCTATCTTGTTGCCGATGAACAGATCTTCTACTGTGGCGGTGATTTCTTCTTCGCTGAACGAATAAAATCCGTTCCACCAGCGCTCGAATGATAAAAACCGTTCGCTCTCTTTATCGATATTGGAAAATAAATTGTAATATTTATCCCAGATCGCCTTGGAAGGATTAAGCTGTTCAAAATTACGCACCAGCCATGCACCATCTAAAGTGCCGTTGCTCATATCGCTCATGAGCCGCGTCAGCCAGACACCACCCGATAGACCGCCGCGCACCTGCATCGGGTTGCTTTCTTCTCCGCTCGCCCAGTAAGATAAAGGCGAGCCGTTCATCACGGCGGGGCCGACCATGCCCGAACAATCGGCAGAAAGTAAGGCCAGCATCCATCCAGCCTGACAATTGCCGTACAAAACGGGCGGCTTACCATCGTGCCAGCTAGAAACATCTTCAACAAAATGACGTAGAGCCGCCAGCACATCGCCCATCGTCTGATTAGGCACAGGGTCAGGATAGAAGACTACAAAATAAACTGGGTGGCCTTCATGCAAGGCAATGCCAACTTCCGAGTCCCGTTTAAAGCCGCCAATGCCTGGGCCATGCCCGGCGCGGGGGTCAATAATAATGACCGGTGCCTTGTCGGGATCGAGGCATTCCTCAAGGCAGTCATCGCCTATTTCTGTGATTTTCAAAAGGGCGTAATTGGCAGGCCTTTTAAATGCCCGTGCGTCCAAAGCCATTTCATATTTAAAATCCAAAAGCGGCGGCATACCGGCTTTTTCGTGTTCGATCATATTATCGGCACGTTGACGCAGCGTATCGAGGAATAATACGGAGCGCTGCCACACATCAACCTGGTATGCGGCTAAGTTTTTCCATGCGCCAAATGGTGAAAGTTCCTGATTATCCCTCTTATCTGCTTCCTTATTATTAAAAGAAACAGATGATCTATTATCTTGCTTGATGTTAATTTTTGCTTGTTTCTTATTCTTATCGGCCTGTGCCATGGCGCATCTCCTTTGTCAGGTTGATTGTGGAAGTTTTACGCGAAATGCCTTGCTGTCTTTGTTAGTTATTCATGGGTGGACACCTTCTTCCCTCATCATGCTCTTCATACCCCCTACAGAACTGCTCGCGTAGCTGTGAAGGTTTTCTTCGCTTTCAAAGTAATAAACCGTTCTGTCCGGCCCTGTTCCCATTACCGCTTCGGCCTTATCCACATGGTTACCACTTACCGGATCAATAGCCGTACGAATGGCTGACGATTTTTCCAGTTTGGCTTTACACATCGGGCAGCAGCCATAATAGGTTTTACCTTCGACTTCAACGGCAATTTGCGGCGTGCCATGACTCTGATTATTCACCATACAGACGAATTGTGCCTTGACCGGTTTTAGCCAGCCTTCATGGTCTTGCGCCATAGCTGGGACGGCGATAACGGCGAGTATCAGGGTTAGTATAATTTTTCTCATTGTCGTTCTCCTTAAGTTTTGATGATCGCGGGTTGAGTATACGCGAAGACCCAGCTTCTAATGCCCATGGGAAGCTCTGCGTATAACCTCCATTTTCTTCTTCAGCTTCGCTCCTTAAATCTTCACACGCCGCAAGCGCAGTGCGTTCATAACAACCGAAAATGATGAGGCGCTCATAGCAAAAGCCGCGAACATCGGGCTGATTAATATGCCGAAGGCTGGAAATAAAACTCCAGCAGCCACAGGCACACCCGCAGCATTGTAAACCAGCGCAAAGAACAAGTTCTGGCGAATATTGCGCATGGTCGCACGCACGAGACGACGAGCGCGAACAATACCATCCAGATTACCTTTGATCAGGGTAAAGCCTGCGCTTTCAATCGCCACATCGGCGCCTGTGCCCATTGCAATGCCGACATCAGCCTGCGCTAATGCAGGCGCATCATTCACTCCGTCACCGGCCATAGCCACTTTAAAGCCCTGATCCTGAAGCTCCTTGATAATCCGCGCTTTATCCTCAGGCAGGACATCGGCACGAATTTCATCAATGCCCAGACGCGCCGCTACGGCCTTTGCCGTGCGTTCATTATCGCCAGTCGCCATGATAATCCGGAAACCCAGTTTGTGCAGTTCTTTTAAGGCGGCTGGCGTCGTTTCCTTAACTGGATCAGCGACGCTGACCAGTCCGGCAATAGCGCCGTCAAGCACGACAAACATCACGGTTTCACCTTCATCCCGCCGTGCATTGGCCGTTTCAATCAGTGGACCGCTATCCAGTCCCATATCAGAAATCAGCGCAGCATTGCCGAGCGCCACAGCATGGCCATCGACTACACCTTTAACTCCCTTGCCTGTTACAGCTTCAAAATCCTGTGTATTGACCATTTCCACACCGCGTTCCTCAGCGCCGCGGACAATAGCCTCAGCGAGTGGATGCTCAGAGCCACGTTCAAGCGAAGCGGCAAGCCTCAATACCTCAGTCTCGTCATGACCATCCTCAGGCAGCACTGCTATCAGTTTAGGTTTACCCTCGGTCAACGTACCGGTTTTATCAACAATCAGAACATTTACTTTTTCGAAACGCTCCAACGCTTCAGCATTTTTGATCAGAACGCCAGCCTGTGCACCACGTCCCGTCGCCGTCATGATCGACATAGGCGTTGCAAGACCAAGCGCACAAGGGCAAGCAATAATCAATACTGCCACTGCCGCGACAAGACCGTATGACAGTGCTGGGGCAGGCCCCCAGACAGCCCAGCCAATAAAGGCCAGAATGGCGACAAGGATGACCACGGGCACAAAATATCCTGCGACCATATCAGCATATTTCTGAATCGGTGCCCGCGATCTTTGTGCGTTGGCCACCATCTCGACAATCTGTGAAAGCGTCGTATCAGCCCTTACACGCGTCGCCTCTATGATCAAGCTGCCCGTGCCATTAATTGTCGCCCCGGTTACAGGGTCTCCTGCAACCTTTTCAACGGGTACTGGCTCACCGGATATCATCGATTCATCAACTGAAGAGCGCCCTTCAAGCACTTTGCCATCCACCGGCACTTTATCGCCCGGACGGACGCGCAACTTATCTCCGACCTGAACATCCTCAAGCGGGATTTCGTCTTCCGTGCCGTCTTCGCGGATAATGCGGGCAGTCTTCGCCGCCATATCGAGCAGTGCCTTAATGGCTGATCCCGTGCGCTCTCGGGCACGCAACTCCATAATCTGACCTAGCAATACAAGCGTTACAATGACGGCCGCCGCTTCAAAATAAACCCCGACATGGCCATCAGCATCACGGAAGCCATCAGGGAAAATATCCGGCATCAACACCGCAACGATACTAAAGATATAAGCCGCGCCCGTACCGATAGCGATCAAACTAAACATATTCAAATTCATACTGCGAAAAGACTGAACGCCGCGCACAAAAAACGGCCAGCCCGACCAAAGAATAACGGGCGTTCCTAAAGCAAATTCAATCCAAAGCGTCGTAGACTCGCCGAAAAACGCCCTAATTGCCGTGAACCCAACAAATGGCGACATGGACAAGATAAGAAGTGGTATTGTCAATATCGCTGCAACCCAAAAGCGGCGGGTAAAATCCACTAGCTCCGGATTAGGCCCATCATCCTCGCCCATTGATGCTGTCTCGGCTTCAAGGCCCATACCACAGATGGGACATGACCCTGGCCCCGGATTGCGCACTTCTGGATGCATGGGACAGATATAGACTGTGCCACTAAATCCTTCCGGCACTTTATCGTATTTGCCGCCTATTACAGCTTCTCCACTTGGTTTGTGATCGCCGTGATGTGAACAACCCGAATGATCTACAGCCTTTGCTGCACCGTGGTTATGTGAGGTCATGTCTTTTCTCCATCCTATTTATGGCCGCCGCCGCAACAGCCGCCATCTTGTGTTTTAGCTTTTTCTGTTGCGTCTGTTTCTGTCTTCTTATCTTTCTGGCCACCACAGCAACCGTCTTTTTCTGTTTCCGGTTTGCTTTTTTCATGGTCATGGTGTTTATCACCGCCGCAACAACTGTCCTGTTTATGATCGTGTGTCATGATTTTTATCCTTTATGGTTCGTTGAAGATGAAAACTTGGGAATAAACGCGGGGACATGGGCGGCATAATCATCCCATGCCTTGCCAAACCGCTCCTTGGAATCCTTTTCCTCTCTTTTTGCTAGCCTCACATACATATAGGTTAGAATAGGGAAAAGCACCAAAGTCGGGATCGTTGGCCATTGTAGCAAGAATCCAAACATAATCGATATAAAGCCGATATATTGTGGGTGCCGGACTTTTTCATATAGGCCCGTCACCGCCATCTTCCCTTCACGCTGCGCTTGGTAGAGCACATTCCATGCCGCTGATAGAATCCAGAAACCGCCGCCGATGAATACAAAGCTCAACATATGGAACGGCCCCATATGCGGATTGCCTTCCCAGCCTAGCGTCATCTCCAGAAGGTGCCCAGAATCATGGGCCAGCCAGTTGATATCCGGATAGCTGGTTTGCAGCCAGCCAGAGAGCAAATAAATGGTCAGTGGGAAGCCATACATCTCGGTAAACAGCGCCACCAGAAAGGCTGAAAATGCGCCAAAGCTGCGCCAATCAGATTTGCTCTGCGGCTTAGCAAAACTAAATGCAAAAATAATAAAGATCGCCGAGTTTAATATTACCAGTGACCAAAGGCCATAAGAGTCCATGCCATGTTCCATTGTCTATTTCTTCTCTTCATCATCAGAATGATTGTGGCCGTGGCCGCCATGTCCCCCATGCATAAAGATATGCATCAACGGACAAGCCAGCAAAATGAGATAAATCCAGTTACTACCAATATGCGCAGCATGTTCTGTAATCAGGAAATAGCCGGCCACAGCAAAAAAGAAAATGCAGGCGATGCCGAAAGACGTTTTCCACCATGGCTGTTTGTTTTCCGGTCTATGATAATGTTCATGATCCATAGTTTTTTCCTTTTCATTTAAAAATAAGCTTACGCGTTATTTTTAATCCGTTGCTATACCTGAGTATGTTGTTCTTTCGGTGGCTGCTTCTACGCTTTTACCAATGCAGGTTTAGATTTCAAACATTTCGCTTATTTTGGATATAAATAATCGAGAATAGGACATTCATTAAGCGGCATATCTCCGCCTGGACACGCCCCAGAGAGTTTTTCTAGGGCATCATGAATATTTTTTAGCTGTTTTATACTCTCTTTGGCCTCGGCCAACTTTTGATCTGTGCGCTCCAGTATATCCTTACATGTTGCTGTCTGAGAGGCCTCAAGGGTCAGGAGCGTTTTAATTTCCGCTAATTTGAACCCAAGATCTTTTGCTCTGCGAATAAACTTAACAAGGGTAATACTTTCCGGTCCATAAAGCCGATATCCGGCCTCGGAACGACTATCCGGTTTGACAAGGCCCAGCTGCTCATAATAGCGGATCGTGTCTATGCGCACGCCACTTTCCTTTGCTAATAGTCCTATTGTTAAATCACTCATCATTTTATCCTAGTTTTGACTAACTTAAGTTAACCATACAGGTTGGAGTATCCCCCAAGGTCAAGCACAAAATTATAATCGGTCTCTATTTTATTTTTTCGTAAACTCTGATACAAACTTCGCGCTTAAGTTGCCTTTTCTTTGTGCAGAAAAGGGAGGATAATTATTAATGACTATGACCGCTACCGCCATGTCCTCCGCTGCTTTGCTGGCCGCCGGAGGGAACATAGCCTTTGTTTGAGCATGCCGTTACGGCTGTGCCCACAAAAGTGAGAAGAGCGATTGTAAATAATGCTTTTTTCATTACAGTGTTTCCTTAATTGAGTATTGCTTAAAAATTAATGCGCATGAGCACCTTGGCCATGGTCACTATCTTGCATCACCTCTTCGGCAGGACTTTCCATTGCTGCGTCATGACCACCATGATCTCCATGAGGTTCTGGCTCTGCCGCGCCGTGATGACTAGCTGTGTCGGCTCCGCCATGTGAATGGCTTCCATGGCCACCATCGCCGGAAACTTCAGGAAGACGCATAACTCCGCCGCCATGGCGATAAACAACTTCTCCCCCTTTATATCCAGTCACCGCTAATGATCCCGACGCCACAAGAATCAACGCAACAAAGCCAGCGCCAACAGCATTCGCGCCGCGATGTTTAAGAAGTGCCCAAAGCGCCAAAAGACCAAATATGGAAGCCGTCGCCAGCGCCCAATTTTTATGGTCAGTCATCGCCGCATGTAACGGTCCATCATGCGGGATTGAATTATACGCATCAAAACCGGCCAATACTGTGATGATTGTAGAGCCCGCGCCTATCCAAAGGTTCCAGCGCCCAACACTCAAAAGATGAGGTTTTTTTAAAACCAGTCCAGCCAGATACAGCAGCGCCGAGATACTCAGCAGAGCCACCGAAAAATGCACAAAGATAGGGTGCCAGTTTGGTATTATTTCTATACTCATCATAATCTTAAACCTCTTTTAATGGTGATTGCCGTGGCCAGCTTCGTGCTCACCATCATGTTTCATATCTTTATGCATCGGGCAGTCCATACCAGCTTTACATTGTTTAACTTCATGGTGGCCTTCTTTTGGCTCCATAACTTTTGTGATGCGATAAACTTTATCTTCACCCAACTTAATATGAAAATCTATAGCCTGATCAGGGGCTAGTGCCGTCAAATCAACGCCTTCGGCTACATCTATATCCATGGTCATTTCGGGCCATTTCAAAGCTGGAATCGGCTGATGTGAAATATTGATTTTTCTGTTTTCTAGGTCAACGCTGTGAATAATGCCTTTACCCATCGTCGCCTTATGCTCTGCTGCAGATTCACCATGATGGTCATGGCTTGCCGCCTCTTGATGATGGCCTTTATGCATGTCGCCTTCAGCAAACGCTTGTGGTGAGGACGTCAAGCCCGCAGCCAAAACTATAGCTAAAAACAACGCTTTTTTTATAGAATTCATGTGTAATACTCCTTACAAAAATAAACAAAAGATAACTTTCTAAGACTGTTACGAACTAGAGCATGCAAGCCCTCAGAATCTTTTAAGAAATGTTATATGCGCAATATTCAAAGGTGGGCGTGATCTATCGCCGCTTAGTTATAAAGATCTCATACAAAAACGGAACACAGTAATAGTCATTACTGTGTTCCGTTAAATTTGACGACGCTATATACTTCTATTGGTTATAATAGGAATTGTTTTGATGCGCCGCTTTATCAGTTCTCTTTTCGGTGGACTTGGTTTCGTGAGGTTTTTTATGCTGCGTTTTTTCGCTTTGCATAACGTATTCCCTCACCCCCTCCATGTTATTCCCCGGAACTGTTTGTGACTTTTCGCCAGCATAAGCGGCATTAGTAAGAGCTAGCGTACCGATTGCAAGAACTGCTGTGTGTAGAGTGCGTCTGATCATTTTAGAACTCCTTTTATGTTGAATGAACAAGAACTACGTATTAAGAGTTTTACGAACCAGGCTGTCTCACCCCTCAGATTTTATGAGTAAAAAATCAAGCACGCGGCTCAAAGCTTTAAAGTGTTTCTGACCAGTGTAAAGCCTACCATTGATATACACCGCTGGCGTAGATTTAATGCCTAAGGCTTCATGAGCTATTTTCTGTTCAGCAGCCAAAGCGTCTTTTGTGTGTGTGTCATTAAGACAGCGCTCGATAGCTGTTCCATCCATTCCTGCTGCAATAAAATAACTTTTGAGATGACGTGCTGGATTATCTGCTTGCGCCCACATATTTTGATTGATAAACAATGTATCAATAACAAGCTTCGCCTTTTCTGGAGAAAGACAGCTCAACAACAACGCCCCGTCCAGCGCAGGGGCGTTGAGCGGATAATGCCGAAACAACAAACGAACTTGGCCGTTGCGTATATATGATGAATCAACCTGTTTCGCAACATCTTCATAAAAATGTTTGCAACTGCCGCAGGTCAGAGATGCGTATTCGATGATGGTCACTGGCGCCTCTTTATCGCCATAAGCAATTTCAAACGGGCGGCTTTGTTCCATGAAGGCTGGGTCATAGCTAAGGTTGCCTAAAGGAATACGCGTTTCTTTCCACGCGATCACAGCCACAATAAGCAAGATGCCACTGCCAATAATTAAAAACCATGAGTTATCTTCCCACCATGAAGTGCGAGACTGAATGATTGTTCGTTTCCGCTGCGCACGGCGTTTACGTCTATTGGCCATCTGGGTTCTCCACAATCGAGAATAGCAACACCGCAAGGGTATAAATTGCGCTTCTCATGTTTAACTCACCCCGTCATCAGAAGGAGAACGCGCACGTAAAAAAAGCTTTTCTGCACCAAAAATAAGAATTACTCCAGCCAGCGCCACGTAGATAACCAGCATATCTGTCTGTGCTTTAATTATTAGGAAAGCGGCCAACACCACAACGTCCATCACAAGCGCAGTGATAAGAACAAGCGCATTGGCTTTCACGTCCTCGCGCAGATATCGCAGCACACCCCAATGCACAGCTATATCCATGATGAGGTAAAATATTGCGCCCAACGAGGCAATACGGCTGAGATCAAAAAAAACGGTCAGGACTATCGCCAGTACAATCGTATAAACCAGCATATGTTTTTGGATATTGCCGGGCATCCCGAAATGGCTGTGTGGCACCAGCTTCATATCGGTGATCATCGCCGCCATGCGTGAGGCGGCGAACACACTGGCAATCACGCCAGATACTGTAGCAATGATCGCCAGCACAACGGTAAACCACAAACCAAAATCCCCAAGGGCTGGACGCGCCGCTTCAGCCAGCGCAAAGTTTTTCGCGGCAATAATTTCAGGTAATGACAAATTTCCCGCAACCGCCAGTGCGACCAGAAAATAAACAACGACGCAGATGGCAATGGAGATAATAATCGCCCGCCCGACATTGCGGTGTGGATCAACAATCTCAGAGCCGCTATTCGTGATAGTCGTAAAACCTTTATAGGATAAAATTGCTAGGGCCACCGCCGCCAAAAATCCACCGCCACCAGTTGGCTGCGCAGGGGCAACGGTAAAACTCTCCATAGAGAAACCAGAAAGCCATAGCCCGAAAAGACCAAAAACAGCAATCCCGCCGATTTTCAGCACAGACATAACAAGCGAGAACGTCCCAATCATGCGGTTGCTAGAAATATTGACGGCAAAAGCGAATAGCAAAAGTCCTACGCCTAGGGCTGGAATAAGCCAGCTATCTTTACCAACATCAAAGAGTTGCATGGTATAGGAGCCAAAGGTACGTGCCACCAAACTTTCATTGATCACCATTGAAAAATACATGAGCAGCGCTCCGGCTGCTGTGATTGTCCCCTTGCCGTAGGCTTTTTGCAAAAACATTGCAATGCCACCCGCAGATGGATACGCATTAGACATTTTTACATAGGAGTAAGCACTAAAAGCCGTGACCACAGCGGCCACCAAGAAAGCCAGAGGGAACCATTGTCCGCCGAGCTCAGCAATCTGCCCAGTCAACGCAAAGATACCCGCCCCGATAATCACGGCTGTGCCCATCGACACAGCGCCGACCAAGCTCAGGCTGTTTTCTTTATATTGCGTGGGCGCGGAGTGATCATGTTTCATCACTTAGAGCCTCCTTCTCATCACCCTGAACACTCTCAACATCTTTAAATCGCCGCCCTTCCCAAATGTAATAGACAACCGGTATCACGATCAGAGTCAGAACCGTGGTACTGAGCATGCCCCCAATCATCGGCAGGGCAATACGGCGCATCACATCAGAGCCGAGGCCTTCTGTAATAAAGATCGGGGCGAGCCCGGCAAGGATTACGGATACAGTCATTAGCTTAGGTCGTACCCGCAAAACTGCGCCGTGGATCACATCTTCGAGCAATTCCTGTTTTGATTGCGGTGGGTGTAAACGCACTTGCTGATCGATATAAAGCAGCATAACCACAGCGGTTTCCACAGCAATTCCTGCTAGTGCGATGAAACCCACACCAACAGCAACAGAGAAATTATACCCAGCCAGATACAGTGCCCAAACACCGCCGATCAAACCAAAGGGCAGCGACAGCATAATAATCAACGTTCTGTCAAGCCGTCCAAAATGGATCATTAATAAGGTGAAGATAATAAAGATAGCGGCAGGCACAGCAATTTTCATACGCGCGGCAGCTTCTAACATCTGTTCAAATTGCCCCGACCAGATCAGTGCATAGCCAGGCGGTAGATCAACTTTCTCTGCTACAATTTTTTGTGCGTCTTCAACATAGGAGCCTATATCTCGACCTTCAATATCAACAAACACCCAGCCCGTCAGCCGAGCATTTTCCGACTTGATCATCGGCGGCCCTTCGACAAATTCTATTTTAGCCAGTTCACCCAGCGGAATATGTTGGCCTTGTGGCGTAGGAATCAGAATATCAGACAGATCTTCTGGGTCTTCTCGGAATGGGCGGTCGTAACGCAACATGATATTATACCGCTCACGCCCCTGAATGGATTCTGCCATTTTCATGCCGCCAAGCGCCGTCTGGATAATCTTCTGAAATACGCCCAGATCAATATTACGACGAGCCAATTCTTCGCGGTCCGGTGTGATTTCCAAATATTTCCCACCCGTCACTCGGTCAGCAAAGGCCGAACGCGTACCAGCGACATCCTTCACAGCGGCTTCAATATCCAGTGCCACCCGTCCGATGACATCAAGATCATCGCCGGCAATCTTGATTCCTATCGGCGTACGAATACCAGTAGAAATCATATCCATACGGATTTTAATCGGATACCCCCATGAATTAACAAGGCCGGGAAGTTTAACGCGATTATTCAGCTCCTTGATTAGCCCCTCGACATCTAGTCCCTTACGCCATTCTTCGCGCGGCTTCAGCTGGATCCATGTTTCAATCATAGAAATCGGCGCGGAGTCTGTCGCGCTGTCGGCACGGCCGACCTTGCCGAAGACATGATGGATTTCAGGAACCGTTTTAATCAAGCGATTGGTTTGTTGTAAAATCTCCTTTGCCTTAGTAATCGAAACGCCGGGCAATGTCGTGGGCATATAGAGTAGTTGGCCTTCATAAAGCGCAGGCATAAATTCAGAACCGGTTTTCACTATCGGCACCACCATCGAGCCAAGCAAGCCCACAGAGATCAAAATGGTCAGCCATTTACGTCTTAAAGCCAGCTTTAAAATCGGCTCATAAAGGTGAATAAACCAGCGATTAATCGGATTTTCTTCTTCCTTACGGATTTTACCACGTATCAACCAAAGCATCAGCACAGGCACCACCGTCACAGAGAGGATGGAAGCGAAAGCCATCGCATAGGTCTTGGTAAAGGCCAGTGGTGCAAACAGGCGATAAGACTGCCCCGTTAAAGCAAAAACTGGCAAGAAAGACACAGTGATAATCAGCAGTGAGAAAAATAATCCGGGCCCGACTTCCTTAGTCGCCAGTAAAATCGCTGCGTTTTTATCCTGCCGCGAAGCATCTTCAGGGAGCTCAGAGAGTTTTCGATGCGCATTTTCAACCATAACAATCGAAGCATCCACCATCGCGCCCACCGCAATCGCGATCCCGCCCAGTGACATGATATTCGCAGTAATCCCCTGCGCGGACATCACAATGAAAGCTGCCAGAACGCCGAGCGGTAAAGTTACAATCGCCACAAAAGCCGAGCGGACATGAAGCAAAAAGATAAACGAGATCAGCGCCACGACAATGGCTTCTTCAATCAGTTTTTCCACCAGATATTCAACGGCGCCTTCAATCAGCGGCGCACGATCGTAAACTGTGACAATCTCAACCCCCTCGGGCAAGCCGTGCTGTAATTCCTTAATCTTTTCCTTTACGCCCTCAATAACATGCAAAGCATTTTCTCCGGCACGCATGACCACAACGCCGGCCACGACTTCACCTTCGCCATCAAGCTCGGTTACGCCGCGCCGCAGCTCTGGTCCTTCAATGACGCGTGCTACATCCTGTAAGCGTACAGGCGCACCGTCCTGAGCATAGACCACAACGTCTCTGAGCTCCTTGACATCCGTAACATAGCCCTTGGAGCGGATCATCATTTCCATCTCGCCCTGCTCAATGACTCGGCCCCCGGCCTCCATACTCGCGTTTTTAACCGCTTCTATCAGCCGTTTCAGCGGCACGTTAAAAGCGCGTAGACGGTTAGGGTCGATCAACACCTGATATTCTTTAACAAAGCCGCCGACCGAGGCCACTTCCGATACGCCCGGCACTGTGGCCAGTTCAAAACGCAGGAACCAATCTTGCAAACTGCGTAGCTGCGCCAGATCATAATTGCCGCTTTTATCGATCAGCGCATATTGATAGACCCAGCCAACGCCCGTGGCATCGGGGCCAATTTGCGGCTTGGCCGCATCGGGCAAATCGCCCTGAATTTTAGATAATGCTTCAATGACGCGGCTACGCGCCCAATACTGATCGACGTCATCTTCAAAAATGATATAAACGAAAGAACTTCCAAACATAGAAAACCCGCGAACATCCTTGGTTTTCGGCAGGCCAAGCATGGTACTGGACAATGGATAGGTCACAAGATCTTCAACGATTTGTGGCGACTGCCCAGCAAAATCAGTACGGATAATCACCTGCGTATCCGACATATCGGGGATAGCATCTAGTGGTGTTTTCTGCACAGCCATAACACCTGAAACCATTAGCGCAATCATCATCATGCCAACCAGTAACTGGTTATGCACTGACCAGTCTATGACTTTGGCAATGAAAGACTTTGTCGGATCGTGCGAAAGGTGATCGTCCTTTTTAGGATCAGGCCCCTTAGCTTGATTAATGTCCTCCATGTGCGCCTCCGGCTATAGGCTCTTGTGGTATTTGAGCCGTATCTGGCATTTGTATTTTATTTTCGCTCAGCCAGTCTATTTTCATCGGGTGGCCTTCGCCGTAGGGGTTTTGTACATCTTCACCAAGTTGCAACCAATATGTATCAAGACCATGCGCCATATAGAGTTTTAAGCCTTTATCCTTGTAGTGCTGAGGGCGCCCTTCAAGCAGCCAAGGCTTTAACGCTGTGACCAACTCATTAAGGCTTTCTCGCCATTCCACATCGGTTAAGCTGTCTTTTGCCTTCATTAATGCATCTTCTGCATCTTCTAAAACGAATTGTAGTTTTGTACCCCGAAAAACCGGCATCAGATGATCGCCAATTGTTATGGCTGGCATAATCATTTTGGGGTTAGGTGTGCGTTCAGCTATCAGCTCTTCATGGATATACAGCGCCGCGTCAGCTAGGTGATCAATCATCGCCATCTGGTCGTCGCCGACTTCAAGCGTATTCAAAGATGTCTGCATACGCTGCATTTTGCGGAAGGATTCACGCAAAGAACTTTCAGAATCAATCAGGAACTGGCCGCTGACTACAACATTGTCATTCTCAGCCAGCCCTTTCAACACTTCCGTGCGTCCGCGATAACGCAAACCAGCGAGAATTCTTCGTGGCTGGAAGCGACCTGCGTTCAAAGCAACGACGACAAAATCTCCGTCCTTGCTTTTCAGTATAGCATCGCTCGGGATTGACAAGCGGCGCTCCACACCAGTTTGAAATTCGACATCGGCATAGGCCCCTGGTTTTAAGACATTATCAGGGCTATCCAAGACCAAGCGAACGCGTCCCGTGCGGGTTGCACGATCAATGGTCGGATAAATATAATCAATCTTCGCCGGTTTTTCCTGAATGCCTAAATTGGGAAAAGATACAGTAACCTTTGTTGTGTCATCAATATAGGGGATATCCTGCTCGGCAATGCTGACTTCGACCCAGACGGATGAATAGTCCTGTATCTGCATGACCATCATGCCGGGCTTGACATAGGTGCCCTCTCGGATGCTGATCATGCTGATTACACCATCGCTTTCAGCATAAAATGGCATATAGGTTTCAGCTTTGCGGTTCTTGCGGATTGTCGTGATGGCAGAATTTTGTATACCCAGCGAGCTCAGACGACGCTCCCCCGCATTAATCCGGCCTGTAACGCCCGTTTTCAAGGCGCTAATATAATCTTGCTGCGCCGAGATTAACTCCGGGCTATCCAGTGTAAACAGCAATTCACCTTTCTTGACCTCATCCCCCTCAGCTTTAAATCTCAAATCCTTTACCCAACCGGATACGCGGCCTGCAATATCGGTTTGCAAGCGTACATTTTCCGTCACATCGCCGTAACTGCGAACCGCTGTGCCAAAACTCGCCATTTGCGCTTTTTCTGTGCGCACACCTGTATTTTGGATGGTTTCAGGTGCAATGGTGACAACTGTGCGCGCGGTGTAATCTTTCTTTGTGTTTTCACGAGCCTCGCCATAGACCGGCACCAGATCCATCCCCATAGGGGATTTCCCCGGCTTATCACTTCTGTAATTCGGATTCATCGGTGCCTGCCAGTATAAAACCTTTTTCTCGCCAGACGCAGAGGCAGAATCGGAAACACTGTCATTTGCCACATCTTCAGCTGCGCTTTCATCTTCAGCCTCAAGTGCCACCAGATCCATACCGCAAATCGGGCAGCTGCCCGGGCGATCAGCAATATAATGCGGGTGCATCGGACAAGTATATTTTTGCCCCTCTGCCAAAACAGGCATGGAAAAGAACGCTATTAATAAAAATAACGTTGGGATTATTTTTCTCATTCTTCTGTCTCCTTAAGAGCGCCAATGATATTGGAATTAAATTCAGCCGTTTTAAAGGCGTGTGCAGCTTTCACCTGCGCCAGTTGCGCCTGAATATTCAGGCGGTCAATCTTGGCGAGCAATACTCGGTCCAGATCTTCCGTACCCGCCTCATAATTGCGCTGCACGGCATCAATCTTGCTCTTCATTGCCCAGTCTTTATCTTTTAACACATTGACGTTTTTGCCTGCAGCATCACGGACGCTCTCAATGGCGGCCATTTGTTTGATCCAGATTCGGCTGGCATCATCATAAGCAAAAATCGCGCTACGCTGCCTATCTTTTGCTGCTTTCAATTTTGGCTTTTGATTGTTGGAGGCCCAGAGCGGAATACTCACTTGCGCCTGTACAGAAAACCAGTCGCCTCCGTCAAACGTGCTGTTTTCACCGTCCTCGCGCTGCTTATAAACAGCGTTCACGCCGAAATTAGGTAAAAAAGCCGCATCTGCAATCCCGACATCCTTTTTGGCAATATCAATATCTTCAGCTGCAATCAGCACCGCATAGAGCGCATTTGGATTTTTATCCCACTTGGTATCAGCCTGTTCCGGCATAGCAATCCTCGGTACTTCACCAATCAACCTGATAAATTCCGCCTCAATGGTGGTATGCTGCGCCTCGAGATCATTGAGCTTACGCTCGGCCTCGGCGCGTTCAACATCAACCTCTGAGAAGCGCTGATAGACAGAGCGCCCAGATTCAATCTGTCCTTTGAAGGTCTCTTCAAGCGCGCGATAATGACCAAGTTGAGTTTTGATCAGCTTTTGCTGCGTCTTAACGCTTTCATATTCCGCCAGTTTTGAAATCAACATAAAGCGCAGCCGCGCCTGTGTATAATCAGCCCTCAATTTTTGTTTTTCTGACATTTGTTCTAGCTTTTCCGATCGAGCGCCACGCAGCGCCGGATTGGGAATGGCTTGAGAAAAGCCGATCACCTTGGATGTCGGCAAGAAACGGTCAAAGGCCGGATCGGATATTGGCACATTATCAACGCCGAGCATAAACATCGGATCAGGCAAGCCCAATGCCCCTTGCGCTTGCGCCTTTGATGCTTCACTTTCAGCCAGAATACTGCCCACTTGTGGGTGCTCGCTTAAACGCTGCACATAACCCTCAAATGAAGTGGCATTTGCAGATATGGATGTAAAGAGGATAAGGGCTGTGCTGATAGTTAATAGTCTCTTGAGGCTCATGGTTTTCTCCGAAATGCGATCATTAGTGTTACTACGAAGAGTATAGCTCAATCCCTCAAATTATTTTAGGCCTGTTTACACATAAGGACACAAATTCTCCTTGTTAAGGAAGCCCTATGAAGATGAGACTACAAATTTTGTGCTAGTTTCTGTGTCAATATTTTGCGCGCCCGATAGACCCGTGTTTCAATTGTCTTAGGTGTAACACCCAGAATGCGCGCACATTCCTCCTGCGAGTGACCTTCTAAGGCGAAGAGAATAAGCGCGGTTTTTAGCTTATCTGGCAATTTATCAATCTGCTTTTCAAGAAATTTTAGAGTTTGACGATGCTCGGTTAGGCTTTCGATATTCTCATCACTCGCCAGAACATCATGGAGTGAGGCTTTGTCTTGATCATCTGCTCCAAAAAGGCCTTGACCATCCAACGATATAACAGAGAGCAGCTTTTTCTTGCGCGCATAATCACGGCAAAGATTGAGCGCAATCTGATAAAGCCACGTTTTAAACCTATATGAGGGATTATAGGTTTCGGCGCGATTATAGACACGAAAGAATGCCTCCTGAATGATGTCATAGGACGTATCTTCATCGCGGGTATAACGAGTTACAAAAAAGAAAAGCGGGCGCTTGTGGCGTTTCATTAACTCACCAAGCGCAATATCCTGACCATTTTGCAAGGCCAGCATTAATTCCCCGTCAGTAAATTCGGAGATCGGTTTATTGTCCAGCGTTCCGGTAAAGCTGCTCAACGACTTTCTCCTCAAGCGTTTTATTTTGATCATCGCTGAGGACAGAGCGCATATCCGCAAGATGCTGCAAAGTCAATTTTTGCAACGCCCCCATAGTGCCATGGATTTTATCTACCTCCACCTGTACTTGAGACGAAGAATACCCGCCGTCTTTAATCGCTTCGGCAAGCTCCATATTGGCCAGTTTCATCTGCTCTCCTAGCATAGCCGTCTGACGGCGGAAGTCTTTTTCAATAAGAGTTAGTTGTTTATCCTGCTGAGCAGTTAAATTTAGATCATGGTGAAAAAGCGCGTGCATATCACCCCCGGCATGATGATGAACACTGCTACTTTTACCTAAAAAATTCTGCCCGAGCAGTACGCCGCCAATAGCTGCGCATGCGACAATCATTATAAAGAAAAAAATCTGCCAGAATTGCTTCATGAAGGTGCCCAATCGGGGTTAGATAATGTTGATGAAATCATATAAGGGGCATTCATTGAAAACACCTCAAGACCCAGTGTATCAGAAGGCGCCTTGACCGTCGATAATTGGGAGGCCATAAGCCCCGCGACAAGCGCCAGAGCCAAAGAGGCGTAGCGTAAATGCGCGCCGCCCCATGCTGGAAATGCCCAAACGTGGGCACGCGGCGCGGCCGCTTTACTCTGCTGGATTTGCGCCCACACATCGGATTCCAGCCCATCAAGGCGCTGGTAATCTGGCTCCTTCTGGAAGGAGCGCTCTAGTAGTTTATCTATATATTTCAACAGCATTTTTTTACTCCGTCTAATTACCTTACTCCTAATACGAACAAAGAGCCACTTTCCCTCAAAAATTTTGTTACTTTGGGGTTCCTACTCCATGTCAAAGAGACGCGATAAGGCCGCAGCGAAAGCTTTCTTCCGCAAAGCCTTCCTCTCTAACCGTAGGCCCCTTCGTATTAATATCGATAAAAGCGGCTCTAATAAAGCCGCTCTGGACTCTTTTAATAAGCCTGGATGGCTTACAGGCAAAAGGTCTTTCCTTATTCGACAGGTTAAGTATCTCAACAATGTCGTTGAACAGGATCATCGCCACATTAAGCGCATTACTAATCCCATGGGGTGCTTCAAGAAAATGCATACCGCATCGAGGACGCTAGCGGGTGTTGAACTGATGAATATGATTAAGAAGAAACAACTGAAATTCACTAAACATATAGACCAGAACTAAACGCCAGCGGAGCAGTTTTATCGCTTGGCGACGATCTAAATTTTGGTTATTTGGCGTGTGTTGTGACTTAAATTAATCTTTGCGACACTACCGCCCCCTGCCCTAGCCGAACAATTTTTGGAAAAAGCTTTTATTCTTCTCCGCATCCAGTGCTTTTTTTAATGCCTGAGCTTGTCTAAGAATTTTATCGCGCTCTTTTTTGTGCTCGTCTTCCTGGTTTGCTATCCGGCCTTCTAAGCCTTGGATGGCGGATTTCCATTCACTACCTTTGTCTTTATCTGACCTTTGATCCTCTAAGAGTCTCGTGAAGTTTTTAATACTCTCTGCTTGATTGTCTAGTTGTGCTTTAATCATGTCTTCTACATGTTGTGAATGCTCACGTTCTCGCGAGCGCTCCTCCTTCTCTTTTTCAAAGAGCTCCTTGATATGATCATTCTCTTTTATTTGTGCTTGCAAGCGCTCTTGTAAAACGGCTACCTGTGAGCCGGATGAAGGTTTTACGGCGTCATTACGTAAGTTACCTTCTTTTACACCCCTGGCCCCCTCCTCTTCCAAAGGTATGAGCGACTTATAAACACGCTCTAGCTCTGCGACATTAATCATTTTTTTATTTTTAGCGCCCAATTCAAAGGAAAGCTCCCCTGATTCTATATCATTGTATATCGTGGCACGGCTGACATTGGCCATTTTTGCTGCTTGAGTTATTGTGAGTTGCATTTGTATAGACCTTTCGGAAGTTCCTCTATTAGACAAGTCTATATATACCACCTAACGTCACTTGTGTCACCCCCTACAACGGTCTTACATTTATTACGGCTAGTTACGTCACTAACGTAATAAATGTAACTTTCGCACACTCCGGCGTAACTGGCGTATAGCTAGTGACGTAAAATCCGTAACAATAAATGAAGATGGCAAATAAAACCCTGTACTGTCAGGCCATCAGGTGGTGTGTAAAGGAGTGTCAAAGAATGTCAGTTGCGTAATGTAAGTAATTTTGATATCTTTGTTTTACCGATTCTGTTCATAGAGTCGAATTCAATACCACTTTCCACGGAGGAGCATTTCGCCTTCTTAAGAAAGCCATAAAAAAACCACGGCTGTAACCGTGGCTTTTTGAAATCGCGATATAAAACCGCTTACTTGTTATAGCTCCATTATATCGCTGCAACGAATCAGGTGCAAGTCTTAAGTGACTCGGCAGAGTCTTTTTGTATCCTTATTCACAGGCTTTTTTAATACGGCGTCGCTATAAAAAATATGCAGCAGATATCAACGAGTATACCCGAGAGCAGAATAGGGGGCCGCATTGGCTCTCAGCGTTTAAGAGAGACGCTTGCCTTTAATACGATCGATGAAACAGTCGGCCGTTATGACCTTTTATTACTCGTAAAGAGAATAGGGCGGCAAGCTGGCTTCACCCCAAGAATGATCCAACTACTCGATTATTACATCAACTTCACCCGTGATATTGATTGGGAAGAGGGCGGTCAACCTATTGTCTATCAGTCTCTGGCTAAAACAGCCTTAGACCTTGGTGTTGATGAACGCCAGATACAACGCCTTGAAAAAGCTTTATTCGAAGTCGGGGCTCTCACCTGGAATGATAGCGGTAACCATAAACGCTATGGTACACGCTGCGCAGAGACGGGCGCTATTCTTTACGCTTATGGCGTCGATCTAACGCCTCTATCTAAAATCAAAGAAGAGCTTGAAAGCAAATTACACGAAAAACAGCTCTACGATAAAAATTGGCTAGAAACAAAACGTCAAATTTCCTTTTACCGAAGCCAGATCCGCGCATCACTAGGTGAAGCCTTCGAGATGAAGCATGAAAAATCCGTAGAATGGGGCGAAGCATATGACGATCTCGCTATTAAGATCAGAACGCATATGAAGCTTCCTGCGCTTAGCGCTCTTTTAAAGACCCACAAGGCACTTCACAGCGTAATAACAGGTGAGTTATCGTTAAATGACACAGACCCAGGTACACAAGAAACGTCATGCAGGGACGGTGAAACTGTCGTCCACTCTAAATACACTAAAAATAAAATATCTAATAAATTAGAAAGTAACAGTTCTGTTATAAGCTTTTCAGATGAGGGTAGTAACGGCGATCACAATCTCGAAGATAAACAGGCTGATGAAGCTGAAACAGAGGATATTGATGTTTTACGCAGTGCAGGGCTTCAGCATATTACTTTACAGCAAGCAGTAGGAGCTACATCTGAGCGATTTAGGAATTATCTGCCTTTGGATGATAAAAATCTTACATGGGCTGATTTCATTGAAGCGGCATTCAGACTTAAAAATGAGCTGAATATTTCACAGACATCCTGGGGCAGGGGCTGTGAAACCCTTGGCACGTCAGGAGCCGCATTGAGCGTATTGTTAACCGATCACTCTACGCAGCGCAGCTTTAACCCGATAGAAAATGCTAATGGTTATTTCTGTGCGATGATGGATCGAGCACGGTCTGGTGAATTAAAGCTTCATAACTCAATTTTTGGCCTGCTGAAAAACGGAGCGAAGAATTAATGCCAGAGCTAAGAGCTTTAGGGATGCTCCCTTGCGCCGACAAGACTTCCCTTTGGTCACGAGCTTTGCTTATGGTTTCCCCAAATTTCCGCACTGCGTTTGTGCAATTCGGGTGATCCCCCTCCGATAAGCGCCGGCCTTGTCGTTTCTCACCAGCTGCTCGCCGTTAGGCAGGTTTTCATACAGCGCCCTTGAGGCGTTTTAAGAAAACTTAAATGATGAGAAAAGGTAAGATGACCATGAGCGATACAATTGAAATTTATGTAGCAGACCTGGCCGCCTATAATAATGGAACATTACACGGGGGGTGGATAGACGCAACTCTAAGTGTAGATGAGATCTACGCGATTATAAACACTCTGTTAAAGTCTTCACCAGAAGAGGGCGCCGAAGAATACGCTCTTCATGATTATTCTGGTTTTGAAGGATTAAGAATTAGCGAGCATGAAGGCGTTGAAAGCGCCCATGAGAAAGCTGTGTTTATAGAAGAGCATGGCGCGCTCGGCGGCGCGGTGGCATCTTATTTCGGTGATGATATCGAGGATGCCAAAAAGGCTCTTTCAGAGGGTTATATTGGCGAATATACATCTATAGCTGATTACGCGCGGGAGCTGACAGAAGACACTCACGATTTACCGCCTTATATAGAGAACTATATTGATTATCAAGCGATGGCCCGTGACATGGACATGAATGGAGATTTCTTCACAATAGAATTAGGCTTTGAGCAAATCCACTTGTTTCATAATTTGTAAGAGACAAGAACAAATAACAAAAGCCCCTAGCCAGAGAAGATTCCGGCTAGGGGCTTTTTGCATGCGCAATTCCAAAACTACCCACGCCCTAAAAAAAGCAAACAGCTAAGCGAAAATGCGGAAAACGCGAAGCTGTGTAATAGGTCAGATGATTCTTGACGCGTTTAAGGTAAGTGTTAAATAGTAGATTGGCAGGATAGCCTATTTGTGGTACAAATAGGCGGATTATGCATGACGCACCCTGAAACACCAAAAATGGTGACATAAGAGCAGATGAATAAAGTCAGTGAAAAAGAGCGCAAATCAGAAGCGCAAAGAGTCCGTTTAACGATGGATGAAAACCAAGCCTTGAAAAATCTGGCTTTAGAAATGGGCGTAAAACCCAGTAAGCTTATTCGCCGTCTTATTCGTGAAGCGGTGAATCAAGGGCCTGATTTTTTTGATGATGGCATTAAAGAGCTGCGAGAAACCAACCGCCAGATAGGCGCTATTGGCCGCAATCTTAATCGCCTTGTTTTGATGATGAATACTGATAAACGAATTAACGAAATGGACCTGAAGATTGAGTATGATGGTTTGCGTCTTGGCTATGAGGCTATGGGCCGTTCATATCAAGATCTATTGCGTCACTCAAAAGAGAGAAAAGTTGATTTGGTGAAATCATGAGCCGTCATATAGATGAAGAATTAGAGCTTGGCGGAGCGCGTGGTAAAGGTGGTGATCCTGGCACGAGTTCTTCTGCGCGGAGCCCAAGACTTTCTGCAGAGGCTTCTGATGAAAGAGGCTATTGGCAGGGCAGTATTTCAGATCGCCTGAAAGTTGCGCGCGGCGTTCCGCAGGCCGTTGTTAAAATCACATCCCATAGCTATGGCAAGGGCGCTGTAAAGAGACGTTTAGATTACATCTCTCGTGAAGGTGAGATCATGATTGAGACGGAAACGGGGGAGCGCTTATTAGGTGGCGATGAAACAAAAGAGCTGTTGAATGAATGGGCCGAAGATTTTGGTCATCGTAAAAACGGTCGTGATGCGACATGTATTGTGCTGTCATTTCCGCAAGAGGTCGATCATGGCGTTGCTTATAGTATCGCGCAGGAATTTTTAGCAGAACAATATGGCGATAATTACCGCTATGGCTTTGCGGCGCATGACGATACGGATCATTATCATGTGCATGCCGTTATTAAGACCATTGGTCTAGATGGGCGCTCTTTACCGACCTATAAGGCGGATCTGCGTGAGTGGCGGATTAATATGGCTGAGAAGGCGCGCGAGCATGGTTTAGCGTTAGATGCATCGCCGCGATTTGCGCGCGGCGTATCTAATGAAGCGGATCTGTCTTTTTTCCAAACGGAGCGCATTGACCCGTGGATCAAAGGTGCACATGTAAAGGCGCTAGACCGCGGTAATATAGGCATTGTTGTTGAGGCGGATAAAGATTTGAACCGTTATAGCGTTCAGTTTGTGAACCCTAATACTGAGAGCGCTTACACGAAAGTCTTTACATCGGAAGAGCTGTCGGTTGTTCGCGTGCCGCGTGAGGCTATCCGCCGCGCACGGGAAGAGGGCCGCGCGAAAAGCGCAATGCCGGAGACTGTGTTGAAGCAGGCTAAGGACCGCAATGGCAGTGAGCGGGTTAAATATGCGCAGGCAGCTTTGCGTGTTGCCAAAGAGCTTCCCAAGCTGAAGGACCCTCATGTTATAGATAAGAGCATTGATGCAATACGAGATCTTGCGCGTTATGCGAAGAACATGGATGGGCCGCAGCATGAAAAGCCAGGCGCGCAGAAGGCACAGGAGGTGATTGATGTTATTCGGGATTATATTAAATCGTCTATGGAGAAAGCTAAATCGTCGGAGAGAGACATAGATTTTTGATGGGCGGCGGTTAGCTTTTTCTATTTTTCTTTAAATTTGCATGAAATTTAGACTAAAAAACTTGCTTTTCTAGGCGACCTCATAGGCGTTGGCGGGAAACATATCATAGGGATTAATATAATCGTTCCCTCAAAGCCTCATATTGTTCTTTATGTTTTTCAGGGTTATTTGTTTTAAGGTTTTGTAAATTTTTAAGTTTCCATTGTATCGCGGGAAATTTTTCAAAATTATAAATGCCCCAATCAGGAATTCCATTTTTTACGCTCAGCAAAAATTCTTTGTCTCGATCGGTAAGGCTATTATGTACCAATTTGACTAGCTTTTCTCTGGTGGCTTCAAATTCTTCATATGAGAATTCTTCTGCGCTCATGCCGGTAAATTGGTTTTCCATGGCTTTGCGCTGATCTTGAAAATTGGGCGTGATGACTTCATGGATAGGTCTGTCACTGGCTAATAAGCAGAATATAAAGCCTTGCCGAACATCGTCGGAGATGCCCTCATTTTCCAATAGATACTTCACATCAAACAAATCTCTTGGGTGCTGGCGGTCCAGCGCCGCGCATATTTTTCCACCATATAATTGGCCAATAGGCACGATGTTTATAACAGCCGATAAATCATAAATATCTTGAGCTTTATCACAGAGTATCATTTGTATTGGCGCTTGAATTGTGCCGCGCCCGACTAAGTTTACCTCAAGTTTAATATCTGTTCTTTGTTGCGTTATAAGAAGCTTACCTATTTTTTCTTTGTGCTGAACACGGATATTTGGCAATGCCTGCTCAACCCGATTTTTAATGCGAATAAGGGCGGTGCTGATATTGTCTAGCGTCGTGGACCTGTCCTCTATGGGAAGGTATGTCAGGTCAATATCAACGGAAAGCCTTGGCATGTCGCGCACAAAAAGATTGATTGCTGTGCCGCCGTGAAGCGCAAAACAATCTTCCTTTGCGACCTGTGGTAAAACATTAAGTAGAAGGCGAACCTGCTCTTTATAATCGGGGCTTTTCATTTTTCTCAAATTCTCTCGGTACTGTAATTTGGTATTTATCTATATAAACACCCTTTTTGACTAAGCTACGTTTTCCTGATCCTAAATCAACATTAGACAAATCAACAAAACTTAGCCATGGATGTTCTAGTTTTTCGGCCATGTATAGGAATAGCCTTTTTACTTTTATCGAAGAGCAATTTTCCAGCAACTCCTGTACGGATTTAGGCCTTAAATTATTTAGGCCTTCCATGAGCTCATAGCACTCAAAAAACTCTTGATGCTTTGGAGCAAGGTATAAACATTCCAATATTGCGCGCGCAGGGGAGGAAACTCTGACAGAGAAGTCTTTCCTTTCCAGATCTACAAGCCCCATATCAGCAGGCAAAAATGACGTCGTATAATAATCTATCCTCACGCCCCAATCTTTGTGTTTAAACCAGGCTGGTAGGCTTTCATTCTTAGCGCCAAAAAGAACGGCTCGGCCTGCCGCCATATCTATATAATGCGCTCTTCCCTGTAGAGATAAAGCGGTGCGGCCACCGACATGCACTGTTAATTCAGCTTGATTTTGAAGAGCATATATCCCTCCATGATAATCAACATCATCACCAGATCGTATAACAGCCCCTGTTCCTATGGATTCTAGCCATTTGCTTTTTTTATAACGGTTTAACAGTTGGCTTGATATACCGTTCTCGACGAGCCATGAGGAGAGGTAAACGGCCTCCATAGGCCATTCTTTTAATAGTTTGTTTATTTTTAATCCATTTTCTAAACTCATAGTTTGTTTATACAGGTTAAAATAAACAAAGTCAAGGTTTCGGTTTGCTTTGACTCCATTAAGCAAACTATTAGTTTGTTTATTGATTATAATATAAACAATAAATTTTTGCTTTGCGTTAAATTTTTTAGAGGTCCTCGCTCTTAGATTATAAGCTTTTCAATACTCAAGAGCAGCCATAACGCGGGTTTCTATATCTTCTTTTTCCATGTTATCATCTTCTTTCAGCGCACAAATGTCAAAAACAGGCGGCGCACTTCTTTTTATATCGATCTTTGGCACATCCAGTGCAGGCAAAAGCCTGCTCTTAAATGACTTGTCTTTGAAATAGGTAATCTTCTCAACTTTGATTGGCCGTGCGCCTTCTTTAAATATCACCGCTTGTTTCTTACAAAATCTTCTAAACTCCTCAGGCCTTAAGAAATCGGTTTTAGCGTAGCTTTGGCTTTTCGTGCCCATGAGACTGTTTTGACCAAAGCTGATGCTTTCTGTTTGTGTTGTTTTGTCGCCAAAGCGCCTTGATACATATTGCGTGGTTGTTTCATCATTAGAGGCGAAGAAAACTTGCAGGGCAGAATTTTGAAGCATGCTTTCGCGCGCGGGCTTACCGTAGAGCTCATCAATTTGTGTTAAGCCCTGAATGATGTTCAGCATACGAAGGTTATAACCGGCAATAAAGGCAAGATTATCTGCGATGACAGGCATCTTGCCAAGAGAGCCAAATTCATCAATAACCATGAGGACTTGATGGGGCTCATCACTATCTGGCAGTTTGCGGGTAAGCACATCTATTGACAGCTCAAAGAAGAGCCTGATTATTCTTGATAAAGGCTTAAGCTGATTTAGGCCGGTTGCAAAATAAATGGTGGTCTGGTTACGGCGGAGATCTGCAAGGCTGAAATCGCTTGAGCGTGTTGCGGCATCAATGCTTGGGATGGACCAAAGGTTTAAGCTTGAGGATAGGGAAGACCTGACGCCGGATTGTTCTTTCGAGGCTTTGTTTATGAAGTTGTTAAAGGCCATGACACATGCTGGGTCAAGGCGAGATCCGTGCTCTTTGAGTATATGCTGTAAGACTTTATCGAGGCTATGTTCTGTCTTAAGTGTTCTATATATTTCGCCAATACTCGCAGGAACAGCTTCGACATCCAGAACATATAGCGTGAGCCCGATAAAGAGATCCCGCGCTTCTTCTACCCACATTGAGGCTTCTGTATTGTGAGGACTTGGCAGCAATATGCTCGCCAGTCTCTGCGTATCTGATATGCGATGCGCTTCATCTTTGCGGATTGTATCAAGGGGGTTCCATTTGTGGGAGCGGCCTTGCTCATCATCTGGTGAGAATAAATAGACATTTTGATGCTTAGCCCTGAAGCCGCTCGTGAGAGTGAAGTTCTCCTGCTTGATATCGAGTATGAGGGCAGATCCGCCCCAGGAGAGCAGGTTTGGGATAACAATGCCCACACCTTTACCCGAGCGAGTGGGGGCGGTCACTAAGGCGTGAATAGGCTCATTGTTAGATATATAATGCCGCTTCAGCTTGCCCAGCAGCATGCCTTCTTTATCGAGGAGCCTGGCGCGTTTTATTTCATGATTTTTGGCCCATCGTGCATCTCCGAAATAGATCTTTGGCCCGGTAGAAAGCCAAAAAAAGGCCATGGCCGTAAAACCGGCCATATTGATAAGAAGCGCGAGAGCCATTTTTTCGAGATAATCATGGCTGTGGCCGAAATGAGCATAGACGAGAAAGACAGACCAAGGCCTAGCGGCTGTATAGTCAAACCCTAGAATTAAGTAATATAAGGCGCTCCATATATGGAAGAAGGCGATTATGCCGAGGGCTATAAGGAAAAATGTTGATGCACGCATTATCATGCTGCGCCTTTAGGGAAGTAAATATCTGTTATTCTTCTTTCGCCATTAACGCGCTTTAACTGCACAACGATATCAATGATGTTGTGAAGATATTCAAGGATTTCAGCGCGGTTAATATTGAGGCCGGCTTGCATGACCATTAAGGTGATCTGCTCAAATGCGCCGCGCGGCGTATCGGCGTGGACGCTTGTAATAGAGCCTGGATGTCCTGTGTTTACGGCGCGCATGAAAGCATACGCTTCTTTACCGCGTAGCTCACCGAGCATTATGCGGTCAGGCCTTAGGCGCAATGAGGCTTCGAGTAGATCCTGCACATTAACAAGAGAGCGGCCTTGGTCACCTTTAGACGCTAAAAGAGATAAGGTGTTTTCCTGATCCAGCGTTAACTCTGGGGTGTCTTCGATTGTGATGATGCGCTCATGAGCGGCTATTTCTTTTGTTAGGGCATTTAATAAGGTCGTCTTGCCAGAAGACGTGCCGCCGGAAATGATGATGTTCTTCTTAGCCCTGACCGCGTCGGTTAAAAACTGCTGATATTTGTTTTGGACGAGCAGCGCATGCAGCGCCTTATCTTCGTCATGGCTGGTATATTCTGTAGAGGTGAGCGTGTGATCAAAGGCTCCATTTTTTTGATAGTCATCCAGCGTTAGGTTTTGCAGTGTTTGCTTTCTAATAGAAAAGGCGCCCCCTTGCGGCGTGGCTGGATAGAGCACAGATTGAAAACGTGAGCCGCAAGGAAGCGCCGCCGATAAAAGCGGCGTTTCTTCATTAACATGCTGATTAGAATGCGCGGCCACTTGCCGCATTAATAAAGAGATATTATCCATGGTCATTTCAGGGACCTCGTGATGCTCCATCCCTACAGAGCCAGAGCGCTCGACCCAAACAGATCCAGGGGCATTGACTGAAATTTCGTTAATGCCGTCTTGCTGCAGCCACGGGAGGATAGGCTTGAGTGCCTGGTTCAGGTAATGCCCGGTTATTTCCACCATGATCCATTATTCCTTTTTGGTTTTGTTGATGAGAAATCAAGATCACTTGTCACAAAGATATTAATAGCCGTGCCCTGATCAACATGGATTGTGGGCGCAATATTAATCGCATTTTTAAGCGCTATTTCTGCGCTGTTATTTAGCGCGCCACCACTGCTGGTCACGATTGTTTGGGCGTCCGTGTTGCTCGCAGCATTAACGCCCGCTTGTACCGCGCCATCAATCATTGACAGGAGTATGGCGGAGCCAAAGCGCTCAAGGAAGCGTGTGTCAACCTCGCCGCCAAGGCCTGCGCGGCCTAAAGCATCCGTGCCTGGACTGTTAAGGGATATATCAACGCCATCTGGGCGAATAATGCGCTGCCAAATGACAAAGAGGCGGCTTTGGCCTTGTTTGATGTTCGATTGATACTGACCAATGATTTTTGATCCGCGCGGGATGAGAATATTGGAGCCGTCAAAACTATAGATATCGCGCGTTACAATGGCGCGTAAATGCCCTGCGAGATCGCTTTGGATGGCGGTTTCTAACACGCCGCTGATCGTTGTGCCTTGAGCAATCATATAATCCTGATTTTGTATTTTCTGTGCATTGATGAGCACAGCATTGCTTGATTGTTCGCCCTTATCTGAAGATGAAAAGCTCGGCATGCCGCCAGCGTTTTGTGGTTTAAGTGATGCTTTTTGAGTATAGACCAGCATGGGGGAGCGTTTACGCGCCTGTGCTTGTTGCTCGGCCACTTCTGCTTTTTTGCGTTCTAACTCTTGCAGGCGTAGCTGATGCTGTAAAAGAAGAGGATCAATTGGCGGCGCTTGATTGATTTGCCCGCCATTATTAATGCGCTCTTGCATCGGAAATGCCGGCTCATGGGAAGAGGAGACCAGTCTATATTGTTCTTCTTGCTGCGTGGTTATGGCGCTTGGCTTATCTTTTTTAGAAAGAGCGCCACCAAAATTGATCCAGATTATTCCTATAACGGCCAATGCGCCGCCTATATACCAGGCATAATCAGAGATTTTAGGGCCAGATTGGGCGACATGGGACAGGCCCCGATTAGCCTCACTTTTATTGGGCTCTTGCGTTATATCATCTTGGGTCATTTTTATGCTCCCTGCGCTTTTAATAAACGGCTAACAATGCCTAGAGGGCGGGGGCTTGCTCCGTTAAGTTCTGGGGCGGGATCGTAGCTGCGATTAAAAATACAGGTAACGCTCTTGGCGTTACGCAAGGTGAATTGCTTTCCTATGCTGTGAACGACGACGTAGCGCCCTTCAATCGTATAGTTGATAAGGCTTTCAGTGCCATTGGCGGCAACGCTAAAAATAGCCGGAACTTCGGTCTGTTTATCAAATTCAAAATAGGTGAAGTCACCATCATCAAAAGTGCGCTTGGGTACTTGCCCTGTATGGCCCGCGAATTCATAGTCAAAATTCCACGCGGAAGGCGGGATGTTGTTCCCTTGTGATTGATCTGCAATAGGTCGCTCTATGAATCCTGATGTGTTTTCTGGGTATTTAAACTGGACATGGAAAGCCATGTTTTTTGCATGCGGGCCATTAGCCGCGCTGGCATTCAGCTCAAAGTGATATGTTCTCTTGCTTGTTACAACAGTGAGATTGGTTGTTGCATTGTCTTCAACCGGCTTAACAAAGAGAAGGTTGCCCTCTTCATTGGGGTTAACATACCAAGCCATGCTGTCACCAAGGGCGATATTCTGTATGGCTTCATCACGGTTAAACTCAATTAATGTTTGATAGCCGTAATGACCTCTTATTTCGGTGACGTCACGGGGGCTATAGACAATAGTTCTAATCCTATTATCGACAGGGCCAGCTTTAGGTGATTTTTCAGCGTGAGCTGGCATGGTTATAGCGAGTAGGGCTATCGTGCTTATGAGTGTTCTATGCATTGTGTCTTCTTTCTGCTCGTTTAATCTTAATTACTTATCTCTGTATCGCGGCGATAGCTGGTTACTTGAAAGCCAAGAGGGTTAATAAACCTGTTTTTGAGTTGCTCTGGCGTTTGCACATAGCGAAACTTGATAATGGACATATAGTGATGATCTGAGATCCGGCCCGTTTTCTGGTACTCGCTTTTCGTAGAGAAGCGCACAGCCGCCGTATCTTTGCTTTCATTGAGGAATGTTACATTCTTGATCTCAACAGAGCGCACAGCCTCATGACCGTATTTCTTGACGGGATTATCAGGGTTGCTGTCTTTAAACAGGTTTTTGTATTGCTCTTGCGCCATTGGCGCAGAATGTAGCTCAACGAATTTATATTTATGCTTAAAGTCAGCTGCATCAAAAGTCTCACGCGCTAGAACATATTGAGCGAGATTGGCGATTGTGATGGATTCATCTTCTCTGAGCGTCCCGACATTTAAGCCTTTGCTCACTTCTACATATCCGGTTGCCTTTTCTACAGTAACGACATAAGGCGCAAACTCTTTTAAAGGCATGACGAGGACAAGAGCAAAAATAGATAATGTTGCAAGCAGTGTAGCGCCTAGGGCTATGCTCCAGGCTATTTTATTCGATCTTTTTAAATGCTCGTGGACGTTATATTGCCAATCATTGGCAGCTTTGAAATACTCATGTGTCATTGTCGTTCCTCATTATTCTAGAGTGATGATCTGTCTTTTGATTTCCATCGTTGGCGCATTTGGCGCGCATGACGGCCCGCCGTTACGGCGCCCGATACGGAGTTTTTAAACATGCCAAGTGAAGAGAGCTGAAAGCCGCCGCCAATACCTGCCGCCCAAGATTTGACTTGGGTTAGTAATAAAATGGAGACGCCACAGATAACTGTGAAGCTGGCAATATTCTTCAGCCTTGGGCCTGAGTTTTGGGTTGTGAGCATCAATTCTTCACTGATTTGGCTTAAGAGCCCGACAATTAGAAGTAAAAGGGCGTAAACCAGTACAGGAATGAGGGCAAAGGTGAGAATCTGACGTAACCAGCCCTCAAAGAGCGCTTTAGTGCCATTAAATAGATATAAAAGGATAAAAAATGGCGCGAGTGCCAGCAAAACAGCAACAGCGAGCTTGCCTAAAACAATATATCCGCCGGCCACCATAACAACGCTAACCGTTAATAGCGTAATTAACAGCGCGTATATGTGTAGGATGACGTTATAGCCAGCTTTCTTAGAGATATTTTGCGCCGCTTCTATGCCGTGATCATATATCTGCGTCATATTGGCGTTAATACTCCCTGTGTTTTCTCCCATTGAATCGTATAGGGCGCCAACAATAGAGGCAGGGATATCAATGAATGTGGCATAAACAAGCATGGTTAAGAGGCCAATATTCGTCACAAGCACGTATATAGCGGCGAGCTTAAAAATGCGCGGCATAAGATCTGCAAAGCTGATATTGATGCGGCCAAGCCAGGCCAAATAGCCCATAATCACAACATAAAGCGCCATCATTATGCTGATCCATGGATTAGCAATGGCGTTAAATGTATTCCATGTGCCAAAGACATAGACGGAAATCATATTATCCGTTGATGTAAGTAAGAACTCATACATGTGCCTTTACGTCCTTATGAGTTTGCTGTGCTCTGACATCCACCATGGCAAGGCGATTAATCGGCCGAGACAGGGCGCATGGAATATAAGAGCCATGAGCGGCGGCGAGTTTTACGCCATCACACGGGCTTTTAAGCTCTTGATGTGTGCAGGTTGTTAGAAACAAAGTGAAGAAGAGGGCGTTGGCCTTTAATAGATTACGCATTTTATACTGGTTCCTTATTTGTTTAGTTCGGGGTGTAGGGTGTAAGTTGAATATGGTTATCGCTTTGTGTGAACTCATAGAGATCACTTTCATATTTGATGCTCTGATTGGCCTGGGCGGCATTAAGCTGTATTTGTGTCGCTTGTAGACGAATAAGCTCCGCTGCTGTAAGGCCATTCTCAATCGCAATGCGGTTTGAAAGATCGGCCGCAGCCTTTGCGTCGGCGGCGCTATCAATTTCATCGAGAAGATGCTCGTAATTGGTAATGCGTGCATCATTGCGATTAAAAGATGTCTCAGAGAGCGCCATTGAGCCTAATGTAGCGCCGCGCGCATATTCATAGCTTTCTATATTGGCGCTATAAGCAGGAGCCGAGCTGAGTGCGCTGCCTTTCACATGGCCAAAGGCGCTTTGCTTCTGCTCATATAAATTCTGTAGATCAGAAAGTGAGCCTGGGTTTCCGCCTGCATTTAAAATATTGAGCGTGTCCTGCCAGTTTTGCGGCGCATAACGCCTGATATTTTGTTGAGATAAATCATTGAGTAATTCTCCCATGCCGCGCGATCCTGTTAGCGCTTCGAGCTGACTATCGAGCATGGAAATTTCCTCTTCAGCTTTTGAGATAAGTTGCTGCATATGCTGAAGTTCTTTCACGGCTTGTATATAACTCGCAGCGTCAAATGTCGGCATACCAGCGCCTTGAGCGAGCACATTAACTGGGCTAAAAAACACAACAAAAACAATGACTAAAATCAATCTTTTAAGTTTAAAATTCATGCCGCGCGTTTCCTTTCTTCATGAAAGACAGGAAGCCACATATCAGGATGATCCCCAGCTGTTTTTCTTATTTTCTCAACGAGACGAACCGTATCAGTAGTGCCAGATAACACAGCAAGGGCGCTATCCATAGAGGATAGGTCTAATTTTGCCACGACAGAATGCTGCCCATGTTTGATAAGAAATTCATGGCTGGATTTATCGGTGGTTTTGATGATCTCAAATTCCTTTTGAGTGACGCCAAACTTCGCATAGTCTTTTTCATTTGCTTTGTTATTGGGCATGAAAATTTGCGTTGCGCATTGCTCAATCAGGCTATCGGCAATGCGTGAATTTGCGGCGTCACTTACCGATTGAGATCCGAAGCCGATAACACCATTTTGTTTTCTGATCGTTTTAAGCCAGTCTTTGATCTTATGCTCGAAGGCGGGGTCATCGAGGGCTTTCCATCCTTCATCGATAAAGAGAATGACTTTATCGCCATTGAAGAGCTCATTGACGCGCTGGAACATATACATGAGCGCGGGCGTTCTGCAGATTGGGTTATCGAGTATGGATGTTAAATCAAAGCCTGTTAGCGGATCATTTAAGGAGAGGAGGTCGTCCTCATTATCAAATAACCAAGCGTTCTCGCCGTTAGAGTGCCATGGTGCAAGTCTGACTTCTAAGGATTCTGCGCCGGCGCGCTCATGTCCTTTAAAGAGCTCAGCTAAATAACGCAAACGGCGATGAGCCAGTGGCGCATCAAAGTTATGTTCTACGGCGCGCGCAATAATGGCGCGTTCATTGGCGCAAAGCTGGCTGTTATCATGGGGGCGGAGGAGCTGTCCGAGCCATTCACGTAAAAATGCGCGCTCTGAGGGCGTGCCTTGGCAGGCGAGGGGGTTGAAGCCTGAAGCTATTCCAGGCTCTATAATGGCGTATTGTCCGCCCATAGCGCGAATGAATATTTCTGCGCCGCGGTCTTTGTCAAAGAATACGGATTTTGGTTTAAACTTCTGTGCTTGCGCCAGTAAAAATAATAGTAAAACCGTCTTTCCTGAGCCGGAGGGCCCAAACAGATTGAAGTTTCCTAAATCATGATTGTGGAAGTTGAAATAATAGGGGGCGCCAGATGTGGTCTCGAGCATAGAAACATACTCGCCCCAATGGTTGCCGTTTTTCTTTCCCGTTGGAAAATTGTGAAGGCTCGCGAATGCTGCGAAGTTTTGTGAGCTAATCATACTGGCACGGGCTTGATAGCTTAAGTTTGCTGGCAGCTGAGACCAGTAACATGCCTCCATATAAAGATCTTCTCTTATCGCGATCATGCCAAGATCTCTGAGCTGTCCCATCACTTCAGTGACGCCTTTATCAAGGCTTTTAATGCTTGGCCCTTTTACAAGGACCGATAATTGATGGTCGCCAAAGACAATACGGCGGCTTTCTGCATCATCCATGGCATCGGCAAGGTCTTCTTGTAATGAGATAGCGGCGTCATCAGCCATATCCATTTGGCGGATAACGGTTTTTAGGGTGCTTAGCGCCTTTGGTCTTTCTATAAAAGAGAAGTGCTGGCTGATCACCATTTCATTTGTGCTGCGCAAGAGATGATCCATCATGCCTGGGAATGTCTTGGGCGCGTATTCTTTGATACTAAGCATAGCGCCATAGGTAATGTCATCGCGCTCTGCGCCTCTAATCTCTATTGCATCACGACCAAAGAAGATGCGTTTTGCGGGAAGGAAATCGGCCAGATTGTTTTGGGGTAAAGTAAGGCTTTGTTCTCCTTGATTGATCAAGGTAAACAAGAACTCTAATGCTTTAGACTTTAAAGCGCCTGTGCTGTCTGTATATGTTGAGAGCCTTTTGGGCTCATAGCGCTTTAGCGATGTTGTAATTTGAGCTGTAATATCTTCTAAAGCTTTGAGATTATCTTTTATTTCATTCTGCGTGGCCTGCTTATCAATGCCCTGGAAAAAAAGGCGCTTGATGGCCTCCACAATGCCGGCTGTTCCGGGCCTTGGGCGCAAGGTGATACTTAGGTAATGTTTATTGGCGTAGAGGCTCTTAGAGGCGAGGTGAGATCTCCAGCTTTGATCCAGATCCTTTGCAAAGCCTGTATAGCCAGTATCCTGGGCGTCGCTCTCAATTTTATTGCGCAATATATGGTAGCTAATAGAGAGTGAGCTATCGGCAATGGTCTTCCACAATGTGTTTCTGGCGTTTGTGAGGCTGTTAATATCAGCTTGATCTAATGTTTCAAAATCTAGCCCTTCTAATTCTATGGTTTGTACCAGATAGCCTTCGCGCGTTGAGATTGTATGCTCGTTAATCTGCGCCGAATAGGGAATAAACTGTGAGAGCGGTTTATCATTAAGCGCAAGCTGGCCATTGGTTGTTTTCTTTAAGGTCATTTTTCCCTGCCCCGTTCTCTTATCTGGCGTATAGCTGTTACAGCCCCAGAATTTTTTATTTAAAGCATGCGCATTGCCATGTTTGCTCAGCGCCACTGATAGGAGCGAAAATATATGCGGGTCTTTTAAAGACATCACATATCCCACCATGTGTATTGGCATGCCAATTAGGAACATCAACAAATTGCCTGTGGCCAAGAAAGCCAGCGTTGTAATCATGGTGTTAATCACCATGAAGTCATAAGTGACTCCTGCGACCATAATCGGCCGGGTTAGCGCCAGAAAAAGCGGGCTAACTTGGGTGGGCTCTTGTGATGAAGGTCTCATATTTGATTATCCCGCAGCGCTGGCAAGTTGATTGGCAATAGCGGAGCCACCAAAAACAAGGGCAATGCCAAAGAGGATGCTGGCGGCATGTTGCCATTTAAGGCGGCCGGCTTTGGCCATGATGCCAAGCGTAACGACTGCAATACCAGCAATTGAACGGGCAAATGGGCCAGTTAGGAAGTCCAGTATAAAGTCTGAAATATTGGTAATGGGCGCAAGGTCACTGGATTGAGCAAAGGCTAAATCTGGCAATAATGTAGTGATAGCGACCACTGCTGTGGTCACCATGAGTTTTTGTATATTCATTGTTTTGGTACTCTCTTTTTTACTAAGCGCACATTGAGGCGGAGCGAGCAGATCGTTCTGCCGCTATTATTCGTCTCTTCAATTTTGCTTGCTTAAACTGTTCTTATTTTTAATTCCGGTTTCCTTATGTGTGGACCGGTTAAAAATAGTCTTTTTACTTACTTAAGTAGGTATATAGCCTAATTTAATTTACGTATCAACAAAAATAATAGGTTTTTTGACTATTTTTATTTGTTATTTGCGTAGTTTTATGGTAAGTTCTGAAAAATAAGATTAATACTTACGAAAACACAAAGTTTTGAAAATATGTTGATTAGTCAAATTAGAGCAGCGCGCGGTCTTTTAAATTGGAGCCAGGGGCAATTAGCCGAAGAGGCCAATTTATCAAAGGCCTCTATTCAGAATTACGAGATCGGTAAAAGCACGCCTAATATCTCGTCTTTGAATAAGATGATTAAAGCTTTTGAGCGCGCCGGCGTAGAATTCACAGAAGATGGCGGCGTTCGTCCTCGCCAGAACCAAATCATGGTTCTTAATGGCCATGAGGGTATGAAAACGCTGTTTGATGATATCTTTGAAGTGGTGCGCTCTCACCCTAATCCTGATTTATGTGTAAGTAATGTTGATGAGGCGGCGTTTGATCACTGGCTTAGCGCGCCGAAGTCTCTACAGGTGCAGCGCTCTATTGGCGGGGCGCGTTATAACCCCCGAGCTCTTATAAAAGACGCTGGCGCACAGCTAACGCCGGACAGTTACTCTGAGTATAGAATTACTGCGGCGGAATGTGTGGCGGATGTGTCTATATATCTATATGGCGACAAAGCTGCTTTTATTGAGTTCTCTGCCGGTGGCGTCAAAGTTACCATTATGGAGGGGCGTGATATGACAGAAAGCCTTCGTAAGATGTTTGAGGCTGTCTGGTCTGTCTCTGAGGTCAAGGTTCAGGCTGCTGTCGTTACGGGCCGTTTGTTTTAAATGCTTTATTGACCATAAAGCTAAGGAGCTCGATTCGCGTACCTATTAATACTGAGGTTTAGAAGCAGATATTCCTGTCGTTAATGAGCTCAATAGAGCACCGATTATATGGGATTATACCTCTATGGCATAAAAGAGAATTCTTTTATTGAATTAATATCTTACTAATGTTAATGTCAGCTGTATGAGTAAGTTTTTTTTAATATTTTCAATGTTTGCTGTGATCGTTTCTATGACGGTCTGCGCTTCGCATGCTCATGCTAGTGTTGGTGCTTTATCTGAAATTCCTGTAAGTGTCGTAACTATAGACGTTGATAGCCAAGAGAATATTACTTCGAGCGGTAACGACTGTGGTATTACTTGCGGTGGATGTTGCGTTCATCACCTTATCAATACATTCGATAAGCTCAGCAATACTGCCCCTATGGGTAAAAGCAAGATGTTAATGCCTGATACAAATATTTCTGTGTCTGACATCGTTTACAACCTCAAACGTCCCCCCAGATCTTAATTTTATAAGGCGTAGTGTATCCGCATTTGACTGATGTCATGCGCGGATAACTTTTAACGACCTTATCTCTTTAGGCTGCGCTCTATCCAGCGCAGCCTTACCCCCCCCTTATTGACCAAAAAAGGAAAACAGAATGAAAAAATTACTCTACACGTCCGCGTTGGCCATGCTTTTATGGCAACCAACATTTGCCGGAGCCGAGACTCTGGATAAACAGGCGGCGCTCCAGATGGCGTTGCAGAATAACCCAGCCTATAAGGCGGCACTGGCCGAGATTGATGCGGCGGATGGCAGCAAATTACAAGCCTCGCTTCCCCTCAACCCTGATGCTATTTTTGAGATCGAGAACTTCGCCGGAGAGGGTGATCAGGAAGGATTTGATGGCGCGGAGATCACACTAGGCATTGAACAAACCATAGAGCTGGGCGGCAAACGCGGCAACCGCACTGATGTGGCTGACTTCACCTATAAAATCAAGAAAGAGCAAGCCAAGGCACAAGCGTTAAGCCTTCTTGCCGAAACCGAATATGCATTCATTCGTGTGGCGGTAGCGCAGGAACGGATGGGGCTTGCTGATAAACGCCTCACATTGGCAGACAAGACCCATGAGATTGTCAAAAAACGGATAGGCGCGGCAAAGGCGGCGGATATTCAACACACCAAAGCCGATATTGAAAAAGCAGCGGCGGAGGTTGAAAAACGCAAAGCCGAAAAAGAACTGGCCATGGCCAAGAATGATCTGGCGCGTCTGCTGGGTGGCTTGGACAGTGCCAGCTTAGATGTGGAAAGCGATATAAGCGCATTGCCGGATATGGTCGATCAACAGGCGCTTACTGATGCCCTGAAAAACGCACCGCAATCACAAGCGCAGGAATTTGCCAAG
>CAXBNJ010000011.1:0-33380 GCA_963977125.1 uncultured Micavibrio sp.
CAATCGCAATGGATGAAGGTCTACGTTTCGCGATCCGCGAAGGTGGCCGTACAGTTGGCGCTGGTGTTGTTGCTAAGATTATTGAATAGTCTGGTACACCCCTCGCATTAAATAGATTTTAAAAAGGCCCCTTAATTTAAGGGGTCTTTTTTCTATTAAGCTCATTTCGAGCCTAAATAAAGCAAGATGATAAGCACAATAAAGATAAAATCACTTTTTACTGGAAATCTAAAAAATTATTATCTATAGTACGCCCAACGTCATGCAAACACTTGCATATATGGATTTAAGGGGTATAGCTCAGTTGGTAGAGCGACGGTCTCCAAAACCGTAGGTCTAGAGTTCGAGTCTCTATGCCCCTGCCATTCAGTCCACGTTCCACCGACATCAGAGAATTTAGCCCTCAAGGCCCCGCGTCATGCGGCGCTTTACGATCATCCCCATTCCAACGAACTGCAGAGCAGGGCATTTTAGCCATGATATCGGCCTTTTTCTCTTGAGCTGATTTTTGTGTTCGGCGGATAGGTGCATTTCCCAGTAAGCTGGGAATTTGCAGGGAATTTTTTGTTTTTTTAAAGATGGTTATATGAGCGGTGCAGAGGTGGTTTTTCTTATTTTATAGTGGCGCTCTGGCCGATTATGTATTGATGGTTTCGTCCGTATTTAAAATATCAAAGCTACTCATTATAGTTTTACGAATATTCGTATCCGAGCAACCTTCGCGCTTTGCGATGTCAATCATCAGCGCGCCATCAAAATGCTCTTCACGCCATATATGACCTTGAACTAACCGCTTTAGTTCCTCAGGCGGCAGACCTAATATATCGCGGCTTTGTGATGGTAATATTGTGACGCCATCACGACCTCTTTTCGTTTGGTACGGCATCGTCACTTCAAATCCACCCTCACATCCAGTAACGCTTACCTGCAGCGTTCTTTCAACCAGTTTTGCAAAGTCGTTTGGTTTGAATTTTATAATCAGCTCATTAAAATGCACGGTAATGCGCTCGACGCATTCTCTGACTAAATCATATGTTGGGATGGCCTCTTGGTGTTTCAATAGGTGATCTAGTGCGATGCCACTTTCTTCATCGGCCAATCTCATTATTTGATTGCGCACAGCCTTCTCTATTACGGTTTCGATTTCATGGGCTGGCAAACGGCTACGGGTTTTATTGGGGTGTGCGTTGTCTCCTGCTAAAACCGAGTTACAATAATAGCGGTATTTTTTGTTTTTCTTATTCGTAAAAACAGGAGTGTATGGGTTGTTGTACTCATCGAATATTAAGCCCGTTAGCAGGTTCCTATGTTTCTGCTGTCCTAAACCGCGTTGATGCGGTGCTTGATTGTTCAGCTGTTTTTGCACCGCCTCCCATAGCTTTAGCGGAATAATCGCATCATGTAACCCTTCATGAATTGTACCTTTATGCGATATTTTGCCGCGATAAACCGGATTTCTCAGTAAGCTATATAGCGCCCCTCGGCTGAAATATTCACCGCCATATGTTAAACCTCTCTGTGATATTCTCTGGCGGCTTTGAATTTTACGGCGCTTGAGCTCTGCTTCTAATTTTCGAACGCAGCCTAATTCAAGATAAAGCTCAAAAACTGTTCTGGCCTTGGGCGCGTCTTCCTTATTGGTTATCAGCCGCCTGTTATCAATATCGAACCCTAAAGGCGCACGGCCACCTTGCCACATGCCGCGCGCTTTAGATGCGGCAATTTTATCACGGATACGCTCGCCCGAAACTTCACGTTCAAACTGTGCGAAGGAGAGTAATACATTTAAGGTCAGACGCCCCATAGATGTGGTCGTGTTGAAGCTCTGCGTGATGCTGACAAAGGTTACGCCGTATTCGTCAAACACCTCCACCAATTTTGAAAAGTCCGTCAGTGAGCGCGTCAGGCGGTCTATCTTATAAACAACAATGACATTCACTTTTCCGGCTTTAATATCATCCATCAGTCGATGCAATGCAGGGCGTGCAAGCGAGCCGCCTGAAAACCCGCCATCATCATACTGCTCCGGTGCAGCAAGCCACCCTTCCGACTTCTGGCTCGTGATATAAGCCTCACAGGCTTCGCGCTGTGCGTCCAACGTATTAAACTCCATGTCGAGACGTTCATCTGTTGATTTGCGAGTGTATATTGCGCATTTTTTTGTTAAGGTCTTCATAGTGACCATACATGCTTCCTTTGCGGAGGAAGTCGAGGAGAAAGACAATGTTTTTTAATGAACAGACAGTAGCGAGCGATGACCCTTTTATAGTTAATGCAAGAAGAAAACCCGAGCGAAATAAACCCTGCTGGTGTCTGTCAGGAAAAAAACATAAGCTCTGCCATCGTGGTCGTGAGAAGAAAGCCGTAATAAACGCTGGTCAAGCACTTCAAGTGGGCAATGAAATTTTTAGAGTGAAAAGATGCATGCACCCAAGTAGTTCAGAATGCAACGGTCGTAAAATAAGATCACATACTATTCAGAGAAGAGGTGGGCTGAAACATATCGTAGATGATGACAATAAAGTTCTAATGATGCGCATAAATATGGAAGACTGCTCCCCTGAAAAAACAGGATGGAAAGAGGCTTCAACATTCTACGGTTTTTGTTCGCATCATGATTTAGCAACATTTAAAGGCATAGAAGGTAGCCCTTTTAAATCATCTGAGGAACAATGCTTTTTACTTTATTATCGGGCCCTCTGTTATCAAAGCTATCAAAAAGAAGCTTTCGTTAAAACGCTTAAAAGGCAAAAAGAAACGCTTGATAATGGCCATACATTAGATGAACAAATTAATATACAACTTAACCTCAATCGCAACATCCACGACTATGGCCGAACAGTTTTAGAGTTAAATGAAGAAAAGAGGGATGCTGACACCACTCTAATGGATAAAACATATTCTAATTATGCTCATTTGATAGTTTATTTCACGGGCCATTTTGATCTTTTTACTACATCGCATTTTCACCCTGCTTACGACTTATCTGGAAATGAAATATATGACATATATGATGAATCTGTTCCTGGCGAAGGAGCCTCTTTCTCTATTGTGCCTGTCAACGACGAGACAAGCGCGTTTGTGGTTTCGTGGAATAAAAAATACTCACATGTAAAAACATTTATAGAGAGGCTTTTAAACATAGCTCCTGAAACAAAACTTAATTTGATGCATCAGCTATTATTCGCCCAGTCCGAGAATGTCTGTTTTTCTTCTAATTGGTGGGACAGCTTGGGTGAAGCGCAGAAGTCCTTTGTAAAAAAGTTATATGCCTTCGGAGGTGATAACTACGGACGTGAGCTTAACCCTGAACTGGTACTTCATAGGTGGGTTGTAGAGAAAATAGAGACAATTAACTTCTGATCATTTTTTTAACCCAAAAAACACCCAACCATTCCAGCGCTTACCGGTAATATAATTGGCGATTTTCGAAAGACTGCTGTAAGTCTGATCCAGATATTCAAAACCATCGCTTTTAACCAAGACGTTATGCTTTATACCATTATACACCCGAACCAACCGAGTTCCCGGTTTTAAGGCGCCTACACGCTCGTCAAAGCATGCTGGGTTGCGTCTATACTCTTTGATCAATTGATTGAGCTGTGTCTGCTGTTCTGGGCTCAGTTCAGCCTGAAGCTTATATGCAAGGCTTCTTTCTAACATCACCCGCCCTACTCGAAGGTGAGGTTGCCTCCCCCATGCCTGTGTCCATTGTTCGCGAAGTTCATTGATTGATAGTTGGTGCATAAGAGTATGGCCCCTCAGTTTGTTAACGTCAGGGCCATACACGCTTCCTGTGTGATGGAAGTCCAGTAGAAAAGCTTACGCTTCTGGTTCATCATTCCAATAGGCTGGAGGCCATGGCTCGGGGGTTTTCTTACCGTCCAAGATGTCTTGAATATGTTGCTTGAAACATTCCCAGTCTTCTTCGTCGACAGGCTCTTCAACTAAATATGACCATTTTACCTTGCCTTCTTTTTCGCGCATTTCTCGCCTATGTGTAAACTCCTTCAGGCGTTCTTGTGCAAGCTCTTCTCGGGTCATTTTGTCTATACGCTCCTCCTCGAGGTCGAGAGCATATTTAATCGGCCAGGATATTTGATCGCTAGGATTATTTTTCAAGAACTCATATTTTTCGATAAACAATGACCAATCCGCATCTGTCACAGGCTCACTTTCTTCATAGGGCCAACGATTTTCGCCGTTCATCGCACGCAAATGCTTCTTCGCCATGAACCATTCATAGAATGTATTAACGCACTCAAGTGAGCCTGGCTTGCTCTTAGCGGACAGTTTGCGCTCACGATAATCAGCTAAGATAGATTGCATATCGGCGAGTAGCTTATCTTTGCCTTTAGCCGCTTTTTCGATATAGCGTAAATAGTCCTGTCTGGCATGCCTATTACCATTAGCCGCATCTGTGGCCATACCTTTGACAATAGCCATGATTAGAGGAACGGTAAGTTCTTCGCCGCCTTCGCGAATAGTTACTGACTTTTGAGCGGAATCATGAAAGCAGTGCCAGAAGGCTTCTTCGGACAGTCTACCAAATTCCTTGGAGTTGCGTCCTTGCGGGCGGCCTTTCGCGTTTGGCTTATTGCCACCAGGTTGTCCAAAACGTGTGCTTTGGGGAGGTTTACCGTAGCCAACTTCATAGTCTTTTTTATCATCATCGCTCATTATATTTCTCCCAATTCTTGAATTTCATTAAATGTTTTGCCGGATTCGGCGTGAATGGCATCTTGCCCAGTAAGGTCTTGCCAACGGCGTATAGTTACGTCACAATAGCGGGGATCAAGTTCAATCAAACGCGCTTTGCGTGCTGTCTTCTCAGCTGCAATTAGCGTTGTGCCCGAGCCACCAAACGGGTCGAGTATAATCCCGCCTCGGCGTGAACAGTCCTTGATAGCGTCAACAACCATTGCAGTGGGTTTAACCGTCGGATGCATTTTTAGCTCATCCATGCGGTCACCACCGAAGGAGTTTACGCCAGGATATTGCCAAACATTTGTGCGATAACGGCCGTTTGAACCCAAGGCCACATTGTTAATGTGTTTGCCTTTTCCGTTTTTGAAAACAAAGACGAGTTCATGCTGAGAGCGGTATAAGCTACCCATCCCGGCATTGTCCTTTCGCCAGCAGCAAAGATTGATCATATCCAGCTTTGCTGCTTGTGCGGCATCCATAATTTCGCGTATATGACGCCAGTCCATACAGGAAAAGATTATGGCACCATCTTTACTATATGTGGCAATGTGTTGGTGTGGCTTGGCTAGAAACTCTGTAAATTGGCCTTTGTTCATTTCTCCGCTAGCCATATCAAATTCACGATGCTTTATCTTGCCCGAATTGCCGACATGACCATCAATCTTGACATTGTATGGAGCATCCAAAAAACACATCTGTGCTTTTTCATTATCCATTAATGTTTTGTAGTTGGATTCAATTAACGCATCGCCGCAAAGTAACTTATGCTCGCCCAAAACCCAGAGATCACCTAATTGTGATAGCGCGGGCCCATCAGTCACTTCAGGCATTTCATCGTCTGGGTCACTGTCTGGTAAGATATCGAGACGCAGATTAATTTCGTCAATCTCGCACCCAGTAATAGTTAAATCCGGCACAATGATCAGAAGCTCTTCAAATTCGAAGGCAACTTCTTCTTTGTTCCAATCCGCCTCTTCAGCTATACGGTCATAAGCAATGCGTAAAACGCGTACTTGGCCTTCATCCAAATGGTCAGCTCGTATGATGGGTACAGTATCCAATTTCATTTGCCTTGCAGCCTCAGCAAGGTGCCAGCCAATAATGATCGTGTTGTCTTTATCGACGACAATTGGCTGCGGCATACCGCAAGTCTCGATTAGACGAATGGTTTTGGGTATTTGTAGGTTCGTTGGTGTACGTAGCTGACGATGATAATCGTTCAGCTCAGTTGTGTTCACATATTCAATGTGTAGTTCATTAGGTAGCGACATCGCTATCTCCTGCTATGTTGGAGCTGGATGTCGGTGAATGATCGGGAGTGAAACGCCCAGAAAAAATCCGACATTCAGCATTGTTAAAAAACGATTGCTTAAATGTCGGCTCGGTCTGGCCTTAAAAAGGCACTGCTTCCTTGTTTAAGAGAACTACCATGTTTTCAGTTCTTGCCGACCCGGTCCTGGACTGCCACCAGCATTATGGGCTGACCTTAATTAAAAGGTGCTCTCTCTCCCGAGTACTTTTCTTACTATAGGTAATATTTGATCTTGTCAAATCGGCTATGTTAGTTTTTATTTAAACCATGCATTTTTGAGCCTAATTTGTCTTTATAGAGCTTCTCAATCGCCACAATTTCACGCTGCGTTATGTTACTTGGCAGCGTTTGTAAAACTGAATATTTAAAATGGCGGTAATAAAGCGGATCTGATTCAAGTAATGTGATTAGATCTTTATTGCCACCGGTATAATTCGCGGCATAATCGCTCCAGCGCTGCCAGATCCCTTTTTTGCCGTTTGCGCTGCCTATATATTGGCGGCCCGTATTATTATCTAAGATTAGATAAATGCCGTTCACAGCTGATAATTGATCACGCCATTCATGATTGGCGGTCGGGTTATCAATCAGATTTTTTAGCTCATTAAACTCAAGCACAAAATCCAACAAACCCGGGAAACTGCCGATATAGCCTTGCGGCAAAATCTCAACGACTTCTTTAGATTGCGTGTCATACCATTGGTGCCAATTAATCGCCCCATTACCCCAGTCAATAATCAGCCGATCAGCAAGGTTGTCAAACTCAGGGACAGGCTCAAGGTCATAATAATACTCACCGTTCACGACTGTACTACCATTCACTTTAAATACACCGAACAGCACAGAGCGCCGACGCTCTAGGCCGATGAAAGATATAATATAATCACAGCCCTTAAAAACGTCCTTAGGTTGCTCACGTTGATAGTCGAGTAAAGCCTGCTTGTCTTTAATAACATCACGATATTGCAACCGACTATCTTTATGCCGCACGAGCTTAATCTTCGCGCCATCCAGTAGCGGTGATTGAGAATTGAGTATTTGTTGTAATCTAATCATTTGCTGCTCATTTCTGTGATGCCGCACTCATGCAGGGCTGTTTTGAAGTTTTCATCAAGGAGAAAGCTTCCCGTGCCAGATGTCGCGACGTTGATCCCTATTGTTCTAAACTTGATTTCTCCGCCAGTATTCAATATGTCCTCAATCAAAGCTTTGGCTTTTTTGCCCGTATAGGCTCGATATGGGCTTGAGAATTTCTGCATCGTTTCCATGGCCTGCGCATAATTCTTACTGAATTCATCTGTGCCCTGCGGCATCGATACAGCCATCTTAATATCCAGCGGCGTATCTGCCGTCGTCATAACATATAAAGTATCGCCCACTTTGATTTGCACATCGCCGCTAATTGGAATAACCGGCTCGCTACGCACGCCGACACGAATTTCACCGTCATATTTTTCAGCGAAAAAATTATAGGAAAAATATGTGCCGCTCATCGCTCGACCAAATTGACGCTGATGCGCGTCGCCCATTTCAACGCGGCATGTGCTCTGATTTGTAAACTCATCATGATATTGATTGGCCTGCCACTGAGCTGGCGTCACGCAACCGCCAAGCGCAGTTATAGATAACAAAGTAATTATGGTCTTCTTCATCGCAGTTATCTCCCTCGATAGTAAAAAGTCACCGGAGCATTACGCTCTGGTGACCGGGAGTTTAGAAGTTGCTTAAAGACAACCGCGACGATTTTTAGCCGCGAGGCTTGGACATATATCGCCGCCTCCCGGTCATAAAAGACCGAAAGGCGGCACCATTGCGGTTGATGCCAACCGCTTTAAGCAGGGTTCTAAAGCCCCGGCAAGCGCATAGTTGCGCTCACACAGATACCTTAGCTCGAATGCGGGGTGGGTATCAACTGGAATAGTAAAATATATATGAAGGGGACCTGTGATCGATTGAGAAGCTGGGTGAGTTGTCCTCATTTAACAAAACTTCGCCAATGAGCTGTGTGTATAAGGTTGTTTTTTCTCAATGATACAACTGGCCTAAGCCATAAAATTTAATTAGGGTTTCCGATGCGAATAAGTTTAGGTATCGCATACCCAAGGTTGAAGTTGATTCTCTTTGGATGTAAACGTTCTATGGGTTAATGAATATGAAAAAAAACATAACGGAATTAGATTGGAGTGTTTTAGTCGCTTCAATAGAGAACTATAAAAACAGTAACGGATGTAAGGATAATGATGAAGCTTACGGGCTTTGTTTGGTGGGGGGACTGTTCCCTAATTACGAAGGTGACATTAGGGATATTTTGGTTGAAGGCAGTAATGATTGTGGTGTCGATGCCATCAAAATAGACAGACATGAAAATGGCGCACATATTCATATCTTCCAGTTTAAGCACTGCAGAACAAGAAAAAACGCAGAAACTAAGACCTTTCCTGAGGGAGCCACCGATAAACTAATTTCTTTTATAGATAGGCTTTTTGAAAAAGATAAAGATATAGAGCATTATGCTAACCCATATCTGTGGGATAAAGTTCAGGAGATTTGGGACTTATATCAATACCCTCAAACACAGATATCAGTATATTTGTGCACTAACGGCCAAAAGCTGAACGGAGGGAAAAAGTATAAACTAGATAACTTTCTCAAAGAAAAAGATATCATTTTAGAGGAAATAGACTTTATATCGTCTTTAAATACCCTTTCGTCTCGAGCCCCATCTGACACAGAACACGAATTTCAAGCCATAGAGAAGCAATACTTATCTCGAGTAGATGGCGATATTAAAGGGTTAGTGGCAAGTATCCCTGCCACTAGCTTGATCAGTCTAATAACAGACCCTAAGGATGGGGAGAGAATAAATACAAATATATTTGATAGTAATATTCGTGTTTACCTTGGAAAAGATAACCCGGTTAATGGATCAATTATTAAAAGTGCTCTATCTGAAGACAATTCATATTTTTGGTATCTTAACAATGGTATTACGGCCGTATGTTCAGATTTTTTATATAAACCAGTATCAAGCCCCATAATTAAAATCAAAAATCTACAAATTGTGAATGGAGCACAGACTACCAGTGCTCTTTTTGAGGTCTATAAAAGAAAGCCTGAGTCTTTAGAAGATATAGTGATTTTGTTTAGGCTATATGAGACCAAAGATAAAAACCTGCCTTATGATATAGCTATTGCTACAAATAGTCAGACCAGAATTTTGGCGAGAGATTTAATGTCTAATATGGACACCCAAGTTAAGTTAGAAGCAGGCTTTAGCCATTTTGGATATTTCTACGAAAGAAAGGTGGGGCAACATAGGCACGAAAAGCAGGAGAAAAGAATTGATTCTAAGAAGTTAGGCCAGCTTATTTTAGCATACGATATGCGTTATCCTGAGAAATCCAAGAAAGATTCTGATCATATCTTTACATCTCTATATAGTGATGTGTTCAATTCCGACCTGACTATTGAGCACTTATTGGACATATTTTTAACCTCTCAAGTCTTAGATAATAAAAAAGAAACTGCTAATTTACAAAGACGCAAAGGAGCTGTGGATGATGTAGACACTTTCATGACCTATGGATATTATCATGCCCTCTATATTGTTGCTCTGCTCTCAGAGAAATTGGGTGTTATTATTTCTAGCAATAAAAACAGAGAATCACTAGTTGAGGACGCATTAAATATTATGCGGGATTATGTGGGGGACGTACGCACAAAAGATTATTATAATTTATTTAGGAACCCCAAGACAAAAGAAGAGCTGTATGACAAAGTTATGGAGAAGGGACAAATACCCTTGCCCTTGGGGTTAGCGGCAATACACTGAAAACAATTATAAAATTTTAGTTTAGGCTTTAACTGATTTATATTTTAGGAAGATTACATGAGTGAATTTTTTGAAATTGCGTATGCCGCCACATCGAATAAACTGTGTTTGTTTACTGGGACAGGATTTTCTAAAGCTGTTTCGGATAACGCAGCCCCAAGTTGGCAAGCTCTTTTAGAAGAGCTTTGTAAAATGTGCGACAGCCCAAAGGAGCTAACAGAGGCTTTATTTCCAAACGATGGGAAAAGTCTTCTTAGCCTCGAGGAGGCCGCGCAAGTTATTTCTATGGAGCTTCAGAGAAAAAATAAAGATATTCACTGCGAAATAGCCCAATATATCAAGGAAGTAGGTCTCAAAGGAGACAATTCATCTATTGAAAAGTTTCTTTCAAGTAGCTCTTTTAAAATTGTAACAACAAATTACGACAAATTATTTGAAGGGCTATCTGCCCCAGCAGATTGCCACTCTCTTGCGCCGGGGCTTCCTGTACCCCGCTCGACAGCAAGGGTGAAGGTATATCACGTTCATGGATCTATAGATTCACCGGAAAACATGGTTGTTACATCTGACGATTATTTTAAATTTATCAACCGTGAAAGCTATTTTTCGAGAAAGCTAAGTACGATTCTACATGAAAATACTGTTGTTATATTGGGGTATTCTTTAAGCGATTTAAACCTAAAAGCAATAATAAATGATTATAAAGGCTTCTCTCGTGGCCACACTATCGGTGCTAGTATTTTCTTAATCTCAAGATCTGAAATTGCGCAGCATGTGAAAGATTATTATTTTCATTGCTATGGTATAAGAGTGGTTGATAATCTTGACATTCATAATTTTTTTGACAAGCTAAATAGCACTATACCAGAAGCCGAAAAATGCCTTGAATCTTCTGTTGCTAATATACAGAAAGTCATTTACGGAAAACACCATTTTACTGCGAAGTTTTTAAGAGTAGAAAGTTCTTTTTATGAGATAATTTCTTCCATTGCCGCAATCGGGGTAAGCATTAACGACCCCAGAGTGGTGACCGCTTTGGGTCAAATCATAGAATCTAAAATAAAACTTACCAATGAAAGCGGCGCTTGGGAACAATATGAGCACCTTGCAAGGTGGTTAATTTATTTGGCAAGTATTCTCGAATTGAAAGGAACCTCAATAGAGGGGGCCTTTCTTGACGCGACCAGTTTATCAATGAGGACAATGAGCAAAAAACTATACCTTGGATATTCATGGCACGCCTACAAATCATGGTTTTATAGGTGGCGCAATATAATGGCATCAAATCGAGCTTTAATTAAGGAATATAGTGAAAAACATTGCTTTGGGGACGATGCTACTCTAGTTGTAAATCAAGGCTAGGTTTACTGTGGGGATATTTCAGTAAGCAGCCTGTTTTTGATTTAAATTAGAGCTTTGTCCCAATGGGCCCGTGTGATAACTATCAGTATGTAAATCAGGTTTTTCTAGAAGAGATCCAACTGTTTATATCCCTCTCTAGCCAACCTACGCACCTCGGGCCAAGTTGAATTTGTTTTGGGAACAACCCTTGATCTATCCAGCTATAAATTGTGCTTCTTCCAACACCGCCCCTGTTAAGAACCTCAGGTAAACGTAAAACTCTTCTTGGTAATTTGTTCATTATGTTCTTCCTATGTTTTTATAGGAAGAACATAAGACGCGTGCCGTTACATGCAATACGCTAGTCATGATGGCAGCTGAACTGCCAGTATAGCCGTTTGATATTATTGGACTTATATCTTGTGGGCTGTTTTGTACCGCCAACAATACAGTAGAGCGGCTACGGGGGGCAGTAACCAATAAAATGTAGTAACTTATTGATACATAACGACGAACTATATAATCGAACTTGCTTGTACCGTGTGTTATACCGTAAAAAACTTATCACCACCATTCTAAATAGCTTCATAATTGTAGAGAAAAAGAAAACTGTTCTTTCTTCGCGTTGATATGGCTTGTTTTGTAGTGCTAACGTTTCTCTCAGGTTGTTAACTCCGTTAAAAAAGCACCCTAGGGTATATTTAATAGATACATATACTTATTTTTAAGTTAACATACTTTCGATTGATTTGTTTTGTGGGAACTCTCCTAATGCTTAATAAAGAACACATAGATATTCCTATCCCCGTTTTGCGCTATAGCCTTGCTTTTGCGGGGCTGTATTTTGTTGTTCTTGCTGGTTTCGGCATTGTTACGTATTTTATTGAGTTCGACCTTGGGCAAGGCGCGAATATAGGGGCGCTTGTTGCTGCTCTGTACTTTGCTGTACATCTTTTTGTGCAAGATAATGGCTGCGCGCCCAGTAAAACTGAAAGAAAGCGCCTATCATGGGCGTGCCTTCTCAGCTCGGTCATCGTCTCTCTTGCCATTATATCTGTATTATTGATGTTTGAAGGTCAGAGCTTGCTTTCCGTCTTGTCGGAAATCAGTGAGACTGTCTCACCTGTGCTGTTATCAGTGGTCGCCATTGTCATGTTGTTTATATACAAACTGGCGATTAGTTGGCTCATTTTAAGTTTTGGGGGGCGCAGGAAAAAGCACTACAAAAATTGAAAGTTGAAGGTAAGTAATATGGGATTTGTGAACATAAAAAACAATTCTGGCAAGTGCATCACAGTGGATAAAAAAAATCAAATATCCCTTGAGGAAACTATGATGCATCCAGATTATGACACTAGCTTTGAGTTATCAATAAACGACCAAAAAGTGAAATTTTCTGGTGTATGCCAAAACAAAGTTTCTAAAAATTCTTCCAAAGAAACGACTCTTAAAAGAGACGTTATCTGGGACATAAATGAAATCTATATTCCAGATAATTTAGAGCAAGAAAGATCACAAATTCTAGAAACGATAAGAGACGCTCTTGTCGCTCGAGGCTATTTCTGCATGCTTGATAAAACTGAAAGTGTGTCCGTTAAATTTTCAAAACCTATTTGAACTAGGAGAAACCAATGCCTATAGGTCAAGAAATTCTCTCTGCAATAGATGCCATTGTCGATGCAATAGCTGTAGATGCTACTGTCGATCAAATTCGGGCTTTAGTTAATACATGGGACATGAATGTTGGTGGGGGAACCCTACTACTTTACAGTGGTGGTGTCGGGGAACTACAGCCGGGCGGGCTCAGGGAATTCAAAGCGGTAGATATAGCAAATGCTTTAGCTGATGGTGCGTCAGTTAAAACAATTGAAAAAACTGAAATAAATCAACTGTTTGCGAACCAAGATTTTAGAGAAGCTCTTGATGACGCAATACTAAGAGATACTACAGGGGTTTATTTACAGCTTGATTCAAATGGAAATAATGTGCCCAGAAGTCTTGATCAGGTTCTTCTAGGAAAAGATATAAATGGTGCACGACTAGGTGATGGCTTCTGGGACGATGCCTCACGCAATCTTGTCAACCAGCATACAGGTGATTTTCGTATGATTATGCCCGACTTGCCTGGCAGCAGCGTTGCGGCTTTAACTGAGATACCTGCCCTATTAGATAGAGGGGTTGTTTCAGGCCAGAAGGTTAACGGTATAGACCTTGCGGACTGGCAAGCGAAATATGTGTCGGAGAAAGCCTTAATGGTCGCAGCTGGTCATAGTACTGCGGATGCCGATGCTTTAGTAAAAGCAGAGATTAATAACGTTATTGAAAAAACATCTAATTTTGACCTTGCCGACTTAATCATTGCCAAAAATGGCAGTGGTGACATTTTTTTTGAATCCGCTGGATCACACTTGTTTAATGAGCTTGGCCTTCCTGCGGAAACCCTTCCTGCTGGAATAGAGGGTTCCAGAATATCTGTGCTTGATGGTAATGAATTTACGGGCAATGACTTAAAGGTAATTGGCAAATATGCTGACCTCCTCGGTAAAGCTGGTTTGATCGGTGATGTCTTAGGGACTGTTGTAGTTATTGCATTGGCTGCCGAAGCATATGACGATGGTAATTATGAATTAGCAGGAGAAATGATTGCAGGGCATGCGGGTGGATTAATCGCAGGGTTCGGCGGTGGATATGCTTCTGCCGCAATAGTAACAGCTCTTCTTGCAACGCCAGGCGTTAATGTCGGCGTAGTGGCTGGTATGGTTATTGTTGGCGGTGTTGGCTTTTTGGGCGCGGTAGTTGGTGGTTTGGCTGGCGAAGAGGTCTTTAGGGATTTATATCATGACCTCGTAGATCTCGATATCATACCAGATCTTGAGTCCCTGCCAGGCCTTAGCGGCCTTCTAGATGATTATGCTTGGGCTATCGGTGAAGGCGTTGACAGTGCGAGAGAGGCATTATCTGCGGCAATGGAAGACTTAGATAATTTATGGGACTTAGCAAAAGATGCTCTACCAATACCACAATTTGTAGATCCGCTTATCCTTGACTTGGATGGCAATGGTGTTGACCTTGCGGCCATGACTGGGGCTGGTTCTGTTTATTGGAATACAAATAATGACGACTTCGCCGAGCGCTCGGGCTGGATTTCTGGAAATGATGGTTTTCTGGCTATTGATTTGAATAGTGACGGGGTTATTAATGATCAAAGTGAATTATTTGGATCTCAAGCCAGTGATGGTTTTGCAGCGCTTGGTGCTTATGATAGCAATGCTGACGGAGTTATTGATGCTAGTGATACAGAATTTGCGAATTTGTTGGTCTGGGTCGATGTCAATTCTGATGGCGTTAGTGATGCGGGGGAACTCCACACGCTAACAGCGCTTAACATCACGAGTATTAGCCTAAACACCACTTTGGTTGATTACGACATTGCTGGCAATAATATCTCCCATGAGAGTAGCTTTGTTATTAACGGACAAACCAATCTCATCGTCGATGCGTGGCTTCAGACAAGTCATATTGATACAGCTTATATCGCTGATTATACGCTGGATGTGCGCACATTATTCTTGCCAACCTTGCGGGGTTATGGCGCAATCAAAGATCTGCATATTACGATGAGCATGGATGAGAACTTGCTGAATATGGTGAGTGAGATAGCCACAGCAGATACAACAACTTTGTTTAGTGCCGCTTTTGATGTGAAAGGCAAAGTGGTGGATTTGCTTTATAAATGGGCAGGGGTTGATTTAGTCGCCGTGGATAGCCGCGGGACAGAAATTGATGCACGCACAATTGAGTTTATGGAAGAGTTTTTTGGGGAAGAGTGGGTTCATAATAATTCAGGCATAGGCAGTACGCCTAATGCCGAAGCGGGCGAAGATTTAGAATTAGTGTTTGATAACCTAACGCAGCAATTAATCAATAATATTCTGGTGCAAACCAACGCTTCAAGTTTTTACGGCGATGATGCTTATTATGATATTAATAAGGGCAGTATTGAGAATAGTACATTCAGCACTCTTACTGTTGTTGGCGGTGCTTCAGAAGGTGCTATTCCTTCTGGTGCCAATGATTTATATGTTGTCAGTCCAGATAGCGGTGATGCCACTATCTTAGAAGGTGGCGGTGCGGATAACCTATGGTTTGCTGGCGTTAGCGCTGAGGATATTCGTTTTGAGCGCGTGGGTTACGACCTTAAAATCCATCACCCTAATGGTGTGGTCACGGTTACCAACCAGTATAAGAAAGATATCACAGCCAATGATGGTTATTTTGGCTACGAACTAGAAACATTAACCCTAGAAGACGGTACGGTTATTGATCTATTGAGTAACATGATTTTTGAAGGCACAACGGGCGATGATAGCGTTTATGGCTTGAATAAAGCTGATGTTCTTTATGGTTTTGCTGGCAATGACAGTTTGCGCGGTGAAGGTGGCAATGACGTGCTCAATGCAGGGGCGGGCAATGATAGCCTTACAGCAGGAACTGGCGATGATGTTTTAATCGGCGGCACGGGTGACGATGTTTTGGCTGGGTCAGAAGGTAACGACATTTATGAATGGGCGCTTGGCGATGGTAATGACACGATATATGAAAGTGGGTACTCCGTAAGTGACGTTATGATTGGCGGCGACGATGTTCTTAAACTACATGGCGTTACGGTTGATGATATTCGCTTTGAAAAAGGCACGAGTGGTTCTGACCACTACCTCAACATTAATATTGGCAGCGAAGTAATACATATCAGTAGGCATTTCGACTATCAGATTCATAATGGCACGAACGGCTTCTCTCAATTTGACAACAAAGCTCATAAAGTTGAAATCATTGAATTAGATGACGGCTCTATAATCGATCTTACGGGAGATTTTACCTTTACTGGAACAGCGCTTGCTGAGAATGTTTATGGCCTTGAGGCTTCAGGCCGGATTGATACCCTGATGGGGCTTGCGGGTGATGACGTTCTTGATGCGGGCGCAGGGAATGATATTCTTATTGGAGGAGCAGGAAATGATGACCTCAGAGGAGATCAAGGAAACGATACTTATGAATGGACCCTCGGCGACGGCAACGACACGATATCTGAAAGCGGCTACTTAGTAAGTCAAGTTATGATTGGCGGCGACGACGTTCTCAAACTGCATGGCGTTACGGCGGACGATATCAGTTTTGAAAAAGGTAATAATAGCTCAGGGCACTACCTCAATATTATTATTGGTAGTGAAGTGATACAAATCATTAAGCATTTCGATTACCAAATCTATAATGGCTCGAACGGCTTTTCTCAGTTTGATAATAAAGCTTATAAAGTTGAAACAATCGAACTTGATGATGGCTCTATAATTGACCTTACCGGAGATTTTACTTTTACCGGAACGGCGCTTGCAGAAACTATCTCCGGGCTTGATAATTCAAGCCGCATTGACACACTTATGGGGCTTGCCGGCGATGACCTTATTGATGCTGGCGCGGGTAACGATATCCTCATTGGGGGAACGGGAAATGATGATCTCAGAGGGGATCAGGGTAATGATATCTATGAGTGGACCGTTGGAGATGGCAATGACACGATCCTTGAAAGTGGTTACTTAGTAAGTGGCGTTATGATTGGTGGCGACGACGTCCTCAAACTGCATGGCGTTACGGCTGACGATGTCCGCCTTGAGCAGAGCAGTAGTAATTCTAGGTACCATCTCAATGTTAATATTGGTAGCGAAGTGATACAAATCATTAATCATTTCGACTACCAAACCTATTATGGTACGAACGGTTACTCTCAGTATGATAATAAGGCCTTTAAGGTCGAGGTAATTGAACTGGATGATGGCTCTGTAATTGACCTCATGAATAATATTACATTTTCAGGATCGTCTGGCGTGGATCATGTCAAAGGCTTAGATGGTGGCCTCTCTGATACCTTAAGAGGGTTCGAGGGCGCAGATACACTCACGGGCTATAGCGGTGATGACATTCTTGATGGCGGCGCTGGCGCCGACACGATGACGGGCGGCAGCGGGGCTGATGTCTTCATTCTTAGTGATAATGATATCGTCAATGACTATAGCAAAACACAAAACGACGTAATCGACCTCACAGATATTCTTGGCGCGAACTTCAACCCTGCACTACACAACATTGTTGATTTTGTTCAAATTATTGATAGTGGCGCGGATAGTCTTGTCCAAGTGGATATTGATGGCGGCGCTGATAATTTTGTGAATGTAGCCACATTGAAGAACGTCACAGGTCTCAATGATGAAAGTCTTTTATTTGATAACGGGCATATTATTATTCGCCAAGCTGGTAACACTGACCCGGTGGCCAATAATGACAACTTCACAACCAATGAAGACATGGTCGTTAATGGCAATTTGCTGATTGATAATGGCTCTGGCGCAGATAGCGATGCGGATGGTCACGCGCTATCGGTTAGATCTGAGACGGTCTCATCTCTATCAGGCGGAAGCGTGATCATTGCAAATGATGGTAGCTTCACCTATACCCCTGCAGAAGATTATAACGGCACGGACAGCTTCTCATATCGTTTACTGGATAGTTACGGCGGCCACTCTATTGGCACAGCATATGTTACATTAAACGCCGTGAATGATGACCCTAAAGCACGCGATGATAACTTTGCAGGCTCAACATTAGACCCTGTTCATGGCAATCTCAATGCGGATAACGGTAATGGCATTGATCACGACCCTGAAGGCGACAGCTTCACGACGGTTTCAGGCACATTCGCAACCGTGCAAGGTGGCAGCATAACCATTCAAAGTAATGGCGACTTCACTTATACGGCAGCCACCGGCTTCACGGGCGCTGACAGTTATAGTTACTCGATCCAAAATGCTGCTGGTGCGACAAGCACCGCTCTAGCCAACTTCCAGATTGAGGAAGTGGCCTATAACCTTGTTACAGGCACAGCGGCGGCGGAGACACTTAATGGTACAACAGGTCAGGACCTAATCAATGGTCATGAAGGTAATGATGTCTTGCAAGGCTCCTCCGGCGATGACCGCTATGAATGGTCGGTTGGTGATGGTTCCGACACTATTCTAGAAAATCTAGGCCTTGATAAGCTGGTCTTGCACGGCGTTACGGCTGATGACTTACGATTTGTGAATGATCGCGGTTACGGCGATCTGAAGATACATATTGGTAGTGAGGTCATAAGAATTACAGATCATTTCCTTTCTGATAAATACAACAGCACCAGCTATGATAAATATCAAGTCGAGAGTATCCTGCTTGATGATGGCAGCTCTATTGATCTTCTAAACGGCATTACATTAGAGGGGACCAGCGCAGCAGAAACCGTTTATGGTCTTAACGCCTCGGATGTTATTCACGGTTATGAGGGTAATGATATCATCTACGGTTATAGTGGAGACGACTTCATAATTGGTGGCCTTGGTAATGATAATCTACAAGGTTCTGTCGGCAATGATAGCTATGAATGGTCGGTCGGCGATGGTTCCGACACGATTACAGAAAATCTAGGTCTTGATAAGCTGGTCTTGCACGGCGTTACGGCTGATGACTTACGATTTGTGAATGATCGCGGTTACGGCGATCTGAAGATACATATTGGTAGTGAGGTCATAAGAATTACAGATCATTTCCTTTCTGATAAATACAACAGCACCAGCTATGATAAATATCAAGTCGAGAGTATCCTGCTTGATGATGGCAGCTCTATTGATCTTCTAAACGGCCTTACTTTAGAGGGCACCAGCGCCGCCGAAACGGTTTACGGTCTTAATGTCTCTGATCTAATCTATGGTTATGAGGGTAACGATAACCTTTATGGCTATAGTGGTGATGACGTGTTCCATAGTGGTACTGGTGCCGATAAACTCTGGGGTGCTGGTGGCGCGGACACCTACGTGTTCGATGCTTTAGATGCATTTAGTGGTATTGATGAAGTAATGGATTTTAATCTCGGTCATGGTGACAAATTAGACCTTTCAGGCCTCGTTGAAACTTATGATCCTGTGACTCAGGCCATTACAGATTATATTCAAATCACAACGAGTGGAGCGAATAGCATCGTGTCGGTTGATACAGATGGCGGCGCTGATAACTTTGTACAAGTAGCTACGCTAACAAATATAACAGGGCTCACAGATGAAGATCTGCTTGTCACGGACGGCACGCTGATTATCTAACTTCGTCATAATAAATACGAAAAGCCCTGGTCGTTACCGGGGCTTTTTATTGGTTAAATTGGTTGCGATGGTCGCAATTGAACTGACGGCCTTCACAGTTATGCTGGAGAATAGTTAGCAGCAGACTACACACACTGCCATTTACAAAAACATCGTATATTTCTCATATCAGATACAGCTTCAACGAACGTGGTTACTAGCTTTCACTAATCAAAACAACAGTTTAAAAACAATGGTTCTGATTATGTGCGCCCCATAACCGCAGCAACCTTTTTTGCTCCATGAGCTGCTTATAGCGTTCATATACATGTGGATTGCTGTCCATAGAGTTAAGAATATTTTTGGCGCGTTCATGTTCGAGCTCATTATCGACTAAAGCTTGAATTTCATAATCTGTAATGAAGTTGTGTGTCATCTGTTTATAAATCCTGTGAGCGTTAGAGAGAGGGAATCTGAGCCCCCTCTCTCTGCTGTTTATATTATTTTAAAAACTGAATTTCTACGCGGCGGTTTTCAGCATTACGAACACCATCAGCGGTAAGTACTTCAGGGTGACTCTCGCCATAAGCTTCTTCGTCCAATACGCGGTTTGTAACGCCCTGCGCTGTTAAAGCATCAGATACGGAGTGAGCGCGCTGTTGCGATAAGGCAATGTTGTAATCAGAAGGGCCCGAACGGTCAGCGTGACCCGCGACAACGACCTCGCTCGGGTTATATGTTTTGATCTCACGAGCTACTCTTTCTAACATAGTTCCTGCTGCAGGGTCGATGTGCGCGCTGTCAAATGCGAAGTGAACTTCGTAATCGGCAAGAACTTGTTTTTGGGTTGTTTTAGGCTCAGTTTGCGCTTTACGGATTGGCGTGATGTCACAACCTTGCTTCATAAAACCTTGTGGAATGGGTTGATAAAACTGACACGGCTCTCTTTCTTCATAATTTAAATATTCTCTTATTTCGAGCTTTTCTTCAGCAGGCAATGCCTCCACCGCTTTTTGGTAAGACTTTTCATCTACAGAAAAATGTGAGGTAAAGCTTGCGCCGCTATCGGCAATAGCCGAGGCACTTAAGCTGGCGAATGCCGCTGTTGTCAGGGCCAGTGTTTTAAGGTTTATCATCGATTTATCCTTTTTAAATTGATTATCATTTAATTACAGTTAAGTGCAATCTGTCTAAGCCAATGATTGGCGCTGTGTTTAGTTCCCTTAAAATAATTAGGAACTTTTTGGTGAAAAATGCGTTGGTCTATGCGGAACTTCATAACTGAAAGGAAAAAATATGTTGAGTTGGGCTGTAACATTCTTGGTGATTGCTTTGATCGCCGCCGTACTGGGATTTGGTGGCATTGCCGCTGCCTCCGCAGAAATTGCAAAGATCGTTTTCGTCGTATTCTTGGTCTTGTTCTTAATCAGCGCCTTGGTACACGCTCTTAAGGGGCGAGGACCTCCAGTATAAAATCTGAAATATTCAAATTAAAAAACGGTGCCCTTAGCTTAAGAGCACCGTTTTTTTATGGCGCGCCGTTCTCTTATCTTGTATTATCCTGCCATGCCAAATATTTTCTATAGAAACTATCTAATTTTTACAGTGGTTTTGCTGAGCTGCGTTATCGCACTGGGCTATGTTCTTGTCGTCGGCGACAGGCAGATTGACAAATCAGATAACTGGGTTCTCCACACACATAAAGTGATTATTGAAGCTGAGGAAGCGAATGCGCTGATTGCTGGTATGATCGCCACACAGAGGGGTTATTTAATCTCAGCAGATGAAGGCTTCTTAGAAAAATACAGGGATACAAAAACAGCTGTCGCACAGCATATTGCCGCCTTGTATGAACTAACCGCTTATAATTCTTCTCAGCAAACTCGCTTAGATGAATTAAATAGATATTTCCTAACCTTTGCTGAGCAGTTAGAGGACAGAGCCGGCAGAAGTGTGACAGACACACCGCAAAGAATCCTTAAAGATGTCGAAACCGTGAATAGCTTGAAGCGAGAAATATTGCGCATTAATGCTAATTTTTTAGCAGAAGAATATAACCTTTTAAACCAACGTATAAAAAAGGTTGAAAGCAAAAAAGATCAATATTTTAAAACGCTTTTGATTGGCGGCGGCACAGCATTTATTATGATTATGGTCTTTAATGGCTATCTTTTGCGCGTTCAATTTAAACGCAGCACGGCTGAATCCGCTTTGAGAGAAAGCGAAGAAGTTTTCCGCCTTGCCGTTGAAGGCACGCAAGACGGTGTATTTGATTGGAACATCAAAACAGGAGAAGTTTTTTATTCAGATCAATTTATGGCTACGCTTGGATATAAGCCATCAGAATTTGAAGGAACGTTTAATGACTTCTCTAGCAAAATCCACCCTGAAGAAATAGACAGAGTTCAAGAATATATTGATCTATATTTGGATAATCAACTTTCTGAGTATTCCAATACATTTCGAATACAACATAAGTCTGGCCGCTGGATTTGGGTTAATTCTAGAGCTAAATTGATCCGCGATAAAAAAGGGCAGCCGGTTCGTCTTGTGGGGGCCCACACAGATGTGAGCGCTGCAAAGGAATACGAACTGCGTTTGCAAGAAGCAAAGACCAGCGCGGAAGATGCTAATCGCGCGAAGAGTGCTTTTCTTGCGCATATGAGCCATGAAATACGCACTCCATTAACGACGATTAGTGGTGTTGCAGAAATTCTGGAGCAGAATAAAGATGACTTAGATGATAAAAGACAAAGCCTCATTCGCGTATTAAACACCAGTGCGGTTACATTAAAAGATCTTATCTCGGGTGTGCTTGATTTCTCAAAGATTGAAAGCGGTGAGATGGAGCTCGAAGAAAGTGCTTTTGCTCTACAAGACGCATTTGAACATATTGTCAGTATGATGGCCGTCAGAACAAAAGAAAAAGGCTTAGACTTTATTTTTGATTATGAGGACGTTAAAAACATTCAAGTCTATGGCGACGCTGTGCGGCTTCGACAGATTTTGATTAATTTAATCGGTAATGCTACGAAATTTACAGATGAAGGCCATGTCCATGTGAAAGCTGTGCGCGAGGAGCGCAACGATCATCCCATTCTTATTATCAGTGTCGAAGACACTGGGATAGGTGTTTCAGAAGATCAATTCGATTTGGTGTTTGAACGCTTTAAACAAGCCGATTCTTCCGAATCCAGGAAACATGGCGGCACAGGATTGGGACTGCCCATATCTAAAAAGCTTGCTGTTTTAATGGGGGGCGATATTGAGCTCAAGAGCGAAATTGGAAAAGGGTCAATATTCACATTGATCCTGCCCCTTCGCAGCATTGAAGAGACCGAAGACCAACAGGCTGAAGATCACGTTCGCCAAGCAAAAGTGAATGACAAGCTAAAAGCCGCGATAAGCAATACTGATAAAGTTTTGTTGGTAGAAGATTATGAGGGTAACGTCGTTGTTCTGAGCTATATTTTAGAAGAGATGGGTTGTGAATTTGATGTCGCAAGAACAGGGTTAGAAGCCCTCAAGCTGTGGAAAGACAATCACTATGATATCGTCCTCATGGATATTCAAATGCCTGTAATGGATGGCTTCACCGCAACATCAAAAATACGTGAAATAGAAGAAGAAAATAGTTTTGAGCGCACCCCGATCATCGGTATGACGGCTCACGCATTGGTCGGTGATAAAGATAAATGTATCGAAGCAGGCATGGATGCCTATCTGCCCAAACCTATTGTTGTTCTTGATTTAAAATCAACGATTCTAGAATTTCTAAAGAAAAAGAAAAAAACAGCATAGAAAAAGCCCGACTGGGGGAAGTCGGGCTTCATAGGGCATGATTTATACTTAGGCCGCCATTCTATGCTCATATTTTTGTTTGCTTGCGGGGGGCATTGAAAACGTTTCTTTAGCTGTTGGTGCATCCAAAGCGCTTTGCAGCTGATCTCTCGCCCGTGAAAGGCGGGATCTAACCGTGCCTACGGGGATATTTAAAGAGCTAGAAACGTCTTGATAGCTCATACCCTGAATACAGACCAAGGCTATAACTTCGCGGTGTTCAGAAGAGAGCTGCGTCATAGCTTCTTTTACCTTCATTAATTCTATTTGCGTATCTTGCGGCGCCTCAATCGATTGTTTTTCTAGATAGCTTTCTGGATCATATTGTGTCTCAAATTTCACTTTGCGGCGATATGCAGAGACAAACAGATTATACATCATTTTTGATGTCCATTTGAAAAGGTCTGTGCCTTCTTGGAATAAATGCTTTTTTTCCATAGCGCGCAAAAGTGTAGATTGTACTAAATCATTTGCATCGTGCTGGCTACGCGTTAACCGTAAAGCAAATTTTTCAAGTCTTGGCATTTCCACTATGAGCTGCTGATTGTTAAACATTTAAATCTCCTGTTTATTATCGTTTTCGTTAAAGCGATTTCGTCTCGCTGATATTTAAAAGTGTAACGGCTCTGTGTAACCTCAATCTCTCGGTTGTGTAATATTTGTGAAAAGTTTTGTATCAATTTTGTAACAAAAAGGGTATAAATCCGTAGCTACAAAGAGGAACGCTATATGAATAAAGGTCTTGTATTGTCTGTTGATGATGATGAAGGGCTCCAGCTTGTTTTAAAACATTATCTGGAAGGTGAGGGCTATACAGTCCTAACGGCGAATAATGGCGCAGGCTTGAACGAAAAACTTGAAACAGATTCTTTAGATATTATTTTGTTGGATCTAGGCTTGCCCGATGTTGATGGGCTGAACCTTATTCCTCAAATCAGAACGAAAAAACAAATACCTATTATTGTCGTCAGCGGCAAAAGCGACACAACAGAAAAGATCATATGTCTTGAAATGGGGGCGGATGATTACATCACTAAGCCCTTTGAAATGCGCGAATTATCCGCGCGAATTAAAGCGGCCATGAGGCGCACACAGCCCGCAACAGAAATCCATAAAGATAATATTGAGGTCGCGTCAAAAAAAGAGAGAATAGAATTTGGTGACTTTATATTAGAGCGCAACCAATTTCAGTTATTTAACACGAAAAACCAATCTCTTGAAATCACTACAGGCGAATTTCAATTGCTCGAAGCTTTAATCCTTGCGCCAAACCGAGCGTTAAGTCGTGAGCGGCTTTTTGAATTGACCCGTGATGGTGAATTTGACTCATATGACCGCGCTATAGACATTCAAATTGGGCGGATTCGTAAAAAATTAGGGGATGATGGTCTCGACATTATCAAAACAGTGCGCGGCGTTGGCTATATGTTCTGTCCCCCCGCTATTGTCGATTAGAAAATATTTTTGGAACTCTTTTGGATCTTATGTGTTGGGTTAAGCACACATAATAAAAAAGGAGTTTTATCAATGTCTAAAGAAATCAAAACTAAATACCCTGAAGTCTCAGAGATCCGAGAAGATCTAGAATCTTTAAAAGGCAACACAGTTGAGCTTGCGCACCACGTTAAAGATGACACGGTTGAAAGCGTAGAAGAGACCGTTCTGACGCTAAAAAAACAGACACAAAAAGAGCTTAAAAAAGTTGAATCTCATGTAAAAGATAATCCTATACAAAGCGTCGCAATTGCTTTCGCTGGCGGGATTCTTGCGAGCATGCTTATTCGTAGCCGGAGATAGGAAATGATAAAAGCACTCCTCCCTTTGGCTCAAAGCGTTGCCATGAATAACTTGGCAAATAAAAAAACGCATGTGATAAGAAAAAGCAAAATCGGGCTTAGCCTGATGACTTTGGCGGGGTTTTGCCTCTCTGGGTCTGTAATTTTTACAATTATATCCGGCTATGGTTGGCTTCTGACTCAATATTCACAACCGATAGCGGCTCTGCTTGTCGCGGGTATTATTGGGGGAGGAGCTCTTATCTTTGGCTTGATTGGATATCGCGTCTTATCCAAAAAACCTCCCCCGGCCGTACAATCAGATGAGATGAATGAAATCATCACTTTGGCTATAGATATCCTTGGTAAAGAACTCACGGATCCTATTCGGGACAATCCAAAAACGTCGATGCTTTTAGCTAGTCTTGCTGGATATATAGCCGGCGACCAATTCAAGTAACTTTATCAACTTATTTGCGATTTACCCGTAAGGCAAGATCGTGAACTATGAAAAAAAGGAAATACAATGAAAGCTTTAAAAAATACAAATTTTATGACGCTGGCTGTTCTGGCCTTAGCTGTTATCTCACTTGGAGCCTGTAACACAATTGAAGGCGCTGGTCATGATTTAGAACATGCTGGTGAAGCCGTGCAGGATGCCGCAAAATAATGGAGAAAATTATGAGTACTAAAGGACTTTTAACAATAGTTATTATTTTACTACTGGGCACCTTTGCTGCTGTAGTGATTAATATGAACGAGAAATCGCCTGGTAAAGAGCTTACAAGCAGCATCAGTGAGATGACCGAAGAAATTAGCGATGAGATTGATGATCATACCGACGCTAGGTAAGGCGCCATTCTGATCTATATATTCTCACGATTTAAAGGCCCGTTATTTACGGGCCTTTTTTCTGCATTCAACGGTGTCTATATTGACCTTTAGGGTGAGTGCTTTCAAACAAATAAAAAGAGCCGCCCATTTAGGCGGCTCTTTTATTATCCAAACAGGTATGAGGCTCTTATTGTTGATAGCGCTCTTGCTCAGCGCTAAGCGCTCGTGTTGACTCTTCATAGGCCTCTTTCCACTCACCGAGTTCAAGAACCTTACTATTATCGTCATCAAGCGCTAGCATACTATGCGCTATAAATTCAGAAGCCGATAGCCCGTCCATATTTTTATCAAAACGCATTAAGCCAGATTTTTTAAAGAACATTTCATATGTGTAGCTTGAAACATCAGTATCGCCATCACTATCCCAATCAACATATGTGAATGTATCTTTTTCCATCGGGATAATGGTCATGATCTGTTTATGGTTAAACTCTATATTATCAATGACCTCATTGCCGTCTGTATCAAAAATGTAAAATAATTTCTCGCCAACTTCTTTCATGGATAAAACACTGTCTTTATTTAAGTCAAAGTCTAAAAAATCTGTTTTCTTCATGTTGGGCAGTTCTTTTTGATGCACCATTGTTTTTGTCGTTACGATCTCTGCACTGGCTGAATGCATTGACATTAAAGTCATACAGGCGGCCGAAGCCAGTAAAAGTTTATTTGAGGTTTTCATAAAATTAAGTCTCCTAAGATTAATGGGTTACACAGAACAAACGCTGCGCGCGCTTAATAGTTCCCTGAATATTTTTTGGAACGTTTTTTACCAACGCTCGTTAGCTAGACCGTAACCCTTTACACAAAAACAAGAGGACAACATTATGACTAAAGCATTTTTAACCGCAGTATCAGCACTCGCTCTTATAGGCGCCGCTCCGGCCATGGCCGACACAGAACTTAAAGCCAAATCGGCCGCCGAGATGCAAACAGAACGCACTGTAGGACAAAACGATTCTCCTGAAGTTACGAAAGAAGAGATAAAAGAAGGCTGGAACAAAACTAAGGGCACCGTGTCTGAAGCAGCTGAAGATGTCAGTAACGCCACAAAAAAAGCCTATAAAGATATTAAGGCGGCCTTGATTAGTGATGATGCCAAGGATATGGATGTTACCCATGTAACGATTAATGCACAGACAACAGCGAATGGCATTATTGGTCAGCCGATCTATAATAACAATGAGCGCGTTGGAACAGTAAAAGATATTATTTTAGATCGTAACGGCAAAGGTATCATGGTCGTTATTGCCGATGGTGACTTTTTTGGTTTAGGAAAGCTCGCTGCTTTTGATTACAACAAAGTGATTAAAGTTAGTGCAGAAGGCGATATACTGACACCATTAACGGAAGAATCGATTGATCTTGCGGCTAAATTTTCTTATGACCGTAAAGACAATAGCAAGGATGTGCGCGTGATCCCAGATAACGGTTACAGCGTCGCAAAACTGCTTGACGGACAATTGGTTAATGCCAAAAACAAAGCCCTTGCGCATATCGATGATATCCAATTCAAAGGCGATAATGCAACATATCTGATTGTTGGCTTCGACCAAATTCTTGGTTTTGGTGGTGAAAAAGCCGCTCTAAATTATAATTCAGCGATGATTATTCAAGATGGCCATGATTATGATTTTCAGATAAACGCAGAAAAAACAGCCCAGTTTGAAAGCTATAAAAAAAGCGCTGTAAAATAACGCCCTTTACTATAACTCCCCCCCTCCTCAGAAGGCGCAGTGTTAAGCATTGCGCCTTTTTTGGGAACTAAATGAGTACTTAAGCGTTGGTATAAGCAATGATATAAGCGAAATGCAACATTAAGTATTTAAGACAGTTATTATGCTTATGTCTTTATTTTATTATTAGAAAGTTAAAAAAGGAAAAACCAATGAGCACAGAAAAAAATGATATAATTCGTATTCTTTTTGCCATCCTATTGCCGCCAATTGGCGTGGCTATGCAAGTCGGCATCACAAAACAATTTTGGATTAATGTTCTGCTGACACTATTGGGGTATTTCCCTGGAATTATTCACGCTGTTTATATTATAGCGAAACGGTAATATCATGCATAATAAAGACCCAGAAATAGATCATCAAACTGCAGATGTGTGGGGTAGTAATGCATCACAACCTTATGCTAGCCGCTCTATTAATACCGTCTTTAGCCTAATCATTATACTCTTGATTATGGGGGGATTGCTTGGCTGGTATTTTCTATCATCAAATTCTAAGGATGAGCCTCATAAAAGCTATCAACAAGAAGAAACACGGAACGGTGTGTACAGCTTCTTCTATAAAATGTTTAACGGCATTTCTAATGGTCTTGATGATCACCCACTTAATGTCGACAATGTCGCGCGTTTAGGCACATCAGACTTAATTCAAAGCCCTGTATATGACACGCCAATAGCCGCATTACCCCCCCTAAAAAGAGCCGACAGCATAGCTCTTCTCCAAAAGCCATTGGTAACGGAGGATGAGTATAAACATTCTTTGTTTGATGCTGTTGGACGCGAAGTTTATGGGCGCGAAGGTGAAACATCTGGGACGGTTCACGATATCCTTGTTCATATGGATACAGGCCAAGCAAAAGCCATCATTATTCATGACGATAATGCCCAGTATGAGCGAGATTTAATGGCTGTCCACTTCGTGGAAGTTGTCGAGAAGAAAAGCGATGGCGATGTTCTAATGACTATTCCCGAAGGAAAAGACGAAGCTGCCGTGACCTTCCACTATGATAAAATTGATAACACCGCTTATATTAGTTTGCGTTTATTACGCGATAGCTTGTTATTAGATTATGAGGGTAAAGTCGCAGGGCGTGTTGACGCCGTCATATATGAGGATGCGCGCGCACAGAATATTTATTTTACGCTTAGCCCGCTTTTAGCACAAGAAGGCGTTTCAAAATTCTCTTTGCCTTTTGTCGGAATAGATATCATTGAACGGAGTAACGGATATGATGTACAGTTAACGAAAGCACAAACCAAGGCACTCGCCCAGATGATGTTTAAAAAGGATTAGTCATGATTTCTAAATTGTATAATAGCTGGCAAATCTTAAAGACAAATCTTTGGTTTTTTCCGGCTCTTATGTGCTTGTTTTATTTGATTATGACCGTAGGCCTATATCAGATTGAAAGCCTGTATCTTCAAAATATAAAACTCCCAAGTATTTTATTTAGTGGCAGCGCTGAAGATGCCAAATCTCTCGCTATTGTGCTTTTATCCTCAATGATCACCATGGCGACATTGGCTATTTCTATTACCATGGTCGTGCTTTCCCTTGCGGCCACACAGCTAGGTCCTCGCTTAATCCGCTCTTTTATGTCTGACCGTAAAACAAAAATGTTTATTTCTTTGTTTTTTGGGGCTGTCGTTACGTGCTTCACCTTAACCATGATTTTACATGATGCAACGCCCAAAGATTACACACCAAAAATAACGATCACGGCAGTCTTCTTAATTTGCTTTTCTAATTTATTTGTACTGCTCGCTTTTGTTCACCATGTCGCTCTATCGAGCATTGCTGACGAAGTCATCATTAAAGTCGCTGCCGATTTAAATGCCTCATTTGATCGCCTAACAATAAGTGAACAAGGTACAGAATATAAAGAACCCGACACCTCTGAGTGGCCGAAAGATTTTGAGCACAAGAGAAAACGTTTCTACTTTGAGCGCAGTGGCTATGTTCAGCATATTAATTACGACCAAATGATGTGTCTTGCACAAGAACATGGGCTATATATTCAAATCTTCTTTAAAGCGGGGCATTTTTTGGTCGAAGGGGAAGACGGCGTACGCGTTTACCCGAAAAGCAAGCTCAATAATGACATTGAGCAAGCCATTCGCAGTTGTTTTATTATTGGCACCACACGAACAGCAACGCAGGATATTGAATACTCAATTCGCCATCTCGTTGAAATCGGCCTACGCGCACAATCACCAGGAATGGATGACAATTTCACAGCCATCACCGTACTTGACCACCTTTCTGCAGCGATGGCGATCCTGTTTCAAAAGGAAACTCCACTAGAGTGGAGAGAAGACGCTGAGGGGCGCGTACGTATATGGGCAAAACAAAGTGATGAATCTGAAATCATATTCAGCGCCTTTGACCAGATGCGCCATAGCGCCCGCAATAAGCCCGATATTGTTTATCATATTTTGAAAAAACTTAAGATTTTGTGTGAGTTAGCCAGAACAAAAGCCCAAATTCAAGGCCTGCAAAACCAACTTACAGAAATTGACCATGATTTAAAATATGTCGACAAACTGGTTTTAAACATTGAGGAGATGAAGGCTTTACGCTCTGAGCTTCAAGACATTCTTGATAATAAAAGATGCTCTCGCCGCTAGGGCGATAATGGAGAACATTGCATTTAACATATCCTCACGCAGCTAACCAGCCAAAAGCTAACAAGACGGCAACACTTCCTTAATATTCATCGCGTATACTTATCAGTTGATAGGAGATTGCAATGACAAATGGTTTAGATAACGCACCTACAGAAAACATTAACACGAGCCAAACAAGGGGCGAATCCGCGCGTGCGGACCTTGATTACTTTACCGTCTTGCAAGATGTCAGCGGTACAGAGCTGTCCGCTAAGGTCTATTTAACGGATAATGTTTTCTCTGGTGATGAGGATGCAATTGCCGCTAACCCATTAATCGGTATTGCTGATAAAGATATTTTAGGTGCGGCTATGGGACAAGGAGCCCCCGATGCGCTTGATATTTTATCGAGCGGCGATGAGCGATTTGAATGGGACGCACAATTAGAGAATACACTGATAGCCAAACGTGAATCATCCATAATGCGCGTGAGCAATGATGGGGAGATTTTAAATAGTGGGCAAAGCGGTACACAAAATGCGTTAAACTCACTGCAAACCGATACATATATACAAGCAGACTTACAGGATTCGGCGCTCTTTAATACATTAGGGTCAGGTTTACAGAGTCTAGAGAATAGCGTGCAGGATAATCTATCTTTTATTGGCTTTTATACTGCTGGTCAATCCAGCCAATCAGTCGCTAATGTTCCAAACATACAAAGCGCACCACAAGCCGCTATTAGTGAAGCCCCTAATGCGCCGGATCTACTCTTAAGCGCTGAAGCGGGAATAACAATAGAGACCATCGTCATCGAAGAACCTATCGTGGTGGACTATTCTATAATCGTGTCTGGCCCTGGATCAGAGCCTCAAGCTCCAACAACTATACAACCGACACAACCGACTGTGGTCGAGCTCCCCTCCACTCCTGTAGCCTTCATTTCAAATATACTGGCGCGTGTTAGTAACAAGACAGATAACCAGGACAGTATTAACAGCATAGATGGTTATGATTTAAGCGCCGATGCACCGCATCAAATCCAGACGCTTATGGGCGAAGAAATGGATATTTCTGGTGTGTCTAATACTGCGCAGATCACTTATATTTATGATGGCGACAATACAGTTGAAATAACATTAGATACGGCATGGAATAGCGTAAAAAATGTCGAAATAACATCAGAAGACTCAGGCCATGTAACCCTGAATAATTTTGTTCATACTGATATTGTGCTCGATGGCGAAGACGGGGCAGACGTTAGTGTAAACGGAGCAAAACGCGGCAATATTACAACAGGCAGCGGTGACGATAATATTGATATCAATGCGCTAAGTAATAGCACAGGCTGGGGTAATGATTTTACGGTTAGCACGGGCGATGGCGCAGATATAATTACAGCCACTGGTGATAAAGGAGCGACAGGGTTTAACATTGATGCTGGCGCAGATAATGATAGGGTAACACTGAATGGGGCTTACGATGACTCCGCTGTCGATTTGGGCGCAGGCCGTGATATTTTTACTGGTGGTAGCGGTGACGATAGTGTTGATGGCGGGGCTGATTCAGATATTCTTAACGGCGGTAGCGGCGATGATACATTAAGCGGCGGCGGCGGTGATGATGTTCTTTCTGGCGGCGAAGGCAGCGATGTCCTTGATGGCGGCGCAGGCAATGACCTATTCATCATTCAATCAGGCGATGGCAATACCACAATTAAAGACTTTGGCGGCGTTGGCGGCGGAGGTTCTGGCGAAGCTGATTTAATGCCTCATCACGACACAATTAAGCTTGATGGCGAAGGTCTTACGGCTGAAAATATGCTGCTGGATTATGATGGTCAAAACACGATTATAAGCTTTGAAGGCGTTGACGGATTTTCCATCACATTAGATGGCTTTGACTTTACTGATTTAGATAATTTACCATCAGTCGAAGGCTGGAATATTATTTTTGACGGCCAAGAAACAGGCAGCGATGCCTATGACGTATTCAATAATCACGGCACAGCTCAACAAAGCGTTTGGGCTGATAATATGGTAACGCATTTGAATGATGCCGATAATGTGGTTACTGGCCGTGATGGTTCTGATGATATTATTAATGCTATGGACGGTGCCGACAAAATTTCTGGCGGAACGGGCAATGATGTTTTGCGCGGTCAAGAAGGAGATGACATTCTTTATGGCGACAACCCTGAAGATACAGGTAGCTCATCTGTTTTAACAACCATAGACGTCACTTATGTTTCCACTACAGCAGGATACCGTAACTCTATTGGCGCTTATACTATTGATGGCGACGGTAATATTCTTGGCGTAAGTATCGGAATTGAAAACCAGCATGATGCGAATGCAGGCGATCAGTTTTCAATAGAGCTGAACACCGCAGAAGCTTCCGATGTTGGCTATTTTATCTTGTCTAACGGCTTTAATAAAAACTCTGATTTCTTTAATCGCTATGATAGCGAAGATGGCAAATATGCTTTCTTGTACAAAGCCGGAACAGATGATGAGCGTGCGGCGAATATTGCCGATAATCCTAATGATATATCTCTAAGTTTCACTACGCATGATGGTGAAACCATTGTGCTTAACGGCAATGCTTATCACTCGAATGCTTCATTAAATAATGATGGCAATGACCATATTACCAGCGCAAAAAACGATGATGGTACAACACGCCTAGGCTTTGAAGATTTACCGAATTTGGGTGACGCTGACTTTACCGATGTCGTAATAGACGTTTCTGTCAGCCATAACACTATTTACACCGCGCCAACGCAAGCGGGCGGTGATGACCGCCTTGTTGGTGGTACAGGTAATGATCAATTAATTGGTCAGGGCGGCGATGATATTCTTGACGGCGGAGAAGGCAGCGATATAGCTATCCTTACTGGATTACACAGCGAGTATGAATTCACATTTAACGATGATGGCAGCATCACGGTGACCGATTTGGTCGAAGGCCGCGATGGTACAGACACGCTTATCGACATTGAATCAATCCAATTCCGCGATGGCACTATAGACGCAACGCAAAATGCCTTAACTATACCTGCTGAAAATAATACTGAGGCCGAAGCGGAGGCTGCCGCACAAGCGGAACTCGAAGCGCAAGCACAGGCCGAAGCAGAGGCTGCTGCTCAAGCGGAACTCGAAGCGCAAGCGCAAGCTGAAGC
>CAXBNJ010000012.1:0-31166 GCA_963977125.1 uncultured Micavibrio sp.
GAAATAGATGAAGACGTTCCTAAAATTTACGTGGATTCGCGTTTGATGCGTCAGGTCTTGATTAATCTGGTGAGTAACTCGCTTAAATTCTGTGAGCGTGGCGGTCATATCTTTGTCAAAGTGAACCTTGCTGGGGATGGCGAGGTGATGATTACCGTCTCAGATGATGGCGTTGGTATCCCTAAGAGCAAGCTTAAAGAGGCGCTGGAGCCATTTGGGCAAATTAAAGATTCTGCGTTATCAGCCAAGAACCAACAAGGTACAGGGCTTGGACTGCCGCTGGCTAAAGCTATGATGGAGTTGCATGGCGGCGAATTATTCCTGAAATCAGATGAGGGCATGGGGACCATTGTAACGCTACATATCCCAACGCAACGTGTTTTGCACAGCCCCGACGATATTAACCGCTTTAAATAATTAAGAGAGCATGACAATGACAAAAACTTTACAAGAGAGATGCGTTGATGCTGGTTTAAAGATGACCGGACAGCGCCGCATTATTACCAATGTGCTTGAAAACTCTAAAGATCATCCTTCTGTTGAAATGGTGTATGAGCGCGCAAAGGCAGAAGATTCTTCGATCTCTTTGGCGACGGTTTATAGAACAATGAACTTGCTTGATGAACTGGATTTAGTAACGCGCCATGACTTTAATGAAAGCTTTTCGCGCTATGATATTAATGTTGATGACCATTATCATTTAATCGACACAGAAAACGGCGAAGTGATTGAGTTTGAAAATGATGAAGTCGAAGCCATTGTCACAAAAGTCGCAGCAGAGCTTGGCTTTGATTTGTTTGATCACCGCCTTGAGCTCTATGGCCGGAAGAAGAAGTAAGTTTAGTTAAGTTAGAAATTATTCTATGGATATATCTTCCGCGCGCCAACAAACACAACTGAACGTTGACGGCTTATTGCATCGCTGTAACTTTGCAGGCGTGCCCTATTATATTATTAATCGCGGCGGCCATGATGGCTGTGCAATACTTTGTAAAGTCTATGTCGCAGGCAAAGGGGCAAAGCTCTATGGCCAAATGCGCGATATGGATGGCGTTTTGAACTGGTATGAGGTCTTTGATGGCGCTATCGAGCTTGAAAACAAAGCCGATCAGTATTTGCGCAATGAAATATCAATGGATCCTGACCTTTGGGGGATTGAGTTTGAATTATCTGAATTCTTAAACCCCTTTGATGCGGATGATTTTTTAGTGATGTCTTGAGATTTCGTGCCGTTTGACGTATAAGCCTTACAGATGAATTTGCTTTTAAGATAGATATATAGAAGATACACAATAATGGCCGCGATTGAAGATCACACACCACGCCGTACTTATGCGATTATTTCGCATCCAGATGCGGGTAAAACGACCTTAACTGAAAAATTGCTGCTTTTTGGGGGCGCTATTCAGCTTGCTGGTCAAGTCAAGGCACGCGGTAATCGCCGCCGCGCGACATCGGATTGGATGAAAGTGGAGCAAGAGCGCGGTATCTCAGTTGCGTCTTCTGTAATGACTTTTGAATATGATGGTGTTATGCATAATTTGCTCGATACACCAGGGCATGAAGATTTCTCCGAAGATACTTATCGCGTATTAACCGCTGTTGATAGTGCCATTATGGTGCTTGATGCGGCTAAAGGCATTGAAACACAGACGTTAAAGCTTTTTGAAGTTTGTCGTATGCGTGATATTCCGATTCTGACTTTTATCAATAAAATGGATCGTGACGGGCAGGAATTATTCTCGCTGCTCGATGAAGTTGAAAAAAAGCTTGCGCTTGATGTTGTGCCGGCCAGTTGGCCCATCGGTATGGGGCGTGACTTTAAAGGGTGTTATGATATTTTTAATGACAAGCTTAATTTATTTGAGCGCGGCAAAGGTGGCGTTGTTAGTGAAGCCATAACATGTAATGGCCTGGATGACCCAAAGATCGATGAAATATTACCCCCAGCCTTAGCTAAACAGCTTCGTGAAGAAGTTGAGATGGTGCGTGGTGTCTATGGCGACTTTGATCATGCTAGCTATTTAGAGGGCCACCAGACTCCGGTATATTTTGGTTCAGCCGTAAATAATTTTGGCGTACGTGAGATATTGAAAGGCGTAGATGATTTTGCGCCAGCGCCGCTTCCACAAAAAGCCGTTGAGCGTGAAATTGACCCTGCAGAAAAGAAGGTCAGTGCATTTGTCTTTAAAATCCAAGCCAATATGGACCCTAAACACCGTGACCGCATGGCTTTTGTTCGTATTTGTTCAGGCAAGTTTAAGCGTGGCATGAAATTAAAGCATGTACGCTCAGGCAAGCAGCTTACCTTACATTCACCACAAATGTTTTTCGCGCAAGACCGTGAAATGGCAGAGAATGCCTATGCGGGTGATATTATTGGTCTGCCAAACCACGGCAATTTGCGTATTGGGGATTGCTTGACTGAAGGCGAAGACTTGCACTTTACAGGCATTCCAAGCTTTGCACCTGAAATAATGCAGCGTTGCGTGCCAGAAGACCCGATGAAAGCCAAGCATTTATCAAAAGCGCTTGAGCAAATAGCCGAAGAGGGCGCAGCGCGTATCTTTAAATCAGCCATTGAATCATATTATTTGGTTGGGGTTATTGGCGCATTGCAATTTGATGTATTGATCGATCGTATCCGTACTGAATTTAACGTACCAGCTAAATTTGAGGCGACAAGCCTATACACAGCGCGTTGGCTTGAATGTGATGATCACAAGACACTTAAAAGCTTTATAGAGGCTAGCGGCAGCGCCATTGGCTATGATCACGATGAAGACCCGGTCTTTCTCGCACGTAATTCATGGCACCTTCAAGACGCCCAAGACAAAAACAAAGATATTCGCTTCGTTTCTACAAAATAGGGCGCTCTAATTTTAGGGATGTTCATATTTGGAAAACAGCTAAAAGCGCATGATTATGCGCTTCGCTTTAGAGTAAGTGAATTTACTCAATATTATTTAAGACCAAGAGCAGCCTGTGGCGCTTGATGTGATAAACCTTGGCCAAAACGTTGTTCAGCTTGCGCTAAAAAATTCTGGTTTCTTGAGTTAATATCTTGCTGTTCAGATGTGATTTGTACGATTTTGCTCAATGTACTGGCTCCGTTGAAATTTGATTTCATTTTAAAGTTCCCTTTAAAGTTATACATATCGTAACATTGCATCATCAGAATAGCAATATTTTTATGTGTTTATATTAAGTTTAATAGTTTGTTACTTAAGTTAATTGTAAGTTTGAATAAAACTGAGGATAAACTTACTATTTTCTTAACTCCGCCTAGACAGCTTTCTTTAACGAGAGCATACGGGGGTATCAGCACCAAGAGAAATTGTAGGGCTTTGATCTGTTAATGGGAAGTTGCCAAGCTGTTTTGCGCCTGTTGCGCCTAAACCAAATGCCGTAACCGCGATACCGTTTCTTGCACATGTACCAAATGTTTGTCCTGCTGCTGTCATATTTCTAATCCTTATTATTTGCGTTAATGTTGTTTCGTTGTGTTGTTCTAAGCTCATAATAGACCTTTACTTTTAATTTTATGTTAATAATAGATTGCATTTTATTTATAAATTGATATTGATCGCGTACAAGATTAGTACTATATAGATCTATGCTTGTTATTGCGCGGCCTGATGATTATAAAGAGGGTTATAAAAAGCGCTGTAATATATGCCGTAATGAATAAGGCGAAAGCCATAGGGTAAAGATAAAAGGCGATGTTGAAGCTATCAAAATTAACAGATTATGCGATTATTCTATTAAGTGCACTGTCGAAAGATAGCACGCAGAGCTATTCAGCATCCGCTTTAGCGGCAAAGACCCACATTCCTGAACCGACAACGGCTAAGATACTTAAAATGTTATCGTCAGGTGGTTTGGTGCTCTCTATACGTGGCGCGCATGGGGGCTATAAAGCAATAGGATCCTATGAAGATACGCCCTTAACACGGATTATCGAAGTTATGGAGGGCGATATCGCCCTAACGGATTGCGCTATAAACGCTAATCATAATTGCTCTATTAAAGAAAGCTGCCCCTTAGAAGGCGCGTGGAGCGATGTAAATAAGTTGTTATATGAAACATTAAGCGGCGTGAGTTTAGCCAGCTTATTGAATAAAGCACAAATAAGACCAACGGAAATAAGAGACGTAATATGAATGAAGCCGTAAAAAACAAACCTGCTGATAACGCCGAATTAGAGGCGCATGTCGAGTCGCTTAAAACCTATAGCGCTGGCTTTGTGACGGATATTGAATCAGATAAAGCCCCTAAAGGCTTGAATGAAAACATTGTACGTTTTATCTCAGCCAAGAAGGAAGATCCTGAATGGTTGCTTGAGTGGCGCCTTAAGGCTTATCGCCACTGGGAAACTATGCCAGAGCCACAATGGGCAAAACTGGATATCCCTGAATTTGATTATCAAGACGCTTATTATTTTGCCGCCCCCAGAATGGAAAATGCGCCAAAGTCTTTAGATGAAGTTGATCCGCGTTTATTAGAAACATACGAAAAACTTGGTATTCCGTTGCGTGAGCGTGAAATCCTTGCGGGCGTTGCCGTAGATGTGATTTTTGATTCTGTATCCGTTGGTACGACATATAAAGAAAAGCTCGCTGAAGTCGGTATTATCTTCTGCTCAATATCAGAAGCGATCAAAGACTACCCTGAGCTTGTTCGTAAATATATGGGCACTGTTGTGCCGTTTCATGACAATAAACATGCGTGTTTAAACAGCGCCGTCTTTACGGATGGCAGTTTTGTTTACATTCCGCCGGGCGTACGCTGTCCGATGGAGCTTTCAACTTATTTCCGCATTAACGAGCTGAATACAGGACAATTTGAGCGCACGTTGATTATTGCAGATAAAGGCTCTTACGTCTCTTATTTGGAAGGTTGCACAGCGCCAATGCGCGATGAGCGCCAGCTTCATGCGGCGATTGTTGAACTGGTCGCCTTGGAAGATGCAGAGATTAAATATTCTACCGTACAAAACTGGTATCCCGGTGATGAAGACGGCAAAGGCGGCATTTATAATTTTGTGACCAAGCGCGGTATATGCGCGGGCGATCGCTCTAAAATAAGCTGGACACAGGTTGAGACAGGCTCTGCTGTAACGTGGAAATATCCATCTTGTATCTTAAAAGGCGATGATAGCGTCGGTGAATTTTATTCTGTAGCGATTACCAATAATCAACAACAGGCTGATACTGGTACAAAAATGATCCATATGGGCAAAAATACAAAGTCACGGATTATTTCAAAGGGTATTAGCGCAGGTCAATCAAACCAGACTTATCGCGGCCAAGTCAAAGTCTTACCAGGCGCTGAGGGCGCGCGTAATTATACGCAATGTGATAGCTTGTTGATCGGTAAAGATTGCGGTGCACATACAGTACCTTATATAGATAGCAGTAATAGCAGCGCTATTTTAGAACATGAAGCGACCACATCAAAAATTGCCGATGCGCAGCTTTTCTATTGCCGTCAACGTGGCCTGAACGAAGAAGAGGCGGTGGCTTTGATCGTTAATGGCTTCTGCCGCGAAGTCATGCAGAATTTACCAATGGAATTTGCGGTTGAAGCACAGAAGCTCGTTGGGGTAAGCTTAGAAGGTAGCGTTGGTTAGCAAGATGATTTGAATTAAGAAGTAATCAATAAGGATGACTTGAGATGATTAAAAAGACATTTATAGCACTATTCTTTTTTATATTCGCGGCCTTTTCAATATTAGCGGTACGTGGGCGTTTGCTGTATTTAGATGCAACGACACTGGCCGGGGAAGCAGGATTAGAGGCGAAGCTGTTTCATATTGGTTATCTTACGCTTTTAGTTCTCTATCTGTTTTTTACTTATCTGTTTTTCAAAACAGATGCAGATGATGATAACTATAAAAAAGTCCTAATGGGCATGGCGCTACCGCTTTATGTTCTGGGGGCATTTGGTATTGCTGCAGGGCTCGGCTGCGCAGTTCTTGGCTGCACATATGGCGCGACGTATGACCCTGTATTGGGGGCTTTACTCAGTTTAGAATTTCTTGATCGTTTCTTTGGTGATCAAGCGATGGTTTTATATAAATTTACGGTTCAAATGCCAATTTAAAAGGGCGAATACACAATGATTAAAATTACTAACCTCCATGCACAAATTGGTGATAAAGAAATCTTGAAAGGTCTATCCCTCGAGATTGAAGCAGGCAGTGTCCATGCGATAATGGGCCCTAATGGTGCAGGCAAGTCGACATTGGCCAGCGTAATTGCAGGCCGCGAAGAATATGATGTCACCGCAGGCGATGTTATGATGGATGGTCAAGATTTGCTTGATATGAAACCTGAAGAGCGTGCCGCTAAAGGTGTGTTTATGGCGTTTCAATATCCGTTAGAGATCCCTGGCGTGCCCATGACAACATTCTTGAAAACCGCATTAAATGCGCAACGTAAATTACGCGGCGAAGATGAACTTGATAGCCTAGGCTTCCTTAAGAAGATTAAACCTTTGGCTAAAACACTGGGCGTTAGTGATGCGATGATGAAACGCGCTGTTAATGAAGGCTGTTCAGGCGGCGAAAAGAAACGCAATGAAGTTTTACAAATGGCGATGTTAGAGCCTAAATTTGCCGTGCTTGATGAAACCGATTCAGGTCTTGATATTGATGCTTTGCGCGTTGTTGCTGACGGCGTTAATGCGCTGCGCAGTGAAGGCCGCAGCTTCCTTGTGATTACGCATTATCAACGCTTACTTGATTATATTAAGCCAGATGTTGTGCATGTCTTGGCTGACGGTCGCATCGTTGAAACGGGCGGCCCTGAATTGGCGCTTAAGCTTGAAGATGAAGGCTATGCCAAATATATCGAACCTCAAGGAGAGGCAGCTTAATATGAGCGCGATCGTAAAAGAAAAACCACGTTACAAGCCAGAAACCGCAGATATTTTTAATTCTGTGATGAGCTTGGCGGCGAATGATCGGGCGGACTTACCGTCTAGTCTTGTCGCGCATCAAGACGCGGCAGCGGCCTTGTTTAAACAATATGGCGTACCTTTTGCGCGCCTAGAGCGCTGGAAATATAGCAATTTTTATCCCGTACTTAAAAAGATGGATTTAGCACCATCGATATTGGCTGATTTATGGCAGGGTGATTTGTCTTATATTAAGCCGATTAAGGATATGCTGGATCAAGATTGGGTGGTTGACGCTTTGGCTGCGCAAGCCCCACAAAGCGAAGGCGCACATGACGATTATGCTTTTTGGCACTTAAACACAGTGCAAAGCCATCAAGGTTGGGTGCTTGATATCCCTGATAATACAGAAGTTAAAGCGCCGCTTATTCTGAATACAATGAATAAAGACGGTACTTATAACGCAATGCGTCTTCTTATTCGCCTTGGTAAAAACGCGCGCGTTACATTGCGTGAAAAGCATAGCGGTGAAACACAAGACGCATCTTATTTCAAAAACTGGGTAACGCAAGTTATCGTCGGTGAGGGCGCCGCCTTAACGCATCTGCGTGACCAAGGCGATACACAAAATGCCGCTTATGTACAAAGCACGCATGTTGATTTAGCGCGGGACGCTCAGTATACAAGCCTTACAATTAATACGGGCGCATTAATTTTCCGCAATCAAGTCCACGTAGATTTAAATGGCGCGGGCGCGCATGCTTCTGTGCGCTCATCAGCTAATGTAAGCGGCGATCAACATATCGACCTGACCACGACAATGGCGCATAATGTGCCATCCTCAACGTCCAATCAAATTGTCCGTAATGTTTTAGCCGGAAAATCTAAAGGCGTATTCCAAGGTAAAGTCTGCGTGGCTAAAGGCGCTGATTTTACGGATGGCTCACAAAGCTCAAAAGCAATTTTAATGTCACCTTTTGCCTCCATGCATGCCAAGCCAGAGCTTGAAATATATGCAGATGAAGTGAAATGTGCCCATGGCGCAACATGTGGTGCATTAGACGAAAGCGCGTTATTCTATGCGCGCTCACGCGGCATTGCTTATGATGATGCACGCGCAATGCTGATTGAGGCATTTTTAGAAGAGGTGAAAGATGGTCTCCCCACTGAAAATGAATAAGCCAGAATCCTCAAACTCAATTGATAATCCATGGCGCAGTGATTTCCCGATATTCGCCCATCAGGAAAAGCCTATCGCCTTTATGGATAGCGCGGCCTCAGCCCAAAAACCCGCTGCGGTGATCAATGCGATGAATAATGTGATGCAAGGGCATTACGCCAATATTCATCGCGGCTTATATGATTTTTCACAGAAGACCACGAGCCTATATGAAGCAGCGCGCCACAAAGTCGCGCAGTTTATTAGCGCGCCATCGGCAAATGAGATTGTTTTTACCCGCAATGCTACGGAAGCCATTAATCTTGTCGCTCAAAGCTGGGGTAAGGCCAATTTAAACCCAGGTGATGAAATTATTATCACTGAAATGGAGCATCACGCCAATATCGTGCCATGGCAGCTTTTGGCGGATCAAATCGGCGTGACGATCAAAGTTATCCCGCTGCTTGATGACGCTACGCTTGATTATGATGCCTTTGAAAAAATGCTCTCAAGCAAAACCAAGTTACTGTCTTTTGTGCATATATCAAATGCAACGGGCGTTATTAATGATGCGGCAAGATTGATTGAGGCGAGCAAAGCTTATAACGCTGATATTAAAATTCTTGTTGATGCATCACAATCCATCGCCCATAAAACGATTAATCTTCGTACGCTTGGCGCTGACTTTTTAGTGTTTACAGGTCATAAGCTCTATGGCCCCTCTGGCGTTGGTGTCCTATGGGGGCGTGAAGCATTATTAAATGCGATGCCACCTTATCAAGGTGGCGGGGATATGATCGAAACGGTCAGCTTCAAATCAGGCATTACATATAAGCAGGCGCCATCACGTTTTGAAGCGGGCACGCCTGCGATTATTGAAGTTATTGGCCTTGGTGCGGCGATTGATTATATCAGCGACATTGGCATGGAGCGCATTGAAGAATACGAATCTGAGCTATATGCTTATATGCGCGTTGCGTTAAATGAAATAAACGGGCTTACGCTTTATGGTGACGTAGCGAATACAGCGCCTGTGGTGTCGTTTACAGTGGATTGGGCACATATATCGGATGTCGCCACGATACTTGACCAATGCGGCGTTGCCATCCGCTCAGGCCATCATTGCGCTATGCCACTAATGGAGCGCCTTGGCATTGACGGAACAATTAGAGCGTCTATCGGCCTATATAATAGTAAAGCCGATATTGATCAGTTTATTCATGCGTTAAAAAAAGCGCATAAGTTTTTAGGGTAAGAGTAAGGTTAAAGAAATGAGTGCAGTAATGAAACACGTAGCAGATAAAGACATGGTAGAAAACGCTGTCGGTGGCGGCGATGAATATGATGCATTGGCGATTCCGCCATATTGTGAATTTGATGCTGATCATGAATTATGGCCATCTATTTATAAAAGCATCTGTGAAGTTTACGACCCAGAAATCCCTGTGAACATATTTGAACTGGGGCTTATCTATAAATTCGATATTACAAAAATGGAAAATGGCGATTATGATATTTATGTTCAAATGTCGCTCACTTCACCAGCTTGCCCTGTTGCGCAAGAAATGCCCGGCATGGTGCAAAACGCCTTATTCCCGATTGATAAAGTCGGTGCAGTTGACGTTGAAATCGTTTGGGACCCGACATGGGATCCTTGCTTTATGGCAGAGACAGCAAAATTACAATTAAACATGTTCACATAAAAATGCACGCAAAGTGATAGACTAGGGAGATGAACACGATGATTAAATTAAATGATGACTACCTAAATGTTACGCCGCGCCTTAAAGATCATTGGTTGAAAGCTATTGGTGGCGACCATGAAGGGCTTTGGATTAGTTTTGTTAAAGGCGGCTGTAGCGGTGAACAACTGCATTTTGAATTGGTTGAGTCGGGTCAGAACAAACAAGATTCATATGTACTACTTAATGACTCAGCGAAGCTTTTTATTGATCAAAAGGTCATGCATATATTTACAGGGGCAACGCTCGACTTGGTTGATGAAGGGATTAACCAAGTGGTTAAGCTTGAGGGGCCCAATCTTGGTAAAAGCTGCGGCTGTGGTCAGTCTTACGGCCTTTAATAGAAAACTCAATGAGTGGAATGCGAGCAATGCAAGAATTAACACGCGATGAAATCATTATTACTGAAGAGGCGCGGGCGCATTTTTTGCGTCAGCTGGCCTCTGTCCCTGAATCTGAAGCGGTTAAAGGCGTAAAGTTCACCATCAAAGACGGCAAAGGCTGTGGCGGTAGCGAATATATGGTCGATGTTGTTAAAGATGTTGAAGGTATGGATTTCATTAAAATGAGTGATGATTTCAGCTTCTATATTAAGCCGCTCGATTTATTCCGCCTGCTTGGTACGAAAATACACTTCGGTAAGGGGGAATTGGGCTTTGAACAAGTCCTGATTAATAACCCGAATGAAAGCGGTCAATGCGGCTGCGGTATGTCCGTCACATTTGATGAGCTAAAAGCATAGCTGGCTTGGTAAGGTACATATCAGAATAAAAATAAGAAAGGCGCGTAATTATTATATTACGCGCCTTTTGAAATTATAGATAAAGCCTAGTGGCTTAGTTACCCCATATAGGTCTCATTTGCGGCGCGATTTTAGGAGCGCTGACAGGAACCGGTGTTGAATCCGCCGTTACGCCCGTGTCATGTATTTTATTAACCAAGTCTTGCACAGCATCGGTTAAGTCTTCGTCAACTTGACCTTTGGCGCCAGATAAGACGCCGACAGTGCGGGCTAAATCTTGCAGTGAGTCAATGTCAAGTTTTTGTGATGGCTGAGCAGTGCTAACATTTGGTGTTATGTTTTGTGCTTTAGCAGCAACCACAAAATCTTGTAGTGACTTATAAAGTGGGCCAATAATGCGGCCATCAGTTTTAATGGCAGCATGGAACAGGATTGTAGATAGGTTTTGTGAGGCTTCTTGAAAATGCGCTTTAAGAGACATTATGTTTCTCCAGATGGGTTTCAGATAACTTTACATAGGCGGTTTATGGGGGGAGTGTCAAGCTTTCTTATTTCATGCTTGGCGTAGCACCATGTGCGACCAATTGATCTGCGACTTTTTTTACGTAGAATTTGACAGCATCATCATTAAAGGCTTCATTTTCAATCGTATCATTTAAACCTTGAATGGCGTGTCTAAATACAGGGAGGCATAAATCAAGTTCTTGTATTTTTGGAGCAATATCATATTTAGCGGCCAGTGTATAAAATTCATCGGCAAGAGCTAAATAACTCTTATTATAAGATGGGGATATTAGTTGTGGGATTGCAATGTTATTGCCAACAATGCCTTTGTTAAGTCTTGCTGCAACATTTTTAAAGTCAGTTTTGATACTCATTTTATTATCCAATCATAAAAGGTTTAATTGGAAGTAAACTCTTAAGTGAGAGTCCTCTTCCTGTCAACAGATTTTCATAAAAAAGCGCGATATGATGTCATACCGCGCTTAATATTCAAATTAAGGGCGCGGCTCAAATATTTGCAGGAACCATATTAACAAGCTTTTTAGCAAGGAAGCTTACTTGCTTTTCGTCAAATACTTGATCGTTATCCATTGCTTCCTGAAGGGAAACAGCGGCATATTTAACGTCAGTATTGTTTGCGCTTGGAACATTCGCGTCTTTTGTGATGTCTACTTTTTCGGCGGCGACAAGGAAGTCTTTGCAGGCTGCGTTGTAAGCATAAACGATACCTGGGTCACCAAGTGATCCAAATGCATTATGCGTTACGATGTAAGTAAGTTTGTTTACTGTTTTTGAAAAATGGGTAGACAAGGTCATCTGTTTTCTCCGGTTGATGATTTAATGTTGCGCATTAATATGTCAAAAGAATACCAAAGTCAAGTTTATTCTAAGTAAATATTATAAAAAACTTAAGTAACCGGAAAGATAGTGTTTTAAAGGCCTGTAGAAAACTGCAAATCTACAGTGCAATATATAAGCGAATTCAGAGCTTAAGCTTAAGTATGGCGTATGTTTTATTGACAGCAGGGCATGAAAAAGTGCTGCCCCAAACTTGATAAAGCGGGAATTTTACTTTTAATGAATATTATTTGAGGAGCCTATTTATCTGATTCAGCTATAGAGAGTATGCTTTTAATGTCATCAATGCTGAATTCACGACTGTAATCTGATACGGGGTTTAGTATGAGACTCGTGCCCATGGTCAGTTCAAATAATTCTGTCGCACCAAGCTGTACATAAGTTTCTTCGCTTTCGATCGATTCTTGCAAAACTTCGACCGAGGAGAAAAATGGAATAGCCGCATTGCCTTTGCTGTCTTCCCAAAGGGTAATCGCTAAATGCGTATCATTTACATTTGGCGGGCGATCTTCATTAGCGGGGACTTGATCTGCGCCATTAGCGTTAGGTACATATTCTGTCGAGGCTAATATATAAACATCTGCATGTGTTAGTGCTTCAAAGAGCATCCCTTTATAGGAGGGGTCTTTGCTATCTAAGCGTATAAGTTTTTCTATATCAGCGATATTTTCTATAGTCATTCAAGTGCTTTCTGCTGCGCCAAGGGCTTTAATCTCTTGATTTTAACTTATAATAGATAATTTTCCATGTATTTATAGCCCTAGCGCTGTTTTATTTTTAAAATAATGTCGGATGTGGAAGGGGGCTATACGTGGCGATAAACCTTGCTGATTCAGGCCCCGCGGGGATAGAATCATGACCACTCATTTCTTGGTCAATGGCCACGGCGCAATCTTGTTGTAACTTCACAAGTGTGTCAGCAGCATCATTTTGACCTGATAGCCGCAAAGACTCCTCTATAGAATCAAGAAGATTCGAAGCGTGAACAATATCGAAGAGTTGGTTTAAGTTTAGTTCTGTCATGAGGTCAGTGTATAATGATTGTGTTAATTATTAGTATAACCGCTCAGATAAGCTGTAAATAGTGCAGCTTAGTGCTTGTCATCTTTACATCTTGTAATGTTTTATTTAGGGAAGGGGGATGTTTCAACATGCTTGTGTTGAGTTTAAGAAAGAATGGCTCCTCGAGCAAGATTCGAACTTGCGACCAATTGATTAACAGTCAACTGCTCTACCACTGAGCTATCGAGGAATGACCAAACTTGAGACAGAAAATACAGGTTTTTTTCGCTGTGTCAATTGCGTTTTTACTAATAAATCAAAAAAACACAAAAAAAACTATTTAAACCGATAAAAGCCCTGTCTAAAGCTTAAAAAAATGGAGGCACGAGCCGGAATCGAACCGGCGTACACGGATTTGCAATCCGTTACATAACCACTCTGACATCGCGCCGTCATATATTTAAGAGGGAGAATAGGGCCCCTCCGAAATGGTTTATATGAATTATCACCTTTAAATTGGAAAATCCAGCTTTTTATATTGTTTTTTCATGTTATATTTAAAATCGATTTGCTTAAGCTTATTTATGGCTGTGGGCAATGTTGAGGCTCTCTATATAATTTTAGTATATTTTGATTATACTTCATTTTTTATAAGAGCCGTTTCTATACGGGCTTCTATGTAAGCGTTATTTTGAATCAAGAAAGCGAACCCTATGACCGATTATTCTGCGCCTCGTAAAAACATGGTAGAATGCCAGCTGCACCCATGTGGTGTTATTGATGAGCGCGTGTTGGATGCGTATAGCAATATCCCAAGAGAGCTTTTTGTTTGCGAGTCACAACGCTCTATTGCTTATGCTGACCATGATTTGCCGTTAGGTCACGAGCGATTTCTTATGATGCCTATGGTTCATGCGCGTCTTGTTCATGAAGCCAATATAGGCCCTGATGACGTTGTGCTCGATATTGGTGGCGCCACGGGCTATTCTGCGGCTATATTATCACAATTGGCGACAACCGTCGTTGCCGTCGAAGACCAGCCTGACTTTGTTGAACATGCACGTAACGCAATGATACAGCTTGATTTGCTTAATATTCTACACTTAGACACACCGTTAATTGAAGGTGATGAGAAGCATGCGCCTTATGACGTCATATTGTTAAATGGTGCCGCGAGCTTCCTGCCTGAGAGCTTAATTCAGCAATTAGCCGTTGGGGGACGTTTATGTTATATTGAGCGTTCATCTAACGATGAGGCCTTAGGACGAGCGACTATGTTGATAAAGCGTGAAGATGGCCAGTGTGACAAGAAGATTCTGTTTGAAACACGCGGGCATTTCCTTAGCGGCTTTACAAAAGAAGCTGTTTTTCAGTTCTGAAACTAAATTTAAATCTGTATATACTCATACACGATGGGCAATAATTGCTTGTTTTGCGCATTAATCGTTAGTTTACAGTGGAATAAAATCTTTTTAGTCTAATCAGTGCTTTGACAAATTCTATTCCATCGTTCAAACTGCTTAGAAGTATAAAAGTTAATGAATCATTAATAGTTTGTCATTTGTATGTCAGAAGAAAATCAAGAAGAGCCGTCCATCGAGGAAATCTTAGCATCTATTCGCCAGATTATATCTGACGATGATGAACAAGATGCCGCTGTGGTCGAAGAAGCTGAAGCTGAGCCGGAACCTGAAGTGGTTGCGACGCCGGAACCTGAGCCAGAACCAGAACCCGTCATGGAAGAGCCTGAGGCTATCATAGACGACGTCGAGCTAGAAGAAGAGGTCTTTGAGTTGACCGATGAGCTTGAAGTCGCAGAAGACGATGATGGCCTTCCTGAGGCTGATGAAAGCCTGATGAGCGATATGGATATCGATTTTGATAGCGATGAGACTGAAATAGCGGACGCTATTGAAGAGATTATAGAAGATATAAAAGATACGGAAGAAAAAGTGATCGCACCAATAGCGAAAGAAGAGCTCGATAATATTATAGGTGGCGACACTGCAAATATCACATTGGGCGCATTTGAACGACTAGCGCAAAGCATTCCTGTTGCGCGTTCTGGCCGTGAAGACAACACATTGGAAGACATTGTTCGTGATATGCTCCGTCCAATGTTACGAAGTTGGGTTGATGATAATCTTCCTGAAATTGCTGAGCGTTTGGTTAAGAAAGAATTGGAGCGTTTGGTTGATAAAGCGACGGACTAAGTTGATTTGCTTCTCGTCTGCGCTCTTTTAACAATAATTTCACCATCATTATGTGTCGCTTAAAAAGCACACTATAATATCTTGTATATAGAGGTCGTTAATCTCATGTCGCCGGAATTTATGAATATCTATGTTATGCCTGGTTTAATGATGCTTATGCATATTGGCGTGCTGGTTGGTGCAGTATTGGTCAGCGTAATGTATCTGACTTATGCCGAGCGTAAAGTGATGGGCGCTATGCAGCGCCGTCAAGGCCCCATGCTTGTTGGGCCATTTGGCTTGCTACAGCCTTTAGCTGATGGCTTGAAGCTGATCTCTAAAGAAACAATTATCCCTACACAATCAAATAAAATTGTGTTCCTTATAGCTCCTATGTTGCTGTTTATGCTGGCTTTGGTGTCTTGGGTGGTTATTCCTGTGGGCGCGAAAATGGTGTTAGCGGACATAAATGTCGGTATTTTGTATTTATTCGCCGTATCGTCTATGGGGGTTTATGGCATCATTATGGCGGGTTGGGCTTCAAATTCTAAATATGCCTTCTTAGGCGCCATGCGCTCTGCTTCGCAAATGATCTCCTATGAAGTCTCTATGGGGCTTATCATTGTTACCGTATTACTTGTGACGGGCTCATTAAACCTTACTGAAATTGTGTTAGCGAATCGTCCTGTCTGGATGCAAATCTTGCTATTCCCGATGTTTATTGTGTTTTTAATCTCGATATTAGCGGAAACGAACCGTAGCCCATTTGATTTGCCTGAGGGCGAATCTGAAATCACTGGCGGGTTTATGGTTGAATATTCATCCATGTCTTACGCATTATTCTTCCTTGGCGAATATGCCAATATGATTTTGATGAGCGCCATGACCACGGTCTTGTTCCTTGGTGGGTGGTTACCGCCTTTCGGTATTGATGCATTGGCCTTTGTGCCTGGAGTTATTTGGTTTGTTTTGAAAACGTGCTTTGTTCTGTTCATCTTTATTTGGACGCGTGCGACATTACCGCGCTTCCGTTATGATCAATTAATGCGTTTGGGCTGGAAAATTTTCTTACCACTTACTTTATTTTGGGTGGTTTTGGTTTCTGGTATTTTAGTTTATACTGACTCGCTGCCTAAATAAGGGCGTGTGAATATCAGTTCGGTGTTGCTTCGTTTAAGTAAGGTTTAAAATGTTTGTACAATATGCGAAATCGTTTTTGCTCTATGAGATTGTTAAAGGGTTTCTTTTAACGCTTAAATACGCATTTTTTATGCAGCGTGTGACGATTAACTATCCTCATGAAAAGGGGCCCCTTAGCCCACGTTTTCGTGGTGAGCATGCGCTACGCCGTTACCCTAATGGTGAAGAGCGCTGCATTGCATGTAAATTATGTGAGGCTGTTTGCCCAGCTTTGGCTATTACCATTGAGGCTGAACCGCGCGAAGATGGTTCACGCCGTACAACGCGTTACGATATAGACATGACAAAATGTATTTATTGCGGTCTATGCGAGGAAGCATGTCCCGTCGATGCTATTGTCGAAGGGCCTAATTTTGAATTTTCTACAGAAACGCGAGAAGAGCTTTATTATAATAAAGACAAGCTTCTTGATAATGGTGATAAATGGGAAGCGCAGATAGCGGCTAATTTAGTAGCTGATGCGCCATACCGCTAAGAATAAATTATTTGTCTTAACGTAAGTAAATAGGACTATGGAAGTGACTAGGTTTAATGGATAAAACGAAATTCTGCGAAGGTGTATCAGATATTTCCGATAGCTATATGGGCTTTATCCTCGATTTATGGGGTGTGCTTCATAATGGGAAAAAAGCTTTTGATGACGTGCCTTACACGATGAAAGAGCTTATGTCTCGCGGTAAGAAAGTGATTTTGCTTTCTAACGCTGCTGTGAACGCCAAAGACATGAAAGCCAGCCTGAAAAAAATGGGCATTACACCGACAATGTATAGCCACATTGTTACATCAGGTCAGGTTGTTCGTGATTTCCTCACCGAAGAGAAAACAGCCTTAGGCAAAAAATACTATTTGCTTTCGCATGATGATAAATTCCCGATTATTGAAGATTTAGAAGAGGTTGAGCGCGTTGATGATATCAAGCAAGCTGACTTCTTGGTTATTGCTGGCTTGCCGCAAGGGCAATATATGGATGATGTCGCGCCAATATTACGTGCAGGCGTTCAGCGTCATTTAAAAGCTATATGCCTAAATCCTGATAGCTTGTCTATGCTTGGCGCGTCTTATTTAAATGGCCCCACAGCAATTGCGGCGCGTTATCAAGATTTTGGCGGTATCGTTGAGTATTTTGGTAAGCCATATAAGCCTATATATAGAAAATGTATTGAATTACTGCAAAAAGATGAAATTTTCCCAGGTGACACGGTAATGATCGGTGACACTATGGCGCATGATATACTTGGCGCGTCTTTATCTGGTATGGATACATGCCTCGTGCGCTCTGGTCTGCATGCAGGTACCTTTAAAAACTGTAAGAATCCTGCTGATGTTGACCGCGCTTTGGGTGTGCTATCTGTTCAGTATAATGGTCTGCGTCCACAATTCTTGCTCGAGACATTCAAATGGGGCCGTGTATTGCCTGACCGCAAGCATAAGAAGCGCAGAAAGCTACTCTAGGTTTTCCTAGGCTTTAAACTTGCGCATATCAGCTTTTCTCTATAGTTTGTCGCGCTTGAGCAAAGCTTTGACCCTTAACAATTATAGTGAATTTCACCCTATGGCGTCCCAAGATAAAAACAAGCACCGTACAGCCAGCTCTATTCTGATTAAACGGATATGGCGTGAATATGTACGTCCTTATAAAGCCTCTATATTTATTGCTTTGTTTTTTATGCTCATAGATGCCGCTATGACGGTGTCTTTTGCCAAATTACTTCAGCCCGCAATGGACGAAGTTTTAATTGCCGTGCAAGAAGATCCCTCTAAAGTAAACAGTATTTGGGTCTATGTTGGCGCTATATTAGTGACGTTTATTGTGCGCGGCTGTGCAAATTATACCCATAGTATTATTATGAGTAAAATGAGCCAGTCAGTCATTGCGGATATCCAAACGTCTTTATTTTCGCATTTTATGATCCTTGATATTGGCTTCTTTAAAAAACAATCTAGTGGTTCTTTGGTGTCGGGCGTTATTAATGATGTCGCTGTAATGCGCTCTACCGTCACGGATTCGATTGTCGGGCTTGGTAAGAATGTTCTTACATTAACAGGTCTTTTAGGCTTGATGATTTATCAAGACTGGCGTTTGTCGCTTATTGTGTTTCTTATATTCCCTTTGGCAGCCTATTTCGTCATGCGCCTTGGGCGCCGTATCCGTAAATTATCTAAGAAATTACAGAGCCAAATATCTGATTTGTCATCCTTATTAGTTGGCCTTTTCCAAGGTATACGCCAAATACAGGCTTATGGCGCAGAAGGCCTTGAAATAAAGCGCACTGAAAAAGTGATACATAATGTCCGTGATCTTAACGTTAAAGCCTCACAAATAAGTCAACTTGCCACGCCCGTTAATGAAAGCCTTGTGGGGTTAGTTATTGCCGGCATTATGGTCTATGGGGCATTTCAAATTTCAGCGGGCGCATTAACGCCCGGCACGCTAATTTCGTTTATTGGTGCTTTTTCATTAGCTTATGAGCCGATGAAGAAGCTTGCACGACTGAATATAAGTATTCAACAAGGGCTAGGTGCAGCAGAGCGAGTCTTTAGTTATAAAGATAGACTGCCTGTGATTCGAGATCATGTTGATGCTAAAGCCCATAGCCTTACTAGCGCTGAGATTGATTATAAAAATGTTTTCTTCGCCTATGATGATAGTGAGGAGGGCGTGGCTTTAATCACTGACTTCACTTTAAAGCTTAAGCCAAAAACAGTAACGGCCTTTGTTGGTCCGTCTGGCAGTGGTAAATCAACGCTGATGAATATGCTGCCGCGTTTTTATGATGTCGGTAAAGGCTCAATTGAAATTAACGGCTTGAACATTACTGACTTCACATTAGAGAGCTTACGCGGCCATATTGCGCTTGTATCGCAAGATGTCTTTATCTTTGATGATAGTGTTGCGCATAATATTGCTTATGGCGAAAAAGAAATTGACCAAGAAAAAATAGTCGCCGCAGCCAAAGAAGCCGCTATACATGAGTTTATTCTCTCACTGCCAGAGGGCTATGAAACTCGCCTAGGCGAACATGGGACGCGCTTATCTGGCGGTCAAAAGCAGCGTATTTCAATTGCGCGGGCATTATTGCGCCAAGCGCCTATCTTGTTACTTGATGAGGCAACATCAGCTTTGGATAACGAATCTGAAAAGCTTATTCAGGACGCTTTAAAGAAATTACAACAAGGCCGCACAACATTAATAATTGCACATAGGCTTTCAACGATTAAAGACGCTGATACGATTGTGTATATTGATAAAGGCCATATTATACAGCAGGGCAGCCATGAAGAGTTAATGCGGAGCGATGGCCCCTATAAACATCTATATTTAGGCAATAGCGAGGCAGTTTAAGATCATGAAAAAGAAGAAGAAGAGTAAAAAGACACCTTTTTTAGTCATTATAAGCTTGGTTGTGCTTGTTCACTTATCTGTAACATTGTTCTTATATGTGTCACAGCGCAGCCTTATTTACTTCCCATCAGAAAGTACAGCCGAAGCGCCTGATGGTGTGTTGAAGGTTAGCTATAAAGTTAAAGGCAGCGGCGATGAACTGCACAAGAACTGGTATGTGCCGCCCTTATCCTACGACAAACAAATTATCTTACATTTTCATGGTAATGCTGGCAGCATCGATAGCCGTTACAACAAAATGCTGCCTTATATTCAGCAAGGCTATGGCGTTATGCTCTCAGAATATCCCGGTTACGGTGGAAACCCGGGCGCACCATCTGAAGAGAGCTTCTTTGAAGGGGCTGAAAATTCATACAGATCTTTAATTAACCTTGGCTATGAGCCACAAGAGATTATTCTATATGGTGAATCCATAGGCGCTGGTTCGGCCACTTATTTAGCGCAGAAATACGAAGCCAAGGCGCTTGTTCTTGAGGTGCCGTTTGATTCTTTACTGAATGTCGTTAAAGGCAAATACCCGTTTATCCTAGGCATGAAATACTTATTGAAAGATCATTTTGATAATCTGAGTAGAATTGCCGATGTGAATATGCCCGTCCTTGTCATGTTGGCAGAGAAGGATGAAGTTATACCAACCAAATTTGGTGAAAACTTATATAATAAGGCGAGTGAACCTAAGCAGTTAGAAATACTAAAAGGCCTAGGCCACAACAATGTTACAGGTAATGAAACATACCCTATAATGCGCGATTTTATTGCGAAGCAGTAAGGTTTAAAGTTTTTTTTATGGTTTATTATTATTTGTTATCAATGACATCGCCTTAAATCTTACTGCATCGCAAAAAAAATATTGAAATAATGAAAAGAGGGGCGCATAGTGCGCGCAACTCGTTATGGATAGAGTTTTATTTGTAATAGGGTGTGTAAAAAATAAGAAGAAAGAAATACGATGCCTTGTAGAAATGCAATGATTACCGACGTAGTGCTTTGTCGCCCAGATGACACCGTCGAAAAAGTAATGGCAATAATGGAAGAAACCAGCGTAAGACACGTTCCGATTGTCGACTATGATAATGTTTTAATCGGCATGTTTGGTTATAATCACCTTCTCAAAAAATTATTACCAGTCTCCGTCACTATGGAAGATGGTCTTCAACGCTTAGATTTCGTCGTCGGGGCATCCCCGGGCGTTGCCAAACGTCTGCGTAAAATCTATCCTTGCCCTGTTAAAGAGCACCTATTTAAAGAGGTCGTCGTTGTATCACCTGATACACCGACATGGGAAGCGACGCGTCTTATTGTGAAATACGGCAGCCCCTTACCTGTTTTAGAAGAAAACACTGGTAAATTTGTTGGCTTAATATCAGAGCAATCCTTATTCAGAGAACTTCTTGAGATTCTTGAAGACGTTGAAAAAGAAGAGGCTGGTGATTTGTCTAACGACGATTAATACCGCCTTTACTATAAAAATAATAAAAATCCACCGAGGGTAATATGTCTTTAAATCAAATACACCATGTTCCAGAATCAATTCTGGGGGTAAGTCCGATGGTTGCGGCCTGTGCGGTCCTGTTAATCGTCTATTTCTTCATTATCACTGAAAAAATCCACCAAACAATTATTGCCCTAATTGGCGCCATGGCCATGATTTATCTTGGTTTGTTAAATCAACATTTAGCCGTGCAAGGGATCGATTTTAATACCATATTTTTACTGATCGGCATGATGGTCCTTGTGGGGATTATGCAGCGATCGGGTGTGTTCCAATTTGTGGCGATTATATCAGCCAAATTGGTTAAAGCCAATCCGCGGGCTTTACTCATCGTACTATCCCTTATTACAGCGGTATTTTCCGCACTTTTGGATAACGTAACGACGGTCATGTTGATCGTGCCAATAACCTTACTGTTAACAGAGCAGTTGAAGTTAAAGTCTTATCCATTTCTATTTTCACAAATTTTCTTTTCCAATGTTGGCGGTACAGCGACGTTAATTGGTGATCCACCAAATATCTTGATTGGCTCTGCTGTTGGTTATGGCTTTATGGACTTCGTTTATAATGTTGGTCCGCCAGCGTTAGTGGTCGGCTTGTTCCTTATCATCTTTTTTGATGTGCTTTGGGGGCGTAAGATGAAAACGTCTATGCGCGCGCGTGCACATTTACTGCGTTACGATGCGTCAAGCGCCTTGACTGATAAAGTGCTGCTTTACAAATCTTTATTTGTTCTCGCCTTGGTCTTGCTCGGCTTTACCGTTGGTCATGGACATGGCTTTGAGCCTGGCACTGTTGCTCTTTCTGGCGCGGCATTACTTATGTTGCTCGATTCATTTAATATGAACAAAGAAGATCAGGGCAAAAGCGTTCATAAAGCGTTCCATGAAGTGGAGTGGGACACGATATTCTTCTTTATCGGCTTGTTTATTGTTGTTACAGGCGTTGAGCAAAGCGGACTGCTAAAAATCATCGCTGATGAAATGATATTATTTACCGATGGTGACCTTCTAAAAACAGGTATGACCGTTTTGTGGGTATCCACAGTCGCATCAGCCTTTATCAACAACATCCCGTTTGTTGCAACCCTTATTCCTGTTATTCATAGCATGGCGCCTGATTTTGGCGGGCCTGAGAAACTTGAGCCGCTTTGGTGGTCATTATCATTGGGCGCATGCCTAGGCGGTAATGGATCAATTGTCGGCGCGAGTGCGAATGTTATGGTCGCCAGTTATGCGGCGCGGGCAGGGCAAGGCATATCCTTCCTTAAGTTTATGGCTCTTGCATTTCCGTTAATGATAGTTACAGTAGTCATAGCATCGGTATACGCATATTTCTTCTATTTCTAATAGGATCTAAATCATGATTAAGACGGCTCAAAAAAACACTATTTACAATATAGCATTTTGGGCCGTTTTTTTATGCCTCGCTTTTACGCTGAGTGGCTGTAAGGACAAGGCAGAGGAAGAGGGCGATGTGAAGCTCTACCCATTACAAATAACGCACACACAAAGCCCTGAGCAGCCGCCCATAGAGTTCATGGTCGAGCGCGCTGTAACGCCAGAAGAACAAGAGGTCGGTTTGATGAACCGTGCACTTATGGCAGATGATCACGGGATGATCTTCGTCTATGCCGTGCCAGCACGCCCTTACTTTTGGATGAAAAACACGTTAATCCCATTGGATATGTTATTTATCAATTTTGATGGCGTGATTGTGAATATTCATAAGAATGCTCAGCCGCATGATTTAACGCCGATAGACTCGGGCAGTGCGGTGCGTGCGGTGCTCGAAATTAACGCAGGGCTAAGCGATAAATACGGCATTCAACTGGGCGATAAGATTGTTTTTAACGATTATAAGTAATTATTAGCGATTATATATAAAAAAGGCTTGCACATAGCAACCGAGTTTGATATTTAATCTCTCAATGTCGGAGCGTAGCGCAGCCTGGTAGCGCATCTGTTTTGGGTACAGAGGGTCGGGAGTTCGAATCTCTCCGCTCCGACCATTATTTTCCCAAGCCCTATTTCACATCACATAAAACGTATCGCGATTGTGAAGCGAGAAGCGAATAGATTAACGCTGTAATGGCACGTCTTTTGTGTGGCTTTATTGCGCTAACGTTTATTTCACTGTACAGGGCAATTAAATATATTTAATCTGTCGCCTATGAAATCTGCACCTCAAAATAAATACCAACATTGGGACGATCTTGCCGCTGCTGCACAGCGCGGTGATAAGCGTGCATATCAAACGCTTATTAAAGAACTTATCCCCTTTGCGCGTTTAGTGCTCTCAGGGCGACTGGCTAGCCCTGATTGGGTGGATGATATAACTCAAGATATGTTGATCTCTGTCCACAAGGCGCTACCGACTTATGAGGCGGGACGAAGCTTCAAGGCATGGGTGAGCACGATACTGCATTACCGCAAAACAGATTTTTTGCGTAAGCATTATTCAAGCAAGACACAAGAAACGCAGTCCTTTGATGAGATAATAGAAAATAAATTGCCTGCACATGTAACTAATATGGATGCTTTGGGCGAATATAGGGATGTAGAGAAGGCTTTGGAGGCCTTTCCTGCCAAACAGCGCGAAGTCTTTATGCTTAGCAAGCGGGAAGGTTTTAGCGCACAAGAAATTGCTACAATTAAAAATATGAGTGTCTCTGCTGTCAAAGTATCAGTACACAGAACAATTAAACGTTTAAAGGATATATTAGAATGAGCGATAAAGACGAGCCATTCACAAATATTGAAGACGCCACCTCCAACCAAGGTCGCGATCAACATAGCGCTAAGCTTGATGCTCTGGCTGAGCATTTAACTGAGTCGTTGATTCCGCGTGCGCCTATCTTGTCACATGGTAAGCGCGCTTGCCTATGGTTGCTTATATCCTGCTTAGTTTTCGCGATTCTTGTTATATGGGACTTTCCTTTGCGCTCTGACTTGAAATCGGCGCTAACTGGGCGCGTATTTGTGTTTGAGTTAGCTTTAGCCGCTATTGTTGGTCTGAGTTCAATTTGGGCTGCGACACGCTTAATGGTACCTGTGGCGAAGGAAGATGTTTTTAAGATTACGCGCTTAGCCGTAGTCTCAGGCGCTGTGTTCATCGCTTGGTCTGCTTTTCAAAGCTTTCAGGGCTTTCTAGATGGTCATCTCGTCCATGATATGGGCTATCGTCCGTGTTTTTGGTGGGGGATTGTTGTGGCTATTATGCCAAGCATTGCCGTTGTTTATTTAGCAAGGCGTGGCGCATCGACTAATCCGCATTGGCTGCACGCTATGTCATTTATGGCTATCTTTGCTTTTGGTTGGATTGCTCTCCGTTTGATTTGCGCTTGGGATGCCCCCGGACACGCCTTTATATTCCACTTTACACCCTTCGTCGTTTTCGGTGCGTTGAGTGGGCTGATTAGCGCTAAGCTCTTTAAAACCATTTAGGCGGCGGACAACTCCATATTATATCGGTGAATATTATTGTTTTTTTAAGCGCTGTAAATTAAACTGTTTATCACAGTACGCTCACATATCGATCTATCATAAGGTTCACCATGCAAGTCAGAATTTTCAAACCAAGTAAAAACACTATGCAGTCCGGTCTCGCTAAAACGAAGAAATGGCGTCTGGAATTTGTACCTTACACAGATCGCAGCCCAGAAAGCCTTATGGGTTGGACACAATCGGGCGACACTACGAACCAAGTAAAACTTGAATTCACATCATGCGACGAAGCGATATCCTATGCACAGAAAATGGGCTGGGATTGGAGCGCAGATAAAGAACAAATACGCAAGGTCATTCCCCGTAATTACGGCGATAATTTCAAATATGTACCACATGAAGAATAGAACAACACAATAAACACTTGTTTATCGCTATGCTTTAATGATAAATAACTACCTTACTAAATATGCATATGCATAAGCGCCCTTAGCTCAACTGGATAGAGCACTCGCCTTCTAAGCGAGATGTTGCAGGTTCAAGTCCTGCAGGGCGCACCATTTCTCTTTCTTTGATTTTTCACATCTTTATATAAAACGCTCTATTAGGATATGTCATGAAGATTACCCGCGCGCAGAACCTTGCTTGTCCTTTAGATTCTGAGCCGTTAAAAGAACAAAATGGCGGAAAGCAACTTACCTGCTCTAAAGGCCACAGCTTCGATGCGGCGCGCCAAGGCTATATCAACCTTCTACCTGTCCAAGATAAACGATCAAAGAATCCTGGCGATTCTAAAGAGATGATCGATGCACGCAGCCGGTTTCTTGATAGCGGGGCTTACCAATCCATTTCAGAGCTTTGTAACAATGTTGTATTAGATAGTTTAACTGATGAGTCCGTGCGCAGCTTTACAGCGCTCGATGCGGGTTGTGGGGAAGGTTATTATTTAGATCGCCTAGCCAAAGCCGCGAAAAAAGCCCCAGAAGAGCGCTTTGCGACATTGGCGCTCATTGGTATGGATATTTCAAAACCAGCTATCACGGCGGCTTGTCGGCGCAATAAACACGATATTACATGGCTTGTTGGTACAAATAGAAGGCCGCCAATACGCACGAATACAATTGATGTTATTTTATGTATGTTCGGCTACCCCGTTTATGAGGTCTTTAAGGCCGCGCTAAAGGCAAATGGCGTGATCATATTGGTCGAAGCGGGGCCTAATCACTTGCTTGAACTCAGAGAGCTTATTTATGCAGATGTAAAAAAATCTAATGTGCTTAATTTAGATACAGCGCAGCACGCTGGGTTTAAACTAATTGATGAACATCACCTCATGACCAAAACAGGTACGCTTTCAAATGCGCAAATCCAAGACCTTTTCTTAATGACCCCCCATTACTTTAAAAGCACAAATGAACAAAAAGCCACCGTCGCGCAAGCGGGTGGCGTTGATATGAGCATAGACGTTGTTCTGCGTGTGTTGTGTAAAACCTAACGTTCGAGTATTTTATGGGGATCCACTGCTTTGATGCAGGCGGCTATCGTTAAAAATCGACATCATACGTGACAATACATATCTTTTTAACAGAGAAATCTGTGAGCGTATCATTGCTCCTTGTGGGAAGCGTAAAGTCAATCTTTTGGGGGCGTCTATATGGCTGGTGTAAGCCCCATAAGCGCACACCCAAAAGAGAAGGTGATATTAGCATTGAACTATATAATAAATGATTAAAGGGCTGAGGAAGGTGACTGTTTTTTTTTTAGCTTTATTCAAAGATAGGATTATAACGCTGTATATTAATTACGCTAAATTCATAATATTATAAGTTGAGCAAAAAAAGTCCGGAGAAATAAATCTCCGGACAAACGGCGGTAATAGAGGGTGTGTAAGTCTTTTATAGTAAATACTACGCTTATATGCAAGCTTTATTTTAGTTTTTCTATGTTCATTATAGAAATTATAAATATACTGTAGAAGTGAGCATATCAATACTTTACCTGTTGTTTTTATTGTATGTCATTACTTGTTCATACACTTATATACTTGTATCTGTACTTATATCTATACTTAAACAACGCAATACAGCAAAATACTCATTATCCATAACCACTTACCATATTAAGTAAAGCTTGGGTTTTTACAAAGTTTACGAAGTTGGGAAAATCATAGGCAGTATATAATAATTTGTAATGGCTGTGGGGCGTTATAAACGCAGGCATAAAAAAAGCCCTCAGAAGAGGGCCTTTTTAGAATTTTATGTATTTAACCCATTTTCAAATCAGGTAGATCAGGGTTGTTATTATCATTACGCGAAAGCGGCGTTCTGTATTTACGAAGCTTTCTTGGGCTGTAAAGTTTTAACACTTCGCGATCTTCGGCTGTGATCATCATATCAGGGTCGTTAATGCGTTGCTTAACAATTTTTTCAGCTTGCTTGATGATTTTGCCAATTTTAGTGCCTTGTGCAATATCATCAGCATAAGTGATTTGTGCCTTAGCCACTTGCTTACGAAGCTGATAAATCGATACAGGGGACTGGAATGGGTTGGTGACTTCCAATTCACCGCAGAAATACGCACGCGTTAAGGCGCGAGCATAACGCTGATCATCCTCATGTAAAAATTCACGGCCATTTGGATCATTATAAAGCTGCAAGACGTAACGCTCACGCAATTCATCCATCTCAATATAATCAAGAGCAATAGCGCGCTGTTTATTTAAGCTTTTCGCATAAGCATCATCTTTAAACTCATCACGCACAGGCTCGTACAGATCAGCCAGTTTCTTATCATTAGGGGCAAGGCGGAAAGCGGCCATATTGATAAAGCGTTTTTCGACCGTGTGATGTGGCTGACCATCAGGAATAAAGCGGGCATTTTCTAGGGCTTTGATGACTTTCTCAGCCAGAATAGGGTTGCGCTCCATATAACGTTTACGTTCTTTGATTTGTTCCTGTGGCGTACGTGTGCCAAGACGGAAAGAGCGATCAGATTCTAAAACAATCGGGTTTTTAGAAATGTCTATAATATTAAACGCTTTGAATAAGTGGTGATCTGGGCTCGACATGATTTCAGATATATCGCTAGAGCTCATATCATTAAAATCTTTCGGGTCAAAATCTTCGGCATTAAATAAAACCGCTTTGTTGCAAAGCTGCGGTATATTTGATGTTCCAACCATGAATCCAACATGGCGCTGCGCATTCATCGCGCGATTATCAACATAACTGACCAATGGACGTTGATAGACATGACCGTTTTTAGAGCCACGTAAGAAGCCTTTAATTTGTGGCTTATCCGTGTTCATAATCATTTGCGTATAAAGCTCTGGATCTAAGCTGCGCATATGATCAAGCAATCTAAATTGCAGCTTCACATCATAATCAGCATCATGCGCTGCGTCTTCACTGTATTTAATGCCATTAGCAATAGCGAGGCCTTTAACTGTGAAGTCGAGCATATCTCTGACATTTTCAGGGCTATCTGGATTGGTCTGTGCTTTTGTTTGCACTTTAAAGCGATCCGGTCTGAAATAGTAAAAGGCGCGGGCAATATTGCGTGTATCATAACGGCGCATACTTCTGTTGGTTGGGAAGAAGTTCGCATAGCCTGCCGCAAAACATTCCATGCGGATGCGTGGGTCATCAAAGCCTGTATTGTTATAACCGCCAACAAGCCCTTTAACGAAAGTGCCTTTTAAGACGGCCTCAGGCGCAGCGGCTTTTTTGTTAAATATCGGCTTAATAGATTTGCGCATATAAGGGTGAACGCGGCGATTACGTTTTCTTAGCTCATCCTCAGTTGGAGGATTTACCGCATCTTCCTTGCTTTGTGCTTTAACGCGAATACGAGGATCAACCGCTGGCTTAGATTGATCGATATACATTTTCTTCGTGAGGCGCGTTTCTGTATCAGTAAATTGCATTTTTTCAAATGAATCATACATTTCCATCGCAAACTCACGCTGAGATATACCTTTTTTATACAAATCTTTCGGCATCGTGCCTGTCGCGATCATACCTTCTAGGTCAAAGAGTATATGTTTGTCTAATTTGCAGCGTATATTAATATTTTCGAGCAATTTGCCTTCATTATCACGGCGAATAGCCGCAAATTGATGCGTACGCGCATAATGGCCTAGACCTGTAGTCTCAACATCATACATAAATTCATTCATAACGCCGTTGCTGACTTTCCAATCAGGCAGTGACATTTTAACGCGATGTTCTTTTGGTAGAAGATTCGCTTCGGCCAAATTCATCATGATATCTTCAACATCGGCAGAGCTTGCAACCAACAAAGAAGCGGATTTACGCTTGGCGTTAAATTGATTGGTTGGATGTGCCATGAAATCATGCGCTTTGCGGATCAACTGACCAGCTTCGTTACGCAAAGCAGGTTGTGACTTGGAAGCAAAGAAATCAATATCCTCAACGGAGCCCCAATATTGGTCTTTAGGACGCTGATAACGGTAATAAACGCGAATAGAGGGGTGCTGTGCGGTAATATCTAACTTTCCTGGCGTGACTTGAATGAAATCTTGCTCTGTTGGGTTTACAGGTATAACGCCAACATCTTTTAAGAAATCAACGCCCGCTTTACGCTGCACTTGGTCGCCATGCCCTGTAATGCCGTATTTAGGCTGAACTTTATCAAGGATTTTGCGCCATGCTGCCTGTCCATCATGGCCTGATGTATGGCGATGAATGACATTAAAGCCGCGGCGTTCTAAATCAGCATAACCGTAATTATAAGGTTTTTCATTGCCTGGAATGGCATATTGTGAGCCTAAGACCCAGTAATTATCATGCTGAATATTCTTCAAAGCAGGTTCTGTGCGGTACACAAAGCGATGCATCCATGATTTAGGTTCAAAATGCGAACCTGTGAAAATCATCCAATGTGGCTTGGTGGTTTCACCATTGAGCATTGCATGGGCTTTTTTGCCATTAGCTGAATAATTAATAAAATCAACGCCCAAGGCTTTTGCTACGCCATCTATAGAGTTGTCTGCATGGCGGACTCGCTCGATATCGGCTTTTTCATAGCCAAGCTTGCCCATTAACTCAAGGAACTTTTCGCGCGTGTCATCTTCAAAACATTTAATGTTAAGCTGTTTACGGGCGCGGTGTATGGCTTGACCAAATAACACCATGTCATGGCCTGTTTGACCGGCCACAGCAAGTTTACCGAGTAAGCGCGGGAAGTTCGAACCAATTTGTGTTGATACGATATTCTTACCAGCTTGGCTTTTTACGTCTTCCATGATTTCAAGCGCAACGTCGTCTTCAGGTTTTGCCTGATCAACTTGGTTAATACGCGTACAGTCAATAAGTGCGCTATCTACAGGGCCTGCTTTTGCAAATTGTTCGAGCAGCTCTTCTTCACTGGCTTTACCATGCGTAACCACAGGGGAAAGCTTAGAATCCCCAAAATGCATATGTTTCGTGCCATTAGGGAATTTAAGCAGATAAGCATAAGATTTTGTTGAGTGCGGTGTTTCAATCGCTTCGATTTCTACATTACCAATTTTGAACACTTCATTAGGTTCAATAATGTGAAATTCAGGATACCATTCAGGTGACACGCCATTAGATTTCAACAAGCTTACAAGCTCGTTTTGTGACGTTGCTGATAAATGGACGTTCTTAACTTTATAGCCAGACATAATCGCAAAAGCGAGGCCGTTAATGTGGTCAATATGGCGCTCTGTAATCAACCAATCATCGGTTGGAAATTTTGGCTTATGTTTGTCATTTGTGCGGTGTGGGAAGAAGTCCCCCAGATAAGTAAAGAAACCATCATAGCCCGTTTTATCTGTATCGAGCGGTTTAATACCCGCATCAATGCCGAAATTAGTGGCTTTGGTATCGCCTTTTTCGTTCTTCTCACGAATGTGGTAATGCCATGCGTTGGCGCCAATGCCTTCTTCTTCATTCTTAATATGAATATCCGTTGGGTTACCGCCAACAGCACGTATAAAGACTTGAACATCCTCATCTTTTTCCATTTCAGGAATAGGGGATAGCTCTTCTTGTAAATGAGTATAGCTAATGATTTCTTGTGGATCTGTTGGGACGCCCGCTAATGTCGGGACAGTAAAGTCACGCACGAAGTTTAAGCCGCGAACTAAATCTTTATGCTCTTTTTTATCAAGCGCTGCGCCACAAATCTGGAATGATTTAATGGATGTTACGGCTTTGTCATCTGAAACCACGCCTTTGTTTTTAGGGCGTAGAACAAGGTCAAACAAAGTCGCTTTTTCATCACGATCAACATCACCATGCCCTTTAGAGGAGGTGATCGTCGCGGAGATATAGGTCTTGCGGTCGCGCTTAGTCGCGCCACGTTTAAAGCTAAGTTCTTGCTTAACTTGAGCGCTTTTTTCTTCTGGGTCACGAATGATTGAACGGCGCACTAAAGCTGTACCCGTTGATTTCGTGTCTTCTTGGTCAACGCCAAGCAAGCTATCAATGTAATCTGTAGGGACGTCTAAGCTGCGCTGCGGGCGGCCATCGGCGTTTTT
>CAXBNJ010000013.1:0-28921 GCA_963977125.1 uncultured Micavibrio sp.
AATGCGACGACAACGGCAGGTGTGATTGTCTCTTCGGCGGGAAGTACAGGAACGCCCGGTACGGCGTCTAACCCGACAACAACGACAAGTCAGATCATCAATATTGTATTGAATGCTGCTGGTGGCGGTGAGGTTTCTGGTTCTACAGGCAATGATTTTGCGGAAGTGAAACAATCTTCGATTTCTGGTCGTGTGTTCCTTGATGAAAACAATAACGGCGTGCAAAATGGCGCGGATACGGCGATTGCGTCTGTCAGTATTGAATTGTTGAATGCGGGGGGTACAGTTATTGCCACCACGGCAACGGATGCAAATGGTGATTACAGCTTTATCAACCTTGATCCGGGTACATATTCTGTACGCGAACCTACACAGCCTACGGACACGAGCAATGGTATGAGCGTTCCTGGCACTGTTGCAAATGGCGGCACGGCAGGTACGGCCACGAATGTGAGCACTTTGCCAAGCCAGATCAGCACAATTATCTTGCCGCCTAACACGGCGGCTAATGATAACAACTTTGCGGAAATCCCGAATGGGCGCACTATTTCGGGTTCCGTGTTCCTTGATTACGATAATAACGCAGCGGAGAATGGCGTTGATTATGGTCTTTCTGGTGTTACGGTTAACTTAACCGGAACAGATGTGAATGGCGCGGCGGTTACACGTAGTTTGGTAACAGGCGCGGATGGTACGTTTAGCTTTACGGGTTTACCAGAGGGGACATATACATTGTCTCAAGCGAGCCAACCAGATGGCACGACCAATGGTACGACCACAGCCGGTACGACGGGTGGCACAGCGGGCAATCCAACGGCCACAACAAGTCAGGTTTTGAATTTGATTTTGACTGGGGCGAATACCTTGTCAGCGGCGAACTTGTTCCCAGAAATCCCATCGGCTTCACCTGATTTGACCATCGTTAAAACGCACAGCCCAACCAGTTTTGCGGCCGGATCGTCATCAGGCACATTTACGATTAGCCCAAGCAATATTGGTGCGGCGGATTCGAGCGGTACAATCACGGTTACGGATACGCTACCCGCGGGTTTGACGTTGTTTACTCTGCCCACAGGGACGGGCTGGACATGTGGTGGTTCTGTTGGTGCAACGACATTTAGCTGTAGCACAACAGATGTTATTACTGCGGGCGGTGCGGGGAATAATATTTCATTCCGCGTTTTGGTTGATGCGTCGGCGACGGGACAACTGCTTATTAACACAGCTGTGATCTCTGGTGGCGATGAGCCTGAGGGCTTTGATGGTAATAACAAGGCTGAAGATCCTGTCGGTATTTCGAGTGTGGCGACGGTTTCTGGAACTGTGTGGCGTGATATTAACCATGACCGTGTATTAGATGTAGGAGAACCGCTTGTTTCTGGTTGGACGGTTGAACTTTTGTTGAATGGCAATGTTGTTGATACGCAAACAACGGGGACTAACGGGGCATATACGTTGACGACGGTGTCTCCGGGGGCTGGCTATGAAATTCGCTTTAAAGAGCCAACGACAGGTTTGGTGTTCGGGAATGCTGTTACGAATGAAACAGCGCAAGTTTCAACGGCCAATACGCGCGATACGGGCGATGCCACGGCTAATAGTGGCACGAATACGGGTAATCCTGCGGGGGCTGATACGAATGTAACAACGGGAACGCTGCAGAACCTGACTATTTTGGCGGGCGATAATATTATTGAACAATCTTTGCCACTTGATCCTGCTGGGGTTGTTTATAACTCGGTTACGCGTGAACCTGTGCAGGGCGCGCAAGTCACAATTACAGGGCCAGGTGGATTTGATCCAGCAACGGGCCTTGTTGGTGGTGCACCGGCGCAAACGGTTACAACAGGCACGGATGGGTTCTATCAATTCTTACTGACACCTGTTGCGCCTGCAGGAACATATACATTGGCGATCACAACATATCCGGGTGGGTTTGCGCAAGCGCCATCTACGCTTGTTCCGGTTTGTACGGGGCCATTGACGGTGGATGCCGTGCCGGATCCGGCATTGGTACATACTGAAGCGACGGCACCTGTCTTGGCATCAGCTATTCAAAGCGGCGCGGCGTGTCCGGCTAATACGGGTGCATTTATCCCCGCTGACCAAGCCAGTACGCAGCATTATTTCACTTTTGTGATTAACCCTCTTACATCGGCAGATGTTGTGAACAACCATATTCCGCTCGACCCAATTGGGGCAGGCGATATTGTTGTGACCAAAACAACACCGACCGTCAACACGAATGTTGGGCAGCTTGTTCCTTACACAGTGACGGCGCGTAATACATCAACCAACAATTACTCAGGACTGCTTGTTACGGACACTATGCCTGCTGGCTTTAAATATGTTGAAGGCAGCGCGTCTATTGGTGGTGTGAGCACAGAGCCAAATGTGAGTGGTCGTAATCTGGTGTGGGAAAACCAAACATTAAATGCCGGCGATACACTGACTTACAGATTGATTTTGGTCGTGGGTTCTGGCGTTCAACCAGGCGAGTATGTGAACAGAGCGTTTGTTTCAGGGGCTGGTGTGGTTGTGTCCAATATAGCGAGCGCTACGGTGCGAGTGATTCCGGACCCTGTTTTCGATTGTTCGGACATTATCGGTAAAGTTTTCGATGATGAAAATAAGAACGGCTATCAAGATAAGGGCGAGCCGGGCATTGCAAATGTTCGCCTTGCGACGGTTAATGGTTTGTTGGTGACGACGGATGATTTTGGTCGTTTCCATGTGGCGTGTGCGGATGTTCCTGATGAAGAGCGTGGCGCTAACTTCCTTATGAAGTTGGATGAGAGAACGTTGCCTACAGGCTATCGTGTGACGACAGAAAACCCACGCGCCGTACGTGTGACGCGCGGTAAGATGACCAAGCTTAACTTTGGCGCGTCGATTCACCGTGTTATGCGCATCGATGTGATGGATGAAGCCTTTGTTGCCGATGAGGTTGATTTGAAACCGAAATGGGCGGCGCAATTAAAGGCTCTTCCTGAGCATCTTAAATCTGGGCCATCGGTTATACGTTTTGCCTATGACGTTGGTGGGGAAGGTGAGGCGCTTGCGCGCAAGCGTCTTGAAGCCTTGATTGAGTTCTTACGTGATGAGTGGAGAGACAAAGATTGCTGTCATGAGATTATGATTGAGGAAGAACTTGTCTTCCCGCCTTCAATGTCTAAGAAAGGCGGTGCAAAATGAGAAAGCATCTTTTCCACACGACCGCATTAGTAATGCTTAGTTCTGCCTTTATGGTCCTTCCCGCTTCAGCGCAAAAAATTTGCGAGAAAGATGGATATTGCGCGGAGCCGCTTGAGGTTGGTAAGCAATCAATGGATTCTCATGTGAGCCGACGTGGCGTGGGCCCCGATGCGCCGCCAAGCGCAGAGTATCGTGATCTTGCCGATGAGATTGTTCAAATTCTCGGTCGGTCGACTCCGTTGGGGGAAGTGAATGTTCAGGGTAAGGCTGATGGTTTTGCCTCGGGCGAACATCTTTTGAGCGATGATGAACGCGCGCAGATTTCTAAGCTTGTGTCGCGTATGGGTGATCGTAATGTGCGCCTTATTAGAATTAATGGTTATGCGGATGAGCAGCCATTTGGCAAGGATTCGCGCAGTATATATAGCGATAATGAAGCGTTATCCCTTGGTCGCGCCGATGCTGCGGCTGATTATTTGCGCTCGTTATTGGCGGATAAAGATACGCCAATCACAACGATTGGAGAAGGATCATCTGAGCCGATGGTGAATTGCGATACGTTTGTTTATAATTCGCCAGAATATAAAAGCTGCCTTGCGCCTAACCGCCGTATTGAGGTGCAGGTTTGGTATGAGAATGCGCTTGCCGATTGTCAAATTGGCCAGCCTGTTAATACCAATATGCCGTTCCGTGTATCTATTGATGGTGCGCCGCTTGCGCGTGAAGACGGCGCGAATAGTGCGGATGTGACGCGTTGTAAGGATATCGCTTTGGAAAAAGCGAATGTGCAGTTGCGCTTTGATGCACTGGAAAAAACGCAGGCGTTGAATGTTACAGCATTCCCGCAGGTTGTTGTGCCCGGTGAGGTGGTTAGCTTTACGCCGTATTCAAACTATAATCATTACATTACGCGCGGCGAAGTGCGCATTTTTGAAGCGGGACAGTCTTTGCAGACGGAACCGTTGGCGATTGTTGCGCTTGATGATTCTTTGCAGCAGCAAGGAAAATGGGATTCGAGTGTGCAATCAGATCAGCAGATCTTGCGCTATGTCTTGCGTGTTTATGATGACAAGGGGCGTTTTGATGAAACGAAGCCGTTGATCATGAAGTTTATTGATGAACGCCGTGACGATGATTTGGACACAGCTGAGCGTGAAGAGCTTGTTGGCTATGGTGAAAATCATTTGGCGTTTAGTAATATTCCTGTTTCTGGCGGTATTGTTACGATTAATGGTGATTCTTTGGCGGCAGGATCGTCGGTTAAAGCGTTGGGCGCGGATATTCCCGTTGATGCGAATGGCCGTTTTGCGTATCGCCAAATCCTGCCTGCAGGTGAGCATAGTGTTGCGATTGAGATGGAAAGTGCGGATGGCACGCGCTCTGAGGTTACGCGCACTATCTATTTGCCGAAACAAGATTGGTTCTATGTTGGTCTGGCGGATATTACAGCGGGTAAAAACACTGTGAATGGCCCTGCATCGACAGTGACGGGCGATAATAGTCGCCGCTATGCGGGGGATGCGTTTGTTGATGGCCGTCTTGCTTTTTATGTGAAGGGTAAGCTTCAAGATGGTTGGCAAGTGACCGCGAGTGCGGACACGAAAGAGCTGCCTTTGGAAGATTTGTTCTCTAATTTCACAGAGAAAGATCCTAATTACCTTTTGAAGCGTCTTGATCCAAATAAATTCTATCAGGTGTATGGTGATGACTCGACGAGTGTTGAGGATGCGCAAACGCAAGGTAAGTTCTACCTTAAGGCTGAAAAAGACGACAGCCATGTTATGTGGGGTAATTTCCAGACCAAGATTACAGGTACGGATTTGCTGAACTATAATCGTACGCTTTATGGTGCGAATGCTGAATATAATGGTGAGAATACGACAAGCTTTGGTGAACGCAGAACAGAGGCAGACGTCTTTGCAGCCGATCCGGGCTCTATTTCTTCGTTAGAGGAGTTCCGCGGTACGGGCGGTTCTTTGTATTATCTGCGTGGACAGGATGTTGTCGTTGGGTCAGAGCAGTTGCGCATTGAAACGCGTGATCGTGATTCTGGCCTGGTGTTGAGTTCGGAGTATCTGACCTATGGGCAGGACTATGAAATCAACTATATCCAAGGGCGCATAATCTTGCGTGATGCGTTGAGCTCGAGCTCAACAGCGGATTCGTTGGTGCGCACAGGCGCATTGGGCGGTAACCCAACATATTTGGTTGCGGGCTATGAATATGCGCCAAGCGTTGCGGATGTGAAGAACTTGACGAAAGGTGGCCGCGTTAGCCATTGGTTCAATGATTATTTACGTTTAGGAACGAGTGCCTATGACCAGAATGGTTCTGGTCTTGATCAAACGCTTACTGGTTTTGATGCAACAGTGCGTTATACGCCGGGTACGTATCTTAAAATTGAACAAGCGAGATCTAGTGGATCGGGTAATGGGGCTTTGTCTTCGACCAATGGTGGTTTCAACTTCGATTCTATTGATCAGACGACTGGTGAAGACGTTGATGCAAGCGCGTATCGCGCGGAAGTCGGCGTTAACCTTGGTGATTTGATTGAGGGGCAGAGCGGTACGGTCAATGCCTATACTTTGCGCCGCGAAGATGGTTATTCCGCGCCGGGTCAATTGAGTGATGAAAATATTACGCAATATGGTTTTGCGGCGAGTGTTCCGTTGAGTGACCATGTGATGCTTAATTCCAAGTTTGATTACAAAACAGGTGACGAGACGGGGGAATATACGAACGCGGAAATCAATGCGGCGCTTGAGCTTGATCCAGAGAAATACCTGACGCTTGGTATTCGCCATGATGACCGTACGTCTTCACTTTCGGGTGAGAACAGTTTGATTTTGTCTGATGAAGGCGCGCGCAGTGATGTGGCGTTAAAATATCATTACAAGCCGCTTAACGATGAGGGCGAGCGCGCGCGTTACGATGTATATGGTTTGTTGCAAGCGACGCTGCACAAAACAGGCGATCGTGACCATAATAACCGCGCAGGTGTTGGCGGACGTTATGATATTACGGATCGCTTAGGCGTGAATGCGGAAGCCACGAGCGGTAATCAGGGTCTGGGCGCGTTGCTTGGTCTTGAGTATCAGAAGTCTGACCGTACAAGCTATTACGCGAATTATCAGATGGATGATGAACGTACAGATATTGGCTCACGTGGTAAAAGCTCGACGATTACAGTTGGTGGGACGTCGCGTTATACAGATAGCGTGTCAGTGTTCGCCGAAGAGCGTCAGCAAACATTTGATAATGATGCTTCCAGTCTTATTCACTCCTTTGGTCTTGATATTGCGGCGAGCGATGAATGGACATGGGGTGGGCGTTTTGAGAATGGTGTGATTGCCGATCCAGAATCTGGCGATACAGACCGCACAGCGGTATCTCTGACCAGTGGTTATCACAATGATAAGACCAAATATTCAGGAACTATTGAATATCGCAGAGACCAAAACGATATTGACGGCGATCGTAGTACGTGGCTGATGAGCAATAATTTGTCATACCAAACATCTGAAGATTGGCGCATGTTGGCGGATGTGGATGTTGCGTTTAGTGATTCTGGTTTGACCAGTGATCTTGATGCGGACTTCATTGAATTGGGCGTGGGCTATGCGTATCGTCCGGTAAATAATGACCGTTTGAATGCGTTGGTGCGTTATGAGTATCTGAGCGATCTTGCGCCAGATGATCAGCTCAATGCGACCCGTACAAGCTCCGCGAGTGATTTTGAGCAGCGCAGTCATGTTGTGTCGGCAGATGCTATCTATGACGTGACGCCGAAATTGGCCGTGGGTGGTAAGGTTGGTTATCGCCTGAGTGAGATTCGCGATACGACGGTTGCAGGCTCTGAGTTCTTTGACTCCAATGCGCTTTTGCTGGTTGGACGCGTTGACTACCATGTTGTTAAAGACTGGGAATTTACGGGCGAGATCCGCTATCTTGGTGTCTCTGAGGCAGAGGATGCGAAAGCCGGTGCGCTTTTGGCCGCTTACAAGCATATTAACCAAAATGTGAAGGTTGGTGTGGGGTATAACTTCACAGACTTCTCTGATGATCTGACGGATCTAGATTACGACAGTAAAGGCGTATTTTTTAATGTGGTTGCTAAGTTCTAGTTCTCTACAGAGGTGCCGCGTAGACTGAATGCTCGTGCTTGGAACCGTGTGATAATATTTTTCGACTTGATTGTAGTCAAAGCCATAAAGCAGCGAATATGGTCTATAATTAGGCGGTATTGTAACAAGGATTTATAGACATGACGGCATTATTGGATCTTACCGGGAAAAAAGGTCTTGTTCTGGGCATTGCGAATGAACAGAGCATTGCTTATGGCTGCGCCAAAACTTTCCAAAAGGCGGGCGCAGAATTGGCTGTGACATATGCCAATGAAAAGGCCACGCCCTTTGTTAGGCCACTAGCCGAGCAGCTAAACTCATCGATAACCATGCCCTGTGATGTACGCGACGAAGCGCAAATGAATGCTTTATTTAAGGCTATAGAATCACAATGGGGTGCGCTGGATTTTCTTGTACATTCTATCGCATTCGCGCCGAAAGCTGATTTACATGGCCGCGTAACGGATTGTTCAAAAGACGGCTTTCTAGAAGCGATGGATATTTCCTGCCACTCGTTTATTCGTTTAGCTAAATATGCGCAGCCTTTGATGAAAAATGGCGGAAGCCTTTTAACCCTGAGCTATATTGGCAGCGCGCAGGTTGTAAAAAATTATGGGCTTATGGGCCCTGTTAAAGCCGCGCTAGAATCGAGCGTACGTTATCTGGCTGCAGAACTTGGCGAACAGAGTATTCGCGTCAATGCCATTTCCCCCAGCGTCATAAAAACCCGCGCCGGATCAGGTCTTGTTGATTTTGATGCGCTTTTGGCGTCAACCGCGCTTAAAATGCCTTTGCGCCGCATGATTGATCTGGATGATATTGGCAATATGGCAGCTTTTTTAGTGAGTGACCTATCCAAAAACATTACGGGCGGCGTGCATATGGTTGATGGCGGCTATGAGATAATTGATTAAAACGAAAGCACTGAAATGACCTATTCAAAAAACGGCATCACGAATAAAACCTATGATGAAATTAATGTCGGGGATTCCGCAACGCTTACGCGCACCCTAACCAAGCAGGATATCCAGCTTTTTGCAACGGTGACGGGGGATATGAATCCTGCGCATTTAGATGAATCTTACGCCAAAACGGATATTTTTCAGCAAATCGTTGGTCATGGCATGTGGACGGCATCGATGTTTTCAGTTCTTTTGGGTATGCAGCTTCCTGGGCCGGGAACCTTATATCTTGGGCAAACGCTTAAATTCTTAAAACCTGTGCATTTGGGCGACACCATCACCGCCTCGGTCAAAGCCATTAAGAAAGATGATGCACACAAACATATTACCTTTCAAACACTCTGCGCGAATGAAGAGGGCGAGCATGTCTTAGAGGGTGAAGCGCTTGTCCTTGCCCCTTCGAAAAAGATAAGCTGGGACGCACAGCCTTTGCCTGAAATACAAATCAAAACGCCAGATCATAATTATGATCAATGGCTGCTTAATAAAACAACAGGGTTGAAACCTCTGCGCGTCGCTGTTGTGCATCCCGTGGATATTTATTCCCTCGTAGGCGCTGTTGAAGCGGCGAAGGCAGGGATTATAGAACCTGTCTTGGTCGGGCCAGAGGATAAAATACGTAAAGTCGCTGAGGACGCTCATATTGATCTGGACAGCTACGAGATTGTCTCAACGCCGCATAGCCATGCCGCTGCGGCCGCCGCCGCTCTTATGGCGCATAACGGCGAAGTAGAGGCTTTGATGAAAGGCAAGCTCCATACCGATGAGCTGATGGAGGCGGTCGTTGATAAAGATAAGGGCCTGCGCACTGGCCGCCGCATGAGCCATGTCTTCATGCTCGATGTACCGCACTATCCAAAACCGCTTTTCCTGACGGATACGGCGATTAACATTAGACCCAATTTGATGGAAAAAAAAGACATCGTGCAAAACGCGATTGATTTATTTACCGCTTTGGGGCTAGGAACGCCCAAGGTCGCTATACTTTCGGCAGTTGAGATGGTTAATGAAAAAATACCTTCCACCATTGATGCAACAGCGTTGTGCAAAATGGCGGAGCGCGGTCAGATTACGGGCGCTTTGGTTGATGGCCCTCTGGCTTTTGATAACGCGATATCGAAAGAAGCCGCCAAGATAAAAGGCATAATTTCTGATGTTGCAGGCGAAGCGGATATTCTGGTCGTGCCTGATGTTGAATCGGGCAATATGCTCTATAAAGAATTGCGCTATTTCTCTGGGGCGCAAGGGGCGGGCATTGTCCTTGGCGCCAAAGTGCCGATCATTGTAACCAGCCGTGCGGGTGACGCCGAAAGCCGCGTTGTCTCCTCTGCTCTGGCGCTATTATATGTAAGAAGAGAACTATCCTGATGAGCAGCCTTATCCTTACGTGCAATGCGGGGTCAAACAACACCAAATTAGCCGCGTTTAATGCCGAGACTTTGCAATCCGTCGATCATGCCGCCGTCCATAGCTTGGATGAAGTCATTGCATGGCTCAAAACCCATGAGAATGTTGTCGCCATTGGGCATCGCGTTGTGCATGGTGGCCGCGCGTTCACCCAGCCTAAATGCTTGAGTGATGAGGTGGTCAAAACGCTGACGGATTTTATTCCGCTTGCCCCATTACACCAACCCGCCGCCTTAAAAATCATTAAAGTGGCGCGCGCCCATTATAGCGCTATTCCGCATATAGCGTGTTTTGATACGGCGTTTCATCACACCATATCAGATATTAACCGCCGTTTGCCGCTCCCCGCCCAATATCATGATGAAGGGCTGATGCGCTATGGCTTTCATGGCCTGTCTTATCAGCATATTGTCGATGTTCTGCCCGAATATGCCAAAGATAAAGCCACGGGTCGTATCATTGTTGCTCATCTAGGCGGCGGCGCATCGGCCTGCGCGATGAAAAACCTTGAAAGCGTAGACAGCACAATGGGTTTTTCTACCTTAGAGGGCTTAATGATGGGTACGCGCTGCGGGTCGCTTGACCCCGGCGCATTGCTCTATTTATTAGAAGCCGACGGCATGAGCTTGCCCGCCCTCAATAATCTGCTCTACCACAATGCGGGGTTAAAAGGCGTATCAGGGATGAGTGATGATATGCGCGCTTTACTCTCTAGCGCGGCCCCTTCAGCCCAAGAAGCGGTCGAGCTTTACTGTATCTTGGCCGCCAAACAAATGGCGGGTTTACTGCCGGCTATTGGTGGGTTGGATGCGCTTGTGTTCACAGGCGGCATTGGCGAGAATGCAAAAGCCATACGCGATAAAATCACCGCGCGCTTGCGCTGGCTGGGCGATTTTCCTGTCTATGTCATCCCCACAGATGAAGAACTGGTCATAGCGCAAGCCTGCCAAAAAGCCTATAATACCAAACAAGCCACCGCCCGATAATCTCATAAAGGCGGTCATGGTAAAAGCGTATAAAAAGTCCCCATATAAGGAAAACACAATGTCAGCTGATAAAATAATAACCGCCCAAATCGATGAAACGGGGCAGAGCAACTATGCTGTGCGCATTGATGTGTCAGGCCATGAAATTATGGGTGATGAGCCAGAAGATTTTGGCGGCAAAAACCTAGGCCCCGCGCCCTATGATCTCCTCACCGCAGCCTTGGGGGAATGCACCGCAATGACTGTGCGCTGGTACGCCCTTCAACAAAAATGGCCGTTAGAAAAAGTCGAAGTGAAACTGACCTTCCAAAAAATTGATAAAGTTGGGGTGTTTGAAAAACATATAACCATCCATGGTGATGACTTAACCGATGAACAACGCCAAAAATTAATCGAAGTCGCGGCTAAATGCCCTGTGCAAAGAACGCTTGAGGGTAAAATGGAGGTTCGGACGGTTTAGGTCAGGTTGCCTTGTCGCATTACGGATAAGCATTTTTCCAACTCTGTAAACCCACCCACAAAATACAAACAACCTTGATTGTAAAATAGATCTTTTTGTCTTCTTTCTTTCTCGGCGTCAGGCTCGCTCATTACTAGCATCGCAGTAGGATGACAAAATTTGGAGAGCATTTTGTAAGAAGTTTTATAGTGCTCTCCAAAACCGCAGTCCTGAGCAACATTGCTAACTCTTTTATACCCTCCGCCTAAGGATTCAATACCTTCAGATACTGCTTTTTGGGAAATATCCTGCTTTGCATTAACAATAGGCTTAAGCCAGTCGTTATTCTGCGGGGTGGTTTCTTCCCACTTAATAAAAGATTTGTATATGTCCTCAACATCTTTATGAGCCTCTTCATAAAATTCAAGGGCATTCTCCTTACTTGCGGAGCAATAAATAGCCCAGACAGCTATTTCGAGAAGGTTTCTAGCTCTCCATGCAAGTAAGGATGGCTCAGATTCTGCTTCGTACGCAGCTTTTAAAGCCAGATATTCTGAAAAGTTTTGAAAACATATTGTTGCTAATACTTGAACTCGCGATACCTCGTGTTCAATCGTATTGTTAGCTAGATTCTTTATGTTTTGATTCATAGCGACCCACCGGCCTGATTTTTTAATTTCAGCGGCTTCGTATATCCCTCTTTCAAATTCATTTTCAAATGTCATATTCAAACTTTATAACTAATGAGTTTCCCTTGAAAGCTAAAAATACAAAAGTATACGCCTCAATCAGCCTATATAATATCTAGTAAGACTAAGTCATCAAAACATACTTCCCAGGCGCATCCCTAATCGGCTGATACTCTTTATCATCGCCCATAGTCGGCGGTTTGGTTTTATCGTTGCCGTGATCGACAAGCCATGCTTCCCATGCTTCCCACCAAGACCCCTCTGTGACAGCCGTGGTTTTTTCCCATTGGCCGGGTGGTTTATAATGATCGGTATTCGGGATGGTCGCGCTTTGGAATGTGCGGCCTTTATGCCCCGGTTCGCTGACAATGCCAGCATTATGCCCGCCACTGGTTAGGGTGAAGGTCACTTCACTTTCTGTCAGTAATAGGATTTTATAGACGGATTTCCACGGCGCAATATGGTCGCGTGATGTGCCGACGGAAAATAGGGGCGTGCGGATATCTTGTAAGGCAACAGGGGCCTCATTCACCATGAAGCGGCCTTCAGCTAAATCATTTTGTAAGAACAGCTCACGCAGATATTCACTATGCATACGGTACGGCATGCGGGTCGCATCAGCGTTCCATGCCATCATGTCATAAATCGGCTCGCGCTTGCCTTGCATGTAATTGGTAATCATGCGCGACCAGATTAAATCATTCGAGCGCAACATCTCAAACGCGCCCGCCATCTGACCCTTATCAAGATAGCCTTGATTCCACATCACATCTTCAAGGAAAGACACCTGACTTTCATCCACGAAGAGCATAATCTCACCGGCTTCTTCAAAATCAACTTGGCTGGCCAGTAAGGTGAGTGTTTTAAAGCTTTCATCACCATCTCGGGCATGGGCGGCGGCCATGATAGAGAGCAAAGTCCCGCCAAGGCAATACCCAACGCCATGAACTTGTGGCGCTTTGGTAATGGTTTTAACGGCTTTTAACGCTTCACCAATGCCCAGATGCAAATAATCCTCTAGGCCCAAATCATGGTCGCACGCATCAGGGTTTTTCCATGAAATCATGAAGACACTATGGCCTTTATTGACGAGATATTTAACCAGTGAGTTTTCAGGGGAGAGATCAAGAATATAATATTTCATGATCCATGCGGGGGTAATCAGTATCGGCTCGCTATACACCTCATCGGTTGTTGGCGCGTATTGTATAAGCTCTATGAGTTTATTACGGTAAACGACTTTGCCTTGCGTGGCGGCAACGTTTTGTCCGACTTTAAAATTCTCTGCCCCGGCTGGGGGCTTATCTGATTTTACGCGCTCAGCATCATCCATAAAATTCAGCATACCGTGCCAGAAATTTCGTCCGCTTTGTTCGCAGGTGGTTTGTAAAACATCGGGGTTGGTCAGCGGGCTGTTTGAGGGCGAGACAATATCAAGCACTTGGCGCGCCGTATAGGAGACCACATCCAAATGATGTTTAGACACGCCGCGCACCTCAGTTGTTGCTTCACCCCACCATGATTGATGCAATAAAAACCCTTGTTCCATCACATTAAACGGCCAACGCTGCCAATTTTCGCTTTTGAAACGCTGATCGCCCGCAGATGGGTTTATAACGGGCTCTATCTGATGACCTGTCATAGCCTGCAGAGCATATTCACTAAATTGTGCTGTCTTATCTAATAGGCTGTGCTGTAACATTTTTTGTTTGGCGGGTGAAAACATTAAATGCGTCCACCAGTCAACACCCGCTAGGCCAAGGGCTATGGGGGAAATGCCCCCCGTAAGTTTGGCCACATGGCCATGCAAAATATGATCCATATGATATTGATAGGAAGGATGCTCATAATCTGGACATTTATAAGCCGACAGCAAACGCTCGCTTAAGGCGATAACGCTTTTTTTGCTGACGTCTTTATTGTTGGATTTGTGGCTTGATGATGATTTAACAGCTTTTGTCATGTTAATCTGTCGCCGTGTCACAAGCATCTTTTTCATCAACGCTCAGTTGATAAGGCGCTGCCGAATGCTGCTCTTGATCTCGCTTAGACGGCCATGATTTTAAATGCATAGTGCCTGATGTTATGGGGGGTCTCGGCGTGTGTTTATTCACGTTTAACTTTATTTCAGACGTCGGTTTTTTATGCGCTTTCATAGCAATCTCCTTGTTTTTTCGTGATTTAAGGAAATGTTACGCGCATATCTGTGCAAAGGATTTGACTTGTGTCAAGGTGATATGAATTAAGTGCGACCCATGATTTATAGAAGTATCAGCAAGCTAATTTTGAAAAAACACCCGCTGTTTTCAGGCCTGACAACACAAACAACACACATTTAAAATGCACGCATCGTTTCGCGCCAGCGCATGGAATCAGAAATATTCTCCCGCACGCTCAAAAATTTGAGGCCTCAACAATCGATGGATAGACCTAAAAAATCTCTCTTAAATTGATTTCAATCAAACCTTTTATCCAAAAATCCGTTTAGCTTATGGATATGAAAGTTGATAAAAACATAGGATGCGTGCTTTCTGTACGCGGTAGCGTTGTTAATGTGGAATTCAAAAATGAATTGCCGCCAATTTACAGTATCTTACATGCGGGCTCTGAAGACGAATTTGTATTGGAGGTCCTCTCGCAGCGTGATGAGAGTTGTGTGCGCTGTATTGCGCTCAGCGCCACAGGTGGTCTGGCGCGCGGCATGGCTGTAAAAGATACAGGCGGTACGCTGAAGGCGCCCATAGGCAAAGAGATTTTATCGCGTATGTTTGATGTATTCGGCAATGTCATTGATGGTCAAGACAAGCCAAAAAATGTGACGTGGCGCAGTGTGCATCAAGACCCACCGCCTTTGGCGCGGCGGTCAAGCCAATCAGAAATTTTTGAAACGGGCATTAAGGCCATTGATATCCTAACCCCGCTAGAGCGCGGCGGTAAAGCAGGCTTATTTGGTGGCGCAGGGGTTGGTAAAACGGTTTTACTGACTGAAGTAATTCATAATATGGTTGGGCGTCAAAAAGGCGTCAGTATATTTTGCGGCATTGGTGAGCGTTGCCGTGAAGGGCAAGAGCTTTATCACGAGATGAAAGAAGCGGGCGTCCTTGAACATATGGTTATGATTTTTGGCCAGATGAATGAACCACCAGGCGCACGTTTTCGGGTGGGGCACGCGGCGCTAACTATGGCGGAATATTTCCGTGATGAAGAGCAGCGCGATGTCTTGCTGCTGGTTGATAATATTTTTAGATTCATTCAAGCTGGCTCAGAAATTTCTAGCATGATGGGGCAAATGCCCTCACGCCTTGGCTATCAACCAACAATGGGCACAGAATTATCACGCTTGGAAGAGCGCATCGCCAATACAAATACAGGGGCAATCACCTCAATTCAGGCTGTTTATGTGCCTGCCGATGATTTCACCGATCCTGCGGCGGTTCACACATTCTCTCACCTTTCAGCCTCTATCGTTTTATCACGTAAACGGGCGAGTGAAGGCTTGTTCCCTGCAATTGATCCGTTGGCTTCAAATTCGAAAATGGCTACGCCGACGGTCATTGGCGAGGATCATTATAGAATCGCACAAGAAATTCGCCATACACTGGCTGAATATGAGGGGTTAAAAGACATTATCGCTATGCTTGGTCTTGAACAAATCTCTGTAGAGGATCGAAAATTAGTTGGCCGCGCACGTCGTTTAGAGCGTTTCCTCACGCAACCTTTTTTCACGACCGAGCAATTTACGGGCTTAACAGGCAAATCCGTTAGCCTTAAAGATGGCCTCGATGGTTGCGTGCGTATCTTGCACGATGAATTTAAAGATGTGCCAGAAAGCGCGCTTTATATGATCGGGACAATAGACGAGGTCAAAATACAGGCAGAAAAGGGAGGGCGCGATGAGCAAAAACCTCATGCAGCTTAAAATTCTTCTGCCCTTCAAAGTCTTTGCCGAAGAGAAAAATATATCGCGCATAGTGGCCAAAACAACACAGGGCTTTGTTGGGTTTTTACCGCAGCGACTTGATTGCGCCGTGGCATTAACGCCGGGGATTTTAACCTATGAAACCGCAACAGGGGCAGAGGTTTATATCGCCGTTGATGAAGGTATTCTGGTCAAGACAGGCACAGATATTCTTATTTCTGTACGCAGTGCGATAAGCGGCAGTGATCTGAACACATTACATGAAAAAGTGCATCAAGAGTTTCTCGCCGAAGATGAACAGGAAAAGAGCTTACGTTTTGCGCTTTCGAAACTAGAAAGCGGCTTTATCCATCGTTTTGCGGAGTTACAGCATGGATAATTTTATTGATCAAATTAAAGCGCAGGCCGCACGTAAATTACGCGCACAAAGCCACAGAGATCGCATCTGGTCAGGCTTTGGGCTATTCGGTCTTGTTGGTTGGTCTATCGCCTTGCCGGCACTTCTAGGGGCTTTATTAGGCGTTTGGATTGATGAAAACCATACTGATTCTCACTCATGGACCTTAGCGTTATTAGTGGCCGGATTATGCATTGGCTGTTGGAATGCTGCACGCTGGGTGATGAATGAGCAAAAAAGCATAGTGGACGACGATAAGAATGAAGAGAAAAGGGATGTAAAAGATGAATGATATACTCATAATGGCTTTGCCCTTTGGCGCAGGATTAATACTGGGGGTACTCTTTTATGGTGGCTTATGGTGGACTGTACAAAAATGCCTTACTTCCGCCCATGCGCCGTGGTTGTTTTTAGGGAGTTTTTGGCTGCGTATGGCGCTCGCCCTTGGTGGCTTTTATATCGTGGCACAAGGTGATTGGAAAAATATACTCATCTGCTTTGCTGGTTTTATGCTTGGACGTATTGCGGTCAGGATCTTAACGCGGGAGCCTTCTCATGCAGCTTAGTCCTGACGAACTCATACTCTGGCAATATGGCTTTGTGAAGCTCAATGCGACTATTCTTACCTCTTGGGGGATTATGAGTTTTTTGACTTTAAGTGCCATGCTTATCACACGCGGATTAGCCCATGATGTGAAAGTTTCGCGCTGGCAAAGCTGCTTGGAAATTATCGTCACGGCGATTAACACACAAATTGAAGAAGCCGGATTAGATAAGCCTGAAAAATATATGAGTTTTTTAGGCACGCTATTTTTGTTTATTGGGGCATCAAGTCTGTTTACGATTTTGCCTTTTTATACACCGCCGACAGCTTCACTTTCTACGACCGCAGCGCTTGCGCTTTGTGTGTTTGTGGCTGTGCCGTTTTTTGGCATAGCTTCGCGCGGCCTAGGCGCTTATCTCAAATCTTATATCCAGCCTACTTTTATCATGTTGCCGTTTAATATTATCAGCGAATTCTCACGCACCTTGGCTATGGCGATACGTTTATTCGGTAATATGATGAGCGGCGGTATGATTGTCGGCATATTGCTGTCCATCACGCCTTTTCTTTTCCCGATTGTGATGACGGCGCTCGGCCTTTTAACCGGTATGGTGCAGGCCTATATTTTCACAATTCTCGCCACCGTTTATATTGCGGCGGCTATTCGTCCCCAACAACAAAAATCAACAACCAATAATGAGGAGTATCAACATGGATAGCATGAGTTTAATCGCGGTGGCCTCCATCGTCACAGCAGGCTTAACAACAGGTATGGGGGCAATCGGCCCTGCACTTGGTGAGGGGTATTCGGTGGCCACCGCGCTCAAATCGCTGGCGCAACAGCCTGACGCGGCCAGCACAATCACCCGTACCTTATTTGTTGGTTTGGCGATGATTGAATCAACCGCCATATATTGTTTCGTGGTCTCGATGATTTTGATTTTTGCCAATCCGTTTTGGAACCATGTCATTGAACTCAGCGCGGGACAATAAACTATGCAGATTGATTGGTTCACTGTTTGCGCGCAGGCGCTTAACTTTCTTGTTTTAATGTGGCTGTTAAAACGCTTCTTGTATAAGCCCATTTTGAAGGCCATCGCTGCGCGTGAAACACATATTGCGCGTCAACTGGCCGATGCAGCGGAGATCGAGTCCACAGCACAAAAAGAGCAAGACAGTTTTAAGCAGAAAAATGAGGCTTTTGACAAAGGAAGAGCGGCGCTTATCAGCCAAGCCAAAAGCGAAGCGGAAGCATTGCGCGCAGCGCTTTTAAAAGAGGCGAATGACGAGGCTGATGCCTTGCGTGTGCAAAGGAAAGCCGCCTTGCAAACCGAACTTCATGATTTAAATGCTGATATTTTAAAACAAACGAAACAGCACGTTTTTGCGGTAAGTGCAAAACTGCTTGCGAGTCTTGCCGATACAACGCTTGAAGCGCGCATGTTCGCGGTCTTTATCGAACAGCTAAAAGCTATGGGTAATAAGGATAAATCCGCACTGACAGCCGAAAATGCCGTTATAACGAGTGCATGTCCTTTGTCGCCAGAACAGCAAGAAACACTCAAAGCTGAAATCAAAGCCGATAGGGTGAAATTCAAAGTCGTGCCGGAATTAATAAGCGGCATTGAGCTATCCGCTGGCGGTCAGAAGCTGGCATGGAGCATCAGTGATTATCTGGAGACACTCGAACAGGAGGTTTCTCGTGCTGCATAAAACGCTCGATCAAGGTTTTGCTGATATTACACGCGCCTTAGATGGATTTACGCCGCGTTTATCCTCGCGTGAAATAGGGACTGTATTAAATATCTCAACGGGCATTGCTCTAGTGAGCGGTCTCCCTAGCGTTGGCGCGGAAGAATTACTGCGTTTCCCTCGTGATGTTTACGGCATTGCTTTTAACGTTGATGAGGATGAAATTGGCGTTGTCCTTTTGGGCAATTATTGGCATTTACGCGCAGGTGATGAAGTGGAGCGCACAGGGCGCGTTGTCGATGTGCCTGTCGGCGAAGCTTTAATCGGGCGGGTCATTAATCCGCTTGGCGTGCCACTGGATGAAAAAGACCTTCCAAATACACATAAGCGCTTACCAATAGAGCGCCCAGCCCCCGCGATTATGGATCGCGCCTCCGTCGCCGCGCCCTTGCAAACAGGCATTATGGCGATAGATGCACTTATCCCTATAGGGCGCGGTCAACGTGAGCTTATTCTGGGTGATCGGCAGACGGGCAAAACTGCGATTGCCGTTGATACAATTCTAAACCAAAAAGGCCGCGATGTTCTTTGCGTTTACTGCGCTATCGGTCAGCGTTCATCCTCCGTAACGAAAGTCATTGCGCGCCTTCGTGAACACGGCGCAATGGACTATACTGTTGTTGTGGTCAGCGAAGGTAATGATCCGCCGGGGCTAACTTATATTGCCCCTTATGCCGCGACCAGTATCGCTGAGTATTTTATGGAACAAGGTCGCGATGTGCTGATCGTCTATGATGATTTAACCCACCATGCGCGGGCCTATCGTGAGATTTCTTTATTATTACGCCGCCCACCGGGGCGAGAAGCCTTCCCGGGTGATATTTTTTATATCCACTCGCGGCTGTTAGAGCGCGCAACGCATTTATCCAAAGATCATGGCGGCGGCTCACTCAGCGCCTTGCCGATCATCGAAACCGAAGCGCAAGATATTTCCGCTTATATTCCGACCAATTTGATTTCGATTACAGATGGTCAAATATATCTTTCACCGACTTTATTTGAACTGGGAATCCTGCCCGCCATTGATGTTGGGAAATCTGTTTCGCGCGTCGGCAGTAAGGCACAATTTGTATCGTATCGTTCAGTGACGGGCGACCTTAAACTCGTCTATGCGCAGTTTTTAGAGCTCGAAACCTTTGCGCGTTTCGGCACAAGGCTGGATGAGCATACCAGCAAAATTCTGGCACATGGCGAACGTATCCGTAATTGTTTGGTGCAAGGGGAATCGCAAGCGCTCTCCCTTATCGAACAAATTACTTTGTTATTGGCTCTTTCCGAAGGCTTATTGAATGAGGTCGCCGAGGATGAAATGCAAAACGCCAAACAGCTTATTTGTGCGGCCGCCTGTACCCTTGATGATGATTTGCAAGAAAGCTTAGCCTCTGGTGAGAAGTTAAATGAAGCGCGCCGCAAAGCTATTTTGGATAATGCACGCAGCGCCCTTAAACCTGTCCTTGATGCGCAAAATCAAGCGGAGCAAGCCGCATGATCCATACACTCGAACAGATACGTCATAACATATCAGGTGCGGAACAGCTTGAATCCGTTGTGCGCACTATGAAAGCGCAGGCGGCTTCGAGTATTACCCAGTATGAAAATGCCGTACTGGCTCTTAGCGATTATTGTCACACGGTCGAGTTCGGTTTAATGGCTTGTTTTAGCCACAATAAACCGCTTATTTCAGAAGCTCCAAAATCAAAAAAGGTGACAGCGATTGTCTTTGGCTCAGATCAGGGCTTGGTCGGCAAATTTAATGACCAACTAGCAGAGCGCGTGAAAACGTCTCTTGATGCACATACAGGCGATAAAACGCTTTGGGCAGTGGGGCCCCGTATCTGCGGGCATCTAAATGATGCGGGTTTTACAATAGAAAAAACCTTCGAGGTTCCCGCTTCGACCACCTCCATTACGCCCCTTATCGGGCAAATCCTCAATGAATGTGTAAGTAACGATGTTCATGATGATAATGCAAAAATTCTTATATTTTATAATTGTTTACGACCTGGCAATGTTTATGAGCCAACAAGCCAATCTTTGCTCCCTTTGGACGCGGCATGGCAGGCTAAATTAACGAAGAGCGTCTGGCCGAGTAATAGCCTGCCAGAAATTCTTCAAGATCGAGATAAACCCCTTCTAAGTACACTGATCCGCGAACATCTGTTTATCTCATTATATAGAGCCTGCGCAGAATCTCTGGCCAGTGAAAATGCCAGTCGTCTTGCCGCCATGCAACGTGCAGAAAAGAATATAGATATGCTCCTCAGCGATCTCAAACAAACCTCCCGCATCTTACGCCAAAATACAATTGATGAAGAACTTTTTGATGTGATTGCCAGTTATGATGGCGCAGATTAGGCCATGTTTATTTCTGGGCAGCCCATAAACAAATTCCACAATAGGCCAGAGCGCTAACTACTCTTGCTTAAGACGAGGCTGTTAACTCTGCGCGTAGATCGCCTTCTATTATAGAAAAACTATTTTTCAGCCCCTCAAAATCAGGCCTGAGAGTACCAAAGTCATGACTATTATTTTCTTTAAAAGATCGGGCGTCAGATTCCATTTTTCCGGCTTTTTGACTAAGGTCAATGATGCCCAGCGAGACGCTCGCTGACTTTAATGTATGTGCTGCGATGATCACTTCATCCCAATCGCCATCTGATAAATTGCTTTCTATGCTCGCTAAATATTTCTCGGCGTCGCGTAAATAAATCTCCAGCAGCTTTGGAAAATTTGCTTTCATTCGGTCTTTCAGCTTCAAGAAAACATCTTTATCAATTTCAGACATCTGACCTGTAATCCTTTAATATATTAGAATAAAACTCTACCAAATAATGCCTGAGCCTTTTTTGGAAATAGCCGTGACTTCATTGCCTTTTTCATTATAGATTAATTCATCAAAGCTAATTTTATTGGCCTGGGCAATGCCGCGCCCGTGATTGTCTAATGCGCGCGAAGGATCAATACTCATATAGTTTTTCCAATTAAAGCCAACGCCTTCATCACGAATAGTTACGCGTGTTTCTTCTTCATTTTGAAACAAAACCACATGCACTTTTTGGTCTTCATGCGCGTTGCGGCTTTGGCGGATTTCTATTTCCTCATGCCAGAGGCCATCTTGCAAAAGCTCTGATTTTGTTTCATAGCCAATATCCAAATTTCCATGTTCAATGGCATTGACCAAAAGGCTGGCTAACCCCGGTAAAGCCGTATCTGGGCTGGGGAAGCAATTGGCAATAAAACACGCCAAATCTTCGGCTTGATCCATTGTTTGAATTGTGAATTCAGCTTTATCGATAAAGCTGAAACTGGCATGATGTTTGTGCAGCTCGGTTTTGAGAATATTTCTGCGATCTGCTTCACGCATGGCGGCGGTTACTACCGATTCAAAGACGTCATCTTCAAATGGTTTCACGAGGTAATAAAACACGCCAGCATCAATGCCTTCTTTAACTTCATCGGCTGACTTAGATCCCGTGACCATGACAATAGGAATATGGCGTATTTTTGCATTATCTTTCAGCGCAGCGACAACTTCTAAGCCATCGAGCTCAGGCATTACCTTATCAAGAACAATCGCATGGATACGTTCAGACTCGCGCTCAACGACTTCGAGTGCTTCGCGGCCATTGGTTGCTTCAAGTGTTTCGTAACCAAGCTCCTCGAGTAAAGAAACCAGAATAACCAGTGATGTTTCGTCATCTTCAACCGCAAGGATGCAGCCTTTTGATGTGTTTGCTTTATCAGCTTCATTCATCGCACTTATCTTTCTCTGAACGCCGAGCTTAATGACGTATGAACAGGTTTTAATAGATAGGCCAAGACTGTTTTTTGCCCGGTGACAATATCAGCTTCGACGGTCATGCCAGGCAGAATAAGGTTTTTATCAGGATCAGGGCCAACATGATTTTGATCGAGAGTTATACGACCTTTATAAAAGCTATCGCCATTATCATCAATAAATGTCGTGGCGGACAGAAAATCTAATGTGCCTTCAATTACGCCGTAACGAGAAAAATCAAAAGCGCTGACTTTCACGCGCGCACGCTGTACGATCTGTAAATTACCGATATCACGCGGGGCAACATGGGCTTCGACAATTAAAGTACGGTCAAGCGGGACAATCTCCATAATCGGTTCACCGGCGCCAATAACGCCGCCAACCGTATTGATTTTTAGGTCTTGGATAATGCCGCGCACAGGTGCGCGCACAGTCATGCGCTCAACGCGTCCTTCTAGCTTACCAAGGGTCTCTGTGTTTTGTGCAATCTGGTTTTCGACTTCTTCCAAATCTTGCAGGGCTTGATCACGATTGCGTATTGCGGCTGTTGCCAAACGGTTCTCATATTCACTAATTGCATTTTGCGCTTCGGATATTTGCGAGTCTATTGAGCGCACGTCTCCTTCAAGGCGGTTTACATCGCGTTCGCTATCAATAAGATCGGTTTTTGATACAGAGCCGCGCTTTTCCACGTCAATTTTCATTGCCAATAATTCACGCCCTGAGACAAGTTCATTCTTCGCTGTGCCTAAATCAGAACGCAAACGCTCGATCATTTCCACTTTTTGTGCAAGTTGATCTTCCAGAACCTTACGCTCAGAAGCATTGGCTTGTCGCGCAGTATCTAAGATGCGCTGTTGATAGGCTATGGCATTTTCATCATCGCTAGCAATAGACGCAAAATCAGGCTCTTTATCATAAGCCATCGCCCGCAAGCGCTCAGCTTGTAACTGCAAGCTCTTTTGACGGCCGCCAAGGCCCGCGTAATCTTCCTGCGCGCCGATGCCGCCCATAGTGACCAATATTTGGCCTGCTTCAACCAAATCACCTTCTTCTATTAAGATCTTAGCAATAATGCCGCCTTCCAAATGCTGCACTAATTGCGCATAACCGCTTGGGATGATTTCACCCTTGGTGCGGGCAACCTCATTGACATTGGTTACGCTCGCCCATGCAACAAAGAGAACAAAGCCAATGCCAATAACCAGCGCAGTTAAGCGCATTAGGTTTTGATTAGGCACCTCTTCGTATAAAACGCTGCGGGTGAGATCATTGAGGTCTTTTCCGCTGTCTATTTTGTTTTTATTCGGCTTCTTACTCATTCTTTATTATCCTTTACTAGCGGGCGGGCATCTTGATAAAGCTGTATGTTTTTATCGGCCAATGCGATGTAGTCTTGGCGGTAACTAATATATAAAATTGTACGTTTACCTTTAGAGTTCTCCAGAAAGGCATAAAAATCTTCGCCAGCATCACTATTTAAAAATTCATAAGGTAATTCATCAATCAACATGATTTTGGCGTCCTGAAGATAAGCACGAGCCAAAGATAATTGAGGACACAGTGAATTTGGTACACTGACACCGCCATGACCAAGTATTGTATCAAAGCTATGAGGCAGAGATTGTAGCCATTCATGTAAACCAGCCTTGTCCAAGGCGTCTTTAATTTCAGAAATTGTGGCGTCAGGCTTAACAAGGCGCAGGTTATCTGCCAAGCTCAAACCAAAAAAGTCTGGCTCTTGACCGACATAAGCGATGTTTTGGCGCAAGCGCATCGAGTCAATTTGACGTATATCAATACCATCAATGCGAATAGAGCCGGCCTGTGGATTATAAAGGCCGCTGATTAGTTTTAATGTCGTTGATTTCCCCGTGCTATTCGCGCCCGTAATGCTGATTAATTGACCGGGTTCAACTTTAAAAGACAGGCCCGCATATACCGGATCAGCATCTTTGCTATAGCGCAGACCAACATTATAAAATTCGATCTCACCGATGAATTTGGGAATTTCTCGACCAACGATATAAGCCTCACGTTCTGGGGCAAGTTCCATAAGGCGGTTGATCTGTTCTATATTACGTTTGATCTGATCCAGACGTGGTAAAGCGGTGCAAGCCGTTTGTAGCGGTGATAAAGTGCGCCATGTAAGAATAAGAATCGCGATCATTGCACCCATGCTCATATGGCCATCCCATATACGCTCAACCCCAAAATAAATCATGGCGACGCCACCAAGAATACTTAAGCCCTGCGCCAGCGTATCAATGAAAGACACCGCTTGATTATAACGATACCCCGCCAAAGACGCTTCTGCATTGGTCTTCTCATAACGGCTGAGCCATGCTGTATAGCCGCCCGCATTGCGTAAGGTTTCTTGCTTACCCAATGTTTCGATATTCATATTTTGGCGTTCGGCATTTGCCGTTGCCATGCGCGTGGTTAAGGCTTTTAATTTAGGGCGCATCACGAGTAATAAAATTAGATACAGAAAAGCAATCACCAATGGTACAAAGACCAGTGGCCCAGCTAAAATGGCAATTGCGGCGAGTAAGATTAGCGTAAATGGAAACTCCACAAAAGATAAAAATAAGGGACCAGTAAAGAACTCACGTACTGATTCGAATGCCTTTAGGCGCGATAACTGGGCGGCGACCGAAGCGCGTTCTGTATAGCTTGCGGGCAAAGCCAGAATGCGCGCCAAAATCGCATTGCTGACAATATAGTCAATGCGTGCGCCAAACCATGACAAGCTGCGCGAGCGTAAAAACCGTAAAGTGAACTCAACGCCAATCGCCAGCAAAACCCCGGCGACAAGATAATGCAGCGTCGCAGGGGAATGTGCGCCAATGACTTTGTCATAGACGCTCATCATAAAGAGTGGAGTAACAAGGGCGAGAAAATTAATAATCAGAGAGGCTGTGAAAACTTGCCAAAATACAGCTTTAAAACGATAAAGAAGTCGCGTAAACCACTTAAGTCCAGAGGCCGATATGGTTTTATCGGGTATGACATCGGTTTTTTCGGTATTGGCCATAAACACATAGGCTGTGCCTTTATTTTTGCGTAAGCCCTGAACGTCATAAATAATTTCGCCAAAATGCGCGCCTGCGGGAATAAACAAACAAGGCACCATATCGGGATTAATCTTGTCTATGCTCGTCTTGATTATCTTTGGGGGGTATCCCAAATAAGATAAGGCGTTTAAAAAATCGGTAAAGCCGATACGATCCTGATAAAGTGGCAGGGCGTCACGTAGAGTTTTTACATCGCCCCTCCAGCCCAGAACGCTGAGTAGCTTTGGCAAAAAAGGCGCATAATTTCCTTGCTGTTTGGCTTGCTCAGCCTCACCTTGTCCATTTCGGTCTGATTGACCACTGAAACGGCGGGCGAGATAGCTTGTAATATTTGCATCCATTCCTTGCAGTTCTATCATGTCCGTAGCTCCTTCAGTGGTTGAACAAGCTTACTGTTTTTGCTAAAATGGCTAATATCGATCGCGACGAGTTTGCCACCTTCAAGCACATATTCTTCTTCGGCCAAATGTAATATATTACGGTCGTTTGAGGCCAGAATCATCGTTGCTTGACCTTTCAACAATCCTAAAAACTTAAATAGGTGGTTATAGCCTTCACGGTCGAGTGATTTATCCGCATAATCGAACAGCAGGATGCGTGGGCGATTCACCAAAACGCGGGCAATGGAAATACGTTGTTTCATCCCTGGCGTTAGTGGGTCAGCTGGGCCGTCAAAAAGTACAGTTTGGTAACCATGCGATAGTTTTGAAACGACACGATTAATACCCAAATACCCAGCCATTTCCCTCGCAGCGTTTTCTAACTCTGGTCTGAATCCGGTTAGATTCTCCATAATTGTGCCTTGAAAAATTTCAGCATCTGGTGATAAATAGCCAACATATTGAGCGATATCACCAGCGGGAATGGCGGACGATTCCATGCCATCTATTAAGACTTGGCCCTTGTTTGGTGGGTGCAAGCCTGCAATCAGTTTCATTAAAGTAGACTTACCGTCGCCAGGAAACCCGCCCAATGATATGATTTTTCCAGGTTTTAAATTTAAGTTGAGCGCGTCAAAAACGGAAGAGGATAAATTATTATAGGAAAATTCTAGATTTTTTATTTCTAGTTTTCCGCGTGGAGTTTTTAGCACCGATGAGCTGAGCTTTGGCTGTACTGGCAAGACAAAAAGCTCATCAATTTTTTCTTTCGCCAAACGGTATTCTTGAAATGAAACCCAAAATAAAAGAGCGCGCTGTAAAGGCTGCATAATACGTCCAGAAAGCAATACACAAGCGATTAAAATACCCATTGTGATTTGTCCGTCCAGCGCCATAACCGCCCCGACGGTAATCATTGAAACCATCATGATTTGCGTAAATAAACTTGCTGCATTAAAGCTTTGCGCGTTTTTAGCATTCAGCTCATGGGATTCATAAATGTTTTTTCCTTGTAACGTGTCATGGTAGCGCCCGCAAGATTCCTCCATGCCCAACATTTTGACGGTATGAACTTTATCCAAAATCTCAGACGTAAAATTAGTACGCTTATCGTCATCAGCATTGCGCAAAGCCAGTGTCTTTTTCATGCTGCGCCCTAGCGATATAGCGTATAATATAAATGCAGCGAGAAGCGCCAAAGGCACGATAACCAAAGGGCCTGCAATATACGCAATGAAACCGATAAAAATCACTACAAAGGGCAGATCAATTAAATTAATTAATGATTGACCGCTATAAAAACTTTTCAGCTTGGCAATGGCGCTGAGCTTATGAAGCTGTTCGCCATAAGAAAACTTCTGCACATCGGTCAAATTAGCACTTAAAAGATGGGTGAGGGTGCGCATATAGGCTTTATGCTCAAACCGAGCACTCGCCCAGCCAATCATCGAAGAGCGGCTATTGCGGATGAAAATATCTAAAATAACAATAATAAAGACACCAGCACATAGCACCTGAAGCGTGCTTTCACTTTGAAAAGACAGAATACGATCATAGACTTGTAAGGTGACTAAGGGTACAGCCAGCGCAAACAGATTAATAATCAAACTTGCGAAAATCAGAATCAGAATATCGCCCGTTTTTAAGAATAAAGTGTCCCCCATTCCGCTGGCCCTAGGCATATTCGATAGAGTATTACTGTCTTTTGTTTGCATTACACACAAACCTTTCCCGTGCCTGCTATACTATTCACGCCTGTTATACTACAGTAAAATGACCACTGTTTATAGAGACGAAAACAGAACTTTCGATTTGTGTGATTTATTAACAGAAACTATCACTGTTTTGATCTGTCGTTGCTGGGGTAATATCTGCGAGATCAACAACGACATTGTCAGCATCTGCGTTATGATCTGAATCTTTGTAGTCTCCAGTCTTATCAGACTGTCTAGGGCTATGGTCCTGCTCGACTTCGCTTAACCAGTTATCATCAGCTTGCATCATTGATACATCGCCCATAACAGAGCTGTCAGAGGATTCTGTGGCGCTTAACCAATCTTGCGCGCCGACGTCATAATCATCCCCATTAAAGACTGCGAACTCAATATCAAAGATTGTGTCTGTGCCATCGCGGCCGTCAACATTATCGGCAATTTGATAGCTACCATCAGCGTTTTCAGTGATATGGTAATCTTCAAAATCACCACTATAGCGCGCAGTGTCTTTACCGTTACCACCATATAAAACGTCATCACCGCCGCCGCCAGTTAAATCATCCTTACCATTGCCGCCATCGAGAACATCATCGCCATTACCGCCGGTGAGTTTATCTTTGCCGTTACTGCCGTTTAGAATAATGCCAGCTTCAACTTCAATGTCTATGTCGCCAGTAATGGCTTCAACAACATCCAGATTAACGTCAATATCTGCATCTGCGACATCTTGGCCTGCAACATTAACATCTACATCAACAGCTAAGTCTGTATCTTCAGAATCTAGTTCTGGGTCAAGGTCAGTGAATGTGAACGAAAAATCATCCATATTATAGCCTGTATCTTGGACCTGAACGGTAAATTGAATTGTGTCTCCGACCTCTAGGCTCGGTTGATAATTTTGTCCCTCATTGGTGAAGAGACCCGCAGAAGCATCAAATTCAACGCTACCATTAAAGCCATCAAGCCAGCCTGATGTGATTGTCCCCTCGGCATTGTCAAAGCCAAGATCAATGCTCCAACTTTCAACGTTATTACCAATGACCATGTCTTCGGTTAATGTAATTTGGAATGAGGCATTATAACCACCACCCCAGCTTGGGTTATACCAATCATTAACATCAACTAACTGAATGTCTGCTTGCGCTTCGAGTTCCGCCTGTGCCGCAGCCTCTGCTTCGGCCTGTGCTTGCGCTTCTAATTCTGCTTGTGCCGCAGCCTCCGCTTCAGCTTGCGCCTGAGCTTCGAGCTCCGCCTGTGCGGCAGCCTCCGCTTCGGCCTGAGCTTGCGCTTCAAGTTCCGCTTGTGCCGCAGCTTCTGCTTCGGCCTGTGCTTGCGCTTCGAGTTCCGCTTGAGCCGCAGCTTCTGCTTCAGCTTGCGCTTCGAGTTCCGCTTGTGCCGCAGCCTCCGCTTCAGCTTGCGCCTGAGCTTCGAGCTCCGCCTGTGCGGCAGCCTCCGCTTCGGCCTGAGCTTGCGCTTCAAGTTCCGCTTGTGCCGCAGCCTCTGCTTCTGCTTCAGCTTGCGCTTGCGCTTCGAGTTCCGCTTGAGCAGCAGCCTCTG
>CAXBNJ010000014.1:0-28839 GCA_963977125.1 uncultured Micavibrio sp.
TGCTGTATAGCCATGTTTTTCTAAGGCGCGCTCAAATAAGTTTTTCAGCCCGATCGCGCTATCATATAAAACGTCTAGCGTACCAAGCGTTTCTTCGGCTTCTTCTAGCGGCGTTTTATGCGCACCGATAATTGGCGTGTCACGCAGGGTCATTAAGCCTTGTTTGAGGTCTTGTGGTGTGGCCTTCGGATCGGCGATAATCGCGGCAAGCCTTGTTTGCGCTAATGTGTAATCAAGGGTTGTTGGGTTTGTCGGGTGACCCGTTAGGCTGAACCAGGCTTGGCCATTTTGATTGATGAATTTTTGTACTTGCGCAGGGGTTACGCCGCCTTCACGAAAGCGCCCCATCACAAAATCAATTGACCCTGCATTGGTGGATTTAATCGCGTTATGCGCCCAGACCACTTCAGTCGTGGCAATAACCCGCGCCATACGCGATAATTGATTGATTTTGGCATCATGGCTAGAAAGCGCCAATTGCTGCGTTTCATCTAGGTCGTTCCAAAACGTAATATAGGCACGCATACGATGAGATTTATCTTCGATCTGTTGTATGGCGTATTTGTTTTGAATAAGCGCGGCCGCTGCGGCGTCAGATTCAGACAAGGCTTCTAAATAAAGATCCGTTAGCTTGCCGACAAGCCAAGACACGTAACTTTCTGCTTCATTGTTCTTCATGATAATTGCGCCACCCCTTAAATGTTCAGCCCAAAAATACCACTATTCTCCTAAAAGTAATAGCCTTACGCCACGATAAAGCGCAATTGGATAATATTTTTCGTTACAAAACAATACCGTAATCCCCTTTATAAGGTTTCTCATAGCTAAATGGGGATTGGTAGAAGCGCTTATTTATAAACACTTGGGCGATCGAAATATTCCTGTTATGGTTTACGAGAGCGCTGTAAAAGGCAAAAAATGTATATAAACATCGCTAAAACCGCTTAAAATAGAACAAAGGAATGCACGAAAATGGACCTTATTTATTGGGATCACAGTTATAACCAAACCCTGTTATTAAATTTTGCAATCGTCATTGCTCTGTTTGCGGCGCTGCGTTTGTTTTCGGGGACTATTGCGCATATTAATGCGTCTGATGAACTTTTGAAAAAGAACAATCCCGCTTTTGGTTTGTCTCTGGCTGGGGTTACTTTTGCAGTCACTATTTTGTTAACCGGCCTAATCTATGGTGATATGGGCGGTGATATGTTTCATTCCGCAATCGCTGTGGGCGGTTACGGCATTGTCGGGATTATTTTGATGGCGGTCACACGTATTATCTTTGATAAGATCGCATTGCCGGATATTTCACTACGTAATGAAATAAGCAAAGGCAATATGGCCGTTGCCATTGCCGATACCAGTAATGTTTTGGCTGCAGCCATTATCATACGCGCGCTGATGATCTGGGTTACAGATAATTCAATTGATGGCATCTTCGCGCTTTTAGCAGGCTACGCACTTTCACAGTTCATACTAACGGGAACCACGTGTATAAGACGCAAAATGTTCTCTGCTGTTCATAAAAACACCAATATGCAAGATGAATTAAAAAATGGAAATATTGCGCTCGCTCTATCCTTTGCGGGCAGAAAAATAGGCACGGCTTTTGCCATTAGTATTGCTGCAAATTTAATCGTTTATGAAATTTATGACATTAAGGCGATATTCCTTGCATGGGCTGGCGTTTCTGTCGCCGCTATATTGCTTTTGAGATTCTTGTCTTTTGTGGCAGAGCGTATAATTTTGTTCCGCGTTAATTTATCTCATGAAATCCTTGAGGAAAAAAATATCGCGGTGGGCGCATTGCAGGGCGTGATCTATATATCAATGGCCATTTTATTGGCTGAATTGTAAAGGGTAAAAGGGTCGGATCGGGCTGATCAATAATCTCTTTTCCAATTGATGCCCATACTGCTTTCATTCGTACCGCTTGTCATTGTTTCCACTTCAATGTCATTACTGACTTCAATCTCGGCGCGCACAGCAGAGCTCCCCGGCGTTGTGCCTTGATCAATGCCGATATAAATCTTGTCGCTAACGTATTTCCCAACGGAAAGCGTTGCGCCTTTTTCATCATCCATACCAACGCTCAGTGTATCAATACCAATAGCGCGACGAATATCATTTAGCGGGTCAAAGGTCGCTTCCTGCCGCCCTGACAAAGAAGCAATAAGCTGACCTATTCTAAGGGCTTGCATGGGAGAAAGCTGACTAACTGATGCCCCAAACAAAGTTTTAGCTAATATCTCATCTTCTGGCAAATCTGAATCAGATTGCAGGGCGATTTCTGGTGCTTTGGCTTCGCCTGTAATACGCAGCGTCGCATCCATATCACGTCCCTTAATGGTGCCTGATATATCTATATCAGGATTAGACGGGTCAGCATTGGTAAAGCTTATAAGCCCTTTTGAGAGCTGCACAGGCGTGTCCAATAGCTGAAACCTGCCACGCACCAAAGACAAGTCTCCTTTAAGCTCAGGGGTGTTGGTTGTGCCCGTAACGTCTAATTGACCACTCCATTCCGTTTCCAAATCAGAGCCACGGACAAAAACGCTATTATTCGCTTGTATGCCAATAGATAAGTTTACGTCTGGGCCGTGTTGTTTGCTTTTCTCGTTTATAATTTCATGACCATAGCGGTCTTCTTCGATAATGGTGAAACTGCTCAATGAACTGGTCGTGATAATTTGCGCAATATAATATTCAGCTTGATTGATTACAATCTGGCCTTTGACATCAGCTGCATCCATATCACCTTCTGCCGTCAGTTGACCGCTTGCGCTGACGCCCATACTGTCTGTGTTGACGAGTTGTAGGTTTTTTGTATCCAAAGCAAACTGATATTGCGGCTCGCGTATATTTTTAAAATCAATATGGCCATGGCCAGTGAACCGCCCGCCATTCGTGTCGCTGCCTTCAAGGTTTTTTAGTGTTAATCGATTATTGCTCGCGCTCACCTCGCCTGCAATATCCTGTAAATTTGTACCAAGCAATAAATTCTCATATTTCCCTTGGCGTAAATTTCCATTGCCCGTAATGATCGGGTTATTCAGTGTACCAGACAAAGCCACATCCAATGCGCTGCGCCCTGCTATGCTATGTTCATCAAGCCCGAGTAATAAAGAGAGTGCTTTAAGGTCAACGCTTGAATTTAAAGTCCCACTCACAGGCTTATCAAATGGAATACCAAATGGCGCTACGGTTAAAGGCAGGCTTGCTTTGGCTTTAAATTTTAATTCTGCGGGGCCAGCAAGGTCAGCTTCGGCCGTGACAATGTGATCTTGATAATGCGCTGTGAAGTGGCCATCCATATAGCGGTTTTCATCTGCATCGTTACTTGGGATACTCAAACGCTTAAGCGTGACATCAGCTTGAGCTATAGGGTTACTATATGATCCTGAAAGATCTATATCACCAGCAAAGCGTCCATCAAAAACAAAAGGGTATATATTAAAGTTCGTTGGCAGGTTCTCAGCTTTTATGGCGGCGGAGAATTCCTTGGCTTTAAAGTCACCGCTTGCCTGTAACGAGCCATCATTTATACCAAGCACCAAAGCGTCAATATGCGCCTTTAAAGGGGTGGGGTGTATGCTGAGCTGCGTTGGTTTTTTAAGAGCAAAATGATTTGGCCCATAATCGCCTTTGAGTGTGTTGAGCTTAACAATAATATCTTTATCGCTATTAATTGCGCCGTCATAAGTAAAGGTAAACGGATAAGCGCCAAGGCCTTTCCAAGCCCCATCATAAATAATATTATTGGCAGCGCCGCTCACATTAACGGAAATATTATTCTTGTCATCTTGAGCCAAGATCAAAGCGGCCTTGATGTGTTTATTGTTCAAATCGTAATGCGCATTACCTGTTACTATGCCTATCTCGCCTTTTATATCAATCGGCTCTAAGGCTAAGCTCTGCTTATTAAGCTTTAAAACTGTTTTTATATTATGGTCTTGGTAATTTGCGGCGATAGTCAAGGCGGTTTGGCCATTATTAACATCACCAGAAAAATCGAGCGTTTTTAAGGCCGCGCCATTTATCGCACCGTCTTTTATATCAAGCGCGCCATTTATAAATGAAAGCGCGGCCTTTGCGCTGGGCGCCGTCCCCAATGCTTTATTGACCTCACCCCAAGATGTTGTGAAGTTTTGTGCTTGCAGGCGCAGCGGCGCTTGTAGGTTAAGCGGCGATACATGACCGCTTATGGTGGACTCAGCCATGGCTGCGCCCGATAAATCGGCAGAGAGCACTGTTAAATCAGTGATATTGGCCTTTGTATTGAGCTTGATGCGTTGATCTGATCGATCCCAATAACCGTTCGTCGTGACTTCAAAAATAGGTGTTTTAAGCCGTCCATGAGCAATGTTAAGCCGCGAGCCTTTATGGTCTAACTGCGCTTGGAGTAAAAGATCATTAAACGTGAAACCGTCTCCCGCGAGATCTCCTTGAAACGCAATTTTGAGTTTCTTGGTTTTTTGGCTGAGGGTGAATAATGTTTCGCCATCTATTGTATAGAAATCATAGGCCGTCTTCCCTGTTAGTTTGAGCGTTGGGCGCTTGGCGGCTAAGTTTAGCGCCAAATCACTTTCTGTCTCAAAAACCGCGCCTGTTTTCATTTGTGTATTGGCGGTTAACTGCCCTTGCCAGTCCTTCATTGACCCCGTGCCTTTAATTGACAAATTAACCATCGGTAAGCCCGTTATGCGCGCGAGCAAACCTTGGCCGTCATCATGAATACTGGCTTTTAAGTTCAGGCCATCCGCATCAGGCGCAAAAATAAGATCAGCGAGAATGTTCCCCGTATTCTTATCTTCAATATGCAGCTCTATATCATTACTTTTAATCTGCGAAGACAGAACAAGTTTTCCTGCAAGAGCCAGAATTTCTTGTTTTCCCATTATTGCGGGGGCAAGGTCTAAATGTGCAACTGTAAACGCTTCAATATGCAGGTTTGGAACTTTTGGTATTGTGGCGTCTTGTTGAGGGTCTGTCTTTTCTGGTAAGCGCGTGATGGCAATGTCTTGTATAGTAATGCGATTAATATGCATATTGCCCATCAGTAAATGTTCTGCGCTGTAATCAATTTCAATCGTATTGAGTGTTGCGAATGGGCCTTTGGGGTCGTTAAGGGTGATGTGAGAGATCACGATTTGGCGGTTATTGAGGGTTTTTATCTCCCCCAATGTGATGCTTAAATCATCCGAACTGGCACGCGTAGAGATTTGCCCCGCCACCCATGCGCGTCCGCTCTCACTGCCCCCGAGCCACGATAGACCAATAGCGCCGAGCATAAGAGCGATCACCATCAAAGATAGGCTCGCACCCGCTATATAGAGTATAAATTTTAAAGCTCTTTTTTTCATTTAAAATGCTTGCCCTATGCTGATGTAAAACTGATATGAATCGTCTTGCGGTCTTTTATTTAAGGGCACAGCAAAATCAAAGCGCAAGGGGCCAATTGGTGTGTGATAACGAAGGCCACTGCCTGCGCCCCAAAGAAAATCAGCCGCGCTGCTCCATTCCAAATCTTCACTGACGCGCGCGCCTTCGACAAAACCAACAAGCTCTATAGACTCCGTGACCTTGAAACGGCCTTCCGTGCCAAGTTCAAAAACCATGCGGCCACCTGTCGGGTCATTATCTTCATCTAGCGGGCCAAGTATTTGATAGCCATAGCCACGGACTGATCCACCGCCGCCGGCATAAAAACGTTTATCGGCCGGTATGCGGTCTAATGAGAGGCCATGGATGAATGCGGCGCGTGCCTTGTTGGCCCAAACGAAATCCTCACCGAGCGGCCAATAATGGCTGCCGCCTGCACTGGTCACTAAGAAGCTATCTTGTTCGTTCAAAACTTGATATGGCGTTACGCCCAGATTAAAGCGCCAGCCTTCACGGGGGTCTAAAGCATCATTTGTGTCATCATAGCGATAGGATAGCGGCAAGGATATCAGGGTGAAATTTTCATCTTTCTCACCCTCTTCGATAATTTTATTTTGTTCAAGCGCTACGCCGCCAGATATGGCTGATTTATTAGAATATTTATAATTTAAAACAGTGCTAGAAGAGAGTGTGTCCTTGTCAAAAGCCTCAAGAAGTTCACGCTTATAAACAACGGCATTTTGCAAGCCGAGTTTCTCATTACCCCATAAATCAGGTTTGTTTAAATTGGCGCTTAAACCAGATGTTTTTGTGCCGCCTTCGAGCTTAATTCTGAATTTCTCTGATCCGCCAAATAAATTACGATGTTCCCAAAATACATTAGCAATGGCCCCCAATGTCGTTGAATACGCGACGCCCGCGCCAATGCTGCGATGCTTGCCTTCTTTGGCCTCTATTGTGATGGGCAAAGCGCCTTCATCGGTGAGTGCGCCATAATGAATCTCAGTGCTGGCCATTACGCCGCTTCGGTTGAGTTTTTTGCGTGTGCGCGCAATTCTCCCAATATCGAAAAGCTCTCCTTCGCGCCAGCCTATACGGCGGCGAACAAAGGATTCTTTAAGCTTTTTTAAACCCGTAATCTCCGTCTTGCCAAAGCTGGCTTGTGGTCCTGCGGACATAGACAAGCTGAGCGAAACGCTGTGCCGTCCATGATGAACTCGAAGTGTTTTCCCTTCTGATTTCGGTGCGAAATAACCATTCTGCATAAGAATATTAAATAAATTTTGCTCACTCTCAAGCATGGTCTCGGGCAGGGCTGCTTGGCCTATAGGGGGCTCAAAATCAGTCAAAGCTTTAATATCTGGGGTTTGGCCACTCGCCCAGTCAATATCAAAGCGCTCAATTGTATAGAGCGGCCCTTTATCGACCGTAACCACAACTATCTTCTTGTCGTTTTTTTCCGTTATATTTTGTTCGAAGGAAGCATTGAAATAGCCTTGTTCTTGCATAAGGGCTTTGAAGCTTTTCAGATCGGATTTAATGCGCCGATTTAAAGCCGCACTATTGGCCGGGTTCTTATCGGCTAATGAGACCAGCAAAGATTGCCCTTGTAACTTTGTTTTTAGCTTCTCGTCTTTTATACCCTCAATGGCAAAGCTATACTCAATCCCCTCCGCCCATGCGGGCGCACTTCCAAATATCAGAAAAAAACAGCATAAGATTATGTGCGCAATTATTTTCATGTCACCGATTTTAAAACACTTCATTGATTTCACGATTAATATACACAAATTATAAGAAAACGTGCAGGATTTTTAACCGAATGGCAAAAATTTGTTATAAACCTGCACGAAGCTATATAAAAATCACAAATGATAATAATTTTTCAAAGGATATTTTAATATGATGAGAGCTCTTACCCTTACTGTTTTGTTCTTAAGCTTTATCTCCACCAGCGCTTGGGCAGATGTGGCCGCTGATCGTAGCAGTATTCAATCTATGAAAGAAAAAACACTCACGCGTTTATATAGCGAAGAGCCAAATGCACGCAAAGAAATTGAAAACGCAGAAGGCTATGCCGTTTTTTCAAGTGGCGGGGTTAATCTTGTTTTATTCTCTGCGGCTTACGGGTCAGGAATTGCACATGATAACAAATCAGGCGGTGACACCTATATGAAGATGGCTTCTGGCGGCGTTGGTATTGGCCTTGGTATTAAAGATTACAGATTGGTGTTTGTTTTTAAAACGCGCAAAGCCTTTAATCAATTTGTTACATATGGTTGGGATTTATCGGGTCAGGCTGATGCGGCTGTCAAAGCAGGCACAGAAGGTGAAGAACTCTCAGAAGCGGCGAATATTATGCCGGGCATGAAAGTCTACCAACTCACAGAAAGCGGTTTAGCTTTGCAAGCGACTATACAAGGCACAAAATATTGGAAAAATTCTAATCTGAATGATTGATCATTAAACAACTTGAAACCATAACGTTACAGCTGTGTGTAATAGCGTTATGGTTTCAAGAATGTTAAGGAAGACATATACGAAACTCGTTTTTGTCCCTCTAATGCTTAGACGATTTTTCTGCACCAATACCCGTTTGCGAGCGGAAATATTGCGCTTCAAACTTAGCGCGTTCTTCTTTTGCCGTCTCTGATTTATCCGTAATCGAGAATAACCAAACACCAACAAAAGCCACTGTCATCGAGAATAAAGCCGGATATTTATACGGGAATATCGGCGTATCATTACCAAACACATCCACCCATACAATCGGCCCGATAATAACCAGAATGACTGCCGTAAGAAGCCCCGCTGAGCCGCCCACAACTGCGCCGCGCGTAGTGAGCTTCTTCCAGTACATTGATAGGAACAGAATCGGAAAGTTAGAGCTTGCAGCAATAGCAAAGGCTAGACCGACCATAAAGGCCACATTTTGTTGTTCAAAAACAATGCCCAAGACAATCGCAGCAATCCCCAAACCAATTGTGGCATAGCGTGATATTCTTAGCTCTTTTTTCTCATCAAGCTTCCCACCGGCAAACACGTTTGCATAAAGGTCATGAGAAATAGCTGATGCACCAGCGAGCGTTAAACCAGACACAACAGCCAGAATAGTGGCAAAAGCAACCGCAGAAATAAAGCCAAGCATTAAATCACCACCTAGTGCTTCTGAAAGCTGGATTGCGGCCATATTATTACCACCAATCAACTTACCCTCACCATCCAAGAAATCTGGATTACCCAGTAAGAAAGCAATAGCGCCAAATCCGATAATAAAGGTCAGAATATAAAAGTAACCGATAAAGCCCGTAGCATAGAACACAGATTTATGTGCCTGCTTGGCATCAGGTACAGTAAAGAAGCGCATCAAGATATGCGGGAGGCCCGCCGTACCAAACATCAGCGCCAGCCCCAGAGAAATCGCTGAAATAGGATCGGATACGAGGCCACCTGGCGCCATAATGATTTCACCATTGGCATGCTTCTCAATGGCTGCGCCAAAAAGGAGCTCCATATTGAAATCAAAATGCACTAAAACCAAAACGGCTAAAATAGTTGCGCCGAAAAGAAGCAAACATGCCTTGATGATCTGCACCCATGTCGTGGCAATCATACCGCCAAAGGTTACATAAACCATCATGAGCACGCCGACAATAAGTACAGCATACATATAATCCAGACCAAACAAAATCTCGATAAGCTTACCTGCGCCCACCATCTGTGCGATCAGATATAATGCAACTGTACCCAATGTGCCGCAAGCGGCTAATATACGTGTTGGCTTCTGTTGTAATCTGTAGCAAGCCACATCAGCAAAGGTGAACTTACCAAGGTTACGCAGTGGCTCAGCTATTAATAAAAGGACGATAGGCCAACCAACAAGGAAACCGATTGAATATATTAACCCATCAAATCCGACGGCAAAAACCAAGCCTGATATACCTAAAAAGGAAGCCGCCGACATATAGTCGCCAGCAATAGCTAAGCCGTTTTGAAACCCTGTGATATTACCGCCAGCTGAATAAAAGCTTTTGGTATCGGTCATTTTTTTCGCCGCCCAATATGTAATAAACAATGTCATTAAGACGAATATGCTAAACATCGTGATGGCTGTTATATTGACATCCGCACTCATACTAAATCTCCCGCTTTTTCATGTAGTTTTTCTGTCAGCGGTTCCAAAACCTTATTGGCTTTTTGAACATAAACACCCGTAATCAGGAAGCTAAATAAAATGACACCAAAGCCAACGGCGATGCCTAAGCTCGTATGACCATCGCCAATTTTAATAGCAAAAATTTCCGGCTTAAAAGCAATGACAAGCACAAAACCGTAATAAACAACGAGCATCAATAAAGCGAGAGACCATTTCGCTTTTGAGCGTATAGCAATGAGCTGCTTATACTCGTCGCTATTTTTCAATTCTTCAATTCTTTCGTCCATCTGGAACCTCTCAATCAATTAATGAATTTTACGGCATATAAAAATGGGTCAAAACTGCGATAGCAGAATGCGAGCTTAAGCCTTTATTGCCATTGAAGATAAGGCAAGGCCTGAGAATCTTGTTTTTAGAATCTTGTTTATATGTGTAGGAGTGGTGATTATTTCGTCCCGTTTCCTAAGTTCAGCAGTAAGAAACATTACCTAACTCTATTTATTATAGCATTATTATAGGGTTATTGCATTTGCATAATATGCTGCCATGCAGCAAATCAACATTGTATTTCTTGGTGGGAGTGCTTCTTTATCGATAACAATCTCCGTAGAGATATGCGCCATATCCTCGCCACCTAACGCCTGAGCCCGGATATTTACAAATAGTCTATTTTGTGGCATATATGCGGCATAATAAGGCAAAATTTTGCCATAAAATAAAAAGAGGGCAGGGGATTATGAGCGTAACAACGATACCAGAAATCTTACAAAAACGGCGTGAAGGCACAGAGCTAAACGTTGATGAAATATCGACATTTGTTCAGGGCATACAAACGGGGGTAGTCGGACCAGAACATATCGCCGCTTTTTGTATGGCGACAATGTTCCAACCGATGAGCGTCGAGGAAAGAAGCGCCTTTACCCTATCTGTCGCTCATTCTGGTGACGTTTTAGATTGGACAAATTCAGGTTTTGATGGCCCTGTCGTTGGAAAGCACTCCAGTGGCGGTGTCGGCGATAAAGTGACCCTTATTGTCGCACCGATTATGGCCGCTGCTGGCGCTTATATGCCCAAACTATCAGGCCGCGGGCTTGGTCATACGGGCGGAACGCTTGATAAGCTTGAATCTATCCCAAATGTAAATACAAGCATTTCGCAAGAAAAACTCCACATCATCACCAAAGATATTGGCTTTGCCATTGTCGGCGCGACAGCGAAAATTGCCCCTGCAGATAAAGTCATGTATGGCATACGCGATGTAACCTCGAGCGTGATGAGTATTGATCTTATTGCTATGTCGATCATGGGCAAAAAACTGGCTGAGGGCACGGAAGCGCTTGTTCTTGATGTGAAAGCGGGCAGCGGTGCATTTATGAAGACACCGCAAGAAGCAACAGCCCTTGCGCAAGCCATGTGGGAAATTGCCGATAAGAATGGATTAAAGGCGCGCGCCGTAGTGAGTGATATGAATGAAGTCCTTGGGAATAGCGCCGGTAACGCGCTTGAAGTAAGCGAAGCCATAGAGTTCATGAAAAACCCGAGCGCTGCAAATCCACGTTTAAAAGACGTGGTTATAAGCCTGTCTTCTGAATTAATGATGGCTAGCGGACTTGCGAAGAATAGCGATCAAGCCAGACAAAAAATTGATCATATTTTAGAGTCTGGCCGCGCCGCTGAGAAATTCGGACAGCTTATATATGCCCTTGGCGGCCCCGTAGATATTTTAGAACATACAGCAAAGCATCTGCCCAAATCTTCTATAGAACGCCGGATTACGGTTGATAAAACCATACAGTTAACGGCGATGGATACTGAAGAAATAGGCAAGACGATCGCCAATACAATTGGCGGCGGGCGCCAAAATGTTGAGGATTCGATTGATTACGCAGCAGGGGTGGATAATGTTGCGTCTTTGGGCACTATTTTACAGCCAGGGGATAGCATATGCGTTATTCATGCAAGCTCCGAGGCGCAAGCCGATGCAGCTGAGCTGCGTTTGCGCAATGCGATTACGCTTGCGCCACCAAGTTCAGAATATACAGCCAACGCCACTATTTTAAGCGTTATTGGTAGCGATGAATGATGAGTTTAAGGCAAATCTGTGGTATAATGATTCACGGATCAACCACTCAGGGCATTTGCACATAATGACAACGACCAGCTATCAACGTAGATTTCTCTGTGTTCTTCTTGCGTGTGTGCTGGTTTTTCTCCCTGCAGCGCTTATGGCCAATGATCTTAATCATGCTCATGAGCATAATAACGAATATAAAAAATTAGAACTTACGCAAGAGGAAGCGCTTTGGGTTAAAGACCATCCCGTTATTCGCCTTGCTGTTGATATCGCATGGCCGCCTTTTGAATGGGTTGATGAAGCGCATAACTATAAAGGCATAGCTTCTGATTACATGTCGATTATAGAAGAGCGTCTGGGGGTCTCTTTTCAAGTCGCAAAAGATAAAGATTGGCCTGAGGCTGTAAGCGCATTTAAGCAGGGTGATCTGGATGTCTTCTCATGTATTGCCCAGAATACACAAAGGGCAGAATATATTAATTTCACGAAAGCTTATCTGTCTTTCCCAACCGTCATCATGACCAGAAATGATATTGATTATATTGATGGCGTTAAAGGCCTGAAAAACTTACGTGTCGGCGTTAGTGACGGTTATGCCACACATGAATATTTACAAAATAACCACCCCGAAATACCCCTTATTCCAAGCAAAACTAGCGTTGAAGGTCTATCGGCTTTATCGCAAGGACGCATTGATGCTTTTGTGACTGATCTGGCCTCGGCCAGCCATATAATTAAAGATCGTGGTCTGACCAATATAAAAGTCTCTGGTGAGATGAGCCTGCGTTATGATTTAAGAATGGGCGTGCGTAAAGATTGGCCAGAATTTGTGCCGCTTTTACAGCGCGCTCTTGATTCCATATCAGAAGAAAAAAAATCTCAGATCTACACGAATTGGATTAGCGTACGCTATGATTACAGCTTTAATTATAGCATGTTATGGAAGGTTTTGGCCGGGTTTGGCATTATTATTATCCTGCTCTATTTATATAACATCAAACTTGTCCGCGAGATTCAGCGCCGTAAAATTGCAGAAGAAGAAGCGGATAGAGCCAATCAAGCCAAATCAGATTTCTTAGCCAATATGAGCCATGAAATCCGCACGCCAATGAATGGTATTATCGGAACAGCGAATATATTGGTTGATACACCTTTGAACGACCAACAAAAGAAATATGTCGATATTATCGTTGGCTCTGGGCGTATTTTACTCAATATTATAAATGAGATTTTAGATTATTCGAAAATTGAATCGGGTAAATTTGAGATCAATGAGAAGCCTTTTGCGCTTAGGGTTTCCTTAGAAGAACAGCTTAGTTTGCTCCATTCTTTGGCTCTGGAAAAAGGTCTCGCCTTGCACATGGACTATAGTGATTCAACGCCAGAATTTGTTATTGGCGATGAAACGCGCATTCGACAAATATTTACGAATATTATAGGGAACGCTATCAAGTTTACGGATAAAGGCGAAATCACTATTCGCATCGCATCTGTTGAGCAGAAAGACCAACCTTATAAGGTTTTATTTGAAATTACAGATACAGGCATTGGTGTTTCTCAAAACCAACAAGAACATATATTTGAAGCCTTCACACAGATAGAATCATTATCATCTACCCTATCCACGGGGACGGGACTAGGGCTCGCCATTAGTAAATATATGATAGAAGAAATGGGTGGGGCGCTTGAACTTGAAAGCGTGATAGGAAAAGGCTCTACCTTCAAATTCACGATCCAAACCAAAGAGCCCACAGCAGAAGACATTGCCGCCCTCACTTTGCAAAAAGTAGCACCTATTGAGCATCATGCCTTTGATTTAAACATATTGGTTGTTGAAGATGTGACCACCAATCAATTCGTAATAATGAATATGTTAGAGGGTTTGGGCTGTCATACTGATTTAGCAGTCAACGGACAAGAATCCATCGCAATGGTTCAGAAAACGCAATATGACTTGGTGTTGATGGATTGTAAAATGCCGATCATGGACGGGTTTGAAGCCACGCGCGCGATTAGAGCGTTTAACACAGAAATACCCATCGTGGCGCTGAGCGCTAATGCGCTTAAAGGCGATAAAGAAAAATGCCTACAAGCCGGTATGAATGACTTCATCAGCAAACCAGTCAACAAACAAGATGTTATTCAGGTCTTGTCAGCGTTCAAAAAATGATAGGGGTAACCCTTATTCAAAAACATCCCAGCCGCCACCAAGCGCGGTATAGAGCGCGATTAGCTTTGTGATAGAGCGCGATTCTGAGACAATTAAATCATCTTCGCTGGCAATAAGCTGACGTTCAGCGTCAACAACGGCGAGGTAATCTTGTTCACCCGCATCAAATAATTCTTTAGCCAAAGCCACAGATTTACGGCGGCTTTCTACGCCATTGGCGAGCCTTTGCCGCGTTTCAAGTTCCTGACCATAGCTCATCAAGGCTGTTTCAGCATCGCGTAGCGCTTCGAGCACGGCTTTTTCGTAGCTTGCTAAAGCCGCCAAGCTTTCTTCTTTTTGAACCTCCACACGCGCACGTAGGGCGCCGCCTTCAAAGACGGACCACTGCATCATAGAGGCGATCGACCATAGGCCTGCGCCGCCTGAGAATATATCGCTAAATAAGCGCGCTTGCGTGCCCACATCACCCGTTAGATAAAATTGTGGGAATAGCGCTGCGGTTTCTGCGCCAATATCGGCCACGGATGCCGCAAGCTCACGCTCTGCAATGCGAATATCGGGTCTGCGGCGTAAAATATCAGAGCGCAGCCCAACGGGCACCATATCGGGCGGCGTTGGCAACGCTTGCACAGCGGCCATCTCATCTAATAAAGATTCAGGGGGCTGACCCAGTAAAATAGAGAGCGTATAAATAGAGGCCTTTAATTCTGCTTCTAAATTAGGGATCAGCGCATGGGTTAATTGATATTCACCCTGCGCGCGATAAAGGTCAAAATCACTAGTTTCTCCCGCGTCAAGACGATCACTAATGACTTCAAAGCTTTCTTTGAGAAGTTGTGTATTTTGCTGCGTAATAATAATGCGTTTTTGTAAGCCACGGGCTTCATAATAATTACGCGCGACCTCTGATAGGGTTGAGAGCATCACATCTTGATAGGCCGCCAAGGATTTACCCACCCGCGCCTCTGCCGCTTCATAAGAGCGGCGATTACCGCCAAAAATATCCAATTCCCACGACGCATCGAAAGTCGCGTCATAACTATTGCTAATTTGCCCTGTGCTTGTAGAGGATGATGAAGCCCCACTTGTTCTTGTCCGATCAGCGCTTGATGTCGCGCCAATTTCAGGGAAGAATGCGCCGCCTTGCTCACGGCGCAAAGCGCGCGCGCCGCGTAAATTCGCTAAGGCAATTTTTAAGTCTTTATTATTCTCAGCCGCCTGCTCTATATATTTTTCAAGCAGCGGGTCTTTGAAAATAAGCCACCAAGCGGTATCTACGGGTTTTTCTGATGTGACGTCTGCTTGTTCAGAAAACCATCTATCTAAGAAACTAAGGCTAGGGGCTTTGTAATCGGGCCCAACAGAACAGCCCGTAAGGCATAAAACCGCGCTTGTCAAAATCAACTTTTTCATGATGCTTCGCCTTCTTTTATCTGATTTTCCAAGGCGCGGGCGACATCACCCGGAGAACCTGTTTTGCGTGCCAATAAATCATAAGTGACAGGGACAATAAATAATGTAAAGACCGTTGCGGCCGAAACACCAAATAATATTACAACGCCAATGGCGACGCGCGTTTCTGCTCCTGCGCCATGGGATAAGATCAACGGGATTGAGCCTGCAACCGTTGTAATGCCCGTCATAACAATAGGGCGCAAGCGAATTTGCGCGGCTTCGATTAATGCCTCTGAAAACGCCATGCCTTGATCACGCAATTGATTGACGAATTCGACAATCAAAATACCATTTTTCGCGGAAAGACCAATCAGCATAATCAGCCCAATTTGCGTATAAACATTCAGCGAATTGCCGGTGACATATAGGCCAGCCAGCGCGCCAGTCATTGCCAGTGGAACAGTGAGCAAAATGACCAAGGGGTGAATAAAGCTTTCAAATTGTGCCGCGAGGACAAGGAAAACAATAAGGAAACCGAGCACGAATATAAACAGCAAGGAAGAACCGCTGCTTTGATAATCTAAGGACTGACCTTTATAATCAATCGCAGCCGTATCAGGGAGGTGCTCACGCACAAGGCTGCGCATGAAATCTAGTGCATCACCAAGTGCATAACCCTCGGCTAATCCCGCTTCGATTGTGATCGACCTTACCCGATTATAGCGGTTAAGTGATCCTGAATCGGCATATTCTTCAATGGTGATCAGGTTGGACAAGGGTATCAAAGCGCCTGTATCAGAGCGAACATAAATATTCTGCATATTGGTTGGCGTGCGCTGGGTATCGCGCTCCCCTTCCAAAACGACATCATATTCTTCACCATCTTCGATATAGGTTGTCACACGTCTTGAACCGAGCATTGATTCTAACGTGCTGCCAATAACATTACCGCTTACCCCTAAATCGCCAGCACGATCTTTATTCACGAGTAATCTTAATTGCGGTTTTGTTTCTTTATAATCGCTATCAATATCAGTTAATCCGGGGTTATTCTCATTGATTTTTTCAATCAATAAATCACGCCATTGCGCCAGCTCTTGATAAGTACCGCCGCCAAGAACAAACTGTACGGGCTTTTGCGTACCACCGCCAAAACCTTGACGCATCACAGGAAAAACACGAACGCCGGGTAGATCGGCCATATTCTTCGAAATCTCAGCCATAATCACAGACGCAGGGCGGCGCTCTGCCCAATCATTCAATACGTGGATGACAATGCCATCATTAAAACTTGATGTTGTACCGAAACTGCGCGGTGCCCGCACTAAAAGGCGCTTAACTTCGCCGCTATCAATATAGGACATTAACCGCGATTCAATTTCGTCCATATATTCTCTTGTATACGCATAGGAGGCACCTTCTGGTGCATTAACCATTAAGAAAAAGGCGCCGCGATCTTCTTTCGGGGCATATTCTGAAGGCAAAGCATTAAACAAAAAGAATGATGAGCTCGCAATAAGTGCAAAGCCAATAATAACCAAAAATCTGAATTTCAAAGCGAGATTCAGTACAGAGCCATAGCCAGAGGCGAAACGGTCAAAAATCAGATCGACTTTGATATGGAACTTGCTTTTTTCTGTTTTCTTCAGAAGTTTTGAGGCAATCATTGGACAAAGCGTCAGCGCCACAAACGTTGAAAACCCTACAGCGGCAGCCATGGTTAAGGCAAACTCAGAAAATAAGCGCCCGAGATCCCCTTCCAAGAACGTAATCGGCACAAACACAGCGATAAGCACAATAGTCGTCGCAATAACCGCGAAACTCACTTGGCGCGTTCCAAAATATGCGGCAGATAAAGGCGGCTCACCTTTTTCAATGCGGCGATAAATATTTTCCAGCACGACAATGGCATCATCCACCACCAAGCCAATCGCCAGAACGAGCGCCAAAAGCGTCAGTAAGTTAATCGAAAATCCTAATAAATTAATCACAATAAATGTCGCGACTAACGAGACGGGAACCGTCACGGCAGGCACCAGCATGGCACGCCAGCTCCCCAAAAACACATAAATAACGCCAACAACAAGCAGCATCGCCAGCAATAATGTTTTATACACTTCGGCAATAGCGCCGCGAATAAAGACCGAGCTATCATAAGAATTAGAAATCCCCATGCCTGGCGGTAAATCAGGGCTTAAACGCTGCGCCAAATCAATAGCGCCTTGTGCAACGTCAATTGTATTGCCTTTTGATTGCTTAATAATGCCTATGCCAACCATTGGTATGCCGTTACCACGCAAAAATGTTCTTGTTTCAATGGCTTCTTTTTCAACCCGAGCCACATCCCCTAAGCGGACAAGGTAATTATCCGTTTTCGCAATGACGAGGTTTTGGAAATCTTCTGGCGTTTGATAGACGCGCTCGATGCGCGCTGTAAACTGTATTTCTTTAGATTCAATGCTGCCTGCGGGTAATTCAACATTTTCAGAGCGCAATGCGGCTTCAATATCCTGAACGGTTATTTTACGCGCCGCCATTTTGTTACGATCAAGCCAAACACGCATCGCATATTCTTGACCGCCGCCAATGCGTACCCGCGCTACGCCAGGCAGAACCGAAAATCGATCTTCTAAATAACGCCGTGCATAATCGGTTAGTTCAATCACACTCATATTTTCGCTGTGTAGATTAAGCCAGATAATCACATCATCGCTTGAATCTGATTTTTGAATATCAGGTGGATCAGCTTCTTCAGGTAAATCATCAACAATGCCCGATACACGATCACGTATATCATTGGCTGCGGCTTCAATATCGCGGCCAACATCAAATTCAACATTAATCCGTGAGCGGCCATCAGAAGACGTAGAGGAAATAAACTTAATCCCCTCAACGCCTGAAATTCTGTCTTCAATCACTTGCGTAATGCGCGTTTCTACCACATTGGCCGCCGCGCCCGCATAGCTGGTATCAACAGAAACAACAGGGGGGTCAATATCAGGATATTCACGCAAAGACAGCTGTGAGTAGGATACTGCGCCAAAGGCAATCAAAAGTAATGACAACACAGAGGCAAATACAGGACGGGTAACGGACAGATCAGAAAGCAGCATATTACTTACCCTCACTGATGTTTTGGTCTTGCTTTAACAAGGCAGCTAAGGGCTCCGAATCTGTTTCTTCAGCGCGGATGCGTACGGGCGCACCATCACGCAATTTGATAATGCCATGGGTGACAACTTGAGCCCCCTCTTTTAAGCCCGATAAAACTTCAATAATGCCGACTTTACGAGCGCCTATGGTGATTTCAGTTTGCTTGGCAATCATATTTTCACCATTTTGAACGATGACAAAAACATAGTCTTTCTCACCGCGTTTTATCAAAGCTTCTTCACGGATCAAAAGCGCCTCGCGTGGATTTTTAAATAAAGTAATACCCATGAGCAAACCCGGTTTTAACACATGGTCTTCATTGGGGATAATCGCGCGTACTTTAACGGTCCGCGTAATCGGATCAATTTGCGTGTTGACCGTATGCACTGTGCCGAAAAATTCGCGCTCCGCAAAAGCATCTATATGGCCTTGAATTGATTGTCCTGCTTTCAGCGTAGCAAGGAAAATAGAAGGCACATCAAAATCAACTTTAATCTGATCCAGATCATCAAGCGTTGTAATGCGCTCGCCAGGCTGTATCAATGTGCCAACACTCACTTCACGCAGGCCCAAAACGCCATTAAAGGGCGCTTTGATTTCAAAACTCTCTAGCCCTGCTTTTACGGCTTCTGTTTCGGCTTGTGATTGACGAAGATCCGCTAAGCGTTCTTGCAAGGTTGCTTTTGGCAATGCGCTGTTACCGCTTAAGCCTTTAGCGCGATCATAGGCATTTTTTGTTTCAGCGGTTAACGCCTCGGCGGCACGCAACTGCGCTTCTTCTTGGATTTTATCCAAGGAAACCAATACATCGCCTTTTTTCACCAACTGCCCATCTTCAAAATGGATCTCAGTAATTTTCTCTGATCTATCGGTCGTAATCACAACCGTTTCATTAGCTTTGGTTGTGCCTAATGCTTCGACTTGATCGGCAAAATCAGTTTTGAGTACGGGCGAGACAATCACCGCCACAGGGGCTTTTGGCGCGCCATTTTTCTTTTGCGCATATGCGCCGCTACCCAATGTGAGTGCAATAAGGAATATGGAAGAATAGACAGATATCGACTTAATCATTTTTTTTGGCCTGTTTTTTACGGTCGCGCATTTGGACATGAGGTTGCATAAGTGGATGTATGATCTTTTGAGGCTTAACAGCGCCTTGCAGACCTTAGAATATATATACATAGACTATACGTTGAGTTTTTAAAAACCCTTCACTGTTCTTTATAAAAAATAAAAAGTATCGAGTAAGCTGGTTGCTGATGATGGCGATTGCTTTGTTAATTTGCCAGTATTTTTGACAAATCTAAAGACCAGAAATATGGTTTTGGATTGTTATGATCGCGATTATCAATAGCATGTAAAACGAGTTTTTTATCAATAACGTTCCAATCCTTGATATTGCCGTCATCAATACTCAGCTTCAGAATTTCAATGCCTTGCGGGTATTTATCGGAGAACAACACAATATTATTATAGTAATTGTGGTAAATCTCCGCTGATTTTCGCTGCGTATCGCTGTAATAGGTGATAAGCGTTTCGCCGCTATTGAGGTCTTTTTGTTCAAAGTATCGACCAAGGTTTTGTGCATGTGCATCGGCATTAGAAAAAACACTGAACTGTTGGTTCGGTGCGTCATATAAATAAAGGGCTGTTTTTGACCGTGGATCGTAATAATTCACAGCGAGGAGAAGTCTCTGCGCTGGTAAACAGGCCGCATCAACCACAGAGTAGTTTATCCATTTGCCCATTTGCGCATCAAGCATATTGGTGGAGAGTTTTTTCACTGGCTTTAATGCGTTTACCGAGTCAAGTTCCCACACATCAAACCGCGCCTGTTCTTGATTATTGATAAACGCTAAAGGCGGGGCCATGGACGTCCATATAAAAGACGATTGAGAGGGCTCAATATAACCGTCTTCTTCACTCTGCGGGATGAGCAATGCGCCTTGTGTCTTGGCTTTTATACAATGCCCCATATTGCGGTCTAGGGGGGCGGGTTTTGAAAGGTAGTCAGTGAGTTTCGTTAATTGGGCGCCCAAGTAAGGGTGCACAATGCTCGGCATTGCTTTGCCTTTTTTAGTAAAAAAAGAAAACATATCAAAACCTTTTGCCTGTGCATTTGAATTAGCCATAGCCAGAATACAGGCACTAAAGATAAGAAGAAACACTATCGCTTGCGATGAACGTCCAATCACGATGATTTCCCCTTTGTTTAATTCTGATTGGCTGTTGGCGGTATAAAACCCTGTTCTTCCATCCACTCATCATTGTAAATTTTACTTAAATAACTACGCCCGTTATCGTGTATGAACAGAACAATGGTCTTTCCGTCCAACTCGCCGCGTTTATTTAAATTTTCCAATAGACGACGAGTACCGGCAAGAACATTACCTGTGGAGCCCCCTGCCAAAATACCCTCTTCTTTGGCGAGCTGCCTTGCTTCCAAAAAGCTCTGTTGATCATCAATGCGGTACATTTCATCAACTATTTCTGGCCTGAAAACGTCAGGGTAAAAATCATAACCAATGCCTTCTACCTGATATGCTCCAACTTCGCCTGTGTAAATAGAACCAACGGGATCAGTGCCAATAACCTTAACGCTTGGATTTTTTTCTTTTAGGAATTTGGCTGTTCCGCTCACTGTTCCACCTGTTCCCATTCCGCAAACCAGATAATCTATCTCGCCCGAAGTCTGTTTCCAAATTTCTGGTCCTGTTGTTTTATAATGCGCCTCAGGATTCCCAACATTCTTGTATTGGTTAAGTAAATGGGTGTTCTCGTTCTCTTCGGCTAATCTATGTGCAATTTGAATATAGTTATCAGGATGATCATACGGTAATTCAGTTGGCGTTAATATCAGTTCCGCGCCATAAGCTTTAATCAGCCGTCTTTTTTCCATGCTCATCTTTTCAGGCATAGTGATAATCATTTTATAGCCCTTAACGGCGGCAACCATCGCTAGCCCAAGGCCGGTATTACCACTACTTGGCTCAACCAGTGTGTCGCCAGGTTTTATACGTCCTTCAGCCTCGGCCTGCTCAACCATATTAAGCGCAATCCGGTCTTTCATAGATCCACCAGGGTTAAAGGTTTCTACTTTTGCCAAGATAGTGGCCTGCGGAAACTCTTTAAAAACTCTATTCAATTTGACCATGGGCGTGACGCCAATAGTTTCAAGTATGCTGTTTTGTATAAGTGCCATGTGTTTTCCAATTATTAAAAATACCTGCATAGTATCGCGGGTGATATTTACTCAAAGTGTAAAGGGTACAGCTCTATAAAAAGCCAAGCGGGAAATGATTATGCAGCCATCCTGAGGCAACAGCAAGCCGTACTGGAAAAAAATCTTGTTCTGGATGGTGCAACATTCTTATATGCTATAATTGTTTACGATCCTGCAATTTTTATTTTCAGCTGTATTCATTGATATTCCTTGTTCGTTACAAATGCGTGCCTATCATACATATTAGTGCGTACTTGCGGCTGTTGATATAAAACATATATCATCATTTACTGATTTGGAAAATCTGCCACGCATAATGAAAGGAAGCCATATGAGCAAAACAATTTTAATAACAGGGTCCACGGATGGTATTGGGTTGGAAACGGCTAAAATGTTTGCGCAGCAAGGGCATCGCGTTCTTATGCATGGTCGTAATCCGCATAAGCTAGAAGAGGCAAAGCGTATTGTGTCAGCCTCGGGAAAGACTGCAAATGTGGAAGGATATATTGCAGATTTATCAAACATGGATAACGTAAAGACTCTTGCACGAAATATCCTTGATAAACATGATCAGCTAGATGTACTGATTAACAATGCAGGGGTTTACAAGACGCCTGAGCCGCTTACCGCTGACGGACAAGATATTCGCTTTGTCGTGAATACGATTGCGCCCTATCTGCTGGCTAAACTTTTGTTGCCTTTATTAAATCAGTCAGGACGCATTATAAACCTGTCCTCAGCAGCGCAAGCCTGTGTTGATCTGAATGCACTATCAGGGAAAGGGTGCGCGTTAGATGCTATGAGTGCTTATGCGCAGAGCAAATTAGCCATTACAATGTGGTCACGCTATTGGGCGCACACACTTAGCGATAATGCGCCCGTAATTATTCCTGTCAATCCAGGATCATTGCTTGCAAGCAAGATGGTGAAGGAAGGATTTGGCGTAGAGGGCAATGATTTATCAATAGGTGCAACAATATTGGTGCGCTTATCTTTGGATGAAGAATTTGCAGAGAAAACAGGTCAATATTTTGACAATGATAAAGGCGGATTCGGAAAACCTCACTCAGACGCCATGGATGATGAGAAATGCGCGCAAGTCACAAAAACGATTGAAGCTATTTTAAACTTATAAGGAAAAACGATGAAACACGATATTGTACATTATGCGAAGAGCCGCCACACGGTGAAAGCTTACGACCCTGATAAGAAAATATCAGATGAAAATATAGAAAAAATTAAAGAGCTTTTACGGTTTAGTGCATCCAGCACGAATGCGCAGCCTTGGCATTTCATATTGGCATCCACTAATGAGGGTAAGGAACGTATTGCAAAAGCGAATGAAAGCATGTTTCCCTTCAATAACCCGTCCATCCGCGCTGCATCTCATGTTGTTATTTTTTGCAGCAGGTTAACGATTGAAGAAGATCATTTATCGAAAGTGCTAGAGCAAGAGGAAGCGGATGGACGTTTTGCGGCTGACCCAGCATTCAAAGCGCAAATGGATGGGGGGCGTAAGATGTTTATTAATCTGCACAAACATGATTTCAAAGATGTTCAGCATTGGATGGATAAGCAGGTATATCTGAATATTGGTGCGTTCTTACTTGGTGTTTCAACGCTTGGTATTGACGCGACACCAATGGAGGGCATTGATATAAAATCAATAGATGAAGAATTTGGTTTACGCGAAAAAGGATACACAAGCCTTGTTGCCGTCGCGCTGGGCTATCATGATCCAGAAAAGGATTTTAACGCGGCTTTGCCTAAATCACGTTTGCCGTATGATTATATTTTGACGGAGGTTTGATATTTTTTAACCTAATACAAAAGCTCCCTCTGTAATTAGAATCAGAAAAACCTTATAAAGCTTATTTATTTTAAGATATTTGATGTTGATCAAAGCTATTCACAAAATTGCGGCGTAATATCAAAAATAGAGTATATAAAATATATGGAGTGAAAAAGATGGACATTGTTAGGTTCGGCATTTCCGAAGAAATAAAAGCGCATCGTGGCTTTTGTTCCCGCATTTGGTTTGTTAACTCTGGCCATTTTTATCGGCTTTATTTTGTTTCTTGAGGGACTTTTTGAAATTCTGTTTGCGCTGGCCCTAAAGCCGTTTTCGGGATGGAAATGGATGATGTTAAGCGGAGTTCTCGCATTGTCTTTGTCCTTTTTTGTTATGATAGGCTTTCCTGACGTAACCATGTTATTCTTAGCCATTGTTGTTGGGTTAAATATGGGCACATACGGCATGTCAGTTTTACTTTTAGCCCTTGGTAGAAAGAAATTCAGTGAGTAAAAATCCTTATAAAAGACTCGGCGTGAGAAAGACCGCCTCTGATGGTGAGAAATATTGGTGACTCTCGTAAATGGCAGTATTTGTCGCCTGAGGTTAGCTTTTCTCAAAGTATAAAAAACTGTGATCGACCATTAAATCAGTCAGGGTTTGCAGGGTAATTTCCGCACAGGGTAGCCCTTTTGGTCGCTATCAATCTACTATCACAAGTTTAATCCCCCCTCTTGCTTTCCAGTTGTGTTTTTGGTTGCGCATGTATATAATCGCGGGCATATGCAGTTCCATGCATATGCCGTTTTCATATTTTGAGTATATTTTTAGTATTAGGGTTAGGATTATTATGCAAGATGCGTTGTCTTTGAAGAAGGTTCTCCTTCTTCTCTCTTTTGTTGTCTGTTCTTTTTTCTTTAATACGGCGGCATTTGCAGGCCTTGGGGCATCGGTTACACTGGTTACGGGGCAACCTGCAAACATTAATCCTAGCGAGATAACGCAGCTAGAGATAACGCTTGCAAATAACAATGAAGCGGCGCCGATTACGGCTGTAGCTTTTTCAAACACTTTACCAGGGACATTGCCGGATGGTTTGAAGGTTTCTGGTGCGCCAACTTATAACTGTACGGACCCGAGTGGCCCAACGACAGATCCGGGCGCGGGGACTCTTACGGCGGTTGATGGGACACAAACGATTACATTAACGGGTGGCTCTATTCCGGCGCGGCATGCTGGTTCGAGTACGGATGGAACCTGTACAATTGTTATTCCTGTCACTGCGGGGACATCAGATGGTTCAGCGCAGACTTATAATTATGTTATTGCGGATGGCGCGTTTACGGGTAATGACGGCGGCGCGGTTGCGAATAGTGGTGCGGTTAACCAGAGTGTCAACGTGTTGGAAATCTCACGTCCCGGTGTAAGCAAATCATTTGGGAGCAATACGCTTATATTGGGCGGTTCAGCGACAACGCTGACGATTAGTGTGACCAACCCCAATGATGTTGATTTGGTGAATTTTAGTATCACGGATAATTTCCCGCAATTAGGTGGTTCTGAACTTATTCAAGTGGCAAGCACACCAAACGCGACGGTAAACTGTACGGGCGGGAGCACGCCGCCGGCATTCACGCCTGTTGCGGGCGCGGATTCTGTGACGGCTACGGCGGGTACAATTTTGGCTAATCAATCCTGTACAATGACGGTTGATGTTATTGGGGTTCAGACGAATAGTGCTTACGAGACAGCGTTTCAGAACAACACGATTAACGGATCAACTGATTTTAGTAACGATTTGGGTATTGAGCCTTTAAACGCGACGGCACAGGTGCGTACGCGTTCGCCTTTGAGCTTGGCTAAATCATTTGGCAGTGCATCTGTGTCAAGTGGACAAGTGGGCACGTTTTCGATCGTCATGACGAATGCGAGTGATGCGGGGTTAACGGTTAATTCATTTGCAGATAATCCGATCGATGGAGAGGTCGGTACGGCTTTTGGTTTGGTTTTAAACGCAGCGCCGACTATTGCCTGTTCTGATGCTTCTACGGCGACGACGGTTCTTCTCAATGCTGGCGACGGGTTTGAGCTTGGCGGTGCGCAGCCGACCTTTACGATACCCGCTTCTGGTGGAACATGTACAATTTCTGGTGGCTTCACCGCGACGGCAGAAACAGCAAATGTGCCGCACTCCTATACGAATAGTATTGCACAGGGCGCTGTTGGTACTGTGACGCCAGGAATCGTTTCTGAAACCGTGTCTGCCTCAATTTTGGTGGCGGATGAGCTTCGTGTTTTAAAGTCTATTTCACCGACTAATCCGGCGCCAGGTAACCCTGTGCGTTATCAGGTTACTGTTCAAAACTACTCTAATACTGCGATTAACAATATTGACATTGATGATACTTTTTCTAATGGTCAAACATTTTTGACAGGCGTGATTAATGGGAATGACTTTACGCCGAGTTTATCAGGTACGGGTTGTGTGGGGCTTTCTGTGACTGCCGGTACGACAGGATCAGCGGCCGCGACGTTTGAGATCGCGACATTACCAGCGCGCGCGGATGCGTTTACGCCAGGGGCTTGTGTTGTAACGTTTTATTCTATGACGGATGTTAATGCGGCCGGTGGCTCATCTGTAGACAATGTGATTAATGCGGGTGATGTGTGTTTTAATGATGGTGCTCTTACCTGTAACGGTAGTGCTTCTCAGACCGTAAGCTCAAGCGTGAATGGCAACACCTTGAGTTTGAATAAGGTGTTTTCACCAGCGGGACCTTTGGCTGAAAATGGTATTTCAACGATGACGATTACGCTGACCAACTTGTCTGCGAATGAAATTACGTCAACGACGATTAGTGATAGTTTCCCTGCGGCAAATTCTGGTACGGGGCAATTGCGTATTGCAACGCCGCCCAATGCGGCGACGACATGTGGGGGCGCTCCCGTTATCACGGCGAATGCAGGATCTTCGTCTATTACAATTACGGATGCAATAATTCCAGCGCGCGCGACCAATGGAACGGGCGCAGCGGGCACTTGTACCTTGCAAGTGGATGTGACGGCGGCGGCGGGCGTGTATGACAACACCGCAACAGCAGCGGGAACAGAGCGCTACGGGAATGGTGTGACCAACCCTACAGGCGCTATAAATTCTAATACGCGCAGCATTACCTTTAGCTCTGCGCTTTCGGCGACTAAAGCGTTTAGTCCGAGCAGTGTGTCATCAGGTGGGCGCTCTACAGTGACTGTCCGTCTTGTAAATGGTGGCAGTATTCCAATTACAGGCATAAGCCTGACAGATCCATTGCCAGCAGGCATGGTTTTGGCAAACCCTGTGAATGCACAAACATCGTGTGCGGGGGTGACGGCTTTTAGCGGAAATGCGGGAGAAAGTTCTCTTGGTATGACGGGCGCAGAAATTGCAGGAAATGGTACATGTGATGTGTTGTTTGATGTTGTTGCTACAGGCTCAGGGGATTGGACGAACACAATTCCGGTGGGCAATATTGCGGCGGCGGGTGGCGTTGCAAACCAAACAGCGGTTGTTGGTGTTCTGACGTTTGCGGCGCCGACGGGTATTACGGTCGCGAAATCTACAAACCCGAGTAATATTGCGTCTCCTGGTTTGCCCAGTGAGCTTACGGTGACATTGACTACGGGCACGAGCGCGGTGACGAATCTGTCCTTTACCGATTATTTTACAACCGATGGCACATCGGGCGCTGTGGCAAATGGCATGCGCGTTGCGACGTCACCAAATGTGGCGACGACATGTCCGGGTGCGTTGATTAATGCAACGGCGGATGCGACATCGTTTAGCATGAGCGGCGCGAGCCTTGGGGCGAGTTCGTCTTGTACAGTAACGTTGAATGTAACCTCTGTTTTGGTTGGTGGTATTACGAATATTATTCCCATTGGCGGCGTCAGCACAGATCAAGGTTTGAGTAATAGTGGCGCGGCAACGACCAGTTTGACAGCCCAAGGTAATATAGGTGTGACGAAGAAGTTCACGCCGAATAATATTAAGCCAAATGAGCGCTCTCGTTTGCGCATTACAGTGATTAACCCGACAACCCAACCTGCATCAAATGTTTCGGTGACGGATGATTTGCCAGCTGGCGTGACTATCCCGGCCGGTGCAAATCCTGTTACGACATGTACGGGGGGCGTTGTGACAACGCCGACATCGACGCAAGTTGTGTTGAGCAGTGCCAACATCGTGGCCGCGTCAGGCGGCGTGCCTGCAACATGTTATGCGGAGATCGATGTGACATCGGCAGCGGCTGGTGACTATACAAATACCATTCCTATTGGTGGCGCAACGGCCGTAATCGGTGGTGTGACGACACAGAACTCGCAGCCGACAACAGATATTTTGCGGGTTAAGCTGCCGCTTGTAATTAACAAGGCCATTGGCGGATTTACGTTGGATGCGGGTGATCCTGCGACATTTACAACGGGCAGTGCAGCGCGTGCAATTGGCGCTACAGCACCGCTTGTGATCTCTTTGAGCAACCCCAATGCGGCGGATTTGACGAAAGCGCGCTTTACGGACAGCTTGCCAACAGGGCTTGTGATCGCGCAAACACCGAATGCATCAAGTACATGTGCGGGCGCGACTATATCAGCGGTTGCCTCGACAGCAACGCTTGGTTTGACGGGGGCGACAATTCCCGCCAGTGGTTCTTGTACTGTAACCGTTAATGTTTTGAGCAATATTACAGGGACATATACGAATACTATCCCAGCCAGTGCGGTGACGACATTAGAAGGCGTGACGAATGAGGAGCCGACCAGTGCGAAGATCGTGATTTCTTCACCACCAACAGTGACCAAAGAATTCTTCCCTGCGGCGATCCCGTCTGGGGGGACGTCTAAAATGACGATTTTCTTGAACAATAGTAATGACAGCGCGATGACTCTGGCATCCGTGTTTACCGACACATTACCAACGGCACCGGGCGCTGTTTTGGTGGCGACCCCGCCGAATATTGTGACGACATGTCCTGGCGTCGTCACGGCGGTTGCCGGTGCGGGTACGGTTAGCTATGCCAATGGTGCGCAAGTGCCCGCTGGTGGTTGTGAGATTAATGTTGATGTGACGGCGAGCGTTACGGGTGTGCATACGAACAACATCCCTGCTGGGGCATTACAAACGGATTTCGGGAACAACCCTGATCCTGCGAATGCAGAGTTAACGGTGACGACGGCGGGTTATGTTTCCGGTCGCGTGTTTACTGATAATAACGTGACTCCAAATGGTACGTTTGAATCGGGTACAGATACGCCGCTTGCGGGTGAAACGATTGAATTGCGCAGCGGGGCAGATTGTTCTGGCGCGTTGGCGGCTTCGACAACGACAACGGCGACAGGTGCGTATATCTTTACGGGACTTACTGCTGGCAACTATTCTGTGTGTCAGCCAGCGCAGCCCTCAGGCACGGTTAATGCGACGACACTTGGTTGGGTGTCTTCCAGATACATTTCGACC
>CAXBNJ010000015.1:0-20690 GCA_963977125.1 uncultured Micavibrio sp.
AAAGCGCGGATAATAATCCATGCGAATAATAAATTAGAGGCTAAAACAAGCAAAGCGCTGCTAAAGGGCGGCGGATCAAACAAGGCCACTTGTGAGACCATAACCAACATAACCACCGCGACCACTTGTAAGATCAGCTCCGCAATACGGCCAATGGCTGTTTCAACAGGTTGTGGCCAGTCAATATGTTCAAGCGATTGCAATAAAAGCGGACGCAGCCATTTACGAACCAACCACCCGACAAACAAAGCAAAGACAATAACGCCCGCTTGTATCCAAGTATCGGTCACAAATAAGCTGTTATATACTGTTGACGCAATGTCACTAAAGCGAGCCAGTTTAAGCGTAAGAAAATCCATATATCCCCCAAGATATTTTTAAAACACACCGATTACATATTAAGCGTTGGTGCGGATGGTTCGAATTGTGGTGCGCTGCGGCGCTCTGCGCTGAGTGTTTGTTGCATGGCGGGTGAAAACGCCACCAAAGCCGGCTGCGCATCGCCTAATATTGAATTTGCGCTTTCTTCGTTACCGACATCTTCACGATGTACGGCTTGTGCGAAATGGCAATTATGCAGAATATCTTGCAGACCTGACACATCACGACCGCCAGCCACATTACGCTGGTTTGCCGCGCTCATATGCTGCGCCATATGCAAGACGGGCATATTTAACGCTTCTTTGATTGTGCCGTTTTCGATCAAGCCAATATGCGCGCGCACAAAATTCGTTAAGCTTTCTGCCGCTTCAGCGTGGACAGGAATATTTAATAAGAAATTCGGCGCGTCATGGCCAAACTCTAGATAAAACTGATGAACGCGCTCGTCATAGACCAGCGCTTTCAGTGGATGCGTCGGCGCGCTATCAAATAAAAAGCACATGCCCCCGCCATTTCGGAAAAATAAATCTACGTTCATAATGACAGGGAGTATAGCGCTTAAACATAAGAAATCAATACAAGAACATCACACATGCATTGACTCCCTATGATAAATATCTATTTTGCATTTTACACACGAATCATATAAAAAGAACAAACATAGAACATTAAGTCCTGTTCTGTTAAAATGTGGCTATCCACTAAGGTCACCCAATACGTTCATCCAACAGGAATATCTAAATGCTGACTGAATTATCGATACAAGGCGCGCGCGAACATAATTTGAAGGATATATCCGTCACTATGCCGCGTGATAAATTGATTGTGATTACAGGCCTATCAGGCTCTGGCAAATCATCCCTCGCTTTTGATACGATTTATGCCGAAGGTCAGCGCCGCTATGTTGAAAGTCTTTCCGCTTATGCGCGTCAGTTTTTGGAACTCATGCAAAAACCTGATGTTGACCAAATTGATGGCCTCTCCCCCGCCATCTCAATTGAACAAAAAACCACATCAAAAAATCCACGCTCTACGGTTGGTACAGTCACTGAGATTTATGATTATATGCGCCTGCTTTGGGCGCGGGTTGGCGTGCCGTATTCGCCGGCTACGGGCAAACCGATTGAAAGCCAAAGCGCCTCGCAAATGGTTGACCGTATCATGATGATGGATGAAGGGACAAAACTTTATATCCTCGCGCCGATTGTCCGCGGGCGCAAAGGTGAGTACCGCAAAGAATTACAAGATTTTGGCCGCCAAGGTTTCCAGCGCGTGCGCATTGATGGCGAATTTTATGAAATGGATGATTTGCCAACCCTGAATAAAAAAATCAAACATAATATTGATATCGTGATTGATCGCCTTGTCCTTAAAGCCGATATGGGCAACCGCCTTGCGGATTCTGTTGAGACAGGTCTGCGCATTAGTGACGGGCTATTAATGGCCTTTGATGCCAAGACCGAAAAAGAAACCCTATTTAGCGAAAAATTCGCCTGCCCGATATCAGGCTTCACAATAGCGGAAATAGAGCCGCGCATGTTTTCCTTTAACAGCCCCCATGGCGCATGCCCGCAATGTGATGGCCTTGGCCTTGATACGCGTTTCGACCCTGACCTTGTTGTCCCTGACCATAGCAAGAGCCTTAAAGACGGCGCTGTAGCGCCATGGTCGAAAAGCTTTGCGCCATATTACATGCAAGCCTTAGAAACCGTCGTCAAACATTTTGGCCATGACATGAAAACCCCATGGCGTGATTTGCCCGAAGAAGTGCAAGACGCACTTTTACACGGCACAAAATTTCCACTGACGTTCGTCTATAAAGATAAAAGCCGTGAGTTCAGCTCGACCAAGCCCTTTGAAGGGGTGATTACATCGCTGCGCCGCCGCCTAATTGAAACCGATAGCGCCAGTGTCCGTGATGAGCTTGCCAATTACCAAAGTGCTTCCCCGTGTAAAGCCTGTGACGGCTACCGCCTGAAAGAAGAAACCCGCGCGATTAAAATTAATGGCAAGCATATTGGCGAAGTCACCGCCCTATCGATCGAAAATGCCCATATCTGGTTTGAAGACTTGCCTAATCATTTAAGCAAACAGCAGCAAGAAATCGCCTATCGCATCCTCAAAGAAATTGTGGAGCGCCTAAGCTTTCTGCGTAATGTCGGGCTTGATTATCTGACTTTAGCGCGTAAATCAGGCACATTATCAGGCGGCGAAAGCCAGCGTATACGCCTTGCTTCACAAATCGGCTCTGGCCTAACAGGCGTCCTTTACGTCCTTGATGAACCGTCCATTGGTTTGCATCAGCGTGATAATAACCGTTTGCTTGAAACCCTCACGCGCTTGCGTAACCTTGGCAATACGGTGATTGTGGTCGAACATGATGAAGACGCCATTCGCAGTGCTGACCATGTCATTGATATGGGCCCTGGCGCGGGCATTCATGGCGGCATGGTCGTCGCTGAGGGCACGCCAGCTGAGATCATTGCCAATAAAGACAGTATTACCGGCCAATATTTAAGTGGTACCCGAAAAATAGACGTGCCAACCAAACGCCGCAGCGCCAAAACAGAGACCCTAAAAGGCAAAAAGAAAAAGCTCAGCATCGATATTATCGGCGCGCGCGGTAATAACCTTAAAGACGTAAATGTCAGCTATCCGCTTGGTATATTCACTTGCGTCACGGGCGTATCAGGATCAGGTAAATCGACCTTAACCTTGGAAACATTATATAAGGCCGCCGCCCGTCAGCTCAACCGAGCCAAAGACATGCCCGCCCCGCATGATGAAATTAAAGGCCTTGAGCATCTCGACAAAATCATTGATATCGACCAAGGGCCGATTGGCCGCACGCCGCGCTCTAACCCCGCTACCTACACAGGGACATTTGGCCCTATTCGTGATTGGTTTGCGGGTCTGCCTGAATCCAAAGCGCGCGGTTATACCGCAGGGCGTTTTTCATTCAATGTTAAAGGCGGACGCTGTGAGAATTGCCAAGGCGATGGCATGATTAAAATTGAAATGCATTTCCTGCCTGATGTTTATGTCACTTGCGAGCATTGCCACGGCAAGCGTTACAACCGCGAAACATTGGAAGTCAAATATAAAGGCCAGTCTATATCCGACGTGCTTGATATGTCGATTGAAGAATCGGCTGATTTCTTTGCCGCTGTGCCGACCATATACGGCAAGCTTGAAACCTTAAAAAGCGTTGGTCTTGGCTATATTAAACTCGGTCAGCCGGCCACCACCCTATCAGGCGGCGAAGCGCAGCGTGTGAAGCTCTCTAAAGAGCTTGCCAAGCGCGCCACGGGCAAAACCCTGTATATTCTTGATGAGCCGACCACAGGGCTGCATTTTGAAGATGTCCGCAAATTACTCGAAGTCCTGCACCGCCTTGTTGATCATGGCAATACGGTGATCGTCATCGAACATAATCTCGATGTCATTAAAACCGCTGATCACGTCATTGATATTGGCCCTGAAGGCGGCGATAAAGGCGGCATGGTCGTCAGCTATGGCACGCCAGAAAAGGTTGCACAATGCCCCGAGAGTTATACGGGACAGTTCTTAAAAGACATGTTATAAGGAAGATGTCGGTAAAAAGTCCTTCTATCAAGAAATAGAAACACCACCATCATGTCATTAGTCTTAAACCACGCCACGCGAAAATATCGCCGCTTATATTTTGTTATAGGCTGTGTCATGAGCTGCGCGGCGCTGTCCGTCTATGCCCTTGCATGGGTGCCTGTGACCTACGGCCTAGAAAACCACATCGCCGCCCTTATCCTGACAACCGCGAGCAATTACTTCCTATTCAAAGCCTGCCTAGAACTCTCCAGCCGCTGGAAGACCAGCATTATCAGCGTAACACTGGTAACCAATTGTATTGTGATGGGGCATTTATTGGTAGCGGCTTTGGGGTATTTGTAGAGAAATTCTCTTTGACAGCGCCAAACAAATTATTATACAATAATGATACAAAGTGCCCTTGACTACCTAACGGCTCCGTATGGAGTTCTAGCTTCTATCTGAGGCAAGGTGTCAGGGGCTTTTTTTTATTCAAATTCCCAAATATTATTAATTCTCTGACCTAATAACTTCACATAAATGTCAGACTCCAACTTATCTGCTCGGTTGTAACTATAAGCAATGGCACTACAGCACATATCGGCTAATTGTATTAAAAAATCATTTTTTGAATTAACGAATTTTAGCTTACTCACCATGCCATCTTGGCCTTGGCGGAGATAGGCCTGAAGTTCACGTTTAAAAACTTTGCTTTTTCTACCGTCAATTTTCACCTTAGCTTCTTTTATGGGGTTCTTTGCTAAAAGCTGCTTCAGGATAAAGTTATAAAAATTCTTTGTATTGCTTCTAAGGTGAGGGCTATAAATTTTATTTTTATCGATAACGAGAGCATAAACTTCAAAAACACATTTATGTTTATTCAAGCTCCGAAAAAAGGCGTGTCTTATTTTGTGAGAACATTGAGAAAAATGAAATTCCGGTTTATGTTTTATTTCAGACTTCACTTGCAACAGAACAGATGATGTCTGCTCTGCCGTTGGATAACGTCCATCACCATCATTATCGTTAAAAACAACCATGGTCATGACAAAATATCTGGAAGAGCCTTCCTTAAATCCTGTATCACCACTTTCATCTATAAAAACGAACATTATACCAACCAAATCAGGGTCTCATTAGCATCGCATAGACCACGCGATGAATCCTTAATATGACTAAAAAACCTCTCGCAAAACGATTAAGATAACTATAACTTCTATTAACAATGACACAAAGGAAAACAAGCACTTAAAAGGGAGATAACCACAACATAGGGTTGTTCTAAAACACAAGATAAGCCGCACACAATACAACCCATAAATAGACAATCCATAAAAAACGCCCCAAAGGGCGTTTTACTTATATCTAAAGAAACAGAACACAAACTAAACACCGCACCCAGCGTCACGCCGCACAAGCAACCCGCTTACCCCGAAAATAAAGCCAGAGCAAGCCAAAGACGGCTGAGGCTAATGAGGAGAGCAGAATCGCGAGTTTTACGGGTTCGATCAGTTCAGGCATTTGCGCGAAGCCTAGATCTGCGATTAACAAAGACATGGTGAAGCCCATGCCGGCCAATAGCCCTGCCCCGATTATATCAGCGAAATTCATGCCTTTGGGCATGGTACCGAGTTTGCAGCGCAGTGCGATAAAGCAAAATAGCGCAATCCCCACAGGCTTGCCGACTACTAAGCCCAGAATAACGCCCCAAACGACAGATGAGTTGGTAAATGCGCCAAGGCTCTCCGTTGAGAGCATTACGCCTGCATTAAACAATGCAAAAATGGGTAAGACCAACAGGCCGATAGGCGTTTTAAGCTCGCCTTCCCAGCGTTGCAGCGGCGTTGAAGCGCGCTCTGCGACTTTTTGAACATCAACAACAAGGTCGTGCTGATCTTGATGCTCTAATATGCCGCGCTCTTCTGTTTGTTTCTTTTCAAAGCGAGAAACCAGCGCCTTAATGCGCATTTTAAAATACTCTTCTTTGACTTTTGGGCGCGCAGGGATGGCAAAAGCGACCAAAATACCCGCGACAGTGCCGTGAATGCCTGAATCATGCACGAAATACCACAGAACCGCGCCTAATACGGCATAAAACCACGGTTTTCTAATGCCTATGACATTAAAGCAAACCAATACCGCAAAAGCCGCCGCCGCCCAAAGCAGCGGTATAACGCTAATCGCTTGCGTATAGAATAGCGCAATAACAATAATCGCGCCAAGGTCATCAAAAATAGCTAAAGCGACCAGAAAAACAGCAATAGAGGGGGAAACACGCTTGGCCAGTAAAGCCAGTGCCCCAAGCGCAAAGGCCGTATCGGTCGCCATCGGAATAGCCCAGCCAATTTGCGCAGGGTCGCCCATATTCATAAGAAAATATATACCGGCGGGCACAATCATGCCCCCTGCCGCGGCGCTCAGCACAAGAACCATTTGCTGGACATTGCGTAATTCGCCGGCCAGTACCTCGCGTTTAAGCTCTAAGCCAATATGAAAGAAGAACAGCGCCATTAGGCCGCTATTGATCCATTCATGCAAATGCATATCCAGTGCCCAACCATTCGCATGAAAGCCAACAGGAATAGCGGCGAGGAAATGAATAATCTCATGCCAAGGTGAATTCGCAATAATCATCGCAAGCAAAGCGGTCACGCCGAGCAAAATCCCTGTTGAGGCTTGGTTTTTAATAAACACATCAAACGGGGAAAGGATGCGCTCCACATGTTCTTCAACAATAGTTTTAGGGGATTCTGGGTCTGTTTTATCAGTAAAGGACATGGATGCTTTCAGTTTTGTTGGGTGCAGATTCGTTATCAATTATTTTATCACCTCTCAAAGCTCGTCTAGATATAGGCTTTGAAAGTTCTGATAAGGCATTACAATGTATTGCTATGAAATGACTATATGAATCGTATGAGCTTAAGTCAAGTCAGGCTTTAAGCTTGGTGCAGGCTGTGGCGAAAGCTCTAGTGAAGCGATCCAAGGAAACAGACACGGAAACATATTAGGGAAAAGCAGGCATAAAAAAACGCCCCGAAGGGCGTTTTACTTATATCCAAAGAAACAATGGAGCGAGTGAAGAGATTCGAACTCTCGACCCTAACCTTGGCAAGGTTATGCTCTACCCCTGAGCTACACTCGCTTCTATGTTTCGACGCAATTCGTTATGCGTCTTGGGTAGAGCGGAATATAAATTTATTCTCAGTCTTTGCAAGAGAAAAATTCACTTTTTTTGATTTTTTTTGAATAAAATTCGAAAAACCGCCATAAAACGGCTTTAAATAGGGATTAAGCAGAATTGGAATTGTGCTTAAACACAAACGCCAACTTGCACTAAAGGCACTTTATATCCATAAGGCGCGAGCGCTCTTGGGTTACAAGACACCAATGTCAGGCCCGGTGCGTGACGAATCAATTCATCAACATCATCTTGCATATCATAATGCATCAGCTCACCGTCATGTTCAGGGTCATCATAAACCAACATGAATAAACGCTGATCACGATAATACTCAACGCGCTTAATGCGTTCCAGAAACTCAGGGTCCGCTGCAAGGACTATGCCCCCGCAAGGTAATCTACCGACTTCTACATTAAATGATTCCATGGCTTATTCCTGTTTCTTATCTTTGTGTTCTGTCGTCATGTTCTGTCGTCATGAGTTAATCTTAATTACCCGAATGAAAACGGAGTCGGGTTTTGCTTCGCAACGAACGAACCAATATCATTATCGGTATTTTGCTGCGGCGTAGGTGCTGGTTCTGTCTGAGAAGGTCCACTAGTACCTTCCATGACGACACGGCTCATATCAACGCTGCCTTGTGGGCTATCGCCGTGGCACATGGCCAAAGGTTGATAGCCTTGCATCATATTCGATAATTCTGCACCAGTTATTGCGTTATCAGGCATCGTGTCATTCATTAATAATCTCTCTTCTTGTTTGCATCTTGTTTTGCATAGAGTTAAATATAATCATTCAGCTCATGCTCTTAAACTAACGTATAAACCTTACCAAATCCTTTACATATGTATATATTTTCGCATAATTAGCATATAAAACACAAAAAGAGTCCAAAGATTACGTAAAAACATGACCTTAGAGCAACCAACATCCCCGCAAGAAATAATTGATTTACTTGATAAAATGCAGATTCGCTATGAACGCCACCACCATGAGGCAGTTTTTACTGTTGAGGAAAGCCATCATTTGCATGAAAAAATATCTGGCGGGCATTGCCGTAACTTATTTTTAAAAGATAAAAAAGCCAATTTGGTTTTGGTCACGGCCTTAGATGATACTGAAATTGATTTAAAAGCTTTATCACACAGATTAGAGCTTGGCCGCTTCTCCTTTGGCTCAGCTGAGCGCCTGTGGAACGCTTTGGGGGTGTTGCCGGGTTCTGTGACGCCTTTGGCGCTTTATAACGACTCAGAGCGCCTTGTACGCCCTGTGCTTGATGCGCGGATGTTTGATCATGACGTTATATGTGTTCACCCATTGATTAATACGCAAACGGTTTGTTTTAATCCAAATGATTTACAGCGCCTCCTTGAAACGCTAGGATATAGCCCTATTATTGTTGATATGAAAGTCATGAAGATAATACGCTGACGATATTAACGGCACAAAAAAGCCATAACAAAACACCATATAAAGAAGAGCTTCAAACGTGCACTCACCGCTAACCCCAAATTTTGATGATCTACCGGCGGAAATCCCCCTCTTCCCCTTAGCTGAAGTGTTGCTTCTGCCCAGTGGTTTATTACCCCTTAATATATTCGAGCCGCGTTATATTGCGATGATTGAGCACGCGTTTAAGCATGAGCGCCTTATTGGTATGATCCAGCCCAAGGCACAGGACACAAGTAAAGACACGAATAAAAACACGACTACAAACGCGGAAGATGCCCCCTCAGCCAAGCGTCCCATTAATAGCTGCTTATATAATATTGGCTGCGCAGGCCGTATAACTCGTTTTGACGAAACCAATGATGGCCGCTACGAAGTTACGCTCTCTGGCCTATGCCGCTTTGCCATTACCGGCGGCGCGCTTCAAGAAAGCGGCTTTTACACAGCCAAAGTCAATTGGGCAGGGTTTGAACAAGACATGAATCATGATCATGCCTTTATGCTTGATCGCGACCGCCTCAATATACTTTTAAAGAAATATTTCATCGCCCATCAGCTTAACGTGTGTTGGGAGACCATCAAAAACACGCCCAACCATATGCTGATCACCGCCCTATCAATGATTTGCCCGTTCACCGCGCAAGAAAAACAAGAATTACTAGAAACAGAAAACTGCGAAAAACGCGCGCAGCACCTAACCAACATGCTCGAAATGTCGATTGCCGACACGGCTTGTGGTGATAATACGTCGTGTTGTTAAACATTTGCTGAAAGGGCTCCAGAAACCAGAGCGGTCGTCAATATAATAAGCGGCATCTAGTTGTGCTAATATGTCAGTCATGCTCCCCCTGTTTTATGGTGTTTGTGTTGCAGTTTTTCTTGTAAAAACCTATAGATTTCTCTTCGCCTCTACCGTACTCCTCAATATAGAGACACATTAAATCCCAGCGTCTATTGATGTCTTCGTAATTGAAATTAATTTCATGCACGGTATAAGCTTTATCTTTGCAGGTGAGAATAATTGTTTTTTCTGCATTATTGGGAGTATAGTCAGCGTTAATTAGCGCGCATTCGACTTGATCCCCGCCCCCTGTTTCGGGTATGCCGTCTGATTTTTTATCATGCGTGATAGAGAACCCTAATTCCTGAGACGTTTCGCCCCGCCCATAATGCAGGAAGTCATTCTTATCATAAACGTAGTTTGAATCTTTATCGAACTCTTCAAGCTTTTCCCTGTGATTGGTGAAGGCATGGTAAATTCGACCAACAATTGAAGCAAGCTCACGCTCTTGCGTTGAGCGAACCATCACAAACCCATCATCGGCGCTCAGCCATTCTGTGCGCTCAGCTAAGCCGTCGCCATCAACATCGAAATAAACATTAGATTCGGCCAGCGGAATCAACTCAATACCGTCACCATCCAAATCAACCACATAAAACGACAAAGAAGATTTTAATGGTTCAGTCTCCAGCGTATCAGACAAAGCCAACGGGCCTTTCACAAGCCCCCCGGCTATGGACACAGCCCCCAAGCAAAACACCACCAAAACCAACCATATACTGCACTTATTCATTGCCTTGCCTCGCTTGGGTTAGATCGAATTAATAGCACTAAAGCTTAATCATTTTGTTGCTTACGAATAATGCGCCATTTCGCGGCATTGGCATTATGCTCAGCGAGGGTTTTTGAGAAAACATGACCGCCTGTGCCGTCAGCAACAAAATACAGATAATCATGATCTTCTGGATTTAACGCCGCTTCAATTGCGGCTTTGCCTGCATTGGCGATCGGGCCTGGCGGTAAGCCTGGGTAACGATAGGTGTTATAAGGGGAATCTATTTTTAAATCTTTGCGCAGTAAGCGCCGCCCCAAAGGGCCGCGGCCATTATTTTGATGCTTACCCTTAGTAATCGCATAAATCACCGTCGGGTCAGTTTGCAGCGCCATGCCAATACGCAGGCGATTAATAAACACCCCTGCCACACGGCGGCGCTCGCCTTTAACGCCTGTTTCTTTTTCTATGATAGAAGCAAGGGTCAAGGCTTCTTGGCGCGATTTTAATGGTAAATTAGCTTGGCGAGAAGCCCATGCAGAGTCCAATACAGCGTTTAAATCAGCCTGCATCCGCGCAATAATATCTTGGCGGCTATCACCTTTGGTGAAATGATAGGTCTCAGGCAGCAAGCTGCCCTCTTCAGGAATTTGCAAAATCGCCTCACCGCGCAATTCATCATTCTGATTAAGGCTTTGAATGATTTCATAGCTGGTTGCGCCCTCTGGCACAGTAAAGCCACGCTGAAAAGCTTGGCCTTCGGTAAATAGATTAAGCAGGTCAAGAATAGAGCTGCCCGCCTCAACGTGATACTCACCGCTGCGTAACTCCATGGATTTACCGTGTAAATACCCCGCTGCTTTAAACACAGCTGCATTCTCAATAATATTCTGCGCTTCTAAATGTGCCGACAGGCGGTTAAGCCCCCAGCCTTTTTCGACATCAACAAGGCTATCTTCCAATAACGGTCCGTCTTGGTTAACATAGTGAACCGCATATAGCCCCGCCGCTGCGAGAGAGAATAAAAGCAACGTGAAAAATGTGACTATAAAATGAACAAAACGCATGACTATACCGCCCCCTTAAAACTCTTGCACGAAAATACCAAGAGTAAATATTCATATAGATTACCCGCAATAAAACCAGAAAAACACACGGTCTAAACTTTACATTTCTTTTTATATCCTCTATCAAAACTAAGTGTAAAGTTTTGTTTTTAAGAGAGTTCAGAAAAACCATGAGCAGTTCCGTCAATGTAGCCGCGCTGAAAAGCGAATTAACCGAAATGATCGAAGCCGCAAATGACCTTGCGAGCCTTGAAGAAACGCGCGTTCGCGTATTGGGAAAAAAAGGCCGCTTAACCGATGTCATGAAAACACTTGGCGGTATGGATCCAGATGAGCGCAAAGAAATGGGACAAGCCCTTAACGTTCTCAAGAACGATATTACAGCCGCTCTCGAATCCTGCACGCAGCGCCTTAAAGATGCTGATTTAACACGCCGCCTTGAAAGTGAACGCGCTGACGTCACTTTATCCACGCGCCCTGAGCGCACAGGCCATATTCACCCAATCACGCAGACCATGGATGAGATTGCGACGATTTTTGGCGAAATGGGCTTCACATTAGAAGAAGGCCCTGACATTGAGGATGATTTCCACAATTTTACAGCCCTTAACTTTCCTGTAGGCCACCCTGCACGTGAAATGCATGATACCTTTTACTTACCCGATGACCCTTCAGCCGAAGGTGAAGAAGCCAAAAAGCTTTTGCGCACGCACACCTCTACAGTGCAAATCCGCACTATGCTGAAAAATAAGCCACCTTTAAAAATCTTGGCTATGGGTCGTACATATCGCTCTGATTACGACATCACCCACACACCAATGTTCCACCAATGTGAAGGCCTCGTCATTGATAAGGCCACCAATATGGGGCATTTAAAAGGTTGTCTTTTAGACTTTGCCAAAAAATTCTTTGAAGTGGATGATCTGCCCATGCAGTTCCGCCCATCTTTCTTCCCGTTCACCGAGCCGAGCGCCGAAGTTGATATTGGCTGTAGCCGTAAAGATGGCGGCCTAAAAATTGGCGCAGGTGAAGACTGGCTTGAGGTTTTGGGCTGTGGCATGGTTCACCCCAATGTCATTAAAAATTGCGGCCTCGACCCTGATGAATATCAAGGTTTCGCTTTTGGCCTCGGTATTGAGCGCCTCGCTATGCTTAAATTTGGTATACCTGATCTGCGCACTTTCTTTGAAGGTGACGTGCGCTGGCTTGATCATTACGGCTTTAACCCAATTGATCGCCTATAAATATCATTTACAAATTATTTAAGAATACAGATATAAAAAAACCGCGCTGATAATCAGGGCGGTTTTTTATTAAGAGTGCGCGTAAAGGCTTATTTTTCACCCTCTTTATTATCTTTATTGATCTGCTGGGCCGCGACGATTTGACCGCGTTTTGTTTTCAACAAGACGACCGCTGATTGGTAGTTTTCAAAAACATCAATTGTAAAGCTCACTTTTTGCGGCGTGCCATCCCAATTACCGACACGCTGACTTTCACGGACGATATTAACATAGGGCAGTTTCTGGCCTTTATTTTCCCCTTCTGACACAGAAATCACACGATCAGGGTCTAGCAAATATAAGAAAATGTCTAAATTGGTCGCATCCTCACCGCTGCCCAGTTTGAACGGCACAAGGTCCAGTTCAAACCGCGGGCCACTGCCAGGAATGTCTTCCGCTACAGGCTTAACAATAAGCGGTTGAACTACAGGCTTTTGTGATTCCTCAATCGCTAAATCTATAAAGCGATCAAACTCATATCCGACATAATCAGCGCGGCCATTAATAATAATTTGCGGTGTATACAGCGTCGCGCCACGAATAGACTGCGCATAACTACGCTGCCTATTAGAACATTCTGGCGTGGAAATAGAGCCTACTCGCACATCAAAATAATCAACATGGCAGGCAAGTATAATTAGATTTGTACGTTTTTTTAGGTCTTCAACAAAGTGATCCGCCATTGGGCAAAATGAACAAGCTTGCGAAGAGAAAAGCTCGACAACAACAGGGTTTTCGCCAAGGCTTTCTTCTAACTCGCCATCCATAAAGGGATATGTATATTTTAAGTTTACGCCTGACCTTTGTGCGAAAGCCGTGCTGGTAAAGGCCAAAGCAGCCAAGAGCAAACTGGCGCATAACAAAGATCTTAACGGTGTTTTAATCATATTCTTCTACCATGGTAACTGAATCAAGAGAGATAAAAAGGACTTAGCCACAATGCCAGAGCGACGCAGCAAAGTCATTCATTATTCAATATCCATGCCCAGATACATAGCATTAATGCTCTCTGTGTGGGTACTGCTTATGGCTATGATGTTCCAAGCTCAGGCTGAAACGCCCGTCCCAATGGCAACAAACCAAGCTTCAGCGAATATTGACGCCGTGCATAGTCTTATTGACCGTCATGTCAGCGCCATACGTACGCGTGATGCCGCCCAAGCCTATCAATTGATCAGCCAAGACGGACAGCAACGTTATGGCACGCCCAAAACATATTGGCGTGATGTCCGTCAGAATATGCGCCTATTATTCAACCATAATTCCTATAGTTTCCTTGGTAATAATCAAGTTAATGATATGCTTATTCAAAAGGTCAATATGATTGGTAAAGACGGCCAAGAAAACTTAGTGATCTTTCGCTTAAAGCAAGACAGCAACCTGTCTTGGCGTATTGAGAATATTATTGTGACCAGCAATGATGACAGTATCGCCTAAAACATCCATTCACATCATAATTAAAGCGGCCTAAACAGCATCACCCTGAGTGATCGCTGCGTATTTCTTACGGAATATATTGATCTTATATAAAATTATGTCTATAGTTGCTTCCTTATCGAAATAAAGCTGGAGCGACATCATGGCCAATGTAAGTGATTTTTACGCCTGCCCTGTCAATGCAAATAATATAAAATATCTGCCTGATTTAATTAACGGGCAAGCAATGCACCACCACTCCAGCTTTACAGGCTCAAGAACCAAATTGCGCCACGACTTTACGCAAGCCGCGCGCCCCACAGCCAATATCCAATTGATTTACCACAAGCAAATGGGTACAGATCCGATAGGCTATTTTGCTTATAATGAAACCGTCACTGAAAAAGGTACAGGTATCTATCTTGAAGATATTTACATTCGTGACAATGTACGAAACCACCTTCGCGGCGCGGGAAGCTATGGGTTTTACCAACTGATAGATACAGCTTTGACAAACCAAATGGATTATATCCAATGGGCCGTCGCTATGAATAATGAGCCTGCGACTTTTTCTTTTTATGAGAATAAAGTCGGTGGCCAACGCCTTGATAAAACACTTTATGATTTAGAAGACGTTTTACAAAAAGGCTTTCTGCCCGTCCCCGAACTTATCAATCCGAATTTAAGCGCTATGCAGGCTAAAAAAACAGATTTGAGAGCTATACGACGCAACCTTGAAAGCTATAACAAAACAGCGCCCACAGCTATCGCCATTAAACCTTTAATGGACAATATTAAAACCGCACTGACACATCACAATGCAGATGTTTATCTGTGCAAAAATAGCGCAGGCCAAATACAAGGCCTAACGTTCAGCAATGCCAATTATTCAACGTTTCGCACGGTAACCGGCGTCAAGGCTGAACCGATGATATCCTTAACGCATGATGCGCTTATCTATCAGCAATCTATGCTCTGCACGGCTTTAGCTATGCGTAGAGATATCTACACATCGGGGCGCACAGGTCACTTTATCTGGGGGGTTAACAGTAACGATTCCCTTGCACATCGTTTTATGACATCACAAAATGCAGAAATTTTGCAAATGGAAGGCAATAACATCGCTTCTACGCTTGTCATGTATGGAATAAAAGATCAAAATATCTCAGCGCAAAAGCGTGATAGTCTGATTCCAAAACAGCCTTAAGTTAAGACCTTTACTGCGATACTGATAGAGACACAAATAGAGCCAGAAAAGCGAGAAAACCATGTCTATAGCGATTATTACACATGAAGAATGCCTTGGGCATGATACGGGTGATACCCACCCTGAAAACCGTTTCCGTTTAGAAAAAGTCCAAACAGCCTTAAAAAATAGCCCTAAAGTCGACTCGTTCGATTTTTATGATGCACCGCTTGCCTCTGACGCAGAAATTTTGCTCTGCCATAGCGCGGCTTACTTGGACAAAGTCAAAACCAGCATACCCAGCACGGGCACGGTTAATTTGGATGAAGACACCATTCTCTCTTCTGGCTCGCTTATCGCCGCACAAAGATCCGCAGGCGCCGCGATTAAAGCCGTCGATTTAGTGATGGATAAAGAAAACGGCTTTAAAGTCGCCTTTGCTGCAGGCCGCCCACCGGGTCATCATGCACTGCGTGATAGCTCCATGGGGTTTTGTATCTTTAATAATGTCGCCCTCGCCGCCACGCACGCTATTGAAAAATACGGCATAGAGCGCGTTGCCGTCCTCGATTTTGACGTTCACCACGGCAATGGTACGCAGCAAATATTAGAACATAACGGCAATGACACGCTGTTCATCTCATTTCAAGAAAGTGACATCTGGCCTTATAATAAAGATGAAAACACACTCAAAACTCAGCGCGTCTTAAATTATCCCATGCCGGCTTTAGCGCCAACACAGCTTTATTATGATGCGTTTGAGAATGAAATCCTGCCCGCTTTACACAAATTCAAACCGCAGCTCGTTATAATATCCGCTGGATTTGATGCGCATCGTGATGACCCACCAGCTGATATACTTTTTAATGATGAGCCCGGTCGCCAGCTCCTGCTGGAAAAAGACTTTGATTGGATGAGTATGCGCTTAATGGATATTGCCGATCAATATGCTGAAGGCCGCCTTGTCTCTGTAATGGAGGGCGGTTATAACACAGATGTTCTCGCTCGCTGCGTACAAAGTCACGTTGAAACATTACTTGATTATTCAATCGCTTTGGCTGACAAGAATAAAAAAGTTGCCTAAAACTATTAAAACAGGGCTTCATTTCTTTTAAATATATGCTATGAAAAGGCTCATAAAATATGTGCCTTTTTTTAATGATCCAACTGAAGAGTAAACGACATGTCCAATAAAGAATTCTTAATTACCTGGGACCAAATGCACCGCGACTCAAAAGCCCTTGCTTGGCGTTTAGTGGATAAAGGCCCATGGAAAGGCATTGTTGCCATCACCCGTGGTGGTATGGTTCCTGCCTGCGTAATCGCTCGTGAACTTGATGTACGTTTAATCGAAACATTCTGCGTATCAAGCTATGACCACGACAATCAACGCAAAGCCAATATATTAAAAGGCCCAGAAGCGGCTGGTGACGGCGAAGGTTGGTTAGTTATCGATGATTTAGTCGATAGTGGCAACACATTCAAAATTGCTCGTGAGCACTTACCGAAAGCGCATTTCGCTGCGATTTACGGCAAAGAAAAAGGCTTGCCAACCGTTGACACATTCATCACTGAAGTATCACAAGACACGTGGATACACTTCCCTTGGGATATGACTGTACAATATGTAGCGCCAATCTCTGAGAGCATAGCGAAGTAACAGCCCTCTTTTTAATTGACATAAGCACAGAGAACCTTATAATGCCATAATATTTGCATTTAGGGAGACTATTTCTATGTCTAAAATTAAACCGAGTAAAAATACGAGCATTCCCCTATTAGCGAGCCTTTTCAATAGCGCTTATACGACCAGCCCTAATGCGCGCGGTCATAAAACACTGAATGAATCGATCCAGTCTGTATTGGAGAGCAATCAATTTGATATCCAAACCCCACTTGCGATAAATACGGCAGATGAGTATACAATGCTCTTCACTGCTGTATTTAACAATGCCGCCATTAATTTTGTCACTCAGGGACAAATTGCATCACCACTAGCCATCGATATCGAGGCGAATAAGATTATTTCTTATCTAGAGGGCAATAAAATCATAAAAATAGCAAAACCACTGACGCAGCATATTTATTAAGAGAGCACATTAATGACAACAACATTAAGTACAGAAGCCGCCGGTAAATTATTAGTCAGTATTTTTAATGCTCTATACCCACCATGCGAACAGCATGAGTTTGACGAAAACACAGTTCCCAGGGTCAAAGAGCACTTCACCATGACGGGCTTCTCGGTTGAGCTGCCCCTTCAAATAAGAATCGCTGATGATTACGCCAATATTTTCACCCACATAATAGATAATGTCAGCATATATAGCGTACAAAGTTTTGCCGCGGAAAAGTCTAGTAAAGCCGTTTACTACGCGGCAAACCTTGGGGGAGCAGGTAGCAAAGATGAATTTCTTGCTGTTAAACCACCGACATGCGCCAGTAAAATCGAGACCGCAAAAACAGTATTAGACGCGATGCAAAATACTGGAATCTTTAAGGTCAGACAGAATTTCACCCCTATAATAAGATAATACAGCTCCAGCGACTTATTTTATTGACTCTATTTCCCAACAGCGCTATAAATCGTCGTTCGAAATGAAGTGGTTTGGCTAGGCGGCATGCCTCGATCACTTTTTTATTAACATCCTACAACTGTTAAGGAGTTCAAAATGCCGAAGATGAAAACCAAATCCAGTGTTAAGAAGAGATTCAAAGTCACTGGTTCAGGCCGAATAAAAGCGGGTAAAGCTTTTACAAGCCATATGATGATGAATAAATCAAAAAAAATGAAACGTAAAGCACGCGGCACATCAATTTTATGTGCGTCTGATACACGTATCATTCTCCGTAGCTGGCTTCCATATAGCCGTAAAAACAAAAACAAAGCAGCTCATAAAAAAGTTGCTGAAAATGGAGGCAAATAATGGCTCGCGTAAAAGGTGGTACTACCGCACATGCTAGGCACCTCAAAGTCATTAAGATGGCGAAGGGTGCACGAGGACGTGCAAAAAATTGTTTCAGAACAGCGGTTCAACGCGTAGAGAAGAATCTTCAATATGCATATCGTGACCGTCGTAACAAAAAACGTGACTTCCGTCGCCTTTGGATACAGCGTATTAATGCGGCTGCTCGTCTAAACGGTATGACATACTCACGTTTCATGAACGGCATCAAACTTGCGGGCATCGATATTGACCGTAAAGTTCTATCTGATATTGCAATTCACGATGAAGCTGCATTTACTGCGATTGCCAAGCAAGTAGAAGCTGCACTCGCAAAATCTGATAAAAAAGCCGCGTAATTTAAACGCCGCTATATAGCATTCCAAAACGCCGGTCTTCTGATCGGCGTTTTTTTATGGTCAAGCTAAATACACCCCGCGCAAGAGATAGCCAAAACAAGCAATAAATTTATGTAAAATTTTAGATAAATTTACCAAAATTAACATATTGATAACATTTAAGCGGTAATATTAGAGTATGGTTTAGTAATACCTATGTGTATTTGTGTGTGTATGAATTATAGTTTTACTGGCCTTCCGTCCAATATCTTACAAGGAAACGGGCTATCTTGGCGAATTATTCGGTCGAAACAACAAAGAGATTTAACACTATGGACTTATCGCCACTTGAGCACTCGAAGAATCTCGGCCAATTAATGGTCAAGCTTCATGATGTTTATAACGATTATAAAGACGATATGTTTGGCACTGTTTTCTCTCAAAACCGTATCTCCGATGTTGTCGAAGAAATATTACTAGAGCGTGACATCACACCCGAGGAACAAAACCTCGTCACAGAAGTCCTTGTCACCTTAATAAGAGAAGCTGAATTAAAACTGAAAGCCGCGCTTGCTGACCGTATTTCTGTTATTGATGATGCCCCAAATCAAATATCTTTAGAACTCGCTAATGCTGAAATCAATGTCGCGCGCCCTATTCTCGAAAACTCAACATCATTAAGCGATGATGACTTGGTCTATCTGATTAATACCAAGACCAGCGAACACTGGCAGAGTATTGCGCGTAGAAGAACGTTAGATGAGAGCATTATTAATAAGCTCGCTGATACAAATGATAACTTAACGCATAATTCGCTGCTTAAGAACTTCAACATCCGCTTAACGCAATATTCAGGTCGAAAAATTGCTGAGCTTGCGAAAACGACACCGTTCCTGGCTGAAGGCTTGCTTGGCAGAGACGAGCTATCAAAATCAATTATTATTGATATTTACCAACATGTCGGCCAAGCACTGCAAAGCCAGATTGAGGAAAAATACAATTACACGAGCGATGAGCTTATCAAAGCTATTAATGATTTATCCTCTGAGCTTTCATCTGGAGACACTTTAGAGTTAGATCAGGCAGAGGCCGACGAGGTTGATGTTAAAACAGAAGACCAACAAGAAAGCCTTCAGCCGCACGCTAAGGGCCCCATTGAAGTTGTTCAAACTGACAATCACGCCAATACGCTCCAATCACGCACGGAGATCCCTACGGAGCCTCATAGCAAGTTAACGCCTGACCAAATAAAATATCGGGCAGCCACAACAATTTCAGGCACCGATGGTCGTAATATTATTACGCCAAAAGGGCCCCAAGACCTGCTCTGCGCTGAAGAATACTCCGTTGCAAAACGCTATAAGCAATCAGGAAAACTAACTGTTTCGTTTATGACGCGTCATTTAAGACGTCGGCAGTTTAAATCTTTTATCGCTCAACTTGCTGTATTTACAGATTTAGAGCCTGCATTGGTCGCTGATATTCTAAGGCAGCCTAACGGTCAAGGCCTAGCGATAATCTGCCAAGCGACAGATTTGACCAAAGCAGACTTCATGAATTTATACTTATTGACGCAACCTTTGCGCATGTCTAGATCTGGTGCGCCACAAGGCAGCATATCAAAAGCGATGGATTACTATTCAAAAACCAATCGTGAGCAGGCGCGCATTATCGTAAAAGATAAATTCCACTCACATAAAGAAAAATAGGTTCAAAATTAAGACTTTTGCGGACTCTTAACCAGACGCCCGATAAAGAAACCATCCAAGCCACCATATGCCGCCCAATAATAAGGCAATATACGAAGAAAGCCTTCTTCTGTAATGGCATGTTCTAGTTCGGGGACTTCTTGCGGTAATATGGGCTTAACTGAAAATTCTTTATGCGCAGCCAGAAATTCGTTCAACTGACGCTCGCCCTCTTCTTTTTGCAGTGAACATGTACAATAAAGCAACATGCCGCCATCTTTCACCATAGCAACGGCATTTTCGAGAAGGTTTTTCTGAATCGATTTCATGCTGTCGACATCTTCGGCTTCTTTAAGCCATGCAACATCAGGATTACGGCGAATAGTGCCCGTCGCCGTACAAGGCGCATCTAATAATACGGCGTCGAAACTCTGTGACGAGCGCCAAAAGGTTGCATCAGCAACTTCGCATTTTATTTTATCCTGCATACGCGCGCGATGCGCATTTTCTTTCAAACGCTCCATACGTTTCGCTGAGCGGTCTAATGCATAGACATTCGCGCCACCTGCGGCAAGCTGCAACGCTTTACCACCCGGAGCCGCACATAAATCAATCACGTCTTTGTGAAGCAGATCA
>CAXBNJ010000016.1:0-14854 GCA_963977125.1 uncultured Micavibrio sp.
GGCCATTCTCAACGGCAATCCGGTTCGCAAGATCCGCTGCGGCTTTTGCGTCAGCCGCACTATCAATCTCTCCAAGAAGGTGCTCGTAATTAGTGATACGCGCGTCGTTGCGGTTAAATGAGGTTTCTGATAACGCCATAGAACCTAATGTCGCGCCGCGCGCATATTCATAGCTTTCTATATTGGAGCTGTACGCAGGAGAGGATGATACGTCGCTTCCGCTTAAATGGCCGAACGTATTTTGTCTCTGCTCATATATGTTTTTAACGTCGGATAATGAGCCAGGATTTCCACCTGCATTTAAAATGTCCAATGTGTCCTGCCAGTTTTGAGGGGAGTACCTTCTGATATTTTGTTGCGTTAAATCATTCAACAACTCTCCCATTCCGCGCGGACCTGTTAGCGCTTCTAGCTGAGAGCCGAGCATGGATATCTCTTCTTCAGCTTTTGAAATAAGTTCCTGCATACGCTGAAGCTCTTGCACAGCTTGCATATAATTGGCCGCATCAAATGTGGGCATGCCCGAGCCTTGGGCTGCGGATTCTTGTGTGTGTAAAAGCACAATAAAAACAACGCTTAATGCCGTTTTTTTAATTTGAATTATCATGCCGCACGCTTCCTTTCTTCATGAAAGGCTGGAAGCCATACATCTGGGCTGTCTCCCGCGGGTTTTCTGATTTTTTCTACGAGACGAACCGTATCGGTTGTGCCGGATAATACAGCAAGGGCGCACTCCATAGAGGATAGATCTAATTTTGCTACGACAGAATGCTGTCCGTGTTTGATAAGAAATTTATGGCTAGATTTATCGGTGGCTTTTATGATCTCAAATTCTTTTTGTGAGATGCCGAATTTTGCATAGTCGGCTTCATTGGCCTTATTGTTTGGCATGAAAATCTGCGTCGCGCATTGTTCAATGAGGCTGTCCGCAATACGAGAATTTGCCGCATCACTTACGGATTGAGACCCAAAACCAATCACACCATTTTGTTTTCTGATCGTTTTGAGCCAATCTTTAATCTTATGTTCGAAGGCAGGATCGTCTAGTGCTTTCCACCCTTCATCTATAAAGAGAATGACTTTATCGCCGTTGAAAAGTTTGTTGACGCGTTGGAACATGTACATCAAAGCGGGCGTTCTACACATCGGGTTATCAAGGATTGATGTTAGATCAAAGCCTGTTAACTGCTTATCCAAAGAGAGGAGGTCACTTTCATTATCAAATAACCAGGCGTGTTCGCCATTAGAGTGCCATGGCGCTAATCTGGCCTCTAAGGAGTCTGCGCCAGCTCTCTCGTGACCTTTGAAGAGTTCTGCTAGGTATTTAAGGCGTCTATGCTCATGTGGCGCTTTAAAGTTTTGCTCTATGGCGCGGGTAATAATAGCGCGCTCATGTGATGAGAGTTCAGTATTGTCTTTAGGTTTTAAAAGCTGTCCAAGCCACTCGCGTAAGAATGCACGCTCTGTCTCGCTGCCTTCACATGCTAACGGGTTAAACCCAGAAGAGATGCCTGGTTCTATAACGGCGTATTGTCCACCCATTGCGCGTATGAATATCTCTGCGCCACGATCTTTATCGAAGAATACGGATTTTGGTTTAAACTTCTGCGCTTGTGCCAGTAAAAACAAAAGTAAGACTGTCTTCCCTGATCCTGACGGCCCAAAGAGGTTGAAGTTACCCAAGTCGTTATTGTGGAAGTTAAAGTAATAGGGGGCACCCGAGGTGGTTTCTAACATAGAAACATACTCACCCCAGTGATTACCGTCTTTCTTTCCTGTAGGGAAATTGTGAAAGCTGGCGAAGGAGGCGAAGTTTTGTGAGCTAATCATGCTCGTCCGTGCTTGGTAGCTTAAGTTTGCAGGGAGCTGAGACCAGTAACATGCCTCAAGATATAGGTCTTCTCTCGTGGCGACCATGCCAAGGTCTCTTAGCTGTCCCATAATGTCTGTGACGCCTTTATCAAGCGTTTTAACGCTTTGACCCTTTACGAGGATTGAGAGCTGATGATCCCCAAAGACAATGCGGCGGCTTTCCGCGTCGTCCATCGCTTCTATTAAGTCATCTTGTAGTGACATAGCGGCGTCATCGGCCATATCCATCTGGCGAATGACGGTCTTTAACGTGCTAAGGGCCTTTGGCCTCTCAATGAAAGAGAAATGCTGACTAATAACCATTTCGTTTGTCCAACTTCTGTTTGGAATAAAGTGCCAGATGATAAGCGTAAACAGCTCATTGACCTCGCTCTTGATGAACCAGAGCTTTCACCTAGAGAGCTCGCGCTGCGCTTTACTGAAGAACAGGGCTATTTCTTATCAGAGTCTATCGCTTATCGGATTTTGAAAGAACAAAACCTGATTACATCACCAGTCTGGATCGTGATGAAAGCGGCTGATAAGTTCAATCAACCGACGACAGCAATTAATCAGCTTTGGCAGACTGATTTTACTTATCTGAAAGTTACAGGCTGGGGCTGGTATTACTTATCGACGATTATGGATGATTATTCGCGCTATATCGTCTCATGGCGCCTTTGTCAGAGCATGAAGGCATCAGATGTGTCAGCGACGCTGCAAGACGCTTTAAAAGCGGCAGGCTTGCAGCGTAAGCAGAGGCCAAGGCTGTTAAGTGATAATGGGCCATGCTATGTCTCGTCTGAGCTTAAATCGTGGCTCAGTGAGCACGACATGACGCATACACGCGGCAAGCCATATCACCCCATGACCCAAGGCAAGATTGAGCGCTGGCATCGTACGATGAAAGATAAGATCATGCTTGAGCATTACTATCTGCCCGAAGACTTAGAGCGGCAGATCGAGAAATTTATCAACCATTACAACACAAGGAGATATCATGAATCTTTGAACAACTTAACGCCAGAAGATGTCTGGCTTGGGCGTGGAGAAACCATCCTCGAACAACACCGTAAAATTAAACAGAAAACTTTAACTTTGAGAAAACAATTGTATCAGCAAAAAATCGCTGCTTAAATACAAGAATAAGAGCAGAAATACTGTCTTATTTTAGTGACACGATTGTCCAGAATACTCTGACGACTTACACGCTCCGATTACACGAAACTAAAACTGCGAGCAGATGTAGAGGCTCTTCAGCCTGATACACCATTCAAGGTGTTTTTGGACTTTGATCTGACGGAGGGCTGGCATACCTATGCCGATCCCCCTGGCGATTCAGGTCTGCCTGTCAGGGTCGCGTGGACATTGCCGCCTGATTTCAAGGCCGGAGCGATTGAATGGCCGCCAACGGAAACATATAAGGATTTTGGCTTCACCACCTACGGCTATAGCGGAAAAGTTTCCCTGCCGATTATGATCACCCCGCCGAAAAACACGCCCTCCGGCACCGTGATGCTTAAGGCGAAGGTGGACTGGATGGTCTGTGAAAAAACATGTATTCCTGAATCCGCTGAATTGTCTTTATCGCTGCCTGTTGCAACGCAGAGTACGGCTTTGGAACAACAAGCCGATGCCTTTTGTCCTGGCTTACAAAAAATCCTGCAAGCCGCCGATTACCTTTTTGAAAACCAGTTAGGCGGCGAACATCATATTCCGCATGGCCGCGAAGGAGCACATGCCTCACCGTTTGCTTTGATGCTGGACGATCAAAAATCATATATGTCGCTCATTATGATGGAGCCTGTATCCGATATGGAGCTTATGTCTCACTCTGTTGTCTGGCGCATGGATAATGCGGAGGAACAAGCTAAATTATTGCGGGCGGGACAGGAAGCGCTGGCCGGAGAATGCACAAGCCTGTTGAACCTGACAGAGCTGGTTGTCGATGGTGACAAATCTTATCAAAGCCCGCGCAGCCATTATCTTTTATCCGAACCTGTGATCCATTTAAGCAAGGAGTCCGCCAGCGGCGAGGATGCGGTCATTTTAAAAGTGTTTATCAGGCCAGGGATATAGCATGAAACGCTTTTTCTCAAAATATCGTTTGCCCGCCATAGCGATCATACTGGCCGCTTTGGTTATTGTGGTAGACCGCTTCACCGAACAGGCCGTTGCGCTGTATTTGCAGGACTCGAAAGGGTTCATAGAAATCACCCCGTTTTTTAATCTGGTCTGGACAGGCAATGACGGTGTAAGTTTCGGCATGCTGCAGGGTTTGGAGCATGGCAAATGGCTGCTTTCCGCTTTGGCTCTCCTTATTACAGGCTTCTTCTTTATCTGGCTGCTGCGGACACAATCCCTATGGGTCAGTGTTGCGCTTGGCCTGATTATCGGCGGCGCACTCGGCAACCTATAAAAAGATTTTATGGGTGGTTGTGTCCATCAATTTTGCCATGTTTCTGGTTGAGGGCGTGGCGGGTTTTCTGGCCGATTCTACGGCTCTGAAAGCCGATGCACTGGATTTTCTTGGTGATGCCGCCACCTATGCGGCAAAGCTTCTGGTGATCGGGAAGCCGCTAAAAAAAAGATCCCTAATAGCTTTGCTCAAAGGATTGAGCCTGGGTGCAATGGCGATTTTTGTGCTCGGCTTCACCCTCTACCGCGTTTTTGTTACGGGTGATCCAGAACCATTCACCATGGGCGCGATAGGCTTAATGGCTCTTGCGGCGAATATGGTCAGCGTCCTGCTTTTGCTGAAATACCGCGAAGGCGATTCCAATATTCGCTCGGTGTGGCTGTGCAGTCGCAATGACGCTATCGGCAATGTCGCCGTGATGCTGGCCGGAGCTGGCGTTTTTGCCACCGGAACAATCTGGCCGGACATCGCCGTGGCTTTCGTGATTGCCGGATTGTTCATGCATTCATCCGTCAAAATTACCATTCAGGCTTTGTCCGAACGAATAGAAGGTGCCTCATAACCAATTTGAAATTGAGCGTCGCCATTTTGGAATTTGAGAGGAATAATTTTGATAAAAACTACAAGTTTCATAAGAATAGTAAGAGCCCCCTACTCGTTAAAACAAGATTTAGTTTTTATAACATATGTTATATTATCCCTAACTTTACAACCTTCCGTTTCCGAAAGGGACGGGGAAGCACCAGCAGGAGTTGACATAATAACGCCTCCAGCTAATACGGCTAGAGTGGCTTTAGACAGATTCTGTAAAATATCTTTGTACGTCTTTTGTGCAGCGCCTTGGGTGTTCCAAATGCGCAAATGTATAAGGGCGACCGCAGGGTCAACTTTAGCCAGCATTGCCAGCTCAACCATTTTATCCTCAGAAGGTAATGACTTTCTTTTTCTTAAATATGAAATAAAATTTCCACTGTAGCCAAGCTCTGCATCTAGTTTTCTATCTGAGCTAAAGCCTTGCTCTAGCTTGGCTCGGTCAATGTACCAGTCAATGTCTTTTATCTTATCCATATTGTCCTCACTACGGTTATTCACTGCATAATGAGTAACACGTCGCATGTAGCATTGACAACCGCAAAAGTGCGACGTAACATGTAGCAACATTAACGGCAAAAGCAGCAACCGCTTGTTTTTTCGTTGAAAAAAAAGAAATCTATAGCCGAATCTGGCTAATCTTTGTTGGGGAACAATACAATGGCAAGCCATTTCTCAGTAATACCGACTCGAATTGTCTTTGATGATGCAATTAATCATACGCAATTAAGAGTATTGGCGGCGATATCATCAATGGCAGATGAAGACGGAATAACGTTTTTCAAAAATTCAAAATTAGCGGCAAAGCTAAAATTTGAACCTAGAACCCTTCAAAGAAATATCTCACACCTAAAAAAACACGGCTATTTAGAGGTCAAAACGATGTCTAATGACAACGGCAGACAAGCCCTAAACCTGTACCGTGTAATCCATGACAAATACTTAAACGGGAACGATTGGGAGCAAAAAGCGGTTAAATATGCGGAGCTTTTGGGTACTAACCTCAATAAAGTTGGGGGTGACAAAATTGTCGCCCCTAGGGGTGACGCCCAGTGTCAGGGGGAGGGTGACGCCCAGTGTCACCCCTTTAATAAAGATAAACACTACCTCTCTTTAACAGAAAAAGAAAAAGGGGCGCTCACGCTTACTAATTTTATTGTTCAGGTTGAAGGTTCTTTTCAGGAGCAGGCTTTTGGTGAATTTTCTCTAACATTGGATGAAATCAAACAGCTTGCCTATGCAGCGTATGACCTATGGGACGGTACAGACAGCTTTCCAGAAGGGAACGTAATTGCATATTTCAGGGGTTATATTCGCCAACACACAGCAGAAGCCAAGCTAACCAAGCATGTAAAAAAGAATCAAGAAAAAGGCACACCAGCAGGGCGAGAAGATGATCTCTGGCGTATGCGCATGACTGGCTATAAAAAAAATGGGTGGTGGCCTACCGACCTATGGGGTGCAGAACCACACCAGCATGATACCCGAGTTCCTAAAAGTATTCTATCCGAGTTAAGCCATTAATTGAAAGCAGCCTTATGCGCAATAATCGACCCATCACAGACTTGAAGCATAACACAAAGAAGCGCCTACGAAGCCTTAGAAAAAAGGTCGTGGAAATGCAGCACCAGTGGCATGGCGAAGATTTGCTTCTCGTATTGGAAATGGATGATCTTATCGTCAAAATTGGCGAGATTTACGAACAGGTTGACGGAATAGACGTTAAATATCGCTAATCTATGCGCACACTTTGACCCCCAAATCACCCCCAAATCACCCTTATTTAAATCGTGTAAGCGCTTAAACTACTCTTAGTTAACCGCTTAAAGAGGTAAAGAATGTTTGAAGATGAATTAAACGATCGTTTGAAAGAGCTAAAACTAACTCTCAATGATGCCTGTGGCCTTATCCATATAAAAACAAATGTTGTTATTGATCCGCGCCATGTTCGTAACGGCCTAGACCGTGGCGCATTGTCCAAGCCTATGAGCGCTTGCTTTGCCCTTCTTTTTAGCCAGTTAGAGGTGGCGCAGCATGGAAGCGTTTAATGAAGAAGCAATCGCAAAAGAAGCCATAGCAGCTAGCCCCGAAGTAACCGAGGGTGTAGAGCAAATTTGCGAGACAGAAGCACCGCAACAAGCGGTTAGTGTACCGCAACAAGCGGTTAATTCTGAGCCAACCCCCGACGACAAACGAAACGCTAGACTGCTTACCAAGGGCTTAAAGTCCATAGCTAAAGGGCAGGGCGGCGAACTGGACGAAGATCAACTCTCTGCTATTCAGGACGTAAGCGGCGAAGCATTCGGCATCTTAAGCGCTTTAAACGCGCCTAAAGCGCTTAAAATTGGGATTACACTTGGTCTGGTGGCTATTCCGCTTATCCCCGTTGCGCTTTCAGCACGGGGCATTTTTAAAGATATGAAAGACGAGGAAAGCCTTGATGGAATTGATTAATGTACTTTTTGTGATCTGCTGGATTTTCAGCTTGATCCTATTTTACTTGGGCGGCTTTGCGCATTGTTCGGCACTGGCTCATAAGGCTAAACAAACGCTTATCCAAGAGGGTAAAGCGCTTATTTCTGAACTTTTGGGAAAGGCAGACGATGAAAGCAATGGATAGAATGCTCTTGGGTGCGGCTGTAATCACGCCGCTTGTTGTGGTGGCCACTAAGGTTATAGCAGGCAAGGATAAGCCCCTAGCGGCAAAAGAAGCCAAGACAGACGCGCCAGACGAAGCAGAAGAAGCGCGCCGCAAGATTATGCGCGAAATGGGCGCAAAAGGCGGCCGTAAATCCAAGCGCGGCAAAGCGAAGCAAGAAGAGCAGGGCGAAGATGGAGTTCAGGCATAAAGTAATATATGGAATGACAGGAATGGGCAAAACGTGGCTTATGAAGCGTATCGTTGCCGTTCTTCGCCAGCATAAGCAAAAAGTTTTAGTCTATTCAGGTACAGGCGATATTCAATGGCCTGCTGGCTGTAAGGTGACTTGCCGCGTTGAAGAGCTTGAGCAATGGCTAGGCGATAAAGCTAACTTTAAATCTCATGTGTTCTTAGATGAAGCGCGAGTGCTTTATAGCAAGATGAAGCCCAGCAAACACCCAAACATTGATAATCTATTCACTATGGGGCGGCATAAGGGCTTTACTGTCTATGTAGCCACTCAGTATCCCACGTCAATTCCCCCAGCCGTTCGCGTTAACTGTCCTGAGCTGTATTGCTTCCGCTTGGGCGCGGTTAATCACGCCAAGATCGTCCAAGAAGATTATGGGGATATCACCTATAACGGCGAGAAAATAGCAAAACAGATTTTACATCTAAAGAAGCTGGACTTCTTCCGCATCATTCAACCCGACACAGTTAGTCTGGTGACGCTGGATAAAGTAGCGCAAAAGCGCTTGACCGCACCAAATAAGCGCTTATCCGCCCCTAATTAACCCCATTAAAGCCGCTCTTTTTTGATCTCGCATCAGAGATAATTGTCCTCAAGTTTACACAAGAGGGGAACTCCTTATGGCATCAAGACAGAGCAATACAACGACAATCATTCTTAGCGTTGTTTCATCACTTCTCGCCTTGACTGCATGGGAGTTCCTCAAACCCAAATTATTTACAAGAGGTTCCTAAATGTCAAAATCAAGCCCTAAACTATTGAAAACAGTCAAAAAATACACACTAGCAACTCTTCCAGTTGTTGGCGGTATAAGCCTTGTTGCGCTCGGCGTTCGTTACTTCGGCGATAAGCCAGTAGTGAGCGACATTGCCAAAGGTCTTAAAGGCGATGTAGTCGGCCTGTTCCAGTAAGTCACCCCCCAACATAAATTTTATTCCCTCAAATAGCATAAGGATTTAACAGTATGCCACGTAGAAAAATAGTCATTCCAAGCTTTAACGGTGTCGCAGCAGGCGAGTCGCCAACATGTACAATTTCAGTAGGGCCACGTTTCCACGCAGTCTTTCTGCGGTACAAAGGCACTGCCAACCAAGCCACAATCGAAGCGGATATCGCGCAAATTCGCGTTAAGATAAACGGTAAAGTGCAACGCACATTCTCACCAGAAGAGCTTTATAAGATATATGCCCTTAATGGTTATGCATTCCAAGCTGGCATTATTCCTATTTTCTTCTCTGAACCTTGGCGCAGAAACGTATCTGGCGAAGATACACTTGCATGGGGTACGGATGGCGTAGATAGCTTCCAGATCGAGGTTGACCTTGACGCTGGCGCAGTTGCACCAACACTCAGCGGTTTTGCGGTTGTTGATGATGTAAAAGCCAAGCTTTTAAACATTATCAAATGGCGTCGTCAAACTATTCCAAATAGCGCAATCGGTCCACTTGATATCAACACTCTTTCAAAGAAAAAAGGTAACATCTACCAACGTATGCACTGCTTTGAAACAGCAGCTGGTGACATTGGTGGCGTTGATATCGAAGTCGATAGCACAAAGATCTATAACCAAACAGATCAAGACAACGATTCTGTTTTGGCTATGCAAGGTATGTCACCACAAGCGGATACCTTCCATATTATCTTTGATGAAACGCAGCGTATAGAGGATGGCTTGCCGCTTTCTAATCTAAACACTGGCGACAAAGTCCAAGACTTTAACGTCCGTTGGGATATGACAGCAGCTAACGGCTTTACGCTTCTAACTGAGCTACGCGGAGCGCCAGAGTAAACCTCTGGCTCTCAGCCTTTCCTTTAACTCTAAGTCGGAGGCCAGTTTTATGGCAGAAGAACTAAGTTATGCAGATCGCATTTTCGGCGCAATTGGTGGCATCATTGACGGTGCTACCTCTGTAGCTGGTGACTACCTTGATTATAAGATTTTGGAACAAGAGATAGACGCGCAGAAAAGCGGTCAAACCTCTACCCCAGAACCTTCATATCAAACCACAGCAGCAACAGACGCGTATAGCGCCTTTAGCACACCAAAGGCGCAAGCCTTTATGGTTTACGGCGCTTTGGCCTTGTCAGCAGTTGCAACCGCAGCCGCTCTTGCGAACGATTAAGAGGTAATTATGATCCCTTCTTTCGGACCATCAGCAAATCCAGCAACGTCCCTTCCTTCGATATCGTCTTCGGCGACATCGGGGGATACGGGCGATGTGTCAACGGATTTTACTAGCGGAGATTTTATCTTCGGAGGTAGCACAAAAAAAACAACGTCATCAGTCCTTAGCTATGCTTTAGCGGCGGCGGCTGGGGTTGTTTTGGCAAGGGTGATCTGGAAATGAGTTATTTAATTAAGCGCTCAGAATGGAACACCTCAGCAGCAATGATACTGCTTGATGCAACACATAATGACCCGTTTGTTTCTTTGGATGATATTGCGGTCGATGTACAAGAGGGCAAATGCGCTCTCTTTGATGTGCATGATGCAGAAGCGCAGCATATAGCGTCTTTTGTTATCCGTATCGATACCCATCCAAAATGTGACGAGCTGGTCATTGTTGTTGCGGCTGGGAAGTCACCAAAAGGGCAGTCTCTTTATGAGTTAATTACGCCTTATGTAACAGCGCTGGCTAAGAAGTCAGGCTGTAAATATTTACGTGGTCACACATTCCGTAAGGGCGTTACGCGCCTAATGGAAAATGCTGGCTATAAATTAGATGAATATATATGCCGCTTGGAGGTAGTGTAATGGGTTCCAGTTCTTCAACAGCAAGTGATACCAAAACCACCAATATTGATGATCGTGTAGCGGTCGCAGAGGGTGGCGTAGTCCTTCAGACAGAAGGCTCTAACTCGACAATTATGTTTGAGGATGTTTCCGCAGACATATTAGAGCAGGGCTTTAATCTAGCTGGCGGCGCTATCGAGCTTATCCTTGATAAAGCTAGCGGCCTGTATGACACGGCCTTAACCAGCAACACCCAAGCCCTAGCAAACACACAGAGCTTCTCAGAAAGCCTTGTTAAAGAGAACAACACCCCAGGCAGCGACAACATGACGAAGATTGCCGTTGCTGGCTTGCTGGTCGCTGGCGTTAGCACAATAGCAATTCTAACAATCAATAAGGATGATAAATAATGATTGAATCAACCTATTATACTCGCAGCTATAAAATCGCAGCAAACTCTCAAGTAAATGTCGATATCACAGGCGCAGCTATTAAGCACTTGCGCGGCAATGGCGATCTTCTCCTCTCTATTGACGATAAAGCGCCAACAGACTTTGGGCGTGGCATTGGCTACCCTTATAAAGATACGGGCAACTTCACAAAGATCACCCTAATCAACAATAATGCTTTTGAAGCTACTGGCACGGTCTTTTATGGCACTGGCGATATTGAGAATAGCTCAATGACGCTTGCGGATGCCGTCGAAGTCATCAACAAGCCAGCCACTAAGATTGATGTTGATGACGCGGATACTCAGGTTAAGCTTGATAGTGTTATTACGGCTGTAAATGCTCTAGCAACCTTAATGCAGAACGATACAGACAAGCGAGCCGATCTAACAACCTTAGAAGGCGCGACAGGCGTCCAAGTCAGTAACGCCACAACTACAGTTGTCAGCGCTGGCGCTAATGTGAACGGTGTAATCATTCGTACCCTTGATATCACAGTCAGAGCGAACGGCACTAACTACGTCAAAATTGGTGCTGATTACCTTTACAGAGAAAATGGCACAACCAGCGCCAGTGTCTCAAAATTCATCAAAGATATTCACGTACCTGCAGGCAAGGCCATTGTCTTCAAAGCAGGCTCAACAGACTACATGTCCGCATTTTATGAGGTGCTCTAATGAAACCAGAAATATCAAAAAAAGCTAGCAAGCTCACAAAAGAAGAGCTGGCATTAATGACAGAAACCTTTGATGACAAAAAGATCATTGGTCATGTCAGAAACAACGGCGCTGAAATCCTTTTCCTTGAGGATGGCAGCGAAGTAATACGAGATCAAGAAGGCAAATTCTTGAATGAATGGCCGGAAGAAACAAAGAGAAAGAAAAAGTCATGAGCACTAAAAAGAATAAAGTTTATCTATTGTCTGGCCTTGCTGGGCTATTTGTCGCAATGAATGCCTATATCCTAAGTGGAGTAGGTGGCATGGCTAAAAACACATTGCTGGAACTGGCGCAAGCCGTTGTTAAAGAGCATGGCCTTAATGCCGATCCCAAGATGATCGCGGCCATGATCCAGATTGAAAGCTCAGGCAACCCGACAGCCGTCAGATATGAAGCTCATATCCGCGATGTCTCTGTAGGCTTAATGCAGACACTCGGCGGCACGGCGCGCTGGCTAGCTGAGGATATGGGATATAACGCGCATGGCGTACCCTCTAATGAGGATTTAATGAAGCCCGAAGTATCAATCTATTTCGGCGCGGCATATATCGAATGGCTATCAACTTATAAAGGTCAGAATAGGGGCGTTAAATGGATTGTAGAAAGCTATAACGGCGGTCCGAACAATTCTAATTCTCAAACCTTGAACCACTGGAACAAGTACAAAGCAGCAAGAATGAAGGTGTAATATGCCAGCTCTCTATTGGATTTTTGGCGGTATAGCCAGCACAGTTTCAGGTCTTCTCGGCTTCCATGTCGGTGGCGGCTTCTCTGGCCTGTCTCGCATTGTTCTCTTTGGCGGCCTTGGCTTTACTAGCTACGTTATAGCCAAGTATTTCAAGGTGATCTAATGGGCAACAATGCAGCACTTACAATCGAACTTTTTCAACTCGCTTTTGTCGCTGGAATATTCCTGCGCTTAGGCGGTTTTAAAGAAGCAATCACATTCATTCAGAAAGAGATTGCAGAACTTAAAGAACGTCTTACGCACTTAGAAAGGGCACAACAATGAACTGGTTAAGAAAACGATTCGCCGAAAAATCAACATATCTCGGTCTAGCAACAACAATCTTGGGTCTAGGCACTATAACAAAGGCCAAAGAAGCCCCACAGGTCGCCGAAGCGATCGCGCAAGCATCAGACAGCCTTTCGTCTGGTGATTACACCACAGGGGGCGTTATGCTACTTGTTGGTATATTGGGCGCGTTCATGAAAGAGAAAACAAAATACTAAGCTAAAATACATAGCTAGAAATACCAAAAGCCCCAGCGTAAAAACTGGGGCTTTTTTAGATTATTTTAATTGCAGAAAAGGGCGTTCCTGGGGCGCGCCGGCGATTTTAATTAAAGCACAAAAACAATCACTTAGAAAGATCCGTCCATTAGTGCTTTCTTATTTTCCAATTCTAAAAACATTAGAGTTTTTTTCTGGATTTAATCATTTTTTTACCTTCATCAGCTTTAATAATATTATAGATTTGTTGTCTTGAAATCTCGTAGACTTTGGCGAGATGTTCGGCAGATTCATCGTGAGCGAATTTGAAGCATATATCAGCATTGCGTTGTTTCTTATTCTCACGCTTTGCCCAAGACTGCACGTACTCAGCAACTGCTTTTGCACGGCTTGGAGGGCATTGCAGCTTCTTTCTGATTAGTTCGGCTCTAGAGGCTAAATCTAGCTTTAGCATTTCAGTTGTTCTAAATTCTTTAGCAATCTCGTTTATGTCTCTGCGCCAATTCTCGACACGTTTGCGCTCATTTTGAATATTTTGGATTTGACCTATCTTATATTCACATTCTCGCTTGATTTGCTTAAGCCATGCTTTGACTTGGTTTAATTCGCCAGTAGGCGTATTTTGAGCTATATAGAAATGTAATGAGCTGTTAATCTCAGTTATATTCTTTGGTGTCTCTTCATAATGTCCCGTGTTAACCATTCTTACCCCCGTAAGTATACATAAGTGTACTAAAGTTTGTATGTACGGAACATTTTGACACGCATTTACTTAAAAAATCTTTAATGAAATAAAACAGACGGTTACGGGCTATATTTAATAGGAATAATATAAGCTTATTTTCCATAACATATATTATCAAATTTAGCGTAATAGGTGCGAAGTATGACAATTCATCACTTTTTTGTGATGATGAATTGTCATGTAACTAACCCTATTAATGTTAAATGGAGATAAGAAATGGAACAATATGTTGGTTTAGATGTATCACAGGATTTAACTCATATCTGCGTTGTTGACCACGATGGTCAGCGTATCTGGCAAGGAGAATGCGCCTCAACGCCTGAAGCAATTGGCGAAGCCATTAAAGAATATGCACCACGAGCCGTGAAAATCGGTTTTGAAAGCGGTCGTTTATCTACATGGCATTGGCATGGTTTAAATGATATGGGACTGCCCGCTATTTGTATTGATGCGTACCACGCTCATGGTGTTTTAAAACTACAGATGAACAAAACAGACAAGAATGATGCACATGGCTTAGCGCAGATCATGCGTTGTGGCTGGTATAAACCTGTGAAAATCAAAAGCTTTGAAAGCCACAAAGCGCGCGCTTTGTTTCGTACGCGTAGCAACTTGGTTGTTATGCGCACGGATCTGGTCAATCAAATCCGCGGCACATTAAAAACCTTCGGCATCATTATTAAGGGCATTGCAGGCGTTCACTTTGAAACACGCATAGCAGAGATCATTGAGGAAGACAAAGAGCTCTCTGCTCCCTTGCAGGTTCAGTTAGAGCTCTTGCGTAAGATAAAGGAAAAGATCGACGAGCTTGATGAACTTGTGCTTGATTACGCCTATGCTTGTCAGTCTTGTCGCATATTGATGAGCATTCCTGGTGTTGGCCCCATGACCGCTGCGAACTTCGTTCTGGCTGTCGATGATGCTGAGCGATTCGAAAAATCGAAAAGTGTCGGCGCTTATTTTGGATTAACGCCGCGGCGCAGGCAGTCCGGTGAAATGGATTATAATGGCCGAATATCTAAGCGTGGTGATCGCGTTATTCGCCACCAGCTTTATGAAGCCGCTAATGCAATACTGACCAGAGTGAAGAAGCCCTCTTCTTTACAATCGTGGGGGCTGCGCATTGCAAAACGATCAGGTCTGAAAAAGGCGCGTATTGCTGTTGCACGTAAGCTCGCAGTTATCATGCATCAAATGCTTCAGACCGGTGAGCTATTTTGTT
>CAXBNJ010000017.1:0-8985 GCA_963977125.1 uncultured Micavibrio sp.
CGTGATCGTCATGATCATCATGCCCGTGTTCATCGTGATCGTCATGATCATCATGGTCGTCATCGTGTTCATCATCATGATCGTCATCTTCTTCGTGACGGGCTTTGTCATGGCCATCATCATCGTGATCATTATGCGCTGTTGTTTCTGCCTGTGCCGATGATATTGCGCTGGGTGTAAATGACCATGCGGTTAACGCAAGACCAAGTACCATGAGGGATAAGAAATGTTTATTCATTGTTTTGTCCTTTACTCTGCATGTCAGAGATTTGTGTAATAAGGGGGCTATGTGTGCCCATCAAAAAGTCGGTTTGTGCCTGTGCTTGATAAACATTTAACAGGCTGTCTAATCTGGCTTCTTGCACGGCGTATAAAGTGCGCTGTGCATCTAACAAATCCAAAAAGCTAAATGCGCCGCGCCCATAACCGTCATCAGCTTGGCTATAAGCTTTTTGGGCGCTGGGGATAATCTCATTTTGATAGCGGCGCGTTTCTTCCAGTGACGAGGCAAGGTTTTCCCATGCCTGAAGTGCCGATTGTCGCAGCGATAATTCAGCCGCGTAGCTTTGGGCATCGGCTTTGACCATATTGGCTTTCGCTTCTTGGATGCTGCCCTGATTGCGGTTAAACACAGGAATTGGGAATGACAAATTAGCCACCAAAGCTGTGCTATCACTTTCATTAAAGCGGCGTACACCAAAGCCAAAAACGGGGTCAGGCACAGCCTGTGCGTGGGCAAGGCTCAGTGAAGAGCGCGCCTGCATTTTGGCGAATTCCTGCGCTTGTGCTTGCGGTGCATTTTTTAGGGCATCTAACAGCTCTTTCTTGGCAATCAAATCGGGCAATGCACTTAAGTCAGCCTGCACATCAAAGCTTGATGCATCCATCACACCGAGCAACCGCGCGAGATCATTCTTTGCGGTGACCAGTTCTTTTTGTGATTTACGTTTTTCTACTTCTGCGGCGGCTTGTTCTATATCCGCTTTGCTGTGCTGAATATCGGCTGCCTTAGCCGCGCCAATACGCTTTTTGACGATTCTATGCGTTTTATCAGCCAAAGCGAGGCGTTTATTAGCCAGGGCCAGACGTTCTTGCGCCACGACAAGGCGAATAAAGGCGTAATCTGTTTGGGCAAGCAGGCTCAAGCCTTGTGTTTTGGCGCTTTGTTGGGTGATTTTATAATCAAAATCGGCGACATCTGTGCGGCTTGCGCGCTTGCCGCCCATTTCAATTTTCTGTGCAATACCGAGCGTGATTTCGGAGCCGTCAAAGCCTTGTTGGTTTTTATCACCAGCGAAGTTTTCAACATCAAAAAAGCCCTCAGGATTAGGCAGGAGGGACGCTTGTAAGCGCGCGCCATCCGCCGCATTAATCGCGGCGCGTGCCGCCATATATGTTGGGTTATTTTGTAGCGCCATGTGAAGCGCCGTTTGTTTATCCAGAGCTTCAGCATGGGCCAATATTGGCTGCCATAAAAATACAGCAAGCACTGACATATAGAGTAATTTCTTCATAATCGTTCCTTGGATTTAATCAATAAATAAGGGGAAGGTGACCACGCTGATACATAGCGAAGTCCAAAAATAAAGGTCGTAAAGAAGCCCCGCATATGACTTTCGTCAAAAAGCGGGCGCAGTAGACCTTATAAATTTATGCTCTGGGAGGACGTTTGAGGCCGTCAATTACATCAGACACATATAAAGCTGTATCTGGCATCAGTCGTTCAATCTCAACGGCAGCGTTTATATTGCTTGGACCGCGTGGCGCGCTAAGCGCATGATGAACACAACAACCATTACAGGAGATTTCACACTCACTGCTACCTTGATTCTCGTTGTGAGAATTATGGCTCGACTTATCCGTATCAATGCTTATGGAGATTTCTGTATTAAGGGCGTTATTCGCATCAACACCAGCATGCGCATGCGAAAGACAGACCGTCATAGAGAGGATCATGGCAAAGGCTGATAGTGTTAAAAAAAAATTGTTTCATCGCCAACAGATTAACATTCAAAATATTCTAATGCAATAATCAAAACTCAGCATATTTTGCTCCCCCTTAAGCCTCCCCCTTAAGCTTTTTGTAATTTTTGATAATAAAAAGAGGCACAGCCCTTTAAAATCTAAAAAAACTATCTATATCTCACAAAACAGAAAAGGATCCAACACAGTGAAAAAAAATATTCTAGCCGCATTAGTTGCACTTCTATCCTTTACGGGGTGGGCAGAACAAGGTCAGGCACAGACCGAAAACACCATGACAAAACCTAAGGTCATCTTTTTTGATGTCAATGAGACCTTGCTTGATTTGGGTACCATGCGCGTATCGGTTTCAAAAGCTTTAGGTGGCCGCGATGATTTGCTTGCCCTTTGGTTTTCAACCATGCTGCATCACTCACTTGTCGACACGACAACAGGGCGTTTTCACACTTTTGGTACCATCGGCGTTGCATCGCTTATGATGGTTGCTGAAAGTAACGGTATTGCGCTTAGTGAAGAGGATGCGCGCACCGCAATTGTCACACCATTGCGCAGTTTACCGCCGCATGGAGATGTCATCGAAGGGTTAGCAGCGCTGAAGAAGCAAGGCTTCACATTAATCAGCTTAACCAATTCATCGAATAAAGGCGTTGAGACGCAATTTAAAAATGCCGGTCTGACGGATTTCTTTGAACGCCGTTTAAGCGTGGAAGATATTAAAACCTACAAACCTGATTTAAGAGCTTATGAATGGGCCTTAAAAGAAATGGGCGTAAAACCTGAAGAAGCGATGCTTGTCGCCGCCCATGGTTGGGACATTGCAGGGGCCAAAGCCGCAGGCATGCAAGCCACCTTTGTCGCGCGCCCAGGAAAAGCCCTTTATCCCCTCGCTGCCAAACCAGATTATATAGTCGATAACCTATCAGAGCTCGTCACTATATTTGAAGAAAAAGCCGAGTAATCAACAAGCAAAAGCTGTTGTTTATTTTGACAGCTTTTGCTTTCTCTATGCCTGATTCATAGTCAACCTATGCGCTGGTCAGGGCTGCGGTTTACACTTATTTATAACTTGATTGCAAGTAACTTAAAGTATAGTATTTTGTGTTAATTGGAAACATGGGGTATAGGCTATGAGTAATAAAAAAGAGCATTTCATTACAATGTTAACGGCAGTGAAAGCGAGTTTCGCGGCGGTGTATAACAACTTCACGGCGCTGTGTTACATTGCTATACCGTATATGATATTAACAACATTAATCACAATTATCTCAGGCGGTTATGAGACCCTTATCCCTACTGTGCGGGAAAACTCACTTGAAGAAAACGCTGCAATAATCTCGAAACTCTTTCCCTTCTTATTGTTACAGTTTTTCTATTCGGCGAAAGCATTGAGAGCGTCTATGCGACTATTTTGTGATGGGCCATATAGTGTATCAGAATATAATTTACTGAGATGGAACAAGGCTGAACTTTCTTTCGTTCTAACGACCTTATTATACACGGTTGTCGCAGGGGCTGTGTGTTTGGCTTTAAGTTTCGGGATTCCTGCTATGTTTACATTTATCGCGTTCTTACCGGCCGTCATATTTCCCTCTTCTGCGACGGCTCTTTTAATCGCAAGCATTGCCCCTGCCGTCTCAATAGGAATCGCGGTGATACTCTGCGTTATCTTCTGTTTACGAGCCGTATTTATTTTCCCAGCCAAGGCTATGGGACAGCCTTTAAAAATCAGCTCATCTATTAAATTCTCGAAAGGCAGTATGAGGACTTTACTTGCAACCCTTGCACTGGCTTTTATTCCCTTTGCTGTTGTCATTATTCTGGCGGGAATGATTCCACCAAGCTTGGCGGTTTATACAAAGCTTCTTGTTGGTTTTTTGTGGGGCATGGTCTGCGTGGCCATCATATGCAATCATTATAACAAGCTTATGGATGAACTTATGTCTCGCTATTATTAAGCCTGGTGAGGCAAAAGCGCGCGCAATCTAAAAACAGCCTAAAAATCGCTTCTTATTACGGTTTTATTTTAGTTTGTTTTGAGGGCAGAATCGCGGACATATTTAATGAACCCGTATAGGTTTTCTGCATCAACGCCGTGTAGCATAAGGCGGAACCCAGATTCTATAGTCGATAAAGGCACCATAGGGTGCTTGTTATTCACCAAGCCCATAATTTCACCCTTGTTAAAAATCGTCGCTGTATAAACCGCGATGGTTTCATCTAATTGTAATGAATTACTCGCCCGTTCAAAATCTTCACGTGATAATAGCAATGCGAAAATGGGCGTATAAATCTCAATCGCGCTTTGTAGGTCAATAAAGTTATGCCACTTATTAGGGGGCGGCTTAATTTCAAGATCAAAATCTTGGATAGCGGAAAAATCAATCTGCTCTAAGGGGATAGGCGCAATTTGTTTGTTTTTATCTCTTAAATAGCTATTCAGAATAATAACGAAGTTATAAATGTTCAAATCATGCTGAACAAAGACATTATCGCGCAAATCTTCAACAGTTTTGGGGGTTAATGGGTGACCCGTTAACGCGCCATCGGCCAGATTGTCATTTAGAAATTTAAGGACCTGTGAGCCCATATTAAAATGACGAATAATCAAATAATTCGCATCGCGACTAACAAAGTTTTTCATCCCCCAACATAGCGTGGCATGCAGTAATTTAGCGGAGGTGAGCGTATTGGGAATAAATATACGAATAAACCGCGCTATCATAAGGAAGAGTCTTGCTAATGGCCGTATCAGCGGCAGTAATAAGCGCCGCGACCATGTGCCGTTATTACGTAACAAAGCATCTTTGGCTCTTTGGTCAAAAAACGTACTTTGATCCAAGGCCAAAGCCAACCACGGGTCAGGATTTTCTATGTCATGATCTTTTACATCAAATGTTGACTCATGCATTGCCGATTTCCTCGAGTTGTAATTGATAAAGACGCGCGGTTATTTTGGCCGTTTTGATAATATCGCGCCCCATATTTTCGATGTCTAGGATACCTGATTTGAGCGCTTGGTCAAAATCCTCCATATGACCATCATCATGTTCACCGTGATATAAGAAAAAGCTAACGTTTTCATCTTGCAGGCCAAGCTGGTCGCGAATGGCGTGTGCCCATTCACGGGCTTTATTTTGTCCTAAGCCTTCAATAATAAACATCGAACCGAGCAAACAGAGTGGATTGGGTTGAGAAGCGCGGTGAAACATGAAGGCGCTTAACGCTTCAGTACCGATGTTTTTCTCACCATTTTGAATATCAGATAATTGACCGCCGATAGACACATAATTATCTTCGAGCATTTTATAGTCCCGATGTTCGGTGACGCAGTGCTGCATGAATTTAGAACGCATCTCGAAATGATGCTCGTCAATGCTTGATGCCGCGCGGGCAATCCAGCGCCCGCCTTCAACAACCTGCTGTCGGTGGTTCATTAATAATAACTGATAATCCGCGAGGCGGAACTTGCCACGGTTTAATTTATCAATAATAGGGACATTATCCAATTGCGTTGTAAAATCAGCCCAGACTTTGATTAAACCGCGCATGACTTCTTCGCTTGTCATTATGTTCTTTGCATTCATTATACGACCTCCAATAACATTAACCCATTTATACTGCGTCCACTTTCTGGGACGTGACAGAGAATTTTCTCGCCTTTTTTTAAGCCGCCTTCACGGTATAACTCTTCAAGCATGATGAAAATTGAGGCCGCGCCCGTATTGCCTTTTGTATAAAGATTTGTGAACCATTTGTTTTCATCGATCATAGCGCCAGATTGGCGCAATAATTTGATCACTTCCTCGCGCAGGGAATGAGACGAATAATGGCTGCAAAGATGATCGATATCATCAATGACAATTTTTCCTTGATCAATCAAATCAAGATAATGAGAAACCCAGACAGGAATCATTTTTTTCATTAAATCGAAATCTTGCGTCAACATCATGGCGCCTGCTTTTTTAGCAGCGGCGGGATCGCCGAAATCACCCCAATTCTTCATCTGTCCATCATTCTTAACGCCGCCGCCAACCATGCAGGTATCAAAGCGATCAGCATAAGAGCGTATATCAATCCAGTTTATTTTTAATGAAAGCTGACGGTCATTAGGTTTGTTTTCAAGAATGGCCGCGCCCGCCCCATCTGATAGGGTAAAACGCAGAAAATCGGCATCAAGTGCGATTTTTCCTTCTTCGTTTACTTGATTAGTTCCTTCATAAAACCCCGGTCTGAAATAGCGACTAGAAAACTCACTACCACATACCGCGGCGCATTGATGTTCATCGGTTTTAACCTGTAGGTAAGCGGTTTTTAAAGCCATTAATGCGCTTGCGCAGACGCTTTGGAAATTGGCAATCTCAATAGGCGGTAAGCCAAGTTCCGCATGTGTGTGTGATGCTAAACCGGGCACTAAAACATCGCCCAGCGTAGAGGCGGTCGCTAAATAGGTTATGTCGTTCAGTGATACTTCTGATTTATCAGCAGCATCGCGCGCGGCATGCGCAGCCATTTCAGCGCTGCTATAGCGCGGCTTACCGGCTTTATCGAGGGCATAATGACGGGTCTGGATGCGGTTCTGGCGCAGCACCAAAGCCCGATGACGTGACGGTTTATCATATATATAGCCTAGATACGCTTCCATTTCATCGGATGCTATAGCACCCCCAGGTAAGAAAGCGCCAAGGCTGTTAATATAAACATCATTACTCATGCTCTGATCCTTTGTTGATCGCAGCGGTTAATATAAGGGTGAATTGTATGAGAAACATTTTTTCTACAGCCCTCTATGATCTCAAAGCCGCAGGTTCTTGCAAAAGATGCATGATTGTCTTTTCCTGATAGCTTTGTGGGCGTCTGAAGGCGGTTTTGCCTGTGCCTTCGATTTCTTCGACGGGTTCAAGCCTTGTACGCGTCGCTAATATGCCGACGGGAGCGTTAATGACATTGGCTGAGGCATAAAGCGCTTGCGTGATTCTGAAGGCTTTTTCACTTAAGGGTATTGTCGAGGTGAGCTCGTCAAATTGGCGTGTACGGTAACATTCAATCACGCGGGAAAATTCTGCGCTTCTGTCGCGCTGGGCGACTTGAATAGCGAGCTCTGGCCATAGTTTTTTAAGGGCATCACCATGACGCATGGTCTTTTTCGGGGGCTGACCCGAGATCATGCTATAGGTCATTTTTTCAACGTTTAGAAAATACTCTTCCAAAAAGGCCAGCGTAATTTTTGGTGTATTGGCATGGGGCTCTGGCGAATAGATAAATTTCTCAGCCAGCGCTGCAACTTGTTTCTTATCTGGTCGCTCTAAGCCTGTTAGAAGCGGCCATGCAATGTCAAAATCAGCCATGGCGACAACATTGACGCTCGCCCGTGCGCCGTCACGCTGTATTTTATGGGCGCGGTAAAGGTGATGTAAAGCATCGCCATATTTTTCTGGGTTGGCACAGGCTGTGCCTTGGCTTCTGACGGCTTCCATTGCCTCAACTAAGCCAAGGACTGAAAAGACAGGCAAACAGGCATGAGCACTTAAACGCTCACCAGAAATCGCGCGCCCATCAAGCGCTTTGGGGTGTAGGCCTTTGGCTTCAGCGGGCGTAATGCCGGGGCCAACATGTTTTTCACCGCGTTTGGCAGGACGTGAACTGACATTGCCCGCTTTCATTGAGAGCCATGGCGCTGCTTCGAGCAATTCATCTATGGCCGGGTTATTCTTAATCAAATCGTCAAAAGCTTTACCCGCAGTCTTTGCGTAAAGCCATGCATCAGCTCGTGCATATTGACGGTTGGCATTTTTTGAAAAGCGCGGTGGGCGCATTTCGCCTTGAATGCCGGCTTTCGTATACAGATTTTGCGCGGCGAAAGCTTCAAGGCTACCTATGGCAACTTTACCAGGGCAAAATAATATCCCTTGCTGTTGGCCTTGAATGGTTAGGGTCGAAGGCCCGATATCCGTCACCCGTGCATCGGCAGCAGCGCGGCCATGTACAGCGGGAATCTCCGTTACTCGTCCGCCACCGCGTTGCAAGGCGTGGCCACCACCATTTTTAATTGAGACAAGAATGGATTCTAATTCTTTATATTTACGCTTCATCAGATCAGCAATGCGATAGACTTCAACAGCCGCTTCATATTGTGCATATTCGGCTTCACCTCGCCCGTCTTGACGTGTGGTGTCACTCTTCGCGATCATCGCAACAAGCCGTCCGCGATGCGCTACATGTTTTCTAAAGGATTTGTTTTCGAGTAAAGTCTCAAGCGTATGACCAATACTCACCAAATCAGCAACCGATTCAGACAAGATCACAAGGTCAATACGGCTATATTCATCACCAATATGATTACCCGATATTTTCAGCAGTAATAAAGCAGCCAGTGCATGGGCGGCATGGGTGGTTTCGGCGACGATGAGTTTTTCGCACATATCAGGGTTGTCACCAATAACGCGCAGACGGCCCAAAATTCTGGTTGCCGTTTCCGCGCCTTTAATATCGGCAAGCGGCTTGTCGCTTAATAGATGCAAGCGCTCTTCATCTTCTAATAGAGAAGAGAGCATACGCCCTTGCTCATCAAGGCTAAGCGCAGAAAAATCGGCAGTGTCGATAAGCCCGCATTCATGAAACAAAACGCCCGCCGTCTCCATAATATCTATGGCATTATGGCGTATATCAACTTTACCAAAACCACGGCCAAAACAGCGTATAAGATATGCGAAATCAAGAAGGTTAGTGGCTGTTTTTGTGTGTGGGATATTTAGGGCTAAGGCTTCGGCGTTTAACGAAAATGTTTCTGTCCGCCCCGTTTTTACAGTTTGCACATCATGAATAAGGGTTTCAATCTTGTGCAGTAAAGCGCTATCAACGCCTTCTTGTTTGGCTTGTTGCATGAGATCTGCGCCTGTTTGGGCATAACGCGCCGCTATTCTGCGGCGGTGCAAGGCAATGCCCTCATCCAGAACTTGCGCCGTTAAATTTTTATTGCCGTCGCCATCGCCTAGCGTCCATACA
>CAXBNJ010000018.1:0-6444 GCA_963977125.1 uncultured Micavibrio sp.
CAACTGTACCAACATTTACATGTGGTTTATTTCTTTCGAACTTTTCCTTAGACATTTTGCTTCTTACCTATCTTGATCTTAAATAAACAAGTTGAAAACTACAACAAGCGTAGAATACTACACGAGTATAACCAGTTATCTGAAATAAGCGAGACGCAACTAAAAGTCAATCGCTTTTACACCATATTCACCGTATTATCTGAAAGAGCATGTGAAAAACCGCTTTAAATTATAAAAATCTAAAGTAAGGCTTGACAATATAACAGTTTTCATATAGAAACGACACACTACCGTTAACCGACCGCCAACAAACAGGAGACTAAGGCATGACAACTAACGTAGACAAAAGCTTTGAGGGCCCTTCAGATTTTGAAGGTATGTTCAAGCAAGCATCCACACCGAGCACTTCCAATTCATTTGCAGGACAAGAAAAAGTTCTAGACGGCGGCCGTTGGGCAGCTGTTAGGAATCATTGCATTGATGCGGCTAACAAAGCAGAAAATACGACACCTAATAAGGTTCATCCGAATAACCCAAGATTTAACGGTTAATCGATCGTATTTATATGAATTCATTTAACGGCTCATCCTAACGGATGGGCCGTTAATATTTTATAAGCCGCGGATGCAATCGCAACAACATTCCCGATAAAGAAACATTTATACCCCAATGTCAGCCAATAAAACTTCGGAATAATTATCCGACGCGAAACATCATGTATGTCTTTAACCGCGACCTCAGAAAGCCGTTCCATATCGTTATATATGGGATTGAAGAGCTCTAAATATTCAGCTTCTTTCATCCGGCCAATATCAGAAAAATGCAGTAAATTATAGGAGCCATCGGGCTTCATACCGCGGCGTCTTTTGGGGTAAATGCATAAAATTGAACAGAGCATCGCCAAAAGAGAGGTGACAATCGCTATAGCCGCAGGCCAGACATAAATAGGCTTAGATAGCCACGGCAGGATAACGGGGATCAGAATTGAGTTAATGATAATCATCATCTGGGCTTTTTGATCAGCTAAAGTAATATAGTTGACCAGTTTATGGGTGGTCGTACTCAAAATTTGACCACGCAGCAGCGCTTGCCAGTATAGCTTATCTTTTGGTGGTTCCATTTCTTTACTCTTATCATCAGTAAAAAACATTATAACTCCGTGGCGCTTAGATTTAAATTGGACAAAATATTTGGTCGTTAAGTGAGGGCTTGTGCGAGCTTTATAAAATCAGCAACGCTTAAGTTTTCTGCGCGTAATGTTGAATCTAATCCGATCTCATCTACGCAGTCAATATATTGCTTTAAGCTTTGACGAATCATTTTGCGGCGTTGGCCAAAGGCGGCGGCTGTGAGTTTTTCAAAACTCTTAAAATCCGCTTTTTCTACGTCTATGGGACGGAAACCAACCACGGCAGATTTGACTTTTGGCGGCGGAGTAAAGGCTTGTGGCGGTAAATCAAAGGCGATTTTGCAGCGGGTAATCCACTGCGATAACACGCCTAATCGGCCATAATGCTTATCGCCGCATTTTGCGCAAATACGCTGCGCGACTTCTTTTTGAAACATGAGCAGCATTTCATCATAAGCATTATGCTGATACATATCATGCAGCCAGCCAACCAATAAAGGGGTTGCGACATTATACGGTAAATTGGCGATAATTTTAACCGGCAGGCCATCAGGGTTTAAGGCTTTTAAATCTATTTTCGTCGCGTCACCATGCAGCAATTCAAGGCGACCGCCAACGGCTAATTTTAAAGGCTGTAGCGCATCAATTGCGCGCTGATCAAACTCAATCGCGATCAGTTTTTCAGGGTTTGCTTTTAAAATGCTGCGTGTCAGACCGCCAGGGCCAGGACCAATTTCAAAAACAAGATAACCTGATAGGTCACCGCTTTGCTTGCCCGATACATCATGGGCGTGGCGAATAATTTTATCTGTGATGTTTTGATCAAGAAGGAAATTCTGTCCGAGCGCTTTGGTGGCACGCAGGCCAGAGGCTTCAATAACCTCACGAAGAGGGGGTTGCGCTTGGATGACTTCTTTTAAATCACTCATAGACGAATATCAACAAAGGATGCGGCTTTTAAGTCCATGAAATACTGGTATTGTAAGCGCTCTAAACGCTTTAAGCCTAGGCGCTCTAAGACTTGATCTGCTGTTGGAATGTCGCTTTCAGCAAAGACTTTTTTATTGCGCATGAAATAAATATGATAGCCCGTTAAAGAGCGTACAGGCTGACTGATTTCGCCGGATTTTAGGTTCATTAAAGCGGCATTCATAGCGTCTTGCAATTGACCTTGTTGTATCCAACCAATATCGCCGCCTTTGGCTGCGCCTGCCGCGCGTGAGAACTGACTGGCCAATTTGGGGAATTTATTCGGGTCAGAGGCTGCTTCTTGTTTTATGCGTAAGGCCGTTTTGCGTGTGTCTTTGTCTTCTTCTTGTTTCTCAACAGGTAGAAAAATTTCAGAAACGAGGAATTGTGTCTTGCCGATTGAATCGCGCATGCGACCCAGCTCGCCTTCCACATCACGTTCCGTTACATCAACCAGTGGACGGACTTTGCGGCCAACCACTTTTGTCCAAGCAATTTGTGACTTAACTTGTTTTTGCAAGGTGGATATCTTAATGCCGCGCGCTTTGAACATTTCTAAAAGCTGTTCAGGCTGCATGTTGTTTTGCGCGGCTAAAGCGCCGATGCCTTGGTTTATTTCGTCGTCAGAAACCTCAAGTTTCAAATTATTGGCTTCTTGCAGTCTGATCGCTTCATCAACGAGTACACCAATAATTTGCAAAGCTAAGCGTTGGCGTGTTTCAGGCTTGTCTTCAATGCCTGAGGATTCCATGACAAGTTTCAAACGAGCGCTAAGCTCATTAAAAGAAATCGCTTCGTCATTCACAACGGCAGCAATGCCCGTGCTTTGATTGGCTTGCGCAGCAGAGGACGCAATCAATAGGCAGGCTGTTAAGGCGAGTAAGCTGTAAAGTTTAAAGGTGAAACGTATCATGTGCATTTGTTTTTCTTCTTATAGGTTAGTAAAACGCGCTTTAGATGACTTAACGCATATTCCCAAGGGGGTCAATGCTTGACGCTATATCGATTCTTATATGGATCGTTTTCAGCGATACTCAACCCTATGGATCTAAGTTTATCAAGGTGAGCTGAGGTTAAGCCGCTTCTTGCTTTTGTGGCTTATAAGCATATTGCCCTAAATAATTAGGCAGTATCGCATCCATAGAAGCGGGCGTAATATTAAACTGTTGAAAGCCATTAGCCTGAGCACTCACGACATTATCGGTTTTAAGCGCTTCAACTTGGTCGGTTGTTAATAACGGCTTGGGCATAAGGCTTAATATGCTCGCTTGCGCTTTGGCGATACCCCAAGGTAGCGTTACGGCGATAAAGTTAATATTCGCATGACGTTTAAGCAATGCGTATATGTCTTTGAAGGAGACGACATCAGGCCCGCCAAGTTCGAAAATTTTACCGGAATAGTGAGAGAAATCATTGACGTTCGCGCGCGCAATACAGCGAACGACGCGGGCAATATCAATAACGCTAACTGGTTGAAACTTGGTATTACCGCCGCCAATTAAAGGTAAAACAGGTAAGGCGCGCCCAAGTCGTGCGAACATATTAAAGAATTGATCCTCAGCGCCAAAAACGACGCTTGGGCGTAAAATAACAGCGTCAGGGAATGCTTTGTGTAGTTTGACCTCACCGGCGAGTTTGCTTTTCGCATATTTGGATGTGCCAATGTCACAAGCCAAAGCAGAAATATGTACCAAACGTTTTATATCTTTTTTTGCGCATGACTTTGCGATTAACTCAGGGAGATCGCAATGGGCTTTGGTGAATGCACCTTTTTTCTTTTCGAATAAAATACCGACGCAATTCACAACAAGATCTGCGCCCGTTACGGCATTTTCAATGCTGGCTTTACTGTCATCGCAAGAAAAGGGAACGATTTGGCCAATTTGACCATAGGGTTTTAAGAAATAAGCTTTATTGGGAGTGCGGCTAGCAGCACGGATTATATAACCCTGCGCGGCGAGCTCTTGGGTGATATATCGTCCAATAAATCCAGTGGCGCCAAAAATAGTTGCGATTTTTTGCTGTTTCATAGCTTATCTTCTTTTGTTGGTTGGTTCTAATTACCCAATATCAATAGTCTCAATAAAACTGGCCATAACACGTTTCGTCTGACCATCATCAAATAATATATCAAGTTTTTGACCGTCAATATATATGATTTCGCCTTCACCAAAGCTTCGATGCACAACCCTTTGCCCGCGTTGATAAGAGGGCAGGTTCGCTTTACGGGCGGCGGCTAAGCCGCTCTGGGTTGGGGCGCTATTGGTGGCGCTACGGCGACGCGCATAAACATTGCCGCCATAACTGCTGCTTGTTGAGGCGCTATAGCTAGAACCTTCGCCTGAGCTATCCCAATGTGAACTGCGCTGTGGCTTACCAAAACCCATATCAGATTCACTGGTCGTGCTGTCTTCGGGCAGTTCACTGACAAAACGTGAGGGGATTGAGTTGACTGTCCGGCCATACATGTGGCGGTTCGCAACGTAAGAAATAAAGGCACGTTGGCGCGCGCGGGTTAGACCGACATAGGCCAAGCGGCGTTCTTCTTCCAGGCCTTTTAATCCCGTTTCATCCATTGAGCGCTGAGAAGGAAACAAGCCTTCTTCCCACCCCGGTAAAAAGACATTATTATATTCAAGGCCTTTCGCGCCATGCAGCGTAATCAAAGTGACAGCATCACTGCCATTACCTTTTTCACGATTTTCAAGAACAAGGGCAACATGTTCTAAAAACTCTTCAAGACTGTCATATTCTTCCATCCCAGCGACAAGCTCTTTAAGGTTTTCTAGGCGACCGGGCGCTTCAGGCGTTTTGTCGGCTTTTAGCATCGCATTATAGCCTGACTCTTCCAAAATCATGGCGCAGAGCTCATGGTGCGATGTGCTTGGAATTAGGTCACGCCATGTTGAAAACTTACCGATAAGCTCATATAAAGTGGTTTTTACTTTAGGGCGTAATTCATCGCTTTCGCATAAATCTGTAATGGCTTGAAATAGGCTGATCCCCACGCCGCGTGCATGGGTATAGAGCATTTCAATCGTTGCTTTACCAATACCGCGTTTCGGGGCGTTGATAATGCGCTCAAGCGCTAAGTCGTCGTTAGGCTGTGCGGTTACGCGCAAATAGGCCAAAGCGTCACGTATCTCTGCGCGCTCATAAAAACGTGGACCGCCAATAACGCGATAATTAATGCCAAGTGCGATTAGGCGTTCTTCAAAATTACGCATTTGAAACCCTGTACGCACCAAAATAGCCATGGTGTTAAGGGCGTCACCCTTACGCTGCAAGTCTTCAATTTTCTCACCGACCCAACGCGCTTCGGCATAGCCATCCCATAAACCGCAAGCCACAACTTTTTCGCCAGAGCCACCCTCGCTCCAGAGGGTTTTACCAAGGCGGTTTTGGTTGTTGTCGATAACAGCAGACGCTGCCGCCAATATATGCCCTGTTGAGCGATAATTTTGTTCAAGCCGAACAATCTTTGCGCCGGGGAAGTCTTGCCCGAATTTTAAAATATTGCCAACTTCAGCGCCGCGCCAGCCATAGATAGATTGATCATCATCACCAACGCAGCAAATATTTGTATTGCCCTGCGCCAATAAACGCAGCCATAAATATTGCGCGACATTTGTATCTTGATATTCATCAACCATGATATAGCGGAATTGACGATTATATTCGGCCAATACATCATTATGGGCGGAATCTTTAAAGATGGTAATCATATGCAGGATTAAATCGCCAAAATCACAGGCGTTTATTTCAATCAAGCGTTTTTGATATTGGCGGTAAATTTGAATAAGCCGACCATCAGCAAACTCAGCCGCATCACCAACGGAGACTTGATCGGGCGTTAGGGCTTGGTCTTTCCAGCGGCCAATAATCGCGCAAGCGGCTTTAGGAACCCATTTTTTAATATCAATATTCTGGGTCATCATTAATTGTTTAATCAAGCGGATTTGATCATCTTGATCAATGATAGAGAAGTTGCTTGATAACCCAACGATATCCGCGTGACGTCTAAGCATCCGCGCATTTAGCGCATGAAAGGTTCCAAGCCACCAACCATCTACGGCTACGCCGCCAAGCATGATGGATACGCGCTCGCGCATTTCTTGGGCGGCTTTATTGGTAAAGGTGACGGCGAGTATCTCACCAGGGAAGGCAACGCCACTATCAAGGATATAGGCTAGGCGCGTTGTTAATACGCGGGTTTTCCCTGTGCCTGCGCCCGCAAGGACAAGAACAGCGCCGTCAACAGCAGAGACAGCTTCACGCTGAACTGGGTTAAGGCCATCTAAATATGAATATGTTTGGGATTGTGCATGCATGCGCTCAAAAATAAA
>CAXBNJ010000019.1:0-2592 GCA_963977125.1 uncultured Micavibrio sp.
ACAGAAGCAGGCCTATGTTCTGGCGGATAATCAGCTACCGCAGAACGCCGGGTGGAATATGGATTTGCTGAAATTAGAAATGGAAGATTTGACAGATCAAAGTTTTGATTTAGAACTTGTCGGGTTCCATCCATCGCAGCTAAATTTTGACGAAATAGACTATTCCATTTTGGATGATGAAAATGAAATAGATGGAACCTTAGATGAAATGGAGGGGGGGGTAAAAAAAGCCATTCAGATTGAATTTGAGGCGGAGCATTACGAGGAAGCAGCAGAACTAATCAAATGGTGGCGAGATAAAGAGGCTTATATTGGATATATGCTGATTAATTTCCTTAAAGAAGAAAAGCAAAAGGTATGATTTGCTGTATAGCTTCAAAGGGTAGACCAGACACAAGAACGTATGAATTATTCAAAACAGCAGATATAGAAACCTATCATTTCGTCGAACCTCAGGATTTTTCGCATTATAAATCACAGCCAAATGTGATTGATATTAAGTTCAATGATAGAGGGATTGCCTATGTCAGAAATTTTATTTTAGATTGGGCTAGAAGTGAAAATGAACAATGGATCATAATGTGCGATGATGACGTTTCAAGTTTCGGATTCTATGATGGTAAAAACCACAAAGTAGGAGCAAAAATTTGGCACGATATACTTCAAAAGACTAATGGCCTTCCGTTTGAAATTATAGGCATAAATTTTAGACAACATGCTTGGCATGAAAAAACAAAAATTTCTGTCAATAAAACATTTGCGGACGTTTGTGTATTGTTGAACACTAAAAATTTGACATGGCGATTTGATGAAACCTTCGAGATGAAGGCAGATAGAGATTTCGTTATGCAAACGATCAAAAATGGTTTCGGTATCATAAGATTCAATAAATATTTTCACGAATCTCCTGATGTTGGCACAAACGGCGGCGGCCTGAGCGAGAATTATGAAAATAAATCTGATACGCAATGGGCAATTAAACTGGTGGAGAAATGGAATCCACATGCAAAACTAACAAAAAAGTCAGGTAGAATAGACGCAAAAATAGATATCAAGAGATTCGCAAAAGACAACGGAAAAACAGTGAAATGAAACGCGTCGATCTTGAAAAGGTTAGTCACAACATAAAGATAGGCGACGAATGTTTGGAAATAGAGCCGAACCTTGTCGAAAACAGCATATTTTATGAAGAAGGTGAGGCAGTCGGTTTCTATATGAACCATTTGCCCGAAAAATTGCACAAGTATATCAATATCGCTAATGCTGAGCTTCTTTCGGAAAGGGTGCCAAAACAGGAAATGAGTCGTGGGCCACAAGGCAGCAAAAAAGACAAACTGGAAAGGGCGCGGGCCGGTGTAAATTTAGTCACGCAATACAGTACGATTCTGGGGGCCGTGCCACCGAAACCACATATGCGGCGCAATTACCCGACTATATCTAGTGTTCATCAAGTCAAAACAGCGAAAACTTTCATCAAAGCGATGATGCTTTCTTGCTTGGAGGCAGAAAAACTAATTCAACAGGTCACGCCAGATATTTATCTGAAGCAAAAACAGACCATAGAAGAAAACGCTTCGAAAAAATGGCGGTTTGGAAATCTGTTTACAAGTTCTATATCAAATTTCAATATCGCAGCGCAGTATCATCGGGACACGGCTAATCTGAAAGGCTGCGTCAATGTGATTATCACCAAGCGGTTGAATGCAAAGGGGGGGAACACTACTGTTCCAGATTATGGGGCCACGGTAGATAGCTGCAATAATTCTGTTCTGGTTTATCCGGCGTGGAGAAATATCCACGGCGTCACGCCTATATTTCCTCTCAAGGAGGGCGGGTATAGAAACAGTTTGGTGTTCTACCCTTTGAAAGCGTTCAAAAATTATGCTTAAGATATAAACAGCTGGAAAGGGTCTAAGAATTAACAACATTAACCACATGAACAGAGCGCCCATCGCCGTTCACGGCATATATCATAGTTCGCCCGTCAATAAAGGTTTTGGCGTATCGGATAGCCTTATGGTAAGAGGGAAACTCGACTCGCTTGGATTGGCCTCTGGTTTTAAATCGCACAGCGGTAAAATAACTAGCGGTATCAAAGACATGCTTTTCAAATTGCTCAAGGGTCATCATTGGTATAATCCTTCCGTATGTTAAATCTAAGGCTCAATATACAGTGTTAAACTAAAGTGTAAAGCCTTTTTATTCGGAGCTATAAAGACATGACAGGCAAAAAGGGCCGCAGTGGACGACCGGCGTTCAAGCCAACGGACGCGGAGCGCAAGCTAGTTGGGCAGATGTGCGCCGTTGGTATTCCTCACGACCAGATTGCAATGGTGGTCCGCGACGGTATCGATGCGGACACGCTGAAGAAGCATTTTAAGGAAGAATTGCGGACGGCAAAGATCAAGGCTAATGCTAAGATTGGCGGCACGCTGTTCAACCAGGCCATAAACGGGAACACGTCGGCGGCTATATTTTGGGCCAAGACGCAAATGGGCTGGAAGGAAAAGAGCGAGATCGAACACAGCGGCGATCTTAACTGGTCCATTCAGAATATTTACGAGAAATGATAATCCAGCGCCGCATCAGGAA